>JAGBEO010000002.1 GCA_017936885.1 Lachnospiraceae bacterium | reverse complement strand
GGACTGAAAATCCTCGTGTCACTGGTTCGATTCCGGTTCTGGGCATTTTCTATTACCCAAAAAGGATGAAAGGCAATATGAAATATGTCATAAATATGGAGCACTAGCTCAGTCGGTAGAGCACCTGACTTTTAATCAGGTTGTCGGGGGTTCGAATCCCCCGTGCTTCACTTAATAAAAACACCCGAAACTCCTTAAAAATAAGGAAAATAGGGTGTTTTTCTTTTGCACTATTTTGTTTGAAAATAAAGATTTATATTATAGCATTTTTATAGCAAAACATATGACATTATAGCAAAATTATAGCGCAATGGCTTGGTCTAATTTTTCTTGTACAGATTCCTTCTGTTCGTCCATATGCGCATATACTTCCATAATCATTTTGATATCTGAATGCCCCATAAGCTCTACAGCTTTTTTCTGGCTTATTCCTGAGTAATAAAGCATAAGGAAGTAAGAGAATAATGATATTGATGATGGATAGGCATACCAATTCAGGATAAAGTATGCTACTATAAATACGCCTGAGAATATTTCTGGATAAATGAAACATAAAATTTTGTCGATATAAAAAGAGTAGTTTTTAGAAGATAAGATAAACAAAGTAAGAATGATAAAGAGAAGTTGGAAGAAATAAGGAGTATAGAAGGAAAAAGTATGGAAAAAGTAAAGAAATCCCTGTCAGCAGTATTTGATCATATCAGTGAATGTATGGCACCGATTATACCGATCCTTTTAGCGGGAGGTATTTTGAAAATGATTGTGCTGCTTTTGACGACAGTGCATCTTTTAACGGGAACGACGGAGACAATTATGTCTGCGATTGCCACGGCGCCTTTTTACTTTTTACCGATTATGGTAGCATATTCTTCGGCGAAGCATTTTGATACAGACCCGTTGATTGCGATAATCAGCGTGTGTGTTATGCTGCTTCCGGATTTCGCGGCACTTATGGAGAGCGGTGAGAAGGTTACTTTTATCGGTATTCCGGTGGTTTCAGCGACCTATGCGTACAGCGTTATTCCGATTATTCTGTTGATTTACTGTATGTCTCATATTGTGCGCTTCCTGAAGAAAATGATAAAGGAAAGTCTGCAGCCATATTTTTTGGCAGTATGTGCGATTTTGATTACCTCTTTGCTTGGAATTCTGGTGATTGAGCCGGTAGTAAGTCTGATTAGCAACGCGTTGGCAAGCGGATTGAATATTATGCAGACGGAGGTGCCGGTTCTGGCATGGGGCTTGTTTGCAGCATTGACTTTGGTGCTTGTTTCTACGGGTATGCACTGGATATTTATGACGTTGGCTATCACGCAGATCGGATTAACCGGTGTTGATTATGGTATTATGGTTGCATTGTTTATTTCTAATATCTCTTTGGCAGGCTGTGATTTGGGTGTCTTTGTGAAAACGAAGAAACCGGAATTAAGATCCATGTCACTTAGCGCTATGGTTACAGCCTTAATTCCGGGTATTGCGGAGCCGTCTATTTTCGGGATTTGTTTTAAGGAGAAAACACCGGCAATCGGCAATATTTTGGGCTGTATGATTGCGGGTATCGTGCAGGGTATTATTACGGTGCACTGCTTTATCTATACTTTTCCGAGTATCCCTTCTATTCTGATGTTTTACAGTACAGAAGAACCTTATAATTTGATGAAAGCGATTATCGTGGGCGTGGTATCTTTTGCGGCAAGTTTTATTATTACTGCGATCCTCTATCGGGATAAGGCAGAAAACATATAGTTACGACAAAATTGTAAGAATTTGGCATGAGTTGGTATGAAAACTCAAAGGCTGAGAAAGGCACATGGTTATACATTATGAAAAAGATCATGTTTTTTGAGGGTGATATAGAAACCCAGGGCTATTTTTCCATCCAGATCGCGGAGGCGATGAAAGCGATGGGGCATGAAGTGTTTCTATATGATTTAAGCAAACCCTGGAGCAGCACAGAGAAATTTTTCCGGTCTTTTTTTGAAAAAGGGAATACGGTTCTCATTAATTTTAATTTCCATGGCATGAGCGGAGAGGATTATTTTCTGGATGAAAACGGCAGATCAATGTGGGATGCTTTGGACATCCCCAGTTACAATATTGTAGTGGATCATCCTATGTACTATCATCATTTTCTGGAAAAGGTGCCGAGAGGGTATCATCATCTGAGCATTGACAAGAATCATGAGAAATATATGCGCAGATTTTTTCCGGAGATAGAGAACGGCCCGTTTCTGCCCCTGGCAGGGACGCAGTTGTATCCGAACAAGTCCAATGTGCCGATTGAATATCGTAAGTATGATGTGATCATGGTAGGGAATTACTGTGTGCCGAAGACTTTTGAGAAATATATTACGAGAATTGATGATGAGTACACGGCATTTTATTACGGCATGATTGATGATCTGTTAGCCAATCCCTGTAAAACGGTGGAGGAAGTGGCGGAGTCCCATTTGAGGGATGAGCTTGGTGAGGTGCCGGAGGAAGAGCTGAAGAAAACGATGGCGGCGCTTACTTTTATTGACTTGTATGTTCGTTATACACTCAGAGGCAAAGCGGTGCAGCAGTTGGCAGATGCAGGGATTAAGGTGCATGTGTTTGGTGATGGATGGGATTTATTGCCCTGTAAACACGAAGAAAATCTGATTTTGATGAATAATTTGGATTCCATAGGATGTCTTAAGAAGCTATGCCAGACTAAGATATCTTTAAATGTAATGCCATGGTTTAAGGACGGCGCCCATGACAGAATTTTTAACACGATGCTTAATGGCGCAGTGTGTTTGACAGACAGCAGTGTATATCTGGACAGTATTCTGCATGACGGTGTGGATTGCAGTATTTATTCTTTATCCCAGATGGACAAAGTGCCGGAAATTGCAGGAGAGCTTTTAGCAAATCCGGTACATATGCAGGAGATAGCGGATCAGGGATATGCTATGGCGAAAGAAGCACATACGTGGGCACATCGGGCGAAAGTGCTGCATGATTTGATTGAAGGATAAAAGGAAGTTGAAAATAAAATGGAACAGCAGCATAAGAATAAAAATCCGATTATTTTTGCATGGAAACAGTCTATTCCGGTTATGCTCGGATATATTTTCCTGGGGATTGCCTTTGGGTTGTTATTGCAAAATGCAGGATATAGTTTTCTTTGGGCATTCTTAATCAGTGTTGTAGTTTATGCGGGCAGTATGCAGTTCGTTCTTGTGACACTTTTAACAAGCGGAGCAGGGCTGCTTTCGGCTGTGCTTATGACATTATTCATTAATGGACGGCATATTTTTTATGGTCTTTCTTTCGTAGAGAAGTATAAGAAGATGGGAAAAGCTTATCCCTATCTGGTATTTTCCCTGACGGACGAGACTTATTCCGTACTGTGCGGCACGAAAATTCCTGAGGGAATGGAAGAGAAAAAGGTATTTTTCTGGATTTCATTTTTGGATCAATGTTACTGGGTGTTAGGATCAGTAATCGGTGCACTGGCAGGCAGTTACTTTACTTTTGATTCGACAGGAATTGATTTTTCCATGACAGCATTGTTTATTGTGATTGTAGTAGAACAGTGGCAGGGGGCAAAGAGTCATTTTCCGGCACTGCTTGGGGCTGTATGCGGTATTCTGTGGCTGATTGTATTAGGACCGGATCAGTTTATTCTGCCGGCATTGTGTTCTTGTGTGATAATACTGTTATTGGCACGGAGAAAAGTTTTTTGGGCAGAGGAGGTCGCATAGCATATGAATATCGATACAGGATACTCTGTTGCAGTGATTGCAGTAGTGTCATTGTGCACGATCCTGCTGAGGGCCTTTCCGTTTCTGGTTTTCGGCGGTAAGAAAGAAGTGCCGAAGACGGTTCAATATCTGGGAGCTGTACTTCCGGCTTCCATTATGGCGGTATTGGTGGTATATTGTCTGAGAAGTATTAATTTTACAGGTATGAGTCACTGGCTGCCGGCAGCTTTCTCAAGTCTTCTGGTGGTGGGATTACATCTGTGGAAGAAAAATATTCTGTTGAGCATCGGACTGGGAACCATCTGTTATATGGTGTTAGTGCAGATTGTATTTGTATAAAAGCAGACAGGCAGCAGCAGGTTATGGCGGTATGAGGGAGATTACGGGGAATATGAGAGTTCTTCAAAGTTATAGAGAAAAACGCAGACAAAAGCGCAGTGAGCGTATCAGAAAATTATATGAGCAGCATAAAAGAATTCAGGCATTGTTAAAGGAGCACGGCTCTGATATTATTAATTCCCAGAATTTTAAACGCACAAAAGGGCATATTCAGCATGGTACCATGACGGTGCATAATCACTGTATGGATGTGGCACGGTACAGTTTGCTGATCAATAAGAAGCTGGGGCTGCATTGCAATAAGCACGATTTAGTGCGGGGCGCTCTTTTGCATGATTATTTTCTGTATGACTGGCATGATAAAGAATATCTGTCACAGAGAAAAAGGCTGCATGGGTTCCATCATCCGATGACAGCACTTGAAAATGCAGAGAAAGAATATCGTCTTTCGGACAGACAGCGGGAGATTATCAGGAAGCATATGTGGCCGCTTACGATCGTACCGCCTACCTGCGAGGAGGCGTGGGTGGTTACAGCGGCGGATAAATATTGTTCGTTTAGAGAGACTGTTGGGCTTCGTAAGGGGCATGGGAAACAGGCGGTGTAAGATTCATGCATTATAGTGGATTTCATACAGGCATATTAGCTTAGAACGAGAGAATGGAAAAGAATCAGGTTGTACAGTCAGAAACGGAACATAAATCAATTTCATAGCAAAGAATCAGAACAGGACTGTGACAAGGGGCTATATCAGGCTTTAACAGAATATGCGGACACCGATTTTTATCCCTATCATATGCCGGGGCATAAGCGCAATCCGCAGGCAGGTGAGATGGCGGAATTCTATCGGTTTGATATTACGGAGATTGATGGTTATGACAATCTGCATCATGCAGAAGGTATCATAAAAGAAGCGCAGGAGAGAGCCGGGCGGCTGTATGGCGCGGAGGAAACCTATTATCTGGTAAACGGCAGTACTTGCGGCGTATTGGCATCTATCATGGCTGTAACAGAGCAGGGAGACGAAATCCTGGTGGCACGTAACTGTCACAAGTCGGTTTATCATGCGGCGATTATGCAGGGACTGACGCTGCACTACTTTTATCCTCAGATAATAGAAGAATATGATATCTATGATGGTGTGGATGCTTACGAGGTCAGCAGGTTATTAGACCAATATCCCAACTGCAAAGCAGTAGTCATCACATCGCCGACCTATGAGGGAATCCTGTCGGATGTGAAAGCGATTGCAAAGGCTGTGCATGAGAGAGGCAGGATTCTTATTGTGGATGAGGCCCACGGCGCGCATCTCAAAGAAGGTGCAGTGGCGGGAGGCGCCGATTTGGTTATTCATAGTCTTCATAAGACATTGCCGTCCATGACCCAGACTGCGCTGCTGCACGTGAGTGGAGAGCGCGTAGACCGGGGGAAGTTACGTAAGTATTTAGCGATGCTGCAGACCAGCAGCCCGTCCTATGTGATGATGGCAAGCATGGATTCCTGTATACGATATATGGAAAAGCATGGTGAAGAACGGTTTTCCTTTTATCACAATCAATATACAGCTTTCCTAAGAAAAGTAGGTGGGTGCCGACATATCCGTGTGGGGAAAATCACGGATGTGTTAGGTAAAAAGCCGCCGAGGGAAAGAGAAATATATGCAGATGCTTTCAACGGATATAAAGAATATGGAAAACGAAAAGATAAGGAAGAAGAAACACAAAAGCAGAAAGCTGCAGGATATGCCCTGGTCGGCTGGGATATGGGTAAGCTTGTCATTTCGGTGAAGGGCACATCCATGACCGGGCAGCAGTTATATGATATCTTGCGGGATGAGTATCATTTGCAGATGGAGATGGCGGCAAGTACGTATGTGCTTGCAATCATGACCGTTATGGATACGGAAGAAGGCTGGCAGAGATTGGCTGATGCAATCGTGCAGATAGATGATAGGATAGAAGAAGCAGGACTGATGATGCAAGGGGCACAGAATAGGATAGATGAGAAGAATCCTCAGGTGATGTATGAGACGGAATATGAACCGGAGCCGGAAATTATCAGACTGAAGGAGGCAGGGCAGAAAATGGAAGAGCCGGAACAGAGAATGACGCCGGCACAGGCTTTTCATAGTCCGCAGGAGGAGATACTGCTGGCTGAGTCGGTGGGACGTATTGCTGCCGACTTCATCCATTTATATCCGCCGGGAATACCGTTGTTAGTGCCCGGAGAAGTGATGAGCGAAGAATTGTTGAGAAAGGTACAGAACAGTATTGCAACAGGGTTGCAGGTACACGGCATCACAGAGGAAGGCAATGTTTCCGTTATTACAGGGAATTCAGATTGATGCGGCAAAGAAAAATTCTGAAAAGCTCTCTTTTTGGCAGATATAACAGAAAAATTTGAAATTCCTATCAAAGTATGGCATTATTAAATGGACAATAGTATGAAGAAGGATGAGCCATGGGAAAGATAGTGTGCCTGATGGGAAGAAGTTCATCGGGAAAAGATACAATTTATAAAAAACTGCTGGAACAAAAGCAGATTCAATTAAATACCATTGTACCCTATACGACCAGACCGATTCGGGATGGAGAGAGAGAGGGTGTGGAGTACCATTTTACGGATGAAGAAGGGTATCAGAAGCTTCTGCAGCAGGGGAGTATCATTGAAGCCAGAGCCTATCATACATGCTTCGGAATCTGGCGGTATTTTACGGTGGCAGATGAGACGGTCAGACTTGAGGATAATTCTTATATCCTGATCGGTACGCTGGAAGCTTATTCGCAGATACGGAAGTTCTATGGTGCAGACAAGGTTGTGCCTGTTATGATTGAGTTAGATGACGGCGTACGCCTACAGAGGGCATTAGATCGGGAAAAAGCACAGGATCATCCCAAGTATGAAGAAATGTGCAGGCGTTTTCTTGCGGATGCCGAGGATTTCTCGAAGGATAAGATAGAGCAGGCGGGAATCGAAGAGACATTTTATAACGATGAGCTGGACAGATGCTTGGAGAAGATTGTGGCATATCTATTAGAGCAGCTGCAGAAATAGCCGTGCTGCACAAAATCAGCCTTATAAGCGCGGAAGTATGACAGCCGAAGTTTAGTATAGCAGGAAAAGAGGTGACGGGAGTGGACATCAAAGTAAATCAGATGCAGCAGGCGATGCCGGTAGAACAGACGCAGGCGCCCCAGGAGACTGACGGTAACTTTAAATTCACCCTTGTCAGCAGGATTGCGGAACAGGATTTGCAGAATGCACTCACCGGTATGCTGGAGGAGATTACCAGACAGGGAGATAAGCTTGCAAAGCATCGGGATATCAAGGATATGAAACGCTACCGGGCGCTGATTAAGGATTTTATGAATGAAATCGTCAACCGTTCCCATGCTTTTTCCAGAGAGAATTTCTTAGACAGGAAAGGACGGCACAGGGTGTACGGCATCATTCGTCTGGTGGATCAGAATTTGGATGAGCTGGCACAGGAGCTTGTAAAGGAAGAGCAGGATCATATCGCGATTCTGAATAAGATCGGTGAGATCAGAGGGTTACTTTTGGACATCTTTACGTAGCCGGTTATTGAGAAGACAGTCTATGGCGGCAGTAAAGACAAGTTATTACGAGGGATAAGAGAAGTTTTCTTGCAGGCGGACATTGCTTAAAGAAATAGTGAGGTTTATAGATGGCTAAATTTACGGATATTATAGGACAGGAACAGTTAAAAGAGCATTTACAGAATGCCATTTCCATGAATAAAGTTTCACACGCATATATTATCAACGGAGAGCGCAGTTCCGGTAAGGAATTTATTGCGCGTATCTTTGCGATGACTCTGCAGTGTGAAAAGGGCGGCACAGAGCCTTGCGGGGAATGTCATTCCTGTAAGCAGGCATTAAGTAATAACCAGCCGGATATTATTTATATCAGTCATGAGAAGCCCAATACGATCGGTGTAGAGGATATCAGGAGTCAGATTAATAACGATATCGGTATTAAGCCCTACAGCAGCCCGCGTAAGATTTATATTATGAATGAGGGCGAGAAGATGACGGTACAGGCGCAGAATGCGCTTCTTAAGACGCTGGAGGAGCCGCCGGAATATGCGGTAATTCTGATTCTGACTACCAATGTGGACGAGCTTCTGCCGACGATCATAAGCAGATGCGTTGTATTGAACATGAAGCCAGTCTCCGATGCCCAGGTGAAGAAATATCTCATGGAAGAACTGGGTGTGCCGGATTATAAGGCTAATATTTGTGTGGCTTTTGCCAGAGGCAATATCGGTAAGGCGAAACTGCTTGCCAGCAGCGAGGAGTTCGAGAAGGTCAAGGATGAAGCGATTACTCTGGTAAAATACATTAATGATATGGAGATTAACGAGATCGTTAAGGCGATCAAGAAGATCAATGAGTATAAGTTTGACGTGAATGATTATTTGGACATTCTGTCCGTATGGTATCGGGATGTGCTGCTTTATAAAGCGACTAAGGATATTAACAGCCTGATTTTTAAAGATGAACTGCAGCAGATCAGAAAGGTGGCAGACAGAAGTACCTACGAGGGAATCGAGATCATTGTGAATGCATTGCAGCAGGCGAAGAGAAGGCTGGAGGCAAACGTTAATTTCGATCTGACGATGGAGCTGCTGCTTCTGACGATTAAGGAGAACTAAACGGGAAGCTATATAAAGATTGATGTTCAGGAAACTGACAGACGGAGGTTGATAGATTATGACTAAGGTAATAGGTGTGCGGTTTCGTACCGCAGGTAAGATATATTATTTCGATCCGGGCAAATTAGCGGTTAAGAGAAACGACCATGTGATCGTGGAGACGGCCCGGGGGATTGAATACGGTACTGTTGTATGCGATCCGAAAGAGGTGGAGGATGATAAGGTTATCCAGCCGCTGAAAGCAGTGTTACGTGTGGCAACGCAAAAGGATGACGAGCAGGAAGCTGCCAATAAGCTGAAAGAGAAGGACGCTTATAAGATTTGTCTGGAAAAGATCAGGAAGCATGATTTGCAGATGAAGCTGATCGATGCGGAATATACTTTTGACAACAATAAAGTTCTGTTCTATTTCACGGCGGACGGACGTATTGATTTCAGGGAGCTGGTAAAAGATCTGGCATCTGTATTTAAGACGAGGATTGAGCTTCGCCAGATCGGTGTGCGGGATGAGACGAAGATCGTGGGGGGTATCGGTATTTGCGGCAGACCGCTGTGCTGTCACACGCATCTGTCCGAGTTTGTGCCGGTTTCTATTAAGATGGCGAAGGAGCAGAATCTTTCTCTAAATCCGACTAAGATATCCGGTGTCTGCGGCAGGCTGATGTGCTGTTTGAAGAATGAAGAAGAGACCTATGAAGAATTAAACAGAAGACTGCCTAATGTGGGAGACTTCGTAACGACAGAGGATGGTTTAAAGGGTGAAGTACACAGTGTTAATGTGCTTCGTCAGTTAGTGAAGGTCATCGTAGATGTAGACGACGAGAAAGAGATTCAGGAGTATAAGGTAGATCAGCTTCGTTTTAAGAGAAAGCATAATAAGAATCATAAAGTAGATGTCAGCGATGCGGAGCTGAAGGAATTGGAGAAGCTTGAGAAACAGGATTCCAATAAATCGAAGCTGGACGATAATTAGAAGTAAGCAGGGATAAAGGATAAGATATGGTATCGGAAAACAAAGTCGTGTTGAAAGAAAATGAAAGAATTGATGACTTAGAGCGCAACGGATACCATATCATTCAGGATACCGGCCGTTTTTGTTTCGGGATGGACGCGGTGCTGTTATCCGGTTTTGCGCGGGTAAAAGAGGGTGCAAAGGTATTGGATTTAGGCACCGGTACGGGTATCATCCCGATTCTGCTGGAAGCAAAAACCGGAGCAGCGCACCTGACCGGATTGGAGATTCAGGAGGACAGTGCGGATATGGCAAGGCGCAGTGTGCTCTTAAACGGACTGGAACATAAAATTGATATTGTGACGGGAGATATAAAAGAGGCAGGAAGTCTGTTTGACGCTGCTTCTTTTGACGTTATTACCTGCAATCCCCCCTATATGATCGGTCAGCACGGAATCACCAATGAAGGAGATGCTAAAGCCATTGCCCGGCATGAAATTCTCTGTACACTGGAGGATGTGGTGTCGCAGACAGCGAAGCTGTTAAAACCGGGCGGGAATTTCTTCATGGTGCACAGACCCTTCCGGCTGGCGGAAATCATGACTGTCTTACAGACGTATAAATTAGAGCCGAAACGGATGCAGTTAGTGTACCCCTTTGTAGATAAGGAACCTAACATGGTACTGATCGAGGCGAACAGGGGCGGCAGGCCGCGCATGACGGTGGAGAAACCGCTGATCGTGTATCGGGAACCGGGAGTATATATGCCGGAGATTTATGATATTTACGGATATTAGGCTGCAAGAAAACCGCTCTGAAATAGATCAGACTGATACGAAAGAAAAAGCAGGGTTGAGAGAAAAGCAAATGCTTTAGATATCTCAATGCAGTATGATATGTGATTGGAAAGATAAATATATGAGAAGAAAAAGTTATGCAGCCGTACTCGCTGCAGCCTTGACAGTTCTACTGTGCAGTGCCTGTAATGGGCAGACAGAACCGACGGCGGCGGAAACGATTGCAGTACAAGAGAACAGGGAACAGGAAAACACGGTTTCGGAAAATTCTCCGGAGGGAACCGAATCCCATAAAGGATTGTCAGAAGAAGATTCATCGGGAGAAGTTATGCTGCAGGATGATGCGGCAGCAGGAAATAAACAGCAGGAAGTACCGGAGACGGATGAGACAGAAAATGAAGAGGCAGATTCGGAGATTGAAAAAAGAGAACCGGTAAAAGTCAGAGGGATCTATGTCAGCGGACCTATTGCAGGCACTGCAAAGATGGATCAGTTGATGGCACTTGTAGAGGAAACGGAACTCAATGCGATGGTCATTGATATCAAAAACGACGAAGGCAGAGTGACTTATAAGATGCAGACGGATCAGGTGCTGGAGATTGATGCGGGGATTCGCTATATACCGGATATTGAGGAATTGGTAACGAAATGCAAAGAGAAGAATATTTATCTGATTGCCAGAATTGTAGCATTTCGTGATCCTTATCTGGCAGAGCAGAAGCCGGAGTGGGCGGTACATACGGCAGACGGAGAGATTTTTCGGGATAAAAACGGGCTTGCGTGGGTCAATCCCTATCAGCGTGAAGTGTGGGAGTATCTGACGGAAGTTGCCGCAGAAGCTGCCAATGCGGGTTTTGATGAGGTACAGTTTGACTATATCCGTTTTTCCACCGATATCAGGGAGGAAGAGGTGGATTACGGGGCTGAGGCAGAGAAGATCAGCAAGACAGATATTATTACGCAGTTTACAGAATATGTATATGATGAATTGTCGCCGCTGGGAATCTATGTATCGGCAGATGTGTTCGGAACAGTTATTGATAACGAGACCGATCAGGAGATTGTAGGGCAGGACTATGTGCAGATGGCATCCCATCTGGATTATATCTGTCCTATGGTGTATCCTTCCCATTACTATAACGGTTCTTACGGAATCGCAGTGCCGGATGCGGAGCCTTATCGGATTATTTACGAGGCGGCAGCTTCTTCCGTCGGTGAACTTAGCGTACTGCCGGAGGAGAAAAGAGCGGGCGTGCGGGTATGGCTGCAGAGTTTTACCGCAAGCTGGGTGCCCGGGCATATCAGTTACGGACCGGAGCAGATACGGGAACAGATTCATGGGGCGTATGATGCAGGCTACGATGAGTGGATACTGTGGAATGCGGCGGTGAATTACCAGCCGGAGGCTTTTTTAACAGAAGAGAAGGCGGAAGAAGAGCGGGTGCAGTGGGAGCAGGAAAAGGAGCAGGAAATGTCGGGAATGTTATATTTGTGCGCAACCCCCATCGGTAATCTGGGCGATATGACGCCCCGTGTGGTGGAGACACTGCGCAGCGTGGATGTGATTGCGGCAGAGGATACGCGCAACAGCATTAAATTACTGAATCATTTTGAAATAAAGACTTCTATGACCAGTTATCATGAATATAATAAAGTAGAAAAAGCGGACTACCTGGTAGGGCAGATGCAGCAGGGCAAAAATGTTGCGCTGATTACGGATGCGGGTACACCGGCGATCTCCGATCCGGGGGAAGTGCTTGTAGCGAAGTGCCATGAGGCGGGTATTCCGGTGACATCGCTGCCGGGTGCTGCGGCGTGCATCACGGCGTTGACTTTATCCGGGCTTAGCACCAGACGGTTTTGTTTCGAGGCGTTCCTTCCGGCAGACAAGAAGGAGAAGGCTCAGATACTGGAGGAACTGAAGGAAGAATCCAGAACGATTATTCTCTATGAAGCGCCGCATCATCTCGTTAAGACACTTCGTGAGCTGAGAGATGTGCTGGGGAACAGGCGGCTTACCTTATGCAGGGAACTGACTAAGAAATTCGAGACGGTGCTGCCTACGACCATCGAGGATGCCCTTGGAATGTATGAAAAGGAAGAACCCCGCGGAGAATATGTGCTGGTTATTGAAGGCAAGAGCATAAAGCAGAAGAGGGAAGAAGAAAAAGCCGCATGGCAGAGCATGAGTATTGAAGAGCATATGGCATATTATGAGAAGGAGGGTATGGATGAAAAGAGTGCCATGAAACAGGTTGCAAAGGATCGTGGAGTACCAAAACGAGATATTTATCAATATTTATTGTCAAACTGATTGACAAAAATGCAAGAATCCGTAAAATTAAGATTGACAAATATAGGGTCAGATAATATACTTTGAATGTCAAACTATTTTTAAATGGCGAAAAGGAGATAAGAAAATGTTAGAAAGAGTTATCGAGATTATTCAGGAGCAGTTAAACTTAGATGGAGTAGAGATCACAGAAGAATCTTCTTTCAAGGATGATTTAGGTGCAGACTCCTTAGATTTATTCGAGCTTGTTATGGCTTTCGAAGAGGAGTATGGCGTAGAGATCCCTTCCGAGGATTTAGAGCAGATTACAACAGTTGGCGCTGTTGTTGAGTATATGAAGAACAAAGGTGTAGAGGCATAAGAGAAACTTTGTATCAATGTGGAGTGTGTTAAGAAAAGAGCTTCGCACAGTGGTGTATGTGGCAGATATAAGATGGACTTATATTTGCAAATTAGGAAAATGGGTATTAATATGAAAACAAAAATAACAGAACTTCTGGGAATCGAGTATCCGATTATTCAGGGCGGCATGGCCTGGGTTGCCGAGTACCATTTGGCAGCGGCAGTGTCCGAAGCCGGAGGATTGGGTATTATCGGTGCAGGCGGTGCACCGGCATCCTTTGTCAGAGAGCAGATTCAGAAGGCGAAAGAACTGACGAAGAAGCCTTTCGGTGTAAATGTGATGCTTATGAACCCGGAAGCAGATGAGATTGCCAAGGTAGTTGTAGAAGAAGGCGTTAAAGTAGTTACTACCGGGGCTGGTAATCCGGGCAAGTATATGGCTATGTGGAAGGAAGCCGGAATTAAGGTGATTCCTGTCGTTGCCAGTGTAGGACTTGCTAAGATGATGGAACGTGCCGGTGCCGATGCCGTAGTGGCAGAGGGTACAGAGTCCGGCGGACATATCGGTTCTGCTACCACCATGACTTTAGTGCCGCAGGTAGTGGATGCAGTTAGTATCCCGGTTATCGCAGCCGGCGGTATTGCAGACGGCAGAGGGTTTGCGGCAGCTATGATGCTGGGTGCCGATGCCGTACAGATGGGAACCCGTTTCCTGGTAGCGAAAGAATGTACTGTACATGAGAATTACAAACAGAAGGTTATAGCTGCGAAGGATATCGATTCCGCAGTTACCGGTATGAGCAACGGTCATCCCGTTCGTCAGATTCGTAATAAGCTGACGAGAGAGTATCTGCAGTTGGAGAAAGAGGGAGCATCTTTAGAAGAAATGGAGAAGCTTACGCTCGGCTCTCTGCGCAAAGCTGTGGTGGAAGGCGATGTGGTAACCGGTACAATTATGGCGGGACAGATTGCCGGTATGGTCAGCAAAGAACAGACTTGTAAAGAAATGATCGAGGAGATCATGAGCGAGGCAGAGAAGCTTCTGAAATTGTAACATATAGGGAGTTCCGGGTCGGACTCCCTTTTTAGCAATTAAATACTTTGAATATCAAACTATCAGATAAAACAGAGAAGCTGTGTAAAAGAATGGAGGAAAATTATGGGTAAAATAGCATTTATGTTCCCGGGTCAGGGGGCACAGTATGTAGGAATGGGGAAAGATTTCTATGAGCAGATTTCGGTCTGCAGGGAGATGTTCGAGCTGGCAAGCAAGGCAAGCGGATTGGATGTGCCTGCGCTTTGTTTTGAAGAGAACGAACAGATTAATATTACAGAGTATACACAGATTGCCATGCTGGCAACAGAAGTGGCAATGTTAAAAGCAATAGAGGAAAAAGGCTTAAAGCCTGACGTGACAGGCGGCTTAAGTCTGGGAGAGTACGGCGCGCTGGTAGCCAGTGGCGTGATGAGTCCTGAGGATGTTTTCAAGGTAGTCCGCAAGCGTGGTATTTATATGCAGGAAGCAGTTCCTCAGGGTGGTGCTATGGTGGCAGTTCTTGGACTGGATACCGCGGTCATCGAGCAGATCTGTGAAGAGACACCGGGTATGGTGACGATTGCAAACTATAACTGTCCGGGACAGATCGTTATTACCGGAGAAGAGGGTGCGGCACAGGCAGCGGTAGAGAAGCTGACAGCGGCAGGCGCTAAGAGATGCGTGACATTGAAGGTTAGCGGTCCTTTCCATTCTCCGTTACTGGTAGGAGCAGGAGAGAAGCTGGCGAAAGAGTTGGAGAATGTAGAGATTCATGATATTGAGATTCCTTACATTGCCAACGTGACAGCCGATTATGTGAAGGATAAGGCAGAGGTGAAGCCGCTTCTTGAGAAGCAGGTTTCTTCTTCCGTGAAATGGCAGCAGACGATTGAGCGTATGATCGCTGACGGAGTAGATACTTTCGTAGAGATCGGACCCGGCAAGACATTATCCGGATTCATGCGCAAGATCAATAAAGACATGAAGGTTATCAATGTAGAGAAAGTAGAAGATTTAGAGAAGCTTGCTGAGTTGATTTAAACAATGCAAATCACTTTGGAATGGAGGAATAACATGTTAACAGGTAAAGTTGCACTGGTAACGGGTGCAGGACGTGGCATCGGACGCGAGATCGCATTGACATTGGCTGAGTATGGTGCTGATGTGATCGTGAATTATAACGGTTCTAAAGAAAAAGCGGAAGAGGTAGTCGCTAAGATAGAAGAAATGGGACGGAAAGCTGTAGCCGTACAGTGCAGCGTAGCGGACTATGAGGCATGCGGAAAGATGATTACGGATATGCTTGCCGCATTCGGTCATATTGATATCCTGGTGAACAATGCAGGTATTACGAGAGATAACTTAGTGATTAAGATGACGGAAGAGGATTTCGATGCTGTAATTGACACGAATCTGAAAGGTACCTTTAATACAATCAAGCATATGTACCGTCCTTTCTTAAAACAGAAGGCAGGCAGAATCATCAACTTATCTTCCGTATCCGGCGTACTGGGCAATGCGGGACAGGCTAATTATTCCGCATCTAAGGCAGGTGTGATCGGACTGACTAAATCTATGGCCAGAGAGCTGGCAAGCAGAAGCATCACAGTGAACGCGGTAGCTCCCGGATTTATCGATACCGATATGACACAGGCAATGACAGAGGCAGCCAAAGAAGCGACGCTTGGACAGATTCCGCTCAAGCGTGTGGGTACACCGAGGGATATCGCTGAGACGGTGGCATTTCTTGCCAGCGATAAAGCATCCTATATTACAGGACAGGTAATTTCCGTAGACGGCGGTATGGCGATTTAATCAGTGTGAGAAGAATGCTGGAAACAGGCGTTCTTTCATACAAATATAATGGACAAGGATGGAGGAATATAATGAGCAGACGAGTAGTAGTAACAGGTATGGGAGCCATCACTCCTATCGGTTTAAGTGTAGATGAATTCTGGGCTGGTGTAAAAGAAGGCAAGACAGGTTTTGCACCGATTACCAAATTCGATACTACTGATTTTAAGTGTAAGCTTGCCGCTGAAGTGAAGGATTTCGACGGTAAAAATTATATGGATTTCAAGGCAGCTAAGAGAATGGAATTATTCTCCCAGTATGCGGTAGCGGCTACAAGAGAAGCGATGGAAGACTCGGGTCTTGATATGGAGAAGGAAGATCCGTACCGCGTGGGCGTGGCAGTGGGTTCCGGTACAGGTTCCTTACAGGCAATGGAGCGTTCCCACACCAGATTGGTAGAAAAAGGTCCCGGCAAAATTGAGCCTTTGTTCGTACCGTTAACCATTTCCAATATGGCAGCAGGCAATGTATCGATCCAATTCGGATTAAAGGGTAAGAGTATTAACGTAGTGACCGCATGTGCAACCGGTACAAATTCTATCGGTGAAGCATTCCGTACGATTCAGTATGGCGATGCGGAAGTCATGATCGCGGGCGGTACAGAAGGAAGTGTATGCCCCATCGGTATCGGCGGTTTCTCTGCGCTGACTGCACTGACTACTTGTGAAGATCCTAAGAGATGCTCCATTCCTTTTGATAAGGAAAGAAGCGGTTTCGTTATGGGCGAGGGTTCCGCGATTGTAGTATTGGAAGAGTTAGAGCACGCAAAGGCGAGAGGTGCTAAGATTTATGCCGAAGTAGTCGGATACGGCTGCAGTTCCGATGCATACCATATCACATCCCCTGCCGAGGATGGCGCAGGTGCGGCAAAGGCTATGGAATATGCCGTAAAGGATGCGGGTATTTCTACGGATGACATCACATATATTAATGCACATGGTACAAGCACGCACCACAATGATCTCTTCGAGACGAGAGCAATCAAGTTAGCGTTCGGTGATCATGCGAAGGATATCAAGATTAATTCTACCAAATCCATGGTAGGTCATCTGCTGGGGGCAGCAGGAGCCATTGAGTTTGTTACTTGTGTGAAAGAGCTGCAGGAAGGCTACATTCATCAGACGGTCGGTTATCAGGTGCCGGATGAAGAGTGTGACTTAAATTATTGCAAAGAGCCGTATACGGAGGACTTTGAGTATGCATTATCCAACTCTCTGGGATTCGGCGGACACAATGCAAGTATTTTAGTGAAGAAATATACGGAATAATGCAATAGAAAAGAGAGGATATAAATATGTCACTTATGACAGCGAAAGAAATCATGGAGATTATTCCTCACAGACAGCCCTTTATGCTGATTGATACCATTGAGGAATTGGAGGAAGGAAAACGTGTTGTAGCGAAAAAATGTGTTTCCTACAATGAGCCGTTTTTTGCAGGGCATTTCCCGCAGGAGCCTGTTATGCCGGGCGTGCTGATCGTGGAAGCATTGGCACAGACCGGTGCCGTTGCCATCTTAAGCCAGCCGGAGTTTAAAGGCAAAACAGCATATTTTGCAGCAATCAACAATGCTAAGTTTAAAGGTAAGGTAGTACCCGGTGATGTGCTTACTTTAGAGACGGAGATCATTAAAATCAAAGGACCTATCGGTGTGGGAGCAGCCAAAGCCTATGTGGATGGCAAGCTGGTGACACAGGCAGAGCTTACTTTTGCGATCGGTGAGGCATAAATCAGCCGCAGGTCTATGGAGGGTGTTTGTTCTTGCACCTAAATTCACAGATTGAGCAAGCATGAGGGTTAATATGCAGAAAGGGGAAGGCATAAGTGTATGGTTACGATAAAGCCATTAAAAATAGGGGAACTGGTAGCAAAAGTACCCGTAATACAGGGTGGTATGGGAGTCGGTGTGAGCCTCTCTTCTTTAGCCGGTGCTGTAGCGGCACAGGGAGGAGTCGGTGTGATTTCCACGGCACAGATCGGATACAGGGAGCCTGATTTTGATACCGATCCCATTGGTGCCAATTTGAGGGCGATTCGCTCAGAGATCCAAAAAGCCCGTGAGTATGCCAGAGATGGTATTCTGGGAGTCAATATTATGGTGGCTACCAGAAAATATGAGGAGTACGTAAAGACAGCCGTATCTGCAGGCATTGATATGATTATATCCGGTGCGGGATTGCCGATGGATCTGCCTAAATTGGTGGGTGCGGCCAAGACGAAACTGGCACCTATCGTATCCAGTGTGAAATCAGCACAGGTAATTATGCGCTACTGGTGGAAGAAGTATAACAGACTGCCGGATGCGGTTGTGATTGAAGGCCCCCTTGCCGGAGGTCATCTTGGATTCCACAGGGAACAGCTTGATGATATTGAGGGACTGCATTATGATGACGAAGTCAAAGCAATTATCAATCATGTAAATACGACTGCGGCAGAGCACGCAACGGAGATTCCCGTTATTGTGGCAGGCGGTGTCTATACCCGTGAGGATATGGAGCATTATGTAGAGATGGGAGCAAGCGGGGTGCAGATGGCGACCCGTTTCGTGACTACTTATGAGTGCGATGCCGCCGATGCCTATAAGCAGAGCTATATAGATGCAAAGAAAGAGGATATTGTGATTGTGAACAGTCCTGTGGGTATGCCGGGACGCGCTATTTTGAATCCTTTCATGAAGCGGGCGAAGGAAGGTAAGATTCCCCATGGAAAATGCCATCTTTGCATCAGTACCTGTAAACCGGCAGAAACGCCGTACTGTATCACCGAGGCCCTTGTAAATGCGGTGACCGGTAAAACAGAGGATGCGCTTCTTTTCTGCGGAGCGAATGCCTATCGTGCCACAAAGCTAGAGCATGTAAAAGATATTATGGATGAATTTCAACCGAGTGCAAGCTGATCGGTGAAAAGAAAGGTTTAAATAGATGAAGACAAGAATTATAGGAACCGGAAGTTATTTGCCGGAAAATATTGTGACAAATGATGATTTGTCTAAGATCATGGATACTTCTGACGAATGGATCAGCTCCAGAACCGGTATCAGAGAACGGCATTTGGCTAAAGATGAGACAACAGCAAGCATGTCCATTGAAGCGGCTAAACGTGCTATGGAAGATGCGGGCGTGACTGCTGAGGAGATAGACCTGATTATTTTAGGAACGGTGTCGGCAGATTATGTAACACCTTCCTGTGCCTGCGAAGTACAGGCAGCAATCGGTGCATATCACGCGGTTGCTTTTGATATCAATGCGGCATGTTCCGGGTTTATGTTCGCGTTACATATTGCCAATGCATATTTGCAGACTGGTATTTATAAAACGGCATTGGTCTTAGGTGCGGAGACTTTGTCTAAGATTATGGATTGGAACGACCGAAGCACTTGTGTTCTTTTTGGAGACGGTGCAGGGGCGGCAGTGGTGCGTGCCGATGATAATACGGGATTTTTGTCTTTTGATTTAGGCTGTGACGGCTCGAAAGGCATGGTGTTAGCTGGGCAGAACCGGACCAATAATAATCCGTTGATACAGACATCTAAAGAACTCCACTATGTACGTATGGATGGACAGGAAGTGTATAAGTTTGCAGTGACAGCAGTACCTGCTTCTCTGCATAAAGCGATCACGGATGCCGGACTTACGGCTGAAGATATTGATTATTTTGCACTGCATCAGGCAAATATCCGTATTATCCAGTCAGTGGCGAAACGCCTTAAGGTGTCTGAAGATAAATTCCCGATCAGTTTGGATCATTGCGGAAATATCTCTGCGGCAAGTGTGCCGATTCTGTTAGATGAGATGAACAGGAAGGGCTTATTAAAGCCGGGAATGAAGATTGCCATGTCCGGGTTTGGCGGCGGATTGACATGGGCGTCTGCTGTGTTGGAGTGGTAGAATGTTTTACAGCATCCATGGTTTTTGAGTCTGTGGATGCTGTTTTTACTTGCCAGAACTGTCAGAATATTTCAATTCTGTTCCTTCTTGTTCGATTATATTTGCGCTGTAATTTTTTTGAAAGTTTTTGTTTATTCTTATACCATTGTAACATTCTCTGCGCCTGAAAAATGTGCTGCATATATTCCAATTACACCATATCCACATCCTAAATCCAATATTTTCTGTCCGGATCGAAATTCAATTTTTGACATCATAGTGATTGTTCCTTTATCAATACAATTTGGCGAAAATAAGGAACTTTCTGTATGCATTTTAAGATATATTCCATTTATAGTACATTCTATCATATTGTGTTTTTAATATCACTTTCGCAATTTTGTATAAGATGGAAAACATTATATGCATCATTGGCGTGTTTTGTATCTTTCATACTGATAAAATATGCTACACATAAAATTTCTATACATTTCATTACACATGGGATTGCATTTTTTTCTTTTTCAGAAAGATTAATTATACTTTCGTAACCTGCAATAACTGATTTAATGTATTCAATCCATTCAATTTTTGTAAAAGCGTTATCTGTTTCTTCTGCTAATAACCCTGTCAAAAAATAACAAATATCAAATATTCTTATATTTCTTTGACTCAAATCGAAATCAATATATCCTGATAAATTACCTTCAAAAAATAAGAAATTTCCAAAATGTACATCTCTATGAATTAATTGTTTCGGCAAGTAATCATATACGCTTTCTAACAATTCTACTGTTTTTGAATAATCTTCTTCGTTTAGTATCTTCCACTCATTATTTGCTAAGTTTTCTCGTATCCATCCTTTCATCTCTTTTAACAGGCTATTATCCCAAAATTCAACTTCTCTTTCGCATTTAATAAATGCCGTATGTAACTGTGCAATTGCACAGCCCATTTTCCAAGCAATTGTTTTGTCTTTAATATCGGAAATATTACTCCCTCGTAATTTTTTTGACATAAGAAAATAATTGTTTTGATACGCAACATATTTTTCTTCTGTTTTTGTAAGAATTATCTTCGCAACCGGAATATTACAACCCAATAATATTTCCGATATTTTTATATTTCTTTCCAACTGTTTTCTGTCATCATACACTTTCAGTACATAAGACTGATTAATTTCCCATGCCGAGGGATATATTTGTAATAATTGCTTGTTCTCAATTCCCCATAAAGACAAAATCTGTTCTATGATCTCTTTCATTTTCTGATATTTCACCTTCTCTTTTGAAATAATCCTTCTAATACTTGCCTCCGACAAATGATATATATTTCCAAGCTGTCCGTTAGTTCTTCCTTCAAGATGTTTTAAATATATATGCTGGTTGCGTTTCTCTAACTCAATCTTATAGTCGGTCTTTTGCTTTACCTCACAATAATTTCCTTTTGGTATATACAAATAGCCGCCTTGATAATGTTTTTGAATCATTGAAAGTAATTCTTCAGGCAAAACATCATTTGCATTTACATATTTCATCGGCATCACTCCGTAAGCATTTTTATTTTATAATAACAGATTATATTTGCATATCGGTGATTATATCCATTTCTGTATAAAATATAATTACCGATAGAAATCCTACACTATCCGTTTACCATATCTTTTTGCAATTCCTTTTTCTTGGTAAGTTTTGATATGCCTTTCATAGAATACCTTGCACAAACATACATTGTCATAAAGAAGTTAATGGAGGCATGTATGCTGAATTATATCTGGGCATTTATGATTTTAATCGGGGTTGTGTACGGCGCCTTTACGGGGAAGATGGCGGAGGTGACCAATGCAGCCCTTGACAGCGCAGGAGATGCGGTATCGTTGTGCATTACCATGATCGGCGTCATGGCATTGTGGGTCGGGTTAATGGAGATTGCACAGAAGTCCGGGCTTATTGCGAAGATGACAAGAGGAATACAGCCTTTTATCAGCTTCCTGTTTCCGAAGATTCCTAAGGGACATCCTTCGCGGGAATATATTGCGACGAATCTGATTGCCAATATATTAGGATTAGGGTGGGCATGTACACCGGCAGGGCTAAAGGCAATGGAAGCGTTGGCACAGTTGGAGCGTGAGAGAGGTAATTCGGAATATCTTGACTGTGACAGTGTAGCAGCGGGAAAATCCCGTTCTGCAAGCAAGGAGATGTGCACCTTTTTGATTTTGAATATTTCCTCCTTGCAGTTGATTCCCGTCAATATGATTGCCTACCGCAGCCAGTACGGAAGCGTGAATCCGGCAGGCATCATTGCACCGGCAATTGTGGCAACCTTTTTCAGTACGCTTGTGGCAGTTATATATTGTAAGCTAAAAGATAGAAGGCGGAGAGTATGAAGGCTCTCCGTCTTCTGTTTGTATAGCAATCTTTTAATAAACTACCTGCTATGCCGATGGTTTTGTTTGTGAGGAAAATAATTACTTATTATAATTGGAATATAAGAAAAATATAATAGAAGTATCTTACATAAAAATGGAAATGTTTAGTATTCAAATAAATTTTATTGGATAGTAATGCTGAAAAATAAAGGAATTATTAAAGACAGTACCCAATGAAACCGAAATATTATTTAAATGAACAATATAAAGTATTTACATAATGAAAATTGCGTTTTATAATTTAATAAAATTATATAGGGATGGTAAGACAATCACATATTGGCAATATGGTTTTGGCTACTTTGGGAAGGAAAGTAAAAATGACAATAGAAGATGTTATCAATAATTTTAATACAACCCCCTTTTTGTTTATTGGTTCTGGAATGTCCAGAAGATATTTAAATTTACCAGATTGGAAGGGATTACTGAAGCATTTTGCCGAAAGTATTTCTAATGATGAATTTGCGTATGATTCATATGAAAACAGAGCAAAAACAATGGAGTGCAAATTAGGGATAATGCCTAAAGTGGCAGAGCTTATACAACAGGATTTTGATAGGAAATGGTTTGCAGATGAACAAATACGTACAATTGATAAAGGACTGGTAGAAGAAATTCATAAAGGATTATCTCCATTCAAGGCAGAATTGGCTGAATATATAAAAAGGCAATCAATTGTTAATATGGATTATCATGATGAAATAGATAAGCTGGCAGAAATTTCAGAGAAAAATATTGCAGGTGTCATTACAACTAATTATGATTCGTTTTTGGAAAGCTGTTTCAAGGGATTTACCAAATATGTAGGACAATCACAACTGATTTTCTCAGCCATACAGGGAATTGCCGAAATATATAAAATTCATGGTTCTGTTGAATCACCGGGAAGTATTGTGATTAATGAGGAAGATTATGTAGGGTTTGAAAGAAAAAGTACTTATCTTGCAGCTAAATTAATGACGATATTCATGGAGTATCCTATTATTTTTATGGGATATTCTATTAGCGACAGCAATATTCAGAGTATCATCAAGGCTATTGTAAATTGTCTGGATGCAGATCAAGTTAATCTGCTGGAGGACAGGTTTGTATTTATTGAATATAAACCGGGAATGGTGGGAGCAGAAATAACTCCGTATACCATTATGATTGAAAATAAGCCTTTAACAATGAAAAAAGTGACATTAGATAATTTCATGTTACTTTATAATGCGTTGGAAAGTAAAAAGGCTAAACTTCCGGTTGTAATTTTACGCAGATTTAAAAAGGAATTGTACGAATATACCATAACAAATACACCGACAGCAAGCCTTCGAGTAGCATCCATTGATGACGAACGCATTAAGGATGATGATTTGGTACTGGCAATAGGAAAAGCTTCTGCATTTGGTCTTAAAGGACTTAGTGGGCTTGATGCAAATGAATGGTATAGAAATATTATTTTAGACGATCTGGAGTTTTCGGCAGATGAATTGTTAGAGTATGCCTTTCCTAAATTGATCAGGCAAAATTCGGGTAAGTTACCATTGAATAAATACCTCGCAGAAGCTACTAAGGATTTCTCAGAATGTAGAGAAACAGCAAAAAAACAGGATTTTGATTCAATTATCTCAAAAACAATAAAGAATAATAGGAAGTATTTGGGAGAGTACCAATCTGTAAAACAGATTTGGGAACAGGAGAAAGCCTCAACCAGTAAAGCGTTAAGATTAATTGCTTATCTCGAAGAAAAGCAGATGGATGTATATGAATTAGAAGATGTACTGAGAGAAATATTTGAAGAAGATGTTAATGCCCTTCAAAATGTTGGTACTAATGAACGTTCAGATATACGTAGGCTGATTCGGATTTATGATTATTTAAAGTGGGGAAAATAAAAGAATTTTCCGACTAAAGCGCCTGTAAACAGACACCGTACAGAAAACCCTTTTAAAAGCAATCATTTTGCACCTTTAGACTACAGCATTTATAAATAAATACCGAGCTTGACAGCACATTATTATTTTATACTTCTACAAGCACCAGTATACAGGGAAACGCAGCGATTGTAAATAGAAAATATGAAAACTGATTAGCGCGACCAAATTCATGTTACAGTTCACACCAGATATTCTGAATAATGAGCTAAAACTGACATTTGGTGTGAACCGTAACAGGGTAGAGGAATTATGGAAAGCAGGCCGCAGGCTTGCTTTTTCTGTTGTATATGTTACGATAAAAGGGAATGAAGTTACTCTAAGTGCAGGTGTTTTTCTCATGGACAATTGCTCTGCATGAGCTGTTTTTTCAAGTTGGTTTGTGCTGTAAGCGGCATGTGAATATGAAAGTAAGAGGTATTACTATGAAGTATGATGTGACTATTATTGGTGCGGGGCCGGGCGGTATTTTTTCGGCTTATGAATTAGTGCAACAGAATAAAGATTTGAAAATCGCGGTGTTTGAAGCCGGGCATTCTCTGGAAAAGCGCCATTGTCCTATTGACGGGGATAAGGTGAAAAGCTGTATCAACTGCAAGAGCTGTTCGATTATGAGCGGCTTCGGCGGTGCGGGCGCTTTTTCCGATGGGAAATATAATATTACCAATGATTTCGGCGGCACGCTCTATGAGCATGTGGGTAAGAGACAGGCAATTGAACTGATGAAATATGTAGATGATATCAATATGCAATACGGCGGAGCCGGAACCAAACTGTATTCTACGGCGGGAAGCCACTTTAAGAAGCTCTGCCTGCAAAATAAGCTGAATCTGCTGGATGCCTCCGTACGGCATCTGGGAACAGATATCAATTATGTTGTATTGGAGAATTTGTACGCTGATTTGAAAGATAAGGTGGAGTTCTATTTCGATACACCGGTCAAGACAGTAGAGCATCAGGGGGACGGTTACCGCATCGTCTGTGAGACGGAATCTTATGATTGTGACAAATGTGTCATATCTGTAGGACGAAGCGGCAGCAAATGGATGGAAAAGGTATGCCGGGAATTAGAGATAGAGACGAAATCGAACCGTGTGGATATCGGTGTGCGCGTTGAGCTTCCGGCGGTGATCTTTTCTCATCTGACAGACGAGTTATATGAGAGTAAGATTGTTTACCGTACAGAGAAGTTCGAGGATAACGTGAGAACTTTCTGTATGAATCCCCACGGTATAGTAGTGAATGAGAATACTAACGGTATAGTGACAGTGAACGGGCACAGTTATGAAGGTGCAGATAAGCAGACGAATAATACGAACTTTGCGCTTCTGGTGGCGAAGCATTTCTCGGAACCTTTTAAAGACAGTAACGGTTATGGCGAGAGTATTGCCCGTCTTTCCAATATGTTAGGCGGCGGTGTTATTGTTCAGCGTTTCGGTGATTTGGTGAGAGGAAGACGAAGCAATGCAAAGCGTATCGAGGAGGGCTTGGTAGAGCCTACGCTTTCTGCTACACCGGGGGATTTAAGTCTGGTACTTCCGAAGAGAATTATGGACGGCATCATTGAGATGATTTATGCGCTGGATAAAATTGCACCGGGTACAGCCAATGATGATACGCTGCTTTATGGTGTTGAGGTGAAGTTCTATAATATGGAAGTGGAGATTGACGATCACCTTGAGACGAAATATAAGGGTCTATATATTATCGGTGATGGCAGCGGCGTGACCCATTCCTTATCCCATGCATCGGCAAGCGGGGTGTATGTGGCGAGGGATATTGCGCAAAAAGAAGGCAGAGCCTGATCGTAAGCGTATAGGGATATAAACTTTTTCACTTTATCACATTAAATTATTTCTACGATATTGCAATTATATTGTATTGTTGATAAAATAATAAGCAGGGTAATACAAAATGCAAAGGCAGGGGGGATTTTCATGCGGAAAGGAAAAAGTCTTATTACCAAAATTGTGCTGCTTGTTCTGGCAGCACTGCTCTGTACGTTTATTGCAATCAGTGTCATCGTTTCCAATATCATTGAAAATGAAGTACTGGATCAGTGGATGAGTAAAGATTATAAGCTGGTACAGGTCTACGGTGAATTGTTGAAGGCGAGGGATTGTGATACAGTCGAGGAGTATCAGAAATTTATTGATGATATTAATGGAGAGAACAGCTTAAATTATGCGCTTTTTATTCAGAATCTGGATGGAGCCGTAACGGCAGTGGCGCATAGTAATCCTGACAGAATCGGGCTTGTGCTGGAGGATGAGGGAAGTATTGCGGCGGCAAGAGACGGTGTTCCATATGTAGGATATTATACGGATGTTGTCAGCGGTAAATTAACTCTGGATGTGCTGGAACCTATCTTTGATGAGCAGAATCAGCTTGTGGGTGCATTGAATATCGGAATACCGGTGGATCAGGAAACTATGAACTCGATTTTGGGTTCTTCTCTGGTAAAGGTAACTGTGACTTCCGTCATATGTACGATTCTGCTTTTGGTTGTACTGACTTTGTTAATATATATTCTTATTGTCAAGCCCATTAAGCTTCTTGGTGATAACATATCCCGCATGGCGAATTATGATTTGTCCGCAGATAAAACGGGTGTAATGGAGAAGTGTTGTGGACGCAAGGATGAAATCGGCATGATCAGCAATGATTTTGAAGCGATGAGGACAAGTATTATTAAGCTTGTGGGGGAAATAACATCGGTTGTCGAAGAGTTAGCTGCTCAGGCGGAATCTTTGTCTAATGTTTCGGAAAGTGTGGCAGAAACAAGTAATCAGCTTTCACAGACAGTGAATGAGGTTGCTAATGGTGCGACCAATCAGGCTCAGGAAACAGAAGAAGGCCAGCAGCAGGTGGCGGATTTAGGCGGGCTTATTGAATTAGTGCAGGAGAATATGAATGTTCTGAATGAAGCAACGAATGAGGTTTCCAAGTTGAAGGATCAAGGTTTGGATGCATTAGAAATCGTTGTGGGGAATACGGAAAAGAGTAATAGTGCTTCTGCAAGAGTACATGAGGTTATCATGGAAACAAGCGAGCAGACGAACCGGATTAAAGAAGCAAGCGCGCAGATTAGCGGAATTGCACAGCAGACGAATCTGCTGGCATTAAATGCTTCCATAGAGGCGGCAAGAGCAGGAGAAGCGGGAAAAGGCTTTGCGGTTGTCGCAACAGAAATTGGTAACTTAGCGGGTGGAACGAATACCCTGACTACCAAAATAGAAGAAATTATTCGGGATCTGATACAAAAGATGGAATTGGCGGTATCAGTCATTGACAGTATGCAGGAATCCGCAAAAATGCAGGCAGACAGTGTGACCGATACTGAGAAAAAGTTCAATCTTATTGCGGAAAATATTCAGGCTATGACAGAACGTTGTAAAAAGCTTGATGAGTCTACAAAAGAGATGGAAGAAAGCAAGAATGTAATGATTGAGGTAGTAAATAATTTGTCGGCAATTTCGGAAGAGAATGCGGCGTGTATGGAAGAAGCGGCAGCATCTGTTGAAGAACAAACCAAATCTATGCATACGGTTTCCACATCCAGCCAGCATGTAGCTTCTTTGGCAGAAAAGCTGACGGAGGAAATTAATCAATTTATAATTGAGTAGGAAGTATCTTAAGATATTACATATGTTAAGTATTTATCAGAAGCTACCGCAGCCTTCAAAAGGAGACGGTAGCTTCTATTTTAGTCACCTAAGTAGTCCCGCAAATATTCAATCAATACCTGGGCCGCTCTTGCGTGAGATTTTTGTCCGGGATGGGCACGGCAGCCAACGGTTTCGTCTGTTGTGTTCGGCAGTTGCAGGAAGATGACATTGAAATCATCGGTCTGTGTAATATATTGATTGACAGCATCATTGATAGCCAAAGAAAGAGAATACCCTAACATGCCGTAGCACCATATAATGTGTGCCTGGGGATTGTTTCTTCGCAGCATTTTCAGAAAGTCAATGACGGCGTTCTTAAAACGAAGTAAATCGTCTGGGTTGTAGGTGCCGTCTTCATTTTTGCGCTGTTGAAAGATTTCCCCGGTGACAGGGTCATGCCACATGGGCTGGTCAAAAGCGGAGGCGTCATTTGTACCAAGGTTTACGATAAGAGCATCAATTTTTCTGCTTGTAAAATCATAGGGTTCAAAGGCACCCAGTTTCTCATTTTCCAAACCGCGGCATAAGCCGCACATTTTTTCGTAGCAGGAGGGAATGTTGGAATGAGGATTATTGTCCCAGCCCGACAGAACGCCCCAGCCACCCTGAGAAATCAGGTAAGCGTCCGCATCCAAAGCTTCTGCAACAAGTTTTGCATAATCTCGGCTGTATCCCATATACATAGGAATCCAGTCGGTATCCTCTCTGGCACCGTACGTTCCCTCGCCGGAGGTGATGCTGTCACCGATGAATTCAAAGGCGTATTTTTTGCCGGGAACAGGATAAAAGATGCCGTCGGAGCGAAAGCCGTTTACAATCAGACTGCACGACTCATCTTCTGACATTGCCTGTAATTCGCGGGTTACTTTGACATTCTTGACAGCCTCAGGGCTCATGTTGCGAAAGAGACAAATAGCGTATGTGCCGGGCATCAGCATTTGCCTGCTCATCAATTCTCCGTTAATCTCGCAAGTAATCCATGGTTCAAAGGCGGTATAATTTACGGTCAGATCAATCCACAGCTCTGTGCCGGACACATTGACTTCTACAGCGCTTCCGTTAAAGAAGAGAGGAAGCGGATAACTGCCGGATTTTGTTCTGCCATGTACTTTGTAAAAGGGTATTTCTTTTAAAGAGCAGTTTTTCAGATTTTTGTTTTCCATAATTTTTCCTTAACATCAATGAGATTTGTCAGGTTAAGATGACAGTAGTTGATTTATTATATCATACCTATACAGAGGATACTATTAATTCTCCATTTTTTGCAATCATATAAAAATGTCCTGCGTGAAATTCTTTGTGTTGTTTTCGTTTACATATAAACTTATAATGAGAGTACATCAAAGGATATCAGCATATGTGAAGTAAGCTGAATGTTGTGAGAAAATCAGAATTGTTGAGGTGAAGATAGGTATCATGAGTGAAATGTTTACATATCGGGGATTTATGTTGGATGTGAGCCGGCATTATATGCCAATCGGGGAAATACGCCGGTTTATTAAGGCGGCTTCCTTGTGCGGCATGAATAAAATGCACTGGCATCTGACGGATGATCAGGGATGGCGAATTGAGATCAGAAAATATCCGAAATTGACCGAAATCGGTTCCGTACGCGCACGCTCATATTTTGGTGATGTTTCAGAGACGGAAAATAACAGTGGATTCTATACACAGGAAGAAATACGCGAGCTTGTCGGTTATGCCAAAGAGCTTGGTATTGAAATTATTCCGGAAATTGAAGTGCCGGGACATGCAAGTGCAATGCTTGCCGCATATCCGCAATACGGATGCCGGAGAATGGTGATTCGTGAGGATGGAAGAAGTGTGATGGAAAAGCCATATGCTTACCGTGTGATGACCACAGGGGGAATCTTTCCGAATCTGATTTGTGCCGGAAAGGATGAGGCGGTACAATTTCTGGAGGATATTCTGGATGAAGTGGCAGACCTGTTTCCGGCCGCTGCAATCCACATTGGCGGAGATGAGGCATTGAAGCAGCACTGGAGGCGCTGCCCGGATTGTCAGCGCCGTATCCACGAGGAAGGACTTGTGGATGAAAACGGACTGCAGCGCTGGTTGGTACGGAAGATGGGTGAACATCTGAAACGGAAAGGTAAGCAGACGATTGTATGGAATGATTCTCTTGCAGGAGGTATGCTTCCGGGACATTTCATTGTGCAGCACTGGATGGGGAATGACAGGGAGACGGCAGAGTTCATGGAAGCAGGAGGTAAAGTTATCTGTTCGGATGTTGAACATTATTATTTCGACTATCCTTATTCAGCGGTGGATGCCTATCATATCTGGGAAACACCGGACATTCCACAGTATGCGCGGAAGCATCCGGAGGGCCTTTGGGGTATCGAATGTCCTCTCTGGACAGAGCGTGTTACCAATACGGACCGTGCAGCTTATCTGCTGTTTCCGCGGATGACGGCAGTTGCTCTGAAAGCAGCGGATAATAGCCGGGAGCGGTTTCCGACATGGGAAAGCTTTCGGGAAGTGCTGAGGAGTAAACAAGAGCAGATTGATGTGACCGGGTTAAGGGGTGCACCGGAGTCTGCGTGGCATATGCTGCCTGACGATATTGAGGCAGACAGGCTTGCAGCGGAACAAACAATGCATTCACCCGGAGCGGATGAAGCGATTCGGGTGGAGCATCGGCTTTTGCTTCAGGAGGAATTGGAGAAGCTGCTGGCGGAAATTGAAATGCCGGAGGAATATGCTTTGCAGATTATGGATTATGCGTGGATGGAGCTGCCGGAGTATGCAGGGACAGCGGTTGATATGACAGGAGCCGGTGTAGGAGAAATCTGTGATCAGTTGTTGACGGCCTTACAGAACCGTGAAAACGGCGGCTGGAAAGATGTTCCACATGACATTTGGATCGCAACCATGAAATGTTTCTCAAGGTTTGTCAAAGAATATAAAAGTTCATACGGTAAGTACGGGTTCGACCGCGGATTCTGGACGGTTCGGCAGATTCATGCAAGACTGTTCCGGATCGGGGAACTGGAATATGAACTGCGGAAGGATTCTCATATTATCGATTTGCATATTCCTTCTGATGCACGGCTGCAGATGCCGCTTTTGGATGCTTCCGTGCACCAGGCACAACAGTTTCTGGCACAATGGTTTCCGGACTGGGCAGATGCATCCATGGAATGTGAATCCTGGCTGCTTGCACCCGCACTTAGAGGATTGCTTGCGGAAACATCACATATTATACAGTTTCAGAATGCGTTTGAGATCGTATCAACAGATCAGGATGCGATGGATGTGCTGGAATGGGTTTTCGGTCTGGCAGAAGGACAGCAAAAGGATGTGCAGCTTAAGGAGTTGCCGGAGAAAACGTCTTTGCAAAAGCGTATGAAGCAATATCTGCAGGACGGCGGTCACGTGGGTGTGGCAAGAGGCAGATTGACAGCGCAGTTTGTGCAGTGATTCGCTGATTGCAGAAGGAATTTGTTTCAGGGATGGTTGGAAAATGGGTATTAAGAAATATATCTTCGCATATGTTTTATAGAGAAGCTATATGGGGATTTTAATTGCTGTGCAAAATCCTGTAAAAGAGGGTTTATCGGAATGGTCTCTGTATTATCCAATATTTCCAATATTATTATTCCTGTTATTATATTTTATATTGTGGCATACGGCATTGCCAATCGATGCAATGTTTATGAGGATTTTATTAAAGGCGCCAGGGACGGGTTCCATACGGTGATTCAGATTATGCCGACCCTGATTGGGCTGATGGTGGCGGTAGGGGTGCTTAGGGCATCTGGTTTTCTGGAATTTGTGGGCGGACTTTTCAGTGGTATTACGGAAAGGCTTGGCTTTTCCTCGGAATTAGTGCCTTTGATGCTTATTAAAATGTTTTCTTCCTCGGCAGCAACGGGGCTGGTGCTTGATATTTTTAAGAATCACGGGCCGGATTCCTTAATCGGCCTGACTACCTCCATTATGATGAGTTGTACGGAGACAATATTTTATACGATGTCCGTATATTTTCTGGCAGCTAAAGTAACGAAGACCAGATATACCCTAAAAGGTGCATTGTTATCTACGTTTGCGGGCATCATTGCCAGCATTATCTTAGCAGGGATGATGGTATAGAAATTAATAAAAGATTATGAATACATTAGAGACAGGAAAACGGCACTCCTTGCGGGGTGCCGTTTCCTGTGTGTGAGAAGGATAGAAATGTCTATTCAAATATATGTCAACAGGGCGCCCGTTGTGGACGCGGCTGTTATGGTTAGTCGAAGCCGGTCGGCACCGAATCAGCACCGGCGACTCCTTTTGAAATGTAATTAAGTTCGTTGAGGGGTACTTCCTTAATACATCTATTACTATAAATGCCAAATGTGAATGAGGTGTGTCAAAACTCGAAAGAAAAAAGAAAGAAAATATAAAATAAATTTTATAATTTACGAATAAAAGGTGAAGTTAATATTCTATTCGATAAGCGCTCTTGTTATAGACGGAATATATGACTATAATAAAAAGCAACAACAGTGTATTAAAAGCAGTATGATTATGAAAAGTATATAGTTAGAAAAATAGGATGACAACAGACAAGCAGAAGGAGACAGAAAACGGAATGAAAAAAAATAAATTTGTAGCCACTCCGCCTATGGGCTGGAACAGCTATGATTATTACGATACTACCGTTACGGAGGATCAGGTCAGAGCCAATGCCGAATATATGGCTAAGCACTTAAAAGAGTATGGCTGGGAGTATATTGTAATAGATATAGAGTGGTATTCCAACGATGCCGGGACGAAACGTCAGGAGTATCAGTATATTCCTTTTGGGGATGATGAGATGGATGAGTATGGCAGATTCCAGCCGTCACCTAAGCGTTTTCCGTCCTCCGCGGGTGGTCAGGGATTTAAACCGCTGGCAGACTATATTCACAGTCTCGGACTGAAATTCGGTATTCATATCATGCGCGGTATCCCCCGTCAGGCGGCGCATAATCACTGTAAGGTGTTGGGAACAATGGCGACAGCAGATATGGTTGCCGATCCGTCCTCGATCTGCGGCTGGAATCCTGACATGTACGGAGTCAGACACACGGAGGCAGGGCAGGCATACTATGATTCTATTATTTCCATGTATGCGGAATGGGGTGTTGATTTCATCAAATGTGATGATATCTGTGACAGTTGGCTTTACCGGGATGTTCCGCAGATACCTTTTTCCGGCTGGGAAGAGACGCGGATGCTGCACCGCGCTATCGAGAAATGCGGCAGAGATATTGTTCTCAGCTTATCGCCCGGACCGGCGCATATAGACCGTGCATGGGAGTATTGCAGATATGCTAATATGTGGCGTATTACAGACGATTTCTGGGATAAGTGGGAATTGATTAAGGATATGTTTGTGCGCTGTGAACTTTGGCAGGATCATGTCAGGGAAGGATGTTTCCCGGATTGCGACATGCTGCCGGTAGGTAAAGTAGGCAAAGGCTTCGGCGAGGAAAGAGATACTTTGTTGACCAGGGATGAACAGAAGACCATGATGACCCTGTGGTGTATGTTCCGCTCTCCGTTGATGGTGGGCGCCGAGCTGACCAGGTTAGATGCTTGGACCCTGCAGCTTCTTACCAATGCAGAATTGCTTGCTTTACTGCGGGAGAATCGCAGAGGTGTACAGATTGTGCGTGACCAATATCATGCCGTATGGAAAAATACGGACAGCCAAACGGGAGAACTGGCGGTTGCATTGTTTAATCTGAGTGATGAGGAGAGAGAGATTTCCGTATCGCTTGCAGAGCTTGATCTTGAAAAAACAGAAGCACATTATATTTTATCTGATCTTTGGGATAAAACAAAGACAGAAACCATAGATGGCAGAATCACTGCCGCAGTTCCCGCTCATGGAGTTGCCGTTTATAATTTATATCGTTTCATGTCTTGACACATATTTATTTAGTCTATATAGTAAGAATTACTCGGTTCGGGTAATTCTTATTTTATTTCAGAGGTAATTCGCCTCAGGAATCCAACAGGGAAACATATAGCAACTAAAATGTTTGCAAAAGTGAAAAGGGGGAATATACAAAAACGTCATAAATTCGCAGAATAGAATATAAATTAAATTGGAATCTAAAGGGTATACTTTTAAAAACAAATTAGTTATAATAAAGCAAACGATAAGAAAGGAGATGTGTCATATGGAGATAGCAGTAAAAGATATGATATTCAACAATAAAACTGTTAGAAACACATTGTTTGATTGTCTTGATAAAGGCATTGATGATGTGGAAGCAGGAAGAGTTCATGCTGTAGAGGAAGCCTTTCAAATCGTCAAAGAAAGAATGAAGGATGAACTACAAGGTTCTAGTGACGGATGAGGCGATAAACGATATATTTGATTTAGTCAAATATATACATGTAGATTTGTGTAACCCGGATGCTGCAAATAAATTGTATGAAAACCTAAATAAAGAGATAGATAATATGGGAGATTTTCCACTGAAATTCTCTGATTCAGGTATGAGCTATCGGGGTTATATAATCAATGATAAAAACCAGGAAGTGTTTGTTCTGCGCATTCTGAAGGATATTGTGAATTGGCATAGACTTTTGAAAGAAACGAAGATTTACCATTTTCCACATTATAAATGAAAATAATTTTACAATGGGAGAGACTAATATGATGGAATATAAGGGCTATATTGGACCTGTGGAGTTTTTCGAAAAGGATAAAATGTTATACGGAAAAGTTATGAGGATTCGTGCCCTTATTTCGTATGAAGGGGCATCTGCAGTAGATGATTATTTAGCATTATGTGAGGTATAAAAGTAAAGGAATTCAACGATGTTAAATATTAACTTCAATAGATACTTGATAATACTCATTATCATATTGATCCTTGTTCTCATCGTAACTGCCGCCATCATTCTGCACCACATCCGCCGCACCTGCAGGACAGGTACCATGGATGAGATGGAAGGACACGACTTCGAGTTCTTCTGTGCGGATCTGTTGGAGAAGAGAGGATTCATGGACGTAGAGGTGACCCGCGTCAGCGGTGACTTCGGGATTGATATTCTGGCGGAGAAGGATGGCGTGACGTATGCCGTACAGTGTAAACGTTATAATGGTCCGGTAGGTGTAGAAGCGGTTTTGCGTACCTATGGAGGCAGGGATTATTATGAGCGTATGGTTGGAGTTGTGATGACTAATCAATATTTCACGGCTCCTGCGGTGGAAGCGGCTAAGAAGCTTCAGATTCTGTTATGGGACAGAGGGTATATAGACAGCATGTTGGAAGAATAGGTTCATAATTTGTTATGCGGCCGACTTAAGAACATAAATTTGTTGAATCGCCAGAAGGATATACATTCAAGATATTTGACGCTCAAATTGTTTTTTGCTAAAATGAATCCAAATAAAGCACCAGTTGGAGAGCACATATGGATATCAATAGTACTTTGAATGAAGTGCTGGTTAAGCTGTTTCGTAATGTCAATACAATAGAAGAAAAGGCGATCCGCACCGAAGAATATCAGGATGTGACAACGAATGATATGCACGTCATAGAAGCAATCGGGATGGATACGGCGAAGAATATGACCAGTGTTGCCAAGGCACTGGAAGTTACCACGGGAACACTTACCATTGCAGTGAATAGTTTAGTGAAGAAAGGATATGTAGACAGAGTCCGCAGTGAAGAGGACAGACGTGTCGTGCTGATCTCCCTTTCTGACAAAGGGAAAAAGGCTTATCTCCATCACCAAAAGTTCCATCAGGATATGATAGAGGCTGTTGTGGACGAGTTGACGGAAGAGGAACAGCGGGTTTTGGAGAAAGCGCTGACAAAGCTGCATGCCTTTTTCCGGGAAAATTATTAGCGTTAGTAGGTTGTAAGCCGTGAAGTCAGACTTTGGTAATCGGCGGGGCCGTTTTCCAACAGGAAACAATGGAAACGGTACAGAAATTCAGAATCATTGCAGGCAGAGGAAGTTTGGTCGGATTCGTACCAGACGGCGGCTGCCTGTTTTTTTAATTCCATAATTTCTAAATATCCTAAGTAATATTTCAGATAGTTGCCGGGTTCCTCGGCGATATATTCATAAACTGCCTGTATGCTGTCGTCATCTAAAGAGCCGAGAGAAGCAAAGAGCTCGCGTACATCATTAAGAGAAGCGCCGTCATAATGGATGGCAATGTCCAAAAGTGAATAAAGACAGAGCTGAATCTGACGGTCCAGGCGGCATGCCTGATAGTACCGGGCCGCTTCAGGATGCTCGGGGGCAGCAAGCTCAATTGCGTAATCATAAGATGCAAGTTCTACGTACATAGCCCAGCCTTCTATAAAGCCGCCGTAGTACAAGACGCTGCGAAGCGGAGTGATGTCTGCCTGTTTCCAGTATAACTGACTGTATACAGTCTGATAGAGATGGCCGGGATAGCCTTCGTGTGCCAGTGTCGTAAAAAGAGACAGATCATCGGAGGTGTCCATGGCATTAATATAAATCGTATTGTCATAGACATGATCGATAGGAGGCGTCAGATAAAATGCCGGGGCACAGTAGGGCTCCAAAGAAGCATCTACATACTTCACATTGCAGGTTATCTGACCGGAATTATTTTCTATAAGAAGAGGCGGATAGTCCTGTAACATCCGTGTTTGCAGACAACTCAGAATTTCTTCGGGAGACATATCAGGCATTAGCGCCGGGTCTTGAGAAAACATATTCCGCAGGGAAGAATCACTGCGCAACAATTGTGTCAAAGATTCGTAGTTAAACTGGAGATCCCGGTAAAGCAATTGTTTTATTTCTGTTATATCACGGCTGGAACCGGTTTGCAGCCGGACTAAAGCCTTGTAGTAGTCTTTGCCGCCATCCGATTGTGTCAGACCGCCGCATGGTTTCCCGTTTCCCTTTAGCAGGGTGATTTCATCCGCAAGATAGTCGTAGGCAGGAGCCACTATGGTTGTTAATAGCCTGTCATTTTCCGACTGGTAAGCGAGTGACTGTTCTTCGGTCACGATGCCCTGATCGACCAGAGACTGCAGTCGTCTGGCGAAAGTAACGTCCAGAAAATGACTGCCATTCTGTAAGGACTCAGAATCCATCAGATCCATACATTGCTTAATAACCTTGTCAGCGCTTTCGTCTGACATAAACAGTCCGGCGGAAGCTTTTTCCTGTTCGTATAAGATCAAACCTTCGAAGTATGCAGGGATCTGAGACAGGATGGAAAAGTAGAGATCGATGTCCTCTGCTGTGCTCAACCGATATTCAGCCAACAAAACCGGCAGTTCAGACGGAACCCCTGAGGAAGGAGACAGGGGTTCGGAAAAATAGGGATAAGAAGCAGTCTGTGTCGCGGCGGTCAGATAAAAGTCTAAAAGCTGATACAAATATTGGTTGGACTTATTCAGTGCACTGCTGTCAATTTCTCTAAGTTTTGCAGTGACCTGCGACAGTTCGTACACGCTATTGGCTGCATCTTCCGCATGATAAATAGGAAGAGAGAGGGTGGATTCATCAATTCCGTATGCTTTCGGATTTTGCACGGAATAGTGAAAATGAATGGGATTGGATTGTAATTCGTTTAAGAAAAATTCCTGCGTAAAAGCTTCAAACCGGACATCTGCATGGTTATGTATGTAACAGAATAAGGTGGCGGCAGAAAAGCCGATAAACAGGATAAGGGCAGATACCCATTGTTTTAAGGTCAAGGTACGTTTCAAGGGAATACCTTCAAGAATTATTTTTACTAATATATGAGTGGGATTAAAGAATCATGTATGGATAAAAAAGGACCGGATTAGTAAACAATCCGGTCGCGTCCGTTTTCCTTGCCGATATATAATTTTTCATCTGCCTGCTTTAACATGGTGTTCAGATCGCTGTGATAGTCATATTCCACTAAACCGAAGGTCATGGACACGGAAAATTTCTCTATGCCGCCGTCAAATACGATCGATTTAATCTTCTGGCGCAGATTTTCCAAAGCAATATTAGCTTCGTCACCGTTTAACTTTGGAAAAATCAGAAGAAATTCTTCTCCGCCCCAGCGGGAGATAAAGGAATCCTTGGGGAGTTCCTTTTGGAATGTCTGGGACAGCGTTTTTAGTACCACATCGCCGATATCATGTCCATAAGTATCATTTACCCGTTTAAAGAAATCAATATCGCATAGACAGATACTGATCTGGTTTTCTGTAGATTTCAATAAGGTACCCAGATACTCTATCGTTTTGCGGCGGTTATACAGTCCGGTCAGCATATCGGTATTTGCCTGTTGCTGAAGTTTCTCGTTGTACTCGATCAGTTTACCCTCTAATGCCTGTGTATCTGTGCTGAAGATATAAGCAATCATAGCAATGGAACCAAAGATGGCCAGTGTGTTGACGATCTGGAAAGCATCATTGGTGCCCGAACTTAACATGATATATGGTTCATGGCTGTGACAGTAATAATATAAGAAAATACGAAGCCAAATCAAAAGGATGGAATAACAGATCTTGGCAGCCTCGTGCTGATACTTGGAAAAGTAGCAAAACATCAGCAGTGTGACCAGAAAATGCTGCACACCGATATTCCAGCCGAAACAGATTACGTTGCAGATAATCCAGATAAGAATATAAACGTTTAAAATACAATACGAAACAAACGTCTTGCATTTATAGGATAATATAAAAATAGTAAGAAACAAAATCAGAGAAAGTATGCAGAAAATACTTCCGCCCACGTGCCGGGTAAACAGGCTGATAACACAGTCAATCAAAGTATAAAACAGCATAACAAGCGTTAAAAGCCGTACAACCATAATCAACTTGGGTGATTCGTTTTCTCCGCCGGTATCTTTGCATATTTTTTGGTAGATATTAGATAAATTCAATTTTATTTTCATATTGCTTTCTTCTATTCATGATTTTAAATTATTTTTTGTATACAATAACATAATTTTACACTATATACAAATTTAATGCAATTTAAACAATGAAAAATTTGCAATTTATCTATAAATTGGTAAAATGATTTTAAAGGGAGTATCAAAAATGCCAGGAAAAGAATCACAAAAAGTTAAATCTTCTATTAAAAATAAATTAATCATGCTTATGATGGTGGTGGCAGTTCCTTTTATGGTGATGGTCATCTATTTGATCTATGCCCTTCATAATTACAGCAATGCTTATGACAGGATTGTAAGCAACATGACGGTGGCCAATAGCTATAATCTGAATTTTAAGGAAGAGATGGATGAAAGCTTATATAAGCTGGTGGTCGGAGCGGTTACCTTTGAGACGATCGGAGAGGATGGGAGTCTGCAGGACCCTTACCTTTTACTCTCGCAGCTGCGAAGTGAATTCCGTAATCTGATGAGTATTACTACAGATGGAGAAAGCCGCGTGTGGCTGCAGATCCTGATGCGGGATATTGATACGCTGGAAGACAAGGTAGATGAGGTCAGAGAAAATCTGGAGGTAGAAAATTCTTATGATGAGAATATAGAGATGCTGAATAATAATATTTACATCATGACGGAATTGGTGCAGGATGATATTCAATCTTATATATACTACCAGACCAAGAGCATGGGTCATTTGACGGAACAGTTAAATACAAGAGTCGATATATTTACTTTGTTTTGCGGGATCTTATTAGCCCTGCTTATGCTGTTGGTAGTGCTTTTGACTGTCAAGATCGTAACAGGAATTATCAGACCGATACAGGAACTGTCTCAGGTGACGGAGCGGGTATCGCAGGGCGATTTCTCTGCACGGGTGCATGTGGATTCTGATGATGAAGTGGAAGTGTTGGCAGATAGTGTTAACAGCATGACGGAAAGTATCGAGGAACTGGTACAAAAGATTAAAGAGGACGAGCGTAAAATGCGCAGGGCTGATCTGAGACTTTTGCAGGAACAGATAAATCCCCACTTTCTATACAATACATTAGATACGATTGTATGGCTGATCGAAGGCCATGATTCCGACAAGGCAGTTAATATGGTCATGTCGCTTTCGGAATTTTTCAGATTGGTACTCAGTAAAGGTAAGGAATACATCACGATTCGGGAAGAGGAAATGCATATTAAGAGCTATTTGGAGATTCAGCAGGTACGGTATCAGGATATCCTGGACTATGAGATTCAGATTGCACCGGAGCTGTATCAATATAAGATATTGAAGCTGACTTTGCAGCCGCTGGTGGAAAACTCTCTTTATCATGGAATCAAGTATAAACGTGCCAAGGGAACTATCCTGGTGTCGGGACAATTGGTAGACGGTAAGGTGCATTTTAAGGTGCAGGACACTGGTGTTGGTATGGAGCCTGAGGAACTTGAGAAGCTTCGGAGTGAAATCATTAAGCCATGCAAGGATACAGAGAAAGGTTTTGGACTTGCCAATGTCAATGAGCGTATCCGTATGAATTTTGGTCTTGAGTATGGTATGCATATTGATTCGGTGTCGGGGAAAGGTACTTGTGTGGAAATTGTGATACCGGCTGTAGTTTATGAGACGATAGGAGAGCAGGATGAGACATAATAGGTTCAGTGCACGTACGGATAAAATAACAATGGTATTGTTACTCGTGATTTTGCTTTTCATGATATTGGGCGGCTGTGGGCTGTTTGGGGACATAGATGATGAGACCTATATCAGTGAGGATGAAAATCTGATTGTGGTAGGGGTATCCCAGTTGGGAAGTGAATCAGGTTGGAGAACAGCGAACACGGAATCGGTACAGAGTATATTTACAAAGCAGAACGGCTATTTTATGCTTTATAATAATGCCAGACAGAAACAGGAGAATCAGTTTAAAGCGATTCGGAGTTTTATTTCCAGACGGGTGGATTATATTGTATTCTCACCGGTAGTGGAGAGCGGCTGGGAGACAGTACTTTTAGAAGCCAAAGAGGCGGGGATTCCGGTAATCCTTATGGATAGAAGTATTGATGTGACGGATAAGAGCCTTTATACAACTCTTGTGGGCAGCAATAGCGTGGAAGAGGGGGAAAAGGCGGGACGTTGGCTGGAAGCTGATTTGGCAGGAAAAGGGCTATCGGATGAGACGATTGATATAGTGATTTTAAAAGGAACGCAGGGTGCTTCGGCACAGGTTGGACGAAGCATCGGATTCTCGGCAATTGCCGGGACGCATTCTAATTGGAATATACTGGATCAGGAGTATGCGGATTTTACATCAGCCAAGGGCAAGGAAGTAATGGAGAGCTTCTTGCGGAAATATCCGAATATTGACGTAGTGGTATCCCATAATGATGATATGACGTTTGGTGCGATAGAAGCGATCCGGGAATCAGGCAGAACGGTTGGAATTAACGGAGATATTACGATTATTTCTTTCGATGCCGTAAGGGAAGCTTTAGAGATGGTGGCAGAGGGAACGATCAATGTGGATATTGAATGTAATCCGAATCAGGGAGAGTATCTTTCGGAGGTGATTCAGATGTTGGAAAATGGAGAGGAAGTTGAGAAGCAGTACTATGTGGAAGAGGATGTTTTTACCATAGATAATGTGACGGAGGAATTGTTAAATGAGAGAACCTATTAGAAAAGGGAATGAAGTTACATTTAGTCATATCTGAGAATGTGAGGATAAAGAAAGGGATTCATATGTTAAAAATATTTCTGGTAGAGGATGAAAGTATTGTCAGAGAAGGTCTGAGAGATAATATCCCATGGCAGCAGTACGGTTATAAATTTGTGGGAGAGGCAAGCGACGGAGAGATGGCGCTGCCGCTTATTCAGAAGACACAGCCGGATGTACTGCTGACAGATATCAAGATGCCTTTCATGGACGGGTTATCCCTAAGCCGCATCGTACATCAGGAATTTCCCGATATGAAGATTATCATTATCAGCGGGTATGATGATTTCGAGTATGCCAGACAGGCGATCACGGTAGGAGTAGAGCAGTATCTGCTCAAGCCTATTACCAGAGCCAGAAAAGGTGTTGACAGAACTTAGGACGAAGATTGAGAGTGAACAGGAGCAAAAAAATTATCAGGAAAAATTTCAAGAGGAAGCCAGAGAATATGAACAGTTTTCACGGACTAATTTCTTTATGAAAGTGTTTGGGGGACGTATGCCGGTACAGGATATTTATGAAGAAGCGGCGAAGCTGTCTCTTAAGATTAATGCGCCCTGCTATAACCTGCTAATGTTCAGTCTGCAGGATAAACGGGAGGGAGCAAACAGCGGTTACGAGTCCGAGGATTTTGCCAGAAAAAGAGAAGAGATTCTGCATTATTTTATGCGCTACCCGGAGTATCTGGTGTTCCGGTGGAATATTAATACCTATGGCGTACTCTTGCAGGGAAGTACGGAGCAGATGAAAGAACTGACGGCAAGATGCCTGGAGAATATAGCACGCATTTGTCAACCTACGGAGGAAATATTTAACTGGTATGTAGCGGTGGGAGAATCGGTAGAAAGATTAAGTCTGTTGGCAGAATGTTACAGTAAATTGAATCATTTTTTTGCTTATCGTTTTCTGATGCCTGAAACGCATATTTTTACAAAAGAGATAGCCGATACTTATATGCCGCGGGAAGAAGGCGGCAAGATAGGAGATATTGATTCCTCTAAAGTAGATCAGGAATTAATCAAAGACTTTCTCCTGAAAGGAAACCATGATGAGATAGCGGAATTTGTAGACAGTTATCTGTTGAGTATTCAGGAAGCGCTTAAGTCCAGATTGTTCCAAAATTATCTGGTTTTTCATATTCACTTTGTTACCATGGCGTATGTGGAAGCAATCGGATGTGATAAGAAAGAATTTTTAGCGCTTCTGGGAGAAGAACAGATACAGGAAGCGAATCTTAGTATAGAAGAATTATCTCCTTATATTCAGAATATTCTGGAGAAAGCGATGGAGCTTCGGGATCGGGTATCGGATAGTCAGAGTAAGAAGGTGCTCAAGAAAGCGCTGGATTATATAGAAGAAAATTATACGCAGGAGACATTATCACTGAACACGGTTGCCAGTGCAGTAAATGTAAGTTCCAACTATTTCAGTGCAATCTTCAGTCAGGCGATGCAGGTGACTTTCATAGAATATGTGACGCAGAAGCGCATGGAGAAAGCGAAGAAACTGCTGCGTCAGACCGAGAAGCACTCCGGTGATATTGCGCTGGAGGTTGGGTATAAAGATCCGCATTATTTCAGTTTTGTCTTTAAAAAGACACAGGGGTGCACCCCGAGAGAATACCGTGCCGGTGTGAAGGCTTAAGGCTGGTAGGGTGCGTCGCTTTCCTTGCGGACAAGCTGCCAGGGGATTTCTTGGGAAACCACGGGAATCCCTTTTAGTTTTTGTATCATGCATTCTGCCACGCAGTCTCCCATTTCGTGGGGCTTATGGGTCAGGGTGGTGATACGGATTCTGCTTAAATCGCTTAGATAACTGTTGTCAAAGCAGACAACGGAGATTTCCTGCGGAACCTGTCTGCCGGCATAGGATAATTCTTTCATCAGCCAGTAGGCGATCTCATCATTATAGCATACGATGGCAGTGCAATCCTGTAATTGTTCTTGAATAAAGGTGGTGAGAAAACGGGTGTCCTGTCTGGATTCAAGGGTTTCTACGTCCAGGGAAGTAAACCAGCCTACATGGGAATCTTCTAATACGATTTCCAGATCCCGCAGGCAGGATGCCACACCGAAATAACGTTCCGGCCCCTGCAGATCATCCATTTTAAAGAAACCGGCAATCCGGGTGTGTCCCAACGAGACCAGATGCTCTGCCAGAAGATAGCCGCCGTAATAATTATCATCTTTGACACAGACGGTATCGGGCAGGGCGGCATAACTATTATGAAGGAAGAGTAAGAAACATCCGGCGGCACGCAATTTCTCATAGAGATCCAGATTTGGGTTGGGAAGGGCGCTTTTACAGCCCTCCACAATCATACCCCGGGGAGGATTAGTGAGCAGGGTCAGAAGATGTTCTCTTTCTCTTGTTGTGTTATTGCAGGTATCATATACCTGAAGCTGATATCCCTGTGCAGATAAAGCATTTCGGATATCTGTCAGCAGATGGGGATATATATATTCCTGATGATTTGCAATCAGAATCGGAATTACATTGCGGGTATTGTCTTCGGATAGTCCTGTGGCGTAGGAGCCGCTGCCCTGCCTGCTTACGATAATTCCCCTGGCATGAAGGAGTGCCAGAGCGGAGCGGACCGTCTGCCTGCTGACCTTGTATTGTCTGCTCAGCTCTGCCTCTGTAGGAAGCTTATAAATTCCTATTTCAAGATTTTCCGTTATTTTTTCTGTAAGCTTTGCTGCCAATAATTCATATTTGCTCATAAAAATGTCCTTCCTAATTTATTATCCTGAAAAAGTAAGAAAATCCCCTGATGTTCATAATTCATTCATAAATTATACAATTTTTATTCATAAAAATATAAACATCTCAGGAAAAAAACATAATCATTGGAAACTGTTGTGGTAACAATGACGATGATTTTAAGTTAAAAATTATTCTTAATTGGTCCAATATCATAAGAAAATAACCAAAATAATTAATAATTTAACCAAAATAATAAATTTGTATGGTTCAAAAGTATTATATCACAAAATTTGTATTGTTTAACTCCCCCAAATCGCACAAATTGAAGTTTTTAACATTGAATCAATGGTTTGAATTTGGTAAAGTGATCTCAGGAACAAGGCGGTGACCAAGTTCCTGGAACAATTTTAAATTTCATCATAGAAACAAAAGGGAGGAAACTAAGAGATGAAAAGAAAATTAGCAGTTTTATTAGCTGGTACTATGGTAATGGCTAGTCTTGTTGGATGTGGCGGTTCTGACGCAGCTTCTACAGAGACAGCAGCTCCTGCAGAGGAGGCAGCAACAGAAGAGGCTCCTGCAGAGGAAGCAGCAGAAGAGGAAGCTCCTGCAGAAGAGGCAGCAGAAGATACAGCAGCAGCTTCTGGTGAGACAATCAAAGTTGGTTTCGCACAGGTTGGTCATGAGTCTGACTGGCGTGCAGCTAACACACAGAACTATCAGGATATGTTCTCCGAAGCGAACGGATATGAGTTATCCTTCGTAGATGCTGATAATGACAATGCAGTTCAGTTAGAGGCAGTTCGTACTTTCATCCAGCAGGAGATGGATTACATCTGTATCGCTCCTATCGAGACCGCTGGTTGGGACACAGTTCTTCAGGAAGCACAGGATGCTGGTATTCCTGTACTGATCGTTGACCGTTCCGTAGACGCTGATCCTTCTCTGTATGAGACACAGATCGGTTGTGACATGGTTCTTGAAGGTGAGACAGCAGGTAACTGGTTAGCAGAGTACTTAAATGGCGAAGAAGCTAAGATCCTTGTTATTGAGGGTACAGTTGGTGCATCTGCAACACTTGGACGTACAGAAGGTTTCAACAACATCGCAGCACAGCACAGCGAGTGGGAAATTCTTGATTCTCAGTCTGGTGACTTCACACAGGCAGGCGGACAGGAAGTTATGGAGTCCTTCATCAAATCCTACAGCGATTTCAACGTAGTAGTTTGCCAGAACGATAACGAAGCATACGGCGCAATGGACGCTATGGATGCTGCTGGTATCACATATGGTGTTGACGGCGATGTAATCATCATCTCCTTCGATGCTACACATGATGGCTTACAGTACACATTAGACGGTAAGATCAACTGTAACGTAGAGTGTAACCCTCTGCAGGCTGAGTTCGCAGCAGAAGTTATCCAGAAGTTAGAAGCTGGTGAGACAATCGATGCTGTAACAGTTGTTAAGGATGAAGCATTCGTAGCACCTGGTATCACATCCCAGTATGCAGTAACAATGACACAGGAAGTACTGGATGGTCGTGCATACTAAGAGTTAACATTTGATTTAAGTAAATTAGAATAGGGAGGGAAATTGTATTTCCCTCCTTTTTCTTTCCTTAAATTTGGTGTATAATAGAGAGGTATTGGAGTTATTGTCAAAAAATTGGCAGAAATGTAGTGGAGTGTGTGACAGTAGGAGGTATTAGTATGGATAGCAATATTGCTTTAACAATGCGAGGCATCTGTATGACATTCCCGGGTGTCAAGGCGCTTGACAATGTAGATTTTACTTTGAAAAAAGGTGAAATCCGGGCACTGATGGGCGAGAATGGTGCAGGTAAGTCTACATTGATCAAATGTTTGACGGGTGTCAACAAATTCGAAGCCGGAGAGATTCATGTAGACGGCATTGAGGGTCCGATCGTCAACAAAGACACAATGGACGCTCAGAAAAAAGGAATCTCAACAGTTTATCAGGAGGTAAACCTCTGCCCGAATCTGTCGGTTGCAGAGAACCTTTATATCGGCCGTGAGCCACTTACTAAGATTGGAACAGTTAACCGCCGCAAGATGAACCAGATGGCGGCACAACTGATGAAAGATTTAGATTTAGATATTGAGGTAACTAAGAATCTGGAAGAGTATTCACTGGCATTGCAGCAGATGATCGCAATTGCCCGTGCTGTAGATATGGAGAGTAAAGTTCTGATTCTCGATGAGCCTACTTCCTCTTTGGATGACAATGAGGTTGAGAAGCTTTTCGGTATGATGAAGAAGTTGAGAGACCAGGGCGTAGGTATCGTATTTGTAACCCACTTCTTAGAGCAGGTGTATGCAGTGTGCGATGGTATCACGGTGCTTCGTAACGGAACTTTAGTTGGTGAGTATACGGTAGAGGAATTGCCGAGAGTTAAGCTGGTAGCAGCAATGATGGGTAAGGATTTCGATGATCTTGCATCCATCAAACCGGAAGGAACTATGGATTTCTCTAATGCTCCTTTGGAAATTGATGCTAAGGGATTAAGCCATGCAGGAACCATTAAACCTTTTGATTTGGAGATTCATAAAGGTGAGGTTGTGGGCTTGACAGGACTGCTTGGCAGCGGACGAAGTGAACTGGCACGTGCCATCTACGGCGCTGACAGGGCACAGACCGGTACACTTAAGGTAAACGGTAAAGAGGTTAAGATTAAGAATCCGATTGATGCTATGAATCTTGGTATGGGACTTCTGCCTGACGACAGAAAAGCAGAGGGTATCATCGGCGACTTATCTGTACGTGAGAATATCATTCTTGCCATGCAGGCTAAGCTTGGTATCTTTAAGAAGATTCCGATGTCCAAACAGATTGAAATTGCGGATAAATACATAGAAATGCTGCAGATTAAGACGGCAAGCCGTGAGACACTTATTAAGAGACTTTCCGGCGGTAACCAGCAGAAGGTTATTCTGGCAAGATGGCTTGCAACCAATCCTGATTTCCTGATCTTAGATGAGCCTACACGTGGTATTGATATCGGTACTAAGACAGAGATTCAGAAGCTGGTAATCAAGCTGGCTCAGGAAGGTAAGAGCCTGATCTTCATTTCTTCCGAGATTGAAGAAATGCTTCGTACCTGTAACCGCATGGCAGTCTTAAGAGACGGTGCCAAGGTTGGCGAGATCAGCGGTGATGAAATGACACAGGAAGGCGTAATGCACGCCATCGCAGGAGGAGGTGCGTCACATGAGTAATATAAAGAAAATAACGAAGATGCAGTTGTTCCTGCCGATCTTCAGTATGATTTTAGTCATGTTAGTCAATGTAATTTATGATGTTGCAAGCGGTAATGCTCCCTTTTCTTTCTTTGCGATCAGCACGCAGCTTACATCATCCGGCAATACCATTTTATATGGTCGTTTAATTGATATTTTGAACCGCGGCAGCGAGGTTGCTATTCTGGCAATCGGTATGACGCTTGTTGTATCCGCATCTGCCGGAACCGATATTTCCGTAGGTTCCGTTATGAGTTTAACAGGCGGTATGTGCTGTATGCTGCTTGCAGGTTACGGTGTGACTAATGTATCCGAGTATGCGGTTCCTCTCTGGGTTGGTATCGGCGCCGGTATCTTAGTTGCCATTGTCTGCGGTCTGTTTAACGGTTTTTTGGTAGCATATCTGAATATCCAGCCGATGGTTGCAACCTTGATTCTCTGGTCGGCAGGACGTGCGATTGGTCTTTTGTTGTGTAACAGCGCTATCGTATACGTACGTGTACCTTCCTTCCAGTTCTTTGGATCTTATATCGGTTTCTTACCGACACCGATTCTGATCGCTGCCATTTGTGTGCTGATTATGGCATTGATCTTAAAGTTTACGGCATTGGGTACTTTCGTACAGAGTGTTGGTATTAACAAGAAAGCAGCAAGAATCTCCGGATTCAACTCTGCTAAGATTATTTTAATGTGTTATGCGATCTGTGGTCTGTGCGCAGGTATTGCAGGTATCACTGCTACCTCCCGTATCTATTCCGCAGATACTAATAATATCGGTCTGAATATGGAGATGGATGCTATCCTTGCCGTAGCGCTTGGCGGCAACAGCTTGGGCGGCGGTAAATTTAATCTTGCAGGCTCCATCATCGGAGCTTACACCATTCAGGCTATTACAACCACTTTGTATGCACTTGGTGTATCCTCTGCACAGGCACCTGTATTTAAGGCTATCGTTGTTATTCTGATCGTAGTCATTCAGGCAGGCCCTGTGAAAGAGTATTTCAAGAAACTGTCTGCTAAGAAAGCAGCTGCAAAGGAGGCGTAAGACATGAAGAAATTGAAAATCAATGGCAACAGTATTTTGTTGATTATTACAATCGTCTTGTTTGTGGTTATGTACGGCGCAGGCTGTATTGTATATGCGGACAAAGGTTTTACGCATTTACAGACATTTTTAAATGTACTTATTAACAATGCGGGTCTTCTCTGTGTGGCGTGTGGAACAACCTGCGTCATGTTGACAGGTGGTATCGATATTTCCGTAGGCTCCGTGGTTGCTATGGACTGTATGTTTCTGGCAGTAGGCATGGAACATTGGGGTATGAAGAGTCCTACGCTGATGATTCTTGTATTATTGATCGGTATTGTATTCGGTGCTGTACAGGGCTTCTGTATTGCGTATCTGGATATACAGCCGTTTATCGTAACGATGGCAGGTCTGTTCTTTGCCAGAGGTATGACTGCGGTAATTTGTACAGATCAGGTGAGTATTGTTTCGGATGAACTGTTTGTTAAGCTGGCAGGTTTGAAACTGAATATTCCGTTTGGAATCGGTGCCTATACGAATAAGAAGGGCGTTTTGCAGGTTCCTTATGTCAGAGTCAGCGTAATTATTGCACTTGTTATCGTAGTATTGATTTTCTTAATGCTGAAATATACCAAATTCGGCAGAAGCATCTATGCGGTAGGCGGTAACAGCCAGTCGGCAACCCTGATGGGTCTGGATGTTCGTAAGACGAAGATGAAAACATACGTACTGGGAAGTTTTCTGGCTTCCATCGGTGGTATCTGCTATTGCTTAAATACCATGTGCGGTACGACGACGCAGGCGACAGGTTTTGAGATGGATGCGATTTCCTCCGCCGTTATCGGTGGTACATTGTTGACAGGTGGTGTTGGTAATGTAATCGGTACTATGTTCGGTGTTATGATCAACGGTACGATTTCCACATTGGTTAAGTCTAATGGTAAGCTGGTCAGCTCCTGGGCTAACATTGTGACAGCGATTCTGTTGTGCTTCTTTATCGTATTGCAGGCGGTTCTTGCGAACATCAAAGAACGTAAAAAAGCATAATGAAATATCTGCTATTTCACTGGGGCGTGCATGGCAATGTGCGCCCCGTGTTTTGTTATAGGATTAGTGCACCCAATATCCCGATTGGAATTTTTATGCAATTTTACGGCTTATAATAGAGTTGTTGTTAATAGGTGCCTTAATCCTATGGCAAAATGTACAAACAAAAGTGAATATATGCACGAATATATAATGAAAAGCACAAAGGGCTGGGATTGTGTTTCAAAATATGTTATGATATTAATGCTTTGAAATTTGGATGATGAGAACGAAGAGGGAGGTCCTGGAGATGAAAAAAATCGGATATAAGTTTGCGGCGGCTATCATGGTTCTCACCTTAATTGCAATTGTGGCGCTGGGAGTTTTGGCGAATAGTCTGACGACCATTACAACCAGCAGTCAGGAACTTATGAATAATCAGGTTGAGAAGACGAATACGATACATAGCATATACGAAGATTATCTGGATATGTATATGAACCTTTATGCACATGTAAATACTAAGCTGGCCAACATTATGGATAAGCGCGCGGAAGATATTTACAAGGCAAGAGAGGATATGTGGCAGAAGATGGAAGCCTATAAGGCAGAAATCACATCTGAGGAAGTGCAGGCAACTTATGATACGGTTGAGAGCAGACTGATCAGTTTTGATCAGTGCGTGGATAAAGTATTAGAGGCGAGCAGAAAGAATGATAAGGAGAGTGCCACGCTTCTGATTACAAACAATCTGAGCATGTTAAACGATACCATTCAGGGAAATATGCAGAAATTATTAGACTATTCCGCTGAAGAGTTAGAGACGGGCAAGGTGGAACTGCAGAACACAGCAGTTCAGTCCAACAGCGTGATTAAGGCAGTTATAGTTCTTCTCGTGGCGGCGGCAATACTGGTGACTATCATTGCGATTCGTATTATAGTAGTGCCGATTCGTAAGATTGCGAAAGTTATTAATGGCATGATCGAAGATATTCATAATGGTCAGGGCGATCTGACAAGCAGAGTGCCGGTGAAGACGAAAGATGAGATATCTACACTTGCCAAGGGTGTGAATGAATTTCTTGATATTCTGCAGGATATGATAGGGGGTGTTATCTCCTGCGGACGGGAGATTGACAGACAGCAGCAAAATGTAAATGCAGTTGTGGATAAGACGAATAAGAATGCCGGTGAGACCTCCGGTACGATGGAAGAGTTGGCGGCAAGTATTGAAGAAGTATCCGCTACAGCGGCTTATGTAAATGAAAATACCAAACAGACAGAGGAGTCTGTGAAGCAAATGGTTGGCAGGGCCAACCACGGAACGAAATTTGCCGATGAGATCAGAAACCGTGCACAGAAACTGCAGAAGCTGGCGCAGGATAGCAAGGAATCTGCCAGCGGTATCATTAAAGAGTTTGACGTAACGCTGCAGGCGTCCATTGATGACAGCCGTAAAATCGAAAATATCGGCAGCCTGACAGGTGATATTTTAAGCATTGCGTCTAAGACCAACTTACTGGCTTTGAATGCTTCGATCGAGGCAGCAAGGGCGGGAGAAGCAGGACGCGGATTCGCGGTAGTTGCTGACGAAATTCGTGTGCTGGCAGATAGTTCTAAGGAGACAGCGAATAATATTCAGCAGATTTCCGAAGAAGTAGTGGACGCGGTAACTACGCTGGCGGACAACGCAAGAAGTCTGGTAGATTTTATTAACGAAAGAATCCTTCCGGACTATGAGATATTGGAGAATACCGGTGAACAGTATCTTAATGATTCCATTACGGTGGAACAGATGATGACAGAAATCAGGGATTCCATGGAAAAAGTCGGCAGTATCATGCAGTCAGTGGCGCAGTCTAACGATAATATTACGAATAATGTACAGGAAAGTGCACAGAGCGTAATGGGAGTCGTTGCCAACACAACAGCACTTGCCGACAATATGCAGGATATTATCAGTGCCTTGGAGCAGGTGTCCGGTGTGATCAATCATTTATCCGAACAGACTGCATGTTTTAAAGCATAATAAATGTACTTTTGGAAGAAAAGAGGATATAGTTATGAAGAAAGCAAGCAAAGGTACACTAACGATTCGTGCGGTGGTGGCGGCTTACCTTTTATATCTGGCATATGGTTTGACCCAGGATTACGCTGCGTCCGGGAATCAGACGGTGACGGTGATTGGTATTGTTGTCTTTGTGCTGTCCGGCGGGGTGATTCTTTTTACTTCGCTGCGGAGTCTTGCCAGGGGAGAATATGAAGACGGAAGAGAGTCTGATGAGCCTTCCGAAGAGGAGGCTGGAGCGGATACCGGGCAATGCACGGAAGAGAATACGAAGAATGGCGAATAAGAATATAATGGGGGATACGCAATGGCTAAGAAGGATAAGAAACCTGCGGGTAAGAAAGTATTAGGGAAGAAAAAAACAGATAACAAGAAGATATCTAAGACCAGAAAAGGTGTTGGAATCGGAGTGAAATTGAACGTCAGCATAGCGGTAACGCTTGGCGTCTTCATTTTGCTGATTGCGGTATTGACAGTTAAATCATCACAATATAGTAGCCAGTATGCGCAGGTTCTTGAAAATATCAGTAAGATTACTTATATTAAATCCAATTCTACGAAAGTGTCTCATACCATCGTGAATATGTGCGGTGTGGGTGGAGATATTGCCGCCAGTGGCCATAAGGAAATCGTGGATACAATCGAGACATATGTGGCAGAGATCGGAGAGAATATTCCGGAGGGAACCGAGTATACGGAAGTACGCAATCAGTATGATAAATTTGCTTCGGAAACGGGGAAATACATAGCAAGTTATCAGGAAATTCTGTCAGTCTGCGGTGAGAAATATTCTTCTGAAGGACTGAGCGCGGCACAGTCCATGGACAGCAATGCGACCTTTGTAAATACCAGCGCTGAAATGCTGCTTACTTCGGAGATTGCCCGCAGTGAGCAGATAGAAGCATCTATTGCATCGGATTTTAACAGAACCATCATTATCATTCTGGTAATAGCGATTGTTGCCACGATCGGTGTACTGGTTTTAATGTTTGTTCTGTCCAGAAGTATTACGGTATCTGTCAAGCGCCTTCAGGACCAGCTTACGATTATGTCGGAAGGTGATCTGACAAAAGAAGAAATCAAGGTTGTCTCCAGAGATGAAGTAGGATATGCGGCGATTGCTTTTAATAAGATGAAATCCAATCTGGTTCACCTGATCAGTAAGGTTATGGGAGCTACCAATGATTTGGAGACGGCAACTGCTACCGTAAATGTCAGTATCGATGAGAACGCACAGGGCAGTAATCGTATCGCCGAGGCGGTAGACGGCATGTTGTCCGGTTTGGAGCAACAGCAGATTGAGGTGAAGCGTACGGTAGAACAGATCGGGAATATGGAGAACATATCCAGAGAAGTGGCTGACTATGCGGAGGCGATTCATCATAATTCCGAGAAGACTAAGGAGAACGCGCAGGATGGTATGCAGAAAATAATGGCATACGTGGCGCAGATGGAAGAAGTGAACAGATCCATGCATGACATGGAGAGCGTCTTTGCTATCTTTGGAGAGAATACAAGAGGTATGACAGAAGCATTGGATTCCATTTCATCGATTGCTTCCCAAACGAACCTATTGTCTCTCAATGCGTCTATTGAAGCGGCCAGAGCAGGTGAAGCGGGCAGGGGATTCGCTGTGGTTGCCACAGAGATCAGGAATCTTGCGGATGATTCCCAGACGGCAGCAGCACAAATCGGCCGGATGATTGAGAATGTGCGCGCTCAGGCAGACGCCATGAGCAGCAAGCTTAAAGACAGTATGGAACAATTAGAGAAAGGTAATCAGTTAACCACGCAGGCCAAAGACAGTTTCGCAGTGATCCGTGAGGGTACGGACGAAGTCGGGGATAATGTGGAAGATATCATGAAACGTGTGGAAACGCTGACCGGTAAAATATCCGAGGCGGTGGAGAGCATGAGCGCCATTAAGGAAGCGGCGGATAACAATGTCACGGAGATCAATGAGATCAGTGCAATTGTGACAGAAGAATCGGCTAATCTGGAGGAAGTGGCTGATGCCATGAATAAGCTTCTGGCCCTGACCGGAGATCTGGAAGGCTTGATATCGGAATTTAAATTATAAAAGCGATAAGAACTGTGAAATTCGGAAAGAAAAACGAATAAAAAGTATAGAGGAAAAGCCGTAGGTTCTGTATGGGATCTGCGGCTTTATGATACAAACACAAGTTGTATGTGAACAACTTATGCGAAATGTACATATTATTGAAAAAAAGACTTGACTAGCTATATATCTCTATATATAATGTATATATATCGCGCGGGGGCTTTGTTGCCAACAGACGCGACAATGTGTACATAAAAACTTGTCGAAAATCACATTTTTAGTACAATCTTCCGAAATGGGAAAATGTTACAACGGAGGATTGCTTAAAAAAGTGAACAAAATGCACAATATGTACAAGTTTGTGCGAAATAAATACAAGTTGCATGTACAAAAACAAATTTAGGGAGGAAATAAAATGAAAAAGAAAGTTTTAAGCGCTTTACTTAGCGTGGCAATGGTAGCTACATTGCTTGTTGGATGCGGCAGCAGCGATTCTACAGCTACAACATCCGCAGACACAGCAGAAGAGGCAGCGCCTGCTGAAGAAGCAGCACCTGCAGATGATGCAGCAGATGCAGCAACAGAGGAAGTTGCAGCAACAACATCCGGCGGCGGCAAAGTAGGTGTGGCAATGCCTACACAGTCTTCCGAGAGATGGATCAACGACGGTGCTAACATGAAAGCACAGTTAGAGGCTCTTGGTTATGAAGTAGACCTTCAGTATGCTGAAGATGATGTACAGATGCAGGTATCCCAGATTGAGAACATGATCGCTTCCGGCGCTGATTGTCTGGTTATCGCTTCTATTGACTCTTCCGCACTTGTAAACGTAGAGGCACAGGCTAAAGAAGCTGGTATTCCGATCATCGCATATGACCGTCTGTTAATGGACACAGATGCAGTATCCTACTACGCAACATTTGATAACAAGGGTGTTGGTACAGCAATTGCTAAGTACGTAGAAGAGAAACTGGATCTTGCTAACACAACAGAGACATATACAATCGAGTTCTTCATGGGATCTCCTGATGATAACAACGCTTTGTTCTTATACAATGGTGCTATGGAAGTTCTTCAGCCATACTTGGATAATGGTACATTAGTATGTAAGTCCGGCAGAACATCTTTCGAAGATACATGTATCTTAAGATGGTCTCAGGAGACAGCACAGCAGAACTGTGAGAACTACTTGACAGGTTTCTACGCAGACGAAGACCTTGATATCTGCTTAACAGCATTCGATGGTTTCGCATACGGATGTAAAGCAGCTTTAGAAGGTGCCGGCTATACAGAAGAAAACTGGCCGATCATCACAGGTCAGGATGCTGAGCTTATGGCTACTAAGAATATCATTTCCGGCAAGCAGACAATGTCTATTTACAAAGATACACGTCTCTTAGCTGAGAAGTGCGTAACAATGGTTCAGGCAGTGCTTGAAGGTGCAGAACCTGAGATCAATGACAATGAGCAGTACAACAACGGTAAGATCGTAGTTCCTTCTTATCTGTGTACACCTGTAGCAGTTGATAAAGACAACTATCAGGAAATCATTGTAGACGGCGGTTACTATACAGAAGAGCAGTTAGCTGAGTAATTTAGAGACTTTAAGCAGGGTGGCACATGCTTGTTGCCACCCTCTTTTTTCCTAAAGACTGCAATTGGCTGTATAGGTGAGTAAAGAATTTTTAGAGAAAAGGAGTTGGGGAAATGTCGGATTACATCTTGGAAATGAACCACATTGTAAAAGAGTTTTCGGGCGTTCGGGCGCTGGATGATGTAAATCTGAAGGTAAAACGCGGAGAGATTCACGCTTTGTGTGGTGAAAACGGAGCAGGTAAATCTACGTTGATGAATGTTCTGTCAGGCGTATACCCTCACGGTACATATTCCGGCGATGTCGTATACAAGGGGGAAACTTGTAAATTCCATAATCTGAAAGATAGTGAGGCCAAAGGCATCGTTATCATTCATCAGGAATTAGCACTTAGTCCGCTTCTTTCGGTCGCAGAGAACGTATTTTTGGGTAATGAGCAGTTATCCATGAAAGGCGTTATCGATTGGACCAAGACAAGACAGCGTGCACAGGAAATGCTTGCAAAAGTAGGATTGGAGCATGAGGATGTAAATGTGCCGGTTAATTCGCTGGGTGTTGGTAAACAGCAGTTGATCGAGATCGCAAAGGCAATGGCGAAGAAGGTTGAACTTCTGATTCTGGATGAGCCTACGGCAGCACTTAATGATGAGGAAAGCCGGAAGCTTCTGGATATTATGTTGGAACTGAAAAAGCAGGGAATTACCTGTATTATTATTTCTCATAAGTTAAATGAAATTGAATATGTATCTGATGCGGTTACAATCATTCGTGACGGTAAGACAATTGAGACTCTGGTGAAGGGTGTAGATGAGTTTACGGAAGATCGTGTTATCAAAGGCATGGTAGGACGTGAAATGACCAATCGTTACCCGATAAGAGAGGGTGTTACGATCGGAGAGACTATCTTTGAAGTTAAGGATTGGAATGTATATCATCCCGATGATGCGGAGCGTCAGGTTTTAAAAAATATTAATATTAGCGTTAAAGCAGGCGAAGTTGTCGGTCTTGCGGGACTGATGGGTGCCGGACGTACAGAGTTTGCCATGAGTGTGTTTGGGCACAGTTATGGTCAGAAGATTTCCGGTACGGTTAAGATTAATGGTAAAGAGGTTCATATGAAGAACGTCAAGGAAGCCATTGACAGCAAGCTTGCATATGTATCGGAGGACAGAAAGACATTTGGCTTGAATCTGATCGGGGAGATCAAGGAAAACATGACCATTGCAGCCCGTCCGAAATTCTTCTCCAAGCATGGAGTAATCAATGGTAATGACGAAATCGTGGCGGCAGAAGAATATAAGAAGAGAATTAACGTGAAAGCAAATTCCATCGAACAGGTCGTTGGTTCCTTGTCAGGTGGTAATCAGCAGAAGGTTGTTTTGGCGAAATGGATGCTGACACAGCCGGATGTATTGATCCTGGATGAGCCTACCCGTGGTATCGACGTAGGTGCTAAATATGAGATTTATTGTGTCATCAATGATCTTGCCAAGGCAGGTAAGGCGGTAATCGTTATTTCCTCCGAAATGCCGGAGATCATCGGTACCTGTGATAGAACTTATGTTATTAACGAAGGTCAGATTGCGGGAGAACTGAGTAAAGAAGAACTGACACAGGAAAAGATTATGCAATGTATTATGGCTCATAATAGAAAGGGTGATGGAAATGAATGATAAGAAAAAAGTAGTAAATCTTGACATGAAACAGTATGGTATGTTTCTTGCTCTTATTGCAATTTATGTTATTTTTGCCGTTATGACAGGCGGAAAGAACTTATCCCCTGCCAACATTAACAACCTGATCATGCAGAACGGTTACGTTGTTATTCTTGCAATCGGTATGTTATTGTGTGTACTGACCGGTAACGTAGATCTGGGCGTAGGTTCTACAGTAGCTCTTACCGGTGCTGCAGCAGGTATTATTATGGTTGACTATAAGATGAACATGTGGGTAGCGATTATCGTTGCTTTACTGATCGGTCTTCTGGTTGGTATGTTTGCGGGATTCTTTATTGCTTATTTAGGAATTCCTCCTTTCGTAGTAACACTGGCAACCATGCTTATGGGACGTGGTCTTACATATACCTTATTACAGGCACAGACCAAAGGCCCTCTGCCGGATAACTACATTTACATCGGTGCCGGATTCCTTCCTACCGCAAAAATAAACGTTGGTGACGGAACATTAGATATTGTATGTATCGTTGTTGCGATTATCGCATCTGTTGCATTGATTCTTGCTGAGGCAAAGGGCATTGCAACGAAGAAAAAATATAACTTTGCAACCAATCCTGTATGGCAGGTAGCATTAAAATTAGCTGTTATGCTTGTGATTATCTGGTTCTTCTTCTACAAACTGGCTCGTTACAATGGTCTTCCGTTTGTATTGGTAATCATGGTAGCGCTGATTGCACTGTACGCATTCATTACAAGTAAGACAGTTGCCGGTCGTCAGATCTACGCGCTGGGCGGTAACAGAAAGGCGGCTAACCTGTCAGGTATTGATACGAATAAAGTATTCTTCTGGGTATATACCAACATGGGACTTCTCAGTGCAGTAGCAGGTATTGTTCTCTCCGCTCGTAACGCATCTTCCACACCGAAGGCCGGTGACGGATTCGAGATGGACGCTATCGCATCCTGTTACATCGGTGGTGCAGCCGTAGCCGGTGGTGCCGGTACAATCCTGGGCGCTGTAGTCGGAGCGTTTATCATGGGTATTCTGAACAACGGTATGTCCTTGTACGGATGGTCTACAGATATTCAGAAAATTGTAAAAGGTGCCGTACTTCTCGGTGCTGTTACAGTGGATGTCTTATCTAAGAGAAAGAAAGGTTAAGAGTAATCTTACCTGATATGAAAAACTAGGGCTGCCTTATTGTAGGGTAGCCCTTTGTGATTTAAAATGGGAGTATACAGAGTCATTGCATGGAATTGCTTTGGCATGGAGGGAATAATGGATAAGGCAACACCCAAATATTTAGAGTTGGTGAAGTGGATTAACGAACAGATTCAGGATAAGAAACTTGTAGCCGGTCAGAAAATGTATTCTGAGAATGCACTGAAGGAAATGTTCGGGGTAAGCCGACAGACTGTCAGACATGCAATCAGCGTATTGGAGCAGGATGGAATCATCCGAAGAGTACAGGGCAGCGGTACTTACATTAATGATAACCGTCTTGTGAATCTGGCGAAGAGGATGAGAGTGTCCGTTGTGACCACCTATGTGGATGGATATATTTTTCCGAGAACGATACAGGGGATCGAAAATGTATTGCTGGAAGCGGGATATTCTGTTCAGATTGCGTTTACCAATAATCAGAACGGAAGAGAGAAGACCATTCTGGAAGATATTATCAGCAGAGATGAAGTGGCGGGAATCATAGTAGAGACGACTAAGAGCGGCATTCCGAATCCTAATCTGCATCTTTATCAGGAGATTCGAAAGCGCCGGATTCCGATTATCTTTATTAACAGTTACTACCCGCAGCTTAAGATTCCGCATGTATCTATCAATGATCGCATGGCGGGATGGAAGATGACGAGGCATCTGATTGCCATGGGGCATCGGGAGATCGGTGGTATTTTCAAACTGGATGACGGACAGGGACGGCTGCGGTATGCCGGATATATGGATGCGATGCTGGATGCGGGTATGGAAGTTGACGATACGAGAATTCTTTGGGTAGATACGGAAGACGTGAAACATTTAGATAAGCTGACAGAGAAAATACTGGATCGTTTTAAGGATTGTACCGGATTGTTTTGTTATAACGATGAGGTTGCTTTCGGACTGATTGATATTCTCAGAAAAGCAGGAATCAGAGTTCCGCAGGATATTTCCATTGTGGGGGTGGATGATTCAGAATTGGCGGTGTTGGGTGAGGTGGCTATTACCTCGGCACCCCATCCGATGGAAGAACTTGGCAAAAAGGCGGCAGAGAATCTGCTGCGCCTGATTAAAGATCCGTTTTTTGACGCTAATTATGAATTTGATGTGGATATTGTTCAAAGAAATTCTGTGCAAAAGTGTGAAAGGAAATAAATTTTTGTTTTTTATGAAAAAACATATACGTACAACTTGCAAAATTGTACGTACAAGTGGTATTATCTTTAATAAGAGGAACTGAAGTGATTTGTGCGAAATATACGACATTTTGGCGAAAAGTTGTATGGCGTACAAGTTGCTCGAAAAAACTATATAAAACGGAGGGAAAAGAATGAACGCAGTAAAGAATTACAAATTTTGGTTTTGTACAGGTTCTCAGGATCTGTACGGTGATGAGTGTTTAAGAAAAGTAGCAGAGCATTCTGCTAAGATCGTAGAAGGCTTAAACGCTTCCGGTAATCTTCCATTTGAGGTAGTGTTAAAACCCACACTCATCAGTCAGGCTTCTATCCGCCAGACATTTAATGATGCTAACAATGACCCTGATTGTGCAGGTGTTATCACATGGATGCATACTTTCTCACCTGCTAAGATGTGGATCTTAGGCTTGAAGGAATACAAGAAACCTTTATGCCATTTGCACACACAGTTCAATGAAGAGCTTCCTTATGACACGATTGATATGGATTTCATGAATGAGAATCAGTCTGCTCACGGTGACAGAGAATATGGTCATATCGTAAGCCGTATGGGAATCGAGAGAAAGATCATCGTAGGACACTGGGCTAACGACAGTATTCAGAAACAGTTGGGAAGCTGGATGAGAACAGCAATCGGTGTAATTGAATCCTCTCATGTCCGTGTATGCCGTTTTGGCGACAATATGAATAATGTAGCTGTAACAGAAGGCGATAAGGTAGAAGCACAGATCAAGTTCGGCTGGGAAATTGATCATTACTGTGTCAATGATCTGGTAGAATATGTAGATGCAGTTCCGCAGGGTGATGTGAACGCATTGGTTGAGGAATACTACAGCAAATACAAGATCATCGATGAGGGTAGAGATTTAGACGAGTTCAGAAGACATGTGGCAGTACAGGCACAGCAGGAAATCGGAATTGAGAAGTTCTTAGTAGACAACAATTACCATGCGGTTGTTACACACTTCGGTATGCTGGGCGGATTAAAACAGCTTCCGGGTCTGGCTATTCAGAGACTGATGGAGAAGGGCTACGGCTTCGGCGCAGAGGGTGACTGGAAAGTAGCTGCTATGGTTCGTTTGATGAAGTTAATGACAGCCGACATCAAAGATGCAAAGGGTACTTCCATGATGGAAGATTACACCTACAACTTAGTACCGGGCAAAGAGGGTATCTTACAGGCTCATATGTTAGAAGTATGTCCTTCCGTGGCTGACGGTGAAATCGGTATTAAGGTTTGTCCGCTGTCTATGGGTAACAGAGAAGATCCCGCCCGTCTGGTATTTACCTCCAAGACAGGCCCGGCAGTAGCATGTTCTTTAGTGGATCTTGGTACAAGATTCAGACTGTTAATCAATGCAGTTGATTGTAAGAAGGTTGAGAAGCCGATGCCGAAATTACCGGTTGGTACAGCATTCTGGACACCACAGCCTAACATGGAGATCGGTGCTACAGCATGGATTCTTGCAGGCGGTGCACATCATACAGCATTCTCTTATGATCTGACAGTAGACCAGATGGTAGACTGGGCAGCAGCTATGGGCATCGAGAGCGTTGTTATTGATAAAGATACGACAATTCGTAACTTCAAGAATGAATTAAGATGGAACGAGGCAGCATTTTAAGGAGGTAATGTATGGGAGCAAAAGAATGTATTGCAAACGGTAAATCGGTATTGGGTATTGAGTTCGGTTCTACCAGAATCAAAGCGGTTTTGGTAGACGAGAACAATAAGCCGATCGCATCCGGCGCACATGACTGGGAGAACAGACTGGAGAACGGTATCTGGACTTACAGCTTAGATGATATCTGGACAGGACTTCAGGACTGCTATAAGAAGCTGGCAGAGGATGTAGAGGCGCAGTATGGCGAGAAACTGACTAAAATCGGAGCGATGGGTTTCAGCGCCATGATGCATGGATATATGGCATTTAATGAGAAGGACGAGTTGATGGTTCCTTTCCGTACATGGAGAAATACCATTACAGAGGAAGCTTCTACGAAGCTGACAGAACTGTTCCAGTATCATATTCCGCAGAGATGGACGATTGCACATCTCTATCAGGCTATCTTAAACGGCGAAGAACATGTGGCAGATCTGAAATTCGTGATTACACTGGCAGGATATGTTCATTGGAAACTGACAGGTGAGAAGGTAGTAGGTGTCGGAGAAGCATCCGGTATGTTCCCGATTGATATTGCTACAGGTCAGTTCCATGAGAAAATGCTTGCACAGTTCAATGAGTTGATAGCAGGTAAATACGATTGGAAGTTACAAGATGTACTTCCGGCAGTTTATACCGCAGGACAGCAGGCAGGTACGCTGACAGCAGAGGGTGCCAAATTGTTAGATCCTACCGGAACCTTAGAGGCCGGAGTGCCGTTCTGCCCGCCGGAAGGTGATGCCGGAACAGGTATGGCTGCCACCAACAGTGTAGCCCAGAGAACAGGTAATGTGTCTGCCGGAACCAGCGTATTCGGTATGATCGTTATGGAGAAAGAATTATCCAAGGTACATGACGAGATTGATCTGGTAACCACTCCTGACGGAAGTCTGGTAGCTATGGTACACTGCAATAACTGTACTTCTGACTTAAATGCATGGGTGAATCTGTTCAAAGAGTACTCAGAAGTTATGGGTATGAAAGTAGATATGAATGAGCTGTACGGCAATCTGTACCGCAAGGCTCTGGAGGGAGACGATGATTGCGGCGGTTTACTGGCATACAACTATTTCTCCGGCGAGCATGTAACAGGATTTAACGAGGGACGTCCGTTATTTGTCCGCACACCGGATGCCAAATTTAATTTAGCTAATTTCATGAGAGTACATCTCTTCACTGCACTCGGTGCACTGAAAACAGGCCTGGATATCCTTCTGAAAGAAGAGGGTGTACAGGTAGATGAAATCCTGGGACATGGCGGCTTGTTCAAGACCAAAGGCGTAGGTCAGAGCATCTTGGCGGCAGCGATCGATGCTCCGGTAAGCGTTATGGAGACAGCCGGTGAAGGCGGCGCTTGGGGTATTGCCCTCCTTGCTTCCTATATGATCAATAAGGGTACAGATGAGAGTCTTGCGGCTTTCCTTGACAGCAAAGTCTTTGCCGGACAGAAGGGTGAGAAGCTTGCTCCGGTTGCTAAAGATGTGAAAGGCTTTGATGAGTTCATGAAACGTTACAGCGCAGGTCTTGCGATTGAGAGAGCCGCGGTGGAGAATCTGAAATAAAGAAAGGAAATAAAATGTTAGAAGAATTAAAGAAACGTGTTTATGAAGCGAACATGCTTCTCCCGAAATACGAACTGGTTACTTTTACATGGGGCAATGTCAGCGAGATCGACCGTGAAAGCGGTATCTTCGCGATCAAGCCAAGCGGTGTGGATTATGATAAGCTGACACCGGATGATATGGTACTCATGGATTTGGACGGCAACAAGGTAGAGGGTAAGTATAATCCTTCTTCCGATACACCGACCCATCTGGAATTATACAAAGCTTTTCCGGAAATCGGCGGCGTCGTACACACCCATTCTTCTTATGCTACAAGCTGGGCACAGGCAGGCAGAAGCATTCCCTGCTACGGTACAACCCATGCGGATTATATCTACGGAGAGGTACCCTGCGTAAGATGTCTGACAGAGGAAGAAATTGCAGATGCTTATGAGAAGAACACAGGACTTCTGATCGTCAATGAATTTAAGAAGATGAACAAAGAAGTCATGGCAGTTCCCGCAGTATTATGTAAGAATCACGGTCCTTTTGCATGGGGCAAGAACGGTAATGATGCGGTTCATAATGCGGTCGTTTTAGAGGAAGTAGCTAAGATGGCTTACAGAGCTGAGACGATCAACCCGCGTATACAGCCTGCACCGCAGGAGTTACAGGATAAGCATTATTACAGAAAACATGGAGCCAATGCTTATTACGGACAGGGTAACTAATAAAATTATAAAATATATGGAGGTTTGCGATGAACAAATTAGAGTTACAGAAAACAGCTAATGAAGTTCGTAAAGGTATCGTAACCGCAGTACACAGTGCTAAAGCGGGACATCCGGGCGGATCTTTATCCGCAGCCGATATTTTTACCTATCTTTATTTCGAGGAGATGAATATTGATCCGAAAGATTCTAAGAAGGCAGACAGAGACCGTTTCGTACTGTCTAAGGGTCATACGGCACCGGGTCTTTATTCTACACTGGCTAACAGAGGATATTTCCCGGTAGAGGATCTTAAGACTCTGCGTCATTTAGGCTCATATTTACAGGGACATCCTTGTATGCAGGAGACTCCGGGTGTAGACATGTCCTCCGGTTCTCTCGGACAGGGTATCTCCGCAGCAGTAGGTATGGCTCTGGCAGCTAAGTTGGATAACAAAGACTTCAGAACTTATACACTGCTTGGTGATGGTGAGATTCAGGAAGGTCAGGTTTGGGAGGCAGCTATGTTTGCCGGACACCGTAAGTTGGACAATCTGGTAGTTATCGTTGATAACAACGGTCTTCAGATCGATGGCAAGATCGATGATGTATGTTCTCCTTACCCGATTGATAAGAAGTTCGAGGCGTTTAATTTCCACGTAATCAACATCGACGGCAATGATTTTGACCAGATCGATGCAGCATTTAAAGAGGCTAAGGCTACTAAGGGTATGCCTACGGCTATTATTTGTAAGACTGTTAAAGGTAAAGGCGTATCTTACATGGAGAATAATGCAGGCTGGCATGGTAAAGCTCCTAACGATGACGAGTACGCAACAGCAATGGCAGATCTTGAGAAGATCGATGCAGAATTAGGAGGTGCAAACTAATGGCAGATGTTAAGAAAATCGCAACAAGAGAAAGCTATGGTAATGCACTTGCTGAATGTGGTGCAGATTTCCCGAATCTGGTAGTTCTCGATGCAGACCTTGCAGGTGCTACCAAGACAGGTGTATTTAAGAAAGCATATCCGGATCGTCATATCGACTGCGGTATTGCAGAATGTAATATGACAGGTATTGCAGCAGGTCTTGCTACCTGCGGCAAGGTACCTTTTATCAGTTCCTTCGCTATGTTTGCGGCAGGACGTAACTTCGAGCAGGTGCGTAACTCTATCGGTTACCCTCACTTAAATGTGAAAATCGGTGCTACTCACGCAGGTATCACGGTAGGTGAAGACGGTGCTACCCATCAGTGTAACGAGGACGTGGCTCTGATGAGAACCATTCCCGGTATGACTGTTATCGTTCCTTCCGATGATGTAGAGGCTAAGGCAGCAGTCAGAGCAGCAATTGAGATGGAAGGCCCTGTTTACTTACGTTTCGGACGTGCGGCAGTGCCTGTAATCAATGACACACCGGATTATAAGTTCGAGATCGGTAAGGGCGTTCTGTTAAAAGAAGGTACAGACGTAACGATCGTAGCCAGCGGTATCACAGTATCTTCCGCTTTAGATGCAGCAGAAATGCTGGCAGCAGACGGTATCAGCGCAGAGGTAATCAACATCCATACCATTAAACCGTTAGATGAAGAGTTAATTCTTGCTTCTGCTAAGAAGACAGGTAAGGTTGTAACAGCAGAAGAGCATTCCGTAATCGGCGGACTCGGCAGCGCTGTATGTGACTGCTTATCCGAGAAGATGCCTACACCTGTTCTTAAGATCGGTATGCAGGATAAGTTCGGTGAGTCCGGACCGGCTGCAGCGTTGGTTGAGAAATATGGCCTTGACGGCAAGGGTATCTACGAGAAAGTAAAAGCGTTTGTGAAATAATAGAGGCTTTTAGTGAGTTGTAAAGTTATAGTATAATTTGGTTGGTTATGATTCCATAAGCAGGCCCTTGGAGAGTGACGGTGCATGGTGTTTATTTAAAACGTTTTGTGCCGGTATACTCTGGATGGAGTGCAAGTGTGCCTGCGTGGAACATAACTGACCGGATTTCAATAATCCAGTAGATATGAGAAGAAAATAAATTTCTATAGCATTAACAAAGAAAGGCATGGAAGATGTCTGATAGAAAAAATATTTTATCGCCCTCGATACTGGCGGCGGATTTCGCTGTATTAGGGAAACAGATCAAAGAGGCAGACGAAGCCGGAGCGGAATATATTCATATTGATGTGATGGATGGCGTGTTTGTGCCGTCTATTTCTTTTGGTATGCCGGTCATTGAGACGATTCGGAAAGTGACGAAGAGAATATTTGACGTGCATCTTATGATCGTTGAACCGGAAAGGTATGTAAAAGAATTTGCAGCCTGCGGAGCGGACAGCATTACGTTTCATTTGGAAGCTACGGAGGACGCGGATGAGCTTATCGATCAGATCCATAGTCTGGGCTGTAAGGCAGGAATGTCTATTAAGCCCAAGACCCCGGTGGAAGTAGTCGGGAAATATCTGGGTAAGCTGGATATGCTGCTGGTGATGACGGTGGAGCCGGGATTCGGCGGACAGAAGTATATACCGGAATCTACGGAGCGTATCAGAAAAATCAGGCAGATGGCAGACGAGCAGGGAGTCGATCTGGATATACAGGTTGACGGCGGTATCACAAAGGATAATGTACACGTGGTATTGGATGCCGGGGCCAACGTGATCGTGGCAGGGTCTGCGGTTTTTAAAGGCAATATAACAGAAAACGTGAAAGCAATCATGGCGCAGTTTTAAGCTGCGCCATTTCTGTTTATACTTTTTAATTTCTTCTTTATTTATGAAAATAACTTGACATACAGTCAAATCTAATATATGATAAAACAATCAAAGAAAATCTAAATTATGTGCAGCTCGCACATTCAGACAGTTTCTGTTGAGTTTTTCTTAAATAATCAAATGAATATGACAGGAACTGGAGAATGGAGAGGAATTGCTGGAGAAGTGCAAGGTGTTGAAGGAATATGCACAGTTTGTGGCTGTATCCAGACAGTATGTTTCTGATGGGCTGGACATGAAAACTGTCTTTATGCAACTATATTCTGTAACCATACGCCTTTCTTCACGAGTGCGAAGCCGATTGCGCATTTAATCAGATCACCCATCTGTACAAAGGTGTAGACTGCAATTACGGGAAGCGCCGTGAAGTGGCTTAAGGTAAATGCAATAGTTACACTGACACACCAGATGAACACACTGTCGAATAAGAAAGTAATGATCGTCTTGCCGCCGGAACGCAGCGTAAAGTAGGAAGCATGAAGGAATGCGTTCTGGGGCATAAACACAGCAGTTATCATGATGAAATATTTGGCCAGTTCTCTTGCTTCCTCGTTGGTGTTATACAACAGCGGGAAGAACGGTGCCAGCAGCAGCATGACAGCCGCTACGCAGGTGCAACAGAACACAGAGAAAGCGATCATCTTGTTGTCGGTGTCCCGTGCCTCTTTCATCTTACCGGCACCCAGCAACTGCCCGACAATAATTGCCACGGAATCGCCGAGGGCAATAAAAACAATATTAAATACATTGTTGATCGTGTTTGAAATATTCTGTGCGGCTACCACGTTTAAACCGCGCACGGAATAGCACTGTGCAAGCATCGCCATACCGGCAGCCCACAAGGTTTCGTTGAAGAGCAGCGGGGAACCTTTAATCAGAATCTTCTTAACGAGCTGCCCCGGCACCTTTAAAGTGGAATACAGACCTTCCACAAACGGGTTTGCCGCTTTATGCCTGTGAGTATGAATCAGTACGATGGAAGCTTCCACGTAACGTGAAATAATAGTTGCCAGTGCAGCACCCCGCACGCCCAGCGCAGGAGAGCCGAATTTGCCGTAGATTAATATGTAGTTCAATATTAAATTAACAAAGACTGCAACCACGCCTGCTTTCATGGGAAGAATCGTCTGGCCGCATTCACGCAGGGTACTGGAATATACCTGCAGCATCATAAAAGGCGGTAAACCAAGCAGCATAATCCAAAGATACTGTTTGCCATAATATAAGGTAGAAGCAGCACTTTCAGCGGTACCCTCGCCCCGCAGATACAGCGCAATCAGATTACTGCCGACAGTCAGGAAAAGGATTATGGTAATCAGGGTAATGACGGTAACCATCCAGACCTTGAAACGCACGGTCTGGCGAATGCCTTCCTGATTCTTCTGTCCAAAGTACTGCGCGGTAAAGATTCCGGCACCGGAAACACCGCCGAAAAGGCACAGATTGTAGACGAAGATTAACTGATTGACAATAGCAACGCCTGACATTTGTTCCGTACCGATCTGACCGATCATAATATTATCCAAAAGACCTACGAAGTTGGTGATACCGTTCTGGATCATAATGGGGACAGCGATAGCAAGCACCATCTTATAAAATGCTTTATCTCCTATGAATTTGCGGATGAAACCTGATTGTTTGGTTTGTGTTGTTTCCATTGTTTACCTCGTATTTAACCCATACAACAATATATTGTATGAGCGGAAAAGAACTGCATTATTACGTACAATAAACGCATATTGCATTGGATGTCTACATACAATAGGCGTGAGTCTGATTGACATTTTACACTATCTTAATGTGATGTGCAACGTGCTTTCTATCTTTATACTATCTCATTTCACAGGCAGATTACACACTCGGTTAAATTTTTCATTCGTTTATGGACAATTTGTGCTTGATATTCTACGGATAATAAAATAGTATGAGTATAGAGAGTTTTAATAACATTACCTACAATGGTAGTTGTAGAGATTATTGGAGGTCTATTATGACACATGAAAAATTAACAGATTGTGAACAGTTAGTCATGAAGGTAGTATGGGATGCCGAAGACGAACTGAGTCTTATGGAGATCATGGAAAGAGTGAATGATAAGTTCCATAAAGACTGGAAGCCGCAGACCGTATCAACCTTTCTGGCGCGTCTCGTTAGAAAAGGTTATCTGAGACATTACCGCCAGGGACGTGTATTCTTCTACCAGATTCTGGTTCCGTTGGATGAATACAAAGGGCAGCTTACAAACGATTATGTAAGCTTTTGGAATCATGATAATGCAGATGAATTCTTATGTGCATTATCCAATGAGAGACCGTTACGAGAAGATGAAATCGAAAGGATTAATAAACTGATCAATGGACTGGATAAGTAACCTGTTTATTGCGTTACTATTTACGGATATCACAGGAACGCTGTTCTTCCTGATCGGTATGTTTTTCAGGAAGACATTGTTTAAGCATGATGTGAAGGCGCTTCGTTTTCTGACTATAATGACATTGTGTGCCTATACGGTGCCGTTTGTTTACATTATGTTATATGCAGACGAGCGCATCATTGCTATACTGAATGTGAGAAGTAATGTCAATTTGTTTTACAATACACCAACTACGGCTGAGCTATTTGCAATGTTAGGGATTGTCTGGATTATCTTGTTCTTTCTCTTGTTTGTACACCGGCTCTACCGGGGATATCGTTGGAACTTCACATGCAGAGGCAATATTCCTGAAGAAGATGAGATGGTAGAACAGTGCTTTCGGGATATCTGTGCTGAGTTAGGCGTTGTAGGCAAGATATCGTTATATAGGAATGATTCTGTGGACATTCCTTGTTTTACTTATTGGCACGGACCGGCGGTTATCTTACCGCTGGTGCGGTTTACGAAGAAAGAAGCAGATGTGGCAATACATCATGAAGTATGTCATTATCTGGAAGGAGATTTGTACCTTAAGATGTGGGGTATTTTGGTGGCATTGATTCATGGATTTAATCCGGCAGCACATATTTTGCTGAATCAGGTGGATTTGGTCTGTGAGGAATGTTGCGACAAGATGGCTTGTGAGAAGGGTAAGGAATACTTTACCGTCGGAGAATATTTCGCGGTTATTCGTGATATGCTATTGACGAGAGGCAAAAGGGAGCGGTATCAACTGTTCGCTTTATTTGATAGCCAATCAAACTACGAAAGGAGAGTAACTTTGATGAGTGATTATATTTTACATGGCAGTATGAAGAAAGGTGTGGCGCTGATATTATCCGTATGTTTCTTATTTGGAAGCAGTATAACGGCTTTGGCTGCAGGCGATGAGCTGACAGATAAGTACATAGGAGTAGCGAAAGAGACGAGCGAGAAAGAAGCTGCATTGCCAACGGATGACGCGGATCGTCAGGCAATGGAGGAAATTTGCAGGATTTATGATCTGGACCCGGATAAAGTAGTAATGATGGGCGATGACAATATAGAAGCTTATGGATTGAGTTTTAATGTGATATGGAATGTTCCAGCAGACAGAACTTATATGACCTCTGGGTTTAACGAGGATGAAGGAGATGAGGTAGGTATAACTGTTACTACAAGTCCAGATGATATAACCTATCAGACAGGTATTAAAGATCCTGAGCAGATAATGCATTATGTAGAAGGAGAAGGAGTAATTACGCATACCTTTGATATCGAAATTGATGGCAGATATTATTTCTTTGTTACTAATCTGAGTGAGACAGAGGAGCTGTACATAGAAGCGTTTGTGGCAAAATAATAGACGAGCTGTGAAAATGTATTGTTAATTAATAGGCATAATAGACCAATAATAATCATATATTAGTTTTATTTTAACTCTTAAAAGATTTTGAACCGTATTATACTATAAAAATAGGGAGAGGCGGCCGCTCACAAAGTGGTTAGCCTCTCGGTTTTATAATAAGGTTTAATGATAAGCCTGTCTGGACGATTGAGTGAAGAAATGGATTGAGAGAGAAGCTTTTTCAGTATATAATAAATTTAGAATACTGCGATTTGTGGCGAAATATAGGTGGTCTGCAGTTTTTATTGTACTTGGTATCAGGAATATAATATCGGGCTATTCCCTAAAATAATATTCGAGAGCTGACAAGAAGTGTTTTGGTACTCATGTACGAGGAGGTATTGATATGACTAGAACTGATAATGTATTGAATATGCAAATAACTATTGCTAACTGCATGAAACAGGAATGGAATATTGATTTTGGCAAAGTCAGTGACCTTTTGGATAAATATGATTTGCTTTCCTATATTGATACCTGTTATGAGGAATATAATTCCATGGGGATAAAGGGCATTTTAGAGGATCTGAGATCATATATAGATGCGATAGAGGAGACTGTTTGAAGATGAAAGATTTATTTCATGGAACAACCTATGATATCAATGAAATTGATGTTACGATGGGTAAAGGGTATAAGGATTTTGGAAAGGGATTTTATGCTACTTCGGTAAAAAGCCATGCCGAAAATATAGCCAAAAGAAATAAACGTATCCTTGAGGCAAGAGAGGCAAAAATACGGCAAAGAAATCCAAAATATAGAGAAAGAACATATCAGGCATACAGATATAACTTAGAATTCGAGGATAGTTGTATTGATAATCCAGAGGGGCTGAAGGTAAAAGTATTCAAGGAAGCAGACCGGGAATGGGTACGGTTCATTCTGAAGAACAGGGATTCCGATAGCAGTGTTCATGACTATGATATTGTGATTGGGCCGACAGCAGATGAAAATACCGTTACGATCATTAATTCTTATAAAGAAGAATTGGCTGTGACTAATTATGCAGATGAAGTGTTGGATACTTTGATAAAAGATTTGGAGCCGGAAAACTTACCGAAGCAGTACTTTTTCGGAACAAAAGCTGCAATTCAGAAGCTTCATTTTAAGAAAGTCAGAAGGGAAATCGTAGGATGAAAGCATCAAGTGTTAATATTAATAAATCAATACAGACTATCTCCCTTTATTTAGTGCATCGTTTGAGCAGTGAAGAAAATTGTTCGAGTGAAAATGCATTAAAAAAACTGCTGAAAACAATGACATATGAATTGCTTCAGGATAAGGAGTCTGGTTTATATGCAGAATCACCAGAGTATGTATGGAGCATGCTTCAGGATGAGAAACGTGGTGATATAGAGTCGTGGATAAAGGAATAAGTGAGCAGAACAAGGAGAAGCATCGGATACTGTGAAATCGGAATTATATATATAGGGAAATGTTCACTTGTGCGCAACTATTATTTGGTGCGGTTAGCAGCATTGCGCAGCGCCAATAATTCATAGTAATCCAACAGCGCTTCCATGTTGTGCTGATCCAGTTCCAGTGTGATATTCAACAGGTCGCTGATCTTGTAGTCAGCGGCAAGCGGTTTGTTGAGGGTGCTGATGCTTGCTTTATAATCAGTTCTCTGTAACAGATAATCTGTGGATACATCAAAAAAATCAGCTAACTTGATCAACGTGTTCAGATCAGGTGAGTGTACACCTTTCTCATAATTAGAGATCGTTGCCATGGTTACCTTCAGATAATTAGCCACTTCTTTTTGTAGAAGACCTTTTTCTTTGCGCAGTTCAGCCAGAAATTCACCAAATTCCATATTAACAACTGTGCCTTTCTCTGCATGTATAGTAAAACGTTATCTTTTTCATCATACGTAAGATGTAATTTGCTTTTACATTGTACTATATCTATGTATAAAAGAATGGAAATTCAATGATATGAATAAAAAACAAGTAAAACTACACATCAATTTAACTTATTGTTAATTCGGAATAATATATGGTATAAAGAGCCGGGTGTAAGGACGCCATAAAAAGAACGTTGACATTCCGTCACAGATTTTGCATACTGAGAAGTAATGGGGAAATCAAAAGAAACTGACATACAAAAGATATATAAAGAGGAAATGTTATGAGTATACTGAATGTTGAACATTTATCCCACGGTTTCGGGGACAGGGCGATTTTTCACGACGTGTCATTCCGGCTTCTGAAAGGAGAACATATCGGGCTGATCGGTGCGAACGGTGAAGGCAAGTCTACCTTCATGAATATCATCACAGGAAAACTGATGCCTGACGAGGGCAAGGTGGAATGGGCGAAGAATGTATGTGTCGGTTATCTGGACCAGCACACGGTATTGCAGAAAGGGATGACGATTAAAGAAGTGCTGGCGTCTGCCTTTGACCGTTTATTCGAGATGGAGACACGGATGAATGAAATCTGTGATAAGATGGCAGAGGCCACGGATACGGAGCTGGATGCTTACATGGAAGAACTGGGAACCATACAGGATCTGCTGACTATGCATGATTTCTATATGATTGATGCCAAAGTAGAGGAAGTGGCGCGGGCACTTGGATTGCTGGATTTGGGACTGGATAAGGATGTAACGGATCTAAGCGGCGGTCAGCGCACCAAGGTTTTGTTAGGAAAGCTTCTGTTGGAAAAACCGGATATTCTGCTTTTAGATGAGCCGACTAACTATCTGGACAAAGAGCATATTGAGTGGTTGAAACGGTATTTGAATGAGTATGAGAATGCTTTTATTCTCATATCCCATGATATTCCATTCTTAAACAGCGTTATCAATCTGATCTATCATATGGATAATCAGGAATTAACCCGGTATGTGGGGGACTATGATAAGTTCAGGGAAGTCTATGAGATGAAGAAGGCCCAACAGGAGGCGGCTTACAATAAGCAGCAGAAAGAGATTGCGGAGCTGAAAGATTTCGTGGCGCGCAATAAAGCCCGCGTGGCAACCCGTAACATGGCGATGTCCAGACAGAAGAAGCTGGATAAGATGGATGTGATTGAGCTGGCGGCAGAGAAACCCAAGCCGGAGTTTCATTTTAAGGAAGCGCGTACACCGGGGCGCTATATTTTCCAGACGAAACAGTTGATTATCGGTTATGAGGAACCCTTGTCACGGGAGCTGAATCTGGAAATGGAGCGTAACCAAAAGATCGTATTAACGGGGGCTAACGGCATCGGTAAGACGACTCTGCTAAAGAGTATCCTTGGGCTGATCCCGCCGCTTTCCGGTGAGGTGGAGCAGGGCGATTATCTGCAAATAGGTTATTTTGAGCAGGAGATGAGCCGGGATGTGAATACCACATGTATTGAGGAAATCTGGCAGGAATTTCCCGGTTATACCCAGTATGAGGTACGTTCCGCGCTGGCGAAATGCGGACTGACGACCAAACATATCGAGAGCAAGGTTAAGGTGTTAAGCGGCGGCGAGCAGGCGAAGGTGCGGCTGTGTAAGTTGATCAACAAGGAGAGTAATCTTCTGGTACTGGACGAGCCTACTAACCACCTGGATGTGGATGCCAAGGAAGAACTGAAACGGGCTTTGCAGGCATATAAGGGAAGTATTCTGATGGTCTGCCATGAACCGGAGTTTTACGAAGGGCTGGCTACAGAGGTGTGGGACTGCACACAGTGGACGACGAAGATGGTTTGATTTCCATGAGAAACTTTATCGCCTGCGTGAGTGACGGCTTGTGTTTCAGGACAAGTTCCTGTAAAATAAAGATAAATGAATGACATCGGCAGCGGATATCCGGCTGCCTTCTTTGCCGTTAAACGGATCTAATAGATAGAAATGAACAGACAAGAAGGAAATCAATAACATGAAATTAGGAAGAAATGATCACTGCTGGTGCGGCAGCGGCAAAAAATATAAGACATGCCATATGGCAATGGATGAAAAAATAGAAAGTTACGCACTGAAAGGCCACATGGTACCGGATCATGACATCATTAAGACGCCGGAGCAGATCGAGGGCATCCGGGAGAGCAGTAAGATTAATATAGCCATTCTGGATGAAATTGCCGGGCAGATTCATATCGGCATGAGTACGGAAGAAATTGACAGGCTGGTCTACGATATGACCAGGGAGATGGGCGGTATTCCCGCTCCGCTTGGCTACGACGGGTTCCCGAAGAGCGTCTGCACTTCCATTAATGAGGTGGTATGCCATGGAATTCCCTGCAAAGAGAGACTGCTGCAGGACGGAGATATTGTAAATGTGGATGTCTCTACTATATATAAGGGATATTTCTCGGATTCTTCCCGTATGTTTATGCTGGGTAATGTGTCGGAAGAAAAACAGCGGCTGGTACGGGTAGCGAAGGAATGCATTGACGTAGGCTTAGAACAGGTCAAACCATGGAATTTCCTTGGGGATATGGCGCAGGCAATCAATGATCACGCGAAAGCGAACGGTTATTCTGTTGTCCGTGAAATCGGCGGGCACGGAGTGGGCTTAGAGTTCCATGAAGAGCCATTCGTCAGCTATGTGACCTGCAAAGGTACTGAGATGCTGATGGTGCCGGGTATGGTATTTACCATAGAGCCTATGGTGAATATGGGTAAGGCAGATATTTATATCGACGATGATGACGGCTGGACTGTCTATACGGATGACGGAAAACCTTCCGCACAGTGGGAAGTAACACTTGCCGTAACAGAGGATGGTTATGAAATTCTGACCTATTAGTACCCATTTTCATCTGTTTTTGAGAAAAATATTTGCATATACGAAATTCCGTTTGTGAACTTCAAAGTCAGAGTACATCGAAGATGTGGGTGTACCCTGACTTATTTTTATGGAAAAAATTGTGCAATATTCCGGTATTGTAAATAGTAAGCTGTTTTGATATGGTATCTATACAATCTTTGGATTCATTTTAAAGTATACTTTATTCCGTATTGCATCATTACATGGATACGGTTTCATGGCAGATCGCCGTTGATTTCCAAACGTTGAGATTAACAAGTTGACATTTTTAAAAAGAAGAAAGGACATAGCGTGAAGATTTTCAATGGACTATTATTTGGAAGTTTGCAGGCTGGAGGGAGGCATATTTATTGATAAAAGAATTTATGACAAAAGTGTCGGATTATCTGGACGAAAGGCGTAATGATCCGCAGCGGCATGAAAATCAGCTCAGTATCGTGGTAATCGGTGCAGTTGCCGTTGTGATTATTGTATTGCTTATTTTGCTTCTGTGGGGCTATACGTTACAAGAGCAGAGAAAGAAAGCGGCAGCCGATCCAAATCAGACGACCGGGACTTATGAGGAAGAGACTGAGGTGTACATGGCGGACGATGCCGGAGAGGAAGCGCTCCGACAGGAGTACTTGACCAGCATTCAGTATTTAGGAGATAAGGTAGAGGAACTGTTACAGACAATGACGCAGGTGCAGGAGAGTTTGGCGGAGACAATCGAGCAATACCAGAAGGAGGATACTGCCATACGGGAACAGCTTACCGCACTGCATCAGGAAGTCAGCACGATTGTACAGAATCTGAAAGAGACACAGGTCAAGCTGTATGATTTGTCCGATATTGTACAGATTCTGGATGAGGAGAAGATTCCGCTGATTCAGCAGCAGATACGGGAGCTTCAGCAGGACATGGGACAGGTTCATACGGATATTGCCGATATTTATACTCAGATTGCGGCTTTGAAGCAAGAGGATAAGAAGCTGTGGGCCGGAATCAGTTCCTTGGAAAACAGTCTGAAGACTGCCATGAACCAGAATATTGAGGAAGTCAACAATCAGTTAGAAGTGCTGCTTGGTCAGTTGGCGACAGTGGAAAACCGAATTTATAATCTGGCTTCGCAGACATTGAAATATCATTATGATGCGGTCAGTAATACCTTATATCTAATGCCTTACGAGGAGTAAATGTTATGTGCCGGATAGCAAACGCAAATCTGATATTTGCATCGTCATTTTGCGGCAAGTGACTTAGAGATGAGGATTAAAATGTATGATAAAAGCCAAATGATGAAGATAAAACAGGCAAAAAAATCCGTCAGACAGACAACAGACGAAAGGAGATAATTTGTGATGAAGAGAAAAAAGAGACTATGGATAACAATAGTATCAGGTATCCTTATTTTGGCAACGGGGGCAGCAACGGCAGCCGCTGATGAGCCGGAGCGGTTTCGGAGTAAAGGATCGATCCGTTATCAGGACAGCGGCGGACAGGAAATTATATGGGATGCCGGAGATCTGGATGTGCTTTTTCAATATGCCGCTGAGGGCAAGTCAGGTTTGTCCAAAGCGCTTGGCGGCGTGGGAACGAAACTGATCAAGGAAGAAGAATGGCAATTTACAAGGAATCCGCAGACGGAGGGGACAATCGCTTCCATAGAAACAGTACAGCAGATGCAGGAAATTTCTTTTGATTTTTTACTGCAGGCGCTGGAAGAGTCCCAGACCCTGCCCGCAGAATATACGGAGAAGTATGTGCTTGCCTCTTCGGACAACCTGACATTAGGCAGAGCGGCATGGGCGGACGGAAGTCTGCTTCGGGGAAACAATCATGATCTGATAGAGAGTTATTTGAAAGGATGGCTTGAGGGAAGCGGCTGCAAGGAGTATGAAGCGGTGTATGATGAGGAAGGCAGGTGGATCGGTTACCGTGGAAAAGAAACATAATTACCGGCAAAGGATGTGGACAATTGTATTGTTAGTCACAGGGCTTGTGACAAGCTGCCAGTATAAGCTTCCGGCAGCGGCGGCAGAGAAAGAAGATGCGATCAACAGACTGCACAGTGCGGGCAGAATGGAGTATGGAGAGGTAGTCTGGGACGCTGCCGATTTAGAGGATATTTACGGATATATCACAAAAAAACAAAGTGCGGTGGTAAATATTCTGTTACAATTGGGAACAAAATTCTGGCAGGACGAAGAAGGGATTCATACAGACAGAAACCCTGACAACACACAGGGAGACATGGACAAAGAGAAGCTTACATGGGAGATTCTCATTAAGGCCGTAGCAGAATCTCAGACAGTGCCTGCAACACTTCCTGTGCTGCACCCGGATTATGCCATGGGAATAGAAGAAGTGGAGGAAAGGACTGACTATTATGAGACTGCTGCAGCAGATAATATTTCCAAAGGTAAGGCAGCCTGGGCAGACGGAACGCTTCTGCTTGGCAACGGTGCGGATAATGACAAGGCTTACCGACAGGGGATAGAAGACGGAATGCAGAAGCTTGTACCGGAGCATTTGTATCCGATTTATACGGTACGGGAAGTGTCTGTGCCGGTCAGGCACATACATATAGGAGAAAAAGAAAATCAAAATGGGACAAATGGCTGTTACCATAATTATTCTGAGGTGATAGTGGAGGAGAAAAGATGCGGCAGGACACTCCATAAAACAGATCTTTCCTGGCATCCCGATGAAAATCATCCTGATGGCGGTACCTGGCATGGCGGCTATTATACCTGCGGAAATCACGGCGGTACCTATAGTTCGCCGGGGGTTTGTACTCATAAAACCACCGAGAGAACTACAGTCTGGCATCATGATATTGTCTGCGGGCTGGCGGATGTAGTCTATGCTACAATCCATATTCGCGGAAGGGATACGGATTACTACGACAGGGCAATTCTTTTGGAGGCGGAATTGGAGCCTGGAGAAGGGTATGGACAGTTTGCATGGCAGGAAGGAGATGAACTGCTGTGGACAGACGGAGAGGATAATCTTCTGGGAATAGGTTCACAGCTTAGGGTGGAAGCGCCCGGAGTATATAAATGTTGTATAAATGCGGCAAACGCGGATATAGATATAAAGTCAGCCAGTGTGGAAGTTACGATTGCAGGCTTAGCAGTGCCGAGATAATTGGAAGGCTGTTGACGGCACTGTCGGAATCGGAGTGGGAATTGACAATCCAATTTCTTTATGATAGGCTTACAATAATAGATCACAGAAGTGAAAGCAGTGACGAAGAGAGTACGTATGCGGCAGCTTTACAGAGAACTTCCCAACTTGCGGTGCACAGAGCAGTGTCTGAATCAGGGGCAGCGGCGCGGCGAAGAGGCTGAGAGGGAAGAAGGGAAAACATACGGAACATGGCTTCTGAGCAGTGTACCTGAGCCGGAGACGGTTAGGGCGCAACAGGTTCCGCCTGTTACAGCGGAAGAGTATGATAGTACTCATAGAGGCCGGTTTCGTGAGGAATCGGCGAAGAGAAGTGGTAACACGGCATATACCCGTCTTCTTGTATTCATTATTTGCGTATGGTGAATTTGAGAAGGCGGTTTTTATTTTAATTAATGCAGAAAACAGAAGGGAGCTTATCATGAACAAAGGAAAGTATTATATTACTACAGCAATTGCCTATACCTCCGGTACCCCTCATATCGGTAACAGTTACGAGATCGTGCTTGCAGACAGTATTGCCCGTTTTAAGAGAAAAGACGGCTACGATGTTTTCTTCCAGACAGGAACGGACGAACACGGTCAGAAGATCGAATTGAAGGCACAGGATGCAGGGATCACACCGAAGGAATTCGTGGATGGTGTGGCAGGTGAGATCAGAAGAATCTGTGATTCGCTGAATACTTCTTATGATAAATTTATCCGAACCACGGATGATTATCATGAGAAACAGGTACAGAAAATCTTTAAGAGGTTATATGAACAGGGAGATATTTATAAGGGAGCTTATGAAGGTTTATATTGTACGCCCTGTGAATCCTTCTGGACAGAGTCTCAGTTAGTGGACGGTAAATGTCCGGACTGCGGCAGAGAGGTGAAGCCTGCCAAAGAGGAAGCGTATTTCTTTAAGATGAGTAAATATGCTGACAGATTAATCGAGCATATCAATACCCATCCGGAATTCATTCAGCCGGTATCCCGCAAGAATGAGATGATGAATAATTTCCTTCTGCCGGGACTGCAGGATCTGTGTGTATCCAGAACCTCTTTTAAGTGGGGCATTCCGGTAGATTTTGATGATAAGCATGTAGTCTATGTATGGCTGGACGCACTGACAAACTATATTACCGGTATCGGTTATGACGCAGAGGGTGCAAGCAGTGAACAGTATCAGAAGCTGTGGCCTGCTGACTTACATCTGATCGGTAAGGATATTATTCGTTTCCATACGATTTACTGGCCTATTTTCCTGATGGCTTTAGGTGAGCCGCTGCCGAAGCAGGTATTCGGACATCCGTGGTTATTGCAGGGTGACGGCAAGATGAGTAAGTCCAAGGGAAATGTAATCTATGCGGATGATTTGATTGATTTCTTCGGCGTGGATGCCGTGCGCTATTTTGTGCTTCATGAGATGCCTTTTGAGAATGACGGTGTGATCACATGGGATCTGATGGTAGAGCGTATGAACTCCGATCTTGCCAATACCATGGGCAATCTGGTGAATCGTACCATCTCCATGAGCAATAAGTATTTCGGCGGTGTCGTTGAGAACAGGAAAGTGGGTGTGGATGCCGGAGCAGAGGATGTGGACGCTGATCTGTTTAAGGTTCTGACAGACACCTATACAAGAGTGTCTAAGAAGATGGATGAGCTGCGTGTGGCAGATGCGATTACGGAGATTTTCGTGCTCTTCAAACGTTGTAATAAATATATTGATGAAACCATGCCCTGGGCACTGGCCAAGGATGAGGCGAAGAAAGACAGACTTGCTACAGTATTGTATAATCTGTTAAACGGCATTCTTACAGGGGCATCTCTGTTAGAGCCTTATATGCCTGAAACAGCACAGAAGATAGCAAGCCAAATCAATGCTTCCTTAGTAGATTTTGCTGTTTTGGAAGCGTGTGCAAAGAATCAGGATACTGCGAAAGCTTCTGCTTTGTACCCGTCAGGCAATAAGGTGACGGAGACACCGGAGATTCTTTTTGCACGTCAGGATTTGAATGAGGTGATGGAGAAAGTAGAAGCCATGTTTGCTGAGCGCAAAGCGGCAGCAGGTGTTACAGAGGAGGAGACATCCGGTATGGACGAGAAGGTAGTAGAGCTGGAAGCAAAGGAAATGATTACTTATGATGATTTCGATAAATGCCAGTTCCAGGTAGGCCTGGTATTAGAGTGTGAGGAAGTACCGAAATCCAAGAAACTGTTAAAATTCAAGATTCAGATCGGTTCCCAGACCAGACAGATTCTGTCCGGCATTAAACAGTATTATAAGGCTGAGGAAATGGTCGGCAAGAGAGTGATGGTGCTGGTAAACTTACAGCCAAGAGAGATTGCAGGTATGATGTCCGAGGGTATGATCTTAAGCGCTGCTGATGAAGAAGGTAATCTGGCAGTTATGACACCGGAGAAATTTATGCCGGCAGGATCTGAGATCTGCTAACTTATATGATAAAATTAAGAGAGGGTTGCTGCGTGGTAAAGAAAGAAGAATTTTATTTTGATTCCAGAGACGGAGAGCATAAGATACATGCTGTGAAATGGGTCCCGGAAGTGGAGAAGCCGGTCTGCGTCCTGCAGATTGTGCATGGTATGGCAGAGCATATTGAACGATATGATGAGTTCGCCGCATATCTTGCGAAGAAAGGTATCCTGGTAGTGGGAGATGACCATTTAGGACACGGAAAGTCTGTAAGAGCGGGTGAACCTTACGGCTATTTCTGCAAGGAGGATGCTGCTACTGTTCTGGTGCGGGACGAACACCGCTTAAAGAAGATGATACAGGAACAGTATGTAGGAGTTCCCTACATTATATTGGGGCACAGCATGGGATCTTTTATTACCCGTAACTACCTGCTGCGCTATGGCAGCGGCATAAACGGTGCTATTATTATGGGTACCGGTATGCAGCCCAAGGCAGTAGTTATGGCAGCGGCAGCGCTTGCGGCGGTTCAGAGAGTGTTTTGCGGCAGCAGGCATGTCAGCAGGCTGATTGACAGGGCGGCATTCGGTTCCTATAATAAGAAAATCGAATCTCCGAAGACAGATGCTGACTGGCTTTCTGCCAATGAGGAAAATGTGCAGAGATATCTTGAAGATCCATTGTGCGGATTTGTCTTTACGGTGAATGGCTTCCAGACGTTATTTAAGCTGATCCGTAACCTGTATGATCAGGAGAAGCTGAAAGCCATGCCCAAGAATCTGCCGGTATTTCTGGTTGCAGGTGCAGAAGATCCGGTCGGGGATTACGGCAGAAGCGTGGAGCGTGTTTGGCAGTCTTATAAAGACCTGGGAATGGAGAATGTACAGATGAAGCTGTATCCGGGGGACAGACATGAAATTCTCAATGAAGCGGATCGGGAAGATATTTACGGAGATATATACCGCTGGCTTTTGCAAAGAATATAGAAATAACAAAAAACTAAGATTCAAATTCGCTGGCTGAAAGGAGGACAGGGATCGCATGAAAAAAATAAAGTGGTTTATATTACTGTGCCTTCTGTCAGCTGTGTGTATATGGGGGATGACGGCGGCAGCATCTGAAGAGAAAGGTTCGGAATCTATTGTGGGTTTCATGATAGAAAAGATTGCCGGCGGCGAAGTGGATATTGCCGATGAAGAAAGTATCAGAGAGGCGATCGAGGAGGGAGAGCAGGAGCTTTCCGTTACCCTGACGAAGGATGAAGAGGACAGGATTGTTGATTTCGTGAAATCTTTAGATACCATAGAGGTGGGAGCCGAAGATTTTATGGAGCAGGCCAAAGACCTGTATCAGAAATACAGTACGGAGTTGGTGGAGCAGGCCAATGATGCCATTAACGAAGCTGTAGAAAGTGCGGTGGAGAGTGCTGTTAATAACTTCTTTGAGAGTCTGAAACAAACCGTGTCCGATTTTTTTACGAATCTGTTATCTGTATAGGTATGGAAGGAAACCGCTGCTGCGCTGTGAAAGGTGTACGGCGGTTTTTGTGCAGGGTGGCAGAATGATTTTGGGTATCCGGATCATACTAAATAGAAAATAAGAATGGAGGATCACAATGAAAATTGCTTTTTTTAGTACGAAACCATACGATAAAATCTGGTTTGAACCAATGGGAAAGGAATATGGCTTTGATATTCGTTTCTATGAGGTGCCTTTTCATGAGGAAACGATATCATTGGCGCGCGGCTTTGATGCGGTCTGTATTTTCGTTAATGATTATGTGAATGCAAAGATGATTGAGGAACTGTATGAGATGAAGGTTAAGGCGATCCTGCTTCGCAGCGCCGGTTTTAATCATGTGGATGTAAAAGCGGCGGAGGATAAGATTCTGATTCTCCGCGTGCCCAGTTATTCTCCGGAAGCAGTAGCGGAATTTGCCATGGGAATGTTACTTACTGTTAACCGCTACACTCATAAGGCATATAATCGAACCAGGGATTTCAATATGAGTCTGAACGGGTTAATGGGAGTGGATCTGTATCATAAGGTGGCAGGCATTATCGGTACCGGTAAGATCGGGCAGGCAATGATAAGGATTTGCAACGGATTCGGTATGCAGGTGTTGGCATATGACCCGTATCCAAATCCTAAGCTTGAGGTGGAATATGTGTCGTTAGAGGAACTTATGTCCGCGGCAGATGTCATATCGTTACATTGCCCGCTGACCTCGGAGACAAAGTATATTATTAACCGTGATACGATCAATAAAATGAAGCAGGGCGTTTATCTGGTCAATACGTCAAGAGGTGCGCTCATTGATACGGATGCTTTGATTGAGGGACTTGTGGCAGGCAAATTCGGCGGAGTCGGACTGGATGTCTACGAGGAAGAAGAGGGAATCTTCTATGAAGACAAATCTAATGAGATTATGAGGGATGAAAATCTGGCCAGACTTATGACATTTCCCAATGTACTGATTACTTCCCATATGGGGTTCTTCACAAAGGAAGCTATGCAGGCGATCGCCATGGAAACCCTGGAGAATGCGTATGCGTTGGAAAATGGTCTTCCGCTGGTCAATAAGGTAGGAGCAGAGGCTTCCAAATAGTTCGTGAAGGTTGTATAATATTAAAAATATGTTAAAATAACAATAGCAGGATAAAGGAGCCGCAGACAGGTTTGGAGACGTCATATCAGATCAGAAGTGCATATAGGGATGAGTGGGATGATGCCATGGCGCTGGCATGGAAAACCTTTCTGCGGTTTGAAGCGGATGTTTATTCACCGGAGGGCGTACGGAATTTCGAAGAGTTTATTACGGATACGACACTGCATCGGATGTTTGTTATGGGGGTATATCAGATGTTTGTGGCGTTAGATCAGGATAAGATTGTGGGTATGATTACATTGCGTAACTCCACACACATCTCTCTGTTGTTTGTAGATGAGAAATACCATAGGCGGGGGATAGGGCGCGCTTTGATGAAGCATTTGACCAACTATCTTTTGTCAGAGGTAGGAGCCGACCATGTGACGGTGAATGCTTCTCCGTATGGAGTCGGATTCTATCATAAACTGGGATTTAAAGATCTGCGTCCTGAGGAAGTGAAGGACGGGATCATTTATACGCCGATGAAGTTTATACTTTAGAACGGGGGTATTTATGGAGTATATTAAAAGCAAAGACATTTTTCTGCTGGTGCGTGATATTTTGAAGATGATTCATCCAAGGCCGATGGAACATGGGTCCAGAGTGGCATATATGGTGTATAAGATGCTGCAGGAAGAAGGACGGTATGAGGAGTTTGAACTGGCGGATATTACTATGGTTGCGACTTTTCATGATATAGGCGTCTATAAGACGGAACGTGGCAGGATCAATGATATGCTCAGATATGAGTCGCGAGACAGTATGGCCCATTCTATCTATGGTTATCTTTTTCTTAAGTATTTGTCACCGGTGCCGGATCTTGCTAAGGTCATCATGTATCATCATAGGGATTATGAGCAGCTTCTGAAATCGGATTATCCATACAAAAATATTGCGGCTTATATCAATATTGCGGAGAAAATGGATATCTATTCGGCTTCCATGGGCAGTCAGTTTGATTTACATATGTTTCAGAAACAGGCAGGTACGAAGGTGTCTGCGGCGGGACTGGACCGGTTCTATCAGTGCGAAGCTAAATACGGAATGCTGGAGAAAATCCAGAGCGGTGAATATAAAGAAGAATTGGATTACATTGCAGATTTCATGATTTTTTCCAATGAGGATAAGAAGAAGTTTCTGGAGATGCTCATGTACTGTATGGGCTTTACCAGTGAGAGCATGGTTGTGGATGCGATCACTGCGGTCTGTATCTGCGAGGAGATTGCCCAAAAAATGATGCTCTCAGAGCCGGAGAAGGAAATTCTCTACTACGGAACACTGATTCATGATATCGGTATGCTGGCAATTCCCAGAGAGATTATTGAAGCCCCCCGTAAGCTGGAGCCGGAAGAGATTAAGCTGCTGCGGACGCATGTCGATATTGCCGGGAAGCAACTGGCGGAGAGGATGAGCAGTGAAGTGGTCAACATTGCACTGGCACATCATGAGCGGGGAGACGGCAGTGGATATCCACTGCATCTGAGAGACCATCAGATGAATATGCTGCAAAGAATATTGCAGGTATCGGATGTGGTGAGCGCTCTTGTCAATAAGAGAAGTTACCGTAATGCGTTGCCTAAGGATAAGGTGATAACAATTCTGAATGATGAGGTTTCCAAGAAGCGGTTGAAAAAACAGGTGGTCAATATTCTGGTATCTTCCTATGATACAGTTATGAAGCGTGTCAGGGAGGAATCCGCAGAAATTCTTAAGATGTATCAGACCTTGAACCTACAGTATGAGCAGGTGAGTAAAAAATATAAAATATAGTTTGTCTAAATTTTTCATAAAAATTGCAAAATTTATAGCTTTTTTGAGTACTTTTGTAATATAATAGAAACACATATGTTAGAAAGAGGCTATTATGGGAAAGATATTTGATATGGACAGCCCTTTTATGCGGGTTCTGAATCGCGTGGGGGATTTGTTGATCCTGAACATATTGATGATCATCTGCTGCATACCGGTTATCACGATAGGGGCCGCTTATACGGCCATGCATTATGTGCTGCTGAAGATGATCCGTGGTGAGGAAGGATATCTGATCAAAGGATTTTTTAAATCCTTTATTCGGAATTTTAAGCAGGCTACGGCTTTGTGGTTTATCATGCTGCTTGTGATAGTGATTTATGTGGGAGATATTCTGATCTTTAATTATTCCGGGATAGAATTTCCTAAGGCGCTCATGATTGCAGTGGTTGCAGTTGCAGTTTTCCTTATTATGATTGCTACCTATATTTTTCCTATTTTGGCAAGATTTGATAATACGGTTAAAAATACGATCAAGAATGCGGCGATTTTTGCATTTGCTAATTTACCGAAAACTCTGGCGATGGTAGTAATTTATGCATTGCCGCTTGTTATAGGCTATTTTTCAACCTATTCTTATATTTTCATTTTTATGTTTGGTATCTCATTACCGGCTTATGGGGCGGCGTGGATATACAGTGGTATTTTCAAGAAGTTTGAACCTGAAGAACAACAGGTTTCGGATTTGGATTTTTCTCTAAAAGATGACGAGGAGAATGGACAAAACGATGGAGAATCAAAATAAGTCAATTGCATTTCAATGGATTATCCCGTCGGCTATCTTAATGGTAGTCGTGCTTATCATGTTGTTTAATTTCTCTACGAAGAGCAGTGCTGACGCGGCAGACGCTGTATCCAAGAACTTAATTGAAGTCACAGAACAATATGAGCAGGCATTTGTGGATGAATTGGAGACTTTAAAGATGGTTTCCCAACCGATTAAGAAATTGCTTGAGAGGGAAGGGACGGATAACAGAGGGCGTGTCGTTGAACTGCTTGATGCACTGGCAGCCGGTTCCGGTGCTTATAAGATATGTTTCTGTGATACAAACGGTCATGGACTGAATCAGTTGGGTGAGGATATTTCCGTAGCTGACACGGATTATTTTCAGGCAATTTTAAATTCGGCTAACGTAAGTTACATATATACGGAAGAAGAAAATTATCTGTCTCAGAAGGCAATTGTTGTAGTAGAACATGTAGTGATGCAGGAAGATAAGGGTTACTTGCTGATGTATTATCCTATGGATAAGTTCAGCAAACTGATGACGAAGTCAGATTTTGATGTCAACGCATTTCTGACAATTGTAGATGCCGAGGGTAATATCATGGGTACCAGCGGGGCTTCCAGTAAATTACTGGAAGGTGCGAATCTGATGGAAACTGTTGAGGGTGAGAATCCGGAAGTGACGCGGACGATTCGTAATCGTATGAAAAATGGTGCGAGGGGTAATTCCAATGTTACCGTGGGCGGAGCCAGCTATATGCTTGTATATGTGCCGGTAGGCACAAATCAATGGGAGATGTTCTTAGGTGTCAGCCAGGCGTATGTTGACAGGCAGATCAGTCTGCAGTGGGAGCATACGAAGAGCATGCTGACTTCCCTGATCGTTGTTGTCTTTATTTTCATCTGTGTAGTTATGGTTGTTAATATCATTAGTAAGATCCGCAGTAATGAGAAAAAGAAGCAATTGGAAGACAAGGCAGACACGGATTTGCTGACCGGTTTAAATAATAAGCTTGCTACGGAACGTAAGATTAAAGAATTTATGGCACAGAATCCACAGGCCCAGTCTATGATGTTCATGGTTGATGTTGATAATTTTAAGAAGATTAATGACACGATGGGACACGCATTTGGCGATGAGGTGCTCCGTTCTTTGGGGCAGCAGATCGGAGGAATCTTCCGTGCTTCCGATATCATCGGCCGTATTGGCGGCGATGAGTTTATGATCTTCTTAAAAAATATTCCGAATGCGGAGGCAGTTAGGAAGGAAGCTAAGAAGGTAGAGAATTTCTTTAGGGGATTTCAGGCAGGCGAATATGTGAAATATGCTGCAACGGCAAGTATCGGTGTGGCGATATTCCCGCAGGAAGGCAATGATTTCGAGTCTTTATATAAAGCTGCTGACCAGGGTGTATATAAAGCGAAGAAACGGGGTAAGAACCAGTTGGCATTCTACCGTGATGAGTGGGAACAGGAGAAAAAAGAAGAAGTTTAAAGAAATTATAAAGAATGATAGAAAAGACGGCGGTGTATCTGCCGTCTTTTTTGAACGTCTTTTATGAGAAGAATATATGGAAACAAAGGCAGGAAACCCTGTGCATAGTTATCATATTACTACTTGACATATACCCCCATGGGGTATATCATGAAGCTGTGCAGAACAGAATGTGAATAAGAGAAAGGTATGGTGTTTCCTATGGAAGAGAACAAATCAGCAGAGAATATATGTGCGTGCTGTCATCATAAAAATACTCCGAGAGATGAAAAAGAGCAGAAATTGCTGCAAAATCGCATTAACCGTATTATCGGACAGCTTAACGGGATTAAGAATATGATAGAGGATAATAGGTACTGCGGTGATATCCTTATTCAGATTGCCGCGGTAGAGAGTGCCTTACAGAATCTGGGATACGTTGTTTTGCAGGATCATCTGGAAACTTGTGTTGTGGAAGAAATTCAAAAAGGAAATGAAGCTATTATGACAGAGGCGGTGGAATTGATTAAGAAGCTGAAATAGCCGCCGGGATATGGGGATAATAATGTATGAAGAATTGCAGCAGTATAACGGCAGAAGCAAACGTCTTGTGCCGGGAAAGGCATGATAGGATATGAAAAGTGAGAAATTTACGATAACAGGAATGACCTGTGCGGCGTGCAGTGCCCATGTGGAAAAAGCTGCGGCATCCGTGGCAGGGGTAAGTAAAGTGAGTGTTAATCTGCTGATGAACAGTATGATAGCAGAATATGAGGAACCTGCCACCAGACAGGCTATCTGTGCGGCAGTGGAAGCGGCAGGCTACGGTGCCCACGGGGCAGATGAAGAGAAGGCGGGGCGTGAAGAGAAGGATAGCTTCGCAGATCATGAAACACCGAAGCTGCGGCGCAGACTGATCACATCTTTGTGTTTGCTGCTTCCGTTAATGTATGTATCCATGGGGCACTTGATGTGGGGGTGGCCGGTGCCGGCTATGCTGGCAGACAATCCATGGGCACTTGCACTATATCAGTTATTGCTGACAGGTCTTGTGATGGTTATTAATCAGAAGTTCTTCATAAACGGATTTGCAGGTCTGCTCCACAGGGCGCCTAATATGGATACTCTGGTTGCACTGGGCAGCGGAGCGGCATTTGTCTATAGTACGGCAGTGATGTTTCGTATGGGAAGCTATATCGGTGAAGGCAGCCATGAGATGGCGGTTCATTGTCTTCATGATATGTATTATGAATCCGCAGCAATGATTCTGACATTGATTACAGTAGGCAAGATGCTGGAAGCATACAGTAAAGGTAAGACAACCAACGCCATTAAAAGCTTGATGGATTTGGCGCCGAAGACGGCACACGTGGTACGGGATGGTGTTGAGATAACGGTATCTGCAGATGAAGTCATGCAGGGAGAGATGTTTATCGTAAAACCCGGCGAAAGTATACCGGTGGACGGAGAGGTACTGGAAGGAGAAAGCGCCGTAGACGAATCGGCGCTGACAGGAGAAAGCCTTCCGGTAGATAAAAGCGCGGGAATGCGTGTCAGTGCCGCCACACTTAATCAGAACGGTGCACTGACCTGTCGGGCAACCCGCGTAGGGAAGGATACTACCTTACAACAGATCATAGATATGGTGGAAAATGCGGTGGCAACTAAAGCGCCGATTGCGCAGATTGCGGATAAGGTGTCGGGTGTATTCGTGCCGATCGTTATTACCCTTGCCGTTATCACGGGTATTGTATGGCTTGCAGCGGGGGCTGGTGTCGGCAAAGCGCTTTCTTATGCAATCAGTGTGCTGGTAATCAGTTGCCCCTGTTCCCTGGGACTGGCTACCCCGGTGGCAATTATGGTGGGTAACGGCATGGGGGCCAGACATGGTATCTTATTTAAAAATGCGACGGCATTGGAACAGGCCGGTAAAATGAATTTTGTCGTATTGGATAAGACGGGGACGGTGACGGAAGGAAAGCCAAGAGTAACAGACATCTGTGCGGCAGAAGGGGTCAGCGACAAAGAACTACTGCAGGCGGCAGCCGCGCTGGAGAGCAAGAGTGAGCATCCCCTTGCCAGAGCCATCTGTGAACGGGCCCAAAAAGAAGAGATTGCTATCCCACAGATAGCAGATTTCCGCGCGCTGCCGGGCTGGGGCGTAGAGTGCAGTGTGGAAGGAGAGCCTGCGATAGGCGGCAACGCGGCTTTGATGACAGAAAGGAAATTGATGACAGATGCTCTAAAGAGCCGTGGAGAGAAACTGGCAGGGGAAGGTAAGACGCCACTGTTTTTTGCCAGAAAAGACAAGGTTCTCGGTATTATTGCCGTGGCAGATGTGGTGAAACCGGACAGCAAACAGGCAATTGCAGAGATTCAGAATATGGGGATTCAGGTGGTTATGCTGACGGGAGACAATCGCCGTACGGCACAGGCCATCGGCAGACAGGTGGGGCTTACGGCGATCGTGTCCGACGTACTGCCGCAAGATAAGGAGTCGGTAGTCAGAAGATTATCGGAATACGGTAAGGTTGCCATGGTAGGAGACGGCATCAATGATGCTCCCGCACTGACCAGAGCAGATGTGGGTATTGCTATCGGTGCAGGCGCGGATGTGGCACTGGATGCGGCGGATATCGTGTTAATGAAATCTAAGCTGACGGATGTATCGGCTGCCATCAGGCTTTCCAGACAGGTTCTTAGAAATATTCATGAGAACTTATTTTGGGCATTTTTCTATAATTGTATTGGTATTCCGCTGGCGGCAGGCATATTAGTCCCGATCATAGGACTCAGCCTTAATCCTATGTTTGCTGCTGCGGCTATGAGCCTATCCAGTTTCTGCGTGGTGACCAATGCCCTCAGGCTTAATTTATTCGGGGTACGTGATACGAAGAAGGATAAGAGAAGAGAAATGATTCCTATGCCGGAATTTATAGACGGCTTTCAGGAAATAGAACAGGCCAAGATGCCGGAATGTAAGGAGGAGAAAGATATGGTAAAAGTATTGGATGTCGAAGGAATGATGTGCGCACATTGTCAGGCACACGTGCAGAAAGCGCTGGAAGGTGTGGAAGGTGTGACTCAGGTAGCAGTCAGTCTGGAAGATAATCAGGCAAAAGTCACAATGGAAACTGAGGTGACAGATGAAGTATTGACCGCGGCTGTGACGGAAGCAGGGTATAAAGTGCTGG
>JAGBEO010000012.1 GCA_017936885.1 Lachnospiraceae bacterium | reverse complement strand
GGTGCTGAACCGGAGAAGAGAGAACAGCCTTGAGGAGACTGTGCAGGCAGCCTTGCGCCAGATTGAGGAAAAGGATTATGCGGCACAGCTTATTGCGCGGGGCATAGAGAAGGAACATATTCGCAGCTACGGCTTTGCTTTTGAGGGAAAGACGGTATTGATTGGAAGCTGATAGAAAGATGAATCTGAAATGAAAACATGGTATAAGTAAGAAATAGAAACACCGCAACAGATTGCTTGCGGTGTTTCTGTTTCTGAATCCTTATCGGTTTTCCGCTTTTTATCTAAAAACTTTTTCAATAGAAACGTAACCAACTTAATTTTTCCTAAAGTTTATGTTACACTAGACAAGATATAAGAAAGGGGAGAGGCAGATGACAATCTTAACAAATAGAATAATATGCCTTGCAGTAGGCTTTTTGTTAGATGTGATTCTCGGCGATCCCTACACATTCCCTCATCCTGTCCGGTGGATCGGTTCACTGATTACTTTTCTGGACAGGCATCTGCGTAAAGAATCAGACAGTCCGCGGCGGAAACGGCGCCGGGGGCTTCTGTTAGTAATATTGATGCTGCTTTTTTGCGGCAGTGTAACATTTATAGGACTCTATTTCCTGTATCATATTCATAGGGTTGCCGGAGTTATAGTAGAAAGTATTCTCTGCTATCAGATGTTATCCATGAAGTGTCTGAAAGTGGAGAGTATGAAAGTATATCAGGCATTACAGGCAGGTGACGCGGAGCAGGCGCGCAAGGCAGTTTCCATGATTGTGGGAAGGGATACGGAGAGACTGGATGAGGCAGGCATAGCCAAAGCAGCAGTAGAGACCGTGGCAGAGAATGCTTCGGATGGCGTGATTGCACCGATGTTCTATCTTGCCATCGGCGGTGGTGTGCTCGGCATATTGTATAAGACGATCAATACGATGGATTCCATGATCGGTTATAAAAATGAGAAGTACCTTAATTTCGGCAGATATGCGGCGAAACTGGATGATATCGTGAATTATATTCCCGGCAGGCTTGCGGCACTGTTGATGATAGCCGGGACAGGCATATGCAGAATGCTGTATCATACAGAGGTTTCCTGTATGAGTGCCAGTCAGACATATAGGGATCTGACAGCAGAAATTCAGGCAGCAAAGATCCAGACAACAAAGCCTCAGACAGATATCAAAACCGGAAACAGTGCTCAACCGGATGACGTGCAAAAAAATATGACACAAATAGACGATATAGCGGCAGAATTCGCCCTATATGACATGCGCAACGCATGGCATATCTACAGGCGTGACCGATACAACCACGCAAGCCCTAATTCCGCCCAGACAGAAAGCGTCTGCGCCGGTGCATTGGGATTGCAGTTGGCCGGAGACGCGTGGTATTTCGGCAAGAAGGTAGAGAAACCCTATATCGGTGATGCCCTTCGCCCGATCGAAGCCGAAGACATCCGCCGTGCCAACCGACTGTTGTATGCGGCATCTTTCCTGATGTGGCTTGCGTGTATGGGAGTGCTTGCTGCGATTAGGCTCATTATTTTTTTTAAGATATTTTAATTATGATAGTTGCTGCAGGTTGATTCGATTGTAAACAATCATGCGGGGTTCATTACAATAAACGCATGGCTTAATCAGTATTCAGAGAAGAAGTATGAGTCACACGGATTTTGCGGTAAAAGGGAAGAATCCCGAATGCGGGAAAAATTTTATATACAGGAAAAGAGAGAAACAATGTCTAAAAACCTTATGATTCAGGGCACCATGTCAAACGTGGGTAAAAGCCTTCTGGTGGCAGGTATCCTAAGAGTATTAAAACAGGACGGCTGCCGTGTAGCTCCTTTTAAATCACAAAATATGGCGCTGAATTCCTATATCACGGAGGAAGGACTGGAAATGGGACGGGCGCAGGTGATGCAGGCGGAAGCTGCGGGAATCAAACCGCAGGTGTGCATGAATCCCATCCTGCTGAAACCTACCAGTGATGTAGGCTCACAGGTGATTGTGAACGGCGAAGTGAAAGGCAATTACAGTGCAGCAGATTATTTTAAACAGAAAAAAGCGCTGATTCCCGATATTATGGCAGCTTATCATAAGCTGGAACAGCAGGCGGATATCATAGTGATAGAGGGTGCCGGAAGTCCGGCAGAAATTAATTTGAAAGCTGATGATATCGTAAATATGGGGATGGCGAAGTTAGTGGATGCCCCGGTGCTTTTGGTGGGCGATATTGACAGGGGCGGCGTATTTGCACAGCTTCTCGGAACTGTGCTATTATTGGAAGAAGAGGAAAAAGCACGCATCAAAGGTTTTATCATCAATAAGTTCCGGGGAGATGAGAAGCTTCTGGAGCCGGGCCCCGGTATGCTGTATGAGAAGTGCGGCATCAAAACCCTGGGTGTTATGCCTTATCTTAAGATACAGATTGATGAGGAAGACAGCCTCTCGGAACAATTGGCATATCGGGCAGATGAGGAATTTCAGAGTCGAAATAAACCGATTCATATTGTGGTTGTTAAACTGCCCCATATTTCCAATTTTACCGACTTCAATCCGCTCTGTCAGTTTCCCTTTGTATCAGTACAGTACGTGGATAAGGCAGGACAATTAGACAGAGCCGCTTTGGGAACTGACGGCATAGACCTTATCATTCTGCCGGGCAGTAAGAACACCATACAGGATATGAGATGGCTTCGGGAAAGCGGCATGGAAGCTGCGGTTTTGAAACAGGCTGCAAAGGGAAGCAGGATTATGGGAATCTGCGGCGGTTATCAGATGTTAGGGGAACGGATATACGATTCTTTCGGCATGGAAGGCGGCGGCGAGATACGCGGCATGGGACTTTTGCCGGTTACTACCGTGCTGCGGGAGAAGAAGCAGAGAAGTCAGATTGCAGGCAGAGTGTGGTGGACAACTGAGGCAGATCTGCCGAAAGCCGGAGCAGAATATTCCGGAGAAGAGACCATGCAGAGGGCGCAGGCTATACAGCAGCAACAGCCGGCGTCACAATGGCAGTTTCTACAGGGTATACAGGTGTCCGGTTATGAAATTCACATGGGAGAATCCCTTTATAAGAAGAGCATAACCGGGGAACAGGGAATGCCTTTTAGCATATTAGAAGATGGCAGAGCGGACGGCTGTGTACAGGGCAGAGTATTGGGAACTTATCTGCATGGCATTTTTGAGAATACGGAGTTTGCGCAGAAAATGATAGAACAGTTATGCGTTGACAGACAGATGAATTACGAGGCATTACTGGCAGAGGCAGAGACATTTGCAGGGGACACATTGACCGGAAATATACCGATAGGAGAAAAGACCATATCTTCCTATCAGGATTTTAAGGAAACTCAGTATGATCTTCTGGCAGATGCGGTGCGTAAACATCTGGATATGGACAGGATTTATGAGATTATATATAACAACTCATAGGAATCTCATAGGAATAATGAAGAAAAATTATAATAGTTAAGATACTGGACAGAGATCATAGAAACATGAAAACAGAAACAGAGATAATGTAAATGAATGATGAGAGAAAACAAACTAGTATAACAGTGGCTGGTAATGACGGAGGAATTTATATTCCACCTGCTATTCCTCCGGCAGAGATTGAACGGAGAAGTTTCGAAATCATAGAGCAGGAGCTGCCTCATCCCTTAGATCCGGTACAGGCGCCGATTATCAAGCGGGTCATCCACACGACAGCAGATTTTTCCTACGCGGACAGCCTGTGCTTTTCAGAGCACGCGGTGGAAATTGCCAGAGAAGCGATACGACAGGGTGTCAGTATCATTACCGATACCAATATGGCGAAGGCAGGCATCAATAAGAATAAACTGGCGGCATACGGCGGAGCAGTGCACTGCTTTATGGCAGATGAAGATGTAGCAGCGGAAGCGAAGAAGAGAGGCATTACGAGAGCAGCAGTCAGTATGGAGAAGTCTGCCATTAAGGGAGAGAATTTCATCTATGCCATAGGGAATGCACCCACTGCACTGATCCGGCTGTATGAATTGATAGAGGAAGGAAAAATAAAGCCGCAGTTAATCATCGGAGTTCCGGTGGGGTTCGTGCATGTGGTAGAAGCCAAGGAACTGATTATGAAGTCCGCTGTGCCCTATATTGTTGCGAGGGGACGAAAAGGCGGAAGCAATGTGGCGGCGGCGATCTGCAACGCACTTTTATATGGCATGGAATAGAACTTATTAAAAGTGCAGAATGAGAACTGTCCCGGGAGGACAGGATAAAAGCACAGCATATAACTGTACTATGAAGCAGCAAACAATAATTGAGAACAGAAGGAATGCTGCCATACAAAAGCAGCAGAAGAACACAAGATGAGCAATGACATTAGAAAAAGGCCGGGAACAAGAAACCGGAATTACAAACGCAGAAACACTGAACCCAAAAGCATTTCGGAGATCGTAATGCATACTTACGAGAATGCATTCTTAGTGTTTCCTCCCGAAGACAAACGGAAACGGGTCAAAAGCTGTGAACGGCAGATCGCACAGTTAGAGCGCCGTATCGCACGGAAGAAATATCAGGAAAACCATCAGGTACTTGCCGATATGAAAGAACTGCACAAGCGTGCTGCCGCCATCGGTTACACCGTGGTAACCTACGATACGAGGCTTCTTAAGAAGTTCCGTCATACCCTTATCATGCTTGCAAGGCTGGATGTTATTTTCTTAAAGAAGATGGCAGCCGGAGCCGTGGCAGAGGATATCGTGGGTATGCACAAAACAGCGGAACTGCTTCGGACGAAATCTCTCTATGAGATTTATAAAGAGGATTACATGCAGTATCTGGTGGGACAGCGCATAGAAGAACTGATGGGAGCGGAACCGGAGAAACAGTACCCGGAGGCCCGCGGTATGAGACGGCATTTTATCCTTCATATCGGGCCTACCAACAGCGGTAAGACCTATCAGGCATTGGAGAGACTGAAGCATGCATATCAGGGTATTTATTTAGGCCCTCTTCGTCTGTTGGCGTTAGAGGTTTATGACCGGATGACGGCATCGGGAATTCCCTGCAGTATGATTACGGGAGAAGAAGCGATCCGGACACCGGGCAGTTTCGTACAGGCATCTACCATAGAGATATTGGATATCAGGGAAGTATATGATATTGCGGTGATCGATGAAGCCCAGATGATGGCGGACGAGAACAGGGGAAGCTTTTGGACGAGAGCCATTCTGGGTATCCGCGCAGAGGAAATACATGTATGCTGTTCCGGTACGGCGGAAGGGCTTCTTGTGAGAATGATTCAAAGGTGCGGCGACACTTACGATATCGTGCGCCATGAACGTAACACCAAACTGGAATTTATTTCGGAACGTTATGACATGAATAAAGATGTACAGCAGGGAGATGCGTTAATTGCATTTTCCAAGAAAAACGTGCTTGCCATTGCGGCGGCCTTAGAAGGGCGCGGCATCAAAGCCAGTGTAATATACGGGAATCTTCCGCCGCAGACCAGGCAGGAACAGGTGCGCCTCTTCACGGAAGGAATCAATCAGGTCGTGGTGGCTACGGATGCCATCGGCATGGGTATCAATCTTCCGATACGCCGTATTGTCTTCATGAATACGGTCAAATTCGACGGAACTGATAAACGCAGGCTTCGCGCGGAAGAGATACGTCAGATTGCGGGCCGCGCGGGAAGATACGGTTACTATGATGTGGGGTATGTGCAGTCAGCACTGGATATGGAGTATGTCGGCAAGAAATTGGAGGAGCCTTTCTATCCGCTGAAAAAGGCGCGCATCGGCTTCCCGGAGGTGCTTTTGGACATTGATATGGAGCTGGATGAGATCATAGAAGCATGGGAGAAAACGCGAAACCTTCCCATGTACGATAAGATCTCCATGGCAGAGAGTATTAAGAAATACCGCTATCTAAGGAATTACCGCAAAAAGCTTTCTTATATGGACGACAGAAAATTCGTGTTGTCTCTGATTACCTGTCCGTTTGATGTGAAAGACAGAGAAGTGTTAAAGCTTTGGCTTAAGTATTGCGAGAATCCGGAACAACAGCGTGACTGTCCGATGCTTCCCTATGATTTTTCACTGGAAGGATTGGAGTCTTATTACAAACAGTTAGATTTGTATACACAGTTCTCCGGCAGAATGAACTGGGTGATCGATAGAGAAGAAGTGGCGTCCAACAGGGAGTGGGCGCAGCATGAGATCGGAGAACTTTTGAAAGAAGACAAGGGGCAGTTTGAGAAGAGATGCCGCGGCTGCGGTAAAGCCCTGCCTTGGGATTATGCCTATCCGGTTTGTGAGCATTGTTTCCATAGCGGCAGAGGCAAAACATGGAGAGGCAGATAGGACAACAGGGTAAAAGTAAGCGCAGTTTGGCAAACGGTAAACTCAGCCGGGTAAAAGGTAAACTCAGATGAGTTTACCTGACAGAAACTGGCTTGCCGCTTCTCCCATTGCCTGATAAGCGGCTGCGGAGGGATGTAAATGGTCACCGCTGTCATAGCCTGCCGCGAAGGCCTCGGGGTGGTCACAGTCCCTGACTACGGCATCAAAGTCGATACAGCCGTCGGACAAAGCGGTGTGGCGGAGCCAGTCATTAAAATCATTTTTCAATTCTTCACGGAAAGGTGCATAGGTGCGCCATCCGAAAATGGGAAGTAAAGTGCCCAGATAGACTTGTAAGCCCTGTTTGCGGCACTGATTGATATAATATACCATTCCGGCAATCATTTCTTCGATCGTGGGCAGATCGCTCATGGGACGGAAGGGATTCACTTCTGTTCCCACCGGATGAATGATATCATTGATTCCCTGCTGAATCAGGATCGCATCGGCGCCTGTCACATTCAGCTCGTGGGGAATGCGGTTTGCACCCATAAGCCCGTAGGATTCATAGGTAATACATTCGTACTGGCGCAGGATTCTGGTACCGCTGGCAGCCCGGCGGATGACGGAAGTATTCAGGATTCCTTTGTCCCGTAAGGATAATGCCAGATAGTCCGGCCAGTCCTGGGCTGTGATGGAATCCCCATAGCAGATCAGCGCATGGTTCTTTTCTTCCGTCAGAATATCGATGGTGTTCAGGAAGTAAAACCAGTTTGTACTTCTGGTACTGTTAAGCGGCAGAATCTCTGCTTCACAGACGTCACCCATGGAGTAGAAGCCCTTGGAGAGAGGGCCGGTTATTAAGGTCGCAGAGCGCATGAGACTGTAGTCTTTCAGATAGAAGCTGACAGTCAGAGTGGAACCTGCCCTGACGGTGAAAGGTATTTCGTCGCTCACAAGCATTTCTCCGGCACCCATAAGTCCGGCAGTCTGTCCGCCGAAGGTGACGGCAGTGACAGTGGCAGGATCGATTGATTTATCTCCCGCAGAGACTGCTATGGAAGCGCGGTCTATCGTTACGGCTTCCGTGCCGCAGTAGTTGTCGAAGGTAATGCGCAGTGCGCTGCCGTCAAAAGGTGCATAGACAGGATAGCGCAGGGTTATATTTTTACTGTAGGTTTCCGCTTTGTGTTCGGCAATGGACATGGCATTGCCCCACATGGAGACCCATTTGGTATATTCGTTCATGGAGAAATCCTTTCTGGTTTACATAACAATCATCTGACTGTAGGCAGTCAGGTGATGTATGGAGTTGAATTGCTATCTGCTATATTGTAACACAATAGAAAGTTGGTTGAAAGAGATGATCTACACATATTATCTGGATGTGACACAATTTGAAGATGAGAAGCTTTTTCAGGAAAAAAGAGAATTGTTATCGCCATACCGGCAGCAGAAACTTGCGGTGCTGAAACATGTGAAGGATAAAAACAGAAGTCTGGGTGCCGGTCTTGTGCTGGATCATGCGCTTGCCGCTTACGGATTAAAGGAACGGGAGATGGAGTATGAATTCGGAGAATGGGGCAAACCGTCCTTCAAATATCATCCCGATATCTACTTCGCATTGTCCCATTCGGGAGACTATGCCATTTGCAGCATCGGGGACAGGCCTGTCGGAAATGATATTGAACGGATCAAAGGAGGACGGTTGAAGGTAGCCGACCGTTTTTTTGCACAGGAAGAACTGGAGTGGATGTACGCGGTGCAGGATGAGGAAGAGATTACAAAGCGTATGTTCCGTATCTGGACGATGAAAGAGAGCTTTCTTAAGGTGACCGGCAGAGGAATGTCTTTGTCATTAAAGGATTTTGCTGTCTGTATGGATGAGGAGAATCATAAAATACGGGTAAAACATAAAGTGGATGCCAAGTATTATCATATGAGGGAATATCAGGATATTGAGGGCTATGGGGTATCCGTCTGCTGTCAGGAAAGCAAAGAGATTGCCTACAGCATGATTATGGCACATCTTTAGGCTCAGATAAAATCGAATAAATTATCAAAAAAACATGCATACTATCTCCAGGAAACTTTATTATAGCGCGTTAGGGTCGTGATTGACATCAGGATACGTAAAATAGCGTGGGTGATATCATAAAGGAGATACAGCATGTTAGGAAAACAGAGTATTCAATTTTTAAACAAACCATATCTTATCAGCAGCGGTTCCATTGTGGGACATAAAGAGGCGGAAGGCCCTCTGGGGCAGCTTTTTGATAAAGTAGGTTATGATGATATGTTCGGGGCACAGAACTGGGAGGATGCGGAGAGCAGCCTGCAGAAGGAAGCGTTGGAAATAGCCTTAAGCAAAGGCGGATTGCAGAAGCAGGACATACAGATGGTATTTGCAGGAGACCTGCTGGGACAATCCATCGCCAGCAGCTTCGGGTTAGCCGGTTATCAGTCACCCCATGTGGGATTGTACGGAGCCTGTTCAACCTGCGGACTTTCTTTATCCATAGGCGGTTTGGCGATTGCGGGTGCTTTTGCGGAGAAGGTGGCGTGCATTACATCCAGCCATTTTGCCAGCGCCGAGAAAGAATTCAGGTTCCCGCTGGCATACGGTAACCAAAGGCCGATGTCAGCCACCTGGACAGTAACCGGAAGCGGCGCATTCATTCTTTCAGCCCGGCCGGGCAAACAGGTGAGAGCCGTGATGGAGGGAGTTACCATAGGCAAAATCGTGGATTACGGTATCAAGGATTCCATGAATATGGGAGCCTGTATGGCTCCGGCTGCGGCGGACACGATCAGGCAGAGTCTGGAGGATTTCGGCAGAAGTCCTAAAGATTATGATAAGATTATTACCGGAGATCTGGGGTCGGTGGGGCAGAAGCTTTTGTTTGATCTTCTGGCGGAAATGGGAATCGATATTACGAAACAGCATATGGACTGCGGTATTGAAATTTTCGACAGTGAGAAGCAGGATACCAACGCAGGAGGTTCCGGCTGCGGCTGCAGCGCAGTTACGTTGTCTGCATATATTCTTAAGAAGCTGGAAGAGGGCGTGTGGAAGAAAGTTTTGTTTGTGCCTACAGGGGCATTGCTTAGTAAAACCAGCTTTAATGAAGGGCAGACGATACCGGGCATTGCGCATGCGGTTATTTTAGAACATTATCAAGGATAGAGGTCTGTGTTGATTGTGACTGCAGCATAGGGAGAAAATGACGGGTAGATGACGTGCAAACGGACAAACGGCGGGACAAACAGCGGCGTTGTACCGGTTGAAATACACAGTAACTATATGATATACTGAACAGTAACGGCAAAGTTTTGCCGTTACTGAAAAGATACGGAAGATGTGGGGGCAATCATGTATATATATGTTTCCTTAATACTGTTTTGCATAGCGTTTTATGTGCTGCGGTTGGGATTTAAAATATGGTGGAATGATTACGGGAGTACACAAAACTTTCCGTTCTTCTGTATGTCTGCTGCAACCTTTATCTGGGCAGGCTCTCAGGCGGTTCTTATGATATGTCCTGAAGCGCACAGTTATATCTTTGTATTCGGCAGTGCGCTTGGCGCCACATTGTTCGGGGCATTTACGTTTCTGTTTATGCTGGGATTCAGCGGCAAGAGCCTGTTTTACCGCGCGGCATGTGTTGCGGTTCCCATGCTTGGCATTATTGTCTGTGTCATTCGCGAAATCGGTAATGGCGCTGTTTTAAAGCAGACTTCATGGGGATTGTCTTACTGGGGAAGGGATTGTACTGCGAATTATATCTATTATGGTTTCTTAAGTGTGCTGTTATTGGCGGTGCTGATTATTCTGTTCCTGTATAAAACGCAGGCGAAGATGCGTTGTCAGAAAGTTTGTCTGAATATTTGGATAGTGCTGATCCTTTTTCTGGGAGCAGGAACAATCATGATAGAGATCTATTGGATGAGACATGGTATTGCCGCATCTCCGATAGAAGGACTGATCGGATGTCTTGCAACGCTGGGAATTTATTATGTTGCGGACTATGTGGATATGTTAAATATTTCCAACCAGAAAATATCCCAGTACATGACTTCTATGCTCACGACACCGATAGTGTTTGTAGATCATGAAGGTACGATTACCTATTATAATAAGTGTTATAAAGAATTTTTCGGACTAACCGGAGAATTAAGGGGGACGAAGAATTTTTATCCGAATTTGGTTACGGAACATAGTCTGGAAGAAGCAATCGAGTATGTCAGGGAGAATGATATCACGGAGGGTTCCTTTAAGGCGACTACGTTAGACGGGAGTAAGATACTGGATATCAGGTTTACACTGTTGTATGACAGATTCGGTGAGATGAGAAGCGTCATTAATATCATCAATGATGTGACCGAGACGGAAGAACTGCTGAGAGACTTGGAGCAGCAGACTGCGTTGGCCCAACAGCAGACAGCATTGGCTGAGGAACAGACAGCGCTTGCGGAAGAGCAGTCCCATCTGGCGGAGGAAAACCGGATGGCGGCGGTACGTGCCAATGTAGCCAAAAGTGAATTTCTTGCCAATATGAGCCATGAAATCAGAACACCGTTAAATGCCATTATCGGAATGAATGAGATGGTTATGAGGGAAGATATTCCGGTGCAGGCACAGAAATATTCTCAGGATATCTACAATGCAGGACAGACGCTGCTTGCCATTATCAACGATATACTGGACTTCTCTAAGATAGAATCGGGCAAGATGGAGATTGTGCCGGTCACTTATGAATTAAGTTCCGTCTTAAATGATGTCATTAACATGGTGACCAAAAAGGTGAATGATAAGGGGTTAAAGCTTGTTACCAATGTGTCCCAAAATATTCCTTATCAGTTGTTTGGTGATGAAGTACGAATCCGACAGATTATTCTTAACATTGTCAATAATGCCGTTAAATATACGCAGAAGGGCAGTGTGACACTGAGCGTAGATTGGGAATGGATTGATGAAGTAAAGCTGCTTTTGAAGCTCTCAGTGACAGATACCGGAATCGGTATTAAAGAAGAAGATCTGCAGAAACTATTTAAAGGCTTCCAGCGTGTTGATATGGCGACAAACCGCAATATTGAAGGAACCGGACTGGGACTGGCCATTACGAGGCGGCTGGTGGAGCAGATGGACGGCAGGATTACCGTAGAGAGTGTATATGATCAGGGTTCTACTTTTACGGTATTGCTTCCGCAGGTGGTTATGAACGACACACCTATGGGGGATTTTACAAGTGCTTACCAGAGAATGCATAAAACCCGGGAGCGGGAGACAGAGCACTTTACGGCGCCGGATGCCAGAATACTGATCGTGGATGATAATAAAGTCAACCTTGTTGTGGCAAAAGGGCTGGTTAAAAAAACGATGATTCAGATCGATACGGTAGAGAGCGGTATCGAAGCATTGGAGAAGATCAAGACGAACCGCTACCATATTGTACTGCTGGATCACATGATGCCGGAAATGAACGGACTGGAAACGATTAAGCGTATGCGTGAACAGGAAGAAAACATGAGCAAAGATGCGGTGATCATCGCCCTTACTGCCAATGCGATTTCCGGTTCCAGAGAAATGTATATGGCAGCAGGATTTCATGATTATCTGTCGAAACCTATCGATGTCATTAAATATACGGAGATGATACGGAAATATCTTCCGCAGGAATTAATTCATTATCAGGATACATAAACGCATGGTATTAGAAAGAAGGCAGCAGAATGCGGGAAATGGAATTTAAGATGGAGCGTCCCGGATTATTAAAGGAAGGAGATAAAATTACGGTAACAGAAGGTGTCCTTCCAAGCAATTATTATTATACGATTAATCCGGCTCTTGCAATGTCCGGCAATTATCCTTTTCGGGAAAGGATGTTAGAGAGAGAAGGAGTCGTCACGGCAGTCATAGAAAATGCCAGAGGATATTATGTGAAGGCAAGATTTGGAGAGTAACCAAGGAGCCTGTCACGGACATATATCAGATCATAAGAAAAGAGGAGGAATATTATGTTAACTAAAGTGTCTACAAACAAAGCACCGGCAGCAATCGGCCCTTATTCTCAGGGTATCATCGCAGGAGATTTCCTGTTTGCATCGGGACAGATTCCCATTGACCCTGCAACAGGCGATATCAGAGGCAACGATATCACAGAGCAGGCGGAGCAGGTTATGCACAATGTGGGAGCTATTCTTGCAGAGGCTGGTGCAGATTATACCAAGGTGGTTAAGACTACCTGCTTTTTAGCCCGGATGGAAGATTTTGCTGCTTTTAATGCGGTATATGAGAAGTATTTTACAGAGAAGCCGGCAAGAAGCTGTGTGGCTGTCAAACAGCTTCCCAAGGATGTGTTGTGCGAAGTGGAAGTAACCGCATATCTGAAATAGCAGTTGTGGGTATGAACTTGCGGGCTTAGGGAAAGGCAGGTTATTTCAAAATGCATGACAAAGAGGGAAAGAAACGTCATAATGTAATATTGATCGGTATGCCCGGTGCCGGTAAAAGCACGGTAGGTGTCGTATTAGCCAAGCGGCTTGGTTATGCGTTTCTGGATTCCGACCTTGTGATTCAGAGTAAGGAAGGCAGACTTTTGCATGAAATGATTGCTGACAAAGGCGTGGAAGGATTCTGGCAGATAGAAGAATCCGTCAATGCTTCCATTGAAGCTGACCGCACGGTGATCGCTACCGGAGGCAGTGTTATATACGGCAGCCGGGCGATGGAGCATTTTAAGCAGATCGGTACGATTGTATATCTGAAACTTTCCTTAGAAGCGATTGCGGATCGGCTGGGAGATCTTAGTGAGCGCGGTGTGACTCTTCGGGAAGGGCAGGATCTTGCTGCACTGTATGAAGAGCGGATACCTATGTATGAGCGGTATGCCGATATCATAATGGACTGTGAGAATCTGTCTATTCGTGAGATCGTGACGGCAATCGCGGAATTGACAGCGGATGTTTTTTGAGCCGCTGTGTAATCATACTTAGTAATCTAAATAAGCAATCATAAGAATAATAATTAGTAAAATCACAAAGAATAACAGGGAGAAACATTTATTGATTGTAATGCTTCTTCCTGTTTTTTGTATGGACTTTGGCATGTTGAGCATGTCGCAACGAGTTTCTTAGTGTAAAGATCTCTTCAAATATAGAAGCATAAGACGGAAAGAAGCAGATAATAAGAACTTGAAATGGAGGTAAATATGGATTATTTCAATGCTTTCTGGGTTGGCGGAGCGATCTGCGCCCTTGTACAGATTCTGATGGAAAAGACCAAGCTGCTGCCGGGACGAATTATGGTTCTTCTGGTATGTACGGGTGCGGTTATCAGTTTCTTCGGCTGGTATGAGCCGTTTGCAGAGTTTGCGGGAGCCGGTGCCAGTGTGCCGCTTCTCGGATATGGTAATATCCTAATGAAAGGAGTCAGAGAAGCTGTCTCGCAGAACGGATTTATCGGACTGTTTCAGGGCGGATTTAAGACAGGCGCTGTAGGCTGCAGTGCGGCTCTGGTGTTCGGATATCTGGCCAGCCTGGTCTTCAAGCCCAAGCCCAAGAAATAACTGCGGAAAGGTTTCTCAATAAAATTAAAAAAATTTTGAGAATATGAAGACATAGAAAAATCTGTTTCGTTATAATAGATAGAACAATAGGTAATTGCGAAACAGATTCGCAATCTTGATTCCAGCAGGGTAAAAATCCGGTCATGCCGGATTTTCAGGAGGTGGATGTGGGTAACCGGATTTTAAGACATGAAAACAAAGCAGATAGGGATATCTGCCTGCGAAAT
>JAGBEO010000001.1 GCA_017936885.1 Lachnospiraceae bacterium | reverse complement strand
CTTTACGTGTTTTTCTGGACAATTAACATCATAAAGAAAAACTGTATGATTGGGAAGCAGGGATTTTCATCCCTGCTTTCTCTTTTCGTTTACATAACTATTCCTTGTTGCCTTTCTTGCCAATAAAAATTATACACTAACCTTGATTTCGCCTTTTATTCTTTAATTTTCGATAGTTCTCCAACGATTCATCAAAATTTATATTAAAAGCATCTGATTTGGGGAATGTGTCCATCCACCAATTAAATTTATCTTCGGCATCTTCTATGGCATATTGGCGTTCCTGATCGTCAGGGATTTCTTGTGCCTTTTTAAGATCATCCTGATAAATTTCCCAACGATCACGCCATGAAGATAAATCTAGCTTGTGGAATTGGAGGTTTCCTTTACCATCAAAAAATCCATCATATTGCCGAAATAATTGAAAAAGTCGGTGCATGGCAGAGATATTATCAAAATCAGAGTTTTTTAATACTTCAACATTTACACCTAAAGCATAAGCGATGGCTTCAAGCTTTGAAGGTTTAGGATTAGCTATTCCTAGCTCATATTTACGAATCATTGTATCCGCAACACCAACAAGATATCCCAATTCATCTTGTGTTAATCCTCTTTGAAGTCTTATTCTTTTTATATTTTCACCAACAGTCATCATCACGCCACCTCAAAAATTATAAATATATTTTAACACATAAGAATATTAAATAAAACACAATTACAAAAAGAATATTGACAGTCCAAAATAAGGACTGTATAATTTAAAAGAAAAACAGTCTGTTTTTTGGACTGATATGAAAGGAGAAAAACGACATGGAAAAATTATTTTTAAATGTGGAAGAAATTGCAGAAGCCTGTGGGTGTTCAAAGCAAAAAGCATATTTAATTATCCGACAAGCCAATGAGGAATTGAAAGCAAAAGGCTATCTTACACAAATGGGAAAACTCCCTAGGAAATATTTCTTTGAAATGATTTATGGAGAAGGCAATTTATGTCAATAAACGAAATGAATGTAGAAAATGGGAGAGTTAAACTTGCATTTACTGCAAATTTCACACAAATACCAAACGCCGGATTGAGCAAAGATCTTTCGCTATCAGCTTCGGGATTGTATTCGAGAATCGTTAGACTGGCAAGCATTCCTAATGTACCGCTGACAAAAGCGATTATTAAGAATAATTGCCGAGAAAAAGAGAAAGCGTTTGATGCTACATGGAATGAGTTAAAGGAAAAAGGATATATCACACAATATCTGCAACCAAAGGCAACCGGAAGAGGGTGGTATCAAGAGTATGAAATACTGGAAAAGCCCAGAAAAGATGGTATTCATACCATATACAGAGATAAGAATGGGGCAGAAACAGGAACGACGAATTTGACTCGTAAACAGAATCGTGACCGTTACCCCCTTAACCGTAGTAACGGTCACGGTATATACGGTCAAGGGGGTAACAATATTAATAATAATATTATTAATATAAATAAAAAAAGTAATAATATAATCAGCAATAGCCCGACAAAATTCCAGAACCAGTTTAATCAGTTTATGCATCAGGATTATGATTTTAAGCAACTGGAAATGGAATTACTTAAAAGTAATCAATTAACAGGAGATGAAGAGTAAATATGTCTGTTTACAAAGATGAGGAACGAAATACGTGGTACGTGATTGTGAGGTATCAGAATTGGACAGGAGAACGCAAACAGAAGAAAAAGAGGGGATTTTTGACAAAGAAAGAAGCCGTGGTATGGGAAAGGGAGTTCCTGCAAAAGCAATCTGCGAATATGAATATGGTTTTCAAGGCATTTGTTGATGTATATTTCAATGACATGAGTTCACGCTTGAAAGAGCGGTCGATCAAGAATAAAAAATATATGATTGATGCCAAGGTAGTACCGTTTTTTGGCAACAAAGCTATGAACTTGATCAAACCAGCAGATATTATTCAATGGCAAAATAAGATGCTTGAACAAGGATATTCGGCTACATATCTTCGTATGCTTCAGAATCAGGTCAGTGCAATATTTAACCATGCCGAAAGACTGTATGGTCTATTTGATAATCCTTGTAAGAAAGTTAGCAAAATAGGACGATCTAATGCTCAGGAACTTAATTTCTGGACGATTGATGAATATAAGGTGTTTGAAGCATCGTTTTCTGATGCAGAGACAATATATAAAACACTATTTGCTCTTTTGTTTTGGACAGGCTGTAGAATCGGGGAAGCATTGGCACTGACCAAGCATGATCTTGATTTTGAAAATCTGACAATCTCTATTAACAAGACTTATTATCGTCATGATAGAAAAGATGTCATTACAAGCCCTAAAACAGAAGCATCTATCAGAACAATCAGTATGCCTTTACATTTGAGTGAAATGCTACAAATATATGAAAGTATGTTTTATGGCGGATTAGATGAAGATGTACGCTTGTTTCAGATCACGGATAGAGTAGTACAGAAGAAAATTGTACAACATGCGGAAGTGGCAGGAGTCAAGAGAATCAGAGTACATGATCTTCGACATTCCCATATTGCATTGCTTATTGAAAAAGGAATTTCACCATTAGCAATAGCACAGAGGGTAGGTCATGATTCAATCAATACCACGATGAATGTATATGGACACTTATACCCTAATAAGCAAAAAGAAATAGCGGAAATTTTGGATGGTCTTATGTTAAATTATTTTTAAAATAGCAATTTAATAACCAAAAGGGTGTTCCCCTACACCGACTAAAGCTCAGGGAACACCCAAACACCACCCGAAAGCGGTAATTTATTATACCATATTTCGGGAGAAATGAGGTATAAATCATGAATGAAAATCAAAAAAAAGAAATTATACTTGCCAGTGTTGAAAAAATTGATTCTATTAGATGCATCATTTACAGTTGTGCTAATACATGTGCAGATTTAAGTGAGGGTAACAGTACAAATGTAAGAATCGGTGTAGATAGATTGTGGCATGCTCTGCAGGGAGTAGATGATTATCTGGGTATGGTCATAGAACCGTTATGGGATTTATGTAATATATGGGACTTTGAAAAGAGACATAGTGAGTTTGAGAGTGAAGAAAAAATCTTGGAATCTCAAGAAAGAGAGGTTCATGAGTATGACGTTTAGAAGTGATATGGATGTAATTAACTATATAAAATATAACGAAAAGTTTCTCTCCACTTTGGGAAATGACCGAGAAGACTTTTTAAAATGTGTTACAAGAATGGAAAATGCTTTGGAATATATTTATTTTGCGTATATGAGAGATGCTTTAATGTTTGCGGGTTTGCTAAAAAATCCTCTGACAGAAGAAGATGAATTTGTAGAGACAATGAATAAGTTGGTGGATGAGAGTATAGATAAATGGTCTACAAGAGACAGTTTTTCAGATAAATATATGTATGCCGCCTATATATTTGGCTATGCGGAACAAATAAAGGATGATCAATTATTTAATGCGTTTGGAAAATTTCTTATTACGATTTATTCGCAAAGTATTTAATGGCAAGGTGTTTTTTATTAGGGCGACAGCCTAAGCTCCCTGCAAGGGCGAAATACATAGTGGCTCTGCCACTATTAGTATTGAGTTACTACCATTGGCATGGTGGGAGTAGAGAAAAAACAGAAATTAAAAAATTAGTATGGCAAAGGAGGGTATGCCAATGGGAGTGACGATAGCTACACATAATGGAAGTAGTGTAGCAAGAGAACATAACATCAGAAATGAAAAGGTAGTGAGTAAGGAAAAACATATACGCAAAGATGGGATTTATGAAATATGGATTGATGAAAAGGTCAGAGATGCATATCATAGATTATTTGATGATGCGGTTGCGAAATACAATGAAAAACAATCGAGATCAGATAGGCGAATAGAAGATTATTATGCAGAAGTCAATAAGGATTCCAGAAAGCATCCGGTATATGAAATGATTATTAGTATCGGGAATAGGGAAAATTCTGTATCAGATATAATTGGCAAAAAAATTATGCGCGAATTTGTAGATACGTGGCAGAAAAGAAATCAAAATTTGGAATTGATAGGAGCTTACTATCATGCTGATGAAGAAGGGGTTCCTCATGTACATATAGATTATATTCCAGTTGCACATGGGTATGTACGTGGGATGGAAACTCAGACAGGCTTAGTTAAGGCTTTGTCTGAGATGGGATTCGAGAAAAAGGGTAAAGATACAGCACAAATACTATGGGAACGCAGAGAGAATCAATATTTGGAATCCCTATGTGCAAGGCAGGAAATTATAGTGGAACATCCAAAAGAGGGAAAAAGTCATTTGAATACAGAGTTATATAAGCTACAGCAGGAGATTCAGAATGAAATAGATTGTCTTGTACGAATCAAAGATTTAGAAAAAAAGGAAAGGGCAGTAGCAAAAGCTAAGAATATAAAATTTTTGGATAAAATGATGCTGGTCTTAAAAAGGACGCTATCAAAGGATGAAATAGAGAAAATTTTGAAAGAATGGAATAAGTTATCAAAAATTGAGAAAGAAACGGCTAAAAGAGCCTCGGATGAGCTTATAGAGGCATATAAATCCACGCCAGCCTCAATCAGAAAAAGACTGGATAGTTATAAGCAACAAACCAATAAAACATCAAATGCTACAATAAAAGAGAAAAATCAAAGACATGAAAAAGAAAGATAAGGAGTCCGTGGTAACAATTTGGTAACAAAAAATTTGAAGTGGCATATAAATAATAATATTTTGCTATGAAAAAAGATGATTTTAGAGTTAAAAATAGCCAATATATGATATAAAATCAAAGGCTTGAACCGTGAAGGTGGTAGAACAGTTGGATCCGGTAGGGTTGCTACTATCATTGAGTAATTATAATTTATTCAGTAAAATCAAGGCTTTCGGGGATTTCTCCGAAAGCCTTTTTACATGAAAAGCCACTTTAGAGGACTAAAGTGGCTACAAATTGGCTACGATATTTTATTTTTACTCAGTAATTCCTGAATGAATAACACCTTCGTCAATCTTATACATTATCATACTTGCAAACATGAGCTGACGCATTGCATCATCTTGGGACATGTTTAGATTTTCATGTGCGACAGGATTTCTTAAAGCAATCATGGCACCTTCTGCCATTTTCATAAAACCTAATTGAGTATTTTGTCCACTCTCGGTGTGTCTATCACAAAATTCTACAATAGGATTGTTTGAAGAATATACTCTTGTCATTGCAGCGGCACCATCTGGAATAGGAGTATTTGGACACGCATTTGCATATATGCGTTTTGTCCGTGCGTTGATTTCTTTAAAAGCATTTTCGGCAGCGTCAGCATAGAATCCAGCGAGATATTGACCTTTGGAAACTTCTTGAATTTTTGGATGTGTATAATTCCAAATATTATTTAATGGTTGTTTTTGATTTTCATATAAAGAAGTGATATAACCAAAAGTCATTCCGAAAACGGCAGGATTTACGCCAATTGGATTGAAAAGGCGTTCTTTTAAGCGAAATAATTCTTTGCTATAAAAAGGTTCAGTCTGGCTTATATCTTGGCTTAACTGATTCAGCTTTTGCTTTATAGTAAGAACGGATGACGGAGAAAATTGCTGATTAGGAAACTGAGGGTGACTATCAGTTTTTGAAAACCAATTATAAAGAAAATTTAAATGCTCATTCATATGTTTATACCCATAACAAAATATAATGTTATCCTTCCCCAATTTATTTAGAGATTTAAATGTAATTTTTTGCTATTTTATATCTTTTAAGTCAGCAACTCTTTCAGGAGAAGTATGATTCTTCTTTAACATTTTTGTATATTCAAATAGGTCTCGTCTTGTAGTGTCATCTAACACATATAGATCAGCAATCAATTCATCCACCATAGGAAGCTCAGTGTAATCAAATTTTTTCAGGATACGGGCAGTGCGATCTGATATATAACTATTTTTATGATTGTCAATATTCCGTTTTTCACGGTCAGATGGAAGTGCTGGTAAGGTCTCAATATCGTCATAAGGATTATCCTTGCAGATAGAACTGATAGGAATATCCAATATATTAGAAATTCTAAGTGCAGTGTCAAAGCGGATAGCAGTGTCCCGTTGAATAATGGAATAAAGCGTAGTTGGCGCAATCTTCGCCTTTAGTGCAAGTTCTTTTACTGTCATCCCTTTGTTGTCCAAGATATCTTTTAAATTTTGACCATATCCCATGAATTTATGTTCCTTTCTACTAAATGTTATTATTTGCTTTATTTTTCAAATATGTTCCTATGATAAACCAGAAGTAGTAAGTTGCCTAAACCACCTGTATATTAAGTTCTCTGCATATTTTATATAGCAAAACAGCATCATTTAATGCGTTGTGGTGTTTACCTTTTATTTTTACGCTTAACATTTCGGCAATTTTGGATAAGCTTGGACTTCTTCTATAATTTTTACAGTTTATCCCTTTTAGAATTGCGGGTCTTACATCAATAATTTTCTCTGAGATAAAATACAAGTTATTTACTTTTTCCCTCTTTTTTCTAATCCATTTGGCAGATACTATAATTCCGTCTTTATCTGCGTTACCAAATGTAAAAATATAATCTATGGAATATTTTTTGCACATTTCTCTAATATCGCGAAAAGCATTATTACACTTTTTTCCGCTGTTGACGTCATTCTGTGTAATCCCGGTTAAATTCTCACAATAATCTGTAATGGTGGTGTTATTAACAGGTTTTATAAATGATGAATATCTGTTTTTTATATTATATTTGTCATCGCACACAACAAATCCTACCGATATAATTTCCCTCTGTGAGTGCTTCATTCTTCCATCATCAATAAATTTTCCGTTCTCCTGCTTGCCATCGCAAGTCATTTCAATATCTAATATACCGTAAATCAATCATATTACCCTCTTTAAACATAACTATCAATTATTGAAAAATATCGCCAATCTAATTAGTTGTATAAATTTTCAGTTTGTCTTACCCGCATCTTATATATAAAAGAGACCTTAATATATTATAACATTGCCAAAGATGTTATGCAATTCGTAAATAAGTAAAAATATTTTTAAAATAGTATTGACAAAATACGCAATGAGTAATGATATTAGATCAATCAAAATACGAAAAGCGTAATAAGAGAAAATATAATGCGAAAGGAAAATTAACATGGCAAAGACAAACTATATGATGACTGTTGATGATGTTGCTCAGGAGTTGGGGGTGTCAAAACAGAAAGGGTATCGCATTATCCGTCAGCTCAATGAGGAATGCATGAGATAGCTGACATACATGCTAAGAGCGAAGGTGAAAAGAAATTAAATGAAGAAATAGCGGTAGCATTAAATCTTTTGATTGAGACGTTGAAATAGACAAATATTTGATTTTTAAATTACAATATTCGAATATTCAAATTGCATATTTGGCAAAATGATGTTATGATTTAAAATATATTATCAAACGCTGATTTGTAGAAAGCAAGAGGAACTATATTATGGCAATCAGTTATAACGGACTATGGAAGTTATTGATCGATAAGGGTATGAAAAAGGGCGATTTATGTAAAAGCACGGGGCTAAGTTCCAGTACTATGGCGAAAATGACAAACGGAGAGTCTGTGAATTTATCTGTTTTGGAGCGTATATGTGAAAAACTGGATTGTGATTTTGCAGATTTGGTAAATTATAAAAGAACGCAGGAGGAAGCTGACAAGAATGAGAAACAATAAAATCAGTGATGTTGGAATCAATATAGCGGAAAAAGCGACTGTCATTTGGAATGTGGCAGATATGCTTCGGGGACCGTTTAAGCCGCATGAATATGGACTTGTCATTTTACCTATGACAGTGGTCAAGAGATTTCATGATTGCCTACTTCCTACTCATGATAACGTGCTTGAGCAGTACGAAAAAGTGAAGCATTTGGCAGTTATTGATGGATTTTTGACAAGAGCATCAGGCTATCAGTTTTATAATACAAGCAAGTTTACATTTGAAACGCTTTTGGCTGATCCGGATAATATAGAGATGAATTTTAAAGACTATTTAGCCGGTTTTTCTGCAAATGCACAGGACGTTCTTTCTAAGTTTGATTTTGATAGTATTATTAAAAGAATGGTGGAGAGCAATACACTATACTCATTATTAAAGAGTTTAATTCTGAAAAAGGTTATTTAGGCGCAGATAAAATCAGCGCTGTGGATTGTGGTTATATTTTTGAGGATTTAGTGCGACGTTTTTCAGAGTCCTTTGGAGAAGAAGCAGGAGCACATTTTACCAGTAGAGATATTATATATCTTATGACAGATTTGCTCCTTGCTGATGCCAATTTAAACACAGGTGGAATGACTGTTTATGATATGACGATGGGAACATCCCAAATGCTTTCCTGTATGGAGGAGAGAATCCATGATCTGAATAGTGATATAGAGGTTACCTGTTTCGGGCAGGAGTTCAACCCGTCCACCTATGCGATCGCAAAAGCAGATATGATGATTCGCGGTGGAGATCCGGATAATATGCGGTTCGGAGATACATTGTCAGATGATCAGTTTGAAGGGTTTACTTTTGACTATTGTATTTCTAATCCACCCTTTGGAATCGACTGGAAACGCGAGCAAAAAAAGGTAGAAGAAGAAGCAGCAAAAGGGGAGCAGGGCAGATTTGCGCCAGGACTACCTAAAATCAGTGATGGTCAGCAGTTGTTTGTATTAAATGGGCTTTCTAAACTTGCGCCAAATGGGAAAATGGCAATTATACAAAATGGCTCTCCTTTATTTTCAGGAGATGCAGGAAGCGGTTCGTCAGAGATTAGAAGATATATTTTGGAAAATGACTGGCTGGACTGTATTGTGCAGCTTTCTACGGATATGTTCATGAATACGGGTATCAGTACCTATATTTGGATATGTTCTAAGAATAAACCGGCATATAGGGAAGGAAAAGTGCAGCTTATAGATGCTTCACATTGTTATGAGGCTAGAAGAAAAAGTATTGGAACGAAACGAAATGACATCACAGACAAATGTCGGGAACTGATTGTTAAGGCTTATGGTTCCTTTGAAAATTGTGCTGTGTACGGAAATAAGGACGGAATTTATTGCGAGAGTAAAATATTTGAAACGGTAGAGTTTGGATATAACAAAATTATTGTAGAAAAACCAATGAGGGATGAAAGTGGGGAAATCATTCTGAAAAAAGGAAAACCTATTGCGGATGCAAGTCTGCGTGATACGGAGAATGTGCCGCTCACACAGGATATTGATAGGTACTTTGAGAGAGAAGTGCGCCCCTATGCGGAAGATGCATGGATTGATAAGAAAAAGACTAAGGTAGGGTATGAAATACCTATGACAAGATATTTCTATGAGTATCAGGCACCAGAAAAGGTAGAGGATATTGTGGCTCGGATTCATACGTTGGAGGCTGATATTTTTGCTTCTTTGGATAAGTTGTTTGCGGAGGAGAAATAGGTATGGCTAGAGAGATGAAGGATAGTGGGATTGAGTGGATTGGGGAGATACCGAAAAATTGGGATATAAAAAGACTTAAATATCTATCCTTGTTTCGACAAGAAAAATATGATGAGGTTTATGGAGATTTAGTCTATATTGGACTAGAAAATGTTGAAAGTTGGAATGGAACTTATATAGGAACAGATTCGGTATATGATAAGAGACAATCAATTATTTTTCAGAAAAACGATATTTTATGGGGGAAATTGAGACCATATTTAGCTAAGGTATATTACTGTACTAATATGGGTTGCTGTTCAAGTGAGTTTTGTGTAATAAGTCTTGATAAAATGAATGATATTAGGTTTTTTTGGTATCTTTTAATCTCTCCAACTTTTATTGATACAGTTAATCGTTCTACTTATGGAACAAAAATGCCAAGAGCCAATACTGATTTTATTAAAAATATGCGCATACCTATACCGTCAATAATTGAACAAAGTGTTATTTCTCGATTTCTTGATAATAAGAGTAAAGAAATTGATAATATATTGATTAAAACTCGTGCAAGTATTGAGGAATACAAAAAGCTTAAGCAAGCTGTCATTACCCAAGCTGTTACAAAAGGAATAAGGGGTGACAGAGAAATGAAAGATAGTGGGGTTGAGTGGATTGGGAATACGCCTATTGGGTGGAAACTTATTCCTTTTCGGCATGTACTTAAAGAGCGTCAAGAAAAAAATAGTCCTATAAAATCAGTAGAAAGATTATCTTTGTCCATTGATTTGGGAGTGACTCTTTATGCAGAGAAGACTACAAATTTGGATAGATTTAAAGATGATTTTGAACAGTATAAATTAGCCTATAAAGGCGATTTAGTTATGAACAGTATGAATATGATTGTGGGAGCAACAGGAGTATCTGATTACTTTGGCTGTGTAAGTCCGGTTTATTACACATTTTATGATGAGTTAGAGGACCATGTAACAGCAAAATACTGTGAGTATATATTTAGAAGTAAGACTATGTTGAGAGTGCTATACAGTTTAGGAAAGGGTATCTATGCAATTGCTCGGGGAGATGACAGAGTGAATACTTGCAGATTAAAGGTATCCAAGGAAGACTTAAAAAGTATTGTAATACCAGTTCCACCAATAGAAGAGCAAAGGGAAATAGTGAGTTATCTAAAGAATAAATGTGAGGAAATAGATAAATTAATTGCTAAGAAGGAGCAGTATCTTTCCGAAGTAGAAAATTACAAAAAATCTATGATATACGAATATGTAACAGGGAAAAAGCAAGTGTTGTAGATATATTTGGCATTGATAGAGGGGAGAAGAAAATGGCTAAAGGTCTTTTGTTGGGAAATGGAATAAATACAAGGATAGGCATACATGGTTTGACTATATCTGAAATAAAAGAAAGATTTCGATATAATATGTATAAGTCTGCTCCCGTGTTAGAAGCACTTTTTGAAATAATACTTTCAAGAGATACATGCAACAATATTATTCAGGAATCAGAGTCAGATGGAATTGAATCATTAGCAGGTTCTTTATATGAATATGTAAAGAAGCATGAACAAAAGAAATGGACGGTTAATGATGAGATTCGTCTGCAAGATACTGTAAGCTGTATTGCGTTAACATCTATTTTTTATGATAAAAAAGGAAAAATTGATACATCTTATGATGCAGAGAAATTATTGGATATAAGCGCATACGATAGAATTTTTAGCCTTAATTACGTAGAATTTTGGGATAAAAAGCAAAGTTGTATTTACTTACATGGAAAAATTGACTTTGATACTTTGGAAAATCAACAGAATATGTTATTACTGAGTAGCGAAAGAAATAAGCTTCAAGCATACAAGGAAGCAATAAAGGTTATTGAAAAAACTAATAATATAGAATTGATAAATACATCGGATATTGTATTTGCACCAAACGGCATTCCAAAGGAGAAACTAATCTGTGCGTCTGGTATATTCACATCAAATAATCTATATCCTGCGGATGATTTGTTCCTTCATCGGCGAAAAGAATTGTACAAGCGACTTGAAGATGTAGATGAACTTGATATATTTGGAGTATCGCCGTATGGGGATAGCAGTTTAGTAAATATTATCAATCAATTAAAATCTGTAACAATATTTATATATAACAAGAGCACTAACAAAGAAACGGAAGATTGGAAAAAAATCTTGCATTGTCCGTATAAGTTAAAAGATTCGTTAGAAGTCTAGGGATTGATTTTATAAAGATAATAGATTGCGAAGGAGCATTGAACGATACAGCGCAAGTCGATTATATTGATTTATACAGAAGCGTGTGTATAGTAGGGATTAGATTGGAAGGAGACTGGATGGACAACAAAAATGAAATGATAGAAACAAATCAGTCGTTGGATACATTGATTGCAAATTCGATTGATTTAATACAATATGCAAGACAACTTGCTGCAAAACAGGTAAACTTGGTGCAGCTTATGACATATTATTCCCTTGGCAAATGGATTGTAGAGGTACAGCAGGAAGGGCAGGAGCGCGCTCAATATGGAAAAAAAGTTATAAAAGCTTTGTCTGATCACTTAACAGAAAAGTTTGGCAGAGGTTTTTCAAAGGCAAATTTAGAATTTTTCAGACGTTTTTACTTGAATTATGAAGATCGAATTGCCGAAACAGTGTTTAGGCAATTTGCAATCGAAAAAACTGAAACAGTGTTTAGGCAATTGGAAGAAAATCCGCCGTTTATTGTGTCTTGGTCGCATTATTTACAGCTTATGCGAATTGAAAATAAAGAGGAACGAAATTTTTATGAGATAGAATCTGCTAAATCCGGATGGGGAATCCGAACATTGCAAAGGCAATATAATTCCAGCTTGTATGAAAGACTGGCACTTAGCAGAGATAAGGATGCTGTAATGCGATTGGCAAGAGAAGGAAATGTAATTGCTAATCCAAAGGATATTGTGAAACAACCTACTGTATTAGAGTTTCTTGGCTTGGAGGAAAAAGCAGAATATTCTGAAAGCGATTTGGAAACCGCTATCATTGATAAGCTTCAAAAGTTTTTGCTTGAGTTGGGTAAAGGTTATCTCTTTGAGGCAAGACAGAAACGATTTACTTTTAATGAAGACAATTATTATGTGGATCTGGTCTTTTATAATCGACTTTTACGTTGTTATGTTTTAATTGATTTAAAAGTAGACAAGCTGACGCATCAGGATATCGGACAGATGCAGATGTATGTGAATTACTATGACCGATATGAAAAACTTGATGAAGAAAATCCGACAATTGGCATTTTGATGTGTAGGGAAGCGAATGATGCACTAGTAGAGATTACTCTGCCCAAAGATGCGAATATTTATGCTTCTCAATATAAACTTTATTTACCGGATAAAAAGTTATTACAGGATAAGCTCAGACAATGGATTGCGGAGGAAGAATCATGAGCATAACAGTTACTACAGAAAAACAGTTTGAATCGGACATTGAGGCATTTCTCATATCCGCTGAGGGCGGATATACAAAGGGAAATGGAACATACAATCCAAAGCTGGGTTTATATTCGGATAAACTGATTTCTTTTATTAAACGTACCCAACCGAGGGAGTGGGCGGCATTTGAACGGCAGAATGATATAGACCCTATGCGCAAATTCTGTGTTGCTTTTAACAATGCCTGTGATATGGATGGGGTGCTTCATGTCTTGCGAAATGGATTTAAGCACAGAGGTATTACCTTTAAAGTCTGCTATTTTAAACCTGAATCTGCATTGAACGATACAGCAGGAATTCAGTATGCGGAAAATGAAGTAGAGTGTTATAGACAATGGTATTATTCTGCGGCTGCGAAAAAGTCAGTGGATATGGTGCTTGTAGTGAATGGTATTCCGGTGTTTGCTTTTGAACTGAAAAACCAGTACACAGGGCAGAATGTAGATCATGCCAAAACCCAATGGATGTATGACAGGGATCCGAGAGAGATATGTTTTCAGTTCAATAAAAGGATTTTGGCATATTTTTGTGTAGACCATACAGACGTCTGGATGACAACGAAACTGGCAGGAAAAGATACCTATTTCCTACCTTTTAACCAAGGTTCTAATGGGGCTGGCTTTGATGGTGGAGCTGGTAATCCACCCAATCCGGAAGGGTATCCTACGGCATATCTTTGGGAAAATGTATTTAAGAAAGACAGCATGTTGGATATTATCCAGAAGTTTATCAATTTGCAGAAAAGGAAAACATTGATATTTCCCCGCTATCATCAGTTAGATGTTGTTCGGAAACTTATTGAAGATGTACGGACAAATGGAGCGGGGAAGAATTATTTGATTCAGCATAGTGCCGGTTCAGGCAAATCCAATTCTATTGCATGGACAGCATACCGCCTTGCATCACTTTTTGATGGAAATAACAAGCCGATATTTTCAAGTGTGATTGTTGTGACAGATCGTACTGTATTAGACGCACAGCTTCAGGAGACAATTGCGGGATTTGACCATAAGTTAGGTGCTGTAGAGACCATAGGAGAGGAAAAAAATTCTCAAGATTTGAAAGATGCAATCAATGAAGGGGCGCGTATTATTGTTACAACCTTGCAAAAATTTCCGGTCATTTACACGGAGGTTGATAAGGCAAATGGCAGATGCTTTGCGGTTATTGTAGATGAAGCACATTCTTCTCAGACGGGTAGTTCAGCATTGAAATTAAAGACTGCGCTGGCAGATACGGAAGAAGCCTTGCGGGAGTATGCAGAGCGCGAAGGTTTGGCGGAGGAAGAAGTTGATCCGGAGGACAGGCTTGTCAAAGAAATGATTGCCCAAGGCAAACATAAGAATTTATCCTTTTTTGCATTTACAGCAACGCCAAAAGCTACAACGCTGGAAATGTTTGGGCAGGAGCAGGAGGATGGCTCTTTCCATCCGTTTCATGTGTATAGTATGAGACAGGCGATTGAGGAGAAATTTATTCTTGATGTCCTTCAGAATTATATGACCTACAATACCTGTTTCCGAATTGCAAAGACCATGACGGATAATCCGGATGTCCCTTCCAGCAGGGCTGCAAAGGTCATTCGTAAATATCAGGAATTGCACCCTTATAATATCAGTCAGAAATCGCAGATTATCGTGGAGACATTTAGGGATACAACGAGGCATAAGATTGACGGCAAAGGAAAGATGATGGTGATTACATCGTCCAGACTGGCGGCTGTCCGTTATTACCATGAAATCAAACGGTACATTGAAGAAAAGAAGTATGATGATGTGGATATTCTGGTGGCTTTTTCCGGTGCAATTGATGATAAGGGCGAAGAATATACGGAATCAAAGCTGAATGTACGCAAAGACGGTTCCCATATCTCGGAGAATCAGACGAAAGCGGAGTTCCATGACAATTTTAATGTGCTGATTGTAGCGGAAAAGTATCAGACAGGGTTTGATGAGCCGCTTTTACATACGATGATCGTGGACAAGAAGTTAAGGAATGTGAAAGCAGTACAGACTATATCCCGGCTGAATCGCACTTGCGAGGGCAAGACAGATACTTTTGTGCTGGATTTTGTAAATAAAGCGGAGGATATAAAGGACGCATTTCAGCCGTTCTATCAGGAAACATTTTTACAGGAAGAAGTAAATGCAGATTTGTTGTACCAGACGCAACGGGAATTGCGGGCTTATGGTATTTACTCAGATGAGGATATTGAAGCCTTTACAAAGGAGTATTATAAAAAAGGCAGGCAGGATGACAGGGCAATGGGACGAATGAGCAGCATTTTACTTCCTGTTTCCAACCGTTATAACAAAAAGACGCAGAACGAAAGATACCAATTCCGCAGACATGTTCGCAATCTGATTAAATGGTATAGCTACATATCGCAGATATTGAGAATGTTTGATAAAGAGTTACAGAAGGAGTATGTATTCTGCTCTTATCTGATTGGATTATTGCCCAAAGACTCTGTAGAGTTGATTGATTTGGAGGGTAAACTGAAACTGGAATATTATAAGCTGCAAAAGACATTTCAAGGTGAAATTACGTTGGAAGAAGCAAAGACGGTTTATGTTCCAGCAAAGCACAAAGGTGTCAAGGGAATGGATGAAAAAACGCCTTTGGATGAGGTGATTGCAAAGATTAATGAGAAGTTCAAGGGCAATTTCACAGAGGGAGATAAAGTTATTCTGTCAGCACTGCGGGATAAGTTGCTTTCTGATAAGAAATTGAAAAAGATGGCGCAATCCTCTGAACCGCAGATTTTTGTTGAAAGTATTTTCCCTAAAGCGTTTGGTACGGCAGCGCAAGATGGATATATGGAAGCGCAAGAATCGTATCAGAGTTTGTTTGAGGATACGGCTAAATATAATGCGATTATGAGTGCGTTGGCGGAGGTTGTGTATCGGGAGATGAGAAAGAAGGGAACTAAGATTTCGGAGAACTCGGGGATGTTATACATATGATATGCCGCAGAATTTGTCTATGGTGGCGGAAGCATCAGTACCGTATGGGGATAGAAAAAAACATGAATAGTGTAATTTTGGACGAGGTTTTTGTACTTGTGTAATTTTCACATATATTTTGAAATCCCGTATTTGCGGAAAAAGATTTGTAATCCATAGGAATTATGAAATGGTGGAGGATAGTTTGTATGACAGATAAGAAACAGGGTAAAGAGCTTAGGATAGATAATTTGGTTAAAATCCCATATTTTGATGAAGAAGCTGCACAGGATTATTTGGACATGTGTAACGGAGGGCATCTTGACTGGTCTACAGATGAAAATAAAGAACGATTAGGGAAAATAATTGGAGAGATTGAGGCTGAGGTTGGCGGCGGCATTAATGTTTTAGCGATGCTAAAAGCGGCTTTTCAAGGTAAAGGTGATATGGGGTATTCTTCTATAGTCTCTAAAGTTGTTGATAGTAAATTGCAGAATACTTTGTTGACAGATTATCTTGCAAGAGCAAATGGAGATGACAATGTTTATAAGTTTGAAAGTGTCACTGTGGCTCCGTATCCTAATTCCTTTACTATGTATAAAATGTTTAGTTCTTATTTGACGATTGTACCTAAAGAACAAATGCCTATTGATATGGAAAAGTTGAATCAGGCAATTTTAGGAGAACGAGGATACTATGAAATGATTGTTGATGATGGAAATGAAAAATCCATTTTGCGTTTTAATATTAATGCTTTTAGAAATAATTATAATTTAGCAGATTTTTTGAAAATGAAATTGACATATTATGGTGTACCAGTTGGGATATTAAACTTGGAGAATTTGAAAATTGAGAATGAATTTAATTATATAAATAAACCTGAAAAGATTTCGGCAGAAACGGTATTGGGAGATACTGTAGAAGAGACAGTAGAAAAATGTACAGTGTATGATGTTGTAATTGCGGGAGTATCACATGAGTAGTTATATTTTTTATGGTTCAAAGGTAGAATTTCAAAAGAAAATACCAAAACATTACAGAACACTGACAGATTTGGTAATGGAATTGGATGTTAGTAAAATGTTAGTGCAAATAGAGGGGCAAGAACATAAGGAAAATAATGTAGAGAAAGTAAAAGTAGAAAATTTTGTAGCAGGTTCTCAAGAGTATGCTGGAGTTAGAGAACATGTGATATTGAATTTTGCTAATTTTCTCGCGAAAATGGATGTTAAAAATATATATTTACATAATCCGCCACTTCAGATTAGTGAGCAGATAAAACGCCTATATCCTGACACAATAGTGGAAGCTCAGGAGTATAAAACAGTTACAGAAGAAACTATAAAAGTTATTCATGAAAATTATAATGATATAGTCATTGGACAAAGTAGGGTAAAAACACAATTGCTGAAAGCGTTATTACCATTAACTTTAAATGATAGAGAAAAGCCAGTAGTAATGTTATTTTATGGGAGTTCTGGAATTGGAAAAACAGAAACAGCTAATTTTATTAGCACGTGTTTAGAAGAAAAAATCTTTAGAAAACAATTTTCAATGTTTCAAAATAATCAGTTTTCGACATATTTGTTTGGCGGAGCACATTATGAGAAGAGTTTTGCAAAAGATTTGCTGGATCGGGAATCTAATGTGATTCTGTTAGATGAATTTGATAAGGCGCATCCTATATTTCATAGTGCATTTTATCAGTTGTTTGACGAAGGGATTTTTGAGGATCAGAATTATATAGTACAACTAAAAAAATCAGTTATTATTTGTACATCCAATTATAGAGATGAAGATGAAATTAGAAGAGAGTTAGGAGATGCAATTTTTAATCGATTTGATGTTGTTATAGGATTTAATGAGTTAAGTGAAGAGGCAAAATTAAAAATTGCGGAAATGTTCATATTAGAGATACAGCTGAAATATAAAGAGGAAAAGGGCATAGAAATGTCAGAACAATATTTGAACAATTTAAAAAGAGTAGTAGTTAAATGCAGAAGTGCCAGAGAAATACATCATTTGGTTAGTGATACTTTTGCATTGTATTATATAAAACAAATCTGTGACAGTGATTGCTAGAATTAAACTGAAATAGGGATTGAAATGTTTTAAATAATCATTAATAGTGTGAACAAGGAAATTGGGTGAAATACTGATTATGGATAACTAAAATGCAGAGAGAAATATCCAATAAAAGAGAGAAGGTTTATAATGTTTACTAATCTGGATAAAAATAGAGAGATGTTGTTGGGTGCATATAAGAAAATAAAAAGTTATTATCACTATAATAAAAATTTCGTTTTTATGAAGCAAAAAATTGCGGAGTTAGAATATGATTTTCAGCATATGCAACATACTATTGATATACTTGCCCAAATATTAGCATCTCCAAATGAGGCGAGTAATAATAAATTAGTGAATGATTGGATTGAGAAGATAAGTTTTTATGTTATGCCTAAATCGTTTATAAATAATGCAGAAAGTAATGATTTGTTTATCACAGGTGACTTAAAAGAGAATAAAGCCATGAATAAAGTGAATTTTTTTATTGATATGCCAATAGAGTTACATTTATTAGATACACTTTGGATGGTTTTGCTAGGAAAATTTGTATTTGAAAAAAGCTTAATATCTTCAGACAGTTATGGAAATTGTATTGATAATTATGTTTTATATAATCGTCAGGAGGACTATTTATCTTCAATTAATTTTAGCAAAAATAAGTTGTTTAAAATATACTTTCCTCAATATTGTAAATGGAAAAATGATGCAATAGAGAAGGTAGAAACTTTGAATCGTTTTAAGGTTAGTCAAGTAATGTTTTCTCTTGATATCAAAGGATTTTATTACTCTGTTTTTTGGAAATTCACTATCTTAGATAATATATTTGGAGAAGATACACGATATCAAGAATTAAGATTTTTAACAGATATTATTCAAAGAATATTTGAACGGTATACAGATGTTATTGGGGCTTATCGCGTAGTTGATCAGAAAATAGAAAAACAGGAGTATATTTTGCCGATTGGGTTATTTAGCTCAATGCTTTTAGCGAATATATATATGACTGAATTTGATAAATTAATGAGGAGTAATTCTAAAGTATTGCATTATGGTCGATATGTTGATGATATCATAATTGTTATAAATGTTTCAGGAGATGAAAAAGAAATTAGTGACAAAACAGTATTTGAGAAATGTTTAGTTAAGGATAACCATATCTTGGAACATGTTAATGATGACAAGTATGTACTATGTAACTACCCAACTTTGTTTATTCAAAAAGAAAAAGTTAAAATAATATATTTTGATAAGAATGATTCAACTGTATTGATTAATCAGATGAAAAGGGCTATTACATATCCAAGTCAGATGAATGTTATACCAGATACGGAATTGAGTTTAGTAGAGTTTGAAGAAGCTGCATATGCAAAAACAGGAATTGGCACTGCAACAAAAATAAGAGACATTGGAAATATGGAAATTGATAGATTTCAATTAGGATGGCACATGTCTCAAATTGTCATGAACAATAGGATTAAGAAACGCTATATTACAAGAGATGAGAAAGTGCAAAGACAAAATGAGGGTGACAGTATTCTTAGATTCTTTACAGGAAGTAAAGCATTGGAATATTCGAGTAATTGGATAAATGTGATGTATTACTTTTTGTTAACGGCAGAGACAAATAGAAATGCTTGGAAACAGTTTGAAAGAAATATACGGGGTGCAATTAGGGAGTTAAATGCAAGCCAGATTGAGAATTTGAAAAAAGGGAAAAAAAGAACAATTGTGGCAAGATTAAAAAGAAATCTGGAATTGCACTTTGATATATGTACCGCAACGGTTTTAGCATTATACCCGCAGTTTAGCAGAAAAGAAAAAAGAGAGGTTATTAAACTTGCTATTCAATTAAGAAAAGCAAATTTGTTTAATCACTATTTAGTATCATTTCCTTTAATTAATTATTCAGATAATTTAGATGAAAATTGTGATTTAACAAGTATATCCCCAGAACAAATACGTAATATGGAACTGAAAATACAAAAAAGTAATAAAACAAAATTTTCGCCAAGATTTATAAATTTAGATGAGATATACCAATTTGTATTTTTGACACAGTGCACTAAAGGAGGAAATTATTATCAAGCTTCTGAAAATATGACGGTAAGTGAAAAATTATATTATATAGAGGATTATTTTTATGACGTTAATCAAATTAATAAAAGTAAAGCGGGTCATATAGCACTATCAATTGACAATATAAAAAATAACGGATACATTTTACAAAAAGTAGAATTAGGTGATGTGTGTGGCGCAAAAGAAAAGGTCAAAATAGCCATTGCGAATATTAAACTAAATACTAAGCGGTGTTGCTTTGGCTTAAAATGCGCTGAAGATGTAACCTTAAATAGATTAGATCTTATTTCGTTTATGAAAAGAGCTTATGCCGATGGAAAGGAGAAAGTAGATTTTCTGGTGTTTCCAGAGTTTTATATGCCGTTGCAGTGGGTATCGGATGTTTTGGCATTTGTAAGGAAAAGTGGAATCACAGTAATTTCGGGATTACAATATGTTACATATAATAGGCAGGCATATAATAATGTAGCTTTATTTTCACCTGTTAAAACGGGACGTTATTCGAATGCGGTACTGTTAGTGAGAGAAAAGAATGATTATGCCCCAATGGAATGTGAATTGCTGGCAATAGAAAAATATAAATGCAATGATCAAATAGAGCCAGTATATCAAGTAATTAATTGTAATGGAATAAGATACGGTATTTTTTTGTGTTATGAATTTACAGATATTATGGCTAGAAGTTTGTATAAGGATAAGGTTGATATAATATTTACGCCAGAGCATAATAAAGATACATCTTATTTTGCAAATATAATCGAAACCACTGCTAGGGATTTACATGTGTTTATTGTTCAAGCCAACACATCAATTTATGGTGACTCAAGAATAACCGGACCGTATGGTAGAAATGATAGAAATGTTATACAAATAAAAGGTGGGGATAAAGATGATATAATTGTGGGAACCATCGAATTGGGAAAAGTAAGAAAATATCAGAAAGAAGAAAAAATGAAGTTTGATAAAAAAATTCAAGAATATTTAGAATTTGACAAAGGTAAAGTCTATGAAAATGAGAAGAAACTATTTGCAGACCATGAGTTAAAAATAGCAAAAACATCTGCAAGGTTTCGAAAAGAAAGTACATAAGCTGTATCAAATTGATGCAGTATTTACAGAGAACAATAAATGCATTATCGGAGTGGGATAATTTAGAGTGGCTACAAAATAGCTACAAAAAATTTGAAATTACAGAGAAAATCAATATTTATCGAAAATACGATAACAGAAAACCCCGAAAACATGCCATCTGTCACGCAAGGTTCTCTCAACCTAATCCGTGAAGGTTGACGTACTGTAGGTTCTGGTAGGGTTGCTACAATCATCGAGTAATTAATAGAATGACAGTAAATTCAAGGCTTCCAAGGTTTTCCTTGGAAGCCTTTTTACATAGAAAAACACTTTAACGAACTAAAGTAACTTCAAAACGACTACAAAAATATGGAGTCCACTCGTGATTTCCTTTGCTTGACGGTTCTTTTGGAATGGGACACGACAAAAATGTAGTGAAGTGTTGAAGCGTATGGAAAGCAAAAGATTGATTGAAATTTTAGTACAATAGCATAAACTAAAAACTATTTTTCTATATCACCTTATTTTTTGACAATTTTATTCTTTAATAATAATAGAAACTAAAATTGTCGAGAAAGGGGCAAATATGGAAAAAGAACAGACCTTGGCAGAATATTATTTTCAAAAAAAAGGTTCTCTCAACGAAAGTGAGTTTTTGGATCTTGCTAAGGAGCATATGTTTTTAGCATATTTATCTAAAACACTTAAGGAAACACGGAAAAAATATATTATTCATTTCGCAAAACAGACACAATCCGAAATCATAACCGATTTTCAGGAAGGAATTCAGGAGTGTGGTCAGGAAGATATCTATGAATATCATTTTGACGATATTATTTCGCATCTGACAGAACGCCAAAAGCAATACTTGAAATTATCTTTCCAAAAAGGCTATTCTGATCGACAGATAGCGCTCTGTATGGGAATCCGCCCACAGTCTGTTTATGATATTAAAATTGCAGCTCTTAAAGCACTTAGAAAGGAATTTTCAAGTTATGTCAGAAAATAAAATGTCTTATGAAAATTTACTTGTTATGTATCAAAAATATGATCGGCTATTGTATAAGTATAGTTACGTTTACGGGCACTTGGATATGGATTTATATAGTGAATGTAAAATTGCGCTTTTTGTCTGTATTCGTAATTTTCGTTTTAATGAAAAGTATTTCAAGGATCAGTACAAGGAATATATTTCGCTGCATGAAAAGGTAAATTCATAGCTTAAGCTGTTTTATATAGATCTATGAAAACAGATTATCCGGAGGTTTGTTTTCACCTTAATAAAACTTAAACTTAATTGGAGGATCAAAATGAATGAATTAACATGGACTAAAAATGCTCAAATGGGCAAATATTTGTATCCGGTTAATCAGGCATCTGCGAGATGGCAGACCTTGGAAACACTCACCGATAAAATTGAAGCGTGCGCTGTGCCGGATTACATCATACAGGAATTGCCTACAGAAGAATTATTGGAGTTGGTATTGGATTATCCGCTCAATATCAATATTTTTCTGTATACTTCCATGGCAGACGGAATTAGAAATATTGCAACATACAATCCGACTTTACGGGCATTTCTTAATCGCAATGATAGTGCTGTGGCTATTCAAAGTTTTTTCAATAATTATGGACAGGAAATATCCGATTCTGATTCATGGGAAATTTTTTTAAAAAAGAGCATAATGCGATGTCTCCTAGAAGAGTTCGCTCCCACTAATGATGAATTTAATGAAATTATCACAAATGTCCAAACGCCTAGAGGGACCAATGTGCCTGTATATGATCGAAGTAGCCAGGAGGATTTGAGTGAGGATAAGAAAAAGGAGTTTTGCAAGAAAATGCTGGATACTTATCAGGGAATCGTTATCATGGGGGAACCGACACTGAAATATAACTGCCATTCTTTCGCCTGGTATGAGCATAGCAAGCGAAACACTTATTGGATGAATGATCCCTCGGCATATTGGATGGATGAAAGTTATTATTTTATTGGGGATAGCGCTACCGCTGATTTTCAAAGGATTTACTATCCTGGTACAAATAATGAGCATTCAGGAATTGTGTATGATTGTAATGGACAATTTGTTATATCTAAGTGGGGACCGGGACCTTTGGTAATTCATAAGTGGAATGTATGTCCTTATGTGTTCGATACGGTGAATCAATCTGTTAAGTTTTTCGAAGAAAATAATAAGATGCCTGATTTTCAATGAATTATCATCTTATAATAAATGTAAGCGCTTATAAAGAATAATAAAAAAGAGAGGTAAAAGTTATGTCAAATTATGAATTGAATATTGATTTTAAGGAAAGTGATCTGTCAATGATCTATGCTGCTGGTGAAAAGGTAGTGGTTGTGAAACATACCGCCGGAGATCAGGACAAACAGGTTGCATGGCTTACCTTCAAGCCATTTGCACACAACACCATCCAGTGGCAGGAAAATTATGCCGTGTATGCATCCGATACGGAACTTCAGGGTGGTGCGGCTATCAACAAGCTGTCTGATAAAGAAGCTGCAACAAAGGTCGTTTATGGCTTTGATAAAGGCTATTTTGGTACTGCGACTCCTTGCAATGATCTGGAGGAAAATTCCTATGGTATCAAAAATGATATGGCTGGTTATCCATTACTCACTTTTGGACTTGCACAGGATGTAACTGTCAATGGACGGGCATTTGCCAATAACCCGATCAATGCTATCAGCATTCCTTATGGACAGAGTGCCAACATGACACCGATCGAAAAAGTAGATGTTTATCTTCGTAAGGATGTTGATGATGGAACTGTTATCAGCCACATTATGAGCGTTGCACTTCCCGTAACATATGGCGAGGGAGAAAACGTGCATTCGATTGAGTATGATGGAAGTATTGGCAAATTCTATCCGGTAAAATAAGCTTCTGTTAGTCTTCAAGGGATAGCGCTCTTCTAGGGAGGCAAGTAAAATAAAACTTGTTACCTTAGAAGGGCGCTTCCTTTTTACTGAGTTTCTTTCCGATACGCATTCCGATGCTGAATAGGTGTCTTTCCTGTAGCCTTCTTAAATGCCTGTGAGAAATAAGACTGGGAGGAAAAACCAAGCATGGAGGAAATCTGCGCGATGGAATAAGCAGTGGATTCCAAAAGAGATTTTCCTTCCTGTATTCTTTTCTGAAGCAGATAATTGATAGGGGGAATCCCGGTATATTTTGTAAAAGCATGAGCCAAATAGTATTTGTTCATGTGGGTAAGGGCAGCAAGGCTGTCCAAGGTGATGTTTTCGGAATAATTAGAATCCAGATAATTTTTAATCTGCATGCATTCTCTGTTTAATACGGTGCTGCTGTTTTGGATAATAGATAAGTTATCGTTTCGCAACATACAGATTAAAAGAACTTCCAAAAGGCTTTGACATACTGTTTCGTAATTCTCTTTCTTAGCGGAGATTTCTTCCAGCATAATATTCAGATAGGAACAGGCATTTGTGTTTTGTACATTATATTTATGTATAGTTCCAAAGGTGTTCTGAACGGAAATGGCATTGGGAACGCCGGTCATGTTTTCAAAGGAAAAAGACAGACCGTCGATACCCAGTACAATATATTCAAGAGGAGAGGTGCTTCTGGATTTTTCGGTATGTTCCACTTGAGGATTGATAACGACCATATCGTTTTTGGAGACGGGAAATTCCCTGCCTTCCGCGATAAAGGAGCCGTTTCCGTTAACCACATAGAAAAGTTCGCTGAAAGGATGAGAGTGGGGGATGCTTTGCCAGTCGCCTTCATATTTGGAAGTCGATACATATAGAAGTTTAGCTTGTTCAAAAACTGACGGTTTTGCATTTTCGATACGGTGCCTGATATTACCCATATTTTTCCTCTCTGTCTGTTTTAAGTTCGGGTCATTGCGAGACGCATCACAGCGTTTGACTAATTGTGCAGCTTTCAATCATGGTGCAGAAGGTCCGCAATGACCGTTGATTTAGTTATCAATCAGTATATCAGAATTTAGAAATTTTGTCGATTCTACAGAATGAAGCAAGATATCTAAAATTTCAAGCAATAATAGGATTGATAACAAAAATGGCTTTTTATATGATTAAAATAGATTAAAAAATAACATACGTTAAACAGAAAAATACGTTAAGAAAACAGACAGAATCGGAGCAGGAAAATATTGAAAAGGGGGTAATAACGGAATGAATGTGAAAAATACCGGAAGGCTGACATTGCCTACAGATGTGGATATGGTGGAGGAAACCATACGATTAAAAGAACTGCTTGGAGCAGATGCACTGCGGGATTGTGACGGAACTACCATGCCGGAGGAACTTTTATCGCAGGATGCTAAAATTTATGCGACTTATTATACTACCAGAAAAGATAATGACTGGGCTATGCAAAACCCGGAGGAGATTCAGCAGGAATATTTAATAAGCGACCGTGTCACCGCGAAGGGAAGCAGCCTGCGGATAGAACTTATGAAGGGTTTCCATACGGAGCAGTTAAAGGTAAATACGATTGATTCGCCCAAGCGCTGGTGGGAAGTGGTAGACAGAACCACGGGAGAGGTGGTAGAGCCGGATCGATGGGAATATGAGGAAGCGTCGGGAGAGGTGGTCATTCAAACCATACCTTATCATCAGTATACGGTCAGTTTTCTTGCCTTTCTGATCTGGGATCCGGTTCATATGTATAACTATATTACCAATGACTGGAAGGATGCGCCGCATCAGCTTACCTATGATGTGCGGCAGCCTAAGACCCAGGCCTATGTAAAGGATAAGCTGAAAAAATGGTGTGAGGACAACCCGCATGTGGATGTGGTGCGTTTTACTACGTTTTTTCATCAGTTTACGCTGACTTTTGATGATCAGAAAAGAGAAAAATATGTGGAGTGGTTCGGGTATAGCGCCAGTGTCAGTCCTTATATTTTAGAGCAGTTTGAGAAGTGGGCAGGTTATCCTTTCAGACCGGAGTATATAGTGGACGAAGGATATCATAACTCTATTTTCCGCATTCCCAGCAAGGAATTTATGGATTTCATTGAATTTCAGCAGATAGAAGTCAGTAAACTGGCTAAGGAACTGGTTGAGATTGTGCACAGCTACGGCAAGGAAGCTATGATGTTTTTAGGAGATCACTGGATTGGCACAGAGCCGTTCGGGAAATATTTCGCCAATATCGGGCTGGATGCGGTAGTAGGTTCTGTGGGAGACGGTGTAACGCTGCGCATGATTTCAGATATCAAAGGGGTGAAATATACGGAAGGAAGGCTGCTTCCCTACTTTTTCCCGGATGTATTTAACGAAGGAGGAGATCCGATCGGAGAGGCACAGGATAATTGGATGAAGGCAAGGAGAGCAATCCTGCGTTCCCCTCTGGACAGAATCGGATACGGCGGTTATTTGAAACTGGCATCGGAATGGCCGGGTTTTATCGAACAGGTTCAGAAGGTAGTGGATGAGTTTCGGCAGATACACGAAAATATGCAGGGAACAAAGGCATACACAGCGCCTTTTAAGGTAGGGATTCTAAATTGCTGGGGAAACCTCAGAAGGTGGATGGCAAATCAGGTGCATCATGCTTTGTGGTACCGGGAGATTTATTCTTACGTGGGTGTGATTGAATGCTTAAGCGGAATGCCGGTGGATGTGGAGTTTATTACTTTTGATGAAATAAGAAACGGAATTGATCCTGAGATTAAGGTCATCATCAATGCGGGAGATGCATACACGTCATGGAGTGGTGCAGATAACTGGAAGGACGAAAGGGTAGTATGTGCCATTCGTAAGTTCGTAGACGAGGGCGGTGGTTTTATCGGTGTAGGAGAGCCCAGTGCCTGCCAGTATCAGGGGCGCTTCTTCCAGCTTAGCGATGTGCTGGGAGTGGACAGAGAACTTGGCTTTTCCATGAGCACGGACAAATATAATGAAATGGACAGCAGACACTTTATTCTGGAAGACATTGATCAGGAGATTGACTTCGGAGAAGGAAAAAGCAGAATTTATGCGCAAGGCGAGCATTATCAGATCTTGAATATGGACGGAAAGTACAGCCGTCTGGTGGTGAATGAATATGGGAAGGGAAGGAGCGTTTATTTTACAGGACTTCCTTATTCTCCGCAGAATTGCCGTATTCTTCTGCGTGCCATCTATTATGCGGCGCATCAGGAAGAAGAAATGAAGAAGTTCTATGTTACCAATGTGGACACAGAGGTTGCCGTATTTGAACAAAGTAAGAAAATTGCAGTTATTAATAATTCTAAGGAGCCGCGCCGGACAGACCTCTATATTGAAGGGATATTGAAGTATCATTTGGAACTGGCGCCTATGGAAATGCGGTGGGTAGACTATAAGGAGAACTTATGAGTACAGTAAATGAGAAGTGCGGAAAAATAGACGAAGCCATAGAAGCCTTTGGCATAAAGGGCAGGCTTCTTACTAAGCAGCCTTATGGAAACGGTTACATTAACGATACCTTTCTGCTTACGTATCAGTTGCCGAATGGAGAAAGAAAACGGTATATTCTGCAGAGAATGAATCATTCGATTTTCAAAAAGCCGGAAGAGCTTATGGAAAATGTGGCAGGTGTCACGGAGTACCTGAGACAGGTGATTGTAAAACAGGGAGGCAACCCTGACAGGGAAACACTGAATGTGATAAAAACCCGGAACGGGAAGAATTATTATACGGACAGTATGGGTAACTTTTGGAGAATGTTTCTGTTTATTGAGCAGACCATATGCCTGGAACAGGTCAAAAGCCCTGAGGATTTCTATGACAGTGCGGTTGCCTTTGGCAATTTTCAGAGAATGCTTGCAGAATATCCTGCCCAAACCCTGCATGAAACCATTCCTGACTTTCACAATACGGTTGTTCGGTTCCAAAATTTAAAAAAGGCAATAAAAGAGGACCGTATGGGAAGAGTGGATTTGGCGCAAAAGGAGATTGCTTTTGCACTGGAAAGAGAAAAGGATACGTCGGTATTGACGGATCTTCTAAGGGAGGGGAAACTGCCGCTTAGGGTAACTCATAACGATACGAAGCTGAATAACATTTTATTTGATGCGGAAACGAAAAAGGCACTTTGTATCATTGATTTAGATACGGTAATGCCGGGGCTCTCTCATTATGATTTCGGCGATTCCATTCGCTTCGGAGCCAGCACGGGAGCGGAGGATGAGCGGGATTTAGATAAGGTGGAACTGGATTTATCCCTGTTTGAAGCTTTTGCCAAAGGGTATTTGGAGGGCTGCAGCGGAAGTTTGACAGACAAAGAAATCGAGATGCTCCCTATGGGCGCTAAGCTGATGACATATGAATGTGGTATCCGTTTTCTTACAGATTATCTGGAGGGAGATGTTTACTTCAAAGTTCATAGAGAAGGGCATAATCTGGATCGGACAAGAACCCAGTTTAAGCTGGTGGCGGATATGGAGAAGAAATGGGTAAAGATGAGTGCCATTATTAATGCCTGTGGTTCAAGGGATGCGGATTTTAGACTGGCAAACCCGTCCAAAGGCTTGTAAAAACTGCAATATATGATAAGATAAATAAGACGGAAATTTAATAGACAGTCTGGTGACCATGGAAGCGAAGGTATGCTGCGCATGGCATAATAGGGAAGCAGGTGGAAATCCTGCACGATCTCGTCACTGTAATAGGTGAGCAGGCATATATGTCACTGACGAAAGTTGGGAAGGCTTGTCTGCGTTTTAGCCTTAAGCCAGGAGACCTGCCAGAGCTGTGGTACAGAAGGTTATGAACCTTCAGATTACGAGGGCTTAGTCGTACCGATTGATACATCTGATTTTATAGGGAGTCCTATGCCCTTTTGGCATAGGGCTTTTTGTAATTTGTCTGTCTTGAGCAGGCTGTAACAGGAGAAAACATGGCTGAGAAAAAAACAGGGGTGCTCTATGGTGTAGGAGTAGGTCCGGGCGATCCGGAGCTTCTGACACTGAAAGCGTGCCGCATCATAAACGAAAACAAATACATTGCATATCCGGGAAAAGTAAAGGAAGAAACTCTTTGCTATAAAATTGCAGAACCGGTTATCCAAGAACCGCAGGAAAAAATCTATATCAGTTGTCATGTGCAGATGACAAAGGACAGAGAAATTCTGGACAGAAACTATGATCTTGCGGCAGCAAGCATTATAGAGATATTGGAAAAAGGCGAAAATGTTGTATTTCTTACATTGGGAGATCCAACCGTTTACGCCACTTATATCTATGTGCATGACAGGGTAAAAAGGGCAGGATACCGGGCTGAAATCATAAGCGGCGTGCCGTCTTTTTGTGCGGCCGCGGCGAAACTTGGAATCAGTCTTGCGGAGCGGTCACAGATGTTGCATGTTGTACCGGCTTCCTATAAAATAGAAGAGGTACTTTCTCTCACTGGGACTAAGATACTTATGAAGCCGGCAAGTAAAACGAAGGACGTAAAAGAAAGTCTTTTAGAGCATGACGGTGAGGTATATATGGTGGAAAACTGCGGTTTGGAAAATGAGCGTATTTTCAGAAGTGCGGAAGAGATCAATGAGAATGCGGGATATTTGTCTTTGATCATTGTGAAGGAGTAAGGAGCACAACAGATCTTGTAAGGTATTGTGCCAATGCAAATCGCATGAAAACGTAAGATATGCCGGAGCAAGCTTATCAGAGAAGCAGATTTTAAAATACTGCAGCTTCGTGTCCATGGACTGCTGAAAGACATGTGATGGGTCGGGAAGAGATAGAAAAAGATAAGCGAGGGGTAAGAAAGAGATAGGCAAATGATAAATAAGCGATAAAGCAAGGATTAAATAAGGGATAAGAGGCAGAGATGTTTGCAATATCAATCAACTATAAAAATGCAAAAACAGATATCCGGGAGAAATATGCTTTTGATAAAGAGACAACTCTCCTTTTTTTACAAACATTAAAGAATATCGGGCTTACGGAAGCGGTCTACCTGAATACCTGTAATCGTGCCGAGGTATATGGCAACGGCGATTATGAAGCGGCAGTGAAAGCGATGGCAGAGTTTAGCGGCGCAGAGCCGTCTTCCTTGCGCGAGGATGCTTTTATCTATGAAGGAGAGTCTGCAATCCGCCATCTTTTCCGGGTAACAGCCGGTATAGAATCCATGGTTATCGGGGAGGATGAGGTGCTCGGTCAGATGAAGGCGGCGTATGACTTTTCGAGGGAGCATGGGTTCACGGATTTTTCTTTTAATAAGGTGTTTCAGGCGGCGGTTGCAGCGGCTAAGAAGATAAAGACAGATACGGAGCTTTCTAAGAGGTCTGTCAGTGTGGCAACGATCGCGGCGAGTAAATGTCATAAATTTAAGGATGGTCATAAGAAGATTCTCGTCATAGGAGCAAGCGGAGACACAGGCGGTAAGCTTGTGAAGAACCTGCTTTCTTATCATGACAGCACGATCTATGCGACAGTCAGAAACAGTCATGTGACGGACAGAAAACTTACGTTAGTGCCTTACGCGGAGCGCTATCATTATATAGCCTGCGCGGATGTGATCATAAGCTGTACCAGGAGCCCGCATTATACGGTTACATATTCTAAGTTAAAAAGTGAAGAACTGGAGGAAAAGCCGAGGTTATTTGTGGATCTGGCTGTTCCGAGGGATATTGACGAAAATGTTTTAAAGCTTGGTCAAAGTGAGCTTATTACCATAAATGATATAGAAGCACTGGCAAAGGAAAACAACGAAATAAAAAAGGCTGAGATCGTGGTGGCGGAGGAAATCATAGAAGAAGCGGTAGATGAGCTTTTAAAGACGCTGTATTTTCATGAATTCCTGTCAGAGTTCGATTTGGTGAAGCATGAAAATAAGGATGTTCTGTCTAAATTTATCTATCATTACCGCGATGTCGCTACGGCAGAGGAATTTGTGAGCTTTTTGAAGGTCCTTCGGAGAATGGAGGCGGATGCATGACACTTTTTCCGTTTTATGAGGATATTGAGGGTAAGACTTTTCTTGTGATCGGAGGCGGAAAAGTCGCAAAGGAGAAAATAGGAAGGCTCAGGCTTTTTACAGATAAGATCATAGTCGTTGCGAAGGAAACGGATATCAGGGATGCGGATGTGCGGCAGAAGGCATTTGAAGACAGCGACCTTGCGTTGGGGGATATTTGTATTGTGGCGACACCCGACAGGCAGTTGAACAGTCATATTGCAGCGCTTTGTCAAAAGCAGGGCATCCCGGTAAATGTGGTAGATGACAGGAATCTTTGCAGTTTTATTTTCCCAAGTATTGTGAAACGCGGCGATCTCACGGTCAGTATCACAACAGCAGGAAAAAGTCCCGCTTATGCACAAAAGTTGAGACGGGAGATAGAGGCGGCTTTGCCGGAACATATCGAGGATATTTTAGACCGCATGGAGAAGTTGAGAGGAATTGTGCCGGAATATATTATAGAACAGAGAACGCGTGGAAACTTGTATAAACAACTCTTAGAGAGGATGCTTGAGACGGAAAACAGAGTAACAGATGAGGAATTGCTTGAAATGATAAAAGAAGCGCAGGAATAAGAGACGATAATCATAGGATGGTATTGATGCAACAACGGAATTTAGGATTTTGTTTGTTTTCTTGTGTGTGAAATGTTCATAAATGGAGGAAATTATGAGAAAGCTGATACTGGCAACCCGAGGCAGCAGGCTTGCACTCGCACAGGCAGATGCGGTGCAGGCGCAGCTTGAAAAGCTTGGCGTAACGGTGGAACAGAAGATCGTTAAGACAAGAGGAGACCGGGACAGAACCTCGCCGCTTAGAGAGATCGGGGGCAAGGGGCTTTTTGTGAAGGAAATAGAGCTACAGCTGCAAAGCGGGCAGGCGGATCTGGCGGTTCACAGTGGCAAGGATCTGCCCTATGTGCTTATGAAGGGAATGACTATCGCGGCAAACCCGAAGGCGGCAGATGCAAGGGATTGCCTGATTTTTTGTAAAAACAGGGAACTGCCTGGGAAGCCGGTTATCGGCACCGGAAGTCCCAGAAGGATCGAGGCGTGCAGGAAGTTCTATCCGGACGCAGATTTTAAGGATATTCGCGGAAATATCGATACAAGGATCAGAAAGCTTATGGAGAGTGAGTATGATGCGATCGTTCTTGCCAAGGCAGGGATTGACCGGCTCGGCATCTCTATGGAAGATTTGGAACTTCGGGTGTTTGAAGCAGAGGAATTTATCCCGGCTGCCTGTCAGGGAATCCTGGCAGTAGAGTGCCGCAGTGCGGATGAAGAGGTAGTCTCTTTGCTGCAGCAGATATCGGACCCTGAGGCGAGAATGCGGTTCGAACTTGAGAGAAGGATTTTCTGTGGTCTACAGGCGGACTGTTCTATGGCGGTAGGGGTGCATGCCGAGGTGTTAGGCGATGAAGTGCGTCTTATGTCTATGTATCATGGGAAGAGATATTCCTGTAGCGGGAAGTTGAAGGATGCAGAACGGTTGATAGAAGAAATTAGGAAAGAATTGATATGATTTGGTATGTATCATGATAAGAAGATCATATTGCTATGTTGATTTCGCCAGCAGATTTGTTGGAAGTTGGTGACTGTTAGTTTGTGATTTTCGGGAAATGTCCGCAAACTCAACAATAAATTATACTGGAATGGAGAAAAATGAAAGAAAACATAACAGGAAGCGTAACCCTGCTTGGCGCAGGCTGCGGAAAGGGTCTGATCAGCACGAAAGGGCTGACGATTTTGCAAAATGCGGATGTGGTTGTCTATGATGACCTGATCGATACAGACCTTCTCCTTGAGATAAAGGAAAACTGTGAACTGATCTATGTAGGGAAGCGCTTCGAAAATCACAGCGAAAAACAGGAAACAATCAATGAGATTTTAGCAAAGAAGGCAAGAGAAGGCAAGGCGGTTGTACGTCTGAAAGGCGGCGACGGATTTGTATTCGGAAGAGGCGGAGAGGAGATGCTTGCGCTGCGTGAGCAGAAAATCCCCGTCCGTATCATACCGGGAATCAGCTCTGCCATTGCCGTGCCCGAAAACCTCGGTATTCCTGTCACGCACAGAGGGATGGCGCAGTCTGTTACTTTTATTACAGGGCACACTGCATCGGAAATTCATGAGGACTATGAAGCACTTGCGAAATTGAAAGGAACTCTTGTTTTTTTTATGGGTTTACATAACGCAGAGAATATTGCGGCGGAACTGATGAAATACGGCAAGGACCCGATGACGCCTGCCGCTATTTTATGTAATGGCTTTCGTGCAAAGGAAAAGAGAATTAACGGCACCTTAAAGGATACGGCAGAAATGGTACAAAAAGCCGAGACCCCCGCAATTTTCCTTGTGGGAGAGGTCGCGAGGCTTGCTCTTACTGGTACGATGTATGAACCGTTGAAAGGCACTTCCGTAACAGTGACGGGCACCCGATATTTTACGGATAAACTTGAAAAACTACTGATAGAACAAGGTGCGTATGTAGAGAAAAAACCGGGAATTGAAATTTATCCGGATTATGCACAGATACCGGAGAATCTGGCGGAGTATGACTGGGCTGTCTTTACAAGCGCCAATGGGATCAGATGCTTTTTTTCTTATGTGCAGGAAAAGGAGATTGATCTTAGGCAGCTTGCGCATTTTAAATTTGCCTGTATCGGCAGCGGTACTGCTAAGATGCTGAAAAGTTACGGATTCAAAGCCGATTTCATCCCGCAGGATTATACAGCCGAAGCCTTGGGGAGAGAACTTGCAGCAACGATAGAACCAGAGGAAAAGCTTCTAATCCTGCGCGCGCAGAATGGTTCCGAACTTTTAAATAGGGAGCTTGACCGATGCGGAGTGACTTACAGGGATTGTAAGATATATGATACAAAACCGGTTTCACAAGTAATAGAAAATCAGAATAAAGAAGAGACGGATTACATTGTTTTTGCAAGCGCGCTTGGAGCAAAGGCATACCTGGAAGAGCATGCTTTGCCGGATTCGGTCAGAGTGGTATGCATCGGAGGAGCAACGGCGCAGGTGCTGAAAGGCAGAAACGTTTTGCTGCCAAAGGAACATACGGCGGAAGCGATCGTAGACGTTATTGTGCAGGATTATCATGCGTTATGATGCAGAAATACGGAATCTGTAAAAGATTATGAATGGAGGATGAACATGAAAAGATTTCGCAGACTGAGAACAAGTGAGGCTATGAGAAGCTTTGTGCGTGAAAACAGGGTAACGGTTGAGGATTTGATTTACCCGATGTTTGTGGCAGAGGGAGAGAATTTGAAAAATCCTGTGCCGTCTATGCCGAATATATACCAGTATTCTTTAGACCGTATGGAGGAAGAACTGGAAAGAGTAGCCGAGGCGGGGATTTCGGCGATATTGCTTTTCGGGATTCCGGCACATAAGGACGAAAAAGGCAGTGGTGCATACGATCCCGAAGGCATTACTCAGCGTGCCATCAGAATGATTAAAGAAAAATATCCGAGTTTGCTTGTTATTGCAGACGTTTGTCTTTGCGAGTATACTTCCCATGGGCATTGTGGTCTGGTGCATGGGGAAGAAATATTGAATGACGAGACGCTGCCGCTTTTGGCGCAAATGGCGTTGACTATGGCGCAGGCAGGGGCGGATATCGTGGCTCCTTCCGATATGATGGACGGAAGAGTCGGGGCGATCAGAGAGGCATTGGATGCCAACGGATTTTGCAATGTGCCGATCTTAAGCTACAGTGCGAAATATGCATCGGGGTATTACGGGCCGTTTCGTGATGCGGCAGGATCAGCGCCCCATTTCGGCGACCGGAAATCCTATCAGATGGACCCCGCCAACGGCAGAGAAGCCATGCGGGAGATTTTGGACGATTTGGATGAGGGCGCGGATATGGTCATAGTAAAACCTGCGCTGGCTTATCTGGATATCTTAAAGAGTGCGCGGGAAAATGTGTCCGTGCCGATCATTGCCTATAATGTCAGCGGAGAATATTCCATGGTCAAGGCTGCCGCAGCCAACGGCTGGATCGACGAGAAACGCATCGTCATGGAGAACATGGTGGGAATGAAGCGTGCCGGGGCAGACCGGATCATTACGTATCATGCGCTTGATGTTGCCGAATGGATTAAGAAGAAAGATTGAAACATTGTGAAGAGCTTTGCAATTGACTAAATAGAAATATACATTGAAGGTTATAGAGTAAGAAGGAGACAGTCGTGAATAAGACAGAAAAATCGGTGGAACTTTTTAAGGAAGCAAAAGCGTTGATTCCGGGAGGTGTCAACAGCCCGGTAAGAGCCTTCCGTGCCGTAGGGCAGAATCCTATTTTTATCAAAAAAGGAATAGGGGCTTATATCTACGATGTAGATGATAATCAATATATTGACTATGTCTGCTCCTGGGGACCATTGATCTTAGGACATGCAAATCCAAGAGTAATTGAAGCGGTGAAGAAAGTCTGCGAAGATGGTCTTACTTTTGGCGCGCCCACAGAACGGGAGTCTCAGCTTGCAAAGCTTATTATCGATGCGGTGCCTGCGATTGAGAAGGTAAGACTTGTGTCCAGCGGTACAGAGGCAGTTATGAGCGCGATCAGAGTATCCAGAGGTTTTACCGGAAGAGACAAGATCGTAAAGTTCCGCGGAAACTACCACGGACACAGCGATGGGCTTCTTGTCAAGGCGGGAAGCGGACTTTTGACAGAAAGCATTCCCGACAGTGCAGGCGTACCTGCGGGTTATGCGGAAAATACTCTGCTTGCCGATTATAACAGCCTTTCCTCGGTGGAAGCCCTTTTTGAAACGTGCGGCGAAGAGATCGCAGCGATCGTAGTGGAGCCTGTGGCAGCCAATATGGGTGTGGTGCCGCCGGAAGAAGGTTTCTTAGAAGGGCTCAGGGAGATTACGAAGAAATATGATGCGCTGTTGATCTTTGATGAGGTGATCACCGGTTTTCGGATCGCCTATGGCGGAGCGGGCGAATACTATGGCGTAGAGCCGGACCTTGTGACCCTTGGCAAGATCGTAGGCGGCGGAATGCCTTTGGCAGCCTACGGAGGAAGACGCGATATCATGGAAGTGGTTGCGCCCCTTGGCGCAGTTTATCAGGCGGGAACACTATCCGGAAATCCGGTGGCGACTGCGGCAGGAATAGAGACATTGATGATATTGAGGGAGCATCCGGAATATTATAAGAAAATCGATGCAAACGGAGAGCGCCTTGCAAAGGCTTATGAGGACAAGGGGTATTCCGTGAATAGAGTGGGTTCGCTTCTCAGCTGTTTCTTCACAAACAAGAGAGTGACAGACTTCGCCAGTGCGCAGACTTCGGATACGAAAGCTTTTGCTGAGTATTTTAAGAAAATGACGGAGCAGGGGATTTATGTTGCGCCGAGCCAGTTCGAGGCAATGTTTGTCTCGGCGGTGCACAGTGATGAGGATATTGACAGGACGATTGATGTGATCAGGACGTTGTAGGCGGGATGAGTCTTGAACTGCGATTCTTAACTTTTAACTTATGGCGAAAGCATTGGTCAGAGGAAGTGAAAAGATAATGAAGAAAATATATAGTTTTGAGCCATGTTTTTTCCTTTTCTTTGGTTTGTTTCACTTGCATAGAATATGGGGACTTATAGACAGACAAGCTTATGCCGTATTCTGGATTGGCGTGATGGAAAACAGAGGCGTATTTTATTTCCTGTTAATGGGAATATTGGCAGCGCTTTGTGTATTGGGCATGATAACGTTCTTTGCGAATTTACGGTGGAATTATTGGTGGAGATGGATTTACATATTCGGCGGCGGATACCTGTTATTCGATTTATTTGCCATTGCGACAGGATTACGATTCTGGCGTGATTTGATTCTGGCGATGTTTGACGTGACGGCATCATACTGGAATTTGCTCTGGGGCGGATTTGTTGTCATGGGCGGTGCGGTGTTTGTGCTGGGATGTTTGTTATTAAAAAGAGTAGGTTTATTTTATAGGTGCTGATAATGGATGTTGTATACAAGGACTTGATTGCGATAGAGGTTTATGATGATTGGTATATATTTTAGCGGTACGGGAAATTCCAGATATGCTCTGGAAACCTTCATGCAGGAATACGATAATTTAGCAGAACTGGTATCCATAGAAGATAAGGATATTGCATATAAAATAGAAGCAAATAGAGAAATTATTTTCTGTTATCCGGTACAGTATAGCAATATTCCCCTGATATTGGGAGATTTTATTGTTGAAAATAAAGCTTTATGGAAAGGAAAAAAGATTTTTGTGATCGCTACTATGGCGTTATTTAGCGGCGATGGAGCAGGTATTTTGGCGCGTTTGCTACATAAGTACGGTGCGGATATTATAGGCGGTCTGCATTTGAAGATGCCTGACAGCATTGCAGATGTAAAAGCTTTAAAGCGTCCGTTAGATAAAAATATAAAGCTTGTGGAGCAGGCAAAGACTAAAATAAGTTTGGCAGTTGGAAATATTAAAGAAGGAAACCCGCCGCAAGAAGGAATCGGATTATTATACCGAATGGCAGGTCTCTTTGGTCAGCGTTTATATTTTATAAATAAAACCAAGAAGTACACAGACAAGCTGAAAATAAATACAAAAGAGTGTATAGGATGCGGCAAATGTGCAGGCTTGTGCCCTATGGAAAATATTACGATGAGCAATGGCTTGGCGAAGGCGCAAGACAAGTGTACGATGTGTTATAGATGTATTAACAGTTGCCCGAAGCAGGCGATTACATTGCTTGGCAAAAAAGTGATAGATCAAGGAACGATAGAAAAATATTTATAACGATTAATCGGCAAATCAGAATTTTAGTGAAAAATTTTCAACAATCTGCAGGAACATACTGCCGGAACAAATTTGAGTTAAATTGTTTGTGCGGTTGGCATTCGGAATGTCATCTGTTAAAATGGATAAGACGATAAGATAATCGCCGATTAATGATTAGAAAGGTTATATGGTGAATTGCATGAAGAGAAATGAGACCACGGCTCGATAGCGCGATGGCTATCACGAATTGAGAAAACGTTATAGCCATTGCATTCCTAAGAGAAATACCAATTAGGAGGGCGATATGAGCTATAGTAGAGCAGAAGAAGTTCTTCCGGAAGAAGTGCTGGCGATCGTTCAGCAATATGTGGACGGACAGATGATCTACATTCCGAGAAAGACAGATCATAAGAGAATGTGGGGAGCCTGTACCGGTACCAAGAGGAATTTAGAACTTCGAAACGCTTGTATGTACGCAAAATTTCAGGAAGGAATCTCCGTGAAAGCTTTAGCGGAAGAATATTTCCTTACGGAAAAAAGCGTACAGAGAATTATCAGGAATTATAAACCCTCCGGGGAGATTTGCGATCAGAAGAATCATCTTTAGGAGGAAGAAAATTGAATAGAGAAAATAAAAGAAAGTTATACGAAAAGGGTTATTACAAAAATCATGCCTGCAATGAGACATTTATCTGCAAGGTATGCGGAAGAGAGGTTGTTCCCGAAGGAGCCGGCAGCCAGCATCGGAATCACTGTCCGAACTGTTTATCCAGTCTTCATGTTGACAATGAGCCGGGAGACAGGGCAAGTGACTGTGGCGGTTATATGGACGCCATTGCGGTATGGGTCCGGAAGAACGGCGAGTGGGCGATCATTCACAGATGCAGACAATGCGGTGATATGAGCTCCAACAGAGTGGCAGCCGATGATAACCCGATGAAGCTTATGTCCATTGCAATGAAGCCGCTGACAGCGCCGCCGTTCCCGATTGAGCGAATCGAGGAGATGACGAGACTTATGGGCGGCGAAGGCAGTATCAGGTAAGAATTGTAAAATGATCAAACCGGCGAAGTTGGACATGCTTTTTATTGATTCAGACTATCCCATTGAGAAATCAGTGGGATATTTTTGTCTGTGGCGGTAAGAGAACATAGGGTATACATTATAAACCGATAAAAATTATTTGTGAAAATGCATTGTATGAGTTGAGGAAAGAGGTAGAAATTGATATAATGAGCGAAACGGAATGATTTCTGTTGGCTTAAGCAGATGCATAGCGGAGAAGTTGACAGGAAAGAAATATAAAGGTTTTTACATAACGGAGAAGTGTAAGATGAAAAAATGGAAAATAACAGCAATGCTTATCGTCGTATGCATTGTTTTGATGGCGGGCGGCTATCTGTTCTTAAGAATACATAATGGAATCAAAATAAAACCCACCAGTGAACATGTGATATCAAAAGAAGTGATCTCCTATCGGCAGGATGACGCAGAATGGGCGCCGGATCATTTAGGCGATTCACCTTACACGATGAAGTCATCCGGCTGCCTTGTGACCTGCATCGCTTCTGCCATATCTAGCAGCGGGGACAAAGTGACGCCGGGAGAACTGAACCATGTTTTTGCGGAAAATGGGATATATGATACAGACGGAAATATTCAGTGGTCTTATATTGCGGATATGGAAGGTTACTCGGTTGAAGTATACGATGGCGTATCAGAAGCAGATATTGCACAATGCCTGTCAGATGGGCATTATCCGATTGTGCGTGTCAGAATGCATGGAATCGGAAATTATCACTTTGTATTGATCGTCGGAGCAGAGGATGGCGATTATGTATGCATGGACCCGTTGGAGGATGATCTGACTAAACTGTCGGATTATTTTGGTTATGTCTATGCTGTCCGCTGTGTATGGAAAGAGGATTAGGGGAAAAGATAGAATTTTCCGAATGAACCAGTAGGAGTGGCGGATGGCGAATGTTGACCATGCGTTTTGTTCATGGTACGATATTTATATGTAGGAAAAAAGATGTATTGTGTGCGAGGATTTACAATAAATATAGTATTGTGATATCCGGCAGCGGAGGTGGCTCATGGCAAGGACAGTAGGAATCGGTATACAGGATTTCGGTAAAATAATAACAAATCATTGCTTTTATGTGGACAAAACAAATTTTATAAAGGAATGGTGGGAGAGCCAGGATGAAGTGACTCTGATCACCAGACCGAGACGGTTTGGCAAGACACTGACCATGAGTATGACCGAGCAGTTTTTTTCTGTGAAGTATGCCGGACGGAGCGATTTGTTTGAGGGATTGTCCATTTGGCAGGAGGAAAAATACCGTGCCTTACAGGGAACTTATCCGGTGATCAGCCTTTCTTTTGCTAATGTGAAAGAAAAAACATATCAACAGACTAAGCAAAGGATCGGGCAGCTTCTCACAGAACTGTATAATAAGAATTATTTTCTCCTGGAGAGTGGTCTGCTGACCGAGGAAGAGAAACAGTATTTCCTGAGTGTTTCCATGGATATGCCGGAGGTCGTGGCAACCATTGCGATTTATAGATTATCGGATTTTTTAAGCAGATATTACGGCAAGAAAGTTATTATCCTTTTGGACGAATACGACACGCCCATGCAGGAAGCCTATGTGGACGGGTATTGGGAAGAGTTGGTGACTTTTACAAGAAGTATGTTTAATGCTGCTTTTAAGACAAATCCGTGGCTGGAACGCGCTATTATGACCGGCATTACAAGGGTCAGTAAGGAATCTATTTTCTCAGATCTGAATAATTTGGAAGTAGTGACGACTACATCCAGTAAATATGGAACAGCATTCGGATTTACGGAAGAGGAAGTGTTTGCTGCGCTGGATGAATATGGAATGAGTGAGGATAGAGAGAAAGTGAAACAGTGGTATGACGGTTTTGTTTTCGGAGAATGGAAAGATATCTACAATCCTTGGTCTATTCTGAATTTATTGGATAAGAAGAAATTTACTACCTACTGGGCTAACACCAGCTCTAACAGTTTGGTAGGTAAACTGATACGGGAGGGAAACAAGAACATCAAGGCATCTTTTGAGGCATTGCTTCAAGGCGAACACCTTTTCATACCGATAGATGAACAGATCGTCTATAACCAACTGGATGACAACGAATATGCAATCTGGAGCCTGCTGGTGGCAAGCGGCTACCTGAAAGTGTTAAGCTATGAAGAGTATGAGTCCGGTATTGTGACGGCACCCAAATATGAGTTGGCGCTTACGAACTATGAAGTAAGCCGTATGTTCCGAAGCATGGTGCACGGTTGGTTTTTGGGTAACGCATCAGATTACAATGATTTTCTTAAGGCATTGCTTTTGGGTGATTTGGATGCCATGAATGAGTACATGAGCCGCATTGTTATGGAAACCTTTAGTTTCTTCGACACCGGGAAATATTCGGCAGGAAGGGCAGAGCCGGAGAGGTTCTACCACGGGTTCGTGCTGGGGCTTTTGGTAGCGTTAGAGGACAGATATGTGATTACTTCAAATAGAGAAAGCGGATTCGGCAGGTATGATATTATATTGGAGCCGAAATCGAAGGAAGCGGATGCTATTGTGATAGAGTTCAAGGTGTTTAATCCGCGAAAAGATTCTTCACTTGAGGATACTGTAGCTGCGGCGCTTGCGCAGATTGAAGAGAAGCAGTATGAGGTCACACTGGAAGCGAAAGGGATTCCGGCGCAGCGGATTAAGAAGTATGGGTTTGCGTTTGAGGGAAAGACAGTGCTGATTGGATAATGTAAGATAAAGAGTGAGTCATGGACTGCCACAATTTCAAATAGTGGCAGTCCTATTCTGGTTGGTGGGAAAATGCGGAAAGAACTATTTGCAGTATGGTTGTGGAGGATTAGGGGAAAAGGATAATGCAGGAAAGCAGATTATTTAAAATTGTATATTATCTGCTGGATAAAGGACACGTAACAGCTCCCGAACTGGCAGAAAAATTTGAAGTTTCCGTCAGAACAATTTACAGAGATATTGACGCCTTGAGCGAAGCGGGCATTCCGGTCTACACAGAGACAGGGCGAAACGGCGGGATTCGCATCATGAATGAATTTATTCTGGACAAAGCCGTATTGTCGGAACAGGAAAAACAGGAAATCCTGACTGCGTTACAGAGTTTAAGTGCAGCAGAATGCGTCAATATCAGCGAGACGCTTAATAAACTTTCCGCACTTTTCCGTGTCGATTCGGAAAACTGGCTTGAGGTAGATTTCTCAAGATGGGGCAATGAGCAGGATGATAATGAAAAGTTTGAATTGCTGAAATCTGCAGTGATCCACCGTAAATGTGTAAAAATCACTTATGCCGGCTCTTATGAAGCCATCAGCGAAAGGGTCATACAGCCGCTTAAGCTGATGTATAAAGCAAGGTCATGGTATCTGAAGGCATATTGCCTAGCGAAGCAGGACTATCGCAGCTTTAAATTGACCCGTATTTTAGATTTGAAGATTCTGGATGAATGCTTTGCTCCCCATGCCTTGCCGGAGCGGGAGACAGAATCAAAGCAGACATACAACACCATAACACTTCGCTTTCCGAAAGAGATGGCGTACCGTGTTTATGATGAGTTTAGCCCGGCGCAGGTGGTACAGCAGGAAAACGGAGATATTATTGTCTCAGCGCAGATGCCGGAAGATGCGTGGCTGACAGTTTTTTTGCTTTCTTTCGGAACGCAGGTTGAGATCATTTCTCCCGCCTATTTACGAGACGTGATAGCCAGACAAGCAAAGCTGATATATGAAAAGAATAAACACTGACATAGAATGTCAATATTTTTCTGATAGAATGGATATATGCATGAAGTGTATACAGAGCGATTCTAAATAAGTAGAAAAGGCTGTGTGAAAAATGCAAATAGAAAAAGAAGCATGTCGATTCCAAAAGGATAAGACACTTCGGAATGGAGAAAAATATGGGCAGACCTACTACAAAATCGGACTTGATCAGTGCGGCAAACGAAAACTATGAGGCATTGAACGGGTTTATTTCTTCGATGACTGATAAAGAGTTATCGACACCCTTTGATTTCTCAGAAGACGAGAAAAAGAAAGAAGCGCATTGGCAAAGAGATAAAAATCTCCGGGATGTTTTAGTCCATCTCTATGAGTGGCATCAGCTTTTGCTTCACTGGGTTGCGGTAAACCAAAAAGGCGATAACCAGCCGTTTCTTCCAAGACCTTATAACTGGAAAACCTATGGTGATCTGAATGTGATGTTCTGGAAAAAGCATCAAAACACCACATTAGAAGAAGCAAAAGAAATGCTGGAGAAATCCCATAAGGAAGTCATGCATCTGACAGATACCTTTACAAACGAAGAATTGTTTTCAAAAGGCGTATATCCCTGGGCTGGAAACAGCACGGTAGGTTCCTATTTTGTCAGCGCTACGGCGAGCCATTATATTTGGGCTGTCAAAAAGCTGAAAGCGCATAGGAAAAATTGCGGGGAACTGTCAGCATATAAAAAACTATAAATTGCATTTAAAGTACGAATTGTATAATAAAATGGTTGTAATAAACAGTTTACAGATGCTGAAATCTGATAATAATGTTAATAATATACAAAAACAGTTAAGATTATAGATCACCCGATTGAAAAAGGTATACAATAATGATATGATAATCCCATAAAAAATGTAAAAAAAGGCAGAAAGAGTTTGCCACAGGAGGTTGCGTTTTATGGGAAAGAAAAAAACTACGGTTGAGGTGTATTTATCCGCGGTATTTAAGTGGGGACTTATCATCATGGTAAGTGCATGTATGTGTGCAGCAGTTACATTTAATGTGGAAAAGATGTTTGGTCTTTATTCGAATGTTCCATGGATGGCTTTAATTTTGTTTACAGTTATGGATGTCCTTTTCTTCGCCACTGCATTATTGATTGTAAAAACATCATATGATGAAGAAGGATATTTAAAAGAAGGAAGATTGAAAGCCGGCAAATTATTTTCCGCAGTTATTCTGATTATACAGTGGAATTATATTTTGTATTTGATTCCTTCCAGAACATTTTGGGGATTTTTATTCTTCTTCTTAATTCTGATGGCATTTTTCCTTGATATTAAACTGGTATTAACTACCGGGCTGATTTGCACGGTATCCCTGTTTATCGGGTGGGGTGTGCGCGGCACAAGTCTTATGCCGGTAAAAGATGACTTGTTTCTTACGGATATTCTGTTATGCTTGATAGCGCTTGTATTATCCTTGGCAGGACTACTTATTTTCGTTTATTTTGTGGCGCATTTCTTGGTAAATGCCAAGAGGGACGAATTAGAGAAGAATAATGAACAGGTTATGAAGGTTCTGGATTCGGTGCAGGCATTGTCTGAAAGATTATATGTGGCAGGAACTTCCCTGTCACAGATTTCTGAAAATGAGAGTGCTTCGGCTGAGGAATTAGCCGCAACAAGTGAGGAGTTGGTAAAGAGCAGTGACATACTCAGTTCGAAAACCGATGAAAGTATGACAAATCTTAGTGAGCTGAGTGAGTGGGAAGGTGTTGTTGCCGATAATGTGGAAAAAGTAGAAAGCACTTCCAAAGATTTGCTTGATAAATCTAAGGAAAATGAGAAGCTTCTCAATGATTTACATACCATCAACGGCGAAGTATCAGAGTCTATGAAGGCTACCACTGACATAGCCCAAAAGCTGTCAGACGCAGTACAGGAAATCGGTGTGACATTGAAGCTGATCAGCGATATTTCTTCTTCCACAAATCTGCTGGCATTGAATGCTTCGATTGAAGCGGCAAGAGCCGGGGAAGCCGGAAGAGGGTTTGCGGTAGTTGCGACGGAAGTAGGCAATCTTGCAAACAGTACGCAGGAGTCCCTTAGAGAAGTAGAGCGTGTAATTGAGCGGGTACAGAATAACGTCAGGGAAATCACGATGCAGGTAGAGGAAAACTCTAATAAGCTTGGTACGCAGAACCAGTATTTTGCTAATGTATTCCAAAGTATGCAGGATATGACGGAGCTGCTTCATGTATCAGTTAATGCAATCAATACAATGGGCGAAGCACATGGTAAGCAATCCGAAGTGATTAAAAAGACAGTCACGATCAATCAGGATATTGCGGAAAGCGTTTTGAGTGCGAAAGAGCAGTTTGATTCCATTAATGCCATGGCTGAGAGCAATGCCAGTGATACGGCGGATGTGGCAACTCAGGCGAGTGATATTAACGAAATGGTTGATGAAATCAGCAGGCTGCTGAAGAGAGACTGATTATGCCTGATATAAAAGATATAACAGACTTCAATGCTCCGGAATTAGATATTTATGCCAGGCTGTCAGAAGTACAGCTTCTGCATATCCATGAGCCGGAGCGTGGCATCTTCGTTGCGGAAAGTCCCAAGGTTATTGAGCGGGCGCTGAATGCGGGATATGAGCCGATTTCCTTTCTGGTGGAAGATAAGCAGATCGAAACGCAGGCTAAGCCGCTGCTAACAAGATGCGAAAAGGTTCCTGTGTACAGAGCACCCTATGATGTTCTGATGCGGCTTACAGGATTTGCATTAACGCGCGGGATGTTATGTGCGATGTATCGCCGTGACTTGCCGACGGCTGGGGAAGTGTGCGCTCATGCACGCAGGATTGCCGTGCTGGAGGACATTGTGAATCCTACCAATGTAGGGGCGATTTTCCGGTCTGCCGCGGCACTGAATATGGATGCGGTACTGTTGACATCTGCCTGCAGTGATCCTTTATATCGCCGTGCCGCCCGTGTCAGTATGGGAACGGTATTTCAGATACCTTGGACTTATCTGGAAATTCAGGATGGAAAGAAGTGGGATAGTGCACCACAATATGGAAAGCGGCGGTACCAAAATAACATAGATCTGCTTCATGAGCTGGGATTTAAGACTGTTGCCATGGCGCTTCGGGAAGATTCCGTCAATATTGATGATGCGAGGCTTAAGGCAGAAGATAAGCTGGCAATTATTCTCGGAACGGAAGGGGATGGACTGACTGACGCTACCATTGAAAGCTGTGATTATACGGTGCGTATTCCTATGTCGCATGGAGTGGATTCTTTGAACGTGGCGGCAGCCGGTGCAGTGGCTTTCTGGGAGCTGGGGAGATCCGTATAGGGAAAAAGACAGAGAACAGAATTGGGAATCTGAAAAGTATATATAGGTTAAGAGAGATGAGATCTTTGCTGTTGGGCAGAGATCTTTTTTTTCGGGAGTGGTTTTATGAAAAAGACGTTACAGTAGGACTGTTGGTTTGAATTTTTGATCAACAGTTCTAAAAAACGGAGCAGATAAAGTGCTTATTTTTGGAATGGGTTATGCGTTTAACCTATTGTGTTTGCGCCATGTTGACGTTACACTTAAGGTACAGATCATAAGAGCAGGGAGGGAGAGTATGGCACAACGGGTAAGAATTGCGGATATCGCGGAGGAACTGGGGGTAAGCAGTGCTACGGTTTCCAATGTGATCCATGGCAAGACGAAGAAGATTTCCGATGCCACAGTCAAAAGAGTACAGGAATTGTTGGAAGAGCGGCAGTATATCCCAAGCATGGCAGGGATTTTATTATCGCAGAATGATTCACGCATCGTGGGAGTTGTGATTAATGATCACATAAAATATGAAGGGAAAGTGCTGGAGGATGCCTTTGTGGCCTCAGCCCTTAATGCGTTGTTGTTTGAGTTGGAACGGAATGATTATTTCATGATGGTAAAAGCGACTGCAGATTGGAATGAGATAGTGCGTCTGGCATCCATGTGGAATATGGATGGTATGGTACTGATCGGTTTCTGTGACGCTGAGTATGAGAAACTGCGGGAGAAAATGCATATCCCTTTTGTGGTTTACGATGGATATTTTGAGAACAATGAGAGGATTTGTAATCTTACGATAGATAATTTTGACGGCGGCCGTCAGGTGGGAGATTATCTGTATCGGATGGGACATCGCAGGGTGCTTTGTATTTCCGATAATTACGTCTGCGTAGACAAAGAGAGAATTGACGGCTGCGGAGCAGGGCTTATGGAAGGAACAATTGATTTTTTGCAGGTGCCTATGCAGAAGGAAGAAAGGCAGCGGTTTTATAAAGCCAACATACAGATGATATTACGCCATACGGCAGCTTTTGCCGTGTCGGATGTTTATGCAGTGGAGTTGATGCACTTTTTGCAGGAACAGGGGATCGGTGTACCGGAGGATATTTCAGTGATAGGATTTGATAATATCAGATTGTGTGAGAACAGCTACCCAAGGCTTACCACAGTGGGACAGGATGCCTCAAAGCGGGCATATGCGGCTGTACAGGCTTTACAGAATTTAAAGAAGGGAACTTGTGAAATGGCGGCACAAATCTTACCGGTCCGCCTTGTGGTACGGGACAGTGTAAAGAGGATAGGAAGTACTGCGGGGGATAAAGTTACTTGAAAGGGAAGATATTGCGAAGGATAGTGAAAAGAGGCAGAACAGATATTGCGAAGGATAGTAAAAAGAAGAAGAACAGATATTGTGAAGCGTGGAAAAAAGAGGAGGAGTAGGCATCATGAAAGATAAAGAGAATGGTTTGGAGAAAGAAAGGATATTACAGAAAGAAAACAGTTTTAGAAACAATTTGTTTCGCATTGCGCTGCCGGTTACGCTGCAGTCATTGCTGCAGTCTTCTTTTAGTATGATTGATCAGGTCATGATCGGGCAGTTAGGCAGCGACAGCATAGCGGGCATCGGTCTGGGCGGCAAATTCGCTTCGATTTATTCGGTAGTATTAAGTGCGGTTGCTGTGGCGGCGGGAATTCTGATTGCCCAGTACATAGGACAGAAGAACGATAAGGAACTGGCGAAAAGTTTTCATGTCAATCTGTTAGTCAGTATCGTGATAGCGGCTCTTTTTATGGCAGTGTGCAATTTCTGCCCGCAGGCAATTATGGCATTATATACAAAGGATGGAGGAACCGGCGCGTTGGCGGTCAGTTATCTTAGAATTTATTCGATTTCTTTTCTTCCGATGGCGCTTACAACCATGATGGCGGTGTTGCTTAGATGTGTGGAAGCGGCAGTTGTGCCTTTGGTGGCAAGCTTTTTGTCGGTAATTTTGAATACGGGACTGAATTATCTGCTGATTTTCGGTAAGCTTGGCTGTCCTACGCTTGGTGTTCGCGGTGCTGCCATTGCCAGTGTGATAGCGCAGGCGGCGGCTTGTGTCTTGACACTTTGTATTTTCCTATGGCAGCTTCATAAGAAAGGAATTGATTTATCTTTTTCTATTGGACTGAGTAAGGCAAGCAGGCAGCAGTATCTCGGGATTTTAGCACCGATTCTGATTTGTGAGTTCGCATGGAGCCTGGGAGAAAATGTGTACGCAGCGATTTATGGCAATATTGGGACAGATCCCTGTGCCGCCATGACGATGACCGGACCGATACAGGGGCTTATGATCGGTGCGCTCAGCGGTATTTCGCAGGCGGCCGGCATCATGATCGGCAAGTCTTTAGGCAGAAGAGAATATGAGAAAGCATATGAAGATTCTAAGAAGCTGATAAAGTGCGGACTGACAGGTTCCGTAGTTTTATCGGTTCTGCTTATCCTGCTTGGCAGATATTATGTGGAGATCTATAATGTGGAGCCGCAGGTACAGGCGGTTGCCTATCAGATTCTGATCGCGTTTGCCGTGATATCTCCGGTTAAAGTACAGAATATGATATTGGGCGGCGGTATCATCAGAAGCGGCGGTATGACGAAGTATGTGATGTGGATTGATTTGATCGGTACATGGCTGTTTGGTGTACCACTTGGACTATTAGCAGCATTTCTATGGAAATTAGACATTCCTTACGTGTATTTTGTGTTATCATTAGAAGAGGTAGTAAGACTGTTGATTGCCGCAGTGATTTTCCGCAAGAGAACGTGGATAAAAAGCCTGCAGTAAGTGCGGTTTGCAAAAATCAGTGTGGGCTGTAGAAAGAAGACACCGGACAAGAAGAAGCTTACAGATATTTACAGAGAATAAGAAAAGAGGTTACCTATATGATCGTGCATCCCTTTCCGCCGTTGTATGACGAAGCATCCCGGATTTTGATTTTAGGCAGTTTCCCATCGGTCAAATCGCGGGAGCAGCAGTTTTTCTATGGACACAAACAGAACCGGTTCTGGAAGGTAATGGCAAGTATTTTGTCCTGTCCGGTGCCGGAGACGATCGAAGAGAAGAGATCAATGCTGCTGGGGCATCATGTTGCGGTTTGGGATGTCATTGGGAGCTGCAATATCACAGGATCTTCTGATGCCAGTATCCAGGATGTGGTGCCTAATGATCTGTCTCCGATCTTTGAACATGCCCAGATTCGGGCGGTATATGCCAACGGCAGCAAATCCTATGAAATGTATCAGAAATATATTTATCCGCAGAATGGACGCAAGATCGTGAAGCTTCCCTCCACCAGTCCAGCCAACGCAGCTTTTTCTCTGGACAGACTGGTTGGAGAGTGGCAGGTGATGAAAGAATATTTGACTGAATAAGATTAGTTGGCATAATAAAAGCAGTTGATTTTGTAAGAATAATTGGCTTGCGGAAAATACGAAGCCTGAATAGAAAATTGAAACAGAAAGGGAAAATATATGGCAGCAGAGCTCAGTTTATTGTATCCGCCGGGATATGACCGGTCAGCAGTGATTCCCATGAAAGATTATAAATTCATTCATTCGTTACAGATTGATGATATGGTGGTGTTGATTAAGGAAAGCTACAGAGGGTTTGCGGATTTATCATTAGAGAATTTCTATACGGCAGATCCTGCAGTGCTGCGGTATCGTCTGTCGGTGGTACAGGATCTGGTGGAGAAGGATGAACTATACAGGGCATTTTGTCAGGCAGTTTCGGTGATTTATAATATCAGTGACTTGCGTAAATCAATCAACAGTGATTTCACGGTAGAGTCAGCCCTCAGTTCCGTGCGTTATCTGGAAATGTATCAGGAGATCGTGAATCTCTTTGCGGATACCCTGAAAAGCTGTGAAGTCAAATCTGAGGGAATGCGGTATTTCAAGGAGCAGATTTTATCCATTGCGGAGAGCGAAGAATTTCAGACGCTGGATACGGAACTGTCTAAAATGGAAGTTAAATTCGGTTATCTGAAAAGTGTGACAATCGGGGTCAATCTGGATGAGAATCTGCGTCCAAAAGAAGCGGGGATACTGTCTGTCAACAAGGAAGCTTTCCGGCCGGGCAGTATCATGGATAGGCTGATCAGAAAACAAAACGAGCCGGATGTTTTGATGGCACCCTTGTATCCGCTTGCCAAAGGACTTCGGGGAGAAGAACTGAAGGCTGTGAATCATGCGCTCAACGGGGCGCTTTATACGGTATTCGCCAAGGCACTTCGAAGCTTTGAACCTATGATACGCAATTATTATACGGCGAATACTTCGGTGTTCGTGGCGCTGTTGGATGATATCCGCTTTCTCACGGCGGGAGTCGGGTTTATCCGTTCTATGATAGAGCAGGGATTTCCTATGTGCTGTCCGACGATTGCAGAGGTGGCGGAGAAGAAGTGTGATCTGGAGCAGGTGTACAATCCGATTTTAGCGCGCAAGAGCATTGAGCACACCATTGTATCCAACAGCTTTACCTTTGATGAGAGAGGGCGGTTCTATCTGGTGACAGGTCCCAATCACGGTGGTAAGTCGATTTTTGCTTATTCGGTGGGAATGGCGCAGGCCTTATTCCAACTGGGGTTGTACGTGCCGGCGAAAAGTGCACATATGAGTCCGGTGACGGGCATTTTTACGCATTTTCCGGCATCGGATGAAAACAATTACGGCAAAGGACGGTTGGAAAGCGAATGTGCAAGACTTGGAGAGATTATGACATGGTTGTCAGAAACTGATTTACTCCTGATGGATGAGTCTTTTTCCAGTACCAGCGGGCTGGAAGCGGGATATATTGCATCTGAGGTATTGATGGGAATCGGCATCATAGGATGCGGCGGTATCTTCGTGACACATATCCATGATCTGCCCCAGCAGGTAGAGAAATATAATGCACATCCTGATAATAAAGGAAAGATTGATAATCTGGTGGCCTTGATGGAGGATAAAGCAAACGGAGTGCGAAGCTACCGGATAGCCAGAACGAAACCGGATGGACTAAGCTATGCCAGAGATATTGCCGCCAGATACGGATTGAATCTGGAGTCTATCCTGTCACAATTAGCCAAATAGTATCCCCAAAGGGGAGGCTTTTGTATAAAAGATACTTTCTTTCTTTGTGTATTAATGGTAGGATATAAAAAGTAAGCTCTATGTACGCTGCCGTCTGGCATATGATGTTTATATAGAGAGCATGGAAAATATAAATAAGCGTGGACAACGTAAGGAAACACGAAAAGAGGTAAGAGAATGGATAACAAAGAAATATTGAAACATGTAGATCATACCCTGTTAACACAAACAGCGACATGGGCGGAAATTAAACAGATTTGCGATGATGCGGTAAGTTATGGAACAGCATCGGTATGCATACCGGCAGCCTATGTAAAACAGGCCAAGGACTATGTGCAGGATAAGATGGCTGTCTGTACCGTAATCGGATTCCCGAATGGCTATGCGACCACTGCATGTAAGGAGTTTGAGACGAAGGATGCCCTGGCAAACGGTGCGGATGAGATCGACATGGTGATCAATATCGGTTGGGTAAAAGATGGAAAATATGATGCGGTGGAAGAGGAAATCCGTACCTTGAAAAAAGCATGCGGGGATAAGATTTTAAAAGTTATTATCGAAACCTGTCTGCTGACTGGCGAAGAGAAAGTGAAAATGTGTCAGATTGTGACGAACGCAGGCGCAGATTATATTAAAACGTCTACCGGATTCTCTACCATGGGGGCAACCTTTGAAGATGTAGAGCTTTTTGCAAAGAATGTGGGACCTGATGTTAAGATTAAGGCGGCAGGCGGCATCGCTTCAATGGCAGATGCAGAAAAATTCCTGTCATTGGGAGCAGATAGACTGGGAACCAGCCGCATTATTAAGATTGTAAAGCAGGAGCAGTCAGAGGGATATTAAGGAGAAGGAGCTCACATGGGTAAAACAGGCAGAAGTTCTATAAGTGGCGCAGTGCTGAAGGTGATAGCCTGTGTGTCCATGTTAATTGACCACTTTTCTGTGATTGTGCTGTGGAACTATATACAGAAATCGGCAGCGGCGGGCGGTCAAAATGCACAGTTGGAACATATCTATCATGTGGGAAGGGCAATCGGAAGGATTGCCTTTGTTTTGTTCGCTTATCTGATTGTGGAAGGGTTTCTGCATACAAGGAGCAGAGGGAAATTCCTGCTGCGGCTTGGGGTGTTTGCGCTGATTTCGGAAATACCGTATGACCTTGCCTTTGGCGGCCAATGCTTCGACTGGAGCAGCCAGAATGTATTCTTTACCCTGTTTCTGGGAGTGACAGCGCTGACGGTGTGGGAATGGATCGGCAAGTATGCAGGGGAATGGTGTCAGTGTATTGCAGTTGTGGTGTGCGGTCTGGCAGCCTATTACATGAAAACAGATTATCTTTATACGGGAGTACTGTTGATATTCGTGTTGTATTTAATGCATGATATCCGTTTGGTCTATAAAATGGCAGTGGCGGCTGTTGTACTTCTTTTGGGGACATGGAGTATGAATTGTCTTCGGTATGGGGAGAGTTTTTCCATAAAATACCTGTTTCGTTTTTCGCTGCGGGAGATGTATGGAATCGCGGCATTTTTCCCGATTGCTTTATATGACGGAAGCAGAGGACGGCAGTTACCGAAATGGTTTTGGTATGGATTCTATCCGGCCCATATATTACTGTTGTATGGGATTGCCGGATTTATGAGAGTGCTGTGAGCGACAGAATTACTGAGGTTATGGGAGGACTGCGAGTGACGCAGCAGTAGCAGCCAGACAGTATCCGGCATGGCGGAAATAGAGTAAGGTTTCAAAGTGGGGACAAGGATGAGACGATATATGAAAGCGGTCGCAGGAAGGCTGTGGGCAGACATAAAAGAATATGGTATGGCAGGGGTGATATTCCTTGTGTATATGGCTGTGGTGAATCTGCTGTTCCACGCGTTCTGCCCTTCGGTTGTGATAACAGGTTTTCCTTGTCCGGGATGCGGGCTGACCCGTGCCGCAGGATATTTGATCACCGGCAGAACAAGACAGGCATGGGAGATGAATCCGGTTATTTTTCCGATTGTCGTGACAGCGGTTTATTTTGGGATATGCCGGTATCTGCTTGGCAGAAGGGTCAGGGGAATCAAGGGGCTGCTCATTATAGTGTTTATTCTTCTGTGTGGAGTATTTTGTATTCGTATGTATTTGTATTTCCCGTATAAAACACCTTGTGTCTATCTGGAAGACAATATATTGGATAGAACCTTTCCGTTTTATAAACAGATACTACACGAATGGGGGATAGTGTGATACAATAAGGCAGAAATTCATAGATTTAGCTATGGAATGAGAAAGAGCAACAGGATGAATATGTACAAGAGTGTAAACGCAAGAAGAAAGAATGCTTCTTGGTATAACACTTTGAAATGGAGGAAAAATGGACGGAAATAACATGTATCCGAATCAAAATGATATGATGGGAACGGAGCAGAATTCACAGAACGAATATCAGCAAAACAATGGCAATATAGGATATGCTGCTGATCAGTATCAGGGAACAGACGCCGGGCAGAACACCGGCAATTTTCAGAATAATACATATCAGAACAATGGTTATCATAATGGATACGGCAATAACAATTATCAGAATGAGTATGCCAATAACAACTTCCAGAACTATAATAATTACCAGCCCTACCAGCAGTTGAATCCGATGAATAATTCGGGGCTGGAACTGGAAGAGCCGGTGAAGATCAGTGAGTGGGTATTGGCGCTTGTGTTAATGATGATCCCCTGTGTCAACATTATAATGATGTTCGTGTTTGCTTTCAGTAAGACAGAGAAGAAGAGCAAATCAAACTTCTTCAAAGCATATCTGATTTATTTTGCGATTGTGTTTGCATTGACATTTCTGTTCGGAATGGCAATCGTGTTCATGGCAGCCATTGCCTCATAGCGTATCAGCGCATCCAGCGGCCGGACGCACCGCAGGGCAGAATCAGTCCGTTAGAGCTGACCGGAAGGCCGATCTCGGAGGCTTCTACATGTCCGCCGAACTGCGGGATCAGGGCAGTATGGATCATATAAGTCAGTACGGCAGGCTGTAAACCGGTAGTATAAGAATTGACCAGGAAAAACAGAGCATCTTTTGCCAGAATTTTGGACGTAAGTTCAATAAAGGGGAAGATGCTCTCTTCTATTTTCCAGATTTCTCCCTTAGGCCCTCTGCCGTAGGAGGGTGGGTCCATAATAATGCCATCGTAGGTATTGCCCCGGCGGATTTCCCGTTCCACGAACTTGACGCAGTCATCTACCAGCCAGCGGATCGGCGCATCTGAAAGCCCTGAAGCAACAGCGTTTTCCTTCGCCCAGGTGACCATGCCTTTAGAAGCATCTACGTGGGTTACACTGGCTCCGGCTTTGGCAGCGGCAAGGGTGGCACCGCCGGTATAGGCGAACAAGTTCAGTACCTTAACAGGTCTGTTGGTTTCCTGTACGGCACCCTTTATTATAGAAGAAAACCAATCCCAGTTCGTTGCCTGTTCCGGGAAAAGCCCTGTATGTTTAAAACTGAAGGGTTTCAGGTTGAAGGTGAGTTCCCGGTAGCGGATCTGCCATTCCTGCGGCAGATCAAAGAATTCCCATTCACCGCCGCCTTTGGAACTTCTGTGATAATGTCCGTTTCTGTGTTTCCATCCGGGCGCTTTCTTCGGCGTATGCCAGATGACCTGTGGGTCCGGGCGCACCAAAATATAATCGCCCCAGCGTTCCAGTTTCTCACCGTCTGAGGTATCTATGACTTCATAATCTTTCCAGTTATCTGCAATCCACATAATGTGTCTCCTTAGTTGTCTTTCTTCTATATATAATGTATATTATATGTATATCATATTTTCGGCGGGGAAACAACTTATAAGAATGCCTGCATTGTATTGAAAAAAAAACAATCTTTTTTAAAAATCTCCTATTGCATTTATGTGAAACATCATATATACTAATCATTGCTGTGGCATGATAGCGATGAAGCGTGAGGTTGCTGCCCAATGTGGCAGGTTTTCCGTGGAGCGAATGTCAAGTTAGGAAACTGACGACAAGTCACTGTACAAGCAATAATGTCTGGCATATGCCAGAAACAACGTGGTTAGTGATCCGAAACGTGAATACTTAGGACACACACGGGAGAGTGTACAGTCACCGCTTGTCGTACTTAGAACTTAAAAGTGCGAAAAGGAGGCGACTTTTTTTATGGCAAGTCAAGTAATGAGAATTACACTTAAGGCTTATGATCATCAGTTGGTTGATGCATCTGCAAAAAAAATCATCGAAACAGTAAAGAAGAACGGATCTCAGGTGAGTGGACCTGTACCGCTTCCTACCAAAAAGGAAGTAGTTACGATTCTTAGAGCGGTTCACAAATACAAAGATTCCAGAGAACAGTTCGAACAGAGAACTCATAAGAGACTCATCGATATCATCACACCTACACCCAAGACGGTTGATGCTTTACAGAGATTAGAGATGCCTGCAGGTGTTTATATCGACATCAAGATGAAAAACAAATAAGACCCCTACTAGTATGACCCCAAAGGGTCCGCTGTAGAATAACAGGAGGTAAAGGAAATGAAGAAAGCTATTTTAGCAACAAAAGTCGGAATGACTCAAATCTTCAACGAAGACGGTACATTAACACCGGTTACCGTTCTTCAGGCTGGCCCTTGTGCAGTAACACAGGTTAAGACTGTTGAGAATGACGGTTATAGTGCTGTACAGGTTGGATTTGTAGACAAGAAAGAAAAGATTGTCAACAAAGACAAAAACGGTAAGAAAGAAGTAATTCACAGACACGGTGTAAACAAAGCACAGAAAGGCCACTTTGATAAGGCTGGCGTTTCCTGCAAGAGATTTATCAGAGAATTCAAGTTAGAGAACGCAGAGGAGTACACACTCGGAAGCGAGATCAAAGCTGATATCTTCGAAGCTGGCGACAGAGTTGATGCAACTGCAATCTCTAAAGGTAAAGGATTCCAGGGTGCTATCAAGAGACACGGTCAGCATAGAGGACCTATGGCTCACGGTTCTAAATTCCATCGTCATCAGGGTTCCAACGGTGCATGTTCCTCACCTAGCAGAGTATTTAAAGGAAAAGGCATGCCGGGACACATGGGTTGCGTAAAGGTTACAGTTCAGAATCTTACAGTGGTAAGAGTAGATGCAGAGAAGAATCTGCTTCTTGTAAAAGGTGCTGTACCGGGACCTAAGAAAGCCTTAGTAACCATCAAAGAGACAACTAAGGTTGATGCGAAATAGTGACATGAGTCACAGATGAAAGGAGGACCATTCAGATGGCACAAGTATCTGTTTATAATATGGAAGGTAAAGAAGTCGGCAAGATGGACTTAAACGATGCGGTGTTTGGTGTAGAAATCAATGAGCACCTTGTACACATGGCAGTTGTTCAGACACTTGCTAATAAACGTCAGGGAACACAGAAAGCGAAGACACGTTCCGAAGTATCCGGTGGTGGTAGAAAACCTTGGAGACAGAAAGGAACAGGTCACGCCAGACAGGGTTCCATCAGAGCTCCCCAGTGGAAAGGCGGCGGTGTTGTATTCGCTCCGGTTCCGAGAGATTACTCTTTTAAACTGAACAAGAAAGAGAAGAGAGCAGCCCTGAAATCTGTTTTAACAAGCAGGGTTCAGGAGAACAAGTTAATCGTAGTTGACGAGCTGAAATTCGACGAGATCAAAACCAAGAATTTCAAGAACGTTATGGATAACTTAAAAGTAGAGAAAGCAATCGTAGTGCTTGGCGAGAAGGATGACAACGTAATCATCTCCGCAAGAAATCTTCCTACGGTTTCTACAGCAGTAGCAGATAACATTAACGTATATGACATCTTAAAGGGTGACACATTAGTGCTCACTAAGGGTGCCGTAGCAAAGATCGAGGAGGTGTATGCATAATGGCAGCAATTCAGTATTATGATGTAATCCTCAAACCGGTTATTACGGAAAAGAGTATGGCTGGCATGAGCGAGAAAAAATATACTTTCTTAGTTCATCCGGAAGCAAATAAGACACAGATCAAAGAAGCTGTTGAAAAAATGTTCGAAGGAACAAAGGTAGCAAATGTTAACACAATGAACTTAGACGGTAAGACTAAGAGACGTGGCATGGTATACGGCAAGACAGCTAAGACCAAGAAAGCTATCGTAACCTTAACAGCAGACAGCAAAGATATTGAGATTTTCGCAGGCCTTTAGGGTGAAAATCGGTTAGGTATGCGGCATAGAAACGAGCCGCGCAAAAATCTATAAGAAAAGGAGATACAATCATGGGAATTAAGACATATAACCCATATACACCTTCCAGACGTAACATGACTGGTTCCGATTTCTCCGAGATTACAAAGAAGACTCCTGAAAAGGCACTTTGTACTTCTCTTAAGAAGAATGCCGGACGTAACAATCAGGGTAAGATCACAGTCAGACATCACGGCGGCGGAAGCAGAAGATTATATAGAAACGTAGATTTTAAGAGAACGAAAGACGGTATTGCTGCTACAGTAATCGGTATCGAGTACGATCCTAACAGAACAGCAAATATCGCACTGATTTGTTATGAAGACGGTCAGAAATCTTATATTCTGGCTCCTGAAGGATTAACAGACGGCATGAAGGTCATGAACGGACCTGAGGCAGAAGTAAAATTAGGAAACTGCCTGCCGTTATCCAGTATTCCGGTAGGTACACTGGTTCACAACATTGAGTTATATCCTGGCAAGGGCGGACAGATGGTTCGTTCCGCGGGTAACAGCGCACAGTTGATGGCTAAAGAAGGCAAATATGCCACATTAAGACTTCCATCCGGTGAAATGAGAATGGTTCCGATCGTGTGCAGAGCAACAGTCGGTACAGTTGGTAACGTAGATCACAACCTTATTAAGATCGGTAAAGCAGGCCGTAAGCGTCACATGGGCGTTCGCCCTACAGTTCGCGGTTCCGTTATGAACCCTAACGACCATCCGCACGGTGGTGGTGAAGGTAGAGCACCAATCGGACGTCCGGGTCCATGTACACCTTGGGGCAAACCTGCACTCGGCTTGAAGACACGTAAGAAGAAGAAAGCTTCTAACAAGCTGATCGTAAGAAGAAGAGACGGTAGAGCAATCAAATAAGGAGGAAAGATCATGGCTAGATCACTGAAAAAAGGACCATTTGCAGATGCGAGCTTACTGAAAAAAGTAGATGCTATGAATGCAGCAGGACAGAAACAGGTTATTAAGACTTGGTCTCGTCGTTCTACAATTTTCCCTTCCTTCGTTGGACACACAATTGCTGTTCATGACGGAAGAAAGCACGTACCGGTATATGTTACAGAGGATATGGTTGGACACAAACTCGGAGAGTTCGTAGCAACCAGAACTTATAGAGGACATGATAAGGACGAGAGAAAGTCCAAGGTTCGCTAATTTGAAAGGAGGTTTTAATCTATGGCTAAAGGACATAGATCCCAGATAAAGAGAGAAAGAAATGCGAACAAAGATACAAGACCTTCAGCTAAGTTATCTTACGCTAGAGTGTCTGTACAGAAAGCTTGTTTCGTATTAGATGCCATCAGAGGAAAGGATGTAGAGACAGCACTTGCTATTCTGGAATACAATCCGAGATATGCATCAAGCATTATTAAGAAGTTATTGGAATCTGCTATCGCAAATGCAGAGAACAACAACGGCATGAATGTGGAGAACCTTTATGTTGCTGAGTGTTATGCAAACAAAGGACCGACCATGAAGAGAGTAAGACCAAGAGCACAGGGTAGAGCTTATAGAATCGAAAAGAGAATGAGCCACATCACCATCGTTCTTGATGAGAGATAGGATCATATAGGAAGGAGAACAACATGGGACAGAAAGTTAATCCACACGGCTTAAGAGTCGGTGTTATTAAAGATTGGGATTCCAAATGGTATGCTGATGCAGAGTTTTCTGATTTCTTAGTAGAAGATTACAACATCAGAAAATTCTTAAAGAAGAAATTATATAGTGCCGGTATCGCTAAGATCGAGATCGAAAGAGCATCTGACAGAGTAAAGGTAATCATCTATACTGCTAAACCGGGTGTTGTAATCGGTAAGGGCGGCGCAGAAATCGAAGTTACTAAGAAAGAACTTTCCAAGTTAACAAACAAGAAGGTTCTCGTAGACATTAAAGAAATCAAGAGACCTGACAGAGATGCACAGCTTGTTGCAGAGAATATTGCACAGCAGTTAGAGAACCGTGTATCCTTCAGACGTGCTATGAAGTCCTGCATGGGCAGAACCATGAAGGCTGGCGCACAGGGTATCAAGACATCCGTATCAGGACGTCTCGGCGGTGCAGATATGGCTCGTACAGAGTTCTACAGCGATGGTACTATTCCGCTTCAGACATTAAGAGCAGATATCGATTATGGTTTCGCAGAAGCAGATACAACTTATGGTAAAGTTGGTGTCAAAGTATGGATTTACAAAGGCGAGGTACTTCCTACTAAATCTAACAAGGAAGGGAGCGATAAATAATGTTAATGCCAAAAAGAGTAAAACGTCGTAAACAGTTCCGTGGTTCTATGGCTGGTAAAGCAAGCCGTGGCAATACGATCACATACGGTGAATATGGTATTGTAGCATTAGAGCCATGTTGGATCAAATCTAACCAGATTGAGGCAGCCCGTGTAGCTATGACTCGTCATATTAAGCGTGGTGGTAAAGTCTGGATTAAGATTTTCCCCGATAAACCGGTAACAATTAAACCTTTAGGAACACGTATGGGTTCCGGTAAGGGCGCAGTTGATTGTTGGGTAGCAGTTGTTAAGCCAGGACGCGTAATGTTCGAGATCTCAGGCGTAGCCGAGGAAGTGGCTAAAGAAGCGTTACGTCTTGCAACACATAAGCTTCCATGTAAATGTAAAATCGTTTCTAAAGCAGACTTGGAAGGCGGTGCAGTAAATGAAAACTAATAAGTATGTAGAAGATTTAAAGAAAAAATCAGATGCAGAATTAGCACAGGAATTGACAGACGCTAAGAAAGAACTTTTCAATTTAAGATTCCAGAACGCAACAAATCAGTTAGACAATACAGCAAGAATCAAAGAAGTTAGAAGAAATATCGCAAGAATTCAGACCGTTATCACTGAAAAAGCAAAAGCAGCTAACTAATGAATGTATTGAACTGAGAAAGGAGAGGCAGTCGTGGAAAGAAATCTGAGAAAAACCCGTACTGGTAAAGTTACCAGTAATAAGATGGACAAAACAATTGTTGTTGCAATTGAAGACCATGTAAAACATCCGCTTTACAACAAGATTGTAAAGAGAACCTATAAATTGAAAGCACACGATGAGAACAACGAATGTAACATCGGTGATACAGTTAAGGTGATGGAGACAAGACCGTTATCCAAGGATAAGAGATGGAGACTTGTTGAAATCGTTGAGAGAGCTAAGTAGAGACTGAAAAGATTTACTAAGATGCCAAAGAACGGCATCTAAGAAAATCTAAGTTTCAGTCGGAAGAATGCGAGCATTCTTCCCAGCTTGATAATATTAAGATAAGGAGAAAAATTAGCATGATTCAACAGGAAAGCAGACTTAAGGTCGCTGATAATACCGGTGCGAAAGAGCTTCTTTGCATCAGGGTAATGGGCGGATCTACAAGAAGATATGCACGTATTGGTGATGTGATTGTTGCTACGGTCAAAGATGCAACACCAGGCGGCGTTGTAAAAAAAGGCGATGTTGTGAAAGCCGTAGTTGTTCGTAGTGTTAAAGGTGCTCGTCGTAAAGACGGTTCTTATATCAAATTTGACGAAAATGCTGCTGTTATCATCAAAGATGACAAGACTCCGAGAGGAACCCGTATTTTTGGACCAGTAGCAAGAGAGCTTCGTGATAAACAGTTTATGAAAATTGTTTCACTGGCTCCGGAAGTATTATAGGAGGTGCCGGGATGTCAACATTTAAGATTAAGAAAGGTGATACTGTAAAGGTTATCGCCGGTAAAGATAAAGACAAAGAAGGCAAAGTTATTTCCGTAGATAGAAAGAACAATAAAGTTGTAGTAGAAGGGATCAACATGATTACAAAGCATGAGAAGCCTTCAGCAGCTAACCAGAACGGTGGTATTGTTCAGAAGGAAGCAGCAATCGACGCTTCCAACGTTATGTATGTTCACAAGGGCAAACCTACCAGAATCGGCTTCAAGTTCGAGAATGACAAGAAGGTTCGTTTTGCAAAATCCACAGGTGACATCATCGATTAATTCGTAAGAAAGGAGGTCTAAAACGTTGAGTAGACTGAAAGATATGTATAAGGACGAGATCGTAGACGCTATGATCAAAAAGTTTGGATATAAAAATATTATGGAAGTTCCGAAGCTTGACAAAATCGTAATCAACATGGGCGTTGGTGAAGCAAAAGAAAATGCAAAGGTTTTGGAAACAGCTGTAAGTGATATGGAAACAATCACAGGCCAGAAGGCAGTGCTTACAAAGGCAAAGAATTCTATCGCAAACTTCAAGTTAAGAGAAGGTCAGGCAATCGGCTGTAAGACAACTCTTCGTGGCGAAAAAATGTATGAGTTCCTTGATCGTCTTGTAAACCTTGCACTTCCTCGTGTACGTGACTTTAGAGGTGTTAATCCTAACGCATTCGACGGCAGAGGTAACTATGCACTGGGTATTAAAGAGCAGATTATCTTCCCTGAGATCGAGTACGATAAGGTAGATAAAGTAAGAGGTATGGATATCATCTTCGTTACTACTGCTAAAACGGACGAAGAAGCTCGTGAGTTGTTAAGATTATTTAACATGCCATTCGCTAAATAGAAGGAGGTAAATTCATGGCTAAGACAGCAATGAAGATTAAACAGCAGCGCAAACCTAAATTCTCTACAAGAGAGTATAATCGTTGCAAAATTTGTGGTCGTCCACATGCTTATTTAAGAAAATACGGAATTTGCAGAATTTGCTTCCGTGAGTTAGCATATAAAGGTCAGATCCCTGGCGTTAAGAAAGCTAGTTGGTAAAAGGCTGAAAAGAATTTCTAAGGCGTCAAAGTACGCCGCCTAAGAAATACTAAGTTTCAGCCGGAAGAATCGCAGGCGATTCTTCCCGTTGGTGGTATCAAGGATATTTTTGAAGAATGCCTGAGGCCATTATTCCAGAGTGCGGAAACACATTATTATTATAGAAGGAGGCAATTCAAATGACAATGAGCGATCCAATCGCAGATATGCTTACAAGAATCCGTAATGCAAATACTGCAAAACATGATACAGTTGATGTTCCATCATCTAAAATGAAATTAGCTATCGCACAGATCCTTTTAGATGAAGGTTATATTAAGAAATTCGATGTGATCGAAGACGGTAATTTCAAGACAATCCATATTACATTGAAATATGGCGAGGATAAGAATGACAAGATCATTTCCGGTATCAAGAGAATTTCCAAACCGGGTCTTCGTGTATATGCCGGCAAAGAAGATTTACCGAGAGTACTTGGTGGTCTTGGTGTTGCAATTATTTCTACAAACCAGGGTGTTGTAACAGATAAGAAGGCAAGAGAACTTCAGGTTGGCGGCGAAGTGTTAGCCTTTGTATGGTAAAAGGACGAAAAGGATTTCTAAGTCAGCAAAGTACGCTGACTAAGAAATGCTAAGTTTCGTCCGGAAGAATGTCTAAAGCCATTCTTCCCGCGGGTGATGTCGGTTGAGATATCACTGCAATCAATTCAGAAACTATTGATTTTACAAATAATATAGGAGGTACGGGCATGTCACGTATAGGAAGAATGCCAATCGCAATTCCTGCAGGCGTAACTGTAGAAGTTGCAGAAAATAATAAAGTGACTGTAAAAGGTCCTAAGGGAACACTTGAGAGAGTGCTTCCTGCAGAGATGGATATCAAAGTAGAAGGCGATCAGGTTGTAGTAACAAGACCTAACGACTTAAAGAAAATGAAATCCTTCCACGGTCTTACTAGAACACTGATCCACAACATGGTAGTCGGTGTAACAGAAGGCTTTGAAAAGAAATTGGAAGTAAACGGTGTAGGTTACAGAGCATCTAAGTCCGGTAAGACTTTAACTCTGAACTTAGGTTATTCCCATCCGGTAGAGATGACAGATCCTGAGGGTATCGAGACTGTTATGGACGGACAGAATATCATCATCGTTAAAGGTATTGATAAAGAAAAAGTTGGTCAATTTGCGGCTGAGATCAGAGACAAGAGAAGACCGGAGCCTTATAAGGGTAAAGGTATTAAGTATGCTGATGAGACAATTAGACGTAAAGTTGGTAAGACTGGTAAGAAATAATAGATAAGGAGAGTATGAAAATGGTTAGTAAAGAATCTAGACAAAAAGTTCGTGTAAAAAAACACAACAGAATGCGTAACCGTTTCAGCGGCACTGCTGAGAGACCACGTTTAGCTGTGTTCAGAAGCAATAATCATATGTATGCTCAAATTATTGACGATACAGTTGGAAATACTTTAGTTTCAGCATCTACTCTTGAGAAGAGTGTTAAGTCTGAGATTGAAAAGACCAATAACGTTGATGCAGCAGCATATTTAGGAACAGTAATCGCTAAGAGAGCAATCGAAAAAGGTATTAAGACTGTTGTCTTTGACAGAGGCGGCTTTATTTACCAGGGTAAGATCGCAGCATTAGCTGATGCAGCCAGAGAAGCTGGCTTAGAATTCTAGGAAGGGAGAAGAAAATCACATGAGACGTACAATCATTGATGTAAGTCAGTTAGAGTTGACTGAAAAAGTTGTAACAATCAAACGTGTTACTAAGGTTGTTAAAGGTGGTCGTAACATGCGCTTTACTGCTCTTGTAGTAGTCGGTGATGGCAATGGTCATGTAGGCGCAGGCTTAGGTAAAGCAACTGAAATCCCTGATGCAATTCGTAAAGGTAAAGAAGATGCAATCAAGAATTTAGTTTCTGTTGCACTTGATGAAAATAAGAGTATCACACATGATTTCATCGGAAAATTCGGTTCCGCATCCGTTCTCTTAAAGAGAGCTCCGGAAGGTACCGGTATCATCGCAGGTGGTCCTGCCCGTATCGTATGTGAGCTTGCAGGTATCAAGAATATCCGTACCAAATCTTTAGGCTCCAACAATAAGCAGAACGTTGTACTTGCTACAATCGCAGGCTTAAGCCAGTTAAAGACTCCTGAAGAAGTAGCTAAAAATCGTGGTAAATCTGTAGAAGAGGTTCGCGCATAAGCTATCGGAAGCTAGTATGGAATGAGAAAATTTAGGAGGAAAAGAAGATGGCAGCAGCTAAAACATTAAAGATTACTTTAATAAAATCTACAATTGGTCAGATTCCTAAGACTCGTGCTACAATCGAGGCTATGGGTCTTAAGAAGATTCATCAGACAGTAGAACTGCCTGACAATGAAGCAACCAGAGGTCAGATTCAGAAAGTAAGACATATGGTTAAAGTAGAAGAAGCATAATAGTTTGCATCGCCTATGGTGACAGGCAGACTTAGAAAGGAGCAAAGTTAGAGATGGAATTATCAAATTTAAGACCTGCAGAAGGTTCCGTTCATAGTGATAATTTTAGAAGAGGCCGTGGACACGGTTCAGGTAATGGCAAGACAGCCGGTAAGGGTCATAAAGGTCAGAAAGCTCGTTCCGGAGCACCGAGACCTGGTTTTGAAGGTGGTCAGATGCCATTATACAGACGTCTTCCCAAGAGAGGTTTCACTAACAGAAACACAAAGGAAATCGTCGCAATCAATGTAAGTGCTTTGGAAGTATTCGACAACGGCACAACAGTTGATGTAAATGCATTAATCGAAAAGGGTGTTGTTAAGAACCCGCGTGATGGCGTTAAGATTCTTGGAAACGGAGAACTTACTAAGAAGCTCGATGTGAAGGTAGATGCCTTCAGTGCATCCGCTAAAGAGAAAATCGAGGCACTTGGTGGAACAGCAGAGGTGATTTAATGCTTACAACCTTAAAAAATGCATTTAAGATCAAAGAAATCAGAAGAAAGCTCTTATTTACATTTGCAATGTTAGTTGTGATCCGACTCGGATCACAGCTTCCTGTTCCGGGTGTAGACAGATCCTTTTTTGCGAACTGGTTCTCACAGCAGACCGGCGATGCATTTAATTTCTTTGATGCTTTTACAGGTGGATCATTCCTTAACATGTCCATTCTTGCATTGAATATCACACCGTATATTACTTCTTCCATTATTATGCAGCTTATGACGATTGCGATTCCGAAATTGGAAGAGATGCAGCGTGATGGCGCAGATGGACGTAAGAAGATTGCATCTATTACAAGATATGTAACAGTAGCGCTTGCACTGATTGAGGCCGGCGCTATGGCGATCGGTTTTGGCCGTCAGGGACTGTTAGAGAGTTATAATGCAATGAATGTTATTACTGTTGTAGCAGCACTTACTGCCGGCAGTGCATTCCTGATGTGGGTCGGTGAAAGAATTACGGAGAATGGTGTAGGTAATGGTATTTCTATCGTACTTACAATCAATATCCTGTCCCGTATGCCACAGGACATCACATTACTGTTTGAAAAGTTCGTGATTGGTAAGTCCATCGCGAAGGGTGTGGTAGCAGCGATTATTATCATTGCAATTATTGTATTGATGGTAGTGCTGGTTATTGTTTTAAATGATGGTGTGCGTAAAATACCTGTACAGTATGCTAAGAAGGTGCAGGGTAGAAAGATGGTTGGCGGACAGACGACGAATATTCCGCTGAAAGTCAATACATCGGGTGTTATTCCGGTCATCTTTGCGTCTTCCCTGATGCAGTTGCCTATTGTAATCTGTTCTTTATTCAGTATTAGCGGCACAGGTGTATGGGGTGAGATTTTAAAGGGACTGAATTCCAATTATTGGTGTAATCCGGATAATCTGGTTTATTCCATCGGTTTGGTTGTATATATTGTATTAGTTATTTTCTTTGCATATTTTTATACATCCATTACCTTTAATCCTTTAGAAATATCTGAGAACATGAAGAAACAGGGCGGTTTTATCCCCGGTATCAGACCTGGTAAACCTACCAGCGATTATCTGACCAGGGTGCTTAACCACATAATCTTCATCGGTGCTGTAGGACTTACAATTGTATGTGTTGTACCGTACTTTTTTAACGGAGTATTCGGTGCGAATGTATCTTTTAGCGGAACAAGCCTGATCATTATTGTCAGTGTTGTTTTGGAGACAGTCAAACAGATTGAATCTCAAATGTTAGTTCGTAACTATAAAGGATTCTTAAACGACTAATGAATAAAAGTAATGGTAGGGACGGCTGGATCACTGGTACGTCCCTTACTTATCTTAGTGTGAAAAATCCATATGCGGAAGATTTTTCAATTAACACGTATTAATAGAAAGGCATGGGTATTCAACTATGAAAATTATTATGTTAGGTGCTCCCGGAGCGGGAAAAGGAACACAGGCCAAGATGATTGCAGAGAAGTACGGTGTTCCTCATGTTTCCACGGGTGATATTTTCAGAGCCAATATCAAGAATGGTACGGAGCTTGGTATGGAAGCTAAGAAGTATATGGATCAGGGACTTCTGGTGCCGGATGAACTTACCGTTAAGATCCTTCTTGACAGAGTAGCGAATGAAGACTGCAAGAACGGATATGTGTTAGACGGTTTTCCAAGAACAATTCCGCAGGCAGAAGTACTTGATAAGGCTTTAACAGAGCTTGGCGATCAGATTGACTATGCGATCAATGTGGATGTTCCGGATGAGAATATCGTAAGAAGAATGGGCGGAAGACGTGCCTGCTTATCCTGCGGTGCCACATATCATATCGAGCATGTACCGCCGAAGAAACAGGGCATTTGCGATACATGTGGTCAGGAATTAGTACTTCGTGATGACGATAAGCCGGAAACAGTGAAGAACCGTTTGAATGTGTATCATGAGCAGACACAGCCGCTTATTGATTTCTACTCAAAGAAGGGCGTGCTTAAGACGGTTGATGGTACGGTAGATATGAAGGATGTATTTGAGGCGATTGTTGCGCTCTTAAGCTAGGGCGAAAAGAATTTCTAAGGGAGCAAAGTACGCTCCCTAACAAATTCTAAGTTTCGCCAAGGGATCTCTTACAGGAGCTTCTTCCTGAATGGGGGATTTTGCGGATGAAGGAGTTTTCCTCTTTTGGAATTTTCCAGAATATATGATTGGCAGAAAAGAAGGTATAGGAATGGCGGTTACGATCAAGTCTGAAAGAGAAATTGAACTTATGAGAGAAGCCGGAAGACTTCTTAGTATTGTGCATGAGGAATTAGAGAAGATTATCCGGCCGGGGATATCGACGAAGTACATTGATAAGGTGTGTGAGGAAATCATCCGCAGTTACGGATGTACGCCTAACTTTTTACATTATCAGGGATATCCGGCATCCGTATGTGTGTCTGTTAATGAGGAAGTGGTACATGGAATCCCAACAGAAACTCACATCATACAAGAGGGAGATATTGTCAGTCTGGACACTGGGCTGATTTATAAAGGATATCATTCCGATGCGGCAAGAACCCATGCGGTAGGTCAGATCAGCGCAGAGGCGCAGAAGTTAATCGATGTTACGAAACAAAGCTTTTTCGAGGGAATTAAATTGGCAAAAGCTGGAAATCATTTATATGATATCTCCAATGCTATTGCAGCTTATGTGGCACCGTATGGTTATGGTATTGTAAGAGACCTGGTGGGACATGGAATCGGTACGAGATTGCATGAGGAGCCGCAGATTCCCAATTTCGCACAGCGAAGAAAAGGACTTAAACTACAGCCGGGTATGACACTGGCGGTAGAACCGATGATCAATATGGGAACAGCAGACGTGGAATGGCTGGATGATGACTGGACGGTTATTGCAGCAGATCATTCTTTGTCGGCACATTATGAGAATACGATTCTGATTACTGAGGGTGAACCGGAAATATTGACATTGGGAAAATAATGTGAGTCATCAATATAAGTAATAAAATATAGAAGAAAGAAAAGCAGTTCTTTGAAACAGATGCGGAAAAGAAGGATCAGATTCGCGGACGGAGAGGAAGGCGTGGGCATTAAAATGGAAGGAATGCTTGCAAGATCGAAAGCAGGTCATGATAAGAAAAATATATATGTCATACTTCGGGAAGATGATGCATACGTATATTTAGTTGACGGTAAAATCCGGACGGTGGATAAGCCGAAGAAGAAAAATAAGAAGCATATTCAGATCATAAAGAAGTTTCAGATAGAAACGGAAGGAAAAATATGGAGTGATCTGGAAATAAAGAGAGTGATTAAAGAATATCAGAAAAATTCGGACAATTGTTGAAAAACCATTGACAGCGAAGATAATTAAACTTTATCTTATATAAGAAACTACATGAGTGATAGGAGAAGAGGAGGAAACAGATGTCTAAAGCCGATGTAATTGAAATCGAAGGAACCGTAATTGAAAAGTTACCTAATACTATGTTCCAGGTTGAGTTAGAAAACGGACATGTGGTATTAGCACACATAAGCGGTAAGCTGCGTCAGAATTTTATCCGTATCTTGCCCGGCGATAAAGTAACTTTGGAGTTATCGCCTTACGATCTTTCCAAGGGCAGAATCATTTGGAGAGACAAATAAAAGGGCGAAAAGAATTTCTAAGTTTCGCCCGGAAGAATCCTGTGGGATTCTTCCCGAGTTTAGATAAGAGAAAGTGACGACGAAGAAGTTTTAAGAAAAAAAGGAAAAAGGCTTGCCAAAACATGGGCATGATGCTATAATGTAAAACGGTCTTTTTTGAAAGGAGGGTTTGAGATGAAAGTCAGATCATCAGTAAAACCGATTTGCGAAAAATGCAAGATCATTAAAAGAAAAGGAAAGATCAGAATTATCTGTGAAAATCCGAAACACAAACAGGTACAAGGTTAATCCCCGAATTGATGTAATTTAAAGGGGTTCTTTGTCAGTAATATGAAGCGGCTGCAGTACCGCTCTTTTTCCGATGAAACAGATTTATGGTCTGGACGGGAAGACTGGCGGTTACTGATTATCATATAGATGGAAGAGCCTATGGGAGATTACTTTTTGATACCAACATGTGTTTGGAAAGATCGGATATTTTGATCCGATTGGGTAGAACCTACCCCAATCAATTAGTGTCACGTATACAAAGTATACGAATCGATTGCATGTATATGCAGAGAAAATGGAGGAAACGTAAATGGCTCGTATTGCAGGTGTTGATTTACCTAGAGAAAAACGTGTAGAAATTGGTCTTACTTATATCTACGGTATCGGTAGAGCAAGTGCAGACAAGATTCTGGAGGCAGCTAATGTGAATCCGGATACCCGTGTCAGAGAATTAACTGACGATGAAGTAAAGAGACTTGCAGAAGTAATCGACAAAGATTACATGGTAGAAGGTGATTTGAGAAGAGAAGTAGCTCTTAACATCAAACGTCTTCAGGAGATCGGATGCTACAGAGGTATCCGCCATAGAAAAGGACTTCCGGTTCGTGGTCAGAAGACTAAGACCAATGCCAGAACAAGAAAAGGTCCTAAGAGAACAGTTGCAAACAAGAAGAAATAAGTAACAAGTAGAACGTAATTATATGAGAAAGTAGGTTAGTTTATTATGGCTAAGAAAGTTGCAAAAAAAGTAACAAAAAAGCGTGTCAAGAAAAACGTTGAACATGGACAGGCACATATTCAGTCTTCTTTCAACAATACAATCGTTACTTTAACAGATAACGAGGGTAATGCTTTAAGCTGGGCAAGTGCCGGTGGTCTTGGTTTTAGAGGTTCAAGGAAATCTACTCCATATGCAGCACAGATGGCTGCAGAAACAGCTACAAAAGCTGCTTTGATTCATGGTTTAAAGACAGTAGACGTTATGGTTAAAGGACCCGGTTCAGGCCGTGAGGCTGCAATCCGTGCATTACAGGCATGTGGTCTTGAAGTAACAAGTATCCGTGACGTAACTCCGGTACCTCACAACGGATGCCGTCCTCCTAAGAGACGTCGTGTCTAGTCAAATATTTAAGTATCAGCAAAGTATAAGCGTTGGATGAAAGCACCTGTGACGGTGTTGTAAACAACAGATTTTGCGTATGAAAGTAAAATCTGGGGAAGAGGTAGCCCCTCTTAGAAAGGAGCCAAAACAATGGCAGTAAACAGAGTTCCTGTATTAAAGAGATGCAGATCACTTGATTTAGATCCTACTTATTTAGGATACGATAAGAAATCTAACAGAACATCAGCAAGAGCTGGTAAGAAGGTCAGCGAGTATGGTCTTCAGTTAAGAGAGAAACAGAAAGCTAAATTTATCTATGGCGTGTTAGAGAAACCTTTCAGAAATTACTATGAGAAAGCTGACAGAATGAAGGGTATGACCGGTGAAAACCTTATGATTATGCTTGAGAGCAGACTTGACAGCGTAGTATTCAGAATGGGCTTTGCAAGAACAAGAAGAGAGGCAAGACAGGTTGTAGACCACAAGCACTTCCTCGTAAATGGTAAGCCGGTAAACATCCCTTCCTATTTAGTTAAGGCAGGCGATGTGATCGAAGTAAGAGAGAAATCCAAATCCTTACAGAGATATAAAGATATCCTCGAAGTAACAGCAGGAAGACTTGTTCCGGAGTGGATTGAGGTAGATCAGGATGCATTAAAGGGAACTGTTAAATACCTCCCTACAAGAGAAATGATCGACGTTCCGGTAAACGAGATGCTTATCGTCGAGTTATACTCCAAATAAAACCATGAAAAAATGTTCTAAGGCAGCGAAATTCGCTGCCCTGAACAACTGTATTTCATGGGTAAGAATCGTAGAGCGATTCTTACAGGTAAAGCAATTTATGATAAGTGTATTTCAAAATGTTCGTAAAGGAGGGTATTTGAGTGTTTGATTTTGAGAGACCAAATATTGAGGTTGTAGAAATCTCAGAAGATAAGAAGTATGGTAAATTCGTGGTTGAACCTTTGGAAAGAGGTTACGGTATTACCCTTGGTAATTCTCTTAGAAGAATTATGCTTTCTTCTTTACCGGGTGCGGCAGTCAGTCAGGTCAAAATCGAAGGTGTCTTACATGAATTCAGCTCTATTCCCGGTGTTAAGGAAGATGTGACAGAGATCATCATGAACATCAAGAGCCTTGCAATCAGGAATAACAGCGATACAAATGAAACTAAGACTGCATACATTGAGTATGAAGGCGAAGGCGTTGTAAGAGCATCTGATATTCAGGTTGATCAGGATATTGAGATATTAAATCCTGACTTAGTAATCGCCACTTTAAGCGGTAAAGACACTAAGTTATACATGGAACTGACAATTACAAAGGGCAGAGGATATGTAAGTTCTGATAAGAACAAGACAGAGGATTTACCGATTGGTGTCATTGCAATAGACTCAATTTATACACCGATTGAAAGAGTCAATGTAACCGTAGAGAATACCCGTGTTGGTCAGATTACCGATTATGATAAACTGACACTGGATGTTTACACAAATGGAACTCTGGTTCCTGATGAAGCGGTTAGTTTGGCTGCTAAAGTACTGAGCGAACATTTAAGCCTTTTCATCGATTTATCTGAGAATGCCAAGACTGCAGAAGTTATGGTAGAAAAAGAAGACGATGAGAAAGAGAAAGTATTGGAAATGAGCATTGACGAATTAGAGTTATCTGTTCGTTCCTATAACTGCTTAAAGAGAGCTGGTATTAATACAGTAGAAGAATTAACGAACAAGACTTCCGAAGATATGATGAAGGTTCGTAACCTTGGACGAAAGTCACTTGAGGAAGTACTTGCTAAGTTAAAAGAATTAGGTTTACAGCTGAATCCCAGCGATGAAGCATAAAAATTTTAAAATATATTGAAAAAGTTTCAATATATTCTAAAATGCGAAATGAATGACGTGTGAGATAAGTCCAAAGAGCGCTGATGCGTCAGCTCATGAATGGAACTATTAACGCATTCGGTAAGTAAGTCCAAAGCGCGTGGCCGGATGTACCATGACGGGAGAGAACTCCCAAGTGAGAAAGGAGCCTATTATGGCAAAATACAGAAAACTCGGCAGAACATCTGACCAGAGAAAAGCATTACTTAGAAGTCAGGTAACAGCACTTCTTTATAACGGAAAGATCGTTACAACAGAAGCTAAGGCGAAAGAAGTTCGTAAGATCGCTGAAGGTCTTATTGCACTGGCTGTGAAAGAGAAAGATAACTTCGAGACCGTTAAGGTTACAGCTAAAGTGGCACGTAAAGATAAAGACGGTAAGAGAGTTAAAGAAGTTGTAGACGGCAAGAAAGTAACTGTATACGATACAGTAGAGAAGGAAATTAAGAAAGATATGCCTTCCAGATTACATGCCAGAAGACAGATGCTCAAGGTATTATACCCTGTAACAGAAGTTCCTACAACAGCAGCAGGCAAGAAGAAAGCTACTAAGGAAGTTGATTTAGTTGCTAAACTTTTCGATGAGTATGGTGCTAAATACGCAAGCCGTAACGGTGGTTACACAAGAATCGTTAAGATCGGACCTCGTAAGGGCGATGCAGCTATGGAAGTTGTACTTGAGTTAGTATAATAGAATAAACGGTATTGAATGATAAAGGGGCTGCCGCACTAATTATTTAGTGCGACAGCCCCTTTGTTTTATGTAAGGAAATCGTATAAAATAGCACGAAATTATAAAACTAACTGAAACAGATTGAGGTTATGGAAGAAAGAAAAATCGTTAAGACAGATTTTTCTTCCGATTATGTTTATCATGACCGCTGTAAGGTTTGAAGCTGTGCCTTTAAGCGTTCATTTTCCAATTTGAATTGCGCCAGTTCATTCTGCGCATCTGTTAGTTCATTCTGTGTATTTGACAGAGCATTCTGCGTATCAGCCAATGAATTTTGCGTATTCAATAATGTTGCTTCTGTATCAGATAGTTTAATCTTCACACGTTTTAGCTTATGTTCTGTCTGATGGAGGTTATTCATAAGAGCTTGATGCTCAGATTGCAGGGTGCGTTCCATACGATAGTATTCCTCACGTGCTTCGCATTGTTCACGTATCTCATCTTCTGCACATAGTTCAAATAAGGATTCAGAAGCTTCTTGAATGTACCTGTTTTTTGCAGCCAGCATTTTAATCTCCTCCCAAGTGGTAGCTTTGAAAAACTTTGCCCAATAATCAATATGGTATAATTTATCCTCTTCGGTTGCTAATTCTATCTGATTTAAGTTTATCACAGACAACTTTATTTTGTCACTATAAATCGTATTATTTTTCACATTTAACAACGCATATGAAGAATAAAATTCCGGATGTTCCGGGAAAAGCGTGAAATCCAAAATGCTGATATGGATGACTGGTTTAACTGCAGAGTAATTTTCTCCTTTATTGAGAGAATCAAAGGAACGGCATAGATAACTAAGTGAGCGTTCGGGCCAGAAGCCGAGATTAACTACCTGCATTTCCAGATTGATAAGAGTGGCATTATTTAAAATGACTTTAATATCCAAAATAAAAGTCTTGTTGTCAATCGCTTTACCCAGTTCGATCGGGTTTTGGATCGTTATAGAGTGAATTCTTTTGGGCGGCAAGTGTAAAAGAGAGCAGATTAATCCTTTCAGTACAATATTATTTTTCTGTAAAACAGCACGAAACAGATAATCATTTGTCATTGTATAGGGAAGTGCACCATGGGCAGTGTGAAAAGATGGTTTAGAAATATTCATCGATAAGTACCTCAATAGAAATCATTTATAGATATTAGAAAATGATAGTTCGCATATCATTTAAGATATATTTCTTATAGCATGTGAAAAAAGTTATTGCAAGATTTTTTTAGAAAATATATGTAAAAAAATTGGGGAGTGAAAATAGATAGAGGACCGCCAAAATCTCATAATATGGAAAAAGAGAGGAAAAATAGTAATGCATACTACTATATGTTGTGTTGTGCATTATTTTGAAGGATAGGATTTCCTGATATTGGTCAGACCACATATATAATCCGGACTTACGTGATAGTATTGTGCAAGTACACATATAAAAGCAAAACAGATTATTGATTAGATAGCATATATCTTACAGAAATCTGTTTTGCTTACATATAGAGGTTAATTGCTTTGGATTTAGCCTATTCAATCGCTTTCTGAAAATGCTGATAGTCTTTACAGGAGTTCCAGTCGCCGCCCCAAGTAAAGCCATGTTCTTTAAACAGGCGGTAACACAAGTCGTTTTCATCAATCTTGTAGGCAAAATTCTGACTGCGGTCCGCATAGACCTCGCTGCCTTTCGGAGAAATATAGTCGCTTCCGTCTTCATTTCTGCCAAAGACGATATAAGGATTGTAGAAAGGGTTGATATCGATGGCAAGCCCGTAAGCATGTTTGGAAAGGCTGTCGGTGCCGTCCACCACCCTGTAATTGAAGCAAGAAGTATTGTTGTCCATCATGGATAACGTGTCATCGCCGCTATACTCGTCAACCAGGCGGATCTGTTCGATCTGGTAATCACTCTGATACAGTTCGTAGAAAATTTCAACCATATCCTCTGCAATGGCTTTGTTGCAGATCAATTCGCCTTCCTTCTCTCTGTCGTCGAAGTCATAATGCAGTACCCTGACATAGCGCAGATCATCGTAGGACACGGCGGGAACCGTATCATCGGCAATCATATTGACGGAGGGAATGGCTGTCTTATCTGCCAGCGATTCCGTTACCGGATAAGAAATGCCGGTAATCCTCTGTTTGATAGTCTCGTTTAACGGCTCGTAGTAAAAGCCCGGTTTGTAAGTTATACGTTCCGGATTGACATTCATATCATCATTCTCCTTTTCAGACTGCAAATCACTGCTTTCCGTTTCCGGCTGTGTCATATCTGATGATGGTAAGCCGGTGTTGTTATTTTCTGATTGCGCGGCGGATGCCGTATCTGTTTTATTATATACGGAAGAGTTGTCCACCGTGTCAGTTGCAGGATTTCCTGCATCTTCCACAGTGGTATCCTTCACATTGGCAGTGTCATTTGTGTCATCCGCTTCAGTCCGGGGGCCGTAAGCCAGTTCAGGATTATTCTTAGCATATTCCTCTAATGTTTCCGCACCTATCAGATATTGTGCCAGAAAGGCACATATCATAATGAAAAGCAGCAGAAAACCGAAAGGCTTGGCAAGCTGTTTACACAGTTCTTTCCGTGTGTAAGGTTTTTTCGCTGGTTTGCTGCCGGTGGGAGCATTGCCGACATTTTGGACGCTACTTTGTGTGATGCCGGATTTTTGTACGTTATCGGATGTTTGCAGGTTGTCTGTGCTATTTTGTACGGTATTGGATTTGTTGTCAAATGTATTTTGTGACATGCGTGTCATATCTCCTTGCCTGTAATGAAACCGGTATTTCTTTTTTAAGAATTATATCATATTTACCCCTTTTCTTATACACCATTATAGCTTGTATTTTCCACCATAATCTAGTACAATAGGCGGTGACATGGAATGATTGTAAACCAATTTATTCAAAAGGATAACAATATGGGAATCATTAAGACGGATAAGTTAGTATTTGAATATATCAGACGAGACGAAGAAGGTAATGTGGAAGGAATCACCCGGGCGGTAGACGAGGTGGATATCGATGTCAAACAGGGGGATTTCGTAGCGATCCTGGGGCATAACGGCTCCGGTAAGTCTACGCTGGCAAAACATATCAATGCAATTCTGTATCCCACGGAAGGAACCGTATGGGTAGACGGGATGGACACAAAGGATGAGAAGGAACTATGGAATATACGGCAGGAAGCCGGAATGGTCTTTCAAAATCCTGACAATCAAATCATCGGTCAGGTGGTAGAGGAAGATGTCGGCTTCGGGCCGGAGAACATGGGTGTGCCTACCGAGGAAATCTGGCAGCGTGTGGAAGAGAGTCTGAAGGCAGTGGGTATGTATGAGTACCGCAAACATTCGCCGAATAAACTTTCCGGTGGACAGAAGCAGCGCGTTTCCATTGCAGGCGTGATCGCCATGCATCCCAAATGTATTATCTTAGACGAGCCGACGGCGATGCTTGACCCCAACGGGCGCAAGGAAGTGGTGCGTGCGGTCAGGGCATTAAACGACGTGGAAGGCATTACGGTGGTGCTGATCACGCACTATATGGAAGAAATTATTCATGCCGATAAGGTTTTTGTCATGGATAAAGGCAAGGTTGCGATGGAAGGTACGCCGCGGGAAATCTTTTCCCAGGTGGAAAAGCTAAAGGCATTACGGCTGGATGTACCGCAGGTGACGCTGCTTGCCCATGAACTGAAAAAGAGCGGGCTGAATCTGCCGGACGGTATTCTGACCATTGAAGAATTCACGCAGGTGCTGCTGAATGTTTCCGGTCGGAACAAGAATAAAAAGTAAGACAACAGGGGAGACATAGCGATGTCTTTAATATTAGATCATGTAAATTATATATACGGTGATGATACGGCACTTGCGGTGCATGCCTTAAAGGATGTGAATCTGGTGATTCCGGACGGACAGTTTATCGGACTGATCGGGCATACCGGTTCCGGCAAATCTACCCTGGTACAGCATCTGAACGGGCTGATCAAGCCTACAAGCGGCAGCATTTATTTTAACGGAGAAGATATTCATGCAAGTGATTATGATAAAAAGAAGCTGCGCAGTAAGGTCGGGCTGGTTTTTCAGTACCCGGAGCATCAGCTCTTTGAGATAGACGTGTTTACGGATGTTTGTTTCGGTCCGAAGAATCTGGGATTGTCCAAACAGGAGACAGAGCTTCGCGCCTACGCCGCATTGAAGCAGGTAGGGTTGGAAGACGAATATTTTTATCAGTCTCCTTTTGATCTTTCCGGCGGGCAGAAGCGCCGTGTGGCGATTGCGGGTGTTTTAGCCATGAAACCGGACATTTTGGTGCTGGATGAGCCTACTGCGGGATTAGATCCGAAGGGCAGGGATGAGATATTAGACCAGATTGCGAAATTGAAAGAAGAGACAGGAATTACGGTTATCCTTGTCTCCCACAGTATGGAAGATGTGGCGAAGTACGTGGAGCGTATTATCGTGATGAACAAGGGAAGTGTGCTCTACGATGATGTGCCGAAGGAAGTATTTAAACATTATAAAGAATTGGAACAGGTAGGGCTTGCCGCACCTCAGGTAACTTATATTATGCAGGCGCTTCGGGAGAAAGGATTGCCGGTTGCAACCGATGTGACTACGATTGAAGAAGCCAAGCAGGAGATACTGAAAGGAATCAAACTATGATACGAGAGATTACATTGGGCCAATATTATCAGGCGGATTCCGTCATTCATAAACTGGACCCACGGGTGAAGTTAGTAGCTACCATCTGTTTTATTATATCTCTTTTTGTGGTAAATAACTGGTTTGGCTATGTAGTAGCTGCTATTTTTCTGGCTATAGTGATTAAACTGTCTAAGGTGCCTTTTAAATTTATGATTAAAGGTATGAAAGCAATTGTGTTTATTCTGATGATCACGGTAGTCTTTAACCTGTTTCTGACACCGGGAGAGGCGCTTGTGTCTGTCTGGAAGCTGACAATCACGAAGGAAGGAGCAAGAATCGCGGTTATGATGGCGATTCGCTTGTCTTTTCTGATTATAGGTTCTTCCGTTATGACGCTCACGACCACACCGAACAGTCTCACAGACGGTATGGAGAAGCTGATGAATCCGCTCAAGGCAGTGAAGGTGCCGGTGCATGAGGTGGCGATGATGATGTCCATCGCCCTTCGGTTTATCCCGATCCTGTTGGAAGAGACGGATAAGATCATGAAAGCGCAGATTGCAAGAGGTGCAGATTTTGAGAGCGGCAATCTGGTTAAGAAAGCAAAGGCAATGGTTCCTTTACTGGTGCCGTTGTTTATTTCCGCATTTCGCAGAGCCAATGATCTGGCGATGGCAATGGAGGCCAGATGTTACCGCGGCGGCGATCACAGAACGAAGATGAAGCCGCTCAAATACCGGAGACGGGATGGCATTGCCTATCTTGTATTGGTCTGCTATCTGGCTGTCTGTGTGTCGATGAACTTTGTAATATAAGTAAATGTCAGGGGCTTTATAATGCGTATGCTGAGCGTGTAAAGCGGTTTATAAGTTGAGAGAAAGGTATGCCTGTTCAATGAAAAGAATCATGTTGGTTGTAGCCTATGACGGAACCAATTATCATGGCTGGCAGGTACAGCAGAATAGCGAAACGATAGAAGGTGTCTTAAACAGATGCCTTTCTGCGCTTCTACAGGAAGAAATAGAAGTCATCGGCGCAAGCAGAACGGACGCCGGTGTACATGCACTGGGAAATGTGGCAGTTTTTGATACGCAGACAAGGATTCCTGCCGGAAAAATAGCGTATGCCTTAAATGCGAGGCTGCCGGAGGATATCAGGATTCAGGAATCCAAAGAAGTGGACAGTGCATTTCATCCCAGACATTGTGACAGCCGGAAAACCTACGAATACAGGATTTATAATGCACCTTTTCCGATTCCTACAGAACGGTTGTATACCCATTTCTCTTATGTGCCTTATGATATAGGGCGGATGCAGGAGGCAGCGGCTTACTTTGCAGGAACCCATGATTTTAAGAGTTTCTGCAGCGCGGAAGCACAGGTGGAAAGCACAGTGCGGCAGGTGGATAGTGTGGAAGTGGGGAAAGAAGGGAAGCTGATCACGATACGGGTAACCGGCAGAGGCTTCCTTTATAATATGGTAAGGATCATGGCCGGCACCTTGATGGAAGTGGGCAGAGGGCATATAGAACCGCAGGAAATTGTGCGGATTCTGGAAGCAAAGGACAGGAGTGCCGCGGGGCCTACGGCTCCGGCATGTGGATTGACACTTGTGAAGTATGAATTTCTATAAAATGTATGACAGTATCAAAGTAACACTATAGAAAAACCCAATTTGCCATTAGGTATAAGGCAGCCCGGGAGACAGAATCAATAATTTATTATGGATAAGAAAGAAATCAATCAACGGTTCGCAAAAGAACTGATCACATGGAGTAAAACAGGAAAACTGCCGGAAAGCGCCAATCAGGATGTGCGATATTCTCTGGAATTACAGCAGGAAAGACTTGCACAGAGAAATCTAAGGATGGAGTATGAGCTTGCACCGCCCAGGGATGAAAAAGATATCACTATGGGCGGTATGTATGGCAGGGCGAGCAGAAAGAGTACAAAATACGAAAGCTATATCGATTTTCGCAGTTGTACGAAGACTATCCGGTTTTTCCGCGACGGGAAGAAAAGATTTGAGAAGAAAAGCCAGGAAGTTTTATATGTAACGACTACCTGGTTAAAAGAAGGCAGGGTAAATGAAACGGAAAACTATTGTTGTCCGGCCTGCGGTGCAATTAATACGATCAAAGTCTTACAGGAAGGATGCGCTTACTGTCATACAAAGTTTATGATGTCAGATCTGTTTCCGAAAGTAACCTCTTATCTGTATGTAAGAGATTATGCAGCGCGCGAAACGGTGAAAAAAAGCGCCTCGGGTTTTGCACTGGCCGGTGCGGCCGTCGGCGTATTGTTTTCCCTTTTCATTATGAAAGAAGAGACGTTTCTTCTGGGGATTTTGTATATCCTTGGCAGTGCTGCCGGTTTTGCACTTATCGGCTATGTCGTATGGGCGTTTGGGATGGTTGGAAAGCTGCTCTTAGCGGCAATCGGTTCGGTATCTCCGCTTGTGAAGCAGCAGGCGGCTAAGAACAAGATCACAACGCTGTTAAGTGGATTTGATACAAGTTTTTCGTGGGACTACTTTACAAACCAACTGGTATCTACGCTGAAAATTATAATCTTCTCAAGTGACAGGAGAAATCTCGCCGTGTATGAAGGGAACGATCCGCATCCTGAGTTTGATGAGATTATCGAAGCTTCTTTTCAGGGAAAAATCAGTATGAATTATTACCGGATGAACGGCAATTACTGTTATCTGAATCTGGATGTTCCTATGATGGATGTTCATGATAACGGAAGAAAAATTTATCAGAGGGAAGATGTTTTCCGGATCGGTATTGTGAAGGATATTACCAGGAAAGAAGAGGTGGGTTTCTCTGTTCAGAAGGTACAGTGTAAAAACTGCGGTGGCAGCTTTGATGCCATGAATGAGAGACACTGTCCCTATTGCGGGCAGCCGTATGATATCAAAGAGGATGAATGGGTTGTGGCAGATATCAGGAAGTTTTGAGCAAAGAGATAAGAAAAGCGATTTGGTTTCACAAATCACAAAAAACCAGTTGACACGCGTGGAAGCGTATAATATAATATCTAACTGTGACAATGTTTAAAAATGTCAAGCCAAAGCCCCGGCGAAGGCATTTTGAATAGAGTACAAACCGTTGTTAAGAGGGTCTTAAGTGTGGCCGGACATCTGCATGAGGGACTTTGAGGAACAACACAGACAGTCGTAAGACGATTTAGTTACTATGGAGGTTAATACAATGAAGACTTTTATGGCAAGCCCAGCTACAATCGAAAGAAAGTGGTATGTAGTTGATGCAACAGATATGACACTCGGACGTTTAGCATCTGAGGTTGCTAAGGTTTTAAGAGGCAAGAACAAACCGATCTTTACACCCCACATTGATACAGGTGATTACGTAATCGTTGTCAATGCTGAGAAGGTTAAAGTGACAGGTAGGAAGTTAGACCAGAAGATTTATTATCATCACTCTGATTATGTAGGTGGTATGAAAGAGACTACCTTAAGAGAAATGATGCAGAAACATCCTGAGAGAGTTGTAGAGTATGCAGTAAAAGGCATGCTTCCAAAAGGACCTTTGGGAAGACAAATGTACACAAAACTTCACGTGTATGCAGGACCTGAACATCAGCAGGCAGCACAGAAGCCGGAAGTATTAACATTTTAATTCACAAGGACTGAAAGGAGAAAATAGAAATGGCTAAAGCAGCTACAGCAAAATATTACGGAACCGGTAGAAGAAAAAAATCTATCGCCAGAGTTTATTTAGTACCCGGTAAGGGCGAAATCACAATCAATAAGAGAAGCATTGATGATTATTTTGGATTAGAGACATTAAAAGTTATCGTTCGTCAGCCTCTGACAGCTACTGAGACGGCTGATAAATTCGATGTTATCGTTACTGTTAAGGGTGGCGGATATACAGGTCAGGCAGGTGCCGTAAGACACGGTATCGCAAGAGCGCTTCTTCAGGCAGATCCTGATTACAGACCGACATTAAAGAAAGCTGGTTACTTAACAAGAGATCCTCGTATGAAAGAGAGAAAGAAATACGGTCTCAAAGCAGCTCGTCGTGCACCGCAGTTCAGTAAGAGATAATCAGCCGGCAGCGCATAATAGACATAGAAAAGATTATATAGAGATGTTTTTCAAACGGAATTATCTGTTTGAGAAACATCTCTTTTTGTGTACTTAGCAGTGCTGCAGACACTCCCGTGCAATCGTAATAAAATCCTGTGCATAAGTACTTAAATACGAGTTTTGTCTGTAAGCAAGCACGAGCTGATTCGTAAGACCCGGATTTCCAACGGAAAACGCCTGCAAAGGCCAGATAGAGGACGTGTATTGCACATACGTTTCAGGTGAAAAACAAGCGCCCAGTCCCTTTGAGACAAGCTGGATACAGAGCTGGTTGTTACGGCTGCGGAAATGAACCGGCGGCTGGATATGATATTGTTCGAAAAGCTGTGAAGCGGCACGGCCGGTATTCTGATCCGGGAAGTGAAGAATAAACGGGTTGTCAGCCAATAAGCCAAGATCCAGCCACGGATAACGAAATCCGTCGCGCTGTATGCCGCGATCTGCAAGGGGGTGATCGGAAGGCAGGATCAGCAGGATTTCTTCCACGGTCAATACTTCATAGCTTAAGCCGGAGAGCGGATGCCAGTTGCTGAAAATAGCGAAATCAAGTTTCCCGTCCGCTAAAAGGGAATCCTGAATGTTATGTCCCTGTTCATAGATATTAATGCGCACGCCCGGATGTTTTGTATGAAATGCCGGGAGAATCTTGGGAAGAATGCAGACGCTGCGCATTGGCGGGAATGCAATATTCAGTTCCCCTTCATAAGAAGAACGCATATCCTGCAGTTCTTTTTCCCAGTCCTGATTGAGCGTCAGCGCTTTTTGGGCGTAATCGTAGTAACGCTGTCCGAGAAAGGTCAGATCATAGTTGTGACCGTTTCGGCGGAATAATTTACCGCCAAGCTCCTGTTCCAGCTTCTGTAGGAACTTGGTCAGTGTGGGCTGTGAGATATATAGTTCCTGTGATGCTTTTGTCAGGTTTCTGTGTTTGGCGATCGCCATAAAATATTCAAATTTCTGAAAATCCATAGGAATCCTCCGTTCAGTGTGTTTATACATAAGTATGCACAAAAGTTATAAAATTTATGAGAAATATGAATTGGACATATAATATATCTCATACTACAATAAATTTAAAGAAAACACAAGAGAAAATCGGAGGGGAAAACGTGAAGAAGTGGATTGAAAAACAGTTTCAACTATCTACCTATCAGACCACGGTAGAAAGAGAAATGCTGGCCGGTATCACCACCTTTGTAACAATGGCGTATGTACTGGCAACAGTGCCGAATATGCTGGGAAATGCCGGAATGGATAAGCATGTGGTACTGACAGCCATGGTGCTGCTGATCATCTTAACGACCTGTGCCATGGCATTGTATACCAACCGTCCGTTTGCCTTGGCACCGGGACTGGGAAGCGTAGGTATCGTGGCTTCCATGATAACCAACGAAGGAATCAGCCCGCAGGCAGCCGCAGGGGTTATTTTTTGGAGCGGCATTTTATTTATACTGATTTCATTTCTGGGACTGCGTGAAGCGGTAGTGCGGGTGATTCCCGTCAGCCTGAAACATGCGGTCAGCGCCGGAATCGGATTGTTTATCGCGCTGCTGGGTGCTAAAAGCTGTGGATTGATCGTGGCAGTGGAAGCGAAAAATAATCTGACATTCGGAGATTTAACTTCGCCGCAGGTATTGGTTTGCCTGATCGGATTTGTAATCTTATTTATTATGAAATCCCGGAAAATACCCGGTGACATGATTCTAACCATCGGACTGACCACACTCATCGGAATACCCTTTGGCGTGACCAAACTTCCGGAGCAGCTTTTTTCCATGCCGGCAGGTCTTGGTGATCAGTTTATGAATATTGATTTTGCAGGAGCATTGAAGTTTGCTTATCTTCCCTTTTTGATCGCCTTGTTTGTGCCTGATTTCTTTTCGACGTTTGGAACGGTGCTCGGCGTCGGTGCCAAGGCCGGATATTTGGATGACCATGGTAATCTGCCGGGTATTGATAAATGCTTTAAGGTAGACGCGGTTGCAACCAGCTTCGGTGCGCTGTTCGGGATTCCGAGTATGACGACTTATCTTGAGTCTTCCGCAGGCGTGGAGGCAGGCGGCAAAACCGGACTGACCGTGATTTTTACCAGCGTATGCTTTACACTGGCGTTATTCGCGGCACCTCTGGCACTGATCATTCCGTCAGCGGCGACAGCGCCGGTACTGATTTTTATCGGTGTAAATATGTTAAGCGGAATGCGCAAAATCAATTATGATGATTTTACAGAATATTTTCCTGCATTTCTTTGTGTGACATTTACTATTTTTGCAAATAATATTGCCAATGGTATCTGTGTAGCGCTTCCGGCTTATTTGATTTTGAAACTGGCAGCCGGAAAGAGAAAAGAAATTTCTCCTGTGATGTATGTTCTTGTCCTTGTCTGTCTGCTGTATTTCTACACGATGGTATAAGCAGATGGGGAGAGAGAAAGTATCGCTTCTGATCAGAGGTGCCAAGGTATTTAATACGTATCTGAAACGGTTTCGGGAAGCAGATGTGGCAGTTGTGAATGACCGCTTCTACTATATAGATATTATGCAAAAGACTGAGTTTGAGGCAGAACGGACGATAGATGCACATGGACAATATATGATTCCCGGTTTGGTGGATATTCATATGCATATTGAAAGCTCCATGATGACACCCGGTGCATTTGCGCAGTGCCTTGCGGCTAACGGCGTGACGACGATCGTGTCAGAGCCGCATGAGATGGCAAATGTCAAAGGAATGCGTGGTATTAGGGAGATGATCAGAGCCGGCAGCAAAGCGCCTGTAGATATCTTCTACGGCATTCCCAGCAGTGTGCCCTCCACGGATGAAACACTGGAGACTACAGGCGGCAGAATTGACTATGAAGATATGAAAGAGCTGCTTGCATACCCGGAAGTGGTCTGTGTGGGTGAGGTAATGAATTACCGGGGTGTCATTCAGGCAGGCAGTCAGCTTGAAATCAACCGCTTCTTGTCCTATGTCAGGGAGAAATATCCTTTTTTCCCGGTTGAGGGACATTGTCCTAAGCTGATGGATTTAGAACTTGCCAAGTTTCTTAGTCTTGGTATTAACGCAGACCATACGGAGCATACTCTTGAAGAAATCCGTCAGCGCATGGAAAACGGTATGTTTCTGGAAATCCAGCAGAAAATGCTTGGCAGGGAACTGTTTGACTATATCAGAGATAATCATTTGTATGAGCACTGCGCTTTTGTTACGGATGATACGATGGCAGATGTGCTCTGGAAAAAGGGGCAGCTCAACTATGTGGTCTCAGAGGCGGTAACACTGGGATTTCCACTGGAAGAAGCGGTTTACTGTGCCACCTATACGCCGTGCCGCCGGATGCACCTTGATGACAGGGGAGCGATAGCACCGGGAAAACTGGCAGATTTTCAGCTTATGAGACGACCGGAGAGTTTTCGGCCGGAGCGTGTCTTTAAGCGGGGAAGAGAAATATTTCCGGCGCCGCAGACCGGAGAAGAGGTTGAAACCTATCGGTTTCCGGCTGATTTCTATCAGAGCGTACAGGTTGGGAAGGTAACCCCGGAATTTTTCAGAATTGCTGTGCCGGAGCATAGCGGCGAAGTACAGGTACGGGTGATAGAGGTAGAGCCATCCGGTACGCAGACGAGACTAAAGCCGGTCACAATGCGGGTGCGGGACGGCTATCTGGATTGGAAAGACAGCGGCTGTCTGCTGGCAGTCGTGCTGGAACGGCATGGAAAGAATGAAACGGCAGGATTTGGCTTCCTGACCGGAAGCTGTCATACCCGGGGAACGCTCGCATCTACCTATATGCATGACCATCATAACCTGATGGTAGCGGGAGATGATGTATCGGACATGGCGTTTGCCGTGAACCGCATCCGCAAGATGCAGGGAGGCTGTCTGGCAGTATATCAGGGAGAGATCCTTGCAGAGCTTGCGTTGCCTGTCTGCGGGCTTTTAAGTGACAGGCCCGTAGCTGAAATCGGAGCTGGTCTTGCTTTGGTTAGAAAAGCAATGGAGAGATTGGGATACCGGCATGAGAATCCGGTCATGTCATTTGCATGTCTTGGACTTCCCGTATCTCCGGCATGGAAACTGACGAACTTGGGGTTAGTCAGTGTGCAGGAAGGAAAAAGAAAATCATTAATTATAGAAAAAGGAGGTAATGAATCATGAGAAAAAGACCAATTATTATTGACACGGATCCGGGAATTGATGATGCCCTGGCGATTGCCATTGCACTATTTTCCGAAGAACTGGATGTCCGTCTGATCACAACAGTGGCAGGAAATGTTTCTTTGGAAAATGTAACACTCAATACGCTGCGCCTGTTACATTTCTTCGGAAAGGACGTACCGGTTGCAAAGGGGGCTGCCAAACCGCTGATCGTGGATTTTGTAGACGCATCGAATGTTCACGGCAAGACGGGTATGGAAGGCTATGACTTCCCGGAACCGAAGGAGGAGCTGCTGCTTTCGGAACATGCGGTCAATGCCATGCGCCGTGTTATCATGGAGAGTCCTGAGCCGGTTACGCTGGTGCCGATTGCAACGCTGACCAATATTGCGCTTCTTTTTGCAATGTATCCTGAGGTTAAGAAGAATATCCGCGAAATCGTCATGATGGGCGGCTCGGCAGGCAGAGGCAATAAAGGTGTTATGTCGGAGTTTAACATCGCTACTGACCCGGAGGCGGCGCAGATGGTATTCCAGAGCGGTCTGCCTATTGTGATGGCTGGTCTGGACGTGGGACTGAAAGCGCTTGTATATCCTGAGGATAGTGAGGAAATCAAGACAATGGGTAAAGTAGGAGATATGGCATATCATCTGTTCAAACGTTACCGCGGCGGAAGTTTTCAGACCGGGCTTAAGATGTATGACAGTTGTGCGGTTGCCTATCTGCTCTGTCCTGAGTTGTTTGAAGTAGCAGAGACCTATGTGGGAGTGGAACTGCACGGTTCGATGACAGCCGGATGTACGGTAGTTGACCTGAAAGGTTATCTGCACAAGGAGCCGAATACCAAGGTCTGCATCGACATTGACGGGGAAAAATTCAGGGAATGGTTTAAAGATTCTATTAGAAAATGTGTTTAAGGAAAAGAGGAGGTTACTATGACGACGGTAGTTATGTATGCATCTGCTATTATTGCTGTGGCAATTGTAGTCGTGATGCTGATCAAGAAAATGGATATTAAGATTACATTATTCTTAATGGGTGTTGTATTAATGTTTGTGGGAGCTGCCTTGGGCAATCCTATCGGCGGTGAGGAATTTGCATCCACCGGAGCCATGTGGTTAGATCCGCTGAAAGTGATCGCTGACCAGTTTAAGAGCACCATATCATCAGCCGGATTTATCATTCTGATTCTGGGCGGATATTCTGCTTATATGAATTCTATTAAGGCAAACAACGTTACAGTCAGTGTATTGACCAAACCGATTGCGCGGATTAAGTCTGTGTATATTCTGGTGCCGATTGTGTTTCTGCTTGGCAATCTGCTTTCCCTGGTAGTGCCCAGTGCATCCAATCTTGCCATCATCCTGCTGGCAACGCTGTACCCGATTTTGATTCAGGCAGGCATGAGTACCCTGACGGCAGCGGCTGTGATTGCAACAACAGCCACTATCGTTCCCACACCGCTTGGAAGTGATAATGTGGCGATTGCGGCAGAGCTGGCAGCGACCGCAGAATATGCGGGGATGACCACGACAGATTATGTGTTCCGTTATCATGCTATCGTTTCCGTGCCGACATTGATTCTGATGGCTGCGGTTCATTATTTCTGGCAGAAACATTGTGATAAAAAGGGAAAAGACAGCGCAACGAAGCTGGAAGGAACCACGTCCGTGGAAGAGATAAAGGGCGGTACATTATTCCGTACCGTATATGCAATTTTACCATTGCTTCCGATTATACTGCTGATCGTTGTTTTTGCATTGCAGAAGATTACCGGTATGCAGATTGATATCAGCGTAGAAGTAGCAACCTTATTCTCCTTTGTCATTGCAATTATTTGTGAGCTGATCCGTAACAGAAACGGAAAAGAAACCCTGAATGCCACAGAAGCTTTCTTTAAGGGAATGGGCGGCTCCATGCCGATCGTGGCACTGCTTGTAGCGGGTACCGTTTTTGTAACAGGTTTAAAATCCATCGGACTGATTGCGGCACTGCAGAATGCCATGACAGGAGTGCAGGGAAGCGGTATGGGATTTGTTCTTCCGTTACTGCTTGTTGCATTAACCGCTTTGATCGTGCTTTTAAGCGGAAGCGGTACGGCATTGTTCTTCGCCATGGTTCCGTTGATGGTACCGCTTGCTGCGGCAGCAGGTATCCCGGTATTTGCGGTATCTGTGCCGATGGGACTGGCCGGCAACCTGCTTCGTGCAGTTTCTCCGGTATCAGCGGTGGTTATGATCGTAGCCGGAAGTGTGAAGCGTGAGCCGCTTGCCATTGTAAAGAGAACTTCCGTTCCGATGATTGTAGGTACTGTTTTTATGTTTGTACTTTCTATGGTATTATTTTTATAATGCATCAGGAAGGAGGACAAGATGAAGAAAATAGGAGTAGTTGGCAGCATTAATATGGATATGACCGTGGAAGCCGAAAGGATTCCGAAGAAAGGGGAGACTCTGAAAGGAGAAAACCTGAGATATATTCCTGGAGGAAAAGGTGCCAATCAGGCGGTTGCTGCGGCAAAGCTTGGGGCGCAGGTAGATTTTTTCGGCTGTGTGGGAGATGACGAAGCCGGAAAGCAGTTGATAGAAAACCTGTGTAATATGGGTGTGGAAACCAAATATATCAGGACAGTTCCGAATATCCCCACAGGACTTGCGATCATCACCACGGGAGAAAATGACAACACGATCATTGTTGTAGCAGGCGCAAATGACTGCGTAGATATCGCTTATGTGGAATCCGTAAAGGAAGCGGTTCTTCAGTGTGACATTATATTACTGCAGCATGAAATCCCGCAGGAAACGATTGAGTATGTCATCAGCCTGTGTACGGACAACGGGGTAGAGGTCATTTTGAATCCGGGTCCTGCCCGTCCGGTGAAAAAGGAGATTCTGGATAAGGTTACTTATCTGACTCCCAATGAGCATGAAGCGGTCATCTTATTCGGAAAGGATCACACCTTTGAAGAATTGATGAAACTGCACCCGGAAAAACTGGTGATCACACAAGGCTCCAGGGGAGTAAGTACCTGTCTTACAAACGGCGGAATTTTGAATGTGCCTGCCAGAAAGGCAAAGGTAGTGGATACGACGGGTGCGGGAGATACCTTAAACGGCGCTTTCGCAGTAGCCCTTACCCGGGGAGATTCGATAGAAGAGGCGTTACGGTATGCCAATACCGCGGCAAGCCTTTCCACGGAGAAAGCCGGAGCCCAGGGAGGGATGCCGACAGATGAAGAAGTGAAACGTGCGATGTGTTAACAGGCATGATTGGAATGAGAATAAAGATACATGATGTCCGCCCTAAGAGCTGTGCTTAGGGCGGATTTTTTCGGGATATATTTCATACGTAAAGTGCATTGTTCTTCTAAAGCAGTGTTTTTGGTCTGGAATATATGTCAGTGTTTGGCGGAATATATATAAATTGACTTTTATATTTGATTGACATAGAATGAAAATAAACGTTATCAGAAAGAAACAAGAAGGATAACATATGAACAGGAAATGGGAAATTAAGGGCAGTACTGTCTTGATGGGAATTCTATATGTGTTTCTGTTTTTGGCTGTCGGTTTTGCTGTTATATACAGTATGGTTTCTAAGGAAAATTACAGAATCGGTGCAGGGACGCAGTGTGATTACATAGAGGGCTGGGAAGTAGAGGCCGCAGATGGAAGCCGCAGGCAGATAAGCCTGCCGGCAGATATTGAGACGGATGAGCAGGGGGATGTTACGATCGTAAAGACCCTTCCGGACTCCATCAGGGAGGGACAGGCTGTTTTGATCTATGGATACCGTACTGCCATTTCTGTTTATGTAGATGGTGATGAACGGGCGGTTTTGGACACGGCGGATTCCAGGGCTTTTGGCAGGACAACACCGGAGGCTATGCTGCTTGTGAATTTGCTCAGTACAGATGCCGGTAAAGAAATTATGATTTGTTATCATGGCGCCGGCGATGAAAAAACGTTGAAGCTGAGAAGTATTCTTCAGGGAACGCAGGAAGCTGTGTATAGTTATGTGAACCGGAAATATATTCCAAACTTTATTTTTGCATGTCTGATTGCAACATTAGGGCTATTGCTTGTTTTAGTAGATATTGTCTTCCAGACCATGCGCGGCTGGCATAGTAATCTGGGATACTTAGGTGCGTCTGCTCTTTTGCTGGCCGGATTGCAGATTTCCGGGAATGAGATCAGGCAGCTTTTTTTCCAAAATCTGACGGCATTGGAATTTGTGACCAGAATTATGATTTTTATGCTTCCGGTTCCGATGGCGCTTTTAAATAATGCCATTCAAAAGAAAAGATACAATAAATATTATCTGGGTGTTTGCGGTTTATTTCTGCTTAATACGGCGGTCAGTGTAATATTGCAGATTTTCGGTCTTGTTGATTTGAATGATATGACAGGCTTCTTTTACGGAATTATAATTCTTCATTTTACATTTGTTATCGTGACGATGATGAAAGACGTTAAAGACGGATACGGGAAAGAATTGAGAGCCTTTTTTATAGCGGTTACGCTGCTGATTTTCAGCGGTGTCTTAAGCTTTATTTTTATGAATGTGTCGCGCTTATCTAATATGGCATCTCCGTCTTTCTTATACAATACAGGTTTTCTGTTCTATGTTGCAGTGATCGCATATGCGGATATCAGTGAACTGATCAGACGGAACAGGGAAAGAGAACAGGCAATTTATGCCAATCAGGCTAAGAGTACATTCCTTGCCAATATGTCTCATGAAATCAGAACGCCGATTAATGGAGTACTCGGTATGAATGAGCTGGTAATTCGGGAATGTCAGGATGAGAAAATTAAAAGCTATGCTTATCAGATTCAGGATTCAGGACAGGTTTTGCTGTCCTTGGTAAATGATATTCTGGATTTTTCCAAAATTGAAAGCGGCAAAATGGAAATTATTCCGGTGGAATACAGGATGTGCAGCGTACTGAATGATTTAATCAGCATGGTAAAAGTGAGGGCAGAGAAGAAAAATCTGACTTTGCAGTTAAAAATACAGGAAACCATTCCGGATGGTTTATATGGAGATGAAGTAAGGCTGCGTCAGGTTATCATGAACGTATTGACTAATGCGGTCAAATATACGGATAAAGGGCAGATTACATTGGAAGTATCCGGAGAGAGTGTGGGTAAGGACGAGATCGAATTGCGGGTCCGCGTAGCTGATACTGGAAAGGGAATTAAGGAAGAAGATAAAGAAAAACTGTTTACAGCTTTTGAGAGATTGGAGGAGAAAGACAACAGGAATATCGAAGGAACCGGCTTGGGACTGGCGCTCAGTCAGCGGATTTTGAATAGGATGGGAAGTAAACTGGAAGTTGAAAGCGTGTATGGAGAAGGTTCTGTCTTTTTCTTCACCGTCAGACAGGGTGTGCGGGATAATACACCGATCGGAGATTTTCAACAGAAATATAAGCAGAGTCTGGGCAAAAGGAAGGCTTATCAGGCATCGTTTGCGGCACCGCAGGCCTGTATTCTTGCTGTGGATGATAACAGTGTGAATCTGAAAGTGCTGACGGGATTGCTGCGCAGCACACAGATGCAGATCGATACGGCATCAAGCGGCGCACAGTGTCTGGAGATGGTGCGGAAGAAGTCCTATCATTTGGTGCTGTTAGATCATCTGATGCCGGAGATGGATGGTATAGAGACTTTACGGAAAATGCGGGAGACGGGACTGGAAGTCCCTGTTATTGCGCTGACAGCGAATGCGATCGCGGGAGCTAGGGAAACTTATATACAGGCGGGTTTTCAGGATTATCTTTCCAAGCCTCTGAATGCAGGTGACTTGGAAGCAATGGTGAGAAAATATCTGCCGGAAGAATTGATTCGGCAGAAGGGATAGAGCGGCAGTTTAGTCCGGTCGACTTGTGGTTTACTAAGAAAAAGGAAGAAAAATGATACTAAGTGCAAGCCGTAGAACGGATATCCCGAATTATTATTCGGAATGGTTTTACAATAGAATCAAAGAAGGCTTCGTGTATGTGCGCAATCCGATGAATATCCATCAGGTGAGCAGGATCGGTTTATCACCTGATGTGGTGGACTGCATTGTTTTCTGGACGAAAAATCCGGCGCCGATGTTTGGCAGACTGGGCGAACTGTCAGCCTATCCGTATTATTTTCAGTTCACTCTGACAGGATATGGAAAAGATATAGAGACGAATGTTCCTCATAAAAGGAAAAAGATGATATTGGTGTTTCAGAGACTGTCAGATCAGATAGGGCCCCAAAGAGTTATTTGGCGGTATGATCCTGTTTTATTTACCAGAATTTATACCCCGGAATACCACTTGAAAGCATTTGAACAGATAGCAAGTGCACTGAAAGGCTATACGGATAAATGTGTGATCAGCTTTGTGGATCAGTATGCTAAAAATAAGAAGGTGATGGAAAACATCGGGGTATATGAGCCAAATGATGCCGCAATAGCGAAATTTGCCGGAGGATTAAGTGAAATAGCGAAAGCAAACGGTATGGCAATGTGCAGCTGCGCAGAAAAGATTGACTTAGAGCAATACGGCATAGAGCATAATTGCTGTATTGATCAAAGACTGATAGAAGATATTGTCGGCTGTAAAATAAATGCAGGGAAAGATAAGAACCAAAGGCTTGAATGTGGCTGTGTGGAAAGTATAGATATCGGCACTTACAATACTTGTCAGAATGGCTGCAGATACTGTTATGCCAATGAAAGTCAGGATAAAGTCGTAAGAGCTTGCAGTAGATATGATGTGAATTCTCCGATATTATGCGGCATATTAGCAGCAGAAGATAGGATTAGCGAGCGAAAAGTCAAATCGTTGAAAGAAGAACAGATTAGTATTTTTTAGGAGGTATCTCATGGCGTACCAAGAACCAATATCAGAAATAACAGAACCGATTTATACAAGACGAAGTATCAGAAAATTTCAGAAGAAAGAGATAAAAAGAGAACTGATTGAAAGAATTGTGGATGCAGGCAGGGCTGCTCCTTCCGCTAAGAACAGGCAGCCGTGGAAGTTTATGGTATATAGCGGCAAGGCGAAACAGGAGCTTTTGTATCATATGAAAAAGGGAATCGAAAGAGAAAAGGAACATCCAAGCCTGCCGGACTCAGGGCATGGGATTCCTGATGCGGAAAACACGCTGCGCATCATGGAAAGTGCGCCTGTGATTATCATGGTGCTTAATACCAATGGGAAATCTCCTTTTACAGCAATTAATGCAGATGAAAGATTTACAGAAATCAATGATATGCTATCCATAGGGGCAGCGGTTGAGAATATGTTATTGCAGGCGGAAGCCTTAGACGTCGGTACGTTGTGGATCGGTAATACTTGTTTTGCTTATCGGGAACTGACAGAGTATATCGGAACAGAGGCGCAGTTAACCGGAGCCGTTGCGCTTGGGTATAAAGACGAACACCCGGCTAAGAGACCGAGGAAAAATTTGGATGATATTGTGGAATATTATAATTAAATTGCTCAATTCCCCTATTGGTTGAATTTCTCCGATAAACTCCCTTAAGCGGTTATTGCCGGAAAGCGCAAGGATAGGGTATTCTGAGAACAGAAATCTGCTATACATTACGACAGCGCAAATTTTGAAACGGCAAAGCACAATTCTGTCAGACAGAATGAAAAACAGGGAGGTATCGGACATGCTCAATAGTATCAAAGTCGGCAGCTTCATCATGGAGAGGCGTAAGAAGCTAGGGATGACCCAGCAGCAGCTTGCAGATCAGCTAAACATTTCTTTTCAGGCAGTATCCAAATGGGAAAACGGCACCACCTATCCCAACATAGAAGTTCTTTATGATCTGGCAATTGCCCTCGGCGTAACAGTAGACGAGATCTTAGCCGGAAGGGAAAAAGAAGCAGAGGGATTGTCCTACGGCAAAGCCGGAATTGATATCACCTATACGGATACGATCAAAAAGGAAATGGCGAAGCATTTGGAAACCACGGACAGGCGTGTGCTTAACGGTTTAGGACCTTTTGCGTCATTGTATGATATTAACTTCCCGGAATTGAAGCATCCGGTACTTGTGCTGAAGTCTGAGGAACCGGGTTCCAAGCAGAAACTGGCGATGGAATACGGCTATACGGAATCCATCTGCCACGATATGATCAATCATCTTGTAAATGATATCATTGTTATGGGGGCAAAACCGCTGGCGGTATTGGACACGATTGTGTGCGGCAATGCAGAGAAAGACACCATTAAGAGCCTCGTAAAAGGAATATCGGAAGCCTGCAAAGCCAATGAATGTTCTCTGGTGGGCGGCGAGACCTCCATCCAGCCCTTAGTAGTAGAATCGGGAGTCTACGTACTGACCTCCAGTATTGCCGGAATTGTAGAGAGGGCAAAGGTGATAGACGGCTCTAAGATCGAAGAAGGGGATGCTGTGTTAGCCATTGCGTCTAATGGTCTGCATACCAATGGATATTCTTTGGTACGACTGCTCATGGATAAAATGCCGCAGATCAAATTAGATAAGATAGACGGTCTGACCTTTATTGAGCAGATTATGAAACCGCATACGCCTTATTATAAGGCTGTCAAAGAGCTGTTTGATCAAGAAGTATTGCACGGAATGGCACATATTACAGGTGGAGGCATAGAAGGCAATCTGTGCAGAGTGATACCGGATGGTCTGTGTGCCAGAATCAATTTGTCCAGGCTGCGGGTATTAAATATCTTTAAGTATATCCGCAACAGTGGTAACATCAGTGATGAAGAAATGCTGCATACCTTCAACTGCGGTGTAGGGTTTAATCTTGTTGTGCCGCAAGAGCATAAGGATAGGGTCATGAAACATGTCGGAAAATACTATGACTGCTATGAGATCGGCGTCATCGCGCAGGGCAGTGACAAAATAGTATTTGAGGGAAAAATCAACTGGCTGTGAGAAGTTTTCCGAATATCATTAAGAAGTTTTTTGCAAGTTATTGGCAGAAAGCTTCTTTTCTAATTTCTTTGGAAAGCCCCATAGGAAATATCTTGTCGGATTAACGCGTGCGAGTTATCTGGCTAACTCTTTGTCTATGCAAAATGTAAAATATACTTGACAAAATGCTGATTCAGCAATATGATACTAATGTAAGATATATTTTACATTATGTAATATGAAAGAAATACAAAAATGTTCATATGAACTTGTTTGTGTTATGCAACAATTTGTGCCTTACGCAATGTGCGCGGAGCACACATGTAAATTTGTAGGTTGAGTAAGAATGGAGGTTATTATGACGTACGATAATGTTTATGCATTTGGAATGTATTGTGCTATTGTGGTTGTTCTTATAGCCATAGTATACGTTATAAGAAAGAAAAGCGGTCTTAAGAGTGAAAAGTATGATGAGCGGCAGAAAATTATACAGGGGATAGGTTATAAATATGGATTTTTTGCTATGCTGATCAGTTCTCTGGCTTACGGGTTGATGATGGGAGGTTTCGATATACCGATTCATCCTGCGGTGGGGATTACTGCTTGTGCATTCCTGGGAGTGGGTGTATTTGCGGGCTATTGTATCTGGAAAGATGCCTATTTTGGCATCAGTGGAAACGATAAGAAAACGATTATCTTAATGGTGCTTGTGGTGATCGTTAATGTGTTATCTGTTGTCAGCCATATTATGGCGGATACGTTGATCGAAGACGGTGTGCTTGGGATCAGTGCCATGAACGCTTTGTGTGCACTGCTTTTCCTTGCAATGCTGGTTGTTATTGTTGCCAAAAGGTGGAAGATAAGTAAAGCAGATGTCCGTTCAAAGGAGGAAGATGAGTGAAGAACCTGAGATTAAAGGCGGCGAGGGCGGCCCTTGATATGTCCCAGCAACAGCTTGCGGACGCAGTAGGTGTGTCCAGACAGACGATGAATGCCATAGAAAAGGGAGACTATAACCCGACAATCAAGCTGTGCCGTTCCATCTGCCGTGTGCTTGGCAAGACGTTGGACGAACTGTTTTGGGAAGAAGAGGAACCTTCCGCAGAAGTATAAGAGCTGCTCTGAAAACAGGAGAGAACTTTCTATGAGAGACGAAAGAAGTGTTTCGGGCAAAAGAAAACTCCGGGGAACTATGAAGGAACCCCGGAGCACATTTTTTTCGCTTTCTTCAGACACAACAGGCAGGTAGGGACGATATACAGGCAGGCAGATACCCACGCGCACTGGTCTGCAAAGCAGATCGCGGTATAGCCGTAAACCGGTACGAAGAATACACTCACAACGATTCGGGCAACCATCTCTATGGCGCCGCCATATACGGCACGTCCGGAATACCCTAATCCCTGCGTACTCATACGGAATACATTTAAGATGCCAAGTGCCCAGTAGAAATATCCCATACAGCGCAGATATTTGGCGGAAGCATCCAGAACAGCTGTTTCTGTACCGCTTATAAAAAGTAAAGACAGTGTTCTGCCGAAGAAAATCAGTACCAGACCGATGAAAACGCCATAAGATACACCTACAATGGCACCTTGCCGGATACCCTGTTTAATACGGTCATATTTGCCGGCTCCCAGATTCTGCCCGCAGAAAGTGGAAACAGCAGTGGCGATAGCATCGAAAGGACACATGGCGAACTGCTTGATTCTGGCACCTGCGGTAAAGCCTGAGACGTAGACAGAGCCTAAGCTGTTGTTGGCAGACTGCATCACCATACTGCCGATAGCGGTGATGGAGAATTGCAGCCCCATGGGAAGTCCCATGGCAAGAAGAGTACCGATTTTATGATTTTCCAGACACATTTCTTCTCTGCGGGGATGGAGAAATTCGTATTTCTTCATTATATAAAAGAAACAGCAGATACCGCTGACTGCCTGAGCAGTAATGGTCGCAATCGCGGCACCGCGGCAGCCCCAGTGAAAGACGATGATACACAGCAGATCCAGGAAAATATTCAGTACCGTGGAGAACGCAAGGAAGAAGAACGGTGTCTTGCTGTTGCCGACGGCACGCAGGATACTTGCCTGAAAATTATAGAGAATATTAAAAGGTATGCCTAAGAACAGTACGAACAGATAAGCATAGGCATTGTCGTAAATGTTGTCCGGAGTAGACAAAAGGTGCAGAATATCCGGGCATAGGATAGCACATAAAATGGTGCAGAATGCAGCAAGTTCTGCGGCAAGAACCGCACCCTGAAAAATATATTCCCGCATCGATTTATGATCTCCGGCACCGAAGCGCTGTGCCACGGGGATGGCGAACCCTAAGCAGATGCCGATACAGAAGCCCATGACAAGGAACTGTACACTGCTGGAAGCACCAACACTGGCAAGTGCGTCAGTACCCAGATATCGTCCTACGATAGCGGCATCCACCATATTATAGGTCTGCTGCAGCAGGTTGCCTAATAACAGCGGCAGCGCAAATTTTAAGATCAGTTGGAGGGAATTGCCCTCGGTCATTGTTTCTGTTTTGGTCTGTGTCATAGTCATAATGAATCCTTCTTTTTATATGTGATAAGATTATATGTGATAAGAAAGTGCTTTAATTTTTATTATAGTTTTTACAGAATGAGAGTGCAAGAGAACGTATTGTACATTTTAGTATTATATGATACGATTGCACAAGACTTTTGAATCGTAAGTCAAAATCATGCAAAGGGATCTTATCATTATGGCAGCGCACATTAAGGAAATGACAGAGGGAAAACCTTCAAAATTGATATTGACATTTGCCTTGTCGTTGACACTGGGAAATGTGTTTCAACAACTCTATACGGTTGTAGATACGATGGTGGTTGGAAAATATCTGGGAGTAGACGCTTTGGCTGCGGTGGGTGCGGCAGAGTGGATGCACTGGCTTTTTCTGGGCGTCATTGAGGGATTGGCACAGGGATTTGCCATTTTGATGGCGCAGGAGTTTGGAGCAAAACAATTGGATTCCTTGCGGAAAGTCATCGGCAATGCCATTATGCTGTCTCTGTTTTCGGCAGTACTGCTGTTGTGTGCTGGACAGATATTTTGTGAGCCGATACTCAGGCTCTTACGGACGCCAGATACGATTCTCGGTGATACCCTGCTGTATCTGCGTATTATATTTATAGGGATTCCGGTGGTGCTGGCGTACAATCTTCTGGCAGGTATCCTGCGCTCTTTGGGAGACAGTAAGACACCGCTGCATGCGATGGTTGTGGCGGCACTGATCAATATTGGGCTGGATCTGATATTTGTCATGGTGTTTCAGTGGGGAATCGCAGGCGCCGCTGCAGCGACTGTGATAGCACAGGGAATTTCAAGCCTGTATTGTTTTTATCATATCAGAAAGATAGATTTTATTCTTTTGAAAAAAGAAGATTATATACCCGATTCGAATCTGGTCGGCAAGCTGTTTTATCTGGGGCTGCCCATGGCATTTCAGAATGCAATTATTTCTGTGGGAGGCATGATTGTACAGTCGGTGGTTAACGGATTCGGTGTTATCTTCATAGCGGGCTTTACGGCAACCAACAAACTCTATGGGCTTTTGGAGATTGCCGCGATCTCCTATGGCTATGCCATGGTAACTTATGTCGGTCAGAATCTCGGCGCGGGCAAATATGACCGTATTCGCAGCGGTATGCGGGCTGCGGTGGGAATTTCCCTTGCGACGTCTGCTGTCATTGCGGCAGTGATGTTGATATTCGGAAGAAATATACTGGGGCTTTTCATATCCGGGACACCGGAAGTGGCGGAACAGACGATGCAGATTGCCTATTTCTATCTGGCTGTTATGAGTGTATGTCTTCCTATATTATATATTCTGCATGTGACCAGATCTGCCATTCAGGGTATGGGAAATACGGTGCTTCCCATGGTGTCCGGTATTGTGGAATTTCTTATGAGAACTTTGACTGCGCTGCTTCTGCCGTTGGCGGTAGGAAAGACGGGGATTTTCTTCGCTGAGATTGCGGCATGGACCGGAGCGGATGTGGTGCTGGTAATCAGTTACTTCGTGGTGTTACACAGACTGCCCGGGAAAGAGAGGGCGGCATAAAGGTTCTGTTTCAGATCCAGCCGCCGTCCAGTGTGATGACTTGTCCGGTCATATATTCCGGTGCATGTAAGACAGAAAGTACCATTTGGGCGACTTCTGATGCTTGGCCTATTCGGTCAGCAGGGATTTCTTCGCGAAGTGCTTCCATATCTTCTTTTGAAAAGCATTGATTCATATCCGTATCGATGACACCGCAGGCGATGGCATTGACTTGGATATGACTCGGAGCCAGTTCCTTGGCAAGTGCCCTGGTGAAGCTGTTTACACCGCCCTTGGAGGCAGAGTAAGCCACTTCCATGGAAGCGCCGACATTGCCCCACACAGAGGAAATATTGATGATTCTGCCGCTTTTCTTTCGCAGCATCACAGGAATGGCGAGTCTGCTTGTATAGAACATGGAACTTAAATTCGTCTGCATTACATTCTGCCATTCATCGATGCTCATTTCGTGCAGGAGTCCCACATAGGAAATGCCGGCATTGTTGACCAGCACGTCCAAATCATTTATTTGTGAAAACAGCTTTGCTACATCAGTCGGATTTCCCATATCAGCAATGACAGGTACACAGGAGATGCGGTATGTGTCTGTCAAGTATTCTGACAAATCTGTCAGTTTTTCTGCAGAGTGTTTACAAGTGATATACAGGTCGTATCCTTCTTTTGCCAAAGCTTCGGCAATAGCAGCACCGATGCCGCGTGACGCGCCTGTCACAAGTGCGTGTTTTCTTTTGACTATATCGGTCATATCATTTCTCCTTATCATGTTTGGCCCATGCGCTGTGAAATTAGTGCAGATGCATTGCTGCATGAGCAGATTTGCGTAGTGAAACAGTGCAAAGAACTTTTTGACACCTGATGTATTGTGTTACATAATGAATATAACATAATAAAATCAAAAGAAAAAGTGCCATGATATCACACAAATGAAAGTGTAAGAAAAGGTAAATACTAAAGGATAAATGCTGTCAATCTATTGCTGTCAGACAGTTAAGGGGCAGTCAGATAACAGGCAGAAGAATGGAGGAAAAAATATGTACGATCTTATCATTATCGGTTCCGGGCCGGCGGGTTTATCTGCCGCAGTTTACGGTATGCGTGCCGGACTGAAATTGCTTGTGTTAGAACAAAATCCAATGAGCGGCGGACAAGTTCTCAATACTTACGAGGTGGATAATTATTTGGGGATGCCGGGGATAAACGGCTTTGATATGGGTATGAAATTTAAGGAACATGCACAGACCATGGGTGCAGTGTTCAAGCAGGCAGCAGTGACCGCCATGAGCGGGAAGAATGACATTAAGATCGTAGAGACCGCCGACGGCAGCGTGTATGAAGCCAAGACCCTGATCCTCGCCATGGGGGCCGGGCATACTCTTTTGAATGTGCCGGGAGAGAAGGAGTTTAAAGGAAAAGGTGTATCCTATTGTGCTACCTGCGACGGTGCTTTTTTCAAGGGAAGAGATGTGGCAGTGGTTGGAGGTGGTGATGTGGCGGTAGAGGATGCAGTGTATCTCTCCCGCATGTGCCGCAAAGTCCATCTGATTCACAGGCGTGACAGCCTGCGGGCGGCTAAGAGCCTGCAGGATAAGCTCTTTGCCTGTGAGAATGTGGAACTGCACTGGAATCAGACGGTGTCCGGGATTTGCGGAAGTGATCTGGTGGACGGCGTGATGTTACATTCTGTGACAGATGGTACGGACAGCAGATTAGACGTAGAAGGAGTCTTTATTGCGATCGGTATGCGTCCAAACACAGGAGGCTTTTGTGAAATGATAGATCGTGATGCATCCGGTTATCTGATAGCGGGAGAGGATTGCCTTACCAGCGTTCCGGGCATCTTTGCGGCAGGAGATATCAGAACCAAGCAGGTGCGCCAGATCGTGACGGCAGTGGCAGACGGTGCCTGTGCGGTCGCCGGTGTGGAACGGTATTTATCCTAAACAGCAGTAAATGCGCGGAACGTATTCAGATTTCATTCATATAATTATGACATAGAGCACCAATTTGTTGCAAAAATGTTACGATTTATATCTCCTTGATAAGGCGGCATAACTTGGTATAATTTCATGGTAAGGGGCTGTGAAATATTTGTGAATTTCTGGCAAAACCACAATAATTAGCGTAAATACGCGTTTTTTAACGGTAGATGCTGTAGTTGACAAAACGTAATGGCAATGCTATATTATAGCCAGATGTAACAAATTTGTAACAAATGAGGTAATTTATGAAAAGAAAAAACGTAAAAAGCGTAAAAATAACAGCATGTGCGATGGCAGCAGCAATTACCTTTGCAGGAATGAGCTTAGATGTAAGCGCAACCGGTAATATCGGTTCCGTTTTGCCATCGGCGGGCATTGATTTCTCTTTGCAGGATTCTGATAAATCTACTTCACTTTCTAATCTGAAAGAAGAAGCGGAGCGGGAGGCCGCAAAGAATGGAGAAACAGATGACACGGCAGTGGCAGAGGGGGCCAGCATCGGCAGTGTGCAGGTGGGTGGCTTTGCCGATCTTGCCAGTGCAGGCGGCGGTATCAGTACCACCTCTCCGAAGAAGATTGAAGATACGATAGTAGTCAGCGAAGGATATACGAAAGACTTAAAGACAGCGGCAGGAAGTGGCCTGACGGAAGAGGAAGAAAGCTTCAAGAATCTGGTTATTGCCAAAGTAAACGACTATGTAAACGTCAGAGACAGTGCCAGTGAGGACGGTTCTATTGTCGGTAAGCTTTATAATAAGTCCGTAGGTACTTTTATCGAGGAAGAGGATGGCTGGTATAAGATCAGTTCCGGTTCCGTAGAAGGTTATGTGAAGGGTGAGTATTGTGTGACCGGTGAGGATGCCGTAGAGTATGCCAAAGAGGTCGGTACCCGAATCGCAACGGTTCAGACAGAAACCTTGTATGTAAGAGAACAGGCAGGATTAGATGCTTCCATTATCGGTATGGTGCCGGATCAGGATGAACTGATCGTTACAGAAGAGTTAGACGGATGGGTAAAAGTAAATATCGAGGAAGGTGACGGTTACGTATCCACAGATTACGTTACCTTATCCACAGAGTTTGTAAAAGCAGAATCCATAGCAGAAGAGGAAGCAAGACTTGCTAAGGAAGAAGCAGCCAGAAAGGCAGCCAAGGAAGCAGCGGCTAAGAAAGCAGCCGAGAATGCATCTTCTTCTTCCTCGGGAAAATCTTCCGGCGGCGGTAAGACATATGCAAGTCCTACAGGAAGCAGCGGAGCTGATGTGGCACAGTTTGCCCTGCAGTTTGTCGGCAATCCTTATGTATACGGTGGAAGCAGCTTGACCAACGGTACAGACTGTTCCGGATTTGTTATGAGTGTATATAATAACTTCGGTGTGAGTCTGCCTCATTCTTCTGCAGCAGACAGAAGTGTGGGTGCTACCGTTAACGGCCTGGAGAATGCACAGGCGGGTGATATCATCTGCTATTCCGGTCACGTAGGAATCTATATCGGCAATGGACAGATTGTACACGCATCTACCGAGAGAACCGGTATCATCGTGTCCAATGCAAGCTACCGTTCCATTTTATCAATCAGACGTATTTTCTAAAACAAAGTGCAAACAGAAACAGAAGTATAAGAGGTGAGCCTTAAGGTTTGCCTCTTTTTGTGTCAAGCGTAAATTTTTCATAAAAAAGCTTGCATGTAGTCTTTTTTGTATATCTTGTACAAAAACAATTTTTAATTTTATATTTTGTTTCAAACAGGCATTTTGATTTATCCACATCCAAAATATGCCTTTTTATCGGGAAAATGATTTATACACTGATTTATCCACATTATCCACATTTTTGGGGTGGGAAAGATAACTTAAATTTATGGTAACCGAAAGAACGGATGTTTTGTGAAGTTGTAATGAAAAAGTAAAATGTAAAAGATTTTTCCGTAAAAACACTTGACTTTCAAGGTGTCAAAAAAGAGGAAACATAATTTCTAAATTGTTGCAAAAAGTAGTGCAAATATGCTATAATGACTACACAATAATCCAATGGAAGGGATGAGTGACATGAAATTTATAATTATTGGAAAAAACATCGAGGTAACAGAGGGGTTAAGGGCAGCAGTAGAGGATAAGATCGGTAAGTTGGAGAAATATTTTACCGAGGAGACAGAAGTACATGTTACATTGAGTGTCGAGAAAGACAGACAGAAGATAGAAGTAACGATTCCAGTCAAAGGCAGTATCATCCGTTCAGAACAGGTCAGCAGCGACATGTACGTGTCCATTGATTTGGTGGAGGAGATTATCGAGAGACAGCTTAAGAAATATAAGAACAAGCTGGTGGATAAGCAGCAGTCTGCGGGATTCTTCCGTCAGGAATTTGTAGAGAAAGACTATATGGATGATGAAGAAGTTCAGATCAGCCGTACGAAGAAGTTTGACATCAAACCGATGTATCCGGAAGATGCCTGCGTACAGATGGAGCTGTTAGGCCATAACTTTTTTGTATTCTGCAATGCAGAGACAGATCAGGTTAATGTGGTATATAAGAGAAAGGGTAACACATACGGACTGATTGAGCCGGAGAATTAGAAGATACTGACAATCGCATATTGAAAATCGGGACAGGCATTCACGGACATGTGGATGCCTGTTTGCAGTTTGCGTCCGGAAGAAATATTTGTACGGAAAGGTGCCCTGAAAGCAGGAAACGATCCGCATATCATTGAGGATCATTTCATATATTGTTTACGATAAAGCAGATTGTGTTGCAGATAAAAACACGAATGCGCCTTGGGATGGGAAATAGTATGAAGATGTGGAATTGTCAGGAGCACGGCAGGAAAAAGAAGACCCGGTTTGCCATAAAATTGGAACTGCTTCTTTTGATTGCGCTTGGATGCGTCTGTATTACGAGGGAAATCAGGAACCGTTTCGAAGCGTCCGGCTGGAGCGGCGGAGAGAAGGCATGGTCATCAGAAGAAGGAGAGGCAATCGAAGTAACGGCGGACGGCAGCTATATCAAATGGGTGGAATTTCATGTGAGCTGTGAAGTGCTGTCAGCAGCTTATGAGCTGGATGTGGCGACTTATCAGGATGAGGTGCATGTAAACTGGATTGAGCTGATTGCTTATGTGGGAGCCAGGCATGGCGGCAAGTTTGACAGAAACAGTGTGAGGGAGATTCAGGAGGCGGCAAAGGTTCTGCAGAGCAAAGAATCCACCATGGAGCAGCTGACAAAGGATATGGAGTATTACGACTATTATCTGGAAGCATATACGGCAGTGCTTGGCGGTATGGTAGGAGAATTTTCCCTGCAGACAGAGGACGGCAGCATGGCTTCTTACTATGGACTGAAAGCCTATTCGCCTATTGCCAAAGGATTTGATTACAGCCATTATGATGATTTCGGCTCTTCCCGCAGTTATGGGTATGCCAGACCGCACTTAGGACATGACATGATGGGGCAGATCGGTACGCCCATTATCTGTGTGGAGTCCGGCTATGTGGAAGCGCTGGGCTGGAACCAGTACGGCGGATGGCGCATCGGCATCCGCAGCTTTGACGGCAAGCGCTATTACTATTATGCACATCTGCGGCAGAATTACCCCTATGCCGAGAACCTGCAGGAGGGCAGTGTGGTGACGGCGGGGGATGTAATCGGTTATATGGGACATACCGGTTACAGTACCAGGGAAAATGTGAATAACATAGAAGTAGTGCATCTCCATTGGGGATTGCAGCTTATCTTCGATGAATCCCAGAAAGAGGGCAATAACGAAATCTGGATTGACTGCTATGAATTGACGAAATTCTTATATAAAAACCGCAGTGAGGTGGCGAAAGTAAAAGATACCAAAGAATGGAAAAGAGTTTATCAGATGAAAGACCCTGCCGTAGAATCTTATCAAAATGAGAAAGATACGCAACAAGAAAAAAATACGCAAAATAACACGCAGGAAAGTACCAAAGAAGGAACGCGGCAGGACACAGAATCTTTTTCAGAAATCACGATGGAAAATGCTGTAAAAACTGCCATAAAAGATGCATGAGAAATCATTGCAAAAAAGATATCCCTATGATACAATAGGAACAGCGGACAATGACAAAAAAATAACAATCGTTGTCAACCCTTTAAAAACAGGGGTTTTTGTAAAAAACAATACAAATTATGGAGGAAAAAAAGATGGCAAAAAAAGTTGTTTTGGCAGGCGCTTGCCGTACAGCAATCGGTACCATGGGTGGTTCCCTGAGCACAACACCGGCACCGGAGCTTGGCGCAATCGTAATCAAAGAAGCATTAAACAGAGCAGGTGTAGCACCTGAGCAGGTTGATCACGTATATATGGGATGTGTAATCCAGGCAGGTCTCGGACAGAACGTAGCCCGTCAGGCTTCCATCAAAGCAGGTCTTCCGAATGAAGTTCCCGCTGTTACAGTGAACGTTGTATGCGGTTCCGGTCTGAACTGTGTCAACATGGCAGCACAGATGATTCAGGCTGGTGATGCTGACATCGTAGTAGCAGGTGGTATGGAGAATATGTCCATGGCTCCTTATGCAGCAATGCAGGGCCGTTACGGTTATAGAATGAACAATGCAACCTTAGTAGATACCATGGTAAATGATGCGCTTTGGGATGCATTCAACAACTATCACATGATTATGACTGCTGATAACATCTGCAGAGAGTGGGGACTTACCCGTGAAGAATTGGATGAGTTCGCATTAAACAGCCAGTTAAAGGCAGAGGCAGCTCAGAAGAACGGTGCTTTTGAGAAAGAAATCGTTCCTGTAATGATTAAGAAGAAAAAAGAAATGGTTGAGTTCAAGGTAGATGAAGGCCCAAGACCGGGTTCCACCATCGAAGGACTTCAGAAGCTTCGTACAATCAACCCTGACGGATTCGTAACAGCAGGTAACGCATCCGGTATCAACGACGGTGCAGCAGCTATCGTTGTTATGAGCGAGGAGAAGGCGAAAGAGTTAGGCGTTAAGCCTATGGCAACATTCGTAGCAGGCGCGCTGGCAGGCTGCAGACCTGAGGTTATGGGTATCGGACCTGTTCCGGCTACTAAGAAGGTTATGGCGAAAGCAGGCTACAAGATCGAAGACTTCGATATCATCGAGGCTAACGAGGCATTCGCAGCACAGTCTGTAGCAGTGGGTAAGGAGCTTGGTATTGACGTAGAGAAACAGCTTAATCCGAACGGCGGCGCAATCGCTCTGGGACATCCTGTAGGAGCATCCGGATGCCGTATCTTAGTTACTCTGCTTCATGAGATGCAGGCTAAAGGCGCTAAGAAAGGTCTTGCTACACTGTGTATCGGCGGTGGTATGGGTTGTGCAACCATCGTTGAAATGGACTAAGAAAGGATAACAAACCATGGAATTTGTATTATATGAAGTAAAAGGACAGGTTGGTATCATTACCATCAACCGTGAGAAAGCATTAAATGCTTTAAATTCTACTGTACTGGACGAGCTGGACAAGACTCTGGACGGCGTAGACCTTGACACAGTAAGATGCCTGATCTTAACAGGCGCAGGACAGAAATCTTTCGTGGCAGGTGCAGATATCGGTGAGATGAGCACATTAACCAAGGCTGAGGGTGAAACTTTCGGCAAGAAGGGTAATGATGTATTCCGTAAATTAGAGACATTCCCCATTCCTGTAATCGCAGCAGTTAACGGCTTTGCACTGGGCGGCGGATGCGAGATCTCCATGAGCTGTGACATCAGAATCTGTTCCGATAATGCAGTATTCGGTCAGCCTGAGGTTGGTCTTGGTATCACACCGGGCTTCGGCGGCACACAGAGACTTGCAAGACTTGTTGGTCCCGGCATGGCTAAACAGATGATTTACACAGCAAGAAATATCAAGGCTGACGAAGCGTTAAGAATCGGTCTTGTAAACGCTGTTTATTCGCAGGAAGAGCTGATGGCGGCAGCAGAGAAGATGGCTTCCGGTATCGCAAAGAATGCACCGATCGCTGTCCGTAACTGCAAGAAAGCGATCAATGACGGCTTGGAAGTCGGCATGGATGAAGCAATCGTGATCGAAGAGAAATTATTCGGTGACTGCTTCGAGACAGAGGATCAGAAATACGGTATGGCGTTCTTCTTAGATAAGAATAAAGAGAAAGTAAAAGAGCCATTCCAGAACAAATAATAAAACATTTTATAGGAGGAACTACGATGAAAGTAGGTATTATTGGTGCAGGAACAATGGGTTCCGGTATCGCTCAGGCTTTTGCCCAGACAGAAGGATACGAAGTATTCCTTTGCGATATCAATGAGGAATTTGCTGCAAATGGCAAAAACAAAATTGCAAAAGGTTTCGAGAAACGTATTGCAAAAGGCAAAATGACACAGGAAGATGCAGACAAAATCTTAGCTAAGATCACAACAGGCGTTAAGACAATCTGTACAGATTGCGATCTTGTGGTAGAGGCTGCTCTTGAAGTAATGGATATTAAGAAACAGACCTTCAAAGAATTACAGGATATCTGTAAAGCAGATTGTATTTTCGCAACCAATACATCTTCTCTTTCCATTACAGAGATCGGCGCAGGTCTTGACAGACCGGTTATCGGTATGCACTTCTTCAATCCCGCTCCGGTTATGAAACTGGTAGAGATCATCCGTGGCGAGAACACAACAGATGAAGTATTTGATAAGGTGAAAGCGATCGCAGAAGAGATCGGCAAGACACCTGTTGAAGTAAATGAGGCAGCAGGCTTTGTTGTTAACAGAATCTTAATCCCGATGATTAACGAAGGTATCTGCGTATTAGAAGCAGGTGTAGCAAGCGTAGAGGATATCGATGCTGCAATGAGACTGGGTGCAAACCACCCGATGGGACCTCTTCAGTTAGGTGACTATGTAGGTCTTGATATCGTTCTTGCTATCATGGAAGTTATCTACTCTGAGACAGGTGATCCGAAGTATCGTCCGGCTCCGCTTCTTAGAAAAATGGTTCGTGCAGGCAAGTTAGGCTGCAAGACAGGTAAGGGCTTCTACGATTATTCAAAATAGGACTATAACAAAAAAACATGGAGGAATAAAAAATCATGGATTTTACTTTAAGCAAAGAGCATGAAATGGCGAGATCTCTTTTTAAAGAGTTCGCTGAAAAAGAAGTAAAACCTCTCGCTCAGGAGGTAGACGAGACAGAAGTTTTCCCAAGAGAGACTGTTGAGAAAATGGCTAAGTTAGGTTTCCTTGGAATCCCGGTTCCGAAGGAGTACGGCGGACAGGGTTGTGATCCTTTAACATACGCTATGTGTGTTGAGGAACTTTCCAAAGTATGCGGTACTACAGGCGTTATCGTATCTGCACATACATCCCTTTGCTGCGATCCTATTTTAACATATGGTACAGAAGAGCAGAAACAGAAATACCTTGTTCCCCTTGCAAAAGGTGAGAAGCTTGGCGCATTCGGTCTGACAGAGCCCGGTGCCGGTACAGATGCACAGGGACAGCAGACTAAGGCTGTATTAGACGGTGATGAGTGGGTATTGAACGGCTCCAAGTGCTTCATCACAAACGGTAAAGAAGCTGACGTATACGTTATCTTCGCTATCACGGGAACTGTTGAGAAGCGCGGCAGAATGACCAAAGAAATCTCCGCATTCATCGTTGAGAAAGGTACTCCGGGATTCACATTCGGTACCAAAGAGAAGAAGATGGGTATCCGCGGTTCATCCACATACGAGCTGATCTTTACAGACTGCCGTATTCCGAAGGAGAACTTATTAGGACAGAAGGGTAAAGGCTTCAACATCGCTATGCATACTCTTGACGGCGGACGTATCGGTATCGCTTCTCAGGCACTTGGTCTTGCTGAGGGCGCATTAGAGACAACCATCGAGTATGTAAAAGAGAGAAAACAGTTCGGCAGAGCAATCGGCGCTTTCCAGAATACACAGTTCCAGTTAGCAGATATGGCTACTAAGGTAGAGGCTGCTCAGTTACTGGTATACAAGGCTGCTATGGCTAAGGCTACACAGAAGGTTTACTCTGTAGAAGCTGCTAAGGCTAAATTATATGCTGCAGAAGTTGCTATGGAAGTAACAACTAAGGCTGTTCAGTTACACGGCGGTTACGGTTACATCAGAGAGTACGATGTAGAGCGTATGATGCGTGATGCTAAGATCACGGAGATCTACGAAGGAACAAGCGAAGTTCAGCGTATGGTAATCTCTGGCGCATTGCTTAAGTAAGACGGTATGTATTTGCCCTGCGGAGTTTTTCTGTACGCAGGAACAGAAGCGGAGCAAAACACAGCATTGTGAGAGAAGATGAAATACATTTTCGAATGCCGGCTTATAGATAATGACATGTATTAAATAAACGAATAAATATAAGGAGAGAAATACAATGAAAATTGTTGTTTGTGTTAAACAGGTTCCTGATACAAAGGGCGGCGTTAAGTTTAATCCCGACGGAACACTTGACAGAGGCGCTATGCTGACCATCATGAACCCTGATGATAAAGCTGGTCTGGAAGCAGCACTTAGATTGAAAGATCAGTACGGTGCAGAAGTAACGGTTGTAACAATGGGTCTTCCTAAGGCAGAAGAAGTTCTGCGTGAGGCTATGGCTATGGGTGCAGACAAGGGTGTTCTGGTAACAGACAGAGTCCTTGGCGGTGCTGATACATGGGCTACCTCTACAACACTTGCAGGCGCAATCAGAAACTTAGAGTATGATCTTATCATCACAGGCCGTCAGGCTATCGATGGTGATACGGCTCAGGTTGGTCCTCAGATCTCTGAGCACCTTAACATTCCTGTAATCTCTTATGCACAGGATATCAAAATCGAAGGCGACAGCGTAATCGTTGAGCGTCAGTACGAGGACAGATATCATGTTGTTAAGGCTAAGATGCCTTGTCTGATTACAGCTCTTTCTGAGTTAAATGAGCCTCGTTACATGACTCCGGGCGGAATCTTCGATGCTTACAAAGCAGAGATCACCGTATGGGGCAGAGCAGACTTAAAAGACGTAGATGATGCAAACTTAGGTCTGAAGGGTTCACCGACCAAGATCGCTAAAGCATCTGATAAAGTAAGAAAAGGTGCCGGTGAGAAGGTTACGCTTGATCCTGATGAAGCAGTAAGCTACATTGTTGATAAGCTGAAAGTAAAGCATGTAATCTAATCTAAATCCGAAAGGACAGGCGGCGGAAAACTGCCGCGTGAGAGAAAGAGATTCGATAATAAGGCTATGCTCCGGCATAGAGAAAGGAATGTAAAATGAATTTAGAAGAATACAAGGGAGTATATGTCTTTGCTCAGCAGGTAGACAATGAGATCAGCAGTATTGCATTCGAGTTACTTGGCAAAGCAAAAGACCTCGCTAAAGATTTAAATACAGAAGTAACAGCTATGTTATTAGGTTCCGGTATCAAAGGGCTGGCAGATCAGCTTGCTGAGTACGGAGCTGACAAGGTTATCGTAGTAGATGATCCTGAATTAAAAGAGTATAGAACAGAGCCTTATGCACATGCTCTTGCTTCTATCATTAACCAGTATAAACCTGAAATCGTACTGGTTGGCGCAACAGCTATCGGTAGAGATTTAGGCCCCAGAGTATCCGCAAGAGTTGCTACAGGTCTGACAGCAGACTGTACTGTTCTTGAGATCGGTGATTTTCCGTTACAGGCTGTACCCGGTCAGGAGCAGTTACACAATCAGCTGCTTATGACACGTCCTGCATTCGGCGGTAATACAATCGCTACGATTGCATGTCCTTATAACCGTCCTCAGATGGCCACAGTACGTGCAGGCGTTATGCAGAAAATTGATCCAATCAAGGGTGCTAAGGCAGTTGTAGAAGAGTTCAATCCCGGATTCACTCCTGATAACAAATATGTAGAGATTCTTGATATTGTTAAATCTGTAGTAGATACTGTAGATATCATGGATGCTAAGATTCTGGTATCCGGCGGACGTGGTGTAGGAAGCCCTGAGAACTTCAAGCTTTTGGAAGATCTGGCAGACGTACTCGGCGGTACCGTAAGCTGTTCCCGTGCAGTAGTAGATTCCGGCTGGAAACCGAAGGATTTACAGGTAGGTCAGACAGGTAAGACGGTTCGTCCTAACGTATACTTTGCAATCGGTATCTCCGGTGCCATCCAGCACGTAGCAGGTATGGAAGAGTCTGACATCATTGTTGCGATCAACAAAGATGCAGATGCTCCGATCTTCGATGTAGCTGACTACGGTATCGTAGGCGACTTAAACAAGATCGTTCCGAAGCTGACAGAAGCTTTGAAAGCTGAAATCGCTGCTGCTAAATAAGCAGAAGGCTAGTGTGATTTAGATCTGGCTGATGGAATGCAGACATTTCTATAATTTATAAAGTTAAGAGGGCTGTCTCTTTACGGATTTCTATTCGTAAAAGAGACAGCCCTTTTTGTGTGATAGGAAAGTGCTCGAGCAGTAGTGGTAGCAAGCGCAAACTGCTGAGTGGCGCTTTTTATTTAGAAAAGAATGCCGTCATAAACGCAACGGGTGAATTCCAGTAAATCGTAATTTCGTTCGTGGAGTAGCTGTCCACATGATCGACATAGCATTTCATGGGAGGTGTGCCTGCGGGAATCCGTTCTATGGCTGCCTCATCGCAGGGCGCCTTGAAAGGACCGCCGCTTACCCAGCCGGGCATAGGCAGTTCGATGCCGTCTGCATAGGTTGGTCTGTTGTGCGGGTTTTTGAAAGCATTTTCTCCAAAGCCAGTTACGTAGCTGGTGTCCATAGCATTGCGTCCAAGCAGATAGTGGAGCTGGTTTAAAGCAGCTTCCCGATAAGCGGCAGCCTCTATGCTGTCGGAAAGAAGGCTTGCCAGAATCAGAAGCATGGAGCGGTTGCAGACCACCATATTGCTGCCCCAGACAAAGTCCTCCGGCTGCATGGCAAGCTGATAGCCGGAACCCGCCTGCAGCTTACAGAGTCTGTCGGCCTCGGCAAATAAAACCTTCTTATAGTCTGCTTCAAAATCTCCGGCACTGTGGTCAGGGTCAAATAGAATGGTAAGGGTGGCAAACCCGGATACATCAGTCCAGCCGAAATCCGTCTTACTGATTGGCAGAGCAGAATATTCTTTCAGTTTCTCTATATAAGCGGCGGCATTTTCTTTATCGGTGCGAAGAAGCTCTGCACTTGCCCAGAGCCGTTCGTCTAAATCACTCTCATCATCATATTCTCCGGTATTGCTTCCGGCAGGATTGTGGAAGCCCACATAAGGATTGGAGTCAAGCCAGCTCCATGCCTTCTTCGCTGCAGTAAGCGCCTGTTCGGAGAAGTCAGAGCGGAAGGGAGCATACACTCTGGAAGCCAGAGCCATCACGGCAGCGAAATCTGCGGTTGCCATGGAGGAAACCGGATAAATGAGAAATTGTGCCGAATCCTCTTCGGGCATGATAAAACCGGCATGGGAAAAGGAAGTAAGCTTGTGATAGACACCGCCGTCGGGAGCCTGCATTTTCATAAGCCAGGTAAGCTCATAGAGACATTCATTCAGAAGATCCGGCATATCATTGCCGCTTTCGGGAATATTGAGATCCATCTGAAGCTTATCCGGAAAAAGTTCATAGGCATACAGAAGATGTGCAAGGGCAACGGCAGCCGGAGAAGAATATCTTCCGAAATCACCGGCATCATGCCAGCCGCCGGTCATATCAAGCTGCTGCGGATCGGGCACTTTATTTATGTAGTCATCCAGAAAAACGGAAGGAGTGGTATGACATGCTTTGTGTGTATAGACACCGGCATGTTTTTCCGTTAATTCACATCCGCATCTCTGAAAGTAAAGAGCCTTGATTACAGCGGTTTTTAATGATTCGTACACATTTTCCCCGATTTGAAAGACGTGGGATTGTACACCGTTCTCTGCGAGAATATAATAGGAGCCGGGTACAGTAACATCTGAAAAGTCAATTTGATATACTTCTTCTCCGGAACAATCATCGAAGCCCTTTGTTCTGGCTGTTCCGTCTAAGGCACATTGCTTTGTCAGCGCGTTGATTAGCTGAAAATGACAGGGAAAGTTTGCGGCAGCAACTTTTCTGGCATTTTGTGGATAGCCAACTTGGTTTACATAAATTTGCATATAGAACCTCCGTACGATTTTTTCTTAATATAATTATCATACAATGGGTAAAAGAGATTGACAATCTTTTTTACAATCTGTCAAAATCCCGGATGGGAACGGTCTTGGGTGTGGCGGCGTATATAACAGGTTTTTCCTTATAAAATAGAATGCTTTTGTTTTCCGACAATCTATGGTACTATAAATGCATGAACAAAATGATTTCAGTGCAGGACATTACAAGTGCATACGGCAGAAGACCTGTTTTGAAAGGCGCTTCATTTACAGCAGAGCGGGGCGAGTGCATCGGTATTGTGGGTGCCAACGGCTGCGGCAAATCCACGCTTCTGTCCATTCTGGCAGGCACGCTGAAACCGAAATCCGGTGAGGTCCGGTATTACGGGCAGGCGGCATGGTCAGGTCCCCAAATGCGTTGCAGCAAAGAAGTTATCCGTAAAATGACGGGTTATGTGCCGCAGGAGAATCCGCTGATCCCGGAGCTTACCGTGTATGATAATCTCCGTCTGTGGTATCCTGATTCCGGACGGCTGAAACAGGAATTAGAAGAAGGCTTTCTGCATTTGCTCGGAGTACAGGAATTTGTAACCAAACAGGCCAGTAAGTTGTCCGGCGGGATGAAGAAACGTGTGAGTATCGGAATCGCTATGTCAGGTATGCCGCCGGTACTTTTGATGGATGAGCCGAGCGCGGCGCTGGATCTGATCTGCAAAGAAGATATTCGAAATTATTTAGAGGTTTATTTACAGCGCAAGGGAACCGTGGTGATTACTACCCATGAGGAGAGTGAACTGGAGTTATGCCATAAGCTTTATGTCATGAAGGATGGAAGACTGCAGCAGATTGACCGGGCCTTGCGGGGGGCCGATTTGGTAAAAATGTTCTAGGCTGTTACTGCAGAAAGTATAAAGCGAGGACGCAGAAAACAGACAGGTGGAGGAAGGAGTAAACTATTACCATGGATGAAAAAAATCAGAATCAAGTAAATAATATGATACCGCAGGAAATTCCGATACCGGACGTGGGCGAAAAGCAGTCTGCTCCCCAGAATGAAGTTGCTGTACAGACAGCAACGGAGCATGAGGGCAACGTGAGTGATAATATCTATATGCAGGGGCATCCAAACCAAAACCAGTCATATGAACAGTCCGGTCAGACATACGGTCAGCCAAACCAAGCATACGGACAACCGAACCGGCCATACGGACAACCGAACCAGCCATACGGGCAACCGAACCAGCCATACGGACAACCGAACCAGCCATACGGTCAGCCAAATCAGCCATACAGCCAGCCCGTAATACAGCCCTATCAGCCACAGAACAAGAAGAAAAAGGGCAAAGTGTGGGCTGTCATAGCATGTGTGATTGCATTGTTTGTTATTTTAGGTGTGTCAGTGCGGGCATATTATATCAATACCGCAGCCTATAAGTTTGCAAAAGGCTTTCAGAATCTGGGTGCTGAGATGGAAGAGATGAAGAATCCTCTGGCAGAAAAGATCGGTGTGCAGGATCTTTTGGCAATGATGGAAGAAGAAGGCAGCCATGTTAAGACCAGAATGAATTTTACGACGGATACCTTTTTGGGAAGTACAACCCTTGGAATTGATACTGACCTTTATAAAGATATGCAGGCGAAAGAGTTAGCTTCCTCTACTGCGCTCAGTGTTATGAACTATGAAGTGGCACATTTGGATTTATATGGAAATGAAGAGATGATCTGCTTCTCTGTCCCGGAATTATTTCTGGAGAATATGTATTTCGACACAGAGAATGTGGTTAGTCAGTATAATGACTCTGTTTTTGCAGAGGATGATTTGTTTGGAAAGTCATCGATGGAGGAGTTCTCCGTCGACCTATTCCCTGATGAGGAAGATAGTACTTCTCTCGGCAGTTGGACGAGTGCAAGTAAATTCATGGAAGAATACGGCAAGGATATAGAAGCATGTCGTGAAAGCATGACCATCGAGAAAGTGGAAAAAGGATTATACCGCATGAGGTTTGCACAGCAGGATACAGACAGACTGGTGATGGATATGCTGCATGACTATACTGATATCTATGGAATGGGAGAAATAGATTTGGATGAGGAAATGGAAGATTATGATCAGTTTATTGCTTCCGATGTGAGTTTCCTTTTCGAAATCAATAAGGATAACAGAATTGAGAGCATTACCTTGGAAAATCCGGTTGAACTGTTAGACAGCGAAGCCAGCATGGATATGGAACTCTTTTTCTTAGGAGAAGAGCGAAGCGTTGATAAAATACAGGGTAAGATCACGATGGTCAATGTCCTCGGTGATAAGATGGAAGCGGTTTGCCAGCTTGTTCAAACATTGGAGAAAGATAACTATCAGATCGATATGGATATGAAATATATGGATTATGCACAAGAAGATTACAGTGGTAAGATGAAGCTTACAATGAACTGTGATGCATCCAAGGATACTTTCGATATGGCAGTTTCGGTGAAGGAAGACGGAGATACTTTTGAAATGGCGGCAGAGGGCAGTCTTGATGATATCGTACGGGGCGAAAGCTTTGCACTGGAACTGGATAAGTTTACTATGGATATGGATGGAGAAGAACTTTGCAAGATTACCGGAGATATCTTGGTGGAGCCTTTGCAGGAGAAAATTACTCCAAGTGTGGAAGCAAAGACAGCAATCTTTGAGATGTCCTATGCTGAACTTGGTGATTTGTTCTATAAGCTGGCAGAGGAATATGGAAGTATTTTAGATTTATTGTCATACTGATATAGATGTCAGTATACTATGTTATCAGAAAATATTGAGTTTATGAAATCGATAGGAAACAGGAGTGACAGCGGCATGGATAGAAATGAGGAAGCAATGATTGCGGAAATCATGAATCATTTGGATACGGAGTCGGAACAGGGGGTATACCGGATGAGCGTCACCTTCGATGAGAATGAAGAACAGAGCAAAAACGTATCTCATAAATGCTGCAACATGTACGGCAGGCCTGCCTCGGAAACGGTAGGGCTGCTTGACATGTACACGGATATGAATGCCGGGGAACCTGACAGAAAAGAGTAAGTCCCATGAACCGGAGGATGCGATATCTTTACATGGAAATGAATAAAATGATGCGCATACTGCCGCGTATGCTGTTACAAGCAATCCTGCTTATGGTACTCATAGGCACGATTGCTTTTTGTGGTGTAAAAAGCATGGAGAAAGAGCCGTTGGCAGTCGGTGTGGATATTGCGGTAGTGGTACGGGAGGACAATGCCGTGACACAGATGGCGATAGGATTCGTTGAGAATATGGAAAGCGTATCGGAGTTTTGTACCTTCAGACAGGTTTCCGAGGAAGAAGGATTTTCCCTTTTGGGAGAAGGAGAAGTGGCAGCGCTTATTCTTTTGCCGGAACAGTTGGTGGAAGGGATTATGAACGGAGAGAATCCGGCTGTAGAAATTTATTTTGCGAAGCAGGCTGGCCTGGAAGCTATGCTTTTTAAGGAACTGACAGATGCGGGAGCCGGGCTTCTGAATGTGGCGCAGGCAGAGATCTACGGTGCGGGAGATACGGCAGCTGCGTACGGCTTTACAGATAAGCTGTCTGTGATGGAAATGGAAATTGACAGCTATAATCTGGCATTTGCCCTGGACAGACTTGCATTATATGAAACGGAACAGCTATCGGTTACCGGGCAAATGAGTGTTTTACAGTATTTTGCCGCATCGGCAGCAGTATTGTTCCTGTTATTGTTTGGCATGGCATTGTATCCAGTGATGCAGCCGGAACCTGCAGTATTTCGGAAGCAGTTAAGCAGAGAGGGAGTCGGATTTCTTTGGCAGGACTTTTGTCAATGGCTGTGCGGACTGCTCAGTGTAGGGCTTATGAGTATATTGCTTCTGCCGGCAGTAAGGCTGGCTAAGGTTTGGATGGCGCATTCGGGTCAGGAAACGGAGCTGTTTAGAAGCGTACAAGACGCAAAGCAGATGACAGAGACAGTGGTTTTGATTTTGCTTGGCATGGTGCTGGTCAGTACCTTTATTTATTGTCTGTACAGTCTTGCAGGAAGTAGAATCAGCGGGATTCTGATGCTGTTTGTGGTAAGTCTTATGATGATTTATCTGTCGGGAGGACTGGTACCGTCCGTGTTTTTGCCGGAAATGATGCAGAAGATCGGCGGCAGACTTCCGACTGGCTATCTGATTCGGGCGGCGGGCAGTATATTCGTAGGATATCGGAGTCAAACGGTGAGAGATTGTGTGAGCGGGATGTGCTTGTACACAGTGCTTTTGGGCGGCCTGGCCTGCCTGTGCAGGCGCAGATATGTCAGATGAAGCCTGACGGCAGAGAAGAGATATGATGAAACAGAGAGAACATAAAATAAGAACAGATAGAATCAGACAATATTGTATCTGGCTGTGGCTTTTAAGCAAAAGACTGCTAAAACAGCCTGCTTTTATCGGTTTGCTGCTGCTTGTTCCGATACTGGGATGTGCAGTAGGTGTACTCGAACAAGAGGACAGCGGCGGCGCTGTGGTGGCAGTATGCGTGGAAAAGAGTGAATGGAGCGAACAGATCCTATCCAAACTGCAGGACATTTCAGCATCGAATCCGGAAGGCAGCAGCGTCCTGCAATATGAGTTTTATGACAGTGATATGGAAGTACAGCGTGCTGTGTTAATGTCCGAGGCGGACTGTGGTTTCGTGATAGCTGAGGACATTGCGCAGTGTGTGAAAGCGGATGACTGGCATAAGAGTATTTCGGTTTATGAAACAGCTTCCAGCAGCATTACCGGTATGGCGAAAGAGCGGATTGCCGGGGTGATTTTTCAGTTGTATTCGGAGAATTGTTACCGGGAATATATGGAGGCGGTTGTACAAAGTGAAGATTTTGCAGCAGAATATGACCCGGAAGAGATTGTCTCATTTGCCGGACATGCTTATGAGACACATCTGGCAGACGGCAGTACTTTTTCTTTTGTTTATAGAGAAAATGATGATGACCCGAGAAGTCAATACAATGGTGACACAGGTGTAGGAAACGACACATCTGTCTTCCCCATAAAAGGCGTATTTGCGGTACTTATTTTTATCAGCGGCATGTGTGGCATGTTGGAGTATGAGAAGGATAAGAAAGAGAAGCGCTTTCTGAGGTTAGCACCAAACTGGATGACTTATATAGTCAACATCTGGATTCCGACTGTTTTTACCTCGCTGGCGGTATTGCTCTGTCTGTGGATGGCAGATGCATTGCAGTATCATGTAGGCGATAGGGCAGCAGGCGGCACTCTTAATATGGGTGCAGCATTGCTGCGGGTCTGGAAGCTGGGCATGTGGTGTCAGGAGATCGCGCATTTCATGATTTATCAGTGCATTATAGTGTTGTATTGCAGTATACTCAGAGTGATACTTCGCAGGCAGGAAACAATAGCGGCGGCGATACCGATTCTGACTTTAGGCAGTCTGGTCTGTGCACCTGTGTTTATCAGGCTGGCGATGTACATCCCTCTTTTCGGGGTGCTGGAGAAGCTGTTTCCGGTAACCTACTATCTGATGCTGTGAGAGAATAAGAGGGAAATAGAGGAAAGAAGGATTGAAATATTATGGCCAAGAATAAAGAGATTAAAACCAATGCCATGCGGATTTTGGAAAGAGAGAAGATACCTTTCGAACATTATACCTATGAGTGCGGGGAATTTGTAGACGGAATACAGGTGGCGGATATGCTGGGGCTTCCTCATGAGAAGGTGTATAAGACGCTGGTGACGGTGGGGAACAGCAAGAATTATTTCGTGTTCGTGCTGCCGATTGAGGCGGAGCTTGATCTTAAGAAAGCGGCGAAATCGGTGGGAGAGAAATCACTTGCCATGATTCATGTTAAAGAGATCAATGCAGTCACCGGATACATCAGAGGCGGCTGTACTGCGGTCGGTATGAAGAAGCAGTATGTGACAAGGATCGATGCATCGGCGAAAGCGCTGGAGACTATGATTGTCAGCGGTGGCAGGATCGGTTCCCAGATCGAGCTGAAACCGGAGGATTTGTGCCGGGCGGCAAGAGCCGAGTTCGCAGAGATTATTATGATGTAGGCGATTGCGAAAACCATTTGGGGTGTTGAAATTGCACAAATCGTATAACCGGCACAGATACGCTTCTGTTCCGTTTCGGGAACAGCGGGCACCAGACTCGAAAGAACCTGGCCAAGTGTGGCGTTTTTGTAAGAGAATGATGCAACTGCTTAAATTGGAATGTGATAAGACAATATTAAAGAAGAGAGGAACACAGAAAGTAAGAGGAAAGCGGCATGAATGAGAGAAATATCATGGATTATGAGACAGTGGCCCTGGATGATGCGAACAATGCGCTTGTTATTATAGATCAGACGCTTCTGCCGGGACGGACAGAACTTATCAGTTTGCATACGGCACAGGAGATATGGGATGCCATCTATCTGTTAAAAGTGCGAGGCGCTCCGGCCATCGGTGTGGCGGCGGCTTTTGGTATCTATCTGCTGGCAAAGCAGATTCAGACGGATGACTACGCCGTGTTCTATGAAGAATTCAGGAAACAGAAGGATTATCTGAATTCCGCAAGGCCTACGGCAGTGAATCTGTCCTGGGCGCTGAACCGGATGGAGCAGGTGTGTGTGCAGAATCAGGATCTGCCGGTGGCTGAAATCAAAGATAAGTTAAAAGCAGAATCTATTCTGATGAAAGAAGAGGATATTCATGTTTGTAAAGCAATCGGCGAGTATGGACTGACTCTGGTCAAGCCGGGAGACGGGATTCTGACCCATTGTAATGCGGGGCAATTGGCAACCTGCAAGTATGGTACGGCAACCGCACCGATCTATCTGGGACAGGAGCGGGGCTATCATTTCCGGGTATTTGCAGATGAGACAAGACCGCTTCTTCAGGGGGCGAGACTGACTTCTTATGAGCTGTATTCTTCGGGGGTGGATGTAACCCTGATCTGTGATAATATGTCGGCTACCGTGATGAGAAATGGCTGGGTTAATGCGGTTTTTGTAGGCTGTGATAGAGTGGCGGCTAATGGTGATACTGCCAATAAGATCGGTACTTCGGTGGTGGCAACGGTTGCCAAGCGCTATCATGTGCCTGTCTATATCTGCGCACCCACATCTACCATTGATATGAATACCCCTACCGGGGCGGATATTACGATAGAACAAAGACCAGCCCATGAGGTGACGGATATGTGGTATGAGAAGCCCATGGCACCAGCGGGCGTGAAGGTGTTTAATCCGGCATTCGATGTGACAGATCATGATCTGATTGCGGGGATTGTGACCGAGTATGGCATTGCGAGAGAGCCTTATACGGAGTCTTTGCGAGAAATATTCGCACTGAAAAAAGCCGGTAAAGGCATCTGTCCATAGAGAAAGAACGGATAAAACAGCGGCATGTATGTTCCGACGGAAGGAACTTCCGGCGTGCAGAGTACAATGACCCTGCACAGAATATAGCTGTAAGAATATAAGGGTGCGAGTATAACTGTAAGACTAAAGATTGTAACTGTAAGACTATAACTGTATCAGAAGATAAGAAAGAGAAGGCGGCAGCATGGAATATATGACTGAAAAACAGGCAAAGAAAGCCATCATCGATATCGGACAGCGCATGTATGTGCGTAATTTCGTGGCGGCAAATGACGGCAATATTTCTGTTAAAACGGGAGATAACGAAGTGTGGGCGACGCCTACCGGGGTTTCCAAAGGCTATATGAAGAAAAAGATGCTGGTGAAAGTGGATTTGGACGGCAGGATACTGGAAGGGACATACAGACCATCCTCCGAACTGAAAATGCACCTGCGGGCTTACCGGGAGAATCCTGATATCCAATCAGTCTGTCACGCCCATCCGCCGATCTGTACATGCTTTGCCATTGCGGGGATTCCGCTGGATGCCCCGGTGCTGGCAGAAGCAATCATTACTCTGGGAGATGTGCCTGTCGCACCTTATGCGGAGCTTGGCAGCAAGGAAGTGCCCGAAGTGATTGCCCCATATTGTCATACGCATAACGGAATCCTGCTTGCCAATCATGGGGCGGTTACATGGGCGGAAGATGCCTATACCGCTTACTACAGGCTGGAGTCTATGGAATATTATGCCAATATCCTGCTTATTACGGAGAAAATTCTGGGAAAACAGAATCTTCTGTCCGGGGAGCAGATTGATGCGCTGCTTGCCATGCGCGGTAAGTTCGGCGTGAAGCGGGGCGGTGTGCCAAGAAAATAAAAAGATTTAGGTCGGGCTGTCAGGCCTGGCTTTTTTTCGTGCTCGATTTCACACTATTCGCGCAATAAATTCATGATTCGACATATTTTTTTTCTATAAAAGTACAAAAATTGTACCTATATCATGAATCCCGCATCGGGTGATTATTCTGGGACTTAGGACGGTACAGTGGGATTATTGTATTTTTGTATTTAATTTACTTGTATATAAACTATACATATCGTATAATTATTAAATAATTTATCAATATATGTAGAAAAGAATTAAATGTACAATATGCAACAATTGATTCTAACGAAATAGGAGTCTAAGAATATAATTGTTGTCTAGAGAATTTGAGATATAAAGGATAATCTTGTATTATACGTGATTAGAATGAATAATTGCATTATAAATTAACGCTATATTTATAAATTTTGCTTGATAAATCATCAAAACACTGCTATAGTAAAATCAAAGCATACTTTCAATATTTCATTTGAGTGATTCTGCTATCAAATCTATTTATCAAAGAAATCTATGCTTTTATCCACAACAAATAGAAGCAGGGATTTCAAAGATAAAGCAACCGGAATCTCCTGCGGACTACACAACCAAAGAAAGGAGATTCTGTTATGAATCAGAAACAATTTGAAGAACTGCAGTTACGGGATGACTTTATGTTTGGGAAGGTTATGCAAAACAAGAAAATTTGTAAAAGAGTGTTGGAAATCCTATTAGGTATCGAAATAGAGGATATCGAATATCCCGAAACACAGAAAACAATCAATATTACCTCTCAGGGGAAAAGTGTCCGTATGGATGTTTACGTGGCAGATAATATGAACACTGTCTATAATGCTGAAATGCAGCAGAAAGGTGGCAGTGAGACTTTGGATCAATTACCGAAGAGAAGCCGTTATTATCAGGGAATAATAGATTTAAACCTAATAGAAAAAGGCTTGCCTTATTCGGCATTAAACAGTAGCTATGTTATTTTTATTTGTACGTTTGATCCTTTTGGAAAAGGATTGTATCAATACACGTTCCGGCATTTATGTGAAGAAGATATGAGCCTCGTGCTGGAAGACGGAACCACGAAATCCTTTTTTAATACAAAAGGGAATCTGAAGGATGCCCCGGAAGAACTCGGAAAGTTTTTGCAATATATAGAGACTGAGCAGGCAGAAAGTGCATTCACAGAGGAACTTGATCGCGAAGTTGAACGTACAAGGCACAATGAGAAATGGAGACGTGAGTATATGAAAGAACTGCTGCATGATTTTGATGTCAAGGAAGAAGGTAGAAGAGAAGGAAAAGAGCAGGGAAAGCAGGCAGCATTTAGGGAAAGCATTTATGTTTTTCTGCATGATCTGGGAGAAATACCGGAAGAACTAAAACAGCGGATTGAAAATACACAGGACACAGATCTGTTGAAAAGCTGGATCAAACTGGCGGCAAAGTCAATGGATCTGAAAGACTTTATGGAAAATATGAATTAAATACAGAGTGTATTTACCGCCAATCTGCGATATACTGCCAATAACTATAAATGTAGATTGGTGGTAAGCAGTATGAAACATAGTAAGCATGTCGGACATGCAGTGTATAGGATGATTTATATGCTGATACTGGGGATTCCCGGATTAGCGGCCTGCAGCAATCAGGACACAGACGAAGATGGTAAATCCGATATCATTATCACCGGAACTTTTCAACTGCCGGACGGAACTGAGACGACAGGAATGTGGATCTGCCGACAGACACAAAACGGCGGGGATGAACTGTGGGAGGATGCCGGTAGAATGAATTTGATGCACAAAATTGCATACCGGGGATATTGCGGTGCCGTTGCACGAACACTTGATATTCAGTACTAAATTGCATTTTTATGGCAAAATCAGTGCGAAAGATATAGTTTGTGAATAGAATTGCATTATTTGCATTTTATCAGAAGTTCTTCTTAGGAACGGATTATAATAGTATGTGTATGCCTAATTTATCCAAGGCTGCATGAATAAAACGCTAAGGAGAAAAAGAGATGAAAAGAATACTGATATTGGAAGATAATGCTGATTCAAGGGAGTACATGGAATGGATTGTTCGCGAAGTATGTCAGGAGCGGGATATCATATTTGCATGTGAAAATGTACAGGAGGCTTATCAATACGCCGCTAACAGTAATATTGATCTGTTTATTATTGATATTATGATGAAGACCGGAGCGGTAAATGACGTGTCCGGTCTTACTTTTGTTGAACATATGCGGGAGCGGCAGTGTTATATGTTCACACCGATTATCTTTGTGACGGCTTTGCAGGATCTAAATCGCTATACGATGGATCGTTTGCGGTGCCATACTTATATTGAGAAGCCTTATGATGATCGGAGAGTCATGAACATAATTGCAGAGGCGCTGCTTTTTCCGGGGAAAAGACCGGACAGGAAGTATTATTCTTTCAAACAGGATGGTATTATCATACAGATAGCGTCCGATGAATTCGTATACGCAGAGGTGGACAAACATCGCCTTATCCTGCATAAAAGTAATGGAGAGGCAGATGCCATCAATTACATAAGTCTGCATAAGTTGTTAGTAGAAATTGGAAATGATGATATATTCCAATGCAGCAGAAATATGATCATCAATCGTGCGTATATAGATAATGCAGATATTGTCAATCGGGTAATTAATTTAAAGAATAATCTCGGAAGCGTTGAAATCGGTATGACTTATAAGAATGAGGTACGGAGAATTTTAGAGGTAATAGAATAAGAGCATAGTCTAAGGCGTGCTCTGATTAAGAGCTGTTGTAAAGGTAGTGATGTGCTGCCGGAACAATAGCTCTTTTTCTTTGTACAATAATTTGAAGAATTGGTCTTCCTTGCGTGGCGGATGGCATATAATTAAAACGAAACTAATGGTATTATTATTAGTTTATAACACCAATACCGTGTTAAAGCGTATTCCCAACAAGGATATAATAGAAGAAAATATTGGGGAGACATTAGATGGCTGTGGATTATTCGTTTAATAGTGATAGTCTGGGAAAAAGAATAAAAGAACTCCGTGAAGCGAGAGGAATTACGCAGGAACAATTGGCGGAAATACTATCGATCGGCACGAATATGGTAAGTTGTTATGAGCGGGGAGTTCATGTGCCTTCCAATAAAATAGTAGCACTGATGTGCGAATATTTTAGTGTATCATCCGATTATCTGCTGTATGGAGTGAGTGAGAGTGCAGAAGATATTTTGGAAATGATCAAGAGGACATCTGATGTCGAGAAAATGAAAGTTTTAGTTAGATTATTGTTCTATTTTACAGAAGGAAAAAGCAGCAGTTTGTCTGTGAATGCAGACTTGGAGGATATTAAGAAAGCGTTGGACAGGCTGTTTAAAGACAAGGGATAGGTAGAAAATGGGTGGCTGGTAATGAAGACAATTTTAATACTGGAAGATAACCAGAGTAGCCTTGATATGTTGGTTAAAATTGTCGGAGAACTTGATCTTGAGATTGAAGTGAGAAGCGCCACTAATCTGGAACAGGCTTATGTACACATGATAAAAGGCAGTATTGACTTGTTTCTTATAGATATTATCTTAAATCCTCATTACTCCGGTGATGTCTCAGGAATTAAATTCGCAGAATATATCAGACAGCAAAAAAAATATGAATATACACCGATTATTTTTGTAACGTCTTTGGATGATCCAATGCTGTATTCCAGCCGTGATTTTCATTGTTATAGTTATATAGAGAAGCCATATAATGCAGCGCATGTTAAGAAGAACATCAGGGAAGCTCTGCTTATGCCGTTACAGCCGGAGCGCAGTGAAAGTATTTATTTTCGTAATAATGGACTCCTTTATAAAAAAGAAAAAAAGCGGATCGTCTATATTGAGAACAGCAGGCGATGCCGTATCATCCATGCGACAGATGGCGATGTGAAGTTGGCATATCTGCCTTGCAAAGATATCTTGAATGAATTGGATTCGGAGAGGTTTATTCAATGCAGCCGGTATGCGATTATCAATAAAGATTATATTGAGCATATTGATATAGCGAATCGTTATATTAAACTGCGGGGATATTCGGAGTCGGTGGAAATCGGAGTTATGTATAAGAAGTTTTTTATGAGGGATGTTGTGTATGGTTAGAAGTTTGGGTTTATTAATGGAAATATTTGCTATCTTATATGGTGTTGCGACTTTCTTTGGGATGAGGGTAAAGTATGATATTAAAACAATATCTTTTATTATATCTGAGATTTTATTAACCACACTGATAAATGAATATAACTTACCGACTTATTTATTTTCATTATCCTATATCATTATTTTTATATATGGGTTATGTGAATACGGAGAAGGTATAAAAGAAAGTTTACTTAATTGCTTGTTAACAGTTGTAATTGTGGTTGTTTTACAGCAGATATTTTATATCGTTGTTTCCTTTTTGCTAGGTGAAAATAATGAAGTACAGAAAGTTTTTCTGATTAATGCAGGATGTTTTGCTGTACTTTGGGGATTGATGCATTGTGAAATATTGAACAAATTTTATAATTCAATACTTAAAAATAGAAGAATTTATATAGGCTTATTATTGTTTGTATGCACTTGTTTGGTAGTTAATCTTTTGGAGGCAAAAGACAAAAGTTATCTGTCTGGTAAAGACTATTTACAACTATTATATTTTACCGGTTTGATGATTGTTATAGTAGCTGAGTGGCAGAAAACTAAAATTGAAACGGAGAAGAGAAAGGCGGAGATGGAAATTAATAAATTGTATTATTCAGCCTATGAAGAATTGATTGTGTTAATTAGTGACAGACAGCATGATATTAAGAATCATATAAATACAATTTATAGCATTATTTATACAACGAATACTTATGAAGAACTTGTGGATAGACAGAAAAAGTATTGCAATTTTGTACTGGAATCCAATAAGGAGACACAAATATTACTTTCAGCAGATAATCCGTTGATTGCTGGATTCTTATACCAAAAGGAACAGGAGATAAAACGTCATTAGATTGAAATAGAACACAGACTAGAAATGATTGCTTTGCCGTTAATAGTCTCAGAATATGAGATTATTGAGATGTGGGGAGTTTTGATAGATAATGCGCTTGAGGCACTATTGGAAACTGATTATGAGAAAAAGAAAATCATTATAGGATACAAAAGAGAAGATGGGTGGGATATCTTTTATGTGTCTAATATAAGTATATTCTATTCACGGGAAGAGATTGATAAATTCTTTCAAAGAAATTATAGTAGCAAAGGTTTTGGAAGAGGAATTGGCTTGGACAAAATCAGAAAAAAGCTGAAGCAATTGGATGGTGGTATTAAGGTTGAAAATAAGATGGAGAATGGAGACCAATATTTAGAATTCAGTATTATGTTGCCGCAAAATAATAGCTGTCACATATAGGACGATGTATGTGACAGCATTATCATTATGCGGATGGCTCTACTCTTCTGTTGGAAAATCTGGTTCACCAAAAAGGCATATACTATTGTAAGGAATATGTACCGGGAACAAGCTCAGACACAACAAACTTCCAGCCAAAAGGATTTTATCCAAATACTTTCTCATTATTTTCACCTCTTTTCTTCATTTTAGTTATAATCAATTGGATGCTGTGTAGTACAACAGTCCAAAAGCTTACAGTAAGATATTTTGTATCCGGGAATAGAAATAATAAAACGGAGATAACGAATACAATTTGAAAACTGTGAATATGAACTCTATGCAATTGTTCTTTGTTTAGATTAATTTCTCTGTTGGATGAAATAGGACCAATATAATAAATAATCCACACACAAACAAGCAACGTTAGCTGCATCCATGATAAACCGGTTGGAACAGTAGACGGCAACACAATACCTGCCAGAATAAAATAAATGAAAGATGCCAAAAAACAAGTCCAATAGGTTTTTAAGTGATATCCACCTGTGTTTTTCCTAAGGAATAGAAGCGGAATTAATGTGAACAGAAATTCGGGAAATCTTCCGATACAATAGAAGAAGATTCCGATTGCAAGCATTTTAGTGATGTCATACAGAATGCCTGTAACATAGAACCGAATGAGTTTAAGTTCATAATCCGTAAAGTCATGTAATTGTGCGATCCGATTCATTAGCAGGTTCATTATAATCATCACCCCAGTGTACGCATTTTTCTATCTTGTCATTTTTTCCAAACAGTCAGATTTATTTAAAAATACAAGCAATAATTCAATATCCGATTTAATGATTCGGCATCATTATATAATCAATTACACAAATAGTGGAATTTGAATACTGAATTTGCAAATAGCTTAATTAAAATGTCAAAAAACAGCGTTTCATGCAGATTTGTGCAATAAAATAGCTTGTTCATGCTAAAAAAAGCAAAGTTAAGGATACAAATGCGACTTGTCTTTCTGTAACAGGACTACTGCCATAGCAAAAGAGCGAACCGTCTTATGATATGAGGAACATAGCACGAAATAAAACAAAAAATCGAAACGGAAAAAACTTATAACATAGAATTGTAACACGCACTTGACAATTTATAATGTACTTGTTACAATACACTTACATATCAGGGAAACGAGAAATTCTTAATTAATTTTCGATAACGGCAATTCGCCTGACGATCCCCGAATGAATACAATTAAAGAGGGTGGAAAGTCAGGTAATACAGCATGACACAGTAGGTTCAGTGTCCGCATATCTGCTTTTCACCGATACGAAAGGAGAAATGCAGATGCAGAAAAAACTGGAGGATATGAATTTATTGGAGAACTTTTTATTTGAGTCGGTACTGAGTTATCCGGAGATCGGAGAGAAGTTTGGGAAGAAACTTCTGGAGATCATCTTCGGCAGACTGAAAGTATTTCCTCAGAAGGTTTATCCCGGAAGCGATACGAACCTGCACGGCGCGCGGCTGGACGTTTATTTTGAAGAGGAAGATTTTGATCCGTTCGGGCGCGACCGGGTCATCTATACGATCAAAAACCGATGCATAGAAGATCCCGATATGCCTTACGAGGATGGCGCGGTAACCATTTTCCTATACACGAAAGGTATACATGGCGTTGTATCGGAAACGTTACGGCAGCTCCTTACGTATATGGAGGACACAACGATGGAAAATGCCTGCAACGATGATCTACAGGAGATGCATCGGATGGTAGAGTAGGTCAAACGGAGTGAGGAGGTAGAACTGAACTATATGAGCATGTATGAAGAATACCGTACGAGAGCAGGAAGAAATGCGTATTTTGAAAAAGTGGAGTAAGTTGGCAGCGAAGGTCAGATCTATCCAGGAGTTTGAGAAACAGATATCATAGGAAGAACATGGAAGAAAAGGATAATGCATGATTGTCCTTTTCTTCTCTTTTTGATATGATTATTAACAGTACATTACAGATTGGAGAAACCATGAAATTAACAGAACTTGCAGCATACGATCCCATCACCATACAGTGTCATGATAACCCTGACGCGGATGCCATAGCTTCCGGTTATGCATTGTATGTATACTTTCAAAGCCTAGGTAAAGAAGTGCACCTTATCTATTGCGGCAGAAGCAAGATACAGAAACCGAATCTGCTTCTGATGCTGGAGCATCTGAACATCCCTATTTCCTATATAGAAGATACGGGTGCCTTTTTGGCAAAAGAGCCGGACGGGCAGGTACCGGGATTATTGATTACTACGGATTGCCAGTATGGAGCAGGCAATGTGACGTTCCTTCCGGCAAAAGAGGCGGCAATCATAGACCATCATCAGGTAGAAATACGGGACGTGAAGAAAAGTGAGATCAATCCCCACTTGGGCAGTTGTTCTACACTGGTCTGGAACATGCTTCGTGAAGCGGGGTACGAGATCAGGGATACAAAGCTGGGAACGGCTTTGTATTACGGACTTTATACGGATACCAATCAATTTTCGGAAATTTATAATCCGCTGGATATGGATATGCGGGAAGCATTGCCCTGTGAGAAAACACTGATTACCTTATTTCGTAATTCCAATCTGTCTTTACAGGAAATGGAGATTGCGGGAGTAGCGATGATCCGGCATATCTATAATGATGACTATAAATATGGGATTATCAAGGCACAGCCCTGTGACCCGAATATTTTGGGACTGATCAGCGATTTTCTCAATCAGGTGGCAGAGGTAAACTGCTGTGTTGTTTATAATGAAACAAAAGACGGATACAAGTTTTCCGTCCGTAGTTGTGTGAAAGAGGTGCAAGCCAATGAACTGGCAGCTTTTTTGGCAGAAGGAGTAGGTTCTGGCGGCGGACACAGAGAGAAGGCAGGCGGTTTTATCAATAAGGTTCTCTATGAGGAATCCTATCCGACGATGCATTCAGAGGCTTTTTTCAGCGAACGGCTGAATGACTATTTCGATCACTGTGAGATTATCTATGCCAAGGAATATGAAATAGAAATTACGGGAATGAAGTCTTACGTGAAAAAGCCGTTGCCACTTGGTTATGTGAACGCAACTGATGTACTGCCGGTTGGCACACCGATCACTATTCGTACGCTGGAAGGCGATGTGGATATGATGGTGGAAGAGGATCTGATTATCATGATCGGTATTAAAGGAGAGGTATATCCCAACATCAGAGAGAAATTTGAGAGAACCTATGAGGCGACACGGAAACCGTACTGTGAGGATGAAACCCATGCACACTGCAATACTTTATATGAACCCACAATTCACAATCGCGCCACAGGGGAAGTGCTGAAGCTGAGCGACTATGCGAAAATATGCATTGCCAGCGGCGGCACGCACATCCATGCGAAAGAATTGACCGGAAGGGTTAAGGTGTTTACAGCGTGGGATGAAGAGAAATATATGTTGGGCAAAGAAGGGGATTATCTGGCTGTACGGTGCGATGACAGGCATGATATCTATGTAGTAGAGCGGGATATTTTCTTCCATACATATGAGGAAGTGCAAACGCATGAATAGTCACATAATTGGATTAAAGTGGTAGAAATTTTTTTGAAAGGTCACATCAGAAAGCAAAGGATTGATTGGATTGGTCAAAATTAGCAAAGAAAAATAATATAAGGAAAATACAATGGGAAAAAGGGATAATACAACCGGAACAACATGGCAATACGATGCTTTTATCAGTTACAGGCATGCCGAATTAGACAGTTATGTGGCAGAGACGCTGCATAAACAGTTAGAGAACTTTAAACTGCCTGCGAGTGTAATTAAGCAGAAGAAAGCGGAGATAGAAAAGCAAACAGAGGATTCATTCTCCGATGCTGCCGGGCAGAGTAAGTATTCTGCCGTCAAAACCCGCATCCATCGGGTTTTCCGGGATAGGGAGGAACTGCCGTTAGTGGCGAATCTGGCAGATCCGATTACGGATGCTTTGGAACATTCGGAGTATCTGATCGTTATTTGTTCACCTCGACTAAATGAGTCAATGTGGTGCCGTAAGGAGATTGAGACTTTTATTGAGATGCATGACAGGGATCATGTACTTGCGGTATTGGTGGAGGGAGAGCCGGTTGATTCTTTCCCGGAAGAATTGCTCTATCGTGAAGAGGAAGAGGTTCGGACTGACGGCAGTGTCATTAAGAAAAAGATACCTGTGGAGCCGCTGGCAGCGGATGTCAGAGGTACCAATCATAAGGAAATGAAGAGAAAAATCAAAAGTGAGCTGTTACGCCTTGCGGCGCCTATGTTTGATTGCAATTATGACGAACTGAAGCAGCGTCACAAAGAACAGAGAACCCGTAAAATTATTATGACATCCGTGTCAGTCAGCGCGGCATGTCTGTTGTTTGGTGCAGTCAGCACTATGATGACGCTTCGAATACAGCATCAGAATACGCAGATTAAAGCCCAGGCGGTGGAGATTGCAGCCCAGGCAGACGAGATAGAGGCACAGTACCGGGAGGCAGTACGCAGTAATTGTATCATTCAGGCAGGGGTTGCGGAGCGATTGTTGGAGGATGGTGACAGAATCGGTGCCATGGAGACTGCTTTTGCAGTATTTCCCCAGCCTGGCAATGAGGAAATTCCTTATACGGCACAGGCGTCATATGCTTTGTCGGAGAGCCTGCGGCTCTATGAGAACGGTACGAAGATTATGCCGGACAGACTGTTGGAGGCAGATACAACGATTATGTTTGTGCAGACATCACCGGAGGGCAGCAGGCTTTTATCCGTGGATGAATTTGGTTCTCTCGTGGTATGGGACGGGGCAAGCGGTGAACGTCTTGTCAATATGCTGCTTCCGGAGGGTGTCTTGCGTGAGGAAGAGCAGGCACTTTTTATTAGTGAAGATGCCTTTTTCCATCCGACAGAGGACGGTGTGGCGCTCTATGATCTGACCACCGGCAAAGATAAATATTGTGTTAGGGACACGTCCCTCTGTGGGTTATTCCGGCAAATATCTTATGCGGAAGAAGCTGGCATTGCAATCATACAATGTCAGGATGGCTATACCGTGATACAGGGAGAGTCGGGAGAGATACTTGCCACGATGGACTGGACTGAGGAAAATACAGAGCTGCAGGATGCCTGCAGGATCAGTGAGGACGGCAGTCTGTATGCAGTGTCAGTGATTCGGGAGACTTTGGAAAGCACAGAGCAGGAGTCTGAGACGCGGGAGGTAAGGGTATACCGTACAGCGGATGGCGCTTGTCTGCATACTTATTCCATGCCTTACAATTATACGAAGCATCTTCGGTTTGACGGGGAGATTCTTTATATTGTGAATGATGGGGATACCGGTGAAGAAACGGACAATATTTTGGATACAGGCAATATGCGGGGAAGGTTGTATGCCTGTGATCTGACGAAGGAATCGGATTTTTTGTGGAGCTATGAGCTGGAGGGAGAATGGCTTTATGAAACCTCGATAGCATCTGCGCAGGGAAGCTGTTACGTGGTTTGTTCCACGTATGATGAACTGCTTGTGCTTGACAAAAGGAGAGGCGGAGTTGAGGATCGCTTTTCTTTCGGCACAGAGCTGGTAGAACTGGGAAATTATCTGGACTCCAATGCTTTTCTTGTGTTTACCAGAGATGGGGAATGGCATTATGTGAATCTGGATACCATGACAGACTATGTGGGGGAATCTTTTGCGCAGTGCACTTCTGCCAATGTGAAAACATTTACGTGGGGGAACGATTACTGGCTGACCCTTCCCTATCGAAGCAAAGTGATTACGCTCTATCGCCAGGCGATGGCACCCGATGCACAGCTTCTCTGTACATTGGAGAAAGAACCCCGTGAGGCGGTGCTGAGTGAAGACGGCAGCAGGATGGCAGTAGCGGTTTATGGGGATGGTGCGGCAACGGATATTTTAATGCTGGATACGAACACGGGAGAAGTACTTTGGGAATATGAGTCGGAGGACGGTTATTATGTGGGCATGGATTTTGTGGATCTGACTTTTGAAACAGAGCCGGAGGCAACTTACGGCGGTTATCCATTTTATCCATATCTGACACTCGTTACGTCAGATGAGATTTTGATTTTGGAGATAGAGACCGGTACGAAACGGGCAGGGGTGGAAAATGACTGCAGCAGTCCGGAAGAGGTGAGCTTTTCCCATTACGGTAATGTGTGCTATCATGTGAGCATTTGGGGGAGAGACGGAAGTTATTCTTATTGGTTGGATGCCTTTGATACGGGAGATAAGGAGCTGTATTTGAATTATCTGTCTGAGGAAGAAGAGGCAAAGGTGCATGAGTGGACAGATGTCAGTTATGAGGAACATTGTGCTTATGCCAGCGGCATACACTGGCATGCCTATGTTTTTGAGACAGATGATACGCTGCGTTTGTATCAGAATGAAGGTTGGGCTGAATCAGCCGTCATTCAGGATATTAACAGTACCTACGTGGAGCGTATTTTCTTCGGAGGAAATAACCAAAATGAAGATTATACAGATAATATGCTCTATGTAGTCTATCGGGACGGATCAGTCAGGGCTTTTGAACTGAAAACCGATGATGGGCTTACCGTGGCAGAGACAGAAGGCTTTGGGGATATGGAAGATATTCTGTGCTCCTGGCATTATAGCAAAGGTAAAGATTACGGTATCTTTCAGGGCGAGTATGACGCCTATCTGGCAACACCGGCGGGAGAGCTGACAGCTCATGTGGATAGTTTTCTGGCACTGGATGATGATGCGGACATGCTTTATACGAAGGACAGATACGCTATATATCGTGTGCCGGTCTATGATGTGCAGGATATCTATGAAGAGGCGGTAAGACAGCTTGACCAGTAATTTTTTTCTTCCTATTTTATCCTGCCTATGGTAATATTAATAAGAACGCAACAGAAGGAGGTAGTGGCTGGATCAGCATTAGAGGAAGAGAAACTGCCGGACAGCGGACCGTAGAACAGCCACGCAGATATCTATGAGTGAGAATGAGAAGAATATGACAGCAGAAGGCACAGAAAGCAAGGAAGTGATTTCTAAGAACTTTATCGAACAGATCATTGAGAAGGATTTGGCAGAGGGTGTTTACGATACCGTGCACACCAGATTCCCGCCGGAACCCAACGGTTACCTGCATATCGGACATGCCAAGAGCATCTTATTAAACTCCGGACTGGCAGCTCAGTATGGCGGTAAATTTAACATGCGTTTCGATGATACCAATCCAACTAAGGAAAAGAGTGAGTTCGTAGAGTCCATTAAGGCCGATGTACAGTGGCTTGGTGCTGACTATGAGGATAGATTGTTTTTTGCATCCAACTATTTCGATCAGATGTATGAGGGTGCCATTAAGCTGATTAAGAAGGGCAAAGCGTATGTTTCCGATTTGTCCGCGGAAGAAATGAGAGAATACCGCGGTACTCTGACAGAGCCGGGCAAGAATGACCCGAACAGAGATAGAAGCGTAGAGGAAAATCTGCAGCTTTTTGAAGAAATGAAGGAGGGCAAATACGCTGACGGGGAGAAGACGCTTCGTGCGAAGATCGATATGACATCTCCTAATATCAATATGCGTGATCCGATTCTTTATCGTGTGGCACATTTGTCCCATCAGAACACAGGCGATAAATGGTGTATCTACCCGATGTACGATTATGCGCATCCTATTGAGGATGCCATTGAGGGCATTACCCATTCTATCTGTACCTTAGAGTTTGAGGATCACAGACCGCTTTATAACTGGGTGGTAACGGAATTAGAGTATCCTCATCCGCCGAAACAGATTGAGTTTGCGAAGATGTATTTGACTAATGTAGTCACTGGAAAGAGATATATCAAGAAGTTAGTGGAAGACGGCATTGTTGACGGCTGGGATGATCCGAGACTGGTTTCCATCGCGGCACTGCGCAGACGCGGATTCACACCGGAGTCCATCAAAATGTTTGTAGATTTGTGCGGTGTGTCCAAGGCAAATTCTTCCGCAGAGTATTCTATGCTGGAATACTGTATCCGAGAAGACTTGAAGATGAAGCGCTCCCGTGTGATGGCAGTGCTTGATCCGATTAAATTAGTGATTGACAATTATCCGGAAGGACAGACCGAGATGCTGGAAGTGATCAATAATCCGGAGAATGAATCGCTTGGTAAGAGAGAAGTGCCTTTTGGCAGGGAACTTTATATCGACAGAGAAGACTTTATGGAGGAACCGCCTAAGAAATACTTCCGGCTTTTCCCGGGTAATGAAGTCCGTCTCATGAGCGCTTATTTTGTAAAATGCGTCAGCTATGAAAAAGATGCTGACGGCAAGGTAACGGTAGTACATTGTACTTATGATCCGGCGTCTAAGGGCGGCAACAGCCCGGATGGAAGAAAGGTGAAGGGAACGATTCACTGGGTATCCGCAGCCGAATCCGTTAAGGCAGAAGTCAGACTGTATGAGAACATTATCGACGAAGCGAAGGGGGTCTATAATGAGGATGGCAGTCTGAATCTGAATCCGAATTCCCTGACAGTGTTAAAGGAGTGCTATATCGAGCCTTCCGTGAAGGATGCGAAGGCATATGACAGCTTCCAGTTTGTCAGACAGGGATTCTTCTGTGTGGATTATAAAGACAGTAAACCGGGAGCGCTTGTATTTAACAGAATTGTATCGCTCAAGAGTTCCTATGTATTGCCGAAGAAGGAGAATTAGGGTACAATAATTTATAAGGCTTTGAAACAGTGACGGATTAATGGGAGGATAAAGTAATGGCAGGACTATTGTCAGGGTTGGAGCAGTTTGGTTTAACTAATCTGGAAAATATGAATCTATACGAGGAAACGAAGAAGGCGGAGTCCGGTGCGGACGGCAAACCTAAGCCGCCGGTGGTGCAGGAGCAGGATTTCCTGTTTGATAAATCTTTTACCTGTCCCATTTGCGACAGAGAGTTTAAGGCAAGAACCGTTAAAATCGGCAAGGCTAAGTTAGCAGGGAGCGATCTTGATTTAAGACCCAGATATGAGCAAATCGATCTGCTGAAATACGATGTTATCATGTGTCCGTCATGCGGTTATGCAGCACTGAGCAGATTTTTCAAGTTCCTTACTTCTCCGCAGGCGAAGAACATACAGAAGACGATTTCTGCCACCTTTAAACCGCAGAAAGAGACCAAAGAAATCTACACTTATGATGAAGCTTTAGAGAGATATAAACTGACGCTGGCAAACGCGATTGTGAAACAGGCGAAAAACAGTGAAAAAGCCTATATTTGTTTAAAGACTGCATGGCTTTTGCGCGGAAAGGCGGAGCACTTAGACAAGAATCTGCCGGATTATGAAGCACAGAAGAAGCAGTGTGAGGACGAAGAAAATGAATTCTTAAGAAATGCATTGGAAGGCTTCTTAGCGGCAAGACAGACCGAGAATTTCCCGATGTGCGGTATGGATGAACCTACGGTAGATTACCTGATCGCAGTTACGGCGATGCGGTTTGAGCAGTATGACGTGTCCAGCCGTCTGATCACCGGTATTCTTACCTCTCCGAATGCGAATCCTCGTATGAAGGATAAGGCAAGGGACGTCAAGGAAATGCTGATGAAGAAGATCAAAGAGAAGAATGCGGCCAGAAAGTAAACTTCTTTGACATGGGGATTAGATGAAAGAATTACCGATTCATATTCAGTTACATCCTGAAAGCAATAAAACATTATACGAACAGATCTATGAGTATATCCGGAATGAGATCCGGGCAGGAAACCTGCTGCAGAATGAGAAACTGCCGTCTGCCAGATTCTTGGCGGAGTATTTGCAGGTATCCAGAACCACGGTGGATATGGCATACGGACAATTGGTTGCGGAAGGGTATCTGGAAGCAAGACCGAAGAGAGGGTATTTTGTATGTGCGCCGGATAATCTCTACGAAATCAAGATGCAGCCGCCGGATACGCAGCTAAGGCGTGTGACAGCGGAAGATCAGGCGGTTTATCCGTATGATTTCTCGCCGAATGCCATTGATATGAGATTTTTTCCGTATGCGACATGGAAGAAAATCACGAAGAACATTCTCGTAGATGCTAAGAGTAGTATGTTTGCGCTGGGTGAACCGCAGGGAGATTTAGAACTGAGAACGACCATCTGTCGTTATCTGCATGGCTCCCGTGGTGTAAACTGTGAGCCGGAACAGATTATTATCGGAGCAGGGAATGATTTCCTGCTTCTTTTATTGGAGAAAATATTGGGACGGCACATTCATGTGGCGATGGAGAATCCTACCTATGTGAGGGCCTATAAGATATTTCGGTCTTTCGCATACCCCGTTTCCTTCATACCTATGGATGGAAACGGTATAAGGGTGGATGCCTTGCGCAAAACGGATGCACAGGTGGCATATGTCATGCCCTCGCATCAGTATCCTACCGGTGTGGCGATTCCCATCGGACGACGAATGGAATTGCTGAAATGGGCGGTGGAAGAGGAAGGACGCTATCTGATTGAGGATGATTATGACAGTGAATTCCGGTATAAAGGGAAGCCTTTGCCGTCTTTGCAGGCATCGGATACCAACGGACGGGTCGTGTATATCGGAACTTTCTCGAAGGCGATCGCTCCGGCAATCCGTATCAGTTATATGGTGCTGCCCTACCCGCTTTTGGAGAAATACAGAAAAGAATGCAGCTTTTTTTCTTCTACGGTATCGCGAATCGATCAGACGATCTTAAACGAGTTCATCAGAGACGGTTATTTCGAGCGGTATTTGAATAAAATGCGTAAACAGTACCGTATGAAACATGATTTCCTTATGAATGAGATCAGGCCGCTTGAGCGGTATTTCAGTATCAGCGGCGGTAATGCCGGACTGCATATTCTTATGACGGATAAGAGGGGCAGAAGTGAAGAAGAGTTGGCGGCATCGGCAGAGAAAATGGGTGTAAAAGTGTATTGTATGGGTGCTTTCCGAATGGAAACAGATGAAAAAGTGTCTGAACCGGCAGCGATGATTCTCGGGTATGGTGCCTTATCAGTGGAAGAGATCCGGGAAGGAATAGCGATATTAAAAAAAGTCTGGTGCTAAGCGGTAGCGGTGCTTAGGATCAGACTTTACTTTTTATTCGTGCATTTACAATTATTTGTAGGCAATCTTTTTCATCATATCCAGGTAAGATACTGTCTCTTCATACAGCATCTCCGGCTGGAATGAGGAACTGTCGAAGCGTGCCGTCATCAGACCGTTGATCGTATAGTCTAACATGGAATCCAGCTTTTCAAATTCTACATCGCTTACGAAGAGAGAGCGGTCAGACTGATTTTTTAGAACCGCATAGACATCCTGAATGACATTGCGCTGTTTTTCGATTGCAACTAATGCTTCATTGACATCCTCTGATTTGCAGCGGTTTAAAAATCCCTGCATATACGGGTAATTTTTCAAAACCTGCATTTTGGCATATTCCATCTGTTTTCTGATCTCGAAATAGTCGGTCGAGGTGGAAGAGACTCCGCTGGTCAGTTCAAGCTTCATAAAGCGCACGCTGTAGTCATAGAGAAAGGTATAGAGACCAAGCTTGCTGCCAAAATAGTGAAATAAGAGTCCCTTACTGATCCCTGCTTCGCCAACGATATCATCCGTGCTGGCATGTTTATAGCCATGCAGGGCAAAAATTTTCAGTGCGGCATTAATCATCCGGTCCTGTTTTTCTTTTTTTAGATCAAAAAATTTTTCGTTCATAATTTCCCCAATTTCCATAAATATTGTCGTGTGTTGACTTTATGAGTCGAATTTTAATATAGCATAAATTGGGAGGGGATTCAATGATTGAAACGAAACTAGTTTTCAGAAAATTTTAAGATACAAGATGTTGTGGACAGGATGTAATAATAATTTTTACCATAAATAATTTTTACGCTTTTTTTATACATATTCTCTTTTCATTTTTGCAAAATAGTATTAATATATTGATATAAGAAACGGTGAAAGGAGAACACTGATGGCGAAGAAATTTGGTAAGTTTTTAATGGTGACAGCGGCTCTTGGCGCCGTAGCAGCAGGAGCATATTATTATCTGCAAAATAAAGATTCTTTTGTGGATGATGATTTCGAGGATGATGATGATTTCGACAATTTTGATGAGGATTTAGACGATGACACTGATCGGAATTACGTCGATTTAGATCTGGACAAGGCAGAGGAATTTAAAGAGGGGCTGGATGCGGCTAAGGCAGACGCTACAGAGAAAATTGTGGGTGCTGCGAAAGAAGCGGCTGAGAAGACAGAGGAGGCTGCCCGGAAAGCTGAAACGAAGGTTGAAGAGTTCTTTGATGATGAGGATGACAGTGACGGATCTATGGATGCTATGTAATATAAATATCCATCCGGTTCATAGGAAAAGAAATACCCCCTTTTGCCAGGTAATATAAGCCTGACGAAAGGGGCTTTTTTGTATATTATATATGATTATGTTTTGGAGTCAGATTTGAGTCTATTTATTCATCTTATATGGCGGGTCCGCAGGATACCCGCCTTTTAATTTCTGCATACCGCGTTGGATCGCATCCTTGGAATTTTTCCAGTCCGCATCTTTGTTGCGGTAATCAAATTTTTCCACCAGCCAGGATACATCTTCGGCAAGTCTTGCCATATTTGTTTCCATCAGTTGGAAGCTCATTTCAAAAAAGGCAGCCTTTTCTTTCTCATTCAAGCGGCTTTCAGCAGCTTCGCACAGGTCGCCGAAGTGATGCAGGCAGAAGCCCTTGCTGTTTTTTACTTTCTCGCGGAATTCTTCATCTTTTTTATACATAACAAAAAAAGTATCCAGATAGCGGTCGTAGGTATCACGGAAACGATTGCAGATGTAACAGGAATGATCTTTCTCTGCCGCCCAGATACCGATCGGATTGGTGCGTTCCGTCTGCTTTTTGAATTTGTCCTTTAAAGAAGTCTTACCGGGTTTATAATTTTTAAACTGTTCTTTCATTTCCCGGTTTATCTGCATATAGTGAGTTTTCAAAATCCAGCCGTTGCCAAGCGTATTTCCATAGTCAAACATTTTCTTGAAATGTGCCCTGCAGAAACCTGCTTTGTCAGTTATTTCCCTGACATCACTTTCCATATAAGAAGAGCCGGAACCTAAAGTAAAATCCAATAAATCCTGTTCTACGTCTCTCTCAATGAAGCAGAATGGACATTCATCCCTTGCATTCATCGCATCATTTAAGGGAATGGTATATAATTTTTCTTTCATAGATATCCTCGTTTCCGCGCTGCATGGTTGTATCAGCCGCTATGTATTTATTTTTAATCGTACCATATCAAGAGATGGGATTCAAGCAAGGGGAGACATAGAAAATAGTTGCATCAAAAGTAAAACATTAATATACTGAAAGCAGGCATAATCAAAGAGTGATTCTAAATGAGAACAGGAGAAGAGTAGCGTATGCAAAAAGAAGCTGCAAAGAAGAATATTCCTGCTGTAAATCAGGATATAGAGCATATCCTGGAAAAGATCCGTTGTTTTGCGCTGGATATGGACGGTACAATCTACTTAGGAGAGCAGTGGATAGAAGGTGCAATGGATTTCCTTGCCAGGATAGAAGAATCCGGCAGGAGCTATGTATTTCTCACAAACAATTCCTCCAAAAACGCATCGGTCTATGTGGAGAAGCTGCATCGGATGGGGTTGGATGTGGGGGAAGAGAAAATCATTACTTCGGGGCAGGCGACGATTTACTACTTACAGCAGCATTTTCCAGGGAAAAAAGTATTTCTGCTGGGAAATTCCCTATTACAGGAGGAATTTGTGCAGGCGGGCATCACCTTGGAAGATGAAACTCCCGATGTGGTGGTGACAGCTTTTGATACCTCTCTGGATTATCAGAAGATGTGCAAGGTGTGTGACCATGTGAGGGCAAGGCTTCCCTATATCGCTACCCATCCGGACTATAATTGTCCTACAGAGACCGGATTTATCCCGGATGCGGGGGCGATACATGCCTTTATTCACGCATCGGCATTTCGCTATCCCGACAGGATCATCGGAAAGCCCAATGGAGATATTATTGAGTATTTGACCAAGAGAGTCAGCAAGAAGCAGCCGGGTATTGCAAGAGACCAGATCGCTATGGTAGGAGACCGCTTATACACGGATATTGCGGCGGGAAGGAATCACGGATTGCAGAGTGTTCTGGTTTTGAGCGGTGAAGCGACACTGTCAGATGTATCGGAGTCTGACGTAGTACCACACTTGATTTTTGAATCAGTGAAGGATATGATATCATTTTTATAAGAAGAACAGAAAGGGAAAGAGTATGGAAAATTTATTGGAAGTATTAGAGTATGAAGGCATCGGTTATCAGCCGCTATTATCCTGCAGGGGATTTCGGGTAGCAGTTTTGAATTATCATCCGGAACTGTTGATAGAGAATATGACGAATTTCCAGAAGCATGATAAAACAGACGAAGCGTTTATTTTACTGCGCGGAACGTGTACGCTGTTTCTGGCTGAGGATGAGACGCTGGAAACCATTCACGGGGTGGAACTGGAGCCTTGCAAGATTTATAATGTCAAGGCAGGAGCTTATCATACACATACTTTGTCAGAAGATGCAATGGTGCTGATCGTAGAGGCTGATGATACCTGTGACGACAATTCTCCAAGTATTCTGATTAATGATGAGGTAAGGGCATGTCTTGCGGAATTAAAAAAATGACACCTTTTTATAAAAAGAAGAGTGCCTTCTAAAAACACACCCATTATAATAAGTGTTAGGCATTTGATTCCTGCGAGGGCTATGCCCTGTTGCCTGCAGGAGAGCGTCTTCATGAGCAGTGAGAAGATGAAGAAATTATGGATTATAAACATCATAATATGAAAGGGAAGGTTACGAGAATGAGTCAGAAAGAGAAGGCATTTGTTATCAAAAATTATGGGAAGAAATCTACCTTTGCAAGTTTCCTGCCGGGTATCAGCGGCATTCACGGCATTCCAGTGTGGTGCTATTATGTGAACCGCGGTCAGTGTGTGGCAACTTTTGGTTCGGAGAATAAAGATAATGCCATTATGGAGTTTTCTCCGGCGCACCAGTGCTTTCAGAATGTGAAGCGCACGGGTTTCCGTACTTTTATGAAAGTGGACGGTAAATATTTCGAGGCGTTTGCCAAAGAAAAAGAGCCCCATCACATGACGATTTACCAAAACGGACTGGAAATTGAAGAGACTAATGAGAAGCATGAAATGAAAACACATGTGACCTATTATACTCTGCCGGAGGAAAAGGTAGGAGCCTTAGTCAGAAAAGTAGAGATCACGAATGTGGCAGATCAGCCAAAAGACGTGGAAATACTGGATGGCATGCCTGCTTTTATTACTTATGGCGTGAGCAATGAAGATTTAAAGACTATGGGTAATCTGGTCAAAGCGTGGATGCAGGTAGAGCATGTGGAGACGAAGGTGCCTTTCTTCCGGAATAGGGCAAGCAGTGCCGATACGGCAGCGGTCACAGAGGTCATCGAAGGTAATTTCTCGTTCGGATGCATGGCGGACGGCACCAAGCTTCCTGCGGTGGTAGATCCGGATGTGGTTTTTGGCTACGATTCCTCATTAACTATGCCAGTCAACTTCAAAAAAGGCGGACTGCAGGGCGTTTTGGAGAAGGAACAGGTAACTCAGAACCAGTTCCCCTGTAGTTTCTATGGAACACAGAAGACGTTAGCGCCGTCAGAGTCTATCGTATTATATGAAGTAATGGGACAGGTATGCAATTATGAGACTTTGCAGAAATTTGTGTCAAAGGAAATGGACGGAACATTCTTTGAAGAAAAATTGCTCCGGTCAAGACAGTTGACGGAAGAGTTGTGTGATAAGATCGATACGCATACGGCATGTCCTGATTTCGATGCATACTGCCGTTATACCTATATGGATAATGTGCTGCGCGGCGGTTATCCGATCACTCTGGGCGGCAACAAGATTTTCTACGTTTATTCCAGAAAGCATGGAGATTTGGAGAGAGAGTATAATTATTTCGCCATGTTGCCGGAATTCTATACACAGGGTAATGGCAGTTACCGTGATGTGAACCAGAACAGAAGATGTGATAATTTCTTTACCCCTTTTGTGGGAACGGAAAATATTAAAACCTTTTATAACCTGCTTCAGTTAGACGGTTACAATCCGCTTTCCATTGAGAAAGTAACTTATGTCCTGCCGAGAGAAGCAGGGGAGAAGATTTTCGCATCAATAGCGCAGGAGGAGAAAGAGGCGGTTCTGGATGCCTTACAGCAACCTTTTACACCGGGACATTTCTTCCATGTATTAGAAAACTGCAAGGTGCAGGTTACGGATGAAGAAGCCGGTCGCCTGTTTGAACAGGTGATGGAGCAGGCAGTCAGCCAGATGAACGGTAATTTCGGGGAAGGCTACTGGTCTGACCACTGGACTTACAACCTGGATCTGATCGAGAGCTATTTAAATCTTTATCCGGAAAAAGAAAGAGAATTATTGACGGATGAAAGCTATACATGGTTTTTATCCCAGGTAGCAATCAACAAACGTGCAAAACGGTATGAGAAGACGGCAAACGGTATCCGCCAGTACCATGCCCTAAAGGAAGAAAGTAAGCGTGATACGGATTGCAAGCTGGTAAAAAGCGGAAAAGGTACGGGCGAGGTTGTTACCTCTTCCCTGCTTGAGAAACTTGTCATTCTCTGCACGACAAAATTTGCCGCATTGGATGCTTACGGTATGGGTATCGAGATGGAAGGCGGTAAGCCCGGCTGGTATGATGCACTCAATGGTCTGCCGGGACTGCTTGGTTCTTCTATGGCGGAAACCTATGAATTGGGACGTACTTTGGCATATACAATCAAGGCACTTCAGAAATATGACATCAGTGTCAATATGATTTCCGAATCCGCATGGCTGCTGGATGAAGTGACTGCATTAGTCAACAAGGAAAAAGAGACACTGAAGACAGAGCAGGAAGTGGTATCTTACTGGAACCAAATCAATGATATCAAAGAGACTTACTGGGATAAAGTCTACGACGGTATCGAAGGCTCCCGTGTGGAGAAGAGCGCCGCAGAGCTGATCGAGTCTTTACAGTTATTCTATGAGATCGTGGAGATCGGTATTAAAAAGGCGTGTGCTATGGAGAATGGTATCTGCCCGACCTATTTTGCCTATGATGTGACAGAGTATACAGAGGATGCAGAAGGCATTCATCCGACTCACTTTGCGGTTAAGAAGATTCCGTTATTCCTGGAAGGTCCGGTTCGTTATCTGAAGCTGGATCATTCCATTGCGGATAAGAAGAAGCTTTATGATTCCGTGAAGAACAGTGATCTCTATGATGAGAAGCTGAATATGTACAAGGTCAACGCTTCCCTGGCGGATGCTTCCTTTGAGGTGGGACGTTGTAAAGCCTTCAATCCGGGGTGGCTTGAGAATGAGTCCATCTGGCTGCACATGGAATATAAATATCTGCTGGAGTTATTGAAATCCGGTATGTATCAGGAGTTTGCAGATGACTTCCACAAGGCTGCAATCCCGTTCCTTGATCCGAAGGTGTACGGAAGAAGTATTTATGAGAATTCCTCCTTTATCGTCAGCAGCAAGAACCCGAATAAGAATATCCACGGCAAAGGCTTTGTGGCGAGACTTAGCGGCTCCACGGTGGAATTTATCCATATGTGGTCGTTGATGATGTTTGGTTTACATCCCTTTACCGTAGAGGGCGGTGAACTCACGCTGACCTTTGCACCGCTTCTGCCTTCTTATCTGGTAGGAGAGGATAAGCAGGTAAAAGCTACGTTCTTAGGCACGATTCCGGTTACCTATCTGTTGGCAGATAAGAAAGCGTACATTCCGGGTGAGTATACCGTGCAGAAGATCACGATCACTTATCAGGATGGCAGAAGTGAAGCCGTAAATGGTGCTTCTCTGGATGCGGCAAGAGCGCAGGCTGTGCGTGATGGAGATGTGGCTGAGATTATGGTGGAGATTGCGTAGAAAGAAGAGGAAAAACAAAGATAAGCAACAAAAATAAGATAACGCTTGAAGAACCAGCATAGAGAAATTTTAAAGGAAGAGGGGCATATCGTATAGAGTGCCCCTCTGTTTCTTTTTAATAATTCATTTGTAGATAAATATGATATAATTTACTTATATTTTGAAAGTATGTATATAGGATGAATAAAAGTATAAGCCAATGAAGGGAAATCAATCGATAGATTTTGTGTAGATTGGATTTAGCAGTACGTAAAGTAGGTGATCAGATTGTCAGATAAAAAAATAATATGTTTCCATAATCCAGATGAAGAAAATGGCTATTTAAGTAATTGGTATGTTTCAAAATTCCAAGCAGATCATATAACATTTACTTCTATGGAACAGTATATGATGTACCAAAAGGCATGTCTGTTTAAAGATACTGATACGGCAGATAAGATAATGTCAGTTGATGATGTGGCTGAAATAAAAAATCTCGGAAGGAAAGTTGCCGGTTATAATGATATTTTATGGAGTGGTGTACGGCAGATTATCGTATATAACGGCTTGCTTCATAAGTTTAGGGATAATGAAGATTTGCGGCAAATGCTGATAGATACCGGAAATTCTCTTTTGGCGGAATGTGCCGTAAATGATAGAATCTGGGGGATCGGATTAAGCATGACCAATGAGGACAGATTTGATATCAATAAGTGGAAGGGGCAGAATCTTTTAGGATTTGCATTGATGGAGGTTAGAAAAGAGTATTATCAATAAACTTCGATTTTCGAATGGAGAAAGCGTCATGATCAGAAAATTACTGGAAAAAGATATAGACAGGGTCGCAGACATATGGCTGGATACCAACATAAAAGCCCATTACTTTATTCCCGCACAATACTGGCAGGATCATTTTGACGCGGTGAAAGAGATGATTTCACAGGCGGAAGTGTATGTGTATGAAGATGAGAATGAAAAGAGAATACAGGGTTTTGTCGGATTAAGTGATGATTATATTGCAGGAATCTTTGTCTGGAATGAAATACAATCCTGCGGCATAGGCAAACAGTTACTGGACTTTTTAAAGAGTACCAGAAAGCAATTAAGTTTGAGCGTATATCAAAAGAATATGCGGGCGGTAAAATTCTATCAAAGAGAAAACTTTAAGATCCAATGCGAAAACACGGACGACAATACCGGTGAAAAAGAATACTTTATGATATGGAAAGAATAAAAGCAATGATAAGTAACAACTCAGAGCAGGAAAGTATGAATTATACAATTAGAAAAATAGCAGAAGAAGAATACAGTCTCCTTGAGGATTTTTTGTATGAAGCAATATTTATCCCGGAGGGCATGTCTGCTCCGCCAAGAACAATCATAAAAACTCCGGAATTACAAGTGTATGTAACGGATTTCGGAAAGAAAAAGGGAGATATCGGTTTAGTCGCCGAAGTGAGTGGAAAAATTGCAGGAGCAGTCTGGGTTCGTATTATGAATGATTACGGACATATTGATGACGAGACACCTTCCTTTGCAATTTCTCTTTTGAAAGAATATCGAAATATGGGAATAGGAACTGCCATGATGAAAGAAATGCTTTGTCTTTTGCGGCAGCAGGGATATAAACAGGCATCGCTTGCAGTTCAAAAGGCAAATTATGCTGTGAAAATGTATTGGAATGTGGGATTTGAAATCATTGATGAAAAGGATGAGGAATATATAATGGTCTGCAAGTTGTAATCTTCATTATTTACCATAGAGGTTGGTAAGGTGTAACAACTAATTTAGAAAATGCAAAGAAGAAGCGGCGCGGCGTGGAAACATATGGTGGAATGAGCGATGCCGGAGTAAGTTCATAGAGAGTAACAATGAATAAGATTGAAGAACACAATAGAAATCATTTAATAAATATCATAGATAAAATACCTTATGGAATTCCTGACGGATGGGACAAAGTAATAGAGATCACAGTTGGCGGATTATTATATGTAGGCTTTTCGGAAGTTTTGACATCCATGCTAGTTTGTATTTCTTCCCAGGGGCAATCTGTGATCAACTGTGAAACAGGAGAAATCAAGTTTTGTGAGGAAAATTACGATGAGGATGATTTGATTGCGATAGCTGAACAGTTAGGCAATGAAGTGATACATATAGCAGGCATTGGCGGAGGCGGATTAAGATGCCATACGAAAGCGGGAGACAGGGTAGAGATGGTCGCGCCGGAATATCCAAGACAAAAAATTGTTTTTATGTCAGATTACAAGTTGTATATTCAGAATCCGGAAGAGAGTTTTATCTTGTTTGATGATTATGAGATAAGAGGTTATGGGTTTAGTAAATGCGGCAGGTATCTTGTGATAGCAAGTTCCGGTGAATTATTGGTTTTGAAAAAAGTATCTAATGAGATATAATAAAGCGGTAGATTGGATTATAATCGGAAGTCAATAAATAAAAAAGGGAACAAGGAGTATGGCAAAGACACTTTACGTTACAGATTTAGACGGAACCTTGATGAAAGATGATAAGTCCATTTCAGAAACATCAGTAACAATCCTGAATAACTTGATAAAACACGGTTTGTTAGTTACATATGCGACGGCGAGGTCTATAAACAGCGCTTCCGCGGTTACCAAAGATATTGATTTTCAACTGCCTGTTATCATACGTAATGGCACGATATTTGCAGATCCGCAGACACAGGAAGAAATCGAGATCGCTATGTTTACGCAGGAAAATCTTCAGTCTGTCCGGCAATGTACACAAGGATTAACGCTTTTCGGATTTGCCACATCATATATTGACGGAAAAGAACAAAAGTCATACTTAAAAGGCATGTTGAATGAAGGGTTTCAACAGTATTTAGTAGATCATGCCGATGACGGCAGGCTTCGTGCAGTGCTGACAGAAGACGAACTGTATGAAGGTGAAGTCTGTTATTTTACCTTTATTGGGGAGCGGGAGGAATTGGAACCGTTGTATAGCCGGGTAAAAGACAGCGACGAATGGATCTGCGTTTTTCAGCAGGATAAATACCGACCGGAATATTGGTTGGAGATATGCCCTAAAGATGCCACAAAAGCAAAGGCGATCCGGAAACTGCAGAAACAATATAACTGTGAAAGGGTGGTAGTATTCGGCGATTCCTTAAACGATATTTCTATGTTTCAAGCTGCGGATGAAGCCTATGCGGTAGGGAATGCCATGGAAAGCCTGAAAGAAATTGCGACAGGGATTATCGGTGATAACAATTCCGATGGTGTAGCCAGATGGCTTGCAGAGAACATATCATCACAAAAGGCAGGGATTTCTGAAATCTGAAATTCCCTGCCTTTTCATGCATCATCTGTCGTAACGTGTTACGAATTAGTTAGAAACCTTGTTCAAGGTAAAGTCATCCACAGTTCCCCAGCTTCCAACGTTACACTTCATGCGTACACCGACTGTAAGTGTACCATCCGTAACCCTTATCTCAGGAATCGAAGGATTCTGCCAGTTTGCCCAACCGGCTACCATAAAGGAAGCAGTCTGCTCTTCGCCATCCACAATCGCATATAATTCCAATTCTGAATCATCAGACATATCTCCGCCCTGCGCAAAAGCGGAAAGCTGATAGGTGCCCGGCGCCAGAACCGTGATCTCCTGTTCAATAGCAAAGTCCATATCGGAATCTCCTGACCAGAAATGGAAAGCAATCTCACCGGAATAAGCGTCATCTGCCTTTGACTGGAAATCTGTAGGATTCGTGTCGCCTTCGTATGTAACATTCCACATGGAAGTATCGGCATCTTCGAAACTTGGGTTCTGAACATAGTTAGCCATTACGACTTCAATGGCACAGGGTACGGTTGTACCGTCTTCGAGAGAACCTGTAACCTCATAAGTTCCGCCGACACTCGTGTCGATCGCGGCAAGCTGTGCCTCATCCCATGTGACAGCAACTTCTTCATTTGCGGAACGGTCATTGTAAACAACTTCAACCGTCTCAGGAAGTTCGATTTCAGCTCCCACATCAAAGGTAGCGGAAAGTGAAGGTACATAATCAACTGCCAAAGGTGCGGTGGAACCGTATTTTAAGTATTTCCATACGTTTAAGGATGCAAGCGGATAACCGTCGAAATCAAACATTGCCTGATTATCCCAGGAACAGCCGCCGTAATATAATCCGGAATCGTCCGGGTCATACTCGCCGGCATAGCTGCTTGCCCAGCCGCTTCCGTATTTTTCCCAGATAGAAGAATTATCTGCCGTTGCATCACCGACCGGGATCCATGTGCCTTCCCAATAGAATACACCGAGCAAACCGGCTTCATTTGCCGCTGCACAGATATCACGGATCATAGTAGCCTGGCTCTGTACGGTTGCGGCATAACCATCAACGATACCCTCTATGCCGTCGAAGCTGTTTGCGAAGCCGTCACCGTCTTCGGTAGTATAACAATAGGAAGTTTCAGCAATAATAACCTCTTTGCCATATTTTTCCTGTATGTTGGTGGCAACAGCCTGCATATTTTCGTTTGTACCGTCCCAGAACGGATAATAGGATAAACCGAAAATATCATAATCAACGCCGTATTCTTCCAGATTGGAAGCAATATTGTCTATTTCGTCGGTCAGTTCGATATTTGTGTAATGTACCACAACCTGAATATCTTTTCCGTAAGCTTCAGATGTCTCACGGACGGCTTTACTTCCGGAACACAGAAGATTCATGACTGTCGGAACGTCTGTCTCGCCGGACATACCGTTGTTGATCTCGTTACCGATCTGTACCATGCCTACATTGACACCGGCATCAAGAAGTTCTGTAAGGCTTTCTTTGGTAAATGTATAGAGAGCATCAGCTTTTTCCTCGCCGCTCATGCCTTCCCATGCCTTAGGCGCATGTTGTCTCTTTGGATCAGCCCAGAAGTCGGAATAGTGGAAATCAATAGATACTTTCATACCATACTGGGTTGCCCGTTTACCCAGTTCGATCGCAGTAGCAAGGTCATTATTACCGCCGCCGTATCCGTTGCCGTTTTCATCATACGGATCATTCCACACACGCAAACGTATGTAATTGACGCCCGATTGTGCCAGCGTCATGAAAACATCCTGTTCTTCACCTTCGTAATTATAATAAGTAACGCCGCTGTTTTCCAGGGAAAGTACGGCAGATGCGTCCATACCGCGGATAAAGTCATCGGAAATGTCTGCAATCGGTTCTATAAAGATTTCAGATTCTTCCGGACCCTCCGGCAGCGGGAAAGTGGTTACTTCGATAGTAGATTCTGTCTGTGCGGATTCCTCAGCCTGTGTAGTTTCCTCTGTTACTGCGGCAGATTCCGTATCACTTGCGCCACATCCTGCCAAAGCAGCGGAACAAAGACCGGCACTGATACATAAAGCCAGTAATTTCTTGTGAAAACGCTTCATATTATATATCCTCCTCTTCTGATAAAGCATTAACTTAATGTGTTACCCCAATACGGTAAGTTCTTTCTTATTGGACAAACGGTTGCGCACGTCCTACTATTTACGATATTATATTGACACTGATTTTACAATGAATTATACTCATAAAAAATTGATATATTATCATATTAAATATGTTTTTCCTGAGAGGTATCTTATGATTGAGATTGTTAAAATGGGGGAAGACGCAGACCATGATGCATCCTTTGAGGTAGACCGCCCGAATGGATTTCCTGAATATATGCTTTTATTGACAAGAACCTCCGGGCGTTTTCTTGTGGACGACGTATGGAATGATTATCCGTCAGACTGTGCCGTGCTTTTTAAACCATATCAGAAACAGCGCTACCACGCGATTGAAGAATCCTACACAGACTGCTGGATGCATTTTACCTCTGACCGTCCCATTACGGATGACCATTTTCCTTATGGGACACCTATTGTTATGCGTCAGCCAACGGAATTTTATCAGCTGTTCCATATCATTTGTACACAATACTATGGTGTCGCCGCTCATCGGGATACCATATTGAATCATCTGGTTGAGTCGCTTGTACATATGATTGCCGATGAAAATCAAACGGCGAGGTTTCCGGAAATATATTACCAGCTTGTCGATCTGCGCAAGGAGATATGCCAGAACCCTGCCGGGAAGTGGACCGTTCCGCATATGTCAGAGAAACTCAATATCAGCACTGGGTATCTGCACGCTGCGTATCAGCAATATTTTCATACAACCTGCATGAATGATGTGATCGCAAGCCGGATAGAACTTGCCTGTGAATTATTGTTATCCTGCAATCTTTCGATTGCCAAGATTGCGGAGCAGTGCGGATATAATAATACGGAGCATTTTATAAGGCAGTTTAAAACCTGCAAAAATATAACGCCGGGGAAATACAGGAAACAGAACAATGCAGATTATCTGAAGACAATATAAACAGATTGATCGATAGAATCCGGAGAATGTGGTTTGCAATGAAAATGGGAGGGAGGTTCTCATGGAGGCATGGAACTGTTGGAAGAGGAATGGAAAAAGGACAATGCGAATAAGACCCTATATCGAAAGTGAAGATTATCCACATATAGCATCATGGATTGATAACGAAAGAATACACGCCTTATGGTGTGCAAACCGGCTTCCTTATCCCATACTTAAGGAAAATCTGCATAAAATGCTGGAGCAAAACGCCGTAGAATGGACAGACTGTGCATATGTGGCAACAGAAAACGACGGAACCGCGATAGGATTTTTTGTCTATTCCGTTGACACAAGTAATAATGCCGGATTCTTCAAGTTTGTTATTGTGGATCAGAGAAAAAGAGGAAAAGGCTATGGGCAGGCAATGATGCGGCTGGCAGTGAAATATGCTTTTGAAATAACCGGAGCAGAATTCGTACAGCTAAATGTATTCGATGAAAATGCCGCAGCGAAACATTGTTATGAGAAAGCGGGATTTACGCAGCGGAGTATTACAAAAAACGCATTTCCATATCAAGATGAGTTATGGAGCAGATGCAATATGATCATTTCAAAAGGAGTTTGGGGTGGGAGAGAGGACTCATAAGTCCTTTTCCCATTTCTCTTCTGTCACAGGGACGCCCCAATCATTGTTTTCATGACTTTCCGTTAATGTAAATCCCGCTTTACTATATAAACTGCGTGCGGTTTCCTGTGCACTTACTGTCCACAGGAAAATGTGCCGATATTTTTTCTCCTTACAAAACGAAAGTGCTTCTTCCAAGAGCCGGTGTCCGACACCGATCCCTCTCAACTCCGGTTCGACAAAGTAATACCTGTACTGGGCGGTATCGTCGTCAGTGTGTGTGATAGCGACGCAGCCCGCCGGATTGGCGTTATACTCTAAGATCAGCATGCAGTCTTTGCGGGGATCGAACTTTTCTAAAAGTTCCAGTACACCCTGTTTCAGATATGTTTTCCAGACCTCGGATGTGAAATGACGTTCTGTTTCATATAAGGAAAGCTGTCTGTCTATCACGTAGGAGATATCTGATTTCTTATAAGGACGGATCAGGATATTTGCAGTTGCCTTTGTCAAATATTTTTTAACCGTCTCCATTGATTTCAATAGTTTTAGTTTCTCATCCTCATTTAATTTCAAAAGAAGATCCTCGATTTGTTGATTGGAACGCTCATTTAACTCATGGAAAAGTCTATTTCCCCCTGCTGTCAGTTGAATGTTAAATGCCCGGCTGTCAGTTTCACTTTCGCGCCTGCTGATCAAACCGTTTTTTTCAAATTTAGAAATAATACGGCTCATATAGCCGCGATCCATTTTTAATGTATTGCATAACTGCACAGCCGTACAATTTTCAGTTTTGCTGATTTCGAATAGCACCCTTGCTTCTGAAAGAGAGTAGCCGGAGCCATACAAATCCTTTTCTAAAAGTCCGAGAATATTTGTGTAAAAGCGGTTGAATCCCCGTATTTCTGTAATCGTATCAATATTTTTCCCCATTTCGTTCTTCATTTTTTTCCTCCATTCCAAAGCGTTTTCCAGCTCTACATGTTCTTTTTGGAAAAGTGTTCATCGAACAATTTCCTCATATACGTATAAAAACAGTTGACTTTATCAACAAATATAAAATAGAAAGTTGCCTTTGTCAACTGTTTTGAGAAAATATATTTAATATTTAAATTTTATTTAAAATGATATGTTCTTTGTGATTACGAAAAGTATTTCAATCAGTACGTCATATATTGATGTTTTGTGGTATAATGTATAAAATTTTCCGTTTCATGGGTTGTAGTCTTTAAAGGAAGATATAACGTGAGGGAATTCTATCACAACGGGCTTGGCATTTTAAGGATTGACGAGAATTTACAGAAGACTTGCTATGGCAAGAAAATTGTGCAGTTAGTATGTTTGGAAAAGGCATTGTTTGCATAAATGAAAGAACATAGTGGAAGTGGAGAAATGACTAAAGCAATGAAAGAAGAGAGTATTTGTAATAGCTGCAGCAATATTATTCTTAAAGCGTCTTTCTATTCGCCGAAAGATTATGAAAAATGTCTTTCTTATATCAAAAAATTGCTGCAAAGCGGAAATTTCGAAGTGGTTGAAAAGAATTGTGAAATAGATCGTGTAAAAGACGAAAATGACCATTGGGTCGATGATATCATTTTTCACACGATTAAATGTAAGTCATGTGGGCAGGTCTTTACTTGTAGTGTTAATACATACCGTGGAAGCGGATGTTTTAAGAAAGGACGATAAATATCTTTTTGGAGGAAAAAAGTATGAATAATCAGGTTTTACTAATCAATGATATGGCAGGCTATGGTAAAGTGGCATTGTCAGCCATGATCCCGGTTCTTTCCCATATGGGGGTCAACGTATATAATTTACCGACTGCACTGGTATCCAATACACTGGATTACGGTAAGTTTGATATTCTTGACACAACGGACTATATGAAGAATACATTGCGTGTCTGGGATGAGCTGGGCTTTTCTTTTCATGCTGTTTCAACCGGATTTATTGTCAATGAAGAACAAGCGGATCTGGTGACCAATTACTGTCTGAAACAGTCACAGAATCAAGTGTTGATCTTCTGCGATCCGATCATGGGGGATGATGGGAAATTATATAACGGCATGAGCGATAAAACGGTTGAAAATATGAGAAAGCTGGTGTCTTGTGCTGATTATGTCATGCCTAATTATACGGAAGCAGTTTACTTGGCTGGGGCGGACTATCAGGAGAACCCAAGTGAGGAGGATATCAGATGCCTGATTGAGCGAATACGGGAAATCGGTGCAAAATCCGTAATTATCACAAGTGTTAATAGCAACGGTATAGATCAGGTGGCATGCTATGATGCTGCACAAGACCGTTACTTTAGCCTCACCTATGAATGTATTCCCATTAGATTTCCTGGTACTGGAGATATTTTTTCGGCAGTTCTGCTTGGAAGTATCTTAAATGGCAACGATATGGAAACAAGTGTGGCGAAGTCCATGCGTGTTGTAAAAAGAATGATAGAAGAAAACATGGGAAATGAAGACACTTATAAAGGTATCTTAATTGAATCATGTCTGGGGGTAATAGACGAATGAGCAGACCAAAGATCAGAATAACACTCATAGACCGGATCGGCGAAAAGGGGTGTCACAGAGGACATAAGGTGGGCGATTCTTTTGATTTTGATACAGAGAGGGGCAAGCTGTGTCCCATGGCTATGCATGTGGCGTTTCCCTATATAGACATTCTCCGCTATGGTGGTAATATACCCGGACAACCGGAGGGAACGGCAGTGTTTTGCTGTCCGGATGTAGATACCATTAACGTGTTTAGGATTGAAATTGTGAAAGAGTAAATGAACCTATGGACAAGAATGAAAAGTGGCTGCAATGGGCAGTCGAACTGCAAAGCCTTGCACAAGCGGGCTTATTTTATGGAAAAGATAAGTTTGACATGGAACGGTATGAGCGGATCAGGGAAATTTCCGCTGAAATGCTCAGTGATCAGTCAGAGATACCGCTCCATAAAGTCAAAGATCTGTTCTGCAATGAAATGGGATATCAGACACCCAAAATAGATACGAGAGCCGCTATTTTTAAAGACAATAAAATTCTACTTGTAAAAGAAAATAACGGCACATGGTCCTTGCCGGGCGGTTGGTGTGATGTCAATGTATCCGTCAAAGAAAATACCGTGAAAGAGGTCAAAGAAGAAGCCGGGCTGGATGTTTCGGCAGATCAGATTATCGCGGTTCAGGACAGAGAAAAGCACAATCTGCCGATCTATGCTTATAAAGTGTGCAAAATTTTTGTGCTATGTTCCGTCATAGGCGGTAATTTCGAGGAAAACATTGAAACAACAGAGAGCAGATATTTCGGCATGGACGAATTGCCCAAGCTTGCAACTGAAAAAAACACGGCAGAACAGATTGCAATGTGTTTTGAAGCAAATAGTGCAAAACATTGGACGACAATGTTTGATTAAAGGCGTATAACAATAATTTTTTTTTTGTTCAATTTGTATAAAAACGAAAATCCATTTCTGTATAAAACAGCAAAAATGCCGCAAAAATTCAAAAAACCCCTTGTCAAAAAAAGCTTAGGGTGATATGCTTAACCCAACTTAGCGGAAACGTTACCGATAACGATACCGGCAACAGTACCGAGAATGTTACCGAGAGCGTTACCAAAAGGAAGTATATTACATATACACACACAACACATTTCAAATTAAAAAGGGAGAGGAAAACAAAATGAAAAAGAAAATCGTAAGTGTTTTACTTTGCGCAACAATGATTTCTTCTATGTTGGCAGGATGCGGCTCTGACAGCGCGACTACAACAGAGGGAACAAGCGAAGCAGCAACAGAAGAAGCAGCAGCAGAAAGCTCTGACAGTGCTGAGGCTTCAACAGATGCAGGAAGCGGTTCTGTATACTTATTAAACTTCAAGCCTGAGACAGACGGCGCATGGCAGGATCTGGCCGCAACTTATACAGAGCAGACAGGTGTTGACGTAACAGTAGTTACAGCAGCAGACGGACAGTATAAGACAACATTACAGTCTGAGTTAGCTAAGTCCGAGGCACCTACAATCTTTAACATCGGTAGTACAGCAGACTGTGCAGAGTATGCTAATTATATCTATGATCTGAAAGATAGTTCTCTTTATGAGCACTTGACAGATAAATCTCTGGCACTTGAGTATGACGGCAAGGTTGCAGCAGTTGCAAACTGCTATGAGTGCTATGGTATTATTTACAACAAGACAATTCTGGAAGGTTATTGCGGTCTGGAAGGTGCAGTTATTTCTTCCGTAGATGAAATTGATAACTTTGAGACATTGAATGCAGTAGCAACAGACATTAACAATCGTGTAGACGAGATCAACGATGCACTCGGAACAAACCTGACAGGCGCATTTGCTTCTGCTGGTCTTGACAGTGGTTCTAACTGGAGATTCTCCGGACATCTTGCAGGTCTTGCTCTTTACTATGAGTTCAAAGATGCAGGCTGCGACTTGGTTGCAGGTCAGGGAACTGTAACAGGCAAGTATCTGGATAACTTCAAGAATGTATGGGATATGTATATCAGCACTTCTTCCGCAGATGCTGCAACACTTGACTCCGGCGCATACAATGCTGAGCAGGAACTTGGTCTTGGTGAAGCAGTATTCTATCAGAATGGTGACTGGGAGTACGCAGCATTTGCTCCGGACAACGAGAACGGTTACATTGTAACAACAGATGATCTTTCCATGATGCCTATCTACTTTGGTGTAGATGATGAGAATGAAGGTCTTGCAGTTGGTACAGAGAACCACTGGGCAGTTAATGCACAGGCATCTCAGGAAGATATTGATTCTACTTTAGCATTCTTAGACTGGGTTATCACTTCTGACGAAGGTCGTGATGCTATCACCAACCAGATGGGACTTACAGCTCCTTTCGATACCTTCACAGGCGAGTTTGAGTCTAAGAACGGATTTGCATCTATGGTTAACGAGTATGCAGCAGCAGGTAAGACATCCGTAGCATGGAGCTTTAATGCTACACCTTCCGTAGATGACTGGAGAGCAGATTTCGTAGCACCTCTTACAGAGTACACAGAGAGAGGCGGCTCATGGGATGATGTTAAGACAGCATATGTAGACCAGTGGGCATATTACTGGGAGTTGTCTAACGAGCAGTAATTTTCAAGAGATAATATAGGAAATGTGAAGGGGTGAGTGAGTATTCACTTGCCCCTTTTATCAAGAAGAGAAAGGGTAGAATTATGGAGAAAGCAATTAAACGATATTTCCCACTATTTGTAATGCCGACATTGATCGCTTTTGCGATTGGATTTATTGTTCCATTTGTATATGGTATTTTCTTATCCTTCTGTAAATTTACAACAGTTGTGGATTGGTCATGGGTTGGTCTGCAGAACTATGCAAGAATTTTTGTAGTAAATGGTAAGCTGGATACATCCTTTTTACATTCCATATGGTACACGGCATTGTTTACAGTGACTTCCGTACTGATTATCAATGTGGTTGCCTTTGCAATCGGTATGGCGCTGACCAAAGGAATCAAAGGTACTAATTTATTCCGTACTGCATTTTTCCTTCCTAACCTGATTGGCGGAATTGTACTCAGTTATATATGGTTGATGATTTTCAACGCTGTATTACAGAACTTCTCCAAAACTATTGTATATTCACAGTGGTACGCATTCTGGGGGTTGATCATCGTAGTGTGCTGGCAGCAGATCGGTTATATGATGATCATTTATATTGCCGGTATCCAGAATATCCCGGGAGACTTGATCGAGGCTGCCAAGATTGACGGTGCCAATGCATGGCAGATGCTTCGTAATGTAACGCTTCCGATGCTGATGCCTACTATCACGATCTGTAGTTTCCTGACGCTGACGAACGGTTTCAAATTGTTTGACCAGAACCTGGCGCTGACCGGCGGTAATCCCGGTAAAATGTCACAGTTGCTTGCGTTAAACATCTATGACACAATGTACGGCACTACCGGATGGCAGGGTGTAGGACAGGCAAAAGCGGTTATTTTCTTTATTCTGGTTGCTATTATCGCAGTAGCACAGAATAAATTGACGACAAGCAAGGAGGTAGAAAGCTAATGGCTAAGAACAAAGAGCAGGTAAGTACTGTCAGAAGAGCAAAGCACAGTGGTATTCTTACGGTATTGTTTTCCATCATCAGCATTTTGTGGATTTCTCCGATGTTGGTCGTATTGTTAAATTCTTTTAAAAGAAAAGCATATATTTTCCGGTATCCGTTTGGATTCAGCGCCAATTCCATAACAGACGGATGGGATAAGTTTATGCAGGGCGCAAAGCAGATTTTCTGCGGTACACTGAATTATACCAATGGTCTGAAAGCAACGAAATTCTGGGGGTGCTTCGGTAATTCCCTGTTTATTACGGTGTGCTCCGTAGCGGTCATCATACTGTGCTGTTCCATGTGTGCATGGTATATTGTCCGGGTACATACGAAATTTACAAGATTCATGTATGTTATGTGCTTGTTTTCCATGATCGTACCGTTCCAGATGGTAATGTTTACCTTATCTAAATTTGCCAATATGCTGCATTTATCCAATCCGGTTGGTATTATCATTGTATATCTGGGATTTGGAGCAGGACTTGCGGTATTTATGTTTACGGGCTTTGTTAAGGGCATTTCACTGGAAATAGAAGAAGCTGCGATGATTGATGGTTGCAATCCGATTCAGACTTTCTTCCTGATCGTGTTCCCAATTTTAAAGCCTACGACGGTTACGGTGGCAATTTTGCAGGCAATGTGGATCTGGAACGATTATCTTCTTCCGAGTCTGGTGCTTAATGTAAACAAGTATAAGACGATTCCGATTGCGGTACAGTATTTAAAGCAAAGCCACGGACAGATTGACTGGGGTGCCATGATGGCAGTGCTTGTGCTTGCGATCACACCGATTGTTATATTTTATATTGCCTGTCAGAAGTACATCATTGAAGGCGTTTTGGCAGGAGCAGTCAAAGGGTAAGAGTGTTGTCTTGAAAATTTCGATAAATAATAGTAAAATAGTAGCATATTTTTGAAAGGATTTATTGGTCATGAGAAAAAGCGGCGTTTTGCTGCCTGTATCCAGTATTCCGTCTAAGTATGGAATAGGGACCTTTTCCAAGCAGGCATACAATTTTATTGATTTATTAGAAAAAGCGGGACAGTCCTATTGGCAGATCCTACCACTTGGACCTACCGGATATGGAGATTCCCCATATCAGTCATTTTCCACTTTTGCGGGAAATCCGTACTATATTGATCTGGAAGCACTGATTGAGGCGGGATATCTGACAGAAGCAGAATGTGATCAGTATGATTTCGGGGATAACGACGAATATATTGATTATGAGAAAATATATTTGTCCAGATTTAAAGTTTTAAAGACGGCATATCACAACAGCGAGATTGAGAAGGACCCGGATTATACAAAATTCGTTCGGGATAACGGCTATTGGCTGGATGATTATGCGCTCTATATGGCAGTGAAGAATTCCTTTGACGGCAAGAGTTGGAGTGAGTGGGACGAGGATATAAAGCTTCGTAAACCTGCTGCCATGAAGCAATATCGGGAACAGTATGCGGAGGAAGTGGCATTTTATCAGTTCCAGCAGTATCTGTTTGCGAAACAGTGGTTTGCCCTGAAGGAATACGCGAACCGGAAGAAAATTCAGATCATCGGTGACATTCCGATCTATGTGGCTTTTGACAGCGCCGATACATGGGCGAATCCGGAGCTGTTCCAGTTAGATGATACTTTAACACCGATTGCCGTAGCAGGATGCCCGCCGGATGCTTTTTCCGCTACGGGTCAGTTGTGGGGCAATCCGCTGTATAAGTGGGATTATCATAAGAAGACAGAATATGCATGGTGGATGAAGCGTATTGCATATTGCTATGAATTATATGATGTGGTGAGAATCGATCATTTCAGAGGATTTGATGAGTATTATTCGATTCCCTATGGCGATGAGACGGCAGAGTATGGTCATTGGGAGCAGGGACCGGGTTACGAGATCTTTAAGACTATGAAGGCTAAACTCGGTAATAAAGCAGTGATTGCAGAGGATCTCGGATTTTTGACTGATTCAGTCATCAAGTTGGTTAAGAAGACCGGCTATCCCGGTATGAAGATTTTGCAGTTTGCTTTTGATTCCAGGGAAGAGAGCGATTATCTGCCCCACAATTATGTGGCAAACAGTATTGTATACACGGGAACTCATGATAACGATACGACTCTGGGCTGGTATGAGAAACTGAGCCGCAAGGATAAAGCTTTTGCGAAGCGTTATCTGAATATCCGTTCCAGAAAGGATGTGCAGTGGGAGTTTATCAGAGCCGCCATGGCGAGTGTGTCTGACACCTGCGTGATTCCGATGCAGGATTATCTGGGACTGGGTGAAGAGGCGAGGATCAATATTCCTTCTACACTTGGAATCAACTGGAAGTGGAGGATGCTGCCGGGACAGTTTACGGAAGAACTGGCAGAGCGTATCTATAAGATGACAAAATTATATGGCAGGGCAGCAGTGAAAAAGTGACCTCACAGAAATAATATATTGGATGCTGGCAGTGACTGCGGTGTTAAGCGTTACAAGTGATTGCCGTAGTAAGTATTGCAATAGGAAAGAAATAGCTGACAGGTAAGTAATTATCTGTCAGCGAATTTTTATGTAGACAGAAAGTATGCAGACAGTATCGTGAAGCCGCAGGATGGGATAAAAAGGAATCTTGTATGCGGGATTTACATAAAGGCGGAAAAGGAGCAGATTATCATAATGGCTGAAATTACGATTAAGGACATAGCAAAGAAATGTGGTGTTGGAATCAGTACGGTTTCCAGAGCAATCAATAACCATCCGGATATCAATCCGGAGACCCGTAAGAAAATCATGGAAGTGATAGAGGAAACCGGATTTATTCCCAATAACAGTGCCAGGAACTTAAAGCGTACGGACGCAAAATGTATTGCGGTTTTGGTCAAAGGTATCACGAATCCTTTTTTCAGCAATATGATTCAGATTATAGAAGAAGAGACGCAGAGGAATAAATATGCCCTGGTACTCAGGCATGTAGAAGCCCATGAGGACGAAGTGGATGTGGCTTTGGAACTGGAGAAGGAGAAACGGCTTCGCGGCATAGTATTTTTGGGCGGACGTTTTGTCCATTCCGAAGAAAAGCTTGCCAAGCTGAATGTGCCTTTTATTTTCAGTACCATCGGGGTGGATATCACGGACAGAATCGGCAGGGTGGAATTTTCCAATATTGCAGTGGATGATAAGCTGGAAAGTAAGAAAATGACAGAGTATCTGCTGGAACTGGGGCACAGGAATGTGGCAATTATCGTGGAGAAACCGCAGCAACCGGTGGGACGTCTGCGTATGGAGGGATACGAGGAAGCCTACGCAGAGCGGGGACTTGTGGTTTCTAAAGATATGATTTGCTATGTGCAGGATGATATTGATTCCTATTCCATGGAAAACGGTTATCTTACGGCCAAGAAGCTGATGGAATCTGAGGTGGGAGCAAAAGTGACTGCCATTTATGCCACATCAGATTCTCTGGCAATCGGTGCATGTAGGGCGGTGCTGGAAGCCGGCAAAAAAATACCGGAAGATATCTCGGTGGCGGGGTATGATGGAATTGAGCTGGGAGAGTATTATAATCCGAAGCTGACGACCATCAAGCAGCCGGTGGAGGAGATGGCGAAGAAGACCATTCGCCTTCTGCTTGATGTGATAGCAGAGCGTCAGGAGCATCAGCAGATCATTTTCCCAGCGGAGCTTATTGTGCGGGAATCTACAGGACAGCCGAGGACGTAACCGCGTCAAAACGAGGACGTAACCGCGCCAGAAGCATCTGAATATGGCTGAAATGATCTGTACGGCGGGTTCGGTTCCTGGTAGCAGGCATGAAAGAAAACGGAAGTAATCAGTTAGAATACCTTACGACTTAAATTAGAATTATGGAAAGCGGGATCGTTTGTCACGTCTTGACTGAACCAGTCAAGCATTAAAAACGCTTCCGCCATTTCTTTGTCCGGAAATTCGACCTCTGCAATGATCAGTGGTGCAAAGGGAGCCTCGAAGATGTCAAGCTCTACACATAAACCGAGTGAGTCAACGGATTTGCCGGAAACTGACAGATGTTCTGACTGGTATGTCGCATTAAATTCCGGGTGTTCAATCGGGATAACATACCGTTTCTTGGAGATTACGTTGCCGTCCGCCTTTCCCCTCAAATGATAGTAGGATTGTTCATTTAAGGGGAGATTGTATTCTTCTCTGGCAAGCAGACCCTTGCCTTTATAGGTCATATAATATTCGTCATCTTGTCTACGAATTCTGACAACCGGATCAGTATTCAGATATGCCTGCTCAATGATGTGGCAGGGATAGGATTCCAGATTGGCAGGTAATTCTTTGACGGTAAATTTTCGTTCAATTTCCATGAGAGTCTCCTCTTTTTGTTTGATGTTAAAGTTCTGTTCTTAAAAGCTTTGTTCTAAAATGATAAGATGACAAAACAGTGTTTCGGATCGTTGTGGTTACAAAGCAAGAACATTTGACATGAATTTGCTGTCAACTGTTGGACTTGATTTCTTCCTTTGCTTTCTCATAATCTGCCACGGTGATACTTAGCGATTGACAAGCTCTTTCCAGATTAAGGTTTAAGTTGTGCATCAGGGCTTCTACATTTTCGACTAAGTTTACAGCTATTCCTTCCTGTTTTCCTTTAGAATGACCATTGTCAAAGCCATCTTCATAGAGAGTTTTTTTCACATATTCTTCATTATACTCATAGATTGACATAGAAATAACCTCTGCTTTCTGTTCCAGCAGGAAATCACGCAGGATATCCTTCCTGATACATGTGTCTACAGCGGTTATCACCGCTGATTTTAGTGGCATAGTTTCTAGGTTTTTCCTTATTTCGGCAATAAAGTAAGAATAGTCCGCGAGTGTCCGGCATTTATCCATCAATGCTTTATTATGTCCATAATTGATGTTTAGAGTACGCACTGTCAGTTCCAGACAGCCTTCCGTGCTATCTTCAAAAGATTCGGAAAGCTTTTGGGTAAATTCTTCTTCGTCGCGTTCTGTACCGTTATAAAAAATAATATAGTGCGGCGTTGGAATCGTAATTTTCTTCTGTATGCTTAAGTCGATATCTTTGATATGCCTCTTATACAGATCGGCTAAATAGAGAAAGCCTCTAAGGGGCATATTAGGACAATAAGTTGACTGGTGTTCATACAGGCACATGCTGTAGCCGATCAGGAAAGAAACGTCATTTTTCATTTTCATGAAGATAGCATTTTCCAGTGTATTGACCGTTAAGTCTGCTTCATTCGTATAGCAGGTATCGTTCAGCGCATTGTAAAGTTCTAATAATCTGCCTTTATCCTTATACAGAAGTCGAAACACTCTGTCCTTATAGGTAAAGTAAACCGGCTGTTCTGCCTGTTGGGGTGGTGACTGAATGCTGTCGCTGCCTCTCATACCGTTAACAATGTCTGTGTTTTTCAAATTTTCCTTAATGTTCATCTTTTCTCCTTTCTTACGTTACGGGGCAGGTAAGAAGCGCCGGTTTGTAAGAAAGGTCTGCTTTATCTCCCTGCTCATTCATAAATGGATTCATAGCAAGGATTCTAAAACAGATCAAATACCGGATTGCGGTATTCTAAAGAAAAATAGATCAATTAGACGAATTTTCGTTAGAATTTCAATGCTATGTAATGATTGTAGCAGACAGAGGGATAGGATGTCAATGGGATATGATTGATTTCTGTGAGTGATGCACTAACTTTTGAGGCATTTGTAAGAGCCTGCGATTCTTGCGTTAAAATTCCTTTTTCATAAAGATACCAATGGTCAGCGGGCAGGATAATGCAAATGTCAGCAGGGCACAGCTAAGTATGATAATCCCGTCCAAAATCACCTGCAAGCTGGTCAAAGGAGTTCCGAACAAGGTATTAATCAGTGTAGAAAGTCCCATAATCACACCGATACCGCAGAGCAGACTGATGACTAAGAAGACCTCATTTCGTTCCTCGCCGCCCAGATAGAACAGGGGGAAGAAGATTGCGCCCATAAACAGGCTGATCCCGCTTCCTACCACAAATAACATGAAAATATCGGTATTTCTGTCAAAGGGGAAGCCGTGCAGTATAACAGAAAGACCGACCCCGATGCCTGCAAAAAGGATACCAACCAGTAACCATAAAAATAGGCTCAGGAAATAGCTTTTTACCACATCCGCCCGTTTTATGGGAGCGGTAAGCTTATATTTACTCCATTTGTCAGTACTTTCTTTTCGTAAACTTGCAATCGCAGTCAGGGAAAAGCCTATCATCCCCAACAGCATATATCCGATGATCAGTGATGGAATGGTATTATCCACCGCAACGACAAAGACGCCCAACAAAATCATAACAGCCGAAAATACTTTTACATTGGAAAGTGTTGCATAAAAATTGTTTTTGAGAAGTCCTTTCATACCTGTTCCCCCTTTACTAATAACAGCATAATTTCATCAACAGAAACATGATCTATCACCACATCCTTATATTTGCGCTTCGCACTTTCTCTGTCAGGTACCAGTACGTCAATCTGATAATCCCTCTTCCGGTAGGCAAGAATATCACTGGGATCTAATGCAAGAAACTGACTTTCCCTACAGCGCATAACAGCGTAATTGTAGATCAGGTCGTCTTTAGCTGCCGTCATGATCAGCTTACCGTTGTGTACGAAGGTAATGTAATCGGCGACTTTTTCCAAATCGCTTGTAATGTGGGAAGAGAGAAGAATAGAGTGATCCTCTTCCTGTACAAATTCGAGAAATACATCCAATATTTCATCACGCATAATGGGATCTAAGCCGCTTGTGGCTTCATCCAGAATCAATAACTTCGGATGATGGGACAGGGCAGCGGCAATGGCAAGCTTCATGGACATACCTCTCGAGTAGTGCTTGATTTTCTGTTTGGGCGGCAGATGAAAATCTTCTAAGTATCGATGGAATAAGGCGTTATCCCACTGGGTATAAAGTCCCTGCATGACTTTGGATAATTGTTCTGAAGTCCAGTAAGCAGGGAAATTGTCACCGTCATAGACCACACCAATCTGTTCCCGCATATCCGTATCGGAATCCTGCATTTCTTTGCCGAACAGCTTAATGGTTCCGCTGTCTTTTAAGACGGTATTCAGGATACAGCCGATGGTGGTTGTTTTTCCGGCTCCGTTTTCTCCTACAAAGCCCATAATAGAGCCATAGGGCAGGGAAAAGGAGATATTGTCTAACGTAAAATTTGATTTGGGATAGGTCTTGAAAACCTGTGTTAGTTCTAAAATGTTTTCCATAAATAATTCCTCTTTTCTGTGTATATTTCTATGGCTGATAGAATAAAGTCAGCAGTTCCGTCATTTTTTCTAAAGATATATGATTCATTCGTCCGATTTCTGCGGCAGCCTGCAAATGTTCCTCTATGATGCGCTGCTGCTCCTCCTGATAGAAGTCTTTGTTCAGCGCGGACACAAAGCTGCCTCTGCCGACGGTTGTTTCAATAAAGCCGTCTCTTTGCAAATCCTCGTAGGCTTTCTGAACGGTAATGACGCTTACATGAATGGATTTTGCCAGGGCACGCATGGAGGGAATAGCGTCTCCGGGCTGCAACTCGCCGCTCATGATCATTGCCTTGATCTGGGACGTAATTTGTTCGTAGATTGGTTTGTTGGCATTATTGCTGATAATGATTTCCATGATATTTGTTCATAAGATCCTTTCCGAAAGTATTTAGCTGGATGATTCCTTTCTTCTGTGTGTGATTTTCGGCTTTTAAATTCTTAATTGTACTTAATGTACTTATTGTATAAGTACATTATAACAACTATGAAGAAGATGTCAAGAACTATACGGAAAGAAAATAGAATTTGTTTGACGAATTTGTTGTAGGAAATAAAAATTCACATTATAATAAGGTTATATTTAATAAAACTGAAACAATCATATGAGTCAAAAGACAGTATCTTTGGAAAGGAAACGTAAAAACAATGAGTAAGGCAGCAGTTTTTTTTGGAACAGGATATGAAGAAATTGAAGCATTGACGGTGGTGGATATTTTACGCAGGGCCGGAATTGAGACAGATATGGTGTCTGTCACGGGTGAAAGGACGGTAACCAGTTCTCATAAGGTAACAGCTGAAATGAATGAAACTTTAGAGGAAGTGGATTTTAATTCTTTGGATGTGATCGTTCTTCCGGGCGGTATGCCGGGAACAAAGAACTTAGAGGCATGTGAGCCGCTGATGGAACAGGTAGACCGTTTTGCGGCTGAGGGCAAGCTGGTGGCTGCAATCTGTGCGGCACCGAGCATCTTAGGACACCGCGGTCATTTACAAGGTAAAAAAGCATGTTCCTTCCCAAGCTTCGAAGACCATTTGGAAGGTGCGGAAGTGTTGCGTCAGCCCGCAGTGATCGACGGCAATATTATTACCGGACGCGGCATGGGCGCGGCAGTTCCTTTCGGACTTGCCATTTTAGAGAAGCTGCAGGGCAAAGACGCAGCAGACCAGATGGCGAAGACGATTGTATATCAATAATTTTTGGTGGTAAAACTTACCATAATAATTTATTTGCTTCCGAACATACTAAGATCAAGATAAGCGATACAGTTCAGGCTTATACAGCGGCAAAAGTCACTGGGATAAGCGTAAGGACATAACGCTTATCTCAATATAGATAAAAAGAATGGAAAACATTCAAATGTATTTCGGAGGTGAAAAGAAATGGCAAGTAACAAGACTAATAGAGTAGAAGTTCCTGAAGCAAAGGCTGCTATGGATCGTTTTAAGACAGAGGTTGCATCTGAGTTAGGTGTTAACTTAAAAGAGGGTTACAACGGTGACCTCACATCTAAGGAAGCAGGTTCTATCGGTGGTGAGATGGTTCGTAGAATGATCAAAAACCAGGAAGAGCAGATGAAATAAGTAAGCTTATAGAAAGAACAGCCCGTCTGGATTGCCAGGCGGGTTGTTTTTTTGATCGTAATCAGTTTGTGTAAAAGTGCCTTTTATTGTTTCTGTTTTTAACAACAAACGGAAAAAACAAATGAAAAAATCCTAGTAATTTCTTGAGTTTTGTGCTATAATCCATAAATGACTGTGACTAGAATTGTGTTACGACACACGAATGAAATCATAGAGGTAAATTAAGGAGGAACCCATACAATGAGTTTACAGGTGGAGAAATTAGAAAAAAACATGGCGAAGCTTACTATCGAGGCCGGCGCAGAGGAGTTAGAGAAGGCAATCGAGAAAGCATATCAGAAGCAGAAAAGCCAGATCAGCATACCGGGCTTTCGAAAAGGTAAAGTTCCGCGTCAGATGGTGGAGAAGATGTACGGCAAGGAAGTATTCTATGAGGATGCTGCCAATGCATTGATCCCGGATGCATATGATAAGGCATTAGAAGAATGTGAGGAAGATATCGTATCTTCTCCGAAGATTGAAGTAACACAGATCGAGGCAGGCAAACCTTTTATCTTTACGGCTACCGTAGCATTGAAGCCGGAAGTTAAGCTTGGAAAATACAAAGGCGTAAAGGTTGATAAGATCGACACAGAAGTAACGGAAGAAGAAATTAACGCCGAGATCGACAGAGAGCGTGAGAATAATGCAAGAAATATTACCGTAGAAGACAGACCGGTTAAAGACGGCGATATCACTACGCTGGATTTCGAAGGATTTGTGGACGGCGTTGCATTTGAAGGCGGCAAAGGCGAGAATTATCCGCTGACAATCGGTTCCGGTGCATTCATTCCCGGCTTCGAAGAGCAGTTGGTAGGTGCCGAGATCGGTAAAGAAGTAGAAGTTAAGGTTACATTCCCTGAGGATTATCAGGCTGAGAACTTAAAAGGTAAGGATGCGGTATTTAAGTGTACCATCAAAGAGATCAAGGAGAAACAGCTTCCTGAGTTAGATGATGAGTTTGCAAGCGAAGTATCCGAGTTCGAGACCTTGGCTGAATACAAGGAAGATATCAAGAAAAACTTAGAAGAGAAGAAAGCAAAAGATGCTAAGAACGCTAAGGAAGATGCAGCAATCAAAGCGGCAGTAGAAGCTTCCGAGATGGAGATTCCTGAGGCTATGCTTGAGACACAGCAGAGACAGATGGTGGACGAGTTCGCACAGAGAATCACGATGCAGGGTCTTTCCATGGAGCAGTACTTCCAGTTTACAGGCACGAACTATCAGCAGATGGTAGAGCAGGTGAAACCGCAGGCTGAGGAGCGTATCAAATCCAGATTAGTACTGGAGGCAATCGCTAAGGCCGAGAACATTGAAGTGACAGAGGAAGATTACGATAAAGAGCTTGAGACCATGGCTGACGTATATCAGATGGAAGTAGATAAAGTTAAAGAGCTTATGGGCGATAGAGAGAAGAAAAATATCATGCAGGATCTGGCAGTCAGAAAGGCGGCTGAGTTCGTAGCAGAGAATGCAAAGGAAACCAAGGCAAAAGAAAGCAAAGAAAAATAAAATCTAAAGTTTTTCTTAAATGTGAAATAGTCACATGCAGAATTCCTGTAAGGTGGTATAATCTAACAAGAGAAAGATATACCACCTTATAATGAATGGAGGAAAAATTATGGCTTTAGTACCTTATGTCATTGAGCAGACCTCTAAGGGGGAACGCTCTTATGATATTTATTCAAGATTATTAAAAGAAAGAATCATTTTTCTGGGTGAGGAAGTAAATGAGGCGTCTGCCAGTGTGATTGTAGCACAGATGCTGTTCTTAGAGTCTGAGGACCCGGAGAAGGATATTCATTTGTATATCAACAGCCCCGGCGGTTCTGTTACCGCAGGCATGGCAATTTATGATACGATGCAGTTTATCAAATGTGATGTGTCTACAGTATGTATCGGTATGGCGGCCAGCATGGGAGCATTTCTTCTGGCAGGTGGTGCTAAGGGCAAGAGAATGGCGCTTCCCAATGCCGAGATCATGATTCACCAGCCTTTAGGCGGTACGCAGGGTCAGGCAACGGAGATTGAGATTGCAGCGAAGCATATCCTGCAGACGAAAGAGAAATTGAATAAGATTTTGGCAGAAAACACTGGACAGGACTATGAAGTGATTGTAGCAGATACAGAGCGTGACAACTGGAAATCCGCCGAGGAAGCTGTTGCTTACGGTCTGATTGACCGCGTGATTACCAATCATGCCAGTGCTGTCTAGAAGCCATTCTTTCTATACAAGATATATTGATAAGATAATGATTCGCAGGAATAGGATTTCGGATCATTATAATATGATAATTAGGAAAGGCATGGAACGTTAAAATGGCAGGAAAGAATTCTGATGACAGAGTGAGATGTTCTTTTTGCAATAAAACACAGGATCAGGTCAGGAAGCTGATTGCAGGTCCTGCCGGTGTATATATTTGTGATGAGTGCGTGGATATCTGCGCAGATATTATTGAAGAGGAATATGAAGAAGAACCGGAAACAGAAGAGATGGAGATCAATCTCCTAAAGCCGGTGGAAATTAAGAGATTTCTTGATGATTATGTGATCGGACAGGAAGAGGCCAAGAAAGTGCTGGCAGTATCTGTCTATAATCACTATAAAAGAGTTATGGCACCGCAGGATGATGACGGTGTGGAATTACAGAAGAGTAATATTATCATGGTGGGGCCTACCGGCTCCGGTAAGACGTATCTGGCGCAGACTTTGGCTAAGATTATCAATGTTCCCTTTGCAATCGCTGATGCCACGACCCTGACAGAGGCAGGATATGTGGGTGAGGATGTGGAGAATATACTGCTTAAGCTGATTCAAGCGGCAGATTACGATATTGACAGGGCACAGTACGGTATTATCTATATTGATGAGATTGATAAGATTACGAAGAAGAGCGAGAATGTGTCTATCACCAGAGACGTATCCGGTGAGGGAGTACAGCAGGCTCTGCTTAAGATTATCGAGGGTACTGTGGCAAGTGTTCCGCCTCAGGGCGGCAGAAAGCATCCCCATCAGGAGCTGATTCAGATTGACACCTCTAATATTCTCTTTATTTGCGGCGGCGCGTTTGACGGTTTGGAGAAGATCGTAGAGGAAAGACTGGATCGCAATTCTATCGGTTTCAATGCGAAGATCGTGGAGAAGAGCAGTAAGGATATCGGTGCGGTGCTTAAGGAAGTATCCCCTCAGGATCTGATGAAGTTTGGTCTGATCCCGGAGTTTATCGGCCGTGTACCGATTACCGTAACGTTGGAAGGCCTGGATCAGGATGCGCTGATCCGTATTCTGAAAGAGCCGAAGAATGCAATTATCAAGCAGTATAAGAAGCTGTTTGAGTTCGATGAAGTGAAGCTTGATGTGGAAGAGGATGCAGTGGAAGAGATTGCACGGTTAGCCTATGAGCGCAAGACCGGAGCGAGAGGACTGCGTTCTATCATGGAGAAAGTCATGATGGATGTGATGTATGAGATACCATCCGATGACAATATTGCGGAATGTGTTCTGACGAAGGAAGCGGTAGACGGTAATGAGAAACCGCGTGTCACTTACCGGAACAGAATGTTGAGAGCTAACTAAAAGTGAAAACGTCGCCAGATTATGGCGGCGTTTATCTGTAAGTACGCGCGGTAGTGTGTGTTTCCTGTTGTTTAGAATCTGATGTGTTTTAACAGAAATTGATATATTTGATTTTATGATATGGAAAAAGCTATGGAAAATAAGGATAACAGAAACGAAATAGAAATAGACAGAGGTACGTATATAGAGGCGCTGCAGTTGATGGGATGTGAGGAACTGCCTACAGTGGCGCTTAGAGGACTTACCATTCTGCCCGGTATGGTAATTCATTTCGATCTGAGCAGAGATAAGTCTATTGAGTCTGTAGAACAGGCAATGCTTGGTGACCAGAGACTGCTTGTGGTTACCCAGAAGGATCCGGATGAAGAAAATCCGGATTTTGACGGCGTATATGAAATAGGAACCGTTACGGTCATTAAGCAGGTCAGCAAACTGCCCAATCACATTTTGCGTGTTTTGGTAGAAGGCGTGTCAAGAGCGCGTCTATTCGGGTTTACGAGGGAAGATGACTGTATAGTGACGCGAGTGTCATATGAAAAGGACGATATGACAGATATCAGTGCTGCGGAAGAAGAGGCTATGACCCGTACAGTCAAAGAAACCTTTGCGGCATATCAGGCCTGCTTCCCGAAAGTAGGCAAGGCAGTGGAAGATCAGATAGATGACGTGATGTCATTAGGTGAGCTGATAGACTGCATAACCATTAATATGCCGTTGTCCGTTTTGAATAAACAGAGAATCTTAAATGCTGTGTCTGTCAGGGAACGTTTCGAGGCGCTGACGGGGATTCTGTCGCAGGAAGTAGAAGTGATCAGAATCAAAAACGAACTGGCTAAGAATATTAAACAGCGGATAGACAAGAATCAGAGAGATTATATTCTGCGTGAGCAGTTGCATTATATTAAAGAGGAATTGGGAGAGAATAATACCGATTCCGATGTGGAGCAGTTTGAAGATGCTTTGGAGAAACTGAAAGCCAAGAAGGATGTTAAGGAGAAGATCCGCAAGGAAATTTCCCGTTATAAGAATGTGTCCGGCAGCAGTTCCGAGAGCGCGGTGGAGCGTGCCTACATAGAGACTCTGCTGGAACTTCCGTGGGATAAGGCATCCAGAGACAGCAATGATCTGGTCAAAGCAGAGGAAATTCTGAATTCGGAGCACTACGGACTGGATAAGGTGAAGGAGAGAATGCTGGAATATCTTGCAGTCCGTGCCCTGACAGGCAAAGGACAAAGTCCGATTATCTGTCTGGTGGGACCGCCGGGAACAGGCAAGACTTCTATTGCCAGAAGTGTAGCGGAATCCCTGCATAAGAAATATGTGCGCATTTGTCTGGGCGGCGTGCGCGATGAGGCGGAGATCAGAGGGCACCGCAAGACTTATGTGGGTGCCATGCCGGGGCGTATTACCAATGCCTTACGGCAGGCGGGCGTGAAGAATCCTCTTCTGCTGTTGGATGAAATCGATAAGGTGAGCAATGACTACAAGGGAGATCCGTCAGCGGCGCTGCTGGAGGTACTGGACGGAGAGCAGAACAGTGCTTTCCGTGATCATTATGTGGAGATTCCCATTGATTTGTCAGAGGTATTGTTTATCGCCACTGCCAACAGTACGGACGGAATCCCGCGACCTCTGTTAGACCGTATGGAGCTGATTGAGGTAAACAGCTATACTGCCAATGAGAAGTTTCATATCGCCAGAGAGCATCTGGTGGAGAAGCAGCTTAAGAAGAATGGCATCAAGCCGGAAGAGCTGGAATTTGACGATGAGGCATTGCGCGATATCATAAGCTTCTACACAAGAGAAGCAGGAGTCCGCGGTCTGGAGCGGCAGATCGGAGCAGTCTGCCGTAAGGAAGCAAGGCAGATTCTGAAAAGAAGACAGGAACAGAATCAAACCGCGGAGCAGGAGATGACCGATACAGTCAAAGTTACGTCCGATAATCTTGCCGATTATCTGGGAAAACGCAAGTACAGCAATGATAAGATTAACAAGAAAAACGAAGTGGGAATCGTCCGCGGTCTGGCATGGACCAGCGTAGGCGGCGATACCTTGCAGATAGAAGTCAATATGATGCCCGGAGAAGGGGATATTGACCTGACTGGTCAGATGGGAGATGTAATGAAGGAATCCGCACGGATTGCCATGAGCTATGTGCGTTCCGTCAGCGAAGCCTATCAAGTGCCGGAGGAAACCTACACGAAGAAGGATTTTCATATTCATATTCCTGAGGGTGCAGTACCTAAGGATGGACCTTCTGCCGGCATCACCATGGCAACAGCGATTCTGTCTGCGGTGACAGGGATTCCGGTACGTGCCGATCTGGCGATGACCGGAGAAGTCACGCTGCGTGGTAAGGTGCTGCCCATCGGCGGATTGAAGGAGAAATTGCTGGCAGCCAGGGCGGCAGGGGTGAAGCTTGTACTTGTGCCCAAGGAGAACGATAAGGACGTTGCGGAGATTTCAGAAGAGATTACGGAGGGATTGGAGATTCACTTCGTGGAACATATGGAAGAGGTAGTGAAGTATGCCTTCTCTTCATAAATTTTACAACAATTCGTTTTGAAACGGATGATTAGACTAGAGGAATAACAATATGGTAATCAAAAACGTAAATTTAGAAACAGTATGCGGCATCACCAGTACCCTGCCGGACAATAAACTGCCGGAGATTGCATTTGCAGGCAAGAGCAATGTGGGGAAATCTTCCCTGATCAACGGATTGATGAACCGCAAGTCGCTGGCACGTACCAGCTCCCAGCCGGGTAAGACACAGACTATTAACTACTATAATATCAATAGTGAAATGTATTTTGTGGATCTGCCGGGATATGGTTATGCTACGGCGAATGAGCAGGTGAAGGCGCAGTGGGGAAAGCTGATCGAGGATTATCTGCATCAGTCTAAGCAGATTAAGGCGGTGTTTCTGCTGATTGATATCCGTCATGCCCCGTCGGAAAATGACCGCATTATGTATAACTGGATTCTGGACAGGGGATACAAGCCTGTCATTATTGCAACCAAGTTGGATAAGATTAAGAGAAGTCAGATACAGAAACAGATCAAACTGATTACAGACACCCTTGACGTAGTGGAGGATACGACTGTCATACCCTATTCTGCACTGACGAAGCAGGGCAGAGAAGAAATATATGATTTGTTGGATGCCCTGTTAGCTGATTGCGGTTTCTGAGAATTGCCCGCCGGCAGGGCCGGTGAACCATTGCTTCGGAAGGGAGAGGTATAATGAAACAATCACTAAAAACATATTTAAAAGTTATCTTAAATCTGGTAACGGCGCTTGTGGTACTGTTATTGTGCATTTTTCTTTTGCCGAAGTGTATCCTTTTCTTTATGCCTTTTATTGTAGGATGGATCATATCCCTGATCGCTTCACCGGTGGTGCGTTTCTTTGAAGAGAAGCTGAAAGTAAGACGGAAAGCAGTATCGGCATTGGTCATCATAGCCGTACTTGCAGTGGTGGTTTTGCTTGTGTATGCAATCATCGTGAAACTGATACAGGAGGGCGTTAATTTCATCAATGAGCTGCCGCAGATGAGAGACAGTATTGTGGCAGAGTTTTCGCAGGTGGGAGCAAGCCTTCAGGGTATTTATGACAGAATGCCGGCAGACATACAGCAGACATTGGATCATGTAATAGGTGAGATGGGCAACTATTTCAGTAATGCAATAGGTAACGTGAGTCTTCCGAGCTTTGAGGCAGTAGGTAACGTGGCCAAAGCGATACCGGATATATTTTTAGGCGTGGTGATCTGTCTGCTGTCGTCCTATTTCTTCGTGGCGGATAAGACATATATGTCAGATGTGATGAAGAGGTATGTGCCGGACAGTATCCGCTATCGGCTGGATTTGATACGCAGAAGTTTCAGCAAGGCGATTGGCGGGTATTTTAAGGCACAGCTTAAGATAGAGTGCTGGGTTTATATTCTGCTGGTAGCAGGTTTGATGATCCTTGATGTGCGGTATGCATTTCTGGTGGCGCTCGGCATTGCTTTTCTTGATTTCCTTCCGGTATTCGGTACGGGAACTGTGATGCTTCCCTGGGCGGTGATTGAGCTGTGCAATAAGAATTATAAGATGATGTTCGGCCTGCTTGCCATCTGGCTGGTGGGACAGTTGGTGCGGCAGGTCATCCAGCCTAAGATTGTGGGAGATTCCATGGGAATGGATGCGATCCCTACGCTGTTCCTGTTATATATAGGATATAAAGTGGCGGGAGTGGTCGGTATGATTCTGGCTGTGCCGATTGGAATCATCGTGGTTAATCTTTATGAGGAAGGTGTGTTTGACACGACCAGACAGAGTATACAAATTCTGTTGGCGGGATTCAACCGGTTCCGTAAGATACGTCCTGCGGATATGGCGATTGTCGCCGATTATGAGAAAGAAGTGAAAAACTCCTATCAGTATGAAGTGCAGCAGGATGAGAAGGTGATGGAGGAATTACAGGAAGCATCCCAAATACAGATTAAGATAGAGGAACCGCTGATTTTAAAGAAAATTATAAATAAGAAGCCGGGTAAGGCAGAAAAGAGGGATTGACTATGCAGGTCACTGTATATAACTGCAGACCTTTTGATGAGAAAGAGCTATTTATAGACTATGCAAAAGAATTGGGGATAGAACTGGTTCTGTGTAATGATGCGCCGGATTTGAATAATGTATCCTTATGTAAGGGAAGCCGGTGTGTGGATGTCATTACTTCAAAGATTGATGCGGCGTTAGTAGAAGCATTCCGCGATCAGGGAGTGGAATATATCACGACCCGGACGATCGGTTATGATCATATCGACTTGGAAGCCGCCAAGCAGTGCGGTATCAAGGTGGGAAATGCGCCCTACGGCCCTAACGGTGTAGCGGACTATACGGTTATGCTGATTCTTATGTCTATCCGTAAGATGGGAGCCATTCTTGGCAGAACCAGGCTGCAGGACTACACGTTAATGGGACTAAACGGCAGGGAACTTCGGGATTTGACTGTAGGAGTCATCGGCACGGGAAGGATTGGTTCCACGGTGATCCGTGATCTGTCCGGCTTCGGATGCAGGATTCTGGCATATGATTTGTATGAAAAGGATGAGGTAAAGCAGCTTGCCTCTTATGTACCATTAGAGCAGATCTGGAAGGAGTCTGATGTGATTACCTTACATACCCCGCTGACGGAGGAGAATCATCATCTCATCAATGAAGATACGATTGCGAAGATGAAAGACGGTGTAGTGATTGTCAACACGGCGCGGGGCGCACTGATTGATTCGGATGCTTTTATCGATGCCATTGAGAACGGCAAAATCGGGGCTGCGGGATTAGATGTGGTGGAAAATGAGTTCGGACTATACTATTATGACCATAAATCGGATATATTAAAGAATAGGGAGCTTGCACTGCTTCGAAGTTTCCCGAATGTGATGGTATCCCATCATATGGCTTTTTACACGAAAAATTATGTAGAAACTGTCGTAAAGGATTCCCTGATGAGCTGTAAGCTCTATATGGAAGGCAAAGAGAATCCATGGGAAGTTGCCTGAACGGTTTATGTGCGGCAGTTTATATCATATAATAGTATAAGGAGAAGGCGTTTTGCAAAAAAGAAAATGGCTCAGACTCTTTTTTGCTATCTACATTTTGTTGGTTATACGGGTCATCATATTTAAATATCCGTTGGAGCATCTGAGGGCGATTGTTGCCACATGGCAGAAGGATGTTATTTTAGAGGGACTTGGCACGGCTAATTTTATACCGTTTAAAACGATTAAAATGTATATAGATTATTCTTATAAATTAAATAGTGTAGAGAATCTGCTGGGGAATATACTTGTATTTGTGCCCTTTGGATTTCTTTTTCCCATGGTATCTGAAGAATCCATGCGTTTAGGGGAAGGAAAGCATTTCTTTGTCATGCTTTTAAATGCCTTTGTCTTTGTGCTTGGAATTGAGGTCTTTCAGTTATTCAGTGCTTTCGGAGCTTTTGATGTAGATGATATTCTGCTAAACTGTCTGGGTGCTTCTATCGGATTTGGATGTTATCGTCTGGGATGTTTCATACAAAGGAGATGCAGTTTATGGAAAAAATATTGAGAAAAGTAAAAGCTAATGTGGTGGTTTCGTCATTATTGTGTGTGGCGTTAGGAATGGTTCTGGTGATCTGGCCGGGCATGTCTATGCAGATTGTTTGCGCTGCCATAGGCGTGGTGATTATCCTGACGGGAGTCTTAAAGATCGTGGAATATTTTTTACTCAAAGACGGAAGTCTGTATGCCCAGACGAACTTGATTTTTGGTATTGTTCTGACGGTAGTAGGCGTTTGGATTGTGCTTAAACCGGATAAAGTATTGGCGGTTATTCCGATCATTGTAGGAATTATCATTGCGCTTCATGGAATCCATAAATTACAGCAGGCTGTGACGCTTGGCAAGAGCCACTATGATAAATGGTGGGTGGCATTGATTTTGGGACTTCTGACAGTGGGGTTCGGAGTGCTTTTGATCTGCAAGCCTTTTGCGGCACTGGATACCGTGGTGATGCTCATCGGCAGCTTCTTAATCTACGACGGACTGTCTAATATCTGGATTATATCGAGAGTTTACAAGACTGCCAAAAGGCTGAGACAGGAAGCGGAAGCCGTAGATGTGGAGGCTGAGGAGCTTTGATGTTAGCTTGTAAGATACGGAAAATGTGAAATTTATATGATACACCTTGTGCTTTTGGGGAAAATGTTCTATGATGAAAATATAGATGAGGATAGGAAAATCCTCTTATATTTAGAAGGTATAAGAAACATAGTCTGCAGATTGTAGAAAGGCATGGTTATTGATATGACAATTGGTGCAATCGGAGCATATAGTTTTCAGCCATATGTATATAATGTAAATACTATAAGTGCAGCAAGCATGGATAAGCTGTCCAGGATTTCTGATGATGTGCTGGACAAGAAAATCGATTACAGTGAGCTTGTAGAGGAGAACCAGAATGAGAATCCTCTGAAAAAAGGACAGACGCTGGACTTTCAGGGTATGCTTGAGAGACAGATGCAGAAGGGACGGCTGAATGCGGCGAAGATTATGAAACCGGCTGAGGATACACAAGCGATAGAAGAGGCTGTACAGGAGGCCGATTCTGTTTTGCCGAATGATGCGCTGGCTATAGAAGAGACAGAGAATACTTCGGTAATCGATGCAGATTTTGCCGCAGGAGGCAATACAGGTAACAGTTACAGCAGCTATCAGATGCAGCAGGCGATTAACGCCTATGAAATGTTTATGACAGCATAATCTGCAAAGGCGGCTGAATCTAAGCTGTTATGATGAAACAGTGAACTATGAATGATAATAGAATCCTCATTTGCTATGCAAACATTTGATATGCAAATGGGGATTTTTGCTGTAAACTAATAGGCGGGATCAAGGCCATGGAATGATAATAAGAGACAGATGACCGAACAGAGCATGACAGGCGGAGTATAAGAAAATGAAGGAAATATTGCAAATACAATTACAGGAAGAACATTATAAAGCGATGCTCACGCAATATCATTTCAGACCAATAGATTTAGAACAACTCAAATGTCTGGGAGAGATATTGCTGCGGGTGATAGAGCCGGTGATGTATTATGCGCCTTGTCGTATAACAGATGCAGAAGATAAAGCCGCAGACACACAGCTTGCCGTGATCGTATCACTGGGAGCAAAGGTGGATGACTTGCAAAATGAATATATCAGGAGGGAACACCTGACGGAAGGATACATGATCGAGTGTATCGGCATGGAATTTTTAAAAATAGCATATGAACAGACTGCGGAGAAGCTTTGGGAGAAGTATGGATTGTGGATGGGTGCATTCGACTTTCTGGGAGACCGCTATCCGCTGGAACTGATAGAAGATATTTTCTGCCTGCTTGCCCCGGAAGAAATTTCTTATAATCGGGCATATATGCTGACCCCTAAAAAAACAGTGGTGTTTATAACCACACTGCAACGGGAGCGGAAAGGCGGGTATTGTCATATCTGTGATGCCTGCAGTAATTTACAATGCCCTAACAGACAGAATAAAACCGTTAATTTGAATTACGGATACCAGAGAATATTTGGGAAACCATGAGTTCTATAATTTATTCTGGAATCGGCAAAAACATAGAAATGAAAATGGTTGAATTTATTGCCGATAATGCGCTATACTATACAGCAGATTAGCGTAGTTATAGATTATGAATTAACGGAGGAAATCAGATGCGATATCTTTCAGTTACTGAAATAGCGAAAAAATGGAATGTGTCGGAGCGCAGCGTTAGGAATTATTGCGCCCAGGGGCGTGTGGTCGGAGCGTTTCTTGCCGGCAAGACTTGGAATATACCTGAAAATGCAGAGAAGCCGGAACGTTCCAATAAAAAGAAAGAACAGCCGATAACATTGCTGGACATTCTGCAGGAACAGAAAGCAAGCAAATACACCGGCGGCATTTACCATAAAACACAAATTGATTTGACATATAACTCTAATCATATTGAGGGCAGCCGTCTTACTCACGATCAGACCAGATACATTTTTGAGACCAACACCATTGGTGTAGAAAATGAAGTTCTCAATGTAGATGATGTGATTGAAACGGTAAACCACTTTCGCTGCATCGACATAATTATTGATCATGCAAAAGCGGCATTGACCGAGAAGTTCATCAAGGAGCTGCACCTGATCCAGAAGAATGGTACCAGTGACTCCAGAAAGGACTGGTTCGCCGTGGGTGATTATAAAAAAATGCCAAATGAAGTTGGCGGCATGGACCCCGCACTTCCGGAAGAAGTTGCCGATAAGATGAAAGTACTGCTGACAGAGTATAATACCAAGGAAGAAAAGACTTTTGAGGATATTCTGGACTTCCATGTGAAGTTTGAGCGGATTCATCCGTTTCAGGATAAACTTGAAACACAAGTCAAAGATTTGTGTTTGTGTGCATAGCCCATGTAGTGTATAATAATCTCTGACTTGTAAATAAATCAAGTTGGAGGTTTTTTTATGGCGAACAATACGAAAGGCGAAAGATTTGAAGCTGTCTATGCAAGACAATCAGTAGATAAGCGTGATAGTGTATCTATTGAAACACAGATTGATGAGTGCAAATCAAAGTGTTCAGGTAATGTAAGAATTTACAAAGACAAAGGATATTCGGGTAAGAATACAGAAAGACCAGACCTGCAAAGACTTATGAAAGATATTGAAGCAGGAATTATAAAAAAGGTTGTTGTTTATAAATTAGACCGTATCAGTAGAAATATAGCTGATTTTTATAAGTTATACGAATTTATGAAAAGATATGACTGTATGTTCGTAAGTAAGAATGAAGATTTTGACACTTCAAACAGCATGGGGCGTGCTATGATGGGAATACTTGCAGTATTCGCACAGATGGAACGTGAGAACATACAAACAAGAATTAAAGATAACTATGATTATCGTGTAAGAGATGGCAGGTGGGCAAGTGGTAAAGCACCATTTGGATTTAGAAATGGTAAAGTTGAAGGAAGAACAACGCTTATTCCAGTAGATGAAGAAATTGAAATAGTAAAAAAGATATTTAAAACGTATGCAGAAAAACCGAATGTATCAATCGGACAACTGCAAAATTTGTTGAATGATAAAGGCTTTACTGGTCATGAGTCTACAAAAGGATTTTCAAGAACAACACTTAGCAGAATGTTATCTAATCCTATATATGCGGTTGCAGATGAAGTGCTTGCACAGTATTATCAAAAGAAACAAATAGAATTTGCAAATGAAATTGAAAAATGGAATGGTGAGTTTTCTGCAGGAATTGTTGGTAAAAATGGCAGGTCATTGCGTGCAGATGATTTAAGCGGTGTCATGGTATATATTACTAATGTAAAAGGTGTGATTGACAGCAGAACTTTTATCATGGTACAAGACAGAATGGAACAGAACAAAGCGATTGCTTCGGATAATTCCCCAAACAACAATTTAAAGGAATTAAGTGGCTTGCTGAAATGTGCTGAGTGTGGAATGGCTATAAAAATGCAGAAATTCCCAACTCTCACTTGTACGGGCAGAAATCAAAAAAAGATTTGTCATGTGACATTTGCAGGAACTAAATTTGAAACTGTACAAAAAAATGTATCAGATGAAGTAAAAAGATATTTGCAGGATTTAAATGAAACTGTTGAACAGAAGCAAAGAAGGACAAATAAGACTAAGAAGAAAATTGCTGAATTACAAAAACAACTGGATAATTTAATTGAACTGGCAACATTTAGTGACAATATTTCAGATGTTGTAAAAATCAAAATTGATAAGCTGACAGTTGAAATCAAAGATTTGCAGTTAAAACTGAAAACTGATAATGCACAAGATATAATTGAATTAAGGCTTGGATTACATAAAAATCCTTCATTAAAAAGTATATATGATAAAGAAGGAAATTTGATAGTAGATTATGATATATTAGATACAGATATGAAGCAAATGATTTTAAGAGTTCTTGTAGAAAAAATATTTGTCTATAAAGACGGTTCTGTAAAAATTGAATGGAAGCAGTAAATGACAACTTTGTGTCCGCAAACCCTCTATTTTACTGCTTCTTTAAAATTTAGCCGACACTTTTTTTTACGCAAAAATCAATTTCCTAAGAAAGAAAAGAAGCAAAAGAAAGAATTGGGGGGGCAACTTGCGTTTCCCCCATGCCCCCTTCCGCGAAATCGTTTCACAAGTTCAACGATTTACCGCATGGATTTTTTAAATCAGTACAAATGAACCAAGACTTATTGTTTGCACACCAGTCAAACCGACACCATTCGCCGAGTCAAAAAAGGAGAGAAAGTCTTGACCACTCCCAACCAAAATATAAAAAAAATTATATTTTTTACGATTGGGAGTAGTCAAATCAGTAATGAAACATTTTCATTCGCCTTGCGTGTATTTAACCCCGTACACGTCGGAGAGGTTTCATTTTCTTCATACAACAGTAATTGGCGATACCACCGAAAGTCGATCATTTATTACTATTCGCAACGTGCCCTTGATTTTCATGTATGCTGACTTTTTTACACTTTTCATGTAAAAAACACGTTTTCCACCCGTAGCCGTTTTATTATCCTAAGATAATCAAGTCGCTCTCACTTGGTTCGGCTATTTTTTTGAGGCTGTCCACCGTAGACATTTAACATTTTGTTTCCTAGCTGATGTTTATTCTTATCGTACAGCTAATAAAAAAAGTTCTAATGTACTGGCACTACACTAGAACTTTAAATTTATTAAAAAAACTTTTTCAAAACAGTTTAGAACTGTCATATTGCTACTGTAGTTAGTGCCAGTAACTACCCACCAAAATTTGGTGGCTTTTTTTATATATTCAATTAAGTTAATAACAATATGATAGATGAAAATCAAATTGTAAGAATTTTTTTGAAAATCAATTTTCAAGAATTTTAAAATATAAAATTTCTACCCTACAAAAAAAGACGAGATGAATACTCGTCCTTTTTTGTTGCCCCTAGCAAGGGGCGTATACTCTAAGGAAGAAAAATAAAAAAGGTCTTTTCAAATCCTGCAAAGAGAGTTATCATGCGAGCAACAAAAGCAAATGGGGGTTAGATATGGAAAGGCTGTTAGATGAATTAGTAGAAATGTTCACAAATGAAAGATTAGATAGTATTCTGCTTAAAGATGATGAATTTCTAAAATTGGAAGATGAAATCCAAGAAACGGTTGTCAGCTTTGATGAATTGAATTTAGATAATGAACAAAAATTAGTGATAGACAGAATGGTGTCAGCATATAACGCTTCTAGTGCATGTTGTAGCATGTTATCATACCGACAAGGAATTTTTGATTGCATACAACTGTTAAAAGAAATAAAAATATTATAACTTATAAAAATTGATTTTTCTCGCTAAAGGATATATCCCCCTATGATTTTAGGGGGATATTTTTTGGGGCGCGGGATAACAGGCAGCCACAAAAAATAGGGGGTAAGAAAAAATCAATTTTTTATATTTGCGGTTTAAAAAATTGAGAATGTGACTGAGAGCAGTCAAGGTGCAACCTTGCCCGCCCATTTTGTGAAAAATGTAGCGTAGCGGAATTTTTTACACAATGGTATAGCGGGTCTATACCGTTTTGCAACTTTGACAAATCGAGAAATTGCATACTTTCTTTAGAAGAAAATAAGGGAGGTGCAATGCTATGAAACTTGCAAAATATGGATTTAACAAAGTTACGAATTTAAAATTACATTATGAAGAACATAAAAGAGATGATGAAATAATAAAAGATACTTCTTTTAGTAAAATCAATCCTACTAAAACGCATTTGAATTATAATTTATGTGAAGGTGATATGATTGAATTATTAGAGGCAAAAAAGAAAACTGCATATATACGAAGTGAAAAAACAGACGTTGCATTTTGTGATTTATGTATCACATATCCAAAGGACTGTTCTGTAAGTCCAGAAATTTTTTTTAAAGCTGTATATGATATTTTGACACATGATAGAATTTTTAAAAATTGTATCGGAGCATTTGTTCATTTTGATGAAACAAGTCCACACATGCATTATATATTTATGCCTATTGAACAATGTAAAGAATTTACTAAAAGTAAAGACGTAAAAGTATTTGATGAAAAAAAACAACGTGAAGTGCAAAGACGTGTGAAAACAACTTACACAGAAAAATTCAATGCAAAAGGAATTATAGATAAAGAATTATTAAATAATTTACACCCATATATGCAAAAGAAAATAAATGAGCGTGGTATACAAGGTACAATAATAACTCCAGAACGTGTTAAATTTAATGCTTGGAAAAAAGAACAAATTGAATACTATAACGATTTGATTAAAAAAGACCCTGATAATAAAGATAAATACGTTAATGAATTTTGGGAAAAGTATCAACAAATGAACCCAAAGGAATATAAAAAAGGTGACAGAGCAAAAGATAGCAGACTTGAACAATTTAACAACATGATTGAAGAATATGAAGAACAGAAAAAAGCAGAGTTTGAAAGAAGTGTTCAAGATATAGATAAAAAGTTTGACGCAAAAGGATATTATGAGCAAGCTAAAATTCAGTTTGAAAAAGATAAGCAACAAATAGATGCTAACAAAAAAGAAGCACTTAAAAACTACAACGAATTAGCAAAAAAAGACTATATAGCAAAAACACAAGAAATTGACAAAAAAAAAGAACTAGCAATCAAAAGTTATGAAAAAAATTTACAACAGCATATACATGATAATTTTGAAAAAGCAACATTAGATGAACTTTTAGCAAGATAAAAATTGATTTTTTAAAGTGTGCAAGGCACAATTAAGCTTAATTGTGCTTAATTATCCAGTACGGAATAAAAAGCAAGTTGTCAATGGCTTGCTTTTTTGCTTGCAAAAAAGTTATGAAATAACCATTTACAATTTGTTTTTTATGTAGTGTTCATTTCAATAAAATAAAATTGTTTTTTAGAGAAAATCATACAATATATTGGGAAAATATTTTGCAAAAAACACTATATATGGTATAGTTTCTTAAACTCAATTTTTAAGCCTAAAAACGTCGAAAATTTTCGAGAAAATTGGACTTAACTGTGATAAAATGATATAGAGGTGCTCTTATGCAGAAAATTAAGAAAAACTGTATTAAATGTAAAAATTGCGGTGACGTTATAGAAAGTAAGTATAGGCATGATTTTAAATCATGTAAATGTGGTGCTGTTTCTGTTGACGGTGGCAAAGATTATCTAAGACGTGGCTATACAAATTCAATAGATGATTTTGAAGAACTATCTGAATATGAAAATGAAGTTTGACTTATGTTTCGCATTGTGATGGTAATGGTCGTGTAGGCAGACTGATTATGTTTAAGGAATGCCTGAAATATAATATCGTTCCGTTCATCATCGAAGATAATCTGAAAATGTTTTATTATCGTGGACTAAAAGAATGGAACAACGAAAAAGGCTATCTGACAGACACCTGCCTGATAGCGCAAGATAAGTATAAGGCGTATTTAGATTATTTTAGGATTGCATATTAAGAAAGCGGATTTCCAAAGTGTCATCCCAAAGTGCCAAATTGACACTTTGGGAATATAGAAAAATTTTCTGAAGCGCAACTTCTGATAATTTGCGAAAGATTATAAGACTGTTTGTTATGTTATGAGATCGCCATTGCTTTTACCCGCGCCAGACTCTTATTGACGGCGGGAATCAGGAGAATAATGACGGTCAGGATTGCTTCCGCAAAGATGTAGATGGCATTGTATACCAGCGAGTACGGCAATGCACCCCAGCCCTCCCATGCGTAGGAGCCGAAGAAGATCCAGCCCGAAAGGACTGCAAATACATAACGTCCCAATATGGCGGCAATGTAGCCTTTCAGCAGTCCGTATTTGGCATTGCAGAAAAGACCGGATAATCCCAGGGCGCCGAATGCCAGAAAATAATCAACCACAAGCTGCATCGGGAATAATACATAAGGATCGATCAGAAGCTGTAAGATGCCGTATGCCACTCCGGATAAAAGACCTGCGCCTAAACCGAAGAAATAGCCCGGAAGACAGATAATCAGCATGGACAGTAATGTAATGGAACCGCCTGTGGGAAAGTGGAACAGCTTAAGATTAGAAAGCACCGTACCGAGGGCGATTGCCATCGCACAGAAGGCAAGCTGTTTTACAGTCAGTTTACTGCCTTTTAGGGCTGTATTGCCTTGAATTTGTTTTTGGGCATATTTTCTGGCAAAAATGACTGCGCCTGCCAGCAGGGCGGCGAGAATGAGGACAAGAATGATCTTGCCGGATGTGGTAGGGACATAAGTTGTTTCGCCCCAGTCGTTGACAACTACATTGTACATAAAAAATCCTCCTTTGTCTGTAGAATAGCAAGGAGGGGAGATAATATTGCAATAAGAATTCATATTTCGTCAGATCAAGCATTCACACGGGATCTGTTTCTTATATACAATCGCTTCCTTACGCCGGTATTATCCGGTTCAAGTAATGAGGGTTAGAGCGGCAGATGCGGTACACCTGACTTGCTCAGTCTCAGCTAACGCTCCCCTAGCAAGTTATTCAGTTTGGTTATGTGACATATGATTCGATTGATATGTCACGGTAAGTATTTGACTTACTTCTATATAATATAGTGTTTTATATTGTATATGTCAAGATGGAAAGATATTTTGCCGTATGGAATTTAGCGCATGGCTGCTGCATGATATATGTATCATGCAGGGAATATATTTATCATGCAACATGGGGTAACAGCCCGGTACATAGCAGAATTATATTTGGATATAATAAAAAAGAAGACACAACATTTTGTATAATAATGTTGTGTCTTTATTAGTTACATACTATATATCGGAAATACATTCAAATAGTTAACCTCTTTTTACAAAAAAAATAGAAAAATCGTTAAACCATTTATAAAGAAATGTTTTATAGAATTAAAATAAAAAGTAAAGTAGTGCATTGATTATAAATCAATGTGCATATACACGTCATCTCTTTCATCCTGTTCAATTCCCAAATATCGTTTCGTTACCCGGTAAGAAGAATGATTATACAAATCCATCAGCATAGCAGGCGGCGTGCCCTGCTTCCAGGCGTGATACCCGAAGGTCTTGCGAAGAGAGTGGCAACTGATGTGTTCTGCCAGCCCACTTTCAACTGCCGCTTCTTTGACGATACGGTATGCCTGATAGCGGGAGATCGGCAGCGCTTTATTGCGGAGACTGGGGAACAGATAGTCATCGGGGAGGTTGTGCCTGCAGATTATGTGATAGTTGGTCAATGCCTGTTTTTCGGCAGCATTGATGGGAACCATACGTTCTTTGCCCGTTTTCTGCTCCCTGATACAGATGTGGGCGCGCAGCCGTCCGGCGGATACATCATAAACGTCTTTCCATTGCAGACGCAATAAATCTCCGATACGGAAAGCAGTGTTGAGTCCCATGACAATCATTGTGTAATTGCGGGGATTGGGTTTGACGGATACATAGTAGTCCTTGAAACGTGCCAGGGATTTTTTGTTTTTAATTGGATAAGTTACGCTCATATGAATTTCCTCCTTCTGAGTGATCTGAAATAAAACTACATTAGTACAACAACTTGTAGTATGCAACATTATTATACAAAAAGTTGCATGGCGGCAGCCCTTATGTGTCGGAGATTTGATCGGGCAGCAGAGATGAAGTCAGAAATGAAAGTCCGGTGAAAGACGACAGACAGGTTACGGAGAACAGTTTAAGGGATGGACAGGGAGGTTGTAAGTTATGTTAAGACTGACAGTGAGCACGGAAGAATATTTGCAGATCGGCGAAGATATCAAGATCATCTTTCTGGGCGGCAGTAAAAATCATCTACGGGTCATGGTGGATGCGCCTAAGAATGTAAATGTAGCCAGAAGTAAAGTAATCGAGAATCAAGCCAAAAGTGAAGAGGAAAGGGCAAACCTTCCGCATTATTATGCGGTGCCGGATCTGCCGGAGAAATACCGTAAGAAGCGTCACAGGAAAAAAGATGACAGGCACGCTAATAACCCGGAGCAATCCTAGGGGCTTCGGATTATTATATAAAATCTTTGGACAATGGAAGGATTGGCTAAAGAAAAACAAATTAAAAGAAAATGTCGTAAACGGATTTACGGCAGGTAAAATCAAGGAGGAGAAGAGTATGGTAGTACAACACAACATCACAGCAATGAATTCTAACAGAATGTTAGGCATTACAACAAGTGCACAGGCTAAGTCCACAGAGAAATTATCATCTGGTTATAAGATCAATCGTGCAGCAGACGATGCAGCAGGTCTTTCTATCAGTGAGAAAATGAGACGTCAGGTAAGAGGTCTTACACAGGCTTCTGCCAATGCACAGGATGGTATTTCCTGTGTACAGACAGCAGAAGGTGCATTGAATGAAGTACAGGATATGTTACAGAGAATGAATGAGCTGGCTGTTAAAGGCGAGAACGGAACACTTACAACAACAGATCGCGCCTACATTCAGTCCGAGGTTAAGCAGTTAATGGAAGAAGTAGATCGTGTACAGAGCACAACTACTTTCAATGAAAAATCATTGTTAGACGGAACTTTCACGGGAGTAGGTCTTCAGGTAGGTGCAGAACCGGGTCAGCATATCGATATTGATATTAAGGATATGAGTATGGACGGTCTCGCAGCAGGAATTGATGATGATCTGTATACGGATATCAAGTATTATGCTTTGAATGACAAGGGAGTACCAGCAACTACAGAAAGTACAATGGAAACAGCTACGGCTGAAGAGGTCATTGAAAAAATGACAGGTCTGGAATCAGGAGAAGATAGTACTGTAGCAACAGCAAAGGATTTCAATGCATTGAATGCATTTGTAAAGGGAGCTATCTCTTTGGTATCGCAGCAGAGATCTGACCTTGGTGCTGTACAGAACAGATTAGAGCATACCATCAACAATCTGGATAATGTTGTAGAGAATACTACAGCCGCTGAATCTGCTATCCGTGATACAGATATCGCTACAGAGATGGTTAAATACTCTAATAACAACATTTTACAGCAGGCAGGTACATCCATGTTATCACAGGCTAATCAGTCTAATCAGTTGGCATTGTCCTTACTTGGCTAATATCGTCCAGGATTGCGTAAGTAAGAAATGGTTTATCCCAATCGTATACGGTTGGTTAAGTAAGTTTCGGACGGGTACGGCGAAATGCCTGTCCGGAATCAGATATAGGGATAAACAAGAGTTTATTGCAAAATGTAGTGTTACGAAACAGTCACATCCGTTGGGGTGTGGCTGTTTTGCGTGTGTTTTTTGGATGATATATTATAAAATAGTAAACTTAGTGAGATGAAAGTGAGTTGGTAATAGGGATTTACATAGAGGGCAGCATATGTTATATTGTAGCAAAACCACACAATGACGTAATGAGAGGGTGAGAATGATAAATATCATAAAAAGCATAAGAGAAGATGCTAATTTGAGTCGAAAGCAGTTTTCAGTTAAATATGGGATTCCAGTGAGAACATTAGAAGAGTGGGAAGCAGGAAGACGAAAACCGCCAGAGTATTTATTGCGTATGATGGCATATTGTGTAAAGTATGATAGCGTGTATCCATATCAAAAGGAAGAAGGCTTTACAGATGATCAAAATGACAGTAGAAATATCAATATTGTTGTAGATACAAATGGAAATAAAATTGCGGTAATACATGACATTATTTTTAGAGGGAAACAGCATATTTCATGGGATGCAGTTGAGAAATATATGTTGCACTATGTAGATGAATTTTATCAGATTGCAGAATATGGAGAAGTAGTTTATATAGGAAAGGATTTGCCGGACGAATACGCAAGATCCAATTACACGGCAAAATTAAGAGGCGCTTTGGCAAAAGCCAATGCAGCGACAGCAATTCCTGAAATGATTCAAATATCAACGAATTCATCCTATTTACCGAATTATGAGAAAAAACATAGCAAAGATGCAAAATATGGCTGGTATCGATATGATACTCGTTTTGCATTAGCAGTTTATGGAGTAAATGATGAAGTTGAGAAATACAATGTTTACAGAGCAAGAATGGTGATACGGCATGATGAAGATGGGAAAAAATATTTGTATGATTTAATAAACATAAAGAAAGAAACAGAGTACCCCGTCTAGGCTGAGCCATACGGTAAAAAACCTGTTTCTTTCTTATATGAATATAAATTATCATTATTTTGCAAATATTGCAAGAACTTTTTTGATACTATTCTAATTACGTTATAATCATGTTATATATAATACTACAATAATAAATTTCAGGTATAGATCGATACCTACCTTATATCAGGTGAATCAAAGCACAGATTCGTGCGTCTTTCCATGATATTGAATAGGAATATTGCTGTTATGGCAGAAGGAAGTTAAAAAATTAAGAAATGCACTGTATTGGGATTGTTGAAATACTGAATTGTGAATTGTCGGTACATTGATAATTGAATAAGGCTTTACACTATGATATAATACCACTTGAAAAGGTGGTGATTTGAAAGTGAGTGATTGTATGACTGGTAAAGAGATTGTAAACCTGATTAGAAAGTTACGAGAAAAAGGGCTGACGAGTGATGAAATAATTAGTATTATAGAATACATTGAAACTCACGACCCTAAAGAAGAAAGTAATTCAAGTATATAACATAAAATTATCTAAGGTGTAAGGTCTTATTGAGCGATCAAGGCTTTGCACCTTTTTCAGAAACGTAAAAGAGGTATCTCCATGTATCAATACATTTTATTCGATTTAGACGGCACGCTGACCGATCCCAAGATCGGCATTACAACCTGTGTACAATACGCTTTGCATAAAATGGGAATTGAAGAGCCGGATTTGGACAAGCTGGAGCCTTTTATCGGACCGCCGCTGACAGACAGCTTCCGCGATTTCTATGATATGGATGAGGAAAAGGCTGGACAGGCTGTCAACTATTACAGAGAACGATTCAGTACGGTTGGGTTATTTGAGAACGAAGTCTATCCGGGGATTCCCGAAATGCTCGCAGAATTGAAGAAGACCGGAAAAAGACTGGCGATCGCTTCCAGCAAGCCGACAGTATTTGTGAAGAAAATTTTAGAGCATTTTGAAATCTGCCAATACTTCGATGTGATCGTTGGCAGCGAACTGGATGGCACGCGCAGCCGTAAGGAAGAAGTAGTGGAGGAAGCACTGCGACAGCTATTGCCAGGGCAGGAGAAGGAAACAGAAAAGTATCCAGATGGGAATGGTGGTATTGACAGGGCAGTAGTTATGGTCGGTGACCGGAAATTTGATGTGGAGGGCGCCAAAGAACATGGTATAGCATCGGTTGGTGTGGCTTACGGGTATGCGGCAGAAGGAGAACTGGCAGAAGCGGGCGCTGATGTAATAGTTGAGACGGTAGAAGAACTGGCGAAGGCTTTGCTTGCAGGATGAAGAGTCCGATACTGATGTATCTTTCTTGCTTAAATTGTGAATGAAATTATAGAAAGAAGTGAGATAACATAAGAAGGATTATAAAAATGAATCAGGAAAAAAAGAGTTCATTCTATAAAATGTGGGACGTATTACAGCCTTTTGCTATATATTATTTTCTGCATATGGTTATTTTCTATCTGTTGGCATTCCTGTTTCAGGTTAGTCTGGAAACGTTCGGGGAAAGCTACACTGCTTTTATGATGTCGCATGCAGAGACGGTGACAGGGATCGTAAGCGGAGCTTCTATGCTGATTGCCGCCGCACCGTTGTTTCCGATGCTAAAACGGGAATTGAATGATCGTAGTATACAGGAAAACTCTGTGTACGCAAGAGATGGGAAGTTGTATATCGGCAGTGTGCGGAATCAACAGGCAGGCAGAATCATTCTCACAGTAATCCTTGCCGTCACATCTTCCGTAGGATTGAATATTTTACTCAGCCTTACCGGACTTGTGGGCGTATCTGACACGTTTCAGGATATATCACGGAGGCAGTTTGGCGTTGCATTCGGCATTGGCATCATACTTTATGGCATTGTGTCGCCGTTAGCGGAGGAAATTGTGTTTCGCGGGGTACTTTATAACCGTATGCGGAAATATTATCCAGTCTGGCTGGCAATCGTTGTGTCCGGGCTGTTTTTCGGACTGCATCACGGGAATATGGTGCAGGGTATCTATGGAAGCTGTATGGGTATCCTCATGGCGTATCTGTATGAGAGAGCCGGAAAGTTTTTCATACCGCTGCTGTTTCATGCAGTGGCAAACATATCGGTATATACAATAGCTTATATCCCGGAATTCCAGGAGAAACTGTTTCAGGTTAGAAATTGTGTTATTCTGCTGACAATTTCGCTCATTTGTATCATATGCGTGGAAAAGATCGTCAAACTTGAAAAAAATAGTCAATAAGGTATCACAGATATTTATATAATTGTGCGTAAATTGGATATGAGGAGAGAAAATTCAATTCGAAATCAGATAATTCGAGATAGAATAATTAAATAGTCAAACATTCTGACAATTAAAAGAAAAGTTTGTATTTACTTGTATTTACAACAAAACAAAACTGGTGTATAGTATAGGTGCAGGTCGCAAAGGAGCGTAATGTGGTTTCCTTTGCGACCTCTTTTTGCGTGTATAGACTGATTTATGGAGGTTTAAACTATGTTTGATGCGAAAATGACCGTTCCGGAGGCACCGTTACATCGTGCGGAGTTCGAACACGATAACTGCGGTATCGGCGCCTGTGTGAACATCAAAGGACAAAAGAGCCGTGAGACCGTAGAGAATGCGCTGAAGATCGTAGAGAACTTAGAGCACAGAGCCGGTAAGGATGCGGAAGGCAAGACCGGTGACGGTGTCGGTATTTTAACACAGATGCCGCACAAATTTATGGTAAAGGTAACGAAAGAATTAGGATTTGATATCGGCGGAGAGAGAGAATACGGCGTAGGTACGTTCTTTTTCCCGCAGGACGAGCTGCAGCGCAATCAGGCGAAGAAAATGTTTGAGATCATTGCCGATAAGGAAGGTCTTAAATTCCTTGGCTGGAGAACTGTTCCCACTGTGCCGTCCGTATTGGGACATAAAGCAGTAGAATGTATGCCCTGCATTATGCAGGCTTTTATCAAGAAACCTGCGGGTGTAGCCAAGGGACTTGATTTTGATAGAAAACTTTATATTTTAAGAAGAACCTTCGAACAGTCTACTGATGTGACTTATGTAGTCAGTCTGTCCAGCAGAACGATTGTATATAAAGGTATGTTTCTGGTAGGACAGCTTCGCACGTTCTTTTCCGATTTACAGGATAAGGATTATGAGTCTGCGATTGCTATCGTACATTCCCGTTTTTCCACCAACACTAATCCGAGCTGGGAGCGTGCTCATCCGAACAGATTTATCGTACATAACGGCGAGATCAATACGATCCGCGGTAATGCCGATAAAATGCAGGCACGTGAAGAGAATATGGAGTCTGAGCACCTGGAAGGACAGATGCACAAGATTCTTCCGGCGATCAATGCCTCCGGTTCTGACTCCGCTATGTTAGATAATACATTGGAATTCCTTGTGATGAGCGGTATGCCGCTGCCCCTCGCAGTGATGATTACCATTCCGGAGCCATGGGAGAATAATAAGACCATGTCTCAGAAAAAGAAGGATTTCTACCAATATTATGCGACTATGATGGAACCCTGGGACGGTCCGGCTTCCATTCTTTTCTCTGACGGAGATATTATGGGGGCGGTGCTTGACCGTAACGGTCTGCGTCCTTCCCGTTATATGATTACGGATGATAATACGTTGATCCTGTCTTCCGAGGTGGGTGTACTGGACATTGATCCTTCTAAGATTGTGGTGAAGGAGAGACTGCATCCGGGCAAAATGCTTCTGGTAGATACTGTGCAGGGCAGGGTGATTGATGATGATGAAATCAAGGAAAAATATGCTTCCGCACAGCCCTACGGCGAATGGCTGGACAGCCGTCTGGTGGCATTAAAAGATTTGAAGATTCCGAATCAGCGTGTGCCGGAGTTTACGTATGAAGAAAGACAGCGTATGCAGAAAGCCTTCGGTTATACTTACGAGGAACTTAAGATGAGCATTCTTCCGATGGCCAAAAACGGCGCGGAAGCCATTGCCGCTATGGGTGTGGATACTCCGATTCCGGTATTGTCCAAGGCGCATCATCCGCTGTTCCATTATTTCAAGCAGCTTTTCGCACAGGTGACCAATCCGCCCATTGATGCGATCCGTGAGGAAGTGGTTACTTCCACGACAGTATATCTTGGCGGTGACGGTAACTTATTGGAGGAAATGCCTGAAAACTGCAATATGTTAAGGGTACACAATCCGATCCTGACAAGTACAGACCTTCTGAAAATCAAGAATATGAAGGCTGATGGCTTTAAGGTAGAAGTGGTTCCGATTACTTACTATAAAAATACAAGTTTGGAAAAAGCGATTGACAGGCTGTTTGTGGAGGTAGACAGAGCCTATAGAGACGGTGCCAATATCATCATTCTGTCCGACCGCGGTGTGGATGAGAACCGTGTGGCGATTCCGTCCCTGCTTGCCGTATCCGCGCTGCAGCAGCACCTGGTAAATACCAAGAAGAGAACCAGCATGGATATTATCTTAGAGTCCGCGGAACCCCGCGAGGTGCATCATTTTGCAACCTTGTTAGGTTATGGCGCTTCTGCCATCAACCCGTATCTGGCACAGGAGAGTATTAAGGAACTGATCGACAATCATATGCTGGATAAGGATTATTATGCGGCAGTCAATGATTATAATGATGCTGTTTTACACGGTATCGTCAAGATTGCATCCAAGATGGGTATTTCCACGATCCAATCCTATCAGGGTTCTAAAATCTTCGAGGCAATCGGTATTGACAAGGAAGTGATCAACAGGTATTTTACCAACACCGTATGCCGTGTGGGCGGTATTACCTTAAAAGATATTGAGAAAGAAGTAGATACGCTTCACTCCATGGCTTTTGACCCGCTCGGTCTATCTACCGACTTGACGCTGGATAACCCGGGACATCACCAGATGAGAAGCGGCGCGGATGAACATCTCTATAATCCGGAGACGATTCATTTACTGCAGGAGTCAACGAGACGCGGGGATTATGATCTGTTCAAGCAGTATACCGCAGCAGTCAATAATGAAGAAAGCATTAAAAACCTGCGCGGCCTGATGGACTTCAATTATGCGAAGAAACCGGTGCCGATTGAGGAAGTAGAGAGTGTTGACAAGATTGTCACCAGATTTAAAACAGGCGCTATGTCCTATGGTTCTATTTCCAAGGAAGCCCATGAGACAATGGCAATTGCCATGAACCGTCTGCATGGTAAATCCAACTCCGGTGAGGGCGGTGAAGATAAAGAAAGACTGACCGTGGGTGCAGACGGCTTGAACCGCTGTTCCGCGATCAAACAGGTGGCATCCGGACGATTCGGTGTTACCAGTGAATATTTGAACAGTGCACAGGAGATTCAGATTAAGATGGCGCAGGGCGCAAAGCCCGGTGAGGGCGGTCATCTGCCCGGTGGCAAAGTATATCCGTGGATTGCCAAAACAAGACATTCTACACCGGGTGTCAGCCTGATTTCCCCGCCGCCTCATCATGATATTTATTCGATTGAGGATTTGGCACAGTTAATTTATGATTTGAAAAATGCGAATACGAAAGCACGTATCTCCGTTAAATTAGTATCCGAGTCCGGAGTAGGAACGGTAGCAGCAGGTGTTGCCAAGGCAGGCGCACAGGTAATCTTAGTATCCGGCTATGACGGCGGTACGGGTGCTGCACCACGTAACTCTATTCATAATGCAGGTCTTCCATGGGAGCTTGGACTGGCAGAGACACACCAGACACTGATCCAGAACGGACTTCGTAATAAGGTACGGATCGAGACAGACGGTAAGCTGATGAGCGGACGTGATGTGGCAATCGCAGCAATCCTTGGTGCGGAGGAATTCGGTTTTGCAACCGCGCCCCTTGTAACCATGGGTTGTGTGATGATGAGAGTATGTAACTTAGATACCTGTCCGGTAGGCGTGGCAACACAGAACCCGGAGCTTCGCAAGCGTTTTAAAGGAAAACCTGAGTACGTGGAAAACTTCATGAAGTTTATCGCACAGGAATTGCGGGAATATATGGCAAAATTGGGTGTCCGTACCGTGGATGAGCTGGTGGGAAGAACAGACCTTTTAAAGATCAAAGACAATCTGACAGAACGTCAGCATAAGATTGATTTAAGCCTGATCTTATCCAATCCCTATGAGGGCAGTAAAGAGAAATATATTTTCGATCCCAAGCAGGTATATGACTTCCAGTTAGAGAAGACATTAGATGAGAAAGTGCTGTTGAAGCAGCTTTCCAAGGCATTAGAATCCGGACAGAAGAGAAGTCTGGAGGTAGATGTGACCAATACGGACCGTACCTTCGGTACGATTCTCGGTTCCGAAATCACCAGAAGATTCGGTGATACGCTGGAGGAAGATACTTACAGGATTCTTTGCAACGGCTCCGGCGGACAGAGCTTCGGTGCATTTATCCCGAAGGGACTTACGCTTGAACTTGTGGGCGATTCCAACGACTACTTCGGCAAAGGCTTGTCCGGCGGTAAATTAGTGGTATATCCGCCGAAAGGTTCTAAGTTTAAACAGGATGAAAATATCATTATCGGTAACGTGGCACTTTACGGTGCAACCTCCGGTAAAGCATTTATTAACGGTGTGGCAGGAGAACGTTTCTGTGTACGTAACTCCGGTGCGAACGCAGTCGTAGAGGGTGTAGGTGATCACGGCTGTGAGTACATGACAGGCGGGCGCGTGGTTGTTATTGGTTCTGTAGGTAAGAACTTTGCAGCCGGTATGAGCGGCGGTATCGCTTATGTGTTGGATGAGAACAACGACCTGTACACCAAGACCAACAAGGAAATGGTTTCTTCCTATGAAATTACTTCCAAATATGATGTTCTTGAATTAAAGCAAATGATCAAAGAACATGTAGCTTATACCAATTCTGTCAAGGGCAAAGAGATTCTGGATAATTTCGGTGAGTATCTGCCGAAGTTTAAGAAGATCATCCCGCACGATTATGAGGCAATGCTGAAACTGATCGTGCAGATGGAAGAGAAGGGGTTGAGCGCAGAACAGGCACAGATCGAGGCTTTTTATGCAAACCAAAAACAAAAAGGCTAAGAAAGGAAGATAAGAGTTATGGGAAAACCAACTGGATTTATGGATTATGAGCGCAAGGTTTCCAAGGACGTGAGTCCGAAACAGCGCATTAAGAATTTTAATGAATTTCATGAGCATTTGCCGATGGAAGAACAGCAGTTGCAGGGAGCACGCTGTATGGACTGTGGTGTGCCGTTCTGTCAGGCTGGTATGACATTATGCGGCATGACTTCCGGCTGTCCGCTGCACAATCTGGTGCCGGAGTGGAATGATCTGGTGTATACCGGCAACTGGGAGCAGGCCTATAAACGTCTGCATAAGACCAATAATTTCCCGGAGTTTACTTCAAGAGTATGTCCGGCATTGTGTGAGGCAGCCTGCACCTGCGGCTTAAACGGCGATCCGGTTTCCACGAAGGAAAATGAGTATGCCATTATTGAAAATGCTTATGAAAAAGAATATGCGGCTCCGAACCCGCCGAAGGTAAGAACCGGAAAAACCGTAGCTGTAGTCGGAAGCGGTCCCTCCGGGCTTGCCGTGGCAGACCAGCTGAATAAGAGAGGACATCTGGTAACGGTATTTGAGCGTTCCGACAGGGTTGGCGGTCTTTTGATGTATGGGATACCGAATATGAAATTGGAGAAACACATCATTGACCGTAAAATCAAAGTGATGGAAGAAGAGGGCGTCACTTTTGTGACAAGCAGTGATATCGGCAGGGATGTAAAAGCGGATAAGCTGTTGAAGGAGTTTGACCGTGTGGTACTTTGTTGTGGTTCCTCCAATCCCCGTGATATCAATGCACCGGGACGGGATGCCAAAGGAATTTACTTTGCAGTAGACTTCCTGACCCGCAATACCAAGAGTCTGCTGGATTCTGATTTCAAGGATAAATTATATGTAGATACCAAGGATAAAGACGTGGTGATCATCGGCGGCGGTGATACCGGCAATGACTGTGTGGGTACAGCTATCCGTCACGGCGCCAAATCCGTGACACAGATCGAAATGATGCCCAAGGCTCCCGACGAGCGTGCCGAGAACAATCCGTGGCCTGAATGGCCTAAGGTATGCAAGACAGACTACGGTCAGCAGGAAGCGATCGCCGTATACGGTCATGATCCCCGTATCTATGAGTCTACGGTGAAGGAGTTTATCAAAGATAAGAATGGCAACTTAAAAGCTGTGAAGATTGTATCTCTGACTTGGGAGAAAGATCCGCAGACAGGGCGCATGAATATGAAAGAAGTGGCAGGCTCTGAGAAGATTCTGGATGCGCAGATCGTACTGATCGCGGCAGGATTCCTGGGCAGCCAGAAGTATGTGACAGATGCTTTCAAGGTAGCCTTGGACGGCAGAACTAATGTCAAGACGGATGCCGGTAAGTTTGCCACCAGCGTGGATAAAGTTTTTACTGCCGGAGATATGCACACCGGACAGTCCCTTGTCGTCAAAGCGATCAGACAGGGCAGAGAATGTGCCAGAGAAGTAGACGAAAGCCTGATGGGGTATACAAATATGCATCTCCAGTAGAGCCGTGCATGGATAAAAATAGAAACAGTCAGAAGGGGATGCTTGCATACCCGGCTGGCTGTTTCTATTTTTAGACATATATGGCGAAGCCCGTGACCGAGATGGAGCGAAGACACTACCATATAAACGAAAAAACATATATTAATGCAATAATATATCAAATGCTATAATCTGAATACAATGTCCAGACAGAAGGCAGTAGAAACAGCCGTAGATACATGTATTGAAAAAGATATTTTGAGAGATTTCCTGATGGAGCAGAAAGCAGAGGTTATTGCTATGTCAATATATGAATATAATGAGGAATATGTAAAGAAAACACTGTTTGAAGACGGATATGATGCAGGGCAGGCAAAAAAATTAGTAGAAAATATAAATTCACTGATGAAAAATCTTGGTTTTGACTTACAGAAGGCTTGTGAGGGGCTGGGCATAACCATAGAAGAGTATCAGGAAGTTAAAAAGAAAACAGAAAGACCTTATTAGGGAAGGTGTAAATAATAAATAATGAATAACATGCAATAAAAAACGCTTACAAAAAATCAGAAAAGATGTTAAAATAAACACAACAGATACTTCTGGTAATTTTGTGTATAAAAGACTTTTTCACACTAGGATTCGCCGAATGTGAAGGAGTCTTTTTTTCATCAGGGAAAGACTTTGTTGATTGGCGGCTGAAGCGGCAGGAGTATCGGGCAGCTGATATGAATACCTGATTTCATCCGGGTATTGATATAAAATGAAGAAATGGAGAGTAAAACAGATGAAACGAGTAAAAGCGGCTTGTATTACACAGACACTGCATTTTATGTTAAAAGAGGATGCTGAACATGATTATGCGGTAAGAATGGTAGATGAGGAAGTTAAGAAGTATAAGAACGGATTAGACAGAGCAGGCACAAAGTATAAAATTTTGTCTGAGAATAAGCAGGATGACGGTTCTGTTATCATGGAAATCAAAAAGCAGTACAATACTTCACCTGTAGGGGATTATCTGAATTAAGAAAACAAAAGAACTAAAAAGAAAGTGTTTGACTTTTGGTTTTAAAATATGATACACTCAGTTGCGGAAATAAAATAGAGCAACATAAACGACACAAGTTGTGCTTGGCACGTAAATCTGATTACGGTACATATGTATTACGGGTTCTCAGATACGTGGAAGCAGCTTGTGTCTTTTTATGTTCCAAGAGGAGGAGAGTTTATTATGCCAAGAAATCAATTTCAAAGAATGGTCTTTGCTTTTTTGACAGTAGTAGTAACAGTCCATGCCTATGTTTTTTACAGCCTGTATGTGGTGAACGGAGGTATACTGATGACTCTGACAGGAGCTGATAGTGTCATTCATGCAATCAATCAGCAGGGAGGTGTATATATGTTTGGCCATATGCTTCCTATTTGGGCTGTTATCCTGATCGAATTCTGCTTTGCGTATGGATTGGAGTGTTTGATGGGCAGTCCCTGTTCTTTTAAGCTGGCTTGTAAAGTTTTTGACCCTAAGTCTACCCATCCTATGCATTTTGAAAGTGCAATTATATGTGCAACGGTAGGGTTAATGTGTCCCGCAATGAGTTTTCTGGCGGCGTGGTTTTATTATCCATATTATGCAGGTTTTAATATTTTTACATTACTTGCAAATTGGATGAAGCTGGTTTGCTTCAACTTCCCGTTTGCGTTCTTTACGCAGTTGTTTTTTATACAGCCTTTGGTGCGCACTGTATTTAAGTTTTTGTTTCGAAAGGATATTGCAGCAAGAGCTTGATAAAAAGGGTTTACATAAATCGAATCTTAAAGCAAGAAATATAAGTCTGCATAAAAATACCCCTCCCGTCTGGATAAACTTTTCGGGAGGGATTTCTATTTTATTTTCAGATCATGTATTTTGTTTTTATAATAATTGTATGCCGTTTGCCAAAGCTTCCTTCGTAATCTCTTCCGGCCAGAGGGAAGACTGAACCTCTCCGATATGTGCTTTCCGTAAAAAGAACATACAGATACGGGACTGACCGATGCCGCCGCCGATAGACAGCGGAAGAGTATCATCAAGTATCGCTTTCTGGAAAGGAAGGTTTGCACGCTCCGGGCAGCCCGCTTTTTCAAGCTGGCTAAGCAGGGATTCCTTGTCCACGCGGATGCCCATCGAGGACAATTCCAGAGCAATGTCGAGAACCGGATAATATACAACAATATCTGCATTCAATTTCCAGTCGTCATAGTCGGGAGCACGACCGTCATGCTTTTCGCCAGACTCTAACAGATCACCGATCTGCATGATGCAGACAGCGCCTTTTGCCTTAGTGATATAATATTCTCTTTCCTTCGGCGTATAGTCGGGGAACATATCTTCCAGTTCCTGTGTGGTGATAAAGAAAATATCGGAAGGCAGTATTTCTTCTATGTAATCATACTGAATTGCCATATATTTCTCTGTCTTGCGGAGCACTTTATACACGGTGCGCACGGTATCTTTTAAAAAGTCCAGAGTACGCTCTTCTTTGGAAATGATTTTCTCCCAGTCCCACTGATCTACATAAATAGAATGGATATTGTCAGTCTGCTCATCCCGGCGAATGGCACTCATATCCGTATAAAGCCCTTCTCCGTGGACAAAACCGTATTTTCCAAGTGCATAGCGTTTCCATTTGGCCAAAGAATGTACGATTTCTGCGGGGGCATCATTCTGTTCTTTGATACCGAACACAACAGGGCGTTCCACACCGTTTAAGTTATCGTTGAGTCCGGATGTGGGTTCGACGAAAAGAGGTGCGGAGACACGCAGCAGATTCAGCCGTTCAGCCAGTAAATTTTGAAAAAAATCTTTCACTGTTTTAATACCGATCTGCGTATCATGAAGGTTTAATGCAGAATGGTAATCTTTCGGTACAATTAAATTATCCATATAAATCCTCATTTCTAATGTTGCATTTTTCTTAATAGTATATTATTTTCCTCTCTTATTTAACCGCTTTTCTTATAAGAAATCAAGAAAAATCTATTATTTTTTCAAAGATCCCAAGTTGTAAATAAATAGGAACAAATGTTCTAAAAAATGCTTGTCATATATTACAGGAGATGGTATGATAAGAAAAGAACAAATGTTCTGATTTTAAAAATGTTTTACAGATTTGGAAGGAAAAGAAGTGTCATGGAAGTGAGAATTTCTCCGCAGATGTCGTTGATGGATAAATTAAAGATTTTGGCTGAGGGGGCGAAATATGATGTCTCTTGCAGCAGCAGCGGCTCATCCCGCGCAAATGACGGTAATGGTATCGGCAATACCGTGGCAGCAGGCTTGTGTCACAGCTTTGCATCAGACGGCAGATGTGTTTCCTTATTAAAGATCCTTTTTACAAATGAATGTATCTATGACTGTAAATATTGCATTAACAGAAAGTCTAACGACGTACCGCGGGCTTCTTTTACACCGGATGAGGTCTGTGAACTGACGATGGAATTTTACAGACGCAATTATATAGAAGGATTATTTTTAAGTTCCGGGATTTTATACAGTCCCAACTATACGATGGAACTGATCTGTGAGACTGTGCATAAGCTGCGTACAGTGCACCGATTTCAGGGATATATTCATGTGAAAGCCATACCGGGGGCTGATCCGCTGCTCATTCAGAAAGCAGGATATCTGGCGGACCGTATGAGTGTGAATCTGGAGATGGCAACGGCAGAGGGACTAAGGGAAATGGCGCCGAATAAGCATCGTAAGAATATCTTAAAACCGATGCGGCAGATTCAGAATGGCATTGCAGAGAATAAGAACGAGCTTACCTTATATAAACACGCTCCCCGTTTCTGCGAAGCGGGGCAGTCTACTCAGATGGTGATAGGGGCCTTGCCGGAAAGCGATTATCAGATTATGTCCGTGGCAGAGAACTTATATGATAAGTTTTCGTTAAAGAGGGTATATTATTCTGCCTTTGTCAATGTGAATGAGGATAAGGATCTGCCCGCACTTACAGGGGGACCGCCGCTATTGCGGGAGCACAGGCTGTATCAGGCGGACTGGTTATTACGGTTTTATCATTTTAAGGTGGATGAACTGCTCACTGCGGACAGACCGAATTTCAACATGGCGATTGACCCTAAGGCCGATTGGGCAGTCAGACATCTGGAAGTATTTCCCGTGGAGATCAATCGTGCTGATTACCAGCTTCTTCTGCGGATTCCGGGAGTAGGTGTGAAGAGTGCAAGGCGTATCGTGGCGGCAAGGCGGTTTGGTAATCTGACATTTGAGGATTTAAAGAAGATTGGCGTGGTGTTGAAACGGGCGCTCTATTTCATTACCTGCAATGGGAAGATGATGTATCCGACGAAGATTGATGAAGCGTATATTGTGAGGAATCTTACCTATCAAAATCAGATGGGGAGGGGAGAAAGACTGCCCTTTTTGATGGATGGTACGACCTATAGGCAGATGTCACTGTTTGATGAGGGGCAGATGTCGGAAGCGCAGACTTATAGATTGGCATAGTAAGAGTCATAGTAAGAGAATAGAGAGTAGTGCTGTTTATGGAAGAAAAGTATCTGATTTGTGAGGATTCAATAGAGGGCATTTTCACCGGCATTTATGACGCTTATGCTTTAAGGGAGGGGCATGAGCATGTTCATCTGCAAGTCGGTGAAGAGGAAAATTACAGATTATTTGCCAGTTATATGTATATTCAGCCGGATTCAGTTAAGACTGATAAGGTGGCAAGAACCCTGAGGGAGCGGTTGGGAGAGAGTGTGTATCATGTGATCTGCCGGGCAGCAGCCTCATGTAATAAGGAAGAAAAAGGGGATGCGATTTACAAAACGGTGGTGGACAGCATCACTGCGGGCAGCGGCAGACGTGTGATGGAGAATCTGCGCAATCCCTACGTGCTCAAAACTTTTGAACTTGCCAGATATACGGCGAATGAAGCTCATTATGAAACAGAGTTTATACGGTTTCAGGAGTTGGAGCAGGGGATACTGTATGCGGTAATCGGTCCCAAGAATAGTGTGATACCTTTTATCATGCCGCATTTTGCCGACAGGCTGTCGATAGAGAATTTTATGATTCACGATGAGAATCACGGTTTGTTTGGTGTCCATCCGGCTAAGAAGGAGTGGTATCTGGTATCGGAACCGGATGGTTTTATAAAGGAGCGTTTGAAGTGGTCGCAGAAAGAGAATCAATACCGCGAATTATTCACCATGTTCCACAAGACAATCGGCATTAAAGAACGTGAAAATAAGCGGCTGCAAAGACAAATGTGCCCGTTCCGTTACCAAGATTACATGATGGAATTTGCCCAAAAGTGAGTAAAATGTGCTTTATGCCTTTAAAGTGATAAAATGGCATATGTGCAAGTTTTACAAAGAATATTTTGAAATTCAAAATGTGTTGGGAAAATTGTAAAAAATACCAAAAATGTTATTTTCCGGTCACAAAAATTTCTCTTTACAAAAGAAAACAAAAGAGTATAATCTACTCAAAGAGGAGCAAGAAAACGTTTTTTCTATGTGTGACTTTTGCATACATAAATGGAAAAGGAAGGTGAACATTATGCAACATAGAATTAAATTAAGACCGGATGAAGTGAAAGATTTCGTATCCGCTGCTACTAAGTGTAACTTTGATGTAGACATCTCCTACAACAGTTTTATTGTAGATGCCAAATCTATTATTGGTGTGTTAGGGCTTAATTTTAATCAGATATTGACCGTTTCTTATCATGGCTATGATGCTGGTTTCGAGAAATATCTCCAAAAGTTTTCTATTGCCTGTTAAAGAGATCAAAGTTAATGTATTAAGTCTGTAATGAAGACAAGAACAAGATAGATAGCGTAGTTACATTGACTCCCTATTTAAGATAGCGTAATATCTTAAGTGGGGAGTTTTTGCTTTTGATGTGTAGTGATAAAGTGAAACATGCAGTGATAAAGTGAAATATGCAGCAATAAAGTGAAATAAGAAGGATCGTAAATGGAAGTACGGATTTCAGTTCGGAGTTTGGTGGAATTTATTCTGCGCTCCGGTGATATAGACAATCGAAGATCTGCGGCTCCCGAAAATGCAATGCAGGAGGGAAGCCGTATTCATCGTATGATACAGCGGCGTATGGGGCCGGAGTATCAGGCGGAAGTAGGGCTTCGCTATGTGTATAAAGTTGAGAATTGCAGTGAAAGGGACGGAGTTGATTCAGAAACTGTGACGGATACTTCCCGGTTAGGAGGTGCTCCTTTGCCGTTGGAAGAGAAGAAGGACAGCGGCTATGAGATCGTGGTAGAGGGGCGCGCGGATGGTATTATTACGAAAGAGGATGTGACCATTGATGAGATTAAGGGAACCTTTCATGATTTAAAGAAGATGAAAGGACCTGTTCCGGTGCATCTGGCGCAGGCGAAAAGCTATGCCTATATCTATGCTGAACAGCAGAAATTAGAGAAGATTCGTGTACGCATGACCTATTGCCATATTGAGACGGAGGAGATTCGTTACTTTACCTATGAATTTACTTATGCAGAATTGAGAGAGTGGTTTCATGATGTGATGGAGCAGTACCGTAAATGGGCGGATTACAGCTTCCTATGGCAGAAAACCAGACAAGCATCCATTAAGGCTTTGGAATTTCCGTTTGCCTATAGAGAGGGGCAGAAGGATCTGGTGACTTATGTGTATCAGACCATATATCATAAACGGAAGCTTTTTATTGAGGCACCTACCGGGGTAGGCAAGACGATATCCACAGTCTTTCCGTCTGTGAAAGCTATGGGAGAAGGGCTGTGTGAGAAAATATTTTATCTGACTGCCAAGACCATTACCCGCACAGTGGCGGATCATACGTTTGCCCTTCTGCGGGAGAGGGGACTTAAGCTTAAGAGTGTGATTCTGACTGCGAAGGATAAGGTCTGTTTTATGGAGGAGACAGAGTGTAATCCGGAGTACTGTCCCTATGCCAGGGGACATTACGACAGAATTAATGAGGCCATGTATGATCTGTTAATCCATGAAGACAATTATAATAGAGAGAAAATAGAAGCGTATGCCAGGAAGCATCAGGTATGTCCTTTTGAAATGTGTCTTGATATGAGTCTTTTTTCCGATGCGGTTATCTGCGATTATAACTATTTATTTGATCCTCATGTATATTTGCGCAGATTTTTTACGGATGGCATACGGGGAGAGTACATTTTTCTGATCGATGAAGCTCATAATCTGGTGGAGCGCGGCAGGGATATGTACAGCGCCGTGCTTCGCAAGGAAGATTTTCTGGAACTGAAGAAGACCGTGAAGGCATATGATGAGCGGATTGCCAACAATCTGGATAAGTGCAATAAAGAGCTGCTGGCACTGAAAAGGGAATGTGAGAATTATAAAATAGAGGAAGTAATAGACACTTTTGTGCGGGCATTGATCAGGCTTAGTTCTGCCATAGATGATTATCTGGAAAATCATGAGGACAGCCCGGTCAGGAAGGAAATTTTGGAATTTTATTTTGAGATATCCCATTTTCTGGAAATGTACGAGCTGGTGGATGAAAATTATGTGACTTATTCGGAATTGGAATCAGACGGCAGCTTTATTCTGAAACTCTTCTGTGTCAATCCGGCTAAGAATCTTAAGGAGTGCATGATGCGCGGCAGGAGTACGATTCTGTTCTCAGCCACCTTGCTGCCGATTCAGTACTATAAGACATTGCTTGGCGCTGCGGAAGGAGATTATGAGGTATATGCCAGGTCTGTATTCCATCCGGAGAAGCTGGGACTTTATATCGGCAGTGATGTAACCAGCAAATATACCCGCAGAAGCAGTGAGGAATACTATCGGATTGCTTCTTATATCCATAACATAGTAGAGAAAAGGCATGGTAATTATATGTTGTTCTTTCCGTCCCATGCTTTTTTGCGGGAGATATATGATATCTATCAGCATTTTTTTAATAAGGAAGAAACTGTGGAGTGTATCGTACAGGAAGATTACATGGACGAGCAGGCGAGGGAAGAGTTCTTAAGCCGTTTTACGGGAAATGAGGATTGTGATTTAAATGCCCTGATTAGGATGGAGATTGAAATAGAAGAGGAGAAGAGCCTGCTTGGTTTCTGTGTAATGGGCGGTATATTCAGTGAAGGAATTGATCTTAAGAATGATAGTCTGATTGGTGCCGTGATTGTGGGGACAGGACTGCCGCAGGTCTGCAATGAGAGAGAAATTCTCAAGAATTATTTTGACGGATGGGGAGAGAACGGATTTGATTATGCCTATCGGTATCCCGGTATGAATAAAGTACTGCAGGCGGCAGGACGTGTGATTCGTACGGTGGATGATTTCGGAATCGTGGCACTGTTAGACGAACGTTTCCTGACACCTGCTTATCAGAGATTGTTTCCCAGAGAGTGGCATAATCATGAGGTTGTTAGCGTTGACCGTATCGGTCGGCGTATAGAACGGTTCTGGGATGAATGGCTGTAATATGACGTGGAAGCTACTGGCATTGTTCTATCGCAGCAGTGCAATTTCCTCCCGATAAGGAGCAACCTTCTTATCAGGGTTATCGGCTGACGGCACATAGGGTGTTTCCAGTATTTTCGGCAGATGCATAAAATCCGGGTGATGGACGATATAACGCAGTGCCTCTATACCGATGGTGCCTGCACCGATGTTGGCATGACGATCCTTGCCTGCACCCCGTTCATTCTTACTGTCATTGATGTGAAAAACGGCAATCCGGTCTTTTCCAATTAATTGATCAAAACGGTCAATCATCTCATCGAAGCGGTTTACGACGTCATAACCGGAATCGTTCAGATGGCACGTGTCCATGCAGACACGCAGTTTATCACTGTATTGTACTTTGTCGAAGATGGCAGCTAATTCTTCAAAGGAACGGCCGATTTCGGAACCTTTACCCGCCATGGTTTCCAAGGCAATACAGCAATCCTGATCCTTCGTAAGCACTTCATTCAGACCTTGAGCAACCCGGTCAATGCCAATATCTGCCCCTGCACCGACATGGGAACCGGGGTGCAGAATCAGCGTATGGGAGCCCATAGCGATAGTCCGTTCTATCTCCAATGCCAGAAATTCAACGCCGATGTTATAAGTATCGGGATTAACCGCGTTGGCTAAATTAATAATATAGGGAGCGTGCACCACGAATTCTTCGATACCGTGTGCATGCATATAGTCCCATGCCTCTGCAATCTTTAATTCGGAGATGGCCTTTCTTTTGGTATTCTGCGGTGCACCCGTGTAGAGCATAAAGGTGTTGGCATCGTAGGAGACTGCTTCTTTGGCAGATCCCAGCATCATTTCTTTTCCGCTCATTCCCACATGAGAACCTAGTTTTAACATAGATCATATCCTTCCTTCCAAATATTTTCGTAATTGACTCAAGCCGTCAAAGTATCAGTGAGATTGACTGATTTCTATTTATTATACAATATTTAGTGGTAAGAATCAGCAGCCCAAATTAGATAATTTGAAAAAAATGATAGAAAAAAACGAAAATGACATTTAAAATGATAAATGAGTCATGCGGACATGACACATATGTCACTGTGGATAACTTTGTGGAAATTGGGGATTTCTTTGACATATTTGATTTATTTTATAAAAAATATGTATGAAAAGCTGTGGAAAAGTCGATAAACGGATTTCAGGTTATCCCCAAAAAGTACTCAATCGGTCAATAGGGGATTGTGAGAGAAGTTTGACGGCGGCTGTTTAGTGGTGGTATACTGAAATGGCTCTGATGTTACTAAAGTACCAGATGTTGTGTAGATGAGATGACGATGGATGGTAATTAAGGTATGAAAGGAGCTGTCTTGTCAGATAGAGAATAATATGACAGGGTATAGTAGCTGGCAAATATTCAGGAGTAAGAGGAGATGAAACTATGTGGGCATATGAAAGTGTATTTTATCAGATTTATCCGTTGGGATTTTGCGGAGCGCCGTTTGAAAATGACGGCAAGTTAGAACATCGTATTTTAAAGGTGAACGACTGGATTCCCCATATGAAGAAATTGGGAATGAACGCAATTTATTTTTCCCCTGTATTCGAGTCCGATACCCATGGTTACAATACAAGGGACTATCGTACCATTGACTGCAGGCTGGGAACCAATGAGGATTTTAAAGAAGTATGCAAGAATCTGCATGACAATGGGATCAAGGTGATTCTGGACGGTGTGTTTAATCATGTGGGCAGAGGATTCTGGGCTTTTCAGGATGTGCTGAAGAATAGGGAGCATTCCCCTTATCTTAGCTGGTTCCATATTAATCTGGGCGGCAATTCCAACTATAATGACGGACTGTGGTATGAAGGCTGGGAAGGCAACTACGACCTGGTTAAGCTGAATCTTCGCCACGAAGACGTAATCAATCATATTCTGGACAGTGTCAAAGGCTGGGTAGAGGAATTCGACATTGACGGGCTGCGGCTGGATGTGGCGTATTGTCTGGATCATGATTTCCTGCGCAGGCTGAGAGGCTTTTGTGATGGACTGAGACCTGATTTCTTCCTGCTTGGCGAGACACTGCACGGGGATTATAACCAGTGGATGAATGACAGCATGCTGCATTCCGTAACCAATTATGAGTGCTATAAGGGACTGTTCTCCAGCTTTAACAGTATGAATATGTTTGAAATTGTACATTCTCTGCTGCGCCAGTTCGGACCGGAGAACTGGACATTGTATAAAGGAAAACATATGCTGTCTTTTGTGGATAATCATGACGTGACCAGAATTGCCAGCAATCTGACCAATGAGAACCATCTGCCGCTTATCTATGCACTCGCTTTCGGTATGCCGGGTATCCCATGTGTATACTATGGCAGTGAGTGGGGGGCCAAGGCGCATAAGAGCGAGGGAGACCCGGCGCTTCGTGCCTGCTTTGAGGAGCCTGTATGGAATGAGTTAGGAGAGTGGATCAGTAAGCTGGCCGAGGCGAAGAAAAATTCCGTGGCATTAAATTATGGTGATTTCCGTTCCGTAGTGCTTACCAACAAACAATGTATCTTCGAGCGCAAGTGTGACGGGGAGCGGGTGCTGGTGGCAATCAATGCAGACGCAGAGACATATACGGCGCATTTTGATGCGGGCTGTGGTCTGGCGGTAGACCTGATTACCGGAGAAAAACACGACTTTGGCGGCGGCAGCGAATTGCCTCCTTACAGCGCATATTTCTGGAAGATGGAAAAGTAGAATGGAAAATTAACAAAAAAGTATTGACAAATTTGTAGAATTTGACTATTATTTTCTCAAGTTTCAAAGGTGGGACTTCTTATTATTATATAGGAGTCCCTTTCTTTATATCTTTGAAAGTTAAGAAGGAGGAGAAAATTATGAAGAAAAAAATGTTAAGCCTTGTGCTTGCAGGCGCTATGACGGCAGCTATGTTAACAGGCTGCGGTTCTTCCGCAAGTACAGGAACAAATGACGCATCAGCTGAGACAGCAGAAGATGCATCAGCAACAGAGGACACAGCGGCAACAGAAGAGTCAGCAGAGACCACTGAATCTACAGAGAGTAACGGTGCTACTTTTAAGATCGGCGGTATCGGACCGCTGACAGGCGGTGCGGCAGTATATGGTATCGCAGCAATGAACGGTTCCCAGATTGCAGTTGACGAGATCAACGAAGCTGGCGGTATCAACGGTATGACGGTAGAGTTGAATTTCCAGGATGACGAGCTTGATGCCGAGAAATCCGTGAATGCTTACAACGCATTAAAGGATTGGGGCGCACAGGTACTTGACGGCTGCGTAACAAGTGCATGTTCTATCGCGGTATCCGCGAAGACAGCAGAGGATCAGATGTTCCAGATTACTCCATCCGGTTCCGCTGTAGAGTGTGTCGCTAATGATAATGCGTTCCGTATCTGTTTCTCAGACCCTAACCAGGGTTCTGCTTCCGCACAGTATATCGGTGAGAACGGTCTTGCTTCTAAAGTAGCGGTTATCTATGACAGTTCTGACGTTTATTCTTCCGGTATCTATGAGAAGTTTGCAGCAGAAGCAGCCAACCAGTCTATCGAAATCGTATCAGCAGGTGCTTTTACGGCTGATAACAAGACAGACTTCTCTGTACAGTTACAGCAGGCTAAGGACGCAGGCGCTGAGCTTGTATTCCTTCCGATCTACTATACAGAGGCTTCCCTGATCTTAACACAGGCAGCAGATATGGGATTTGATGTTGACTTCTTCGGATGTGACGGATTAGACGGTATCTTAAATGTTGAGAACTTTGATACATCTTTAGCTGAGGGCGTTATGTTATTAACACCTTTCGCAGCAGATGCAACAGATGACTTAACGGTTCAATTTGTTACCACATACAAAGAGAAATACGGTGAGACCCCTAACCAGTTCGCAGCAGACGGTTACGACACAGTGTATACCATCAAGGCAGCGGCTGAGAAGGCAGGCATCACGGCAGATATGTCTAATGAAGAAATCTGTGCTGCATTGACAGCAGCTATGACAGAGATCACAGTAGACGGTCTTACAGGCGAGGGTATCACATGGGATGCTTCCGGTGAACCTACTAAGGCTCCTAAGGCTGTAGTGATTAAAGATGGTGTTTATACAGCAATGTAAAAGCGCGAAGGAAATCACTAAGCTCGAAAGAACCTCGCTAAGTGATTTCAGGCTTCGCGCGGAAGAATGGCTCTGGGGAGCCATTCTTCCCGTGCTTTTCCCGCAGGATTTTAAGCGGGATGTTGGAATGGCTGAGGCTGGGCACAATGAACACAGCAGTTCATTTTACGGCCGCATCGGAAACTATTGTGTGGAGGATTGGTATGAGTTTTGTAGCCCATTTAATTAACGGAATAAGTTTAGGAAGTGTCTATGCGCTGATAGCGCTTGGATATACGATGGTGTACGGTATTGCCAAGATGCTGAATTTTGCACATGGTGATGTCATTATGATCGGAGGATATGTGGTCTTTGTTACCGTCAGCGGGATGGGACTGAATCCGCTTGCTTCTATCATAATCTCTATGGCAGTGTGTACCGTGCTCGGTGTGACAATTGAACGGGTGGCATACAGACCGCTTCGCGGGGCATCTCCTCTGGCTGTTTTGATTACGGCGATCGGTGTCAGTTATTTCCTGCAGAATGTTGCGCTTCTTGTATTCGGTTCGGATACCAAGGCGTTTACCAATGTGGTAACTTTGCCGAATCTGGAATTGTTTGACGGACAGTTAGTCATTAAGAGTGTGACGATTGTAACCGTGATTGTCAGTATCATTATTATGGTAGGTCTTTCCTTATTTGTAAAAAAGACCAAGATCGGACGCGCCATGACAGCGGTGTCTGAGGATAAAGGTGCGGCCCAGCTTATGGGTATTAATGTAAACGGTACGATTGCCGTTACCTTTGCAATCGGTTCTTCTCTGGCGGCAGTGGCCGGTGTGCTTCTGTGTTCTGCCTATCCGTCCTTAACTCCTTATACCGGTTCCATGCCGGGCATCAAGGCTTTTGTGGCGGCAGTATTTGGCGGTATCGGGTCGATTCCCGGTGCTTTTATCGGTGGTATCTTATTGGGTGTCATCGAGAATTTAAGTAAGGCTTATATTTCTTCCCAGTTAGCGGATGCGATTGTATTCAGTATCCTGATTATCGTGCTTTTGGTGAAGCCTACCGGACTTCTGGGTAAAAAGATTCAGGAGAAGGTTTAAAACAGATGCTTGCATAGTGAGGATGGTTGCAAAATGGATGCCGGAATATGGCATTATGGAGGATGGCATGAAGAAAGTAAGTAAAACAACGAAGAATAATCTGATTACCTATGGAATGGTAGTCTTGGCATATATTATAGTACAGATTCTGGTATCTACCGGACATGTATCCAGTCTGATTCAGGGGCTTTTGGTTCCGTTCTGTACATATGTGATCGTGGCGGTGGCGCTGAATCTTACGGTCGGTATTTTAGGCGAACTGAGTCTGGGACATGCGGGCTTTATGTGCGTGGGCGCGTTTGCCAGCGCGGTATTTTCCCTTGCATTTAAGGAGACAATGCCCGGCGGATTACGGTTTTTCCTGGCGCTTATAATCGGCGCGGCTGCTGCAGCACTGGTGGGATTTCTGGTAGGTATTCCGGTACTGCGTCTTAGAGGCGACTACTTAGCGATCGTGACGCTGGCATTTGGTGAGATTATCAAGAATATTATCAACGCGCTGTATCTTGGCGTGGACGGCAGCGGATTGCATTTTTCCATGAAAGATGCCCTGTCTTTGAATATGGAAGAGGACGGGTTAATGCTGATTAAAGGTGCACAGGGTGTTACGGGTACACCCAATGATTCTAATTTTACGATCGGTGTGGTTTTGATTCTGGTGACACTCTTTATTGTACTGAACTTTATCAATTCCAGAACGGGACGTGCGGTTATGTCCATCCGTGATAACCGTATCGCCGCTGAATCTGTGGGTATTAATGTAACGAAATATAAATTGATCGCTTTTACGGTTTCCGCTTCCTTAGCGGGTGTGGCAGGCGTACTCTATGCGCATAACTTATCTACGCTGAATGCGCTGCCTAAGAATTTCGGATACAACATGTCTATTCTGATCTTAGTATTTGTGGTGCTTGGCGGAATCGGCAATATCCGCGGTTCCATTATCGCTGCGGTTTTATTGACGCTGCTTCCCGAGGTACTCAGGGGCTTAAGTGATTACCGTATGTTAATTTATGCGATCGTGCTGATTGCGATGATGATTTTCAACTGGAGCCCTAACGCGATTTTCTTTAGAAAACGCCTGAAACAGCGCTTTATCGGCAACAAGAAACTTAAGAAGGAGGCATAGGACATGGCATTATTAGAGGTTAAGAATTTGGGAATCTCCTTCGGCGGATTGAGAGCGGTTAATGCATTTAACATTACAATAGAAAAAGGGCAGTTATACGGACTGATCGGCCCGAACGGCGCAGGTAAAACAACAATCTTTAACCTGCTGACAGGTGTGTATCAGCCGGACGAGGGTTCTATTATTTTAGATGGCGTGAATGTGACAGGAAAGCGGACGATTGATATCTGCAAAGCAGGCATCGCCAGAACGTTTCAGAATATACGCCTTTTTGGGGATATGCCGGTGTTGGATAATGTAAAGGTTGGTTTACATAACCATTATCCCTATTCTACTTTGGAGGGGATTCTAAGACTGCCCCGCTATTTCAAAGTGGAGAAAGAAATGAATGAGAGAGCGATGGAGCTTTTGAAAGTGTTCGGGCTAGAGGAATATGCCGATTATAAGGCAGAGAATCTGCCATACGGACAGCAGAGAAAGTTAGAGATTGCCAGGGCCATGGCAACGGCTCCTAAGCTTCTTCTCTTAGATGAGCCGGCAGCGGGCATGAATCCCAATGAGACGAAGGAACTGATGGATACGATTCAGTTTGTGCGGGATCATTTTGATATGACGATTCTTTTGATTGAGCATGATATGAAGCTGGTATCCGGTATCTGTGAAAAACTGACGGTGCTGAATTTCGGTGAGGTGCTGGCGCAGGGTGAAACACAGGAAGTGTTAAACAATCCGGAAGTAATTACGGCGTACTTAGGCGAATAGGAGAAAGGCATGGTAATTATATGGCAATGTTAGAAGTGAAAGATCTCCATGTTCATTATGGTGTGATAGAAGCTATTAAGGGGATTAGTTTCGAGGTAAATCAGGGTGAGGTCATTGCATTGATCGGTGCCAACGGTGCGGGTAAGACTACCACACTGCATACCATTACGGGGCTGATTAAGCCCACCAGCGGCAGCATTGTTTTTGAGGGTAAGGACATCACGAAGACACCGGGATATAAGATTGTGCCTATGGGTATGGCACATGTGCCGGAGGGAAGACGAGTGTTTGCCCAGTTGTCGGTCTATGATAATCTGCTGATGGGAGCTTATACCCGAAAAGATAAGGATGAAATCCGGGAAAATCTGCATATGGTATATGAGAGATTCCCCAGACTGGAAGAACGTAAGACACAGATGGCAGGAACCTTAAGCGGCGGCGAGCAGCAGATGCTTGCCATGGGACGGGCGCTGATGAGCCAGCCGAGTATTATCGTGATGGATGAGCCTTCTATGGGATTATCGCCGATCTTTGTCAATGAGATCTTCGATATTATTAAGCGGGTAAGCCAGTCCGGCACCACAGTGCTTTTGGTGGAGCAGAATGCGAAGAAGGCCTTGTCTATTGCGGACAGAGCCTATGTACTGGAAACGGGCACGATTTCCTTATCGGGTGATGCGAAGGAACTGATGAACAATGAGGCCGTGAAGAAAGCATATTTAGGCGAGTAGGTTGTTGAATAAATGTGGGCTGTTAAATAAAAAAGATGATTGACAGATTCTGCATACTGTATTAAGATAGCAGCATGTGATTTGAAGATATTATAAAATGGAAACTGTAAATCGTTTAGATGTTTCCCGGTGCTTAGAAGATCGGACATCTGAGCCTATCAGGAAAGGAGGTAAAATAATGTTTATCATTAAATTAAAAAGAAACAACAGAAAATCAAACATTAGCACGTTACGTGAAATTACCTCCGCAGATAAAAGATTGAATTAGATAGAGACGCGAGACTGATTCAGTCAGCATATGTGTCAGGCTTTAAAGGCTGTGGTAATGAGACCGTAAGGTACGTTGCCGCAGTCTTTTTTTTGCGCGCATCAGCAGAGTCAGAAGGATTGCAAATATACATCATGCTTGCATGGAGGCATATATTGCAAGGCTTATGACGAGCAACGCGAACTCAGAACACGAAGTGTTCTGAGTCTGCTGATGCGAAAGGAGCCGGGAGAAATGAATGAGTAGAGAAGGAATAGGTAAACTATGAAGAAATTATCAAGTTACATATGGGAATATAAATGGTCTTATCTGGCGGCGCTTTTGTCGCTGTTTATTGCGGTCAGCCTGGATATGCTGGCACCGCGGCTGACAGCGCACGTGGTAGATGATGTCATCGTGGGCGGTAATATGGGAGAACTCAGATATCTGCTGCTTGGCTTTCTGGGAATCGGGCTTGGCAGATGCATCTTCCAGTATATGAAAGAGTATACCTTTGATAAGAACGGTTCCAGAATATCAGGGAATATGAGAAGGGACTTGTTTCATCATATCCAGAGACTTTCTGCGGATTTCTTTGACAGAACCAACACCGGAGAGCTGATGGCGCGCGTCAAAGAGGATATAGACCGGATTTGGGATGCTCTCGGCTACGTTAGTATGCTTTTGATCGAGGTAACCTATCACACCATTATTATTCTGGTGTGTATGTATATGCTCAACTGGAAGCTGGCGCTGATTCCGACAGCAGCGATGGTTCTGTGCGGTTCTATCGCGGTGGTCATGGAGCGGAAGCTGGGACAGGTCTATGAGGAAATCAGTGAAGAAAATGCCGCGCTCAACACGGTGGCAGAAGAGAATCTGGCAGGGGTGCGCACCGTAAAGGCGTTTGCCAGAGAGAAGTTTGAGATCAGTAAGTTTCTGTCTCACAATAAGCGCTACTATGACCTGAATATGGAGCAGTCTGCGGTTTTTGTGAAATATTATCCGATGTTTACGGTGGTAACCAAGGTGCTGCCGCTTTTGATCATATTAGTGGGCGGTAAATTTGTAATTGACGGGGAGATGACGTTAGGGCAGATGACTGCCTTCGTGGAGTATTCCACGAATATCGTCTGGCCCATGGAGATGTTGGGCTGGCTGACCAACAGTTTCTCTTCCGCGGTAGCATCGAATAAGAAGATTAAGAAAATCTATGAAGAGAAGCCGAGCATTACAGAGGCGGCCAATCCGGTTAAGCTGGATAACGTACAGGGCAAAATATGTTTTGACCATGTATCCTTCCATAAAGCAGATTTGCATGAAATCCTGCATGACATCTCTTTTACGGTGGAAGCGGGTAAGACGTTAGGTATTATGGGAGCCACCGGGGCGGGCAAAACTTCTATTGTACAGCTTCTTCAGCGGATGTATGATACCACGGACGGCGCAATCTATCTGGATGATGTGAATGTGAAGGAACTGTCCTTAGAGCAGCTTCGCACAAACGTCAGTTATGTAATGCAGGATGTGTTTCTTTTTTCGGAAACTATCAATGAGAATATTAAGCTTGGCAAAAAAGAGTATATAGATTTCAAGACGGTGCGGAAGGCTTCTGCGGATGCACAGGCAAGTGAGTTCATTGAGCGGATGGAAGAGCAGTATGATACCGTCATCGGTGAGAGAGGCGTAGGACTCTCCGGCGGTCAGAAGCAGCGGATCAGTATTGCCAGGGCGCTTGCCAAGAAAGATCCTGTTCTCGTGCTGGATGATTCCACATCGGCATTGGACATGGAGACGGAACATCTCATTCAGGAGACTCTTAAGACGCTGGAGCATACCACGAAGATTATCATTGCGCACAGAATCAGTGCGGTCAGACATGCGGATGAGATTATCGTGCTGGAGAACGGTGCTATTGCGGAGCGGGGAACCCATGAAGAACTGTTGCAAACGGGCGGTTTGTATTATGAGACGTACCGGGCGCAGTATGGGGAGACTGCCGGGCCTGCAACGCCGAAAGCCACGTCTGGTCAGGAGACTGTGACGGCAGATACGAATCACTGTATCGGACAGGAGAAGGGAGGGAGAACAGATGGCAGTCAATTCATATAAAGAAGATGAGCAGAGTATAGAGAAAAGCAAGATACAGACACTAAAGCGCCTGTTTTCCTATTTGCTTGACTACAAGTGGCAGATTTTACTGGTACTGCTTATTATGGGATACGGCGTAGCGGTCAGCCTGATTAATCCGTTGATCATGGAAGCGGCAATCGATGATCACATTGCCGTAAAGGATACGGAGGGGTTGTACCGATTGCTGGGAATCGCTCTTGTCGTCAATCTGGTATTGGTTATCACGGTGAAGATTCGTATGTATATCATGGCAAAGGTATGCAACAGGATTCTTCTGACCATCAGACAGGAATTGTATACCCATATCCAGAAGCTGGATTTCCATTTCTTTGACAGCAGACCGACAGGTAAGATATTGTCCCGTATCATAGGTGATATTAATTCCCTGAAGGACGTGCTGTCCAACTGTGTGACCACACTGATTCCGGATGGCTTCACAGTCATTGCGGTAGTAGTGATTATGGTATGGAAGAATCCGAAGTTAGCTTTTGCTTCCATGCTGACGATTCCTTTTATGGGAGCGGCTACCTTCTATATAGAATATAAGGCGCATCCGCGCTGGCAGACTTTCCGCAAGAAATCAGCCAACTTAAATGCCTTTATTCATGAGGATATGGCAGGGATGCGTATTATTCACAGCTTCCATGCCCAGGAAGAGACGGAAGCTACGTTTGATACTCTTTTGCAGGAGCATCGGGAGTCCTTTATTCAGGCGGTGCGGATGAGCGATGCCTTCGGTTCGGTGATCGACCTGTCCTGGGGACTGGGGTGTATCCTCCTTTATTTTACGGGGATTGTGATTCTCGGTGTGGATCAGGTGTCCGTGGGTGTCTTCATTGCCTTCGGTACGTATCTGAATATGTTCTGGCAGCCGATTCATAATATCAGCAATTTCTATAACCAGTTGGTGACCAATATTGCAGGGGCGGAGCGGATTTTTGAAATACTGGATACGCCGCCTGCCATTGCAGACGGAGACATAGTCGACCGGATGCCGCAGATTGTGGGAGAGGTAACCTTTGAACATGTGGATTTCTCTTATGATGATAAGGTAAAAGTGCTGGATGATGTGAGTTTTACCATCAGACCGGGTGAGACGATCGCTCTGGTGGGGCCTACCGGAGCGGGCAAATCGACGATTGTCAATCTGATCAGCCGTTTCTATGATGTACAGAGTGGTACTGTGAAGATTGACGGGCATAATGTGAAGGATGTGTCCATTGAGAGCCTTCGGGAGCAGATGGGTATTATGACACAGGACAACTTCCTGTTTTCCGGGACGATTCGGGATAATATACGCTACGGTAAGCTGGATGCCACGGAGGAAGAGATGATCGCTGCGGCCAAGGCGGTCAACGCCCACGACTTTATCATGAAGCTGGATAAAGGGTATGATACGGAACTGTCAGAGCGGGGCGGCGGACTGTCTGTGGGCCAGAAACAGCTTCTGGCTTTTGCCAGAACAATGGTCTCTGACCCGAAGATACTGATTCTGGATGAAGCAACGTCCAGCATAGATACGAAGACAGAGCTTCTGGTGCAGGAGGGAATTGAACACCTGCTGGCAGGCAGGACATCCTTTGTCATAGCCCACAGGCTTTCCACGATCCAGAAGGCTGACCGTATTTTCGTCATAGATGACGGTAAGATTATAGAAGAAGGTAATGCGTCAGAGTTAATGAGGAAGAAAGGCGTGTATTATCAGCTCTATATGGCGCAGTTTGCCGTGTAGCATTCATAAATATGTACAAAGAAAATCAGACAAATGGGTCAAAATGCCAATTTTATTCCTGTATGTTGACAATGTGGCAAATTACTTTATAATTTAAGTAGATTACTTAAAATATTAGTGGTTATGTTCACAGTTATCCGGGGCATGACCGCTTGAAATGGGGAACAACATGGCTAAGGCAGTAAAAATGGCAGATATCGCTAAAGTGATGGGCGTTAGCACTGTTACGGTATCGAAAGCATTGTCGGATCAAAAAGGTGTCAGTGAGGAACTTCGTGCAAAGATTAAGAAACAGGCAGAAGAGATGGGATATAAGTCTGCGTCCGTAATCTATCAGGAGAGAACGAAGCCCAATGCCAGCTATAATATAGGGGTAATTGTATCCGACCGGTTCTTGGATAAGTACGATACTTTTTATTGGAAACTGTATCAGGAAGTGGCCACCGCAGCGGTGCACAAAGGATGTTTTACCATGCTGGAGGTGCTGCAGGCGCAGGATGAAGAAATCTGCGTGATGCCTAAGCTGGTGCAGGAGAGGAAAGCGGACGGTCTGGTTATCATAGGCCTTTTGCGGAGGGAGTATCTGGAGAAGCTGACGGAGCAGGCAAAGGTTCCTGTGATTTTTCTGGATTTTTATGATAAGACAGGGGAATGTGACGCGGTGGTATCCAACAGCTATTTCGGAATGTACGTGATGACTAATTATCTGTTCGATATGGGGCATAGGGATATTGCATTCGTAGGAAACGTCCTGGTCACAGAGAGTATTACGGACCGGTATTTCGGTTATATGAAGGCCATGTATGAACACGGCATAGAAGTCAATCCGGACTGGATTATCCGTGACAGAGACCCGGAAACAGGCAGATCGGATCAGGGATTTGAAATGAAGCTTCCGGACAGGATGCCTACGGCGTTTGTCTGCAATAATGATGTGGCGGCAGCAATGTTAGTGTGCAGACTGGAGCAGGAAGGCTATCGGGTGCCGCAGGATATTTCGGTTGTGGGATATGATAATTATCAGCCGCCGGGATTGTGTGACGTACGAATTACCACCTATGAAGTGGATATGCAGGAGATGGCGAGACGTACCATTAAGAAAATGATTCGTAAACTCTCCGGTGAAACCTATAAACAGAGTGTGACGATCGTAAATGGAAAGATCGTATACAAAGAAAGTGTGGCGCATCATGTCTGATGCGCCTCTCTATATGCCTGCGGCGTAGTGCCGTATTCCTTCTTAAATAAATTGATAAAGTGGTTGGTGTTCTCATACCCCACTTCCAGCGCAATTTCATGAATCCGCTTATCGGTGGAAAACAGCAGATTCACGGCAGCTTCCAGCCGCTTTCGATTCAGGTACTTAAGGGGAGGAATGCCGAAGCTGTCCGAAAATTCATGGCAGATCCTGTATTTACTCATATGATAGCGCTTCTCTAAATCATCCAGCCGAAACGGTTCCGTAAAAGTAACATCAAGGTAACGCTTTATTTCCAGTAAGTAAGCGGCACATTTCGTATCATTTCCCTTTAAATCATATACTTCCAGCCACAGATTGGTCATAAGCTCTGTCAGTATGCCTGCATCTGTCAGTTTATTATACAGATTGGCGGCAGTGTCACCCGAAAGCAGCAGCCCTAAGCTCTTTAAGATAGGAGAATAAGGGGCAGGCGTATGCAGTACCGCAGTCTCGAAAGGAACCAGAGAGTTGTAACAGGAGAAAAGATCGCCCTGTACCAGAAAGAGGGTAAAGCGCCAGGGGGCATGGGAGGTTTCCAGGAGAAAGGATGCGGTATGGCAGTCTAAATACACAAGCGTATCCTGTTCCAGTAAATAGGTTCTGGTGCGCAGCCGTAAACTGCCACATCCTGCTTTGGTGTATAGCAGCATACAGCAGTTCATGGGTTTGAAGGTCAGCGTATAGTGAGAATCCACTTCAATGTTGCCGCCGCAAAGCACGGTGGGAAGTCTGTAGGCTGTCTCATCTAACAGCTCATAGAAAGTGCCTGCAAAGCTGTGTGCAGAATGACCGGCAGGTAAAGCAGGCGTTATCATCAGAGATTGTTCATAGCGTTCGGCAAAGGTCATGGTATCTTTCGGTCTCCTTTATCACAATAACAATTCCTAAAATACAAGAATCATACATGAAACATCGAAACAGGCTTAAAAATATCTGTTTCTATATATTATAATACATTTCAAAAAACTAAAAAACAATAAAATTAATTAAAAAACATAGTATTGACTTAAATTGAGGTTAATTATTAAGCTTAATTAATTTAATCAAAGCATTATTTATGTGAAAAATAAACAAAAAATACAAGATAAAAATAGCAAAATAGCAGAAAAGAACAAATATAACAAGAATGATATATAAAAAACAATAAAAATTGATGATTAAAAAATGAAGTAATGTATACTTAAATTAAAGTTAATCAATTAATAAATAAGTTGTTAAAAAACAAACTAAAAGGAGGATACTTTTATGAAACTGAAAAAGGTTACAGCACTTACCTTGGCAGCAGCCATGACATTCTCATTGGCAGGATGCGGTTCTTCTGACAGCACTTCCACAGATGCGCCCGCAACAGAGAATGCTGCAGAGGAAACATCCCAGACGGAGGAAGCAGAAGATTCCGCAGAGGCTCAGGCAGTACAGCCGGGCGGTGTTACATACGCATCCATCAATTTAGGCGAGGATTACACAGACCTGACCACAACCATTAAGTTTATCCATCACAAGACAGACCGTGAGGAAGACGGTACGATTGCAGATCTGATTTCAAGATTTAACGAGGCATATCCGAACATCACAGTTGAGACGGAAGGCATTACAGATTATCAGGAGGACGCACTTCTTCGTCTTTCCACAGGTGACTGGGGCGATATCATGTTTATCCCCGCGATTGATAAGGCAGAGCTTTCTACCTATTTCATTCCTTACGGCACGACAGAGGAGATGGAGCAGTACATTAATTTCCCTAAGAACTGGGAATTAGACGGCATGTGCTACGGTATCGGATATATGGGTAACGCACAGGGCCTTCTCTATAACACGAAAGTATTTGTAGACGCAGGCATTACAGAATTGCCGTCCACACCGGATGAACTGATTGCAGCGCTGCAGGCGATCAAAGATAACACAGATGCAATCCCGCTTTACACAAACTATGCGGCAGGTTGGACCATGGGCGGCCAGTGGGATGCATTCTTAGGCGGTATCACAACAGGCGATGAGACATGGCTGAATCAGAAATTCGTTCATACGGCAGAACCGTTCAAGGATAACGGCGACGGCACGGGCGCATACGCTTTGTATAAGATTCTCTATGATGCGGTTGCACAGGGACTGATCGAGGACGACTATACGACTACAGACTGGGAAGGCTGTAAGGCAATGATCAACAATGGCGAGATCGGCTGTATGGTGCTCGGCTCCTGGGCTATTGCACAGATGAAGGCGGCAGGCGATAATCCGGACGATATCGGTTATATGCCGTTCCCTATTACAGTAAACGGCAAGCAGTATGCGACAGCAGGGCCTGACTACTGCTACGGTATCAATGCTAATTCTTCCGAGGACAATCAGACAGCATCCATGGTATTCGTTAAATGGATGGTAGAAGAGTCCGGCTGGTGTGATTTCGAGGGCGGTTATCCGATTTCCAAGACAGCAGATACCTCTTTCGTATTCGATGGTGTAGAGATCGTTGAGAACGCAGCAGCATTATCCGGTGAGGAAGATCTGCTCAATGAGATGAATGCAGAGTCCGAATTAAACTTCAATGCAGGCGGCGATGCTAAGGTTCAGGCAATCGTGGAAGCAGCGGCTACAGGTTCCCAGAGTTTCGATGATATCATGGAAGACTGGACGCTTAAGTGGAATGATGCACAGGAAGCATGCGGCATAGAGGTGCTGTACTAAAAGCGGTCTGGCCGTACCGTTTCAAAGGAGGCGGTTCGGACATGGAAACGGATAGTAATAACAGGTAATTGGTGTGAAGTTTGAGCCGGGGAAGCTCTCCCCGGCTTGAATAATCAGGAGGGTAGCGTATGTCGGCACAGACAGGTATAGCAGGGACACAGAAAAAAGGCTTCCTGCAGTGGGCGAGAAGCAGAAAGGGACAGCAGGTAATTATCATCATCGCATTTATGTTGATCCCGCTGGTTTTACTATTTACTTTTACATATTTTCCATTTGGCAAGATGGTGGGATACAGCTTTTACAGAATGAAATATATCGGTGCCAGAAAATTCGTGGGATTAGACAATTATGCCAGCGTATTCAGCAGAAAAGACTGCTTCGGTGCACTAAAGTTAAGTCTGTATTATATGGGCGGTTCCATTGTACAGCTTATACTGGCGCTTTATCTGGCTACAGTACTCAGCTTTAAGGTAAAGGGCGGCAATATCTTCAAGGGATTTATGTTCTTCCCTTATCTGATTAACGGTATTGCAATTGGTTTTATTTTTAAATTTTTCTACACCAGAGGATTCGTATTCGATACGGTACTGCAGTGGTGTGGCTTTGAGTTGGAGAATCTGCCTTATTGGTTAAAGGACCAGAGCATTAATAATATATCCCTTGTGGGAACTAGTGTGTGGAGATACTTCGGACAGAACATGGTGCTTTTCATCGGTGCCATTATGTCAGTGGATTCCGAGCTTTACGAAGCAGCTATGTTAGACGGTGCGAACCGTTTCCAGCAGTTTATATATATTATTCTGCCAAGTATCAAGACAATCGTGACATTGAATGTAATCTTATCGATTACCGGCTCTTTAAGTGCATTCGAACCGCCTTATGTTATTACGGACGGTGCCAACGGTACGGCGACCTATTTCGTGGTAATGCATGATATCGCGCATACATCACAGAAGGTAGGTCTGGCATCGGCGATGGCGGTAGTGCTTTTGATGATTATTTTTGCGGCGACCATTGCACAGAAGCTTTTCTTTAAGTACGTATTTAAAAATGCTGAGGATGAAGATTTCAATGCAACTAAGAGACGTGACAGGAAGCTTGCAAAATATGCAGCAAGAAAGGCGGGGAGATAAATGACAGTTCTACGCAAAATGGCAGCAACGATTGTTGTTTGCTTAAAATATATTTCTTTGGTATTTTTCTCTTTTGTTGCGGTATTGCCGATCGTATCCTGTGTGATTACGGCATTTAAGACCAAAACGGAGTATGAGCAGACGAATGTTATGACGATGCCGCAGTCATGGCTGAATTTCGATAATTTCGTGCAGGCATTCGGTAAGGCGAACATGGGAAGAGCTTTTCTTAATTCCACCATTATTCTGGTGTGCGTGTTAGTCGTATCGGTGCTTGTGGGTACACAGCTTGCTTATATTCTCAACAGATTCAAATTCCCGGGCAACGGCATCATCAGAAGCTTATTCCTGTTTGCAACGCTGCTTCCCGGTGTGGCGATGCAGATTGCCGTATACGAGCTTATGTATAAGCTGCATTTTATTAACTCCTTAGCGGGATATATCGTTATGATGTGCGGTACGGATGTGATTGCGATCTACATCTATATTCAGTTCTTTGAGAACATCAGCGTATCGTTAGACGAGTCAGCTATTATTGACGGTGCTTCTTATTTCAAGATATATTATAAGATACTGCTGCCCCTGTTAAGGCCTGCGATTGTAACCGCCTGTATTTTAAAAGGCGTGGCTACTTATAACGAGTACTATTGTGCGAATCTGTATTTGCAGGACAAGAAGAGATTTCCTACGGTGGCAACTTCCCTTTACACCTTCGTAGGGCCCCTTGGCAGCCAGTATAACCTCATATGTGCAGGTGTTATTATTTCGCTGCTTCCGGCATTGATCATATTCATTTTGTTCCAGAAGCAGATTTACAGCGGTATGACGGCAGGCTCCGTGAAGGGATAGATGGAATATAAAGATATGTGAGGTAACAGACATGATGGTAGAGGAAATCAGGAATCATCTGACAGACTGCATTATTCCCTTTTGGAAAAAACTTCGAGATGATGAATGGGGCGGATATTACGGCTATATGGATCATGACCTGAGGGTGAATGAAAAGGCAGTGAAGGGCTGTATCTTAAACAGCCGCATCACTTGGTTTTTTGCCAATGCCTATCTGACGCTTAAGGATGAGTCGCTGCTTGCAGAGGCAAGGCACGGATATGAATTTATGAAAAAATACTGTGTGGATCAGGAAAAAGGCGGTGTCTACTGGTCGGTAAAGTATGACGGCACACCGGAAGATACGACTAAGCATACTTACAATCAGGCTTTTTCCATCTATGCATTATCCTCTTATTATGATGCATCGAAGGATGAGAACGCCCTGCAGACAGCGCTGGAATTATTTCATATGATTGAGGACAAATGCACGGATGAGATCGGTTACAAAGAGGCCTTCGACAGGGACTTTAGGGAGATTGAGAATGATAAGCTGTCCGAAAACGGTGTCATTGCCGATAAAACCATGAACACATTGCTTCATGTATTTGAGGCATATACGGAATTGTACCGTGTGAGTTATAATAAGGAAGTAAAGAGAAGGCTGGAATGGATTCTTGATACCATTGCAGATAAGGTATATAATCCTGGGCTGCACCGTCAGGAGGTGTTTTTTGACAGACAGATGCATTCTATTATAGATCTGCATTCTTACGGCCATGATATAGAGACGGCATGGCTGCTTCGCAGAGGAACGGATGTGCTGGGAGAGAAGTCATACGAAGATAAGATGCTTCCTATCATACTTGACTTAACCGGTCAAACCTATAAGGCGGCATTTGACGGGCACTCCTTTGCTAATGAATGTGAAAAGGGCGTAGTGGATCAGAACAGAATCTGGTGGGTACAGGCAGAGGCGGTTGTAGGCTTCCTGAACGGATACGCGCTGGCGCCTGAGCATACGGAATATCTGGAAGCTGCTAAGACAGAGTGGGACTTTATCAGGGAGCATATGATTGATAAGCGTCCCGGCTCCGAGTGGTTCTGGGATGTGAACAGTAAGGGAGAAGCGGTCAGCGCAAAACCCATCGTGGAGCCTTGGAAATGTCCTTACCATAACGGCAGAATGTGTCTGGAGGTAATCAGAAGAAGCGGGGAATGAAGAGTCTATGCCGTGTGAGGCGGCAGGAATGGAAGAAAGGCATGGTAATAGTATGTTACATAGCAGATATTATGTGGAATTAGAGAAATATAACAAACTGATCAATCGCAAAAATGTAAAATCAGAGATTTACAACGGTATCTATGACAGGTATAAATATCCGGTGCTGACAAGAGAGCATATTCCGCTGCACTGGAAATATGATCTGAATCCGGAGACCAATCCTTATTTTATGGAGCGTCTGGGTGTGAATGCGGTTATGAATTCCGGTGCCATCGCGTTAAACGGCAAGTATTATCTGGTGGCACGGATTGAGGGAAATGACAGAAAGAGCTTCTTCGGTGTGGCCGAGAGTGATAACGGTATCGACGGTTTCCGCTTCTGGGACTATCCTATCTTACTGCCGGATACCTGTCCGGAGGAAACCAATGTGTACGATATGCGTCTGACGAAGCATGAAGACGGCTATATCTACGGCGTGTTCTGTTCCGAGAGTAAGGATAAGACGGTAAATGATTTATCCGCAGCGGTGGCGGCAGCAGGCATTGTCCGCACGAAGGACTTAAAGAACTGGGAGAGACTGGATAACCTTACGACCCTTCGCTCCCCGCAGCAGAGAAATGTGGTGCTCCATCCTGAATTCGTGGACGGTAAGTATGCATTTTATACAAGACCTATGGATGATTTCATTGAGACCGGGTCCGGCGGCGGTATCGGTTTCGGCTTGTGCGAGGATATCACCCACGCGGTGATTGATGAGGAGAAGATGACTTCTTTGCGCAAATATCATACCATTACCGAGGCGAAGAACGGGGCAGGCGCTACGCCGATCAAGACGGAGAAGGGCTGGATTCATATTGCGCACGGTGTCAGGAATACGGCGGCAGGACTGCGTTATGTGATTTATGCCTTTGCCACGGATTTGCAGGACCCTTCCAAAGTTATCGCAGAGCCCTCAGGTATGTTGATCGGCCCCAGAGAGGGAGAGCGTGTGGGGGATGTATCCAATGTGGTATTTACCAACGGCGCTATCGCCAAAGACAACGGGGAGGTGTATATTTATTATGCCTCCAGCGATACGAGAATGCATGTGGCAACGACTACGGTGGATAAGCTGCTTGATTATGTATTTAACACTCCGGCTGATCCGCTGCGTTCCGTGGAGTGTGTGACACAGAGATGTGAACTGATTCAGAGGAATCTGGAGTTTTTGGAGCAACAATAATAGGGATCAATGCCTGTTTGGACTGCGGCGCATGGAGTTGTGTACGGTATCGGGTAAGCCTGTACGAAATCTGTGGGATGAAAGAGAGGCATGGTTCAATGAGAAAAAGGAGAAAGCCGAAGGAATCTGCTGCAGTCAAAAAAGGCTTTGGAATGGAGGAAATATGAGCGAAGTAAAAATGATCAGTCCTGTAGTAAAGAATGTACCCTGGCAGGAGAAACCGGAAGGGTTAAAGGGTGCACCGATCTGGAGATATCGTGAGAATCCCATTATCGGCAGAAATCCGATAGAAGGAGTGGCAAGAATTTTTAACAGTGCCGTAATGCCTTACGGGGAGAAATTCATCGGTGTATTCAGAGGCGAGCAGACGAATGGTATTCCTTATATCTACTTGGGACACAGCAAGGATGCCATTCACTGGGAGTTTGAGGCAGAGAAGATTCCTTTTCAGGATGAAAACGGCAACGATTTTATGCCGGTATATGCATATGATCCGCGTCTTGTGAAAGTAGAGGACACTTATTATATTATCTGGTGTCAGGATTTCTACGGCGCATCCATCGGCATGGCGAAGACCACGGATTTCAAGACCTTTACAAGAATTGAGAATCCTTTTATTCCGTTTAACAGAAATGCAGTGCTGTTCCCGCGTAAGATTAACGGTAACTATGTATTGCTTTCCCGTCCCTCTGATTCGGGACATACGCCTTTCGGTGATATCTTCTTAAGTGAAAGCCCGGATATGGTCTACTGGGGCAAACACAGACATGTGATGGGCAAAGGAAGCGAATGGTGGGAGTCCGTCAAGATCGGCGGCGGCGCCGCACCGATTGAGACCACAGAAGGATGGCTTCTGTTCTACCACGGCGTAAGCGGCACCTGTAACGGTTTCGTGTACTCTATCGGCGGTGCCATCTTAGATATTGACAATCCGTCCAAGGTGTTATACCGCTGTGAGAATTTCCTGCTCACACCGGAAGAGTGGTATGAGGAAAGGGGCTTCGTGCCGAATGTGTGCTTCCCCTGTGCGACGATCCATGATGCGGAGAGCGGAAAGATTGCGCTGTATTACGGCTGCGCAGACAGCTATGTCGGGCTTGCTTTTACGAAGCTGGATGAAATCGTAGATTATATTAAGACGCACAGCCGCGTATCGGAAGCTGACACAGAGATCGGAATCCGATAACCAATAGGTTGTATAGACAGTAAAAGGCACCGGCACATTGAAACCGTATCTGCGTCAGCCGGTGCCTTACAGGAAATGATATATGGGGAGAATGTCATGGGATATGAAATACATGCAGAAAACGGATGGGTTAACAGGGGAAATCTATACCGGATGAAGGAATTGATGAAGCGGGCAAAGGCAGGGGACAGAATGACGCTGGCTTTTTTGGGCGGATCGATTACGCAGGGCTCCGTGTCATCCCGGTATACGGACTGTTATGCCTACATCGTGTATGACTGGTTTGTAAGAAGGTTCCCCAGGACAGCCTTTACTTACATCAATGCAGGCGTGGGAGGAACCACGTCGCAGTTTGGCGTCTCCAGAGTGGATGAGGATGTGCTTCTTTATAAGCCGGATTTGGTGATGATTGAATTTTCCGTTAATGATGATGATACGGACTTTTACAAAGAGACCTATGAAGGATTGGTACGCAGAGTTTACGGCAATGCCTATGAACCTGCTGTCCTGTTGGTTCACAATATCCGTTATGACACAGGCATCAGCGCGGAGAGAAGCCATCGGGAGATCGGAGCGCATTATGATCTGCCGAGTGTGAGTATGAAAACCACGATTTACCCGGAGGTCGTATCGGGCGCGATTCCTAACCGGCTGATTACGCCGGATGATCTGCATCCTAATTCTGACGGTCATGGGCTGGTGGCGGAAGTGATCACGGATTTTCTGGATCAGGTATATGTGCAGATGATGCAGAAAGAGGAACCTGCCGCTATGCCGAAACCACTCACAGCAAATGCTTACGGCAATGTCAGACGGTATCAGAATCATAACAGTGCACCCCTTTGTGACGGCTTTGCGCCGGACCATACCCTGAAAAAATATGTGAACGACATGTTCCGGGGCGGATGGACGGCTGACAGGGAGGGCGCCTGTATTATATTCGAGACGGAAGGCACGGAGATTGCCGTGCAGTACCGTAAATCGGTGAAGCATCCGGCTCCGGTTGCCGTTGCGATAGTAGATGATGATGAGAACAATGCGATAGAACTGGATGCCAACTTTGATGAGACATGGGGCGATTGTCTGTACATCAGTACCCTGGCGCATCATATTGCGGGCGGTACGCATAAGGTGGAAATCAGACTGAAGGAAACGCGTGAAAAGAATGCGGTGCCCTTCTATCTGGTGTCAGTGATCAGCGCCTGCGCGGAAGAAAACTGTTAAAGGAAAACAAAGCCATAGGAAAAAGGTATGGGAAAGGCAGGATATATAAATGTTTCGAGATGATTTCGTGTGGGGCGTTGCCGGCAGTGCATATCAGATGGAAGGCAGGGATGCGGATGACGGTGCGGGCAGAATGATTTGGGATACCTTTGTGGAAGCGGGCGGAACTTTGGATGGCAAAGGCGCTTCTGTTGCCTGTGACCACATACATCGTTATCCTGACGATTACAGAATGATGCGCCTGCTTGGTGTGAAAGCCTATCGCTTTTCCGTCAGTTGGAGCAGGATCATGCCGGAGGGGATAGGCACCGTGAACAGGAAAGCCATAGCCCTGTACCGGGATATGATTCTGAAAATGAAGAAGAATGGGATAACGCCCTATCTGACGATGTATCACTGGGAATTGCCCCAGGCACTGCAGGATAGGGGCGGCTGGCTGAACGAAGAGATCATCGGTTGGTTTGGTGAGTATGCCAGAGTGATTGCAGAGAATTTCTCTGATATTTGTGAATACTTTATTACATTAAATGAGCCGGAATGCTTCGTGGGGCTTGGGTATTTGAACGGCGTCCATGCGCCGGGGCAAAAGCTGACCTATCAGGAAACTTTTCAAATAGCACATAATGTTCTGCGGGCACACGGGCAGGCAGTGATCCATCTCAGAAAATATGCAAAACAGCCGGTTAAGATAGGCTATGCCCCGACTTGCAGTATGGCCTATCCTGCAAGCAGCAGCGAAGAGGATGTGGAGGCAGCAAGAAAAGTTCTCTTCTCCTTCTATAATCCGATGGATAACTGGACCTGGAATGTGGCATGGTTCAACGATCCCGTGTTCTTAGGCAAGTATCCGGCAAACGGGCTGGAGAAGTTTAAAGAGTACCTTCCGGTTATCACAGAGAAAGATATGGAACTGATTCACCAGCCGATTGACTTTATGGGTCAGAATATTTATAACGGGTACATGGTGCGGGCAGGCAAAGACGGAGAACCGGAATTCGTGGAAAGACCGGCGGGATTCCCCAAGACCGCGGCAAACTGGCCGGTAACACCGGAATGTCTCTACTGGGGAGTGAAATTCTTATATGACAGATATCAGATGCCCCTCTATGTGACGGAAAACGGTATGTCCTGCCATGATATCGTGTCTGCTGACGGGCAGGTGCGTGATCCAAACCGCATTACGTTTCTGGATGCTTATCTTTCTGCATTGCAGAAGGCATGTGATGACGGGGCAGACGTGAGAGGATATTTCCTGTGGACTTTTCTGGATAATTTTGAGTGGGATAAAGGCTATACGGAGCGGTTCGGCATTGTTCATGTGGATTTTACAACCCAGAAGAGGATTGCCAAGGACTCTGCCTACTGGTATCAGAAAACAATGGAATGTAACGGCAGAAATCTCACTGTCAATCAGGGGAAAAAGCCGATCCTGTTCTTTGATCCGGTGCTGAAGCAGACCGTTTGGGGCGGCGACCGCCTCGGCACGGAATGGGGATATGATATTCCCAGAGGAAACACCGGGGAATGCTGGGGCATCAGCGCCAATCCAAACGGTGACTGTACGGTGAGAGAAGGGGAGTATGCCGGCAAAACCCTGTCGCAGTTGTGGACAGAGGAACCGCAGCTCTTCGGTAATCCCACGGGGGACAGATTCCCGCTGCTTACAAAGGTGATTGATGCCAGGGATGATCTGAGCATTCAGGTGCACCCGGATGACGTTTATGCGAAAGAAAAGGAAAACGGTTCCCTGGGGAAAACGGAATGCTGGTATGTGCTGGACTGCCCGCAGGATGCCACATTGGTAGTGGGACATAATGCTGCTACCAAAGAGCAGCTTTGCCAAATGATAGCGGAACACAGATGGGGCGAACTGATCCGTGAAATTCCGGTGAAGAAGGGGGATTTCATCCAGATCGAGCCGGGTACGGTTCATGCCATCAAGGGAGGCATCCTGCTGTTAGAGACGCAGCAGAACAGTGACATTACTTACCGAGTCTATGATTATGACAGATTAAGCGGCGGTGTGCCACGCAAGCTTCATATTGAGAAGAGTATCGATGTCATTACCGTTCCTGCCAAAGAGGCAAAGGATAGTATTCTGGACACTGCCGGATTGCCGGATAATACAATGAACAGACTGATTGCCTGTGATTATTATCAGGTATGGAAGCTGAATGTGACGGCGCCTTATGTGCTGGAGGAGCAGGAGAGCTATCTGCTTGTCAGTGTGGTGGAAGGCGAAGGACTGATTAACGGACAGATGATTAGCAAGGGAGATCATTTTATTCTGCCCTTCGGATACGGGAAGGCGGCTTTGCAGGGAGAGATGGAACTGATGATCTCTGCGCCCGCCAGGCAGCAGAAGGATATAGGGTAATATGCAGGCACCGCAGTCGTATAGGGTAACATTTAAGAAGCAGAATAACAGCATAGGATAACAGCTTAAGCAGTAAATCCGGTCAGAGGTCTTTGATACCGGAGTTTACTGCTTATTGTTTTACCGAGAAAACAATATTTGACTAAAAGTTGAAAGCTGTTTTGTCGTTGCCTTTTTTAACAAGGGTGCTATAATAGGGTGGAAGATAACCTGCTTCTCTGGGTTGGAATCTATCTGTGAAAGAAGAAATATGATTAAGCAATAAAATACAGAGCAGCAAGATGCAAAGCGGCAAAATACAGAGTGACAAATACAAAGAGACAAAATATAAAGCGACAAAGTTACGGAGGAACTTCAAGTGAAGATCATAATAGCGGGCGATGGTAAGGTGGGATCAACGCTTACCAGAGAACTGGCAGCGGAGGGGCATGATATTACGCTGATCGATGCCAAAGCTGAGGTGTTGGAACTGAGTGAAGAGAGATATGATGTCATGATAGTGCAGGGGAATTGCGCATCCATGGCTACTTTATCTCAGGCAGGGGTACAGGAGGCGGAACTTCTGATTGCCATGACCGGTGCGGACGAGGTAAACATGTTATGCTGTACCACGGCTCACGGCATGAACCCGAAGATACATACGATTGCAAGAATACGGAATCCGGAATATACGGATCAAATCTATGAGATGCGTAATCTTTTCGGATTGTCCATGATGGTCAACCCGGAGAGACAGGCTGCGATGGAGATGGTGCGGCTGATTAAGTATCCGGGTTTCTTAAAGAGGGACACCTTTGCCAAGGGCAGGGTGGAAATCGTGGAGCTGCGTATCAGGGAGGATTCCAAGCTGTGCAATGCGAGCCTTTATGATTTGGGTAATATTGTGAAATGTAAGATTCTGGTCTGTGCGGTGCTTAGAAACAGCAAGGCGATTATCCCGGACGGTAATTTTACCCTGCAGGCAGGAGACAGAATTTTCGTCACTGCGGCAGTCAGAGAACTGACTTTGTTCCTCAAAAATATAGGAGTGATCACCCATAAGGCGAAGCGGGTGCTTCTGTGCGGCGGCGGCAGGCTGAGCTATTATTTGGCACAGATGCTTGTCAAAGACGGCATTATGGTGGAGATCATTGAGCAGGATTATGAAAGATGCCTTTCCCTTGCCAATCAGCTGCCGGAGGTAACGGTGGTGCATGGCGATGCCAGCAGTGAGTTCCTGTTAGAGAGTGAGAGAATTGCGGATTGTGATGTGCTTGTGACATTGACCGGCGTGGACGAAATGAATATTATCATTTCCCTGTATGGAAACAACTGTAATGTACCACAGATCATTACGAAGCTGGGGCGCTTGAATAATAACAGTATTTTAGATACGCTTTCCATCGGCAGTATTATCAGCCCGAAGGAGCTGTGCTGCAACAGTATTCTGCGGTATGTGCGTGCGGTCAAGAACCAGACCGGAGCGGCACAGGCAGTGCATGTGATCGCGGACGGACAGGCGGAAGCTATTGAGTTTATCGTGGATGAGAACACACTGCATCAGGGCAAGCCGCTAAAAGATATTAAACTCAAGAAAAATATTCGTGTAGTCAGTATCTCCAAGGGGGCAAAGTTTGAACTGCCCAACGGCGATTCCTATTTCTCCAAAGGAAATATAGTGATCATTGTAACCGGAAGGGACGAAGTGATCTATCAGTTGAACGATATTTTTGAATAGATAAAGGTGTCATATGAATTATCGAATGATGGGAAAGTTTATCAGCAGAATCTTATTGGTAGAAGCGGCGTTTATGCTGCCTGCCCTGCTGATCAGCTTATATGAAAGTGAAATGCGGTCGGTATGCGGATTCTTGACCAGCATAGTCATTACGTTGTCGCTGGCTTTAGCTTTATGGTTTCTGTGCAGAAAGGCCAAGAAGGGATTTTATGCCAAGGAAGGACTCGTTTGTGTAGGTGCAAGCTGGATTGTGATGAGTCTTTTAGGGTGCCTTCCGTTCTATTTTTCCGGGGAGATACCGCACTTTATGGATGCTTTGTTTGAGACGGTGTCAGGCTTTACGACGACCGGCGCTTCTGTATTAGCGGATGTGGAAGCGCTTTCCATGGGCAATTTATACTGGCGAAGTTTTACCCACTGGCTGGGCGGCATGGGTGTTTTAGTATTCGTGCTGGCGCTTGGCAGGGGGAACGGAAATGATAAAAGTGATGGCTATACCATGCATTTGCTTCGGGCAGAAAGCCCGGGACCTAAGGTGGGCAAGCTGGTGCCGAAGATGAAGGAAACTGCCAAAATATTGTATTTTATCTATTTCTTTTTGACTGTTTTGAATGTGATCTTCCTGTTGATCGGGCGGATGCCGCTGTTTGATGCGGTCTGTACGGCGTTTGGCACGGCAGGAACGGGCGGTTTTGGTATTAAGAGTGACAGTATGGCAGGCTATAGTCCCTATTTACAGGATGTGTGTACGGTATTTATGCTGTTGTTCGGCGTGAACTTTACTTGTTATTATATGCTGCTGATCAAGCAGGTTAAGAGTGTGTTTCGGGATGAAGAACTGCGGTTTTATGTGGGGATTGCGCTGGGCAGTATCGTGCTGATTGCCTGGAATGTGAGAGATATGTACGGCTCTCTGGAAGAGACTGTGCGCCACGCAGCGTTTCAGGTGGCAAGTATTATGACGACCACTGGGTTTGCCACAACAGATTTTGATCTGTGGCCCAGCTTCTCCAAGGCGATTCTGCTGGGGCTTATGCTGATCGGAGCCTGTGCGGGAAGTACGGGCGGCGGTTTTAAATGCGGCAGAGCCTTATTGCTGTTAAAGAGCCTGCGGCGCAATGTAAGACAGATTCTGCACCCGCAGAAGGTACAGGTAGTGCGTGTAAATCATCAGATGGTGCAGGAGAGAGTGCTGGACAATACCAACGCTTATCTGGCAGCATATGCATTTATTATTGTATTTAGCTTTATTGTGATTTCCATCGACGGATTTTCAACAATGACGAATTTCTCCGCCGTGCTTGCCTGCTTTAACAATATCGGACCGGGACTGGAAACTGTGGGACCGACCTGCAATTTCGGCGGCTACAGCGTGTTGTCTAAGGGGATGCTGATCGTGGATATGCTGGCGGGACGATTGGAGATATTCCCGATCCTGATTCTGTTTTCGAAAAGTACGTGGACGAGAAGATAGATGCCTGCTTTTGGCATTTTGTGTGCATCAGCTGTTACAGTGCACATCAGATATTTCGAATAATGAGCTAAAACTGACATGGGGTGTGAACTGTAACTTAGGGGCAATCATTGGTTGGGAAAGTCCGGCATAAATGCTTGTGGAAAAGGACAATTGATGTTACAATAAGTCATATGTTGACAGTTAATTGTGTTTTGCGTAAAATTCCGTGTCAAATTCAGGGGAAGATTTCGGCGCGGGGGTTATGCTGAAAGGGAGAATTCAATGGATCAGAAAAAGACAGTGCCGGAAGTAATATTGCAGTATCGTGAATACGAAGTAAACATGGATGATGTGACTAAGAGAGTCAAAGCACATTATGTAGCTAAGGGAAACACGGAGGATTCCATAGAAAGCCTGCAGGTTTATGTGAAGCCGGAAGAGTTTACTGCTTACTACGTAATTAATGACGGCTTCTGCGGCAAGGTGAATTTGTTCTAAGCAGCGGGGATGACGGCCTGCATGAGCAGGGCTGACAGTGCTGCCATATTTGGGGTTAAGGTTTATTTGGGTTATGCGGCATATTCAGCATAACGATAGCAGCGAGAATGCAGAGGATTCCCAAGGTTGACAGAAATGTCAGATATTCATGGAAGACAAGGACTCCGATCAGGGTTGCCACCATCGGTTCAATGGTGGCAAGGATGGCGGCGCGGCTGGCTTCCACATGTTCTAAGCCCAATGTGTACAGCAGGAAAGGAATTACAGCCGTGACTAATCCGGTCAATATAATAAAGAAACACAGATACGGTTTGCTTTCGCAAACCGTTATTTTATGCCATAAATCAGGGAAGGAACATACAAACAGAGAACCGATGGCGGCTATTACGAAGGTATATGTAGTGACTGTATAGCTTGAGTATTTGCGCAGGGCAATGGTTCCTAAGATGCTGTAAAGTCCATAGCCCAAACCGGAGCAAAGCCCGATCAGGATGCCCAGAGGTGTGACGATACTGTCACCTGAACCGATGCCGGAGACAAAGATACAGCCCAGAAAAGAGATAATCAGGGCAAGCAGTTTATTTCTATTCATCTTCTCATGGAACACCACCATAGACATCAGCATGACCCAGATCGGCGATGTGTAGAGCAGGATCGCGGCAATGGACAGTGTCATCATACGGATGGCGGTAAAGTAGCAGGTAGAGAAGAACAGAATACTGCATAAGCCAAGCCCCAGAAATAGAGGAATATCCTTTCTGCTGATACGAAAACCGCGGCGGTCTTTCTTCCATAATATGACAGAAAAGAAAACGGCAGCCACAACCAGACGGACACAGACAATCTGAATGGAGGTAAAATCGGTAAGGGAGGTCAGCCCGCGGACAAAGATGCCCATGCTGCCCCAGAAGATACCTGCCAATATAATAAGAAGTGTTCCGTTTGTGCCAAGTTTGTTTTTCATGTGAAAGATCCTTTCTGCACGCTCTTTTTCATCCTGTCCCATTATATAGCAATCCGCCTGCTTGGACAACTGAAATATTTCTGTCATATCCACAGTCATTTTAATGCGAAATCAATCCGAAAACGTAAAAATGTATAGAAAAAATACGTTATATTTATAAAAACACTTGATAAAATATTATGTTGCTGATATAGTAAAAACAAAGCATACTTTCTAAATTTCAATGAGTGATTCTGATATCAATTCTGTTTATCAAAGAAATCTATGCTTTTATTCACAACAAACAAAAGCAGGGATTTCCGAGAGCAAAAATTTTTTATAGGAATCTCCTGCGGACTGCAAACAAAAGAAAGGAGATTCAGTATGAATCAGAAACAATTCGAAGAACTGGAGTTACGGGACGATTTTATGTTTGGAAAGGTTATGCAGAACAAGGAAATCTGTAAAAAGACATTAGAAGTTCTATTGGGAATTCAAATAGAGAATATCGAATATCCCGAAACGCAGAAAATAATCAATATCACTTATCAGGGGAAAAGCGTTCGTTTGGACGTCTATGTAGCAGATGACATGAACACTGTCTATAATGCCGAAATGCAGCAAAAAGACGGCAGTGAAATTTTAGAACAATTACCAAAGAGAAGCCGCTACTATCAGGGAATGCTTGATTTGAGCCTGATAGAAAGAGGACTGCCCTATACAGCACTCAATAAAAGCTATATTATATTTATCTGCACTTTCGATCCTTTTGGCGAAGGAAAGTATCGGTATACGTTTCAGCACTTATGTAAAGAAGATACAAGCCTGGTACTGGAAGATGGGATGACGAAGCTCTTTTTTAATACAAAGGGCAATCTGGAGGATGCACCGGAAGAACTCAGAATTTTTTTACAGTATATAGAGACAAAGCAGCCGGAAAGCGAATTTACGAAGAAAATCGACCACGAGGTTGAACGTACAAAGCGCAACGAGAAATGGAGGCGTGAGTATATGAAGGAATTGTTACATGATTTTGATATCAAAGAAGAAGGAAAACAGGAAATTAATCAACTGATACAGATGCTTGCCGGGCAGAATCGTATGGAGGATATTATCAGATCTGCTAAGGATACAGAGTATCAGCAGAAGCTGCTTAAGGAATTCAATCTTGCGTGATATCAATGCACCGTTACCTGAAGTAGGCTGACAGCAACACGGCCTATGATGGGAGAGCTGCGCTAAGAATCTGCTAAGCCAATGTTAATTTTTTGTTTTCATTTTGCTCAGCTTATGTTAAGAAACTCTTTTTTCTATTTTCCTGAGGATGCAAATTTTCTATAATTGCTCTGAGAAAAAGGAGAGGAGTGATTCTTGTTATGAATATTGGTATGCTTATTGTTGCATTGATCGGTGGTGCTGCCGGTCTTCTCAGTACACTTTATCTGCTGGTAAGCCTTCCTACCGTGATCGTATGGAAAATCTATCGCCGCTTCAGGTATGGCTATTCTTTGAACCAATAGAAATCGATATAGTGCAGTGACAAAGAAAACCGGAAGGTTCATACCATTCTTCATTGAATGTCATAAACCTTCCGGTTTTCTTTGTCCATCTTTTTACTGCTAATTGTTTTTCACTGCATAAATAAAACATCCGCCCAAAGCAACAAATACTACTCCGAGAATCAAATATTCTACGATACCCATGTTATCCCCTCCTGCCTATGTTCGTAACGGTATGAAAATACTACCACACAGGAAAAAAATTTAACAGTGTAACAAACTTTTCTTAACGTATTTTTAACGTATCTTTTGCGTTTTCTTATCCTTTTCTTAGCATTATTTTAACATCGCATATAGTTTTTCTTTTTATGACAATCATATATAATAAACTCAGTTCATTATGTGCCTTGCACAATGTATGCACAGCATACAGGAAGGCTGCAGGCTGAGAGAAAGGCATGGTTATGGAAATGTCATCAACATTGAAAAATACTATTATAACATGTTCCGGTCTGGCAGCGGCTACCGCGTTTGCCTTTCTGTTTTCCTTCTTTGTACCGGAAAACAGCGGTAATATTGCATTGATTTATATTTTGGCGCTGGTTATTATTATCCGTTTTACGGACGGTTATCTGCCGGGTTTGATTTCTTCCGTGATTGCCGTTGTCTGTGTGAATTTTCTGTTTACCTATCCTTATTTTGAATTGAATTTCACGCTGTCGGGCTATCCCATCACTTTTCTGGAGATGTTTGGTGTCACGCTGATTACCAGTACCATGACAACCAATATGAAGCAGCAGGCACGTATGATTGCGGAGAAGGATAAGCTGTTATCTGAGACGGAGAAAGAGAAAATGCGAGCCAATTTGCTGCGTGCGGTATCCCATGACCTGCGCACACCTCTTACGAGCATTATCGGCGCCAGTTCTTCTTATCTGGAAAACAGCGCCCTGCTTGCCGAAGAAGAGAAAAATACGATTGTCACCCATATTCAGGAGGACGCGAACTGGCTTTTAAATATGGTAGAAAATCTGCTCTCTGTTACACGGATTAATAACCAGTCTTCGAAAGTGAAGAAAACCGATGAATCCGTGGAGGAAATTGTTTCGGCCGCTATTCTCAGGCTGAAGAAAAGATTCCGGGAGATTACGGTCAATGTATCTGTTCCGGATGAACTGCTCATTATCCCGATGGATGCCATTTTGATTGAACAGGTACTTATTAATCTGCTGGAAAATGCCATTGTACATTCCAAGACCACCAAACCGATTCAGTGTTATGTGGAGAATCATTCGGACTATGTATCTTTCCATGTGAAGGACTTCGGGATTGGAATCAGCGAAGAAAGGCTGCAGAATATTTTTGACGGCAATTCTTATATCGGCAACCAGGAATCCGATTCCAATAAGGGAATGGGAATCGGTCTTTCTATCTGTAAAACAATTATTACCGCCCATAATGGTACGATTAATGCCAGAAATCACGGGCAGGGTGCGGAATTTTATTTTACATTGCCCAAGGACGAGGTGAACTATGAATCCAAGACATGAAATTTTACTGATTGAAGACGAACGAAATATATGCAACTTCATTGTGACAACATTAAAAACACAGGATTATAAAGTGGATTTTGCAGTCAATGCCGTCAGCGGCCTTTCGCTTGCCGCGTCAGGGTGCCCGGATTTAATTCTGCTTGATTTGGGACTGCCGGATATGGATGGGATAGAAGTAATTCGTAATATCAGGGAATGGAGCAACGTACCGATTATCGTCATTTCCGCCAGAACACAGGAGAAGGAAAAGGTAGAGGCCTTAGATGCCGGAGCGGATGATTACATCACGAAGCCCTTCGGAACCTCTGAACTGATGGCGAGAATCCGTACCGCACTGAGACGTTCTGCCCTAAGCGGCAGTACGCCGCTGTCTGCCCAGAATAAGTATACGGCGAAGGATCTGGTAATAGATTATGAGAAGCATATCGTTACCGTGAACGGAGAAATCGTGCATTTTACCCAAATTGAATATAAAATTCTGACGTATCTTTCCCGCAATGCCGGAAAAGTGATTACCTATGATTCGCTGATCACCCATGTGTGGGGGCCTTTTGCGGACAGCAACAACCGTATTCTGCGTGTGAATATGGCGAATATCCGCAGAAAGCTGGAGAACAATCCTGCCGATCCGCAGTATATTCTTACGGAGATCGGTATCGGATACCGTATGATAGACAATGAAAACCTCTGATTAGAATCAGAGGTTTCTTTTGGCATAAAATGTGAAAAAGGTTTTAGATAAAACTCATAAAATGTGTTAAATGAATTAAAACATCCTATTTTTTTGTGATGAGTATATTGAAATAAATAACTCATAAAGATATACTATAAAGGAAACTGTGATCTGTCTAAATTTAAATTATATTATCCGGATACGGGACTCTTAGTTGCTTCATTGGATGAAGAAGCGCAGGAGGATCTGAGAGCTAATAAGAATCTGGGTGTTTATAAAGGTGCGCTTTATGAGAATTTTGTTGCGGAGGCATTTTTAAAGCAAGGGCTGGGACTATATTATTTTAAGAAAGAGAATTCTACGTTGGAAGAAGATTTCTTCGTACGTTCGCAAAAGGAGCTGATACCTGTTGAGGTAAAATCAAATAAAGAACGTTCCAAATCTTTAGCAGCACTGATCAAGAATGAAAATTACAGTGATATACATCATGGAATAAAACTCTCGGCAGGAAATATCGGATATGCAAATGGAATATATACGTTTCCGTATTTTTGTTCTTTTCTGATAAAACAATATTTGAAAATACAGTCAGATATGTAAATGAGAGCATAAAAAGACCGCTACACTTCGTTCAGAAGGTAACGGTCTTTAGCAGCTACTGTTCACAAACTACCACAATATCTTTATTCCGGATGGTCGTCTGGCCATCGGGAATGATGGTTTCTTCTTCCCTGCGGATCATGGTCACCAGCATATTCTGGGGGATCTGCAATTCCATAATTTTCTTATCACACCACTCGTGGCTTTTATCAATGGCAATTTCCTGCAGTTTCACATCATTGTCGGCACTGTAGTAAGGGATGTTCAGGATGATACTGTCACCGGCAAGAATCCTGGTATCTCCCTTCGGAATCAAAGTTTCGCCGTCCCTTTTAATCATCACGGCAAGAGAATCCGGCGGTAGGGATACATCCTTAATCATGCGGTTCTGCCAATTGTGCCCTTCCTTAATATCCATCCGCATCAAAGTAATGGCAGTCTCTTCCTGATAATCGTTAAAGGTTTTTCTGACATCGTTGTCATAATCTACCATATGTAATTTCTTGGCGACGACAGGAAGAAGCGATCCCTGTAAAGCCACCGAGAATAGAGAAATCAGAAATACAATGTGAAACAAGTCACCTTTTAAAACAGCGCCTCTTGCAGTTACCATAATCGCAAAAACGATAGATGCGGCTCCGCGTAATCCCGCAAAGGATACAAGAAGACATTGGCTGACGGAGGCTTTGGCCGGAAGCAGAATCGCAAATACTGCCGCCGGTCTTGCTACAAAATTAAGAATCAGTGCGATCACAATTGCCGGAAGTATGACTTGCGGCAGTTTATGAGGAAATGCAAGAAGCCCCAGCAGGAAAAACAGGCAGATTTGCGCAAGTCCGGTAATGCCGTCGAAGAAATGTACCAGATTCGCCTTATTTTTCAGGCGGCTGTTACCCAGAATAATGCCCGCCAGATACACGCTTAAATAGCCATTGCCATTTATTAAGGAAGGAACGACATAGGCGAGCATTGCAATCGCAATCATGAAAATCATATCCAGATTCTCTGCTTCAATGGACAGCTTGCGCATGAGCCAGATGGCAATGACTGCGATACCGATGCCGCAGATCAGTCCGAATACAATCTGTGCAAAGATCAGATAAGGAATGGATGTATTGCTGTTTCCTTCCACCATAGCCAGTCCGATCATGGTCAGCATATAAGCCACGGGGTCATTACTTCCGCTTTCGATTTCCAGAAGCGGTGCGGTGGCATGTTTCAAGCTTAAATTTTTGGAGCGCAGAATCGAGAATACTGATGCTGCATCGGTGGAACTGATGACTGCTCCGATCAGAAAGCTTTCAGCCAACCCGATCCGCAGCAGAAGGTGGCAGAGAATACAGGTGATTCCGGCTGTCAAAACAACGCCCAGTGTTGAGAGCATGACCGCCTTTCCGATGACGGGCCTTGCCGACTCCCATTTTACGCAGAAACCGCCGTAGAACATAATATAGATCAGCGCTACGCTGCAAATCTGCTCTGACAGATTATAATTTTCAAAATTAATATGAAATAAGCCGTCCGAACCGAACATCATACCGATTACCATGAAAAGAAGCAGGGCAGGAACGCCGACCTTGGAGGAAAACCGTCCAAACAGCACACAGACAAGCAACACTACCGCACAGAATAACAAATACAGATTCAATACAACTTCTCCTTCCAAAATAAATACCCGATACAAGACCCTCTTTTTTAGTCTAGCATATGCAGCGGATGATTTCTATCTTTTTTCATTGCGGTCTGAGCAGTCTGAACAGTAATTAAACATTACATGCTTAACATGATATATTTGTAAAATAAGTGTTGACAAACAATATTATATGCCATATAGTATCAGTAGAAACAATATTATACGACATATAATATTATAGAAATAAATAATATTATAAAACAAAATAATATATTTATTTGAAGGCGATATGGTAGAGAGGTCGTTATGAGATATGTAAAAAGCAGGAAAGGAGTATATCGCATGGTTTTTAACACGGGTGCGGCATTACTGGATGCCATAGTTCTGGCAGTCGTATCACATGAACTGGAAGGAACGTATGGCTATAAGATCACGCAGGAAGTGCGGCAGGTTATTGAAATATCCGAATCCACCCTGTATCCGGTTCTGAGGAGACTGCAGAAGGATGAATGTCTGGAAGTGTACGACATGGAGTGTGCGGGACGGAACAGACGTTACTATAAGGTCACGGAGAAAGGAAGAGCACAGCTTAACTTATACATCAGTGAGTGGTATCGGTATTCTGCCAAATTGAACAGTATCTTTGAGGGAGGATTGAAGAATGGATAGAGCGGAATTTATGCGTCGGCTGACAGATCTTTTGAGCGATGTGCCGCCGATGGAACGGGAGGAAGCAATTCAATATTATAATGATTATTTCGATGATGCGGGCGCAGAGAATGAAGCCGGTGTAATCGCATCGTTAGGGACACCGGAGGAACTTGCCGGAATCATTAAGGCCGGACTTAACGATGGCGGAAATGCAGGGGAATTCACGGAATCCGGCTTTAAGGGATATGGAGAGACCTATAAGAACGAAGTAATGAAGACCGGGCAGGCTGAGTCCGGGCAAACCGCTTACGGACAAAATCCGTACGGTCAGACGGCTTACGGAGGGAATTCATACGGACAAACCGCTCAGGGAAATGCGGGGAACGGCGCACGGAAGAAATCTATGTCCGGCGGTATGGTTGCACTCATTGTCATTGCAGTGATCTTAAGCTCACCGTTATGGATCGGTTTGGCAGGCGGTTTGTTTGGAATTGTAGTTGGGCTGCTTGCGACATTGCTTGGTATTTTTGCAGCTTTTCTGATTGTAGGCGTGGTATTGGCGGTTGTGGGCATTGCACTTTTTGTTGCGGGTATCGCGGCGATGGTTTCGGCACCGCTTGGCGGCTTATGTATGATAGGCGGCGGCATGATTTGTTTTGCCATAGGTCTTGTATTTATCTGGCTTATGGTAATCGTGATCGCTGCGGCGGTTCCGGGGCTGATACGCGGTATCGTGAATCTGTGCAACAGACTATTTCATAGAGGAGGTGCTCAGGCATGAAGAAATTTACCAAAGGGTGTTTACTGACAGCTCTTGTGATCTTTGTAACCGGCTGTGTGATATGCGGAGTCAGCGGACTGTTAGGCGGCTTTAAGCAGTTGGAGAATATCAGTGAAACAAGTGGGATTCCTTTCAGGTATTACAGAGGAGCAGACGGCAGTGTGCAGTTTGGTTTCTTTGATCCCTATGGAAATGACTGGGATATGGATATGGAGGATATTCAGGAGAGGATAGAGATACATGGAACCCAGTCGGAGAAGCAGCTTGAACTGACATCGGCCACACTGCGTAATCTGGAAGTGGATCTGGGTGCCTGCGCGCTGTCCGTGCAGGAATCGGGGGATGATCATGTATGGATGGCTGTAGAAGGAGACACGCAGGAAATACACTATGCCATAGAGAACGGAGATACCCTGGTCATTGAAAGTTCCTATGATCCTGTTTTCGGATGGTTTGGTTGGAAGAAAAATGTGGAGAGCACGGTCGTATATCTTTCCCTTCCTAAGGGCGCCGTACTGGATGAGATTGACTTGGAATTCGGAGCCGGAAAGATAGATATGGGTGCTTTAAAGGCAAACAATATTGACATCGAATTCGGGGCAGGTGTCTGCAATGTGGAAGCGTTAGAGGCAAATACCGTTTCTCTGTCGGTAGGAGCGGGCGAGGCAATTGTCAGCACGCTGACTGCCAAAGAGGCGGATCTGGACGTGGGTGCCGGAGAATTGGTTATTGAGGACATTCGAACAGATGGAAATGCAGACCTGGATATCGGTGTGGGCAGTGCGGAGATTAACGGTACGATCACAGGGGATCTGGATGCGGACTGCGGCATGGGAAATCTGATGATGCAGTTGACGGGATCGGAAGAGGATCATTCTTATAATGTAGATTGTGCTATGGGCAGTGTGACCATCGGCAGCCGTACTTACACTGCTCTTAGTGATAATGCGGAATGGGGCAGTCAAAACCGCAGTACGTTTGACATTGACTGTGCCATGGGTAATGTAACGATTGTATTCGATGAGTCGTCAGCCAGGTAAAAAGAAACTTGACAGAAAGTAAGAGTAATGGATTCCATTACCTAAAAAATAAAGGATTCAGAATGGAGGAAAAAAGATGGGAAATGATTTCAAAAAATTAGTACGTTCTAAGGAAAACAGAATGCTGTGCGGTGTATGTGGCGGTGTGGGGGAATATCTGAATGTGGACCCGACTATCGTCAGACTGATCTGGCTGTTATGTTCCATGGCAAGCTGCGGGACGGGATTGTTAGTGTATATCATTGCAGCGATTGTGATTCCCGAGGATAACACCATAGTAGGATAGCCGGGTAAAGAATACCACAGGATAAGAAAGAACCGTTGTATATGCAGATAAATCATCTGTGTATACAGCGGTTTTAGTCTGCGCCTGTTTTCGTCTGTGCTGCAAATTGGATTGACTCAATGGGTTTATGCATAAAAATTTTAACGTGTAAAATATTTTACGAATAAAAATTTAGAAAAAAATTATACTAACTGAATATGAAACGAAAATATAAGACTTTAAAATGGGATTTTTTCTTTTACGTGTGGCTGTTTTTTCTGACAGCTTTTTTCGGATGGATATGGGAAGTGGGGTTGTATTTTCTAAAAGGTGACACATACGTCAATCGGGGCTTTTTGTCCGGCCCATGGCTGCCGATCTATGGATGCGGTGCGGTTATGCTGGAACTGTTGTTCCATAAATGGAGAGACAGGACAGGTCTGACATTTGTGTCATCTATGATTCTATGTACTTTGTTAGAATATCTGGCGGGATGGTACCTGGAATTGACCTGGGGAGTCAAATGGTGGGACTATAGTCAAATGAGATGGAATCTGCACGGATATATTTGCGCTGCCAGCAGTCTGCTTTTCGGTATAGCGGGCGTATTGCTTGTGTGTGTAATGGCCCCCTTGTTCCGGTCTCTTTACCGGAAGCTGCCTTTTTGGATGCGGGCAGGCGTGGGGCTGTTTTTCGTGTTGCTTTTCGTGGCAGACGCTGCTTATAGTGCGGTCATGCCGCATATTGGCAGGGGAATCACATATCGGTAAATATAGATAAAATTCAGAATGTATATTTGTGCTTTATTACTATAAGGAAATGATTCTTGGATTTGGAGAATTGTGGTACAATAATATACATGGACACAATGAGTCGCTGGTGCGAAGCGGATATGTGACAAGTGCGCGGAACGATGATGAAACAGTGTGTCATCATAGTATAAGGGTTACGAAAGAAAACAGATTAAGGGGATTCTGGGTAATGTGGTATTACGTATGGTATGGACTGGCAGCACTGTGTGCAGCAATATATGCGGTGAAGGCTATTGTCAATAATAAAACAAACCGGCTGGCGCCGCTTGTAGGAGGTGTCTGTGCGGCAGCAGCCCTGGTCAATATAATGTATCTGGCACGAATCAGTGCAAAATCCTATTTTTCAGCATCTTTATCTACGAGTATTTTTATGGTATGTTTGGATATTCTGCTTCTTTTTGTCATACATCACGGGATAGAATTCACACAGTCTATGATCAGTTCGCCCGGATATAAGAAATTACTACTTATCCTTTGGGATACTGTTATTATTTTAGATGCGCTGCTTCTGATGGTGAATGTGTTTCATGAAGTGGAACTGCGTTACCAGTATGACGCGAACAGTTTTTATGCGATTAAGTACATGTATGTGGAGCAGCCGTTATTCTATTTCCATATGTGTTTCCTGTATCTGAGCATTTGCGGAGTGATTTGTCTCTGGCTGTATAAGGCATTAAGTGTGCCCAAAATCTACAGAAGCCGGTACTGCTGTATTCCGCTGGAGCTTTTGGGATGCGGGATAGTTTCCGGTCTGTATGTCGCCGGTATTCTGAAACTGCCGGTGGATGTGACTGTGCTGATGTTTGGCTTTTCCACTTCCACAGTTTATTGGAGTACTTTTGATTATACCTCTAAGGGAATGCTTAACTCTACCCGTAAGATGATACTGGAATATATGGGAACTCCCATGATTTTGTTTGATTATGAAGGGTATGTAGCGGATACGAACAGGGACATGAGAAAACTGTTTCCTGTGCTGAACAGTCAGGAGAGAAGGATCACCATGATGGATTTCATGCAGATTGCCTCTATTCGTGATCTGCAGAACACAAGTACCAATCAGATATTCGAATGGTATAATCCCGGTGACGAAGGTGCCAGAGTGTATCAATGCACCTTTACCTGCCTGAAAGATGAGAAGGACCGGAATATAGGGCATCTGCTTTTGATGAAGAATGTGGAGATGGAGAAAGATATGCTGACACAGCTCTATTCCAAGCAAAGCTTCTACAGCAGAATGGAGCATATTGTGAATCAACAGATGTATCCGGTTACTGTGGTGGTGTGTAATGCAAACGGTATCGGGCTGGTCAACGACGTGTATGGCTGGACCAAGGGCAATGAGATGCTGAGGATGGCGGCGGATCTGCTGCGTAATACGCTGCCCCAGAAGGCAATCATTTCAAGGATGGATGACGGTGATATGGCGGCTGGTCTTGCTCAGGCAGAGCAGGAATATGCGGTCAGACTGTTTGAGAATATCAGGGAACAGTATCGGCAGGCAAATGATACCGGAATTAATGCAGATTTGGAATATGGTATTGCGGTTATACGGGATAACAGTAAAAGTGTGGAGCAGGCAGTGAGAGAAGCAATCGAGAGTATGCATACCAAGAAGCTGATGAACGAGACTTCCCAGAAAAGTTCCCAGTTGGATTCCCTGAAACAGACGCTTACTGAGAGCGATTATGAGACGGAAGAGCACGTAGAACGCACCAAGGAAATGGCGGTCAAATTAGGAAGAGCGCTTAACTTATCTGATGCGGAGTTGGGAAAGCTGGCGTTACTGGCGGTGCTCCATGATATCGGTAAAATTGCAGTGCCCCATTCCATTCTTCTCAAACCGGGCAAATTGACGGAGGAAGAGTGGGAGGTTATGAAGACCCATACGGAAAAGGGCTACCGTATTGCCAGTGCATCTAAGGAACTGAAGCCTATTGCGGAATACATATTGCATCATCACGAGAGATGGGACGGACATGGATATCCGGGCGGCTTGTCCGGAGAGGAAATACCGCTCTTGTCCCGTATTATTACCGTGGTGGATTCCCATGACGTAATGGTGCATGACAGGCCGTATCATACGGCAATGAGTCATGCGGCTGCCGTGGAGGAACTGCTTCGGTGTTCCGGCAGCCAGTTTGACCCGCATATTGTTACTGTATTTTTGCAGGTATTGCAGGAAGAGCGGGAAGCGGGATAATATATTGGAGATCTGCAGACCGAAAGAACGGCAGTTAGATTGTTACTAATTTAATTTCGGGATACTTCTTATATCCTTCATGCAGCATTTTAGTTTCCAGTGTGCCGTCTGCCTTTTTCGTGAAAAGGTATTCATTGTATGCACCGTTTTCATAGGCGAAATCTTCTCCGTTATCCTGATAGTGTACATAAGAGCCTTCACCGGGATAGAGCTTCAGAATCAACTCCGGATCATCCAGTTCTCCCACATACATCTGTGCAGGCGCTTTAGGCAGAATAGAACCTGCCTTGACGAAAAGAGGACAGGTGTCAAGCGGCGCGTCTGCCAGATAGTATTCTTTGCCCTGATATTCTTTGTGGGTCCAGTAGTCATACCAGATACCTTCCGGCAGATAAACCATGCGTTTTGTGGCGCCCTGTTCCACAACCGGGGCAGCCAGAAGCTGTTCTCCCACCAGAAATTCATCATTTAAATTCTGCACATTCCTGTCATTCTCATAATGCAGTACAAGCGGTCTGATCACCGGAAGCCCGGTCTGTGCACAGACTCTGCATAAATCATAGAAGTAAGGCAGCAGGCTGTATCGGAGTTCTACATATTTGCGGTAGATATCCAGCACTTCCTCCCCGAAAAGCCAGGGTTCCTGATTCATGCTGCCCTTGGCGCAGTGATTCCGAAACAGTGGGGAGAAACAGCCCACTTCTACCCATCTTGCCAGCAGCTCCGGTGTGGTATCCGCACCGAATCCGCCGATATCCGTACCGATGAAAGCCATACCGCTTAAACCAAGGTTACATTGCTGGGGAATCGCCATCCGCAGGTGACCCCATAGACTCTGGTTGTCTCCTGTCCATGCGGTCGTATATTTCTGGGAGCCGCTGTAACAGGCTCTTGTGATGACGAAAGGACGTTTGCCGGTCAGTTTTTTCCAACCTTCGTAAGTTGCTTTCGCCATATTGTGTCCATAGACATTGTGAAGTTCTGCATGGGTAGAAACCCGGTCTTCGTCCGTAAAAACTACATCGTCCGGCAGGGGACCGTTAAAGCTTGCCGGTTCATTCATGTCATTCCAGATTCCAGCCACACCTAAGTTTACATAAAACGAAAGATTCTCACCCCACCAGTTTCGCACGTCAGGCTTTCCGAAATCGGGATAAACCGCATCACCGGGCCAGACTGCATTGACATAGACGCTGCCGTCGCTGTCTTTTGCAAAATAGTCCTGTGCTATGCCATCCTCATACATGGGGTAATCTTTTTCTACTTTTACACCGGGGTCAATAATGGTGACCGCTTTGATTCCCTGTTTCTTCAAATCGGAGAGCAGAACTTTAGCATCCGTAAAACGCTCCTTGTCCCATGTGAACACTTTGTAATGATCCATGTAATCAATGTCGAAGTGGAGGGCATCACAGGGAATCCGGTGCTTCGCCATATTCTCGGCAAGAGAACGAAAGGTTTCCTCGCTGTCGTAACCCCAGCGGGACTGCTGGTAGCCCAGCGTCCACTTCTGGGGCAGGGGCATCCGTCCGGTCAGGTAGGTATAATTCTTCACGATGTCGGGCATGGAAGAGCCGCCGATCAGGTAATAATCCAGATTGCCGTTATCGCTGCCGAAACTGTAATAGCCGTTGTTCTCTTTGCCGAAGTTAAAGTAACTCTTGAAGGTATTGTCATAGAAAATACCGTAAATCCCTTTTTCCTTTAAAGTAATAAAGAAGGGAATGCTCTTATAGAGGGATTTGAAAGAATCCTCATGGGCGTCCGGAATATCACTGTTCCAATTCTCGTATTCATAGCAACGCTTGTTTAGGACGCCCGTTTTGTCGCCCAGTCCGTAGATACAGTCGCCCTCATCCAGCACCTTGACGCATTGCACCGGATAATCCCTGCTGCCTGCCATATCCACATCGTGTCCTTCCTGTTTGATAAATTCGATGAAAGATTCCTGTAACTGGAACCGGGGAACTCTGCTGCCGCGGTAATCGGCACAGAGCAAATTGCCGTCTTTGTCATAGAAATCCAGTTTAAAGTCATCATAAATGCTGCAGGAAAGTACAGGGGTAGTTAACATAATATGAGACCCGCCGGGAACGGTAATTTCTTCAAGCGCAACGGCAACAGTCTGCTCCTTGTTGCCTTCGATGGCTTTGGAACGGTGTTTTTCCGTGTAAAAAGGAACAAACACATTGATGATTTCCGGTGTCAGCACCTGCAGGAAAGCAGTCTGTTTTTCATAGTGAAGAGTCACAGTCTGCCCTGTCAGGGAATAATCCAGTAGTTTTCCAAACATGACGCTACATCCTTTCTTAATAGATGATATCTTCCTTATAATATGCATTTTTCCGCTATAGGAATTTTTTGCTGATTTCGTAAAGTTTCGTGGATACATTGTAACTGATTTGGACGGGATTCGCAAGAAGTTTGCTTGGTGAGTAATTAAAGAAAAGATACTACATCATTCGGTGAACAGTCTAAAATTGTACACAGCTTCTCTAAAGTATCCATGGTAATACTTTTATTATGTTTCAGATTGTTGATGGTGCGTGGATTGATATTGTGCTTGTTAATTAAGGTATAAGTAGTGATTCCCTTCTCATTCATAGTGTTCCACAATGGCGTATAACTGATCATTTTGCTTCTCCCCTTGTACTTTTCACACACTAGCCAGAAATCACTTAAGCTTTAAATAGATATGACTATAGTAAATGTGCTGAAAAAACTCCCCCCTTATAGAAAGTATGCTGGCAAAATTTTCTCTTGCATATACTGAAAAAAGTATCTATAATAAGCAAAGAATATACTGAAAAATGTAACTATATATTTTGAGAGAAATATGAGTAAGACACATGAGTAAGATAACCCCAAATTATGATAATTATACAGATATTCATATTCATATCCTACCGGGAGTCGATGACGGTTCCAAGAATCTGGATATGAGCCTGGAAATGCTACGGCATGCATATGCGGAAGGAATCAGAAGAATGGTCGTTACGCCCCATAACAAACCGATGCATCACAACGTGGGAAAAGAAAAGATGCAGGAACTGATTCATTTGCTTCGGGCACAGATGAAACAGGAGAAGATAGAAATAGAACTGTATCCGGGAAATGAACTTTATTACAGGGAAGATCTGGTGAAGTGCCTTGAAGAAGGAAAAGCAAGTACTATGGCTGATTCAAGGTATGTATTACTCGAATTCCAGCCGGCGGACAGATGGGAATATATCAGAGATGGAGTCAATGACATGCTGATGGCAGGATACCGGCCTATTCTGGCGCATATAGAGAGGTATCAGGAAGTCTGTAAGGATGTGGAACGGGTGATCCGATTACGGGAGATGGGATGCTGTATACAGGTGAATGCTGCAAGCGTCATGGGCAGATATGGTATGGGAATAAAAGGTTATGTCAAAAAGCTGTTGAAGCAGCGGTTGGTTGATTTTATAGCAACGGATGCCCACAATGCCACGAACAGAACACCGGATATGGCTAAGTGCGCAGAATATATCTGCAAGAAATACGGTGCGGAATATATGCATAGTCTTCTGACAGAGAATCCGTCTAAGGTGATCAGAGACGAATACATATAAATAAGAGAATTATGACGTTTGGATAAAATATTTAAGAAAGTATAGAGAAAACAGAAATGGAAAATCAAAGAAATAATGATGTGATAGAAATTGATCTGCTGGAATTATTCCATGTGCTGTTAGGGCAGATAGGGTTAATTATAAGTGTTGGAATCTTAACGGCACTGATCGGGTTTGTGGTGAGTAAATTTGTGCTGTCACCGGTATATGAGTCTACTACGAAAATATACATCCTGAATAAGACGGAGACATCCTCTGTTACCTACAGTGATGTACAGATGGGTACACAGTTGACGAAGGACTATGCCCAGTTGATCAGCAGCAGATATGTACTGGAAGAAGTAATCCAGATGCTTTCACTGGATGCGGAATATGAAGATATGCTTAACAAGGTAAATGTAGATACGCCTACGGACACCCGTATCGTATCAATTACCGTGGAAGATCATGATCCGGTACAGGCCATGAAGATTGCCAACTGTATCAGGGAAGCTGCCAGTGAGCATATCCAGAATGTGATGGATATCGAGGCGGTGAATGTGGTCGAGACAGCGAATATGCCCACGGAGAAAGCGGGGCCGCGGTGCAGCTTGTGGACTCTGGTGGGAGGTATGGTCGGAGTGGCATTGATCTGTGTGGCGGTACTTGTGCGGTATCTGTTGGATGACACGATCAAGTCGTCCGAGGATGTGGAGAAATATCTGGGGCTTAGTACGCTGGCCCTGATACCTATGGCAGCCGATGACAACAGCCGCGGCGATAAGAAAAGCAAAAAGAGGAAAGTGAAAGGGTAAGAGATGCAGTCAGTAAAGTTACAGTTTGATCAGAAAAGTGATTACAGGATAAAAGAAGCCTTTAAAACACTGCGAAGCAATATAGAATTCAGCGGAAGTGACATCAGAGTGATTGGCATAACCAGCTGCACACCGAATGAAGGTAAATCCAGTGTGGCGATGGAAGTGGCTAAATCCTTTGCGGAGGCAGGATCACGCACCATACTGATTGATGCGGACATGCGTAAATCCGTGCTGGTGGGAAGATATAAGACAGGTGCTGTGCGCAAGGGCTTAAGCCAGACTCTTATCGGCAGGACAGTGCTGGAGGATGCAATCTGTGAGACGAATCTGGACAACCTGTATTTAATCTTTGCAGGGCCGGTGCCTCCCAATCCCAGTGAATTGTTAGGAGATGATCTGTTTGAACAGATGCTACAGGAACTCAGGAAAGCCTTTGATTATATTATCATTGATACCCCGCCTCTTGGGAGCGTTATCGATGCAGCCGTAGTTGCCAAGCGGTGCGATGGAATGGTTATCGTGGTGGAAAATAATGCGGTGAGCTACCGTTTCGTACAAAAAGTCAAAGAACAGTTGGACAAGACCGAGAGCAGAATCTTAGGGGTAGTGCTGAACAAAGTTAATCTGAACAGTAAAGGCTATTACGGCCATTATGGCAGATATTACGGGAAGTATTACGGACAATACTACGGTAATTACGGGGCAGAAAGTGCAGTAAGCAGAGAAGAGGGCAAAGCGGAAAACAGAGTGGAACCGAAAGGCGAAGCAAAGCCGGACAAGGCCAAGAAGCTTAAGAGCACAGTTGATGACATCGAAGAGATGGATTTGGAAATATTAGATGAGGAATCATAATGAAACGTAACGGATGGATTGTAATTTCTATTATAGTGGTTAACATTTTCATACTATGCGGCTGCGTTTTTCTGCTGATGCAGGAAGACAATACACCGCCGGAATTCCGCTTTCAGACCAGCGACTATACCTATTTGCACTCTGATGGTGAAGATCTGCTTTTGGATAACATCATAGCTTACGACAATCAGGATGGCAATATTACGGAACGTATTGTGATTGAAAAGATTGTGGAGAATGAAGACAGCAGTACGGCGGTAGTCTACTATGCGGTCAGTGATATGGCAGGCAACGTAACGAAGGTATCCAGAATATTTCCCATGGAGCCAAGCGATGAAGTGCCGGAATATGTGACAGAGCAGCAGAAGGAAACAAACACGGCAGAAAACGAGACGGGCGAGGCAGCAGGATCAGAAGAAACCGAAGAAGAAAACGGGCAGGAGAGCAGTGAGTCGGACGCAGACAGTGAAACGGAAGACGATGAGGAAAGCCGGACGCAAGATGAAGAAGACGCTGACGCGGAGCCGGACGATGAGGAAGAAGAGGATGAAGAGGCAGCGGCAGATGAAGACGAGCCGGAGCCGGAACCTGTAAAGCAGGCTGTGGACAAGAGCGGCTATCCTATGCTGACACTTAAGAAAAGCGAAGTGACGATTCAGGAAGGAACCTCACCTCCATGGACAGAGCTGATAGAAACCTTGCGGGATGATAAGGATGATTATACGACCTTGTACTATAACTTACACATCAGCAAGTTTACATCTGGCAAGGCAGGAGATTATCCGGTTACTTTGCAGGCGGAGGATTCTGACGGAAATCTGTCTGATTCGGTTACCGTAATGGTACATGTAAGAAAGTAATTGGGAAAGGTATCAATATGGGAAAGAAAAAGCGGAGCGATAAGGCGGCAAATCTGGAAAAAGAAGAGCTGCTTAGTCCGGAGAGAGTAAAAAGAAAGAAAAAACAGAAAATATGCCGCATAGTACTGGCAGTCGTTCTGGCATTGGTGATCGTGATCGGAGTGGTTATCCTGTCCTATATCGTGGCAGGTGCGATGGGAAAAGCAAGACTGCACCGCGCAGATCAGGTGATAGAACCGGATAGGATGGTGTCGGAACATGCAGAGGAGCTGACAGAGGAAGAGGAGCAGATCTGGCAGGAAGGCTGGGTAAAGTATAAGGGGCAGATTTATGCCTATAACGAAGACGTGCTCACATTCCTTTTTATGGGAATAGATAAAAATGATGAAGTGGTAAAGGAAGTGGAGGAAGGAACAAACGGCGGACAGGCAGATGCCCTTTTCCTGTTGGTGTTAAATCCCCACACGGAATCCATCAGTGTGATCGGCATTAACCGAAACAGCATGACGGATATTGATATTTACAATGAGGAAGGCGCTTATGTGAATACTATTACGGCACAGATTGCTGTGCAGCACGGCTTCGGAAACGGTGTGGAAGAAAGCTGTGAATATCAGGTGAAAGCCGTCAGAAACCTTTTCTATCAGATTCCGATTCACGGATATTGTGCCATTAATGCCAAGGCGGTTATTCCGCTGACGGATATGGCAGGCGGTGTAGAACTTACCGCATTAGAGAATGTAAAACGTTATGGAGATAAGAGCGGCACGGTGATCCTGCAGGAAGGAGAGACGAAGCTGCTGGATGGTGAGACGGCATATTCCTATGTCAGATTCCGGGATACGAAGCAATTCGGGTCAGCGGATATGCGCCTGCAAAGGCAGAAGCAGTATCTGGCAGAAATGATGAATAAAGTGAAGGTACAGACAGGAAAAGATTTACTTCTTCCGGTCAAAATGTACAATGAGCTGTCTTCCTATATGACGACTGATGTGACGGCAGATGAAGTGGCATACCTGTCCTCTATTGCGTTAGATTATCGTTTCGATCAAAGTCATATCTATTCTCTGGAAGGGGAAACTGTACAGGGAGAAGAGTTTGAGGAGTTCTACGTGGATGAGGCAGCACTGTATGAAATGATCCTGAATATATTCTATGAACCGGTGGAGATGCCATAAGGACGGAAAGCTTATGATGTCCTGACTTGATAGACAATCATGATATATGTATGCCGGACACGGGAGCAAATAAAAAATGAAAAGAATAAAAAGATTAAAAACAAAGAAAAAAAGCATACAAAAAATGGTCAGCGCACTGGCGATAGCGTGTCTGCTGGCAGGCTGCGCTCAGACGTCTGCCGATGAGCAGAAAGCAGACGAAACAGCCACGCAAGACCAGGATACACAAGAAGAACTTCTTGATGGAACGACAGGCGCAGAAACGGCAGACAACGGGCAGGAGACATTGCCTGCAGGAGATGCCTTTACAGGAGAGTCTGCCGCAGACGGACATGTGGATTTTGATGCCCTGCAGCAGATCAATCCGGATATTTTTGCATGGCTCTATGTGCCGGGAACGGGAATTGATATACCCGTGCTCCAGAGCCATGAGACAGATGAATATTATAAAACCCACACCCCGGACGGTGAAGAAGGGGCGGCAGGTTCCGTCTTTACCGAGATGCCGAATCTGATGAATATGTGTGATTTCAATACCATTCTTCATGGCAAAGATTTGGAAGAGGATGATTGGTTTTATAGTTTACATAAATTCGAAGACGGAGATTTTTTCCGGGAAAATGAAGTATTTTATCTCTATCTGCCGGACAATGTGCTGACCTATGAAGTGGTTGCGGCATATTACGATGAAGGCACGGATATCCTGCGCAGATATGATTATACTACCTATAGCGGATGCCAAAGTTATCTGGAAGATATGTATGGATACAAAAGTATGAATAAAAATATGCGGGAAGGATGGGATGATCTGACCCCGTATCATTTCTTAGTAACTTTGGACGGCAGTATTCGCGAAGATAATACTCAGTATGTGGTGGTGGGAGCGCTGATAGAAGACGCGGCGGGAACCATTGACCGCATGATCTTGGAATAGACTGCTGGATTGCACCGAAGTGCTGATGAAACCACTTCGGGATGAATGATCAGGTATTAGCATCTTAGATGTTAATATATACCACACTTAGACTATGAAAGGAGGACGATGCCAATGAAAAAATTCGTAGCTTTATTAACAGCATCCGTAATGATGGCTTCCATGACTGTATGCGCAGCTGGTTCCCCTACAGCAGCAGCGGTAGTTGCAAGTTCTTCCCCTGCTTATGCAAGTGAAGGCTTCCACGCAGCAGCTGACCAGCAGGCAGCAGCAGAAAGAGGCATGAGTGCGGGTGAATACTACAACAATGCAGTAGTAGAAACTCCCGGTTTAGCATCTGCTATGCCGGTAGGTCAGGGCGGCAAGATCATGATTAATGGTGTTGCAACTAACCTGACAGCAACTCTGTCTAAAGCAGTTCAGGCGGTAGTAACGTCTGCAAATGCTCAGGCAGCAGCACTCGGCGGTACTTTACTGAATGTAGTAAAGATTGATTTCCCCGGTGCAAACTACAATGTAGCAACTATCAATTTCTATGTTAAAGGTCTTGCTGAGGGCAAGAAGGTTGTAGCTAAGCAGTATGTAAATGGTGCTTGGGTTGACGTAGAAGTTGTAGAAGTAAGAGCTGATCATGTTGTTCTTAACTTAAAGAACTCAGGAGCAGTTGCTTTCGTAGAACTTCCTTAATCTTTGATTAAGGGATAACTTTTTTGAATTCAAAAAACGAGTGTGGGGTGGCGTGCTGCCACTTCGGTGGCAGCATGTTTTCAAAAAGGATTATTCCGATATTAAGTGAAAAAGTTGATATTTTTTCGGGGGGGGGGGTATTTCCGTAGTGCGGTTATGTTCTACCCGAATGAGCCTACCTACGCCGGATGAATAGAAGATGAATGGGACGTAGGTTTTGTTGTGTATCCTGAAAAATGAAATAAATGTACCTTGACAATTACATACCTTACATTAGAAGAACAGGGTGAACGAAAAAAAGTTTATATTTTTTCGTAAATCCTATTGACATAAGAAAAAGGATTCCTTATAATTCACTTAAATGAAAGAACGTTACTTTCATAGTGAAATTCCAATCCTGTTCTGGATTGCATAACCGGATATATCCGGTTCCGGCGTTATCAGCCATATTTCACATAAATAAATGAAAATGGCTGGTGGTAAGAAGCTGCGATATTGTATGCAGTACAGTAGTGTGATACATACAGCCGGAAAGGGGTATATGGGAAAATTTGACATACTGGATAAAAAATTCTTTGGTGACCGGGAGCGGTTTGCGGAACTGATTAACACGGAACTGTATCACGGAAAGGAAATTCTTGTGCCGGATAGATTGAAGTTGCTTAAGAGAAGTTATCCTTCCCTTGCATCGTCATCCGGTGAGAAAGTCAGGGATGTGCTGATGCAGGATACCGGACAGAACATCTGCTATGGATTGGAAATTGAGACAGAGTCTGATTATAGTATGCCGGAACGTGTCATGACTTATGATGCCAGCGAGTATGAATATCAGATACGAGAGATTTACAAGGCACATAGAGACAAAGGAGAATATAAGAAATACCGTGATAAGAAGAGCCGCTTGAAGGAAAGCGACTTTCTGATTCCAACTGTGACGATAGTTCTTTATATAGGGGAAGGGCACTGGGAAGGCAAAATGAAGCTTTGGGAGATGTTTCGGGTTTCGGAACAGGTAAAGCATCAGCTTGGCAGGAGACTTTGGGATTATGATTTCCCGCTTATAGAGACAGAGTATGTTCAGCCTGAAAAGTATTGCACAGATTTGAGGGAATTCTTTCAGGCGATGCAGTGCCGTAGAGATAAGAAACAATTAAAGGAACTGTGTCAAACGGAAAGATTTCGGAAACTCAGTCGGGAAACAGAGCGGGTGATTGCTGTGCATCTGGGGAATGACAGACTGTTTGAGCAGGTAGAGGAGGGAATGCCTATGTGTAAAGCATTGGATGATTGGATGAAAGAAGAAAGAGAAATTGGCAGAGCAGAAGAAAGACATCAAACGATGCAGAAGATGTTGCAGGTTGGACTGGAAGAAGATTTGATTATGAGTATTCTGAACTGCACGAAGGAAGAGCTTGTGCTTGCAGAAGCTGGAAGATAGGAAGAAAGGTCTGAAATTATACAGCTGAATAATATTTATGGAAGAAACTCCTGATGTAAGGTATGTAATTGTCTTATGTTGGGAGTTTTTTATTGTGAAACAAAAAAGCGAGGTATGGTTAACAATAAATGTATTTGTAGCGGATCTATTATACTACGTTGAATATAATTTATCGAGGTGGAAAATTATTAAATGAAAATAGAACTAATTTTTAAAATGATTCTTTGAATTTGAATATTAAAAGGTTGAAATTATCATACCAGAGGGGATACTTAAATGTTCATAAGTGACTTGGTTTGAAGAGGAGTTATTGTTGAAATAATGGTATGATAAGCGGTATTAATGAGATATATAAGAATATTTTTGATGTTATTAATGAAATATAATGATTAATTTGAAAAGGAAATTAGTTATGAAGTACGAGTTGATGAATCTTAACACTGTAATGAATCCGGATCCCAAATTAGGTGGTTTGTCTTTTGTTGAGAGTAAAAGAGATATTCCATTTTCAATCCAGAGAGTTTATTGCATTTACAGAACTGAAAAAAATCAGCATAGAGGTTTTCATGCACATAAAGAAAATTGGCAATTACTTTTTTGTCCGTATGGTTCAATAGAAATTATTCTAAATGACGGTGTAGATATCGAAACGGTGACATTAGATGAGCCATCTAAAGGGTTGGTTCTTCATCCGGGGCTTTGGAGAGAAATGATATGGAAACATGATGATTCTGTACTCTGTGTCGCTGCTTCTGAATACTATGATCCGGATGAATACATTAGAGATTATGATGAGTACTTAGCATATGTAAAAAAGAAGCAGGATGAGGAATGAGATTATGGAAATCCCTTTTGTTAGTTTTCTTCCAATGGAGCGTGAATTAGATAAAGATTTGAGAACTGCATTTGAGAGAGTATATACACGAAGTTGGTATATTGATGGTAAAGAAGACGAAAAGTTTGAGAAAGCTTTTGCTGAATATTGTACAGTTAATTACTGTGTTGGTGTTGGCAATGGTCTTGACGCATTGATGCTTATCCTGAAAGCACTCGATATTAAATCAGGAGATGAAGTTATTATACCTTCCAATACATATATTGCAACAGCCTTAGCCGTCACATATGTGGGAGCAACGATTGTTTTTGTAGAGCCAGATATCAGAACCTTTAATATAGATCCACGCAAAATAGAATCAGCTGTTTCAGATAAGACAAAAGCTATTATGCCGGTACATCTTTATGGTCAACCTTGTGATATGGATCCAATCATGGAAATTGCAAAACGGCATAATTTGTATGTGATTGAGGATTGCGCACAGGCTCATGGTGCAACATATAAAGGGAAGAAGGTAGGCTCTTTTGGTAATGCGGCAGGTTTTAGTTTTTATCCGGGCAAGAATCTGGGAGCACTTGGTGATGCTGGCGCGGCATTGACCAACAATAGAGAACTGGCTGATAGAGTAAGAGCTTTGGGCAATTATGGTTCTGATTATAAATATCATCACATTTATCAGGGGCACAATTCCAGACTTGATGAAATGCAGGCGGCATTTCTTGCGGCAAAGCTTCCGCATCTTGAGAGAATGAATGTAGAAAGACGTAGAATAGCAGATCGATACTTGAAAGGAATTAAGAATCCGGATGTGATTCTTCCATACATAATTGAGGATGCAGTTCCGGTTTGGCATATTTTTGGAATTCGTTGTAAGAGAAGAGATGAATTGGAAGCGTATCTTAAAAATAAGGGAGTTGGTACGAATAAACATTATCCTATTCCTATGCATTTGCAAAAGTGTTACAAAGATTTAGACTTTAAACAAGGTGATTATCCTATTGCAGAAGAAATCAGTGCCACAGAGCTAAGTCTGCCAATGTATTATGGTATGTCAAATGAAGAAGTGCAGTATGTGATTGATGTTATTAATGAATTCTGAGGTTTTTAATTATAGATGATTATAGATGAAAAGAAATATGTGGGAAATTCAAGCCTGATCTCTTGGAATGAAGCTGAAATGGCAGAAATGTTAAGAACTAAAAATCTTGTTCATGCCAACGAAGTTGCAAAAAAAGTATGCCCGAAAAAAACTTTTTATACAAAGTATGGTAAAAGAGTGATAGATATTGTGATATCGCTATCGGCGTGTACAGTTCTTTTGCCGTTTAATCTGATTTTTGCAATTTGTACATTTATAGATGTGGGAAGCCCGATCTTATACAAGCAATCCAGATGCGGAAAAGATGGCAAGGAATTCGTGTTAGTTAAATTTAGAAATATGAATAATAATAAGGATAAAAATGGGCAGCTCTTACCGGTTTCTGAGAGAGTTACCAAGTTTGGTCGTATTATGCGCAAGTATTCTTTGGATGAATTATTAAATTTTTGGAGTGTATTAAAGGGTGACATGTCCATTATTGGACCCAGACCTTTACCGATGTTTTTTCATGATCGTATGAATGATAGACATAAAATGAGGACAGTTGTTCGACCTGGATTGGAATGCCCTCGTGTTATTATGCCTGAAGGCGAACGACTGTGTCAGTACCACATTCAGTTTGAAAATGATATTTGGTATGTCGAGCATGTGAGTTTAATAACAGATATCCGTATGTGTTTCTTATTGGTAAAGATGGTTTTTGAAGTAAAGGTAAGAGACCGACGCGCGAAAGGAAATGCGGCATCTTATTTTGTCGGATATGATGAGCAAGGACATGCACTAAGTATGAATACGGCGAAAGAACTTTACGGAAAAGTATAAGGGATTAATTGTTTATGGATGTTTTAAGAGTTACGGCAGAAGAATATACAAGTTTGGTCTTAGATAGACGTATATTTTTTAATGAGCCGGTTTTTTGTGAATTGAATAGGGATAAAGTTGATGAGGTCTATTATCTTATATTTATGAGAGAGAAGGCTGCAAAATTTGGTTTGATATTAGGTAGAACGGGTGATTTGGTTAAATGCCCTTTTTCGGCATCTTATTCTTATCCCGTGGAAATTAAAAAGAATGAAAAATTAGCTACATACGATGAGGCGGTGCAGGCTTTAGAAAATTATTGTATTAGCATTGGAGTGTCAGAAATTAGATTTACTTTTCCTCCTATGTTTTATGATGAGCATATTTTGTCTGCATGGATTAGTTCATTCTATCGATGTAATTATGAACTGACTAAAATAGATGTGAATTATGCAATTGATTTAGAGGAGATGAATGTTGATGTCGAATCTTATGGTCAATTGATTACAGCTAAAGGAAGAAAGAGTTTAAGACGCGCACAGAGAAATGGTCTCACCATTCAAAAATGTGAAACGGAAGAAGAATATGCTGAGGCATATGAAATAGTGAAAATGGGACATGAGTTTAAAGGATTTCCCGTTCGTATGTCTTTTGAACAATTGATGGATACAATGAAATTAGTAGATCATGATGTGTTTATCGTAAGAAATGGGGAGATTGGGATAGTTGCTGAATTTTTATATCGAATTAATAAAGAAATTGTACAGGGCATATATACAGGGACACTTCCTGATCATGCAGGAGATAATGGAATGAATATGCTGACCTATTTTACTATTAATTATTATGGAAATTTAGGCTATAAGATATTGAACAAAGAAATAGCAACAGAGGACAGTATTCCAAATTATGGATTATGTGATTTTAAAGAAAGTGTAGGGTGTAGACGAAGCTTAAAGTACTCTTTCAAAAAGTCATTCAAAGTTAATTGATAAAAAAATAAGAGGATAACTATGAAAGATATCATTATTGTATGTGCGGGCAGTTATGGAAAAGAAATGTACTATACCATAAGAAAAATAAACCAGGCTGCAAAAAAAGATGGGAAAGAGGAACCATACAATTTATTGGGATTTATTAATGATATTCCGGATGCTTTAGATAATACAGAAATTGATCTTCCTATTTTAGGGACAATTAAAGATTGGAAACCTGTTGGACATGAAGCCTATGCACTTGGATTAGGCAAGCCTTCATCAAAGAAAGAAGTCGTGGAAAAGCTCAAAGACAGAGGTTGCCAGTTTGAAACAATTATTGCACCTTATGTTATTCTTCCTGAAGATTTAATAATTGGTGAAGGCTGCCTGATAAAAGCTTACCATATCGCAAGTGGTGTAAAGATAGGAAACTATGTTAATATGCACGGATCAATGATTATGCCGGGAGCTGTTATTGGAGATTACAGTACCACAACAGGATTTGCAGTTGTTGAAAATGCGTCTATTGGTGAGGGCGTTTATGTTGGCAGTCATGCAGTTGTTACGGAAGGAGTAACAGTAGGCAGTAATGTCAATATTTCAGCAGGAAGTATTGTAACAAAAGATATTCCTTCAGATAAGAAAGTATTTGGATTTCCTGCGGTTGAATCGCAGATGTAAAGCATAGAAAGGTTAATTATATGCAAAAAAATGTAATCATAGTCTGTGAGGATTTATTTGGATTAGAAATATATTCAATTTTAAATGAGATCAATGGTTATGTTGAAAAAGAACGGTTATCTAATGACACATACAATATTATGGGTTTTATTTCTAACCACTCGCATCCGTTTAGATTGGTTGACAATAGCATTAAACCAATTTTAGGAGATATAGATTCATGGCAGCCAACTAAAAATGAACAATATGTTATGGGAATAAAAAATCCTGAAAGTAAAGAACACTTTGCGAAAATTCTGAAAGATAAAGGCGCAGATTTTTTGACAATTCTTACTCCTTGGACTTTGGTGCCGGATCATCTCCATATAGGTGAAGGCTGTGTAATATCAAATTATAGTTTTAAAGATGGGGCGGTATTTGATGAGTTTGTGACGATGATAAATGTTATGGCGGGAGCCGCTCATGTAGGTGCATATACGACAATAGATGCACTTGCCAATATTACAAATGCTGATATAGGTAAGAAGGTTCGGATTGGGAGTCATGCTTTCTTAATGGAACATATACAAATCGGAGACAATGTCCAAGTTTACTCGGGAAGCATGGTATTTGCTAATATAAAGCCTGATCAGAAGGTGGCCGGTATTCCGGCAAATAAAATGAAGTATAGGAAAATAGTTGAGGAGGAGTAATTCTTTTCAACATGATTAATAATTTTTTTTCAAAAAAGGAGAATAATGATGACAAATTTAGAAAAGTATAATCAGGCATTTTGCGAAACTTTCGAACTGGCAAATCCAGACTTCGATAGTCTTCAGTATATGGGTGTTGAGCAATGGGACTCTGTTGGTCATATGTCGCTTGTTGCTGCGCTTGAGGATGCATTTGATATTATGATGGATACGGATGATATTATTGATTTTTCTTCCTATTTAAAAGGAAAAGAAATTCTGAAGAAATACGAAGTGGAAATTTAAGAGGTAGTAAGAATGAGCAATTATTTTTGGTGCAATCTTGCACAATTTGAGGATTCCGTAGCATTGATGGAGGAATCCAGAGAAATTACTTATGGGCAGCTGGATAAAATGGCTCAGGAAATTTCAAGCCGTATTTCGCAGCGTTCGTTGCTTTTTTGCATTTGCCAAAATTCAATTGGGGCAGTTGCTGGATATGTTGGTTTCCTTCAAAAAGGGATTGTGCCAGTAATGCTTGGTCATACAATTGATAGGGCATTGTATGAAAATCTTGTAAATATTTACAAGCCACAGTATATTTGGTGCCCAAATGATTTCGTAGATAATTTGCCTGTATATGAGATGGAGAATTATAAACTTATCGAAACCGGAACACAGGTTCCGGCAATGGATGAAGATTTAGCTGTTATGCTGACAACATCCGGTAGTACAGGGAGTCCTAAATTCGTGAGACAAACATATGTCAATATTCAGTCCAATACCGAAGCTATCGTTAAATATTTAGGGATTCTTCCGCAAGATAGGGCAATAACAACTTTGCCAATGAATTACACTTATGGACTATCAATTGTCCAGTCACATCTTTTGGCAGGAGCAAGACTTATACTAACAGAACAGACCTTCTTTGACAGAGGTTTTTGGGATTACTTCCAGAAGTCTCAGGCTACTACTTTTGGTGCAGTTCCTTATACATATCAAATGTTGGATAAATTACGTTTTCTTCAAATGGATCTCCCTTCTCTCAGATATATTACTCAGGCAGGAGGAAGATTGGGAGAAGAGCTTCACGGTAAGTTTGGGTTAGGTATGCGTGAAAAAGGGAAGGCACTTGTAGTTATGTATGGCGCTACTGAAGCTACAGCAAGAATGAGTTATGTACCTGCAGATAAAACGGTAGAAAAAGCCGGAAGTATTGGCATTGCAATCCCTGGTGGACATTTTGAACTTATTGATGTGGATGGCAGTGTGATTACTGAGCCAGAGCAAGTTGGCGAATTGGTTTATTATGGACCAAATGTTACCCCTGGATATGCAGAATCCAGAGAAGATCTGAATAAGGGTGATGAACGAAAAGGCCGCCTTGAGACTGGAGATATGGCTAAAAGAGATAAGGATGGTTTTTATTATGTAGTTGGCAGAAAGAAACGTTTCCTTAAAATTTTTGGTAATCGTGTAAATTTGGTAGAAGTAGAAGACCTTTTTGGTAAAGAAGGATATGAAGTCGCATGTGTTGGCGAAGATGATCATATGCTTGTTTATACAACTGCGGATGATTGCGAAAAACTAGTTGAATTTATCTCTTCCAAAACAGGTTTAAATAGAACAGCGTTTTCTGTTAAACATATTGATGAAATTCCGCATAATGAGTCTGGCAAAGTCCTGTACTCACAGTTGCCGGTAAAGTGATTGAGTGAGGATGCAAGATGTTAAAAAATAAAAATGTAATAGTCACTGGAGCAGGAGGCGGAATAGGTCTGGCAACTGTAAATAAAATCGCTGAAAATGGCGGAAATGTGTGGGCATGTACCCGCACTAAAACGGAACAGTTTGAACAGGATTTGCAGAATATAGCTAATCAATACGGCGTATGGATTAAAGCAGTATATTTTGATATGACTAATGAGAGTCAAATGAAGACTGCTATTAAGGAAATTTCTTTGGAAAAAAGAAGTATAGACGTGCTGGTGAATGCTGCTGGTACAGTTTACAATGGTATGTTTACCATGACATCGATCAGCAAGTTAAAGGAAGTGTTTGAAGTTAATTATTTTGAACAAATTTATATAATGCAATTGGTTGCCAGATTGATGATGAGGCAGAAAAAAGGTTCTATTGTGAATGTCGCATCTGTAAGTGGTATAGAAACGACGGAGGGAAAATTGGCATATGGTTCCAGTAAGGCTGCATTGATTTATGCCTCGAAGACAATTTCGAAAGAACTTGCACAGTATAATATTCGAGTTAACGCATTGGCACCGGGCTTGACAGATACCAAAATGAATAAAGAAATTCCAGATGCTGATCTTCAAAAAGTATTAGATAGAAGCAGCATGAAGCGTATGGCAAATCCTGAAGAAATAGCAAATGCAATTGTATTTTTGGCATCAGATCAATCATCATTTATGACTGGACAGGTTATGGTTGTTGATGGCGGAAGATTGTGGTCGTAGGGAAGGAATTAAAATGAGTATTAAATTTAAAGATGGTACAGAAGTGGGACAGGGATGGAGTCCTTATGTGATTGCTGAAGTTAATTCAAGCCATAACGGAGATGTTAATGTTGCAAAGAAAATGATTGATGCTGCTGTAGAATGCGGATGCAACTGTGTTAAATTTCAATCATGGTCAACTGAATCATTGTATTCAAAAACATATTATGCGCAAAACCCAATCTCTAAAAGATTTGTAAAAAAATTTGCTTTGAGTGAGGAACAGCTTTTAGATATTGTGGAATATTGCAGTGAAAAAAAAATTGCCTTTTCTTCGACTCCATATTCTAAAAAAGAAGTTGATTTTCTAGTGAAAAATAAAGTTCCTTTTATTAAAATTGCTTCAATGGAGCTGAATAATTACGATTTTTTGGAATATATAGCGAAAACCGGTTTCCCAATTGTTCTATCAACAGGAATGGGCGATATGGATGAGATAAGAAAAGCGGTAAGTGTTATTGAAAGTGCAGGAAATAAAAATATTTGCCTGTTGCATTGCATTTCTATTTATCCCGCAGCACCGGAAACTATAAATTTATACAATATCTGCATGCTAAAGAATGAATTTCCTGATTATACGATTGGCTTTTCAGACCATTCTATTGGAACAGAAATGGCTTCTGCTGCTATTGCATTGGGGGCATGTCTCATTGAAAAACATTTAACCTTGGATAAGACGAAGATAGGTATGGATAATCAGATGGCAACTGAGCCGGACGAAATGAAAAAACTTGTGGATTCCTGCAGGAATGTACAGCAGGCTCTAGGATCGTATGAAAGGATTGTATCCAAGGAAGAAATCGAACAGAGAACGAAAATGCGTCGTAGTTTGATTTATGTTAGAGACATGAAAGCAGGAGAGATTATTGGCGCAGAGGATTTGGATGGTAAAAGACCTGGAATTGGTGTTGCACTGGATGATAAGAAGAAGTATTTAGGAAGGACATTAAGACATGATGTTGAATCCGATACATTATTAGAAGAGAAGGATTTTATGTGATTCACGGGAGTTTATATAACTATTATGAATAGGAAAATTAAGATATGTTTATTTATTAAAGGATTCCACAATGGTGGAGTGGAAAAAGTATTTGAGAACTATTTTTCTAATATGGACAGAAATAAATTTGAGCTTCATATTGTAACACATATGGATCCATATATTCCAAGACAAAAATATTTTGAAAGTATGGGATTCATTGTGCATCAATTATCTCCTGTACATGTAATTAGAATTAATAAGCAAAATATTAAGGAGTATGAGAATCTTTTCAAAACATACAAGTTTGATATTGTTCATAATAATTTTCCGGAAAAAATATTGCCACTCTATATGGCAAAAAAACATGGAGTCCCCATAAGAATTCTTCATTCTCACTGTGATTATAACATTATGGCAGATAAATGTAATCCAATAATAAGACCGATTTATAGGAAAATCTTAAGATATAATGCACAAAAGCTGGCAACCCATTGTATAGGATGTGGTAAACAGGCAGGAGAAAGTGCATTTGGTAAAAAAATAATGGATAATCCAAAGAATTTCGTTTTGCATAATGCAATTAATACGGATTCTTTTCATTATGATATGGGGATAAGGACGACTGTCAGAAAGCAGTTAGGAATATCAGACGAGTATTTAGTCGGGCACGTTGGGAGATATGAAGGAAATCAAAAGAATCAGTCTTTTGTGATAGACATATTCAGCAAACTGCTTGAAAAGGAACCTAAATCGCGCTTATTAATGATTGGAGAAGGTCCATTAAAAGAAAAAATAATTGAAAAAGCAAATCGGTTATGCATATTGGATAAGATTATCTTTACAGGGTCTGTAAGTAATGTAGCTGATTATTTACAAGCCATGGATTGTTTTGTTTTTCCATCCTTATATGAAGGCTTTAGTGTTGTTACTGTGGAAGTTCAGTGCACTGGTCTTAAGGGGGCTATCTCTGATTCGTTAGATCCGGAAATGAACACTTTTAATCAATTTGGTGTGTTTTCTTTAAATCAGGAACCTGAGATTTGGGCTGATTATTTACTTGGAATAAAAAATTATGAGCGGTCAGATAAAGCAGAAGAACTTATTGAAGCAGGATATGATATTAGATATGAATCTAAAAAACTGAAAAATTTTTATGTAGAAGCGTATGAAAATACACTAAGGTATTGAATGTTTAGAACAAGGAGCAGACACCAATGAGGTTGAAAAAGGCTGAAAAAAAAATGAGCTTAAAATTCAACATAAAGGATGTTATATACACAATTTTGTTTATTTTATATGTTACAACTTTTGTAACAAGAGTAGTGGATATACCTGGCTGGAGTTCGATATGTTTGATTATTATTTGTGTAAGTGATGTATTTTTTATTACTTTTTTTGCAAAAAGAAGAGCATTTAATAAACTTATTGTCTTTACGTCTCTTTTTTTTGGATACTTTTTATTTTCTACTCTTTTCATGTGTCCGGATAAGTTTGGTTTGTGTTTAATAAGAACAATCCGAAGAATATCTTTTGTGCTGCTTATTTCTTATTTATTTAGTAGATATAAAGCAATGCGAACAATTACTATTTTAATGAAGGTAATGGAAGTCTTAAATTATGTTAATTTGTTTTTTATGATTTTGTATCCTAACGGAATGTATCATTCTGTCACAGGAACATTGGGAGATGAGGTGGTAAAAAATACAAGAGACTTTGTGCGGACAAGTTCTACAAGAGTTCACTGGTTATTGGGACATCAAACGACTCTTATTAGATATGTATTACCAGCATTATGCGTAGCAGTATTGTATTCATATTTTGTGAATAATCAGGGAAAATTATGTTTTCGAAGCAAAGTATTAATTATTACTTGCCTTGCAGAAGTTCTTATTGCAAATTCCGCAACTAATTATATTATCATTGTAATGTTTATTGGTATTTATTTATTGCATAAATATAAGATTAAATTTAGTTTAAAGTCTATTATAGCTATTATTATTGCTGTATATGTATTCTTTTATACGAATAATGACTCACAGTGGTTAAATTTGTTGATGTCGTGGATGTCTAATGTCATGAATAGACAAGTTAAGATTTCTACTAGGGTATCAATATGGATTAACGCAATTAATGCTTGGCTTGAACATCCTATTATTGGACGTGGATATTTAGATGAAGGAAATGTTGAAGTATGGAGAATCCTTTCATTGGGTAATCCGCATAGCAGTTTCTTATGGATATTATATGAAGGCGGAATTATAGCATTGATCTTGTTTCTTATTTATATTTCCATTTGCAGTAAGAGCAATTACCGTTTTCTGTATGATAAAGTTGCCTGTGTTATAAGTGCAAGTTTTATTGCACTGCTGATTTGCATGATTACGGATGACCATATTTTCAGAGACTCTTTTCCGCTTTTGTTATTTGCCTTGTGCTATTATATACCAACAATAATAAAGGAAAAGCAATTTTTATATGGAGGTCAGTCAAGTGAGTAGAACATTTATTTTTGCATATCAGCCATGTTATGGGGAAACAGGTGGTGGACAAGGGGTTGTATATAGACTATACCAAGCAAATAAGAAATATAGTTTGTTGAATAATGCATATTTTGTGTTTGGAGATCGAGTAATACAAGGTAATAATGATAGTGGACCGTTAGCTGAGAAAAAAAAGAAATCAAGTTCGGTGGTAAAAGCATTTATTACAAGAAATATTCCAGGATTCGTCAAGGTTAGACAATATGAAAAGAATTATTTGCGACTTCAATCATATATGAAAAAGTTGGGAGAAACATATCATTTTACATGTGATGATATCTATATTTTTCACGATCTTCAATTTGCTAGATCTTTTGTAAATTTATATTCATTCCCCAAATGTATCATGGTAATTCATACACAAGGAAGTTTTTATAATGAATGGAGGGCGTCTCATGGGTATGATTGCATTGCCGTGAAGAAATATTACGAAAGCTGCTATGAGCAGATAATATCAAATATGCATTATATAGGTTTTCCGTCAGAAGGTGCAAAGAACAGTTTTTTTGAATCTGAAAACGAATTAAGAAAATATGAAGCTAAATGTCAATATTGCTTCCTGTACAATGGTGTAAATTGTCCTGACATAAATTTAGCTGATTGCAGCAAGTGGATTAAAGAACTTCAAAGATTTAAAGGTTATATTTTTACGACTGTTGCCACCCTTAATACCGCAAAAGCTGTAGAGAGAATTCCACAGTACCTTGGTCAAGTGAAGAGTTCGGGAATTAATTTTAAGTGGGTACTTGTAGGAAATGGTGTTCAAGCAGAGACTGTAGCTTTGGAAATAGAAAAAGCCGGGATTCAAAAGGAGACAATATGGATAAAAGACTATATGTCTCATGAAGAAATTCTACAACTTTTTTCTATATCGGATTTTTATATTTTATTTCATAAATACTCTATTTTTGATTTATCAACACTTGAGGCTATGTATTATGGAGGAATTCCAATCCTAACTCCGGTAGGAGGAAATTTGGAAGTAATTAAAGATGGCAGCGGTTTGTTTGTGAGTGATTTTAATGATACAGCAGGGCTTATAGATATTCTTGATGGTGATTTGGATGAAATGAAAATGAAAAATAGGGCAATTCAGAAAGAATACTTTGATGATAAAGCTTTTCTGAAACGTTATACTGAGTTTTGCGATTCTATGGAAGGAAATAAAAAATGAGTCATCCATCGATAAAAAGGAACTTTATTATGAATTCATTGCTTACAATGTCTTCATTCATTTTTCCATTAGTTACCTTTCCATATATATCAAGAATTTTATTGCCAGAAGGAACTGGAAGAGTATCTTTTGCCACTTCATTAATATATTACTTTAATATGTTTGCTCAAATGGGAATTCCTACATATGGAGTTCGTGCATGTGCAAAGGTTAGAGAAGATAAAGTAGCATTAACAAGAACTGCACATGAATTATTATTCATGAATATTTTAATGAGTATACTTGCATATATTGCTCTCGGTGTGGCTTTATTTACTGTTTCGAGGCTTTATGATGATAGAACATTGTATATTATCGTTAGTTTTACAATTGCACTAAATGCAATTGGAATGGAATGGCTTTACAAAGCATTGGAGCAATATACATATATTACTATTAGATCAGTGATTTTTAAATTTATAGCATTGATTTCGATGTTTTTACTTATACATCATAGGAGCGATTATGTTATATATGGCGCAATTTCAATTTTTGCTTCTTCTGCATCTAATATTTTTAACTTTTTTAATGTACATAAATATATTGATGTGAAACCAGTAGGAGGGTATGACCTTAGAGTTCATTTTAAGCCAATTTCAATATTTTTTGCTATGGCATGTGCAACAACAATATATACACATTTGGATACAGTAATGCTTGGCTTCATGACAACAGATGAAGATGTAGGGTATTATAATGCTGCCGTAAAAATAAAAACAGTAATGCTCAGTATCGTGACTTCTTTAGGTACAGTGTTGTTACCCAGATCCTCTTACTATGTTGAACAAGGAAAAATAAAAGAATTCGACAGAATTACCACGAAAGCATTAAATTTTGTTGCACTATTAGCTACACCGATGGTGATTTATTTTATTATTTATGCTAAAGAAGGGATTTTTTTTCTATCAGGGACTTCTTATGTTGGAGCAATTGTTCCAATGCAGGTTATTATTCCAACGATATTATTTATTGGATTGACTAATATCATGGGGATTCAAATATTAGTTCCGCTTAATAGGGAAATTGTAGTTTTATATTCTGAAATAGTAGGGGCAGTGGTTGATTTGATCTTGAATCTGCTTTTAATTCCTAAATTAGCCGCAACTGGAGCGGCAATAGGCACTTTGATTGCGGAGATATCTGTATTTGTTTATCAGCTTATTGTTTTGAAAGATCAAGTAATTAATGCTTATAGGAAAATTCATTACGGTCGAATTTTTATTGCGTTGGTTGTTAGTTGTTTAAGTTGCATATGGGTTAAATGGTTTGATTTCAGTAGTGTTCTTTCGTTATTAATTTCAGGAACATTATTTTTTGGATTCTACGGAATAGTTCTTCTTATTCTCAAAGAGCCTTTGGTAAATGATATTTTTAAACAAATTTTATCCAAAATTGCTCGAAATATTTAATTAAGAAGTGATGGATGACACATTATTATGGAATCAGGTGAATTGATGATTTTATTTTGTTTTACATATGCAGGAGGTACATTAAACTTTTTTGATCAGTTAGATGACTGTCTCCCACAGATTAAGTTTGTTAAGTTAGAATACTCAGGACATGGGATGCGTCATAAAGAGCCATTTTATAATGATTTTAATGAGCTTGCGGAAGATATGTATCGCAACATAAGAAGTTATCTCCATGGTTGTAATAGCTATGCACTTATGGGATACAGCATGGGAAGTATTACAGTAATAGAAGTGTTGAAGCTTATAATGAAACGAAATGAAATATTACTTCCAAGACATATATTTTTGGCTGCTCATGAACCCCATTCTAAGACAGAATTAGTAAGCTTTGATGAAAATGAATTAGATGAATACGTAAAAGAGAGAACAATAAAATTCGGTGGGATTCCAGAGAAATTAGTAAATAATAAAATTTTTTGGCGAGTATATCTGCCTATATATAGAGCCGATTATTTAATCATTGGAAAATATAGGTTTGAAGAACTTTCCCTAGAAACAAAGATTCCAGCAACAATATTTTATTCTGAGACTGATACACCATTGAAAGATATGATGCAATGGCAACAATATTTTACAGATAATTGTTGTTTCTATGAATTTGAAGGGAATCATTTCTTTATTCAGGAACATTACAGGAAAATGGCAGAAATAATATTGGAAAGGTTAAATAATAGTTATGGAATTTGAAGAAATTATAGATATTTCACCCTATTCGCTTGAAAAAGAGGATAAGAAGAAAATTCTTACAAAACGCCTAGTAGAGTTGACAATATACCATAAAGAGCATTGTGATGAATATAAAAGGATATTGGAAAGTATCGGCTATAATTCTTGTATAGTAACTTCATATAAAGAGTTGCCCTTTTTACCGGTACGGCTTTTTAAGGAGTTATCATTGAAAAGTGTTCCTCAAGAAAAGATAGTAAAGACTATGACATCCTCAGGAACATCAGGACAGGCTGTTTCAAAAATATTTTTGGATAAAAAAACATCTTCTAATCAACAGAAGGCTATGGTTAAAATTGTTTCTGATTTTACGGGTTCTAGTCGTATGCCCATGATTATTATTGATTGTCCATCTGTCGTGAAAGATAGAGCGATGTTTTCAGCAAGAGGTGCTGGTATTTTGGGATTTTCTATATTCGGAACAAGAAAAATGTATGCTTTAGATGATGATATGAGACTGGATGTAGAAGGTTTAAAAGAATTTCTAAATAAATTTCAAGGTCAGAAAATTCTTTTATTTGGTTTCACTTTTATGATATGGCAGCATTTTTATAAAGAGTTGCGTCAGTTAAAAAAAGAAGGAATTACATTTGATTTATCTAACGGAATTCTCATTCATGGTGGTGGATGGAAGAAACTTGTTAATGAATCTGTAAGCCCAAAAGAATTTCACAATTGCCTGAAAGATATGTGTGGATTGGACAAAATACACGATTACTATGGAATGGTAGAACAAACTGGATGTATATATATGCAATGTGAATGTGGGCATCTTCATGCGAGCATTTTTTCGGATGTGATTACCCGTAGACCAACAGATTTTTCTGAGTGTGATTTTGGAGAGAGGGGTATTATACAGGTTGTATCAACAATTCCAGAGTCGTATCCAGGGCATTCTTTGATTACTGAGGATGAGGGAATTATTTTGGGTGAAGATGATTGTCCATGTGGTAGAAAAGGTAAATATTTTAAGATTATCGGAAGATTAAAGAATGCAGAGATTAGGGGGTGTAGTGATACTTATGCAGCAAAGTATAAATAAAAAAGTATTAGATAACATTTCCTATTTAGTTGGATCTGCTGAAACAATTGAAGGAATGTCTAAAGTGGCAGCTAAAGAACCTTTTGATGAATCAGTTGTGGATTTCCTTAGTAATGTCTCAAAACGTTTAATGAGATCTTCGGAAGCACAAGTATATCCTGATATCATTACATTAGGATTTTGGATGAGAAAAACTTCTATTATAAAACTTAGGGATAGATTTTCATGTGATGATAGTAATTTACACCTTGGAAGAGGAATTGTCTTACATATTGCACCGTCGAATGTTCCCGTAAACTATGCCTATTCTTTGGTGAGTGGATTACTTACTGGCAATGCCAATATAGTAAGAATTCCATCGAAAGATTTTCCACAGGTTGAAATTATCAATCGGGCTATTAAAGAGACTCTTGAAGAATTTGTAGAGATGAAAGCATATATTTGTCTTGTTCGTTATGACAGAGATCAGAAAGTTAATGACTTCTTATCGGCTATAGCTGATGTAAGAATTATTTGGGGCGGTGATGCTACAATTGAAGAAATCCGTAAATCTCCGTTATCATCTAGAGCAGGTGAGGTTACATTTGCCGATAGATATTCGCTGGCTGTTATTGACAGTGATAAATATATTGAAATTGAAAATAAGGCTAAAGTTGCCGAAGATTTTTATAATGATACATATTTGACTGATCAGAATGCTTGCACTAGTCCGCGTATTGTTGTGTGGACAGGTAGTTGTATAACGAAAGCAAAAGATTTGTTTTGGATTCATTTGCACGAAGTTGTATTAAAGAAATATACTTTTCAGCCTATTCAGGGAATTAACAAAATAACTAGTGCTTATTTGATGGCTGTTCATGCAGACAAAGTTAAGATTAAGCAAAACGGCGATAATCTAATCGTTAGAGTTCAAATTACTGAAATTATAGATGACCTCATGGATATGAAAGATAATTCTGGGTATTTCTTTGAGTACGATTGTCATGAGATTCTTGAGTTATATAATCTTTGTAATGACAAGAAATGCCAGACGATAGGATATATTGGTGACAAAGATATGTTTATTCCTCTGATTAAATCTGGCATTAAAGGAATTGATCGTATTGTTCCGGTCGGTCAAACTATGGATTTTGATCTGATTTGGGATGGATATAATCTGTCAGAAAGATTAACTAGGACAATTTCTATTTTATAAGAAGGTGAAGAAATAAATGTACGACTATCTAATAGTAGGCGCCGGTCTATACGGCTCCGTATTTGCAAGACAAGCGGCAGACGCAGGTAAATCGGTTCTTGTCATTGACAAGCGGCCTCACATTGCAGGAAATATTTTTACAGAAGAAATAGCGGGTATCAATGTACATAAATACGGCGCTCATATTTTTCATACAAATAACAGGGAGGTCTGGAGCTATGTGAATCGATTTGCAGCGTTTAACCGTTTTACCAATTCTCCGGTAGCAAATTATTGTGGTGAATTATATTCCCTTCCTTTTAATATGTACACCTTTAATAAGATGTGGGGTGTTATAACGCCGGAGGAAGCGGCTGCCAAAATAGAAGAACAGAAGAAAGTTGCTGGCATCGAAAAACCCACGAATCTTGAAGAGCAGGCGATTAGCTTAGTGGGGACTGACATTTATGAGAAATTAATCAAAGGGTACACAGAGAAGCAATGGGGAAGACCCTGTAAAGAACTTCCGGCATTTATCATCAAACGGCTTCCGGTCAGATTTACTTTTGATAATAATTATTTCAACGCTTTATATCAGGGCATTCCTGTTGGCGGCTATACGCAAATGGTTATGAATATGTTAGATGGTATCGAAGTCAGCCGTGGAATTGAGTATCTGGAAAATAAAGCGGAACTGGACAAGCTTGCATCAAGAATAATTTATACCGGACCGATTGATGCCTATTTTGGCTATAAGTTGGGAACACTGGAATATCGTTCCGTGCGTTTTGAAACAGAAATCTTGAATATACCTAATTTTCAGGGGAATGCGGCAGTCAATTATACAGACAAGGAAACGCCTTGGACTCGTATTATTGAACATAAATGGTTTGAGTTCGGCAAGGATGAAGAGGGAAGAGATTTACCCAAGACTGTTATCAGCCGCGAATACAGCTCCGAATGGAAACAGGGGGATGAACCTTATTATCCTGTCAATGATGAGAAAAATAATGAACTATATAAAAAATACAGAACATTGGCAGATAAGGAAGCAAAGGTAATTATTGGCGGAAGGCTTGGAGAATATAAGTATTATGACATGGATGCGGTGATCGCGGCAGCTTTGGATAAAACGAAAGAAGTATTGTAGAGGAATCCCGATTATGAGCTCTATTGTAACAAGGCATTTTAAAATAGAGATGAAGGTACAAAATTTTTCACAGAATAGAGAAGTCACCAAGCACTGCAGATAAGGAGTATGACATGAATCATAGTGAAATCGCAGAATACATAACAGAATTAAGAATTTCACACGGCTATTCCCAATTATATCTTTCACAAGTACTGGGAATAGGCAGACAGGCATATTCCCACTATGAAACCGGGCGAAATCTGCCCACGTATCAATCCATTGTCGGGATGGCAGAATTATACGATATCCCAACGGATGTGTTTATTTCCAAAATGCATCTGGATGCATCAAAGCGAAGTGAACTGGAAGCCTGTTTCAGAATTATGAAAGATCAGGAGAAAAGCGGTCATGTGCTTGCCACAGATCATCTGAATCAGACAGATACAAGAAAGCCGGTGCAACAGGTTGTGAAATCGCCGGCAATTACAGCAGCAGTGTCGTATATGGAAAAGCTTGAGAATGAAAAGCAGAAGAAAGTTTTAGAACTGATTAAATGGTATGTGGACAATTGAAAATCTGGTCGGGGCTGTTGCAAAATAGATGAGTAATCATCTATGGAGCAATGGCTCCATTTTTATGTCTAAAAATAGAAAAGTAGGTTCCGAAGAACCTGCTCAGACTGTAGCCGCCAGATCAGCATTGGCGGCTTTTAAAAACTACGGTACTCGTGATTTACCGTATACCGTAGAATTGATTAACACGGAAATTTATCATGGAGAGAAGGTTCTTGCACCGGGGAAAAAGAGGAATATGCCGCGGCAATGGAGGGATAAGCATTTTTTGAAATTGAAGAGAGCTTTAATAGCAGAAAATAAATGATATATAATGACCAAAGCACCAACGTAATAAAAATTCACGGAGGTGCTTTTTGCTTTATGGGAAGTCTAATAGCTTCCGTCAAAATTTTCGCGTTCATCAGCTATGGAGCATGCTTTACAAAGCGTCCATATGAAAAAATCATATAAAAGTAGTAGTAAAAATGCAATTGTTTTCATTTTAATCCTCATTTCTGAACGACTTGTCACGAAGAGGCGATGAGAAATCCGCGTAGATGGTTTCTCATCTGCCATCAGAGCTATTTGTTTTCGCTCAGAAACAAATAACCAACTGAACTCGTTCAGTTTGTGAAACAATAGCACATCAGTGTGATTTTTCACACTATGTCCTCCGGCTTTATTATGTGAAAAATGCAGAAAGCTATACGTGGAATCAGGTCGGATCATGGAGTTTTGACCAAAAGACTGTCAGTTTGCGCAAGTATGGTGAGCGAGCAGAGCCGGAAATTTGAAAAGGAGCGGTTGATTTAACCTGCATGGAAATTACCTTTCATAAAATAAGATGAAACCGAGATGTTTTCAACCAACCAGAATTGATGTAGAGAGCAATTGAAGATAAATATATTATAAGATATAACACAGAAGAAGCGGAACAATTTTGGAATTAATATGTGTAGAAAAAAGATGGGCGTAATAATGACCCATATAGAAATGCTACTAAGTGTAGTGTATTAACGAATACCTTTATAAATAAAATACAAAATATTGTATTATATATTATGTATAATGCATTGTTTTATGTGGCAATGTAAAAGGGAAAAGTAGATGAGATAAACGAAAATTAGTACATTATTTGTCCTGAAATCTATTGACATCATATGAGATTCTTTCTATAATGCAATTAATAAAAAACGTTTTATAAACAGTGAAATTCAAAATTCCGTTCGGAATTGATTAACCGGCCATATCCGGTTTCGGCGTTATCAGCCATATTTCACACGAATATCAGAAGATGGCTGATACAATTGCCTTCACAAATCGAGGTATATTGTATATACAGCCGGAAAGGGATATATGGGCAAAATTGATATACTGGACAGAAGGTTCTTTGCCGGACCAGACAGGTTTGCAGAACTGATTAACATGGAGATTTATCATGGAGAGAAGGTTCTTGTACCAGAGAGGCTGGAACTGTTAAAAAGAAGCTACCCGTCGCTGTCATCAGCATCCGGGGAGAAAGAACGGGACATATTGATGTATGATTCCGGACAGAATATCTGTTATGGACTGGAAATTGAGCTGGAATCTGATTACAGCATGCCGGAGCGCATTATGGTTTACGATGCCAGTGAATATGAGTGCCAGATACGGGAGATTGACAGAGAACATCGGAAGAGTAAGGCTTATGAGGCGTATCGGGAGAAGAAGAGCCGGATGAAAGAAATAGATTGTCTGAAGCCTGTTATTACGATGGTTTTATATATGGGAGAAGGGCGCTGGCGCGGCAGGAAGAATCTGGCTGAGCTGCTTCGGATATCGCAAAAGGTCGCAAGCCAATCTGGCGTGCTGTTCAACGATTACGGTTTTCCACTGATGGAAGCTGATTATATCGATGTGCGGAATTACCATACGGATTTAAGGGAGTTTTTTCAGGCGATGCAGTGCAGAGGCGATAGGGAGAAGCTGGAAGAACTGATTCGTCTGGAGCGGTTTCAGAAGCTTAGTCATGAAACAGAAGTGGTAATATCAGCGCATCTGAATAATAAGGTCTTGTTGAGAAAGGTAGAGGAGGAGGGTGAACCTATGTGTAAGGCATTGGATGAATGGCTTAAGGAAGAGAAGCAGAATGGCAGGAAAGAGGGAAGAAAAGTGGGCCGGAAAGAAGGCAAACAGGAAGAAAGAATTCGCATCCTCCGCAGTCTGTTGCGCGAAGGGTTAGATGAACAGATCATAATGCGTGTAACGGGATGCTCCAGAGAGGAATATGCCGCCGCCGGAGGAATGATAAATATATAATCTTTTTCAGGTCGTGGATGCGGTGTACCGCTATGGGTACACCGACCAGTCTGATTTATGGAATGATTTCAAGAGGTTTCCTGGTATAGTATTTCTGACATTAGGAAGTGGGTGCTGTAGTATGTCTCATCCTGGTTACAATTTGTGATATCCGAACGCTGTTAATATTCTTTTCTGCTAAAGATCAGAATGCTTATCGGACAGGAGAATAAGAAGCATACTGCCGCGAATAGAAGGATGCTGATACCGTTTATGACAAGCTGCAGCGAGGTGAGCGGAGCGTCAAACAGGTAATTGAGCAGGCTTACGATTCCCATGACGATGATGATTATGTTGGCAGCCTGATAGGGGATCCCTGGGAAGCGGAGGATAAAAACGCCAGCGTCTATCATGGTTGTGCAGATCTTCCCATACCACTGCGCGACGTTGCATACATTTTTGTGTTTCAGCAGATAGAGCCCCATCAGAGCCATATACAGTTCCCTGCATAGAAAGAGAATCAGAAATAGTTTCATAAACGGATAGCGCAGAGTGACCGCGATGATCATTTGCGTACGGTACTAGGGCGGATAAATCAGCGGGGCGGGAAGGGAACGGTCATAAAACGCAGTAACGCGAAGCCCGAGTAGGAGCCGTCTGCAGTCGATTACCCTGGTCTCAGGACCTATCACAAAATGAATCATGCTGTCTTCTGTCTGAAGCGCCATCATTTGACTGCAACAGTCATTCTCATTTGTAAGACTTAATATAAGACTCGTTACGGGTACATAATCAGAATATGCCATAAATTCTGCCTTTAAGGAGTCTTTATCTATAGGGTATGCTGTCAGCATGATAAAGTGCTCCGGCAGAGTTGGGCGAAGCGTTGTGCAAAATCCGTGAGTGCCGGAAGACACAGCTTCAAATTTTTACAGATTGGCAAAGATTCATATATGCTATAATCAAACCGAAGTATAACAATTTCTAGTTAACAATATTATGTCAAATCAAACATTCTAAACTTCAGAGAATCTATGCTTTTAAATTCAGACAATCACAATTTAAGAGCAGGAGTATCATTCGGTATACCGTATGCGCGACACTTGGGGAAAAGAATTGACAGATTTATGGGAAGTACACATTATTGAACTGACAAAAGCATTACAAGGGACACCGGTGGATGACTGGATCAGACTTTTTAATGCGCGGGAGGAGGCAGATCTGGCTATGATTGCAGTTAAAAATGAGGGAATGGCAGAAGCCATCAGGATGGTTAAAAATATGAGCATCAGAAAGTCATTGCGGTGGCTCTACGATGATTATTGGAAAGCAAAACGGGATCGCTGGGCTGAGGATGATTATATCAGAGACGAGGGGATCGCGATTGGCAGAAAAGAAGGAATGAAAGAAGGAATGTCAGCTTCTATCCTGACTCTGTTAGAAAACATGGGCGAGGTTCCCGCAGATTTAAGAGAGAAAATCGTCTCTCAACAGGACAAGACAGTGCTGGAACAGTGGCTTTTATCTGCTTCCGAAGCACAAAATATAGAGCAATTCAGGCAGAAAGAAAATCTGTAATCATGACATTGTCTAAAAGCTGAATAAATAAGAAAGGAAAGGCGGCAGCGAAAACCTGTCGCTTTTCTACAAGAAAAATCTAAGACGGTACGGTATACTTCTTTTGCAAAATTATGACACAGAAGAGAGGATTCAAATGGCGAATAACAAAGAACTTGCCGCTTACATCATGGATCAGCTTGCAGAACTTGGCGATATCAGGAACATACCCATGATGGGCGGGTACATTTTTTATTACAGAGAGAAGATCATAGGCGGTATTTACGGCAATGGTTTTCTGGTAAAGAATACGGAGGCAGCCCGCCGTTATATGCCGGACAGTGAGCCGGAACCACCCTACGATGGCGCTAAACCCATGCTTCCCGTAACGATTCTGGATAACAGGGAATTGCTACAGGAGATGGTAAAAGCCATGGAACCGGAACTGCCCGAGCGGGTGAAGAAAGGAAAGAAAAGATAGACAAATCTTTTCAATATGTCCGCTTTATGCGATAATAAAGCATAAGCGAGGGCAAGCAATGAATTTTGACAAAATGTATCATCCTATTACGGCGACTCCTTTTGCCTGCAATGAAACGTATATGGAATTAGAACCCTGTGCGGCACTAAAGCCTTATATCCGATGCTTTTGGGGCAGCAGGAAACCGTATTATGAACATAAAACTGATGTGCCTACCCATGGAATTGTGACGCCGGATACCTGCATGGATATCATTTTCTCCACGGACTTTACCCGGAATCAGGTTTTCAATAAATTCTGCGGCATTGATGACAGAACCTTTGAAACCTGCCAGGCGAATGATGCGGAAAAAGAAGTTTCCGTGTTCGCCATCCGGTTCTACCCATGGAGTGCATATCTTTTTGCGGAAGATAGTTTGCGTGATACGAAAAATGCTTTTTTCGACGTAGGGTATCATTTTGCTAATATTAAGAAAAAACTGGAACCAATTCTGTTCGAAGTGACCGATATCAGGCTTCGTGCCGTAATGACAGAAAAGGTTCTCCTGGAACACTTTCATCCGGAACGGGAAAATCATCTTCTTACAGAAGCCTTGGGGGAGATGTTAGGGAGAAAAGGCAGTCTGGAAATCGGAGCGCTTTCCGGTGAACTGCACACAAGCAGCAGAACATTGGAGCGGCTTTTCAGAGAGTATATCGGGATATCGCCCAAGACATTTTCTTCACTTGTGCGATATCAGTGTTTGTGGCAGGATATTCTTTACCGGCCGCAGTTTCGGATTCTGGATGCGGTGTATTGTTACGGGTACACTGACCAATCTCATCTGATGCATGATTTCGGGCGTTTTCATGGCATGAATATTGCGGAGGCGAGAAGATGGGCGTTTGAGCATTCGAACTGAACATCATCGGATAGAAGTTTCATGCTTATCCTCTTTTCCTTTTCCCAATTGTTTATAGCGTAGCCGGAGGTGAAACAGAATCAGGGGTGGTTCTTGCAAGTGTTGTTATCATCTATTATACTGTACATAATGCAGGATGTAAGCCCGACCATCTGTTGGGTTTTGAACTATTATACTTGTATATTAGGAGGAAAAAGACATGTATTACGTCCCTGACGGAACAACCAAATGTGGTTTTTATGAGTGCACAGAGTGCGGTGACAGATTCCTGTCCCTGCATACGGAGCCTCAGATCGTATGTCCGACCTGCGGAGAAGATCTGGACTGGGAGATCGGACCGGGTGAGGAAATGCCCGCTGCAAAAGAGACAGCGAAGCTTTTACAGATCGTAGAGGGTGAAGAAGTAGAGAAAATGGATACGCTGTTAAGCCTTGCTATCACAGGCGGCGGTTATGAATGGTTGTAAAGGTGATTTTCTACAGCAGAAACCGCAGCGGCTTGTCCAGAAGCCGGATGAAAAACCGCTGAATTTTCTGCGGCACGGAAACACCGTCCCCGAACAGCTCATCGTTTATGTTTTCCTGCAGGCTTGCTTCTTTGGTTTCCGTCTGATAGCTTTCCAGATTCTCTTTGAGTTGTGCAGTCAATTCTTTGCTGTTAATGACAAGCATCATCTCCGTATCATGGTAGACACTTTTCATATCCATATTAAAAGAGCCTATTATGGCAATATCATCATCAATGACGATACTTTTCCCGTGATAAGAAATACCGCCCTCATATTCCAGAATCTGCATGTCTGTATTTAAAAGCTCTTCTTTATGCAGCGCATAATCCACGGCGCCGAAAGCATTCCCGTTGTTTTTGACCGAATTGGTCATGACAGTGACCGGAACCCCGCTCTCACAAATATGAGCAAAGCTATCATACATCATATCGTTACACATAATATAAGGTGTATGTACTAATACGCTTTCTTCTGCATGTTCCATTAATTTCCCCAATCCGTAAAATACCCGCGGCTCCTTCGCATAGAGCTTCGTTGAATTGGAAAGCAGCGTGATTTTATTGACCGGAAGAGTCTTAGCTTCATAGTCTGCTGCGGAAAACCAGTCTTCATGTTCTTTTTGCATCCTGTCATATAGTTCATAAAGCTCATTGGTTTTCTCTTTGACCGCATGGGTATCCGTAAGCCATTTACTGGGCTTCCAGCTTTTACATTCCTTTTGGTTCCATACAGTGTCGAAATAATCTATGATCTGATAGACAGAAGCTTCTGTACCGCCGGTATTATAGACAAGTACATCCCTGTCATGATTCTTATGTCCTTCCTGATCGCCCAGAAAATAATTGAAGGTGTTTCGTCCGCCTAACAGATAAAGGGTGTCGTCTGCGATCACATATTTATCATGCAGACGGCTCATGCCCTTCCAGGGAGTCAGCAGATTGATGGGATTGTACACCTTGACTGTAACAGTTTCCTTCTCTGTCAAAGCATAGAAATAGGGATTCCCCTGCATTTGCATTAGAAAATTAAAACCGTCCACCAATATTTCTACCGAAACATCCCGGTCCGCTGCTGCCATCAGGGCTGCGATCACCTGTTTGCCCGCTGTATCTGCCCGAAAATCAAAGGTGGATAAGATGATGTTGTCCTGTGCCTGTTCTATCAGGCGGATTCGCTCTGCCAGTGCATCACCATTATCCTCCACGACCAATGCTCTGTCGCAGGAAATCTCATTCGCATAGAACTGCTCCGTTGAAAAATTTTGCTGAAATGTTTCGCTGACCTCCGGCTCCTTCCTATACGGCAGAATACCACCCAGGATAATATATAGAATAAATACGATGAAAAGAATCACAAAATGCCTCCCTTTGTTTTTGACAGACGGCTTTTTTTGAGTCTGAGTTATTTGACGGATAATCCCTGTGTGAAATTGTACATATTTGATCCAGGTAAATGCCACCCATACCATCATCAGGAGGATTATAGCATTTGCTGCCTGATAGGAGATGCCCGGAAATAGCAGGATAAAGACACCCGCATCAATGATCGTTGTACATACCTTTCCGTACCACTGTGCTCCGTTACATACATGTTTCTTTTTTAGCAGATAAAGTCCCATCGCACCCATGTATATCTCCCTGCATACAAAAAGGAGCAGGAACATTTTCATAAGCGGATAGTGCAGGGTAACTGCGATCGCAAGCACGCCCTGTGTCAGCTTGTCCGCCACCGGGTCCAATATTTTGCCAAAATCCGTAACCATATGGAACCTTCTCGCAATTTTGCCGTCCAGAAAATCTGTCAGGAAGGAAACAGCCAGGATCATAAAGGCTGCCAGATATTCAGCAGGTGTGTCTGCGCTGCCATATACATATAAGAAAACAGGTAACAAAAGGATTCTAAAATACCCCATTAAATTAGGAATATTGAAATACTCTTTTTTCATTATAAGACAACTCCCTTCTCTGGATTGGAGGACAAGATGCTTAGCTTCCGGTTTTGCTGTTTAAACAGTTCCACACTGTTACAGTTCAGAGCGCTTTGGCATATATTGACGTCCGGCTATATTTATGCTACATTTATATTGACATTATAATTATATCGGTGATACAAGTGTATCACCAACCGCATATATGGTCAATCCGATTTTCTCGGACTAGACAATATGGGAACATTTTGTATCACCAAGACAAAACGGCGTGTTGCTGTATGAAATCAATATCCCGGAAAGGAGAGCTATTATGCCCGATCAGGAGACAGAATTGAAAAAAAGAGCAGTTTTGCGGATGTCAAACGCGGAATCCAACCAGCTTACAAGGGAATGTATCTGCACCGCCCTGATTTATTTGATGAATGAATATCCTTTTGACAAAATAACCATTACGTCTATTATTAAGCGTTCCGGCGTTTCGAGAGCAGCTTTTTATAGAAATTATGCTTCCAAAGAAGAGGTACTTAAGGAAATCGGCAATTCCATTTCCGATCTTATTGCGACCTCTCTTACACAAGAGAAATACAGAAATCATCCATGGCAATGGTATGTGGATTGTTTTGCGGCAATCAAAGAAAATGCGGAGATTTTCAACCTTTTTATTCAGGCAAAGCTGCCGCCGGATTTTATTTTTCATGCAAATCAACAAGCAGAGGACGGGCAGCCTGAGCTGTCTCCCAAAGAGAGATATCGTACGATAGCAAAGCAAAGCGCTGTCAAAGAAATCATCGTCAACTGGTTCCAAAACGGCATGGAAGAGACACCTGAGGAAATGGCTGACCTTTGTCAGGAGTTTTTCTGGTAGCTGACGGTAGGTAAAAAATAATCCTTGACAAAAGAAATCAATGTGACTATAACCTGACTTTGGGAGTTGAACTTAAAAACATAGTGCTAAGCCACAGTTAAAACCTGTGACTTAGCATTTTTTTGATCTGTCCATCACTGAGGAAATAGGATGTCAATGGAAGACTTGTTTGGGCGGAAAATTCCTGTATG
>JAGBEO010000008.1 GCA_017936885.1 Lachnospiraceae bacterium | reverse complement strand
TCAAACTCAATCGTCCCCGGCGGCTTACTAGTCAGATCATAAACCACCCGATTAACCCCCTTAACCTCATTAATGATCCGGTTCATCACCGTCTGCAGCACATCCCACGGAATCTCCGCGCTCTCCGCCGTCATGAAATCAATCGTCTTCACCGCCCGGAGTGCCACCGCATAGTCATAGGTTCTCTCATCTCCCATAACCCCCACACTACGCATATTCGTAAGCGCAGCAAAATACTGGTTGATCTCACGGTCAAGCCCCGCCTTAGCGATCTCCTCACGGTAAATAGCATCCGCATCCTGCACGATCCGCACCTTCTCAGCCGTAACCTCACCGATAATCCGAATCCCAAGACCCGGGCCTGGGAACGGCTGCCGGAACACCAGATATTCCGGAATGCCAAGCTCTAATCCAACTTTCCGCACTTCATCCTTAAACAGATCCCGAAGGGGCTCAATAATCTCCTTAAAATCCACATAATCAGGCAGTCCGCCCACATTATGATGGGACTTGATCACAGCGCTCTCGCCACCCAGTCCGCTCTCAACCACATCAGGATAAATCGTCCCCTGTACAAGGAAATCCACCGCACCGATTTTCTTAGCCTCTTCCTCAAAGACACGAATAAACTCCTCGCCGATAATCTTCCTCTTCCTCTCCGGCTCTTCCACACCGGCTAATTTACTATAGAAACGCTCCTGCGCGTTCACACGAATAAAGTTAAGGTCATAATTGCCGTTAGGTCCGAATACTTCCTCAACCTCATCCCCTTCATTTTTCCGAAGCAGTCCCTGATCCACAAAGACACAAGTCAACTGATTTCCGATCGCCTTCGACAACAATACTGCTGCCACCGAGGAATCCACACCGCCGGACAGCGCGCAGAGCACTTTGCCGTCCCCCACTTTTTCACGAATCGCCTCGATAGACTGTTTCACGAAAGAATCCATCTTCCAGTCGCCCGCACATCCGCACACTTTATAGACGAAGTTAGACAACATTTTTGTTCCTTCTACGGTATGCAGCACTTCGGGATGGAACTGAATCGCATACAGATTTTTCTCCGGGTTCTCTGCTGCCGCCACCGGACAATCCGCGGTATGCGCACTGATACGAAATCCCGGTGCAGCCTGGGAAATATAATCGTTGTGGCTCATCCAGCAGATCGTCTTCTCAGACACCCCGTCAAACAGTGCACAGCTATTTTCTACCTGAACTTCAATCTTACCATACTCTCTGACCGGAGCTTTCTCTACCTTACCGCCCAGCACATGCATCATAAGCTGCGCACCATAGCACAATCCCAGTACCGGAATTCCCATTTCAAAAAGTTCCGGGGAACAGGTCGCCGCACCCTCTTCATAACAACTGTTAGGGCCGCCTGTCAGGATAATCCCCTTAGGGTTCATTTCCTTAATCTTAGACAATTCTGTCTTATAAGAATAAATCTCACAGTAGACATTACACTCTCTGACACGTCTTGCCACGAGCTGATTATACTGTCCACCAAAGTCGATTACGATGACCGTTTCTCTGTTCATTCTGTAACCTTACCTTTCGTCATTTTCTCTTACTGTCTTTTCTTTATAAAATGAGGGTACTAAAAGATACCTTTACCCCTACTCTAAACAATATTATATAAGCCCTGCAAATGCTTGTCAAAACATATCATCAGGAAATAGAAGCTTTCCCACTCTTCGACATCGCCCGCTCCCATTTATGCCCATGATACCTGAGCGCATAACAGATTCCCCGGAAAGTCCAGTCGATAGTCATAGCAATCCAGATACCGATCAGCCCCAGATGGAACACATAACTAAACACATAGGCCGTGATAATACGGAAAGTCCACATCGACACAATTGCAATCACCATAGTCCACACCACATCCCCGGCCGCTCTCAATGTATTAGGAATGGAAAAAGAAGGTACCCAGGAGATCATACACATAACGGCATGAAAACGGATAACCTGAACCGCCAGTTCTTCCGTCTCCGGCGTCAGATGATAGATTTTCAGAAAAAGCGGGCTTCCCACCATCATAATAACAGAAACCGCACTCATGCAAAGCCATGTCAACCACATCATCTTCTTTGTATAATAACGGGCTTGTCCGATCTCCCCCGCACCGATACAGACACTGCTCACCGACAGCATTGCCATGCCGATCGCCATACCGGGCAGAATGTTGAAATTCGTAATCGTTCCGCACACCGCATTGGCGGCAATCGCCGAGGTACCGAAAGTGGATACCAGACTGAGCAGCAATATTTTACCAAGCTGAAACAGACTGTTCTCCAAACCGTTAGGAATACCGATAAACAATATCCTTTTTACCAGTGAAAAATCCATTCTTGCGGTCAGCCTGTTTCTAAAATGAATCACCCTCCTGTCATCCATCATCAGATAGAAGATCAGCACAGCGGCAACCGTCCTCGCAACCAGCGTAGCAATGGCAGCCCCCGCCACTCCCATTTTACAGACAAAAATCAGCAGGGAATTTCCCACCAGATTAATCAGATTCATCAGAAGTGATATATACATCGTAGTCTTGGAATCGCCCATGGCGCGAAACAGCGCTGCACAGCCATTATACAACGCCAAAGGGCAGATCGAAAGCCCGGTAATAATCAGATATGTGGTTGCACTTTCCATAACATCCGCTTCCACCTGTCCGAAAACGCACCGCAGGATGCTCTTATGTACTCCCAACAGAATCACTGTTGTAAGGAAAGAAGTATACAGCAGAAAAAGCACCATCTGCCATGCCGCTTTTCCCGCCTGTTCCGGCTCCTTCCGCCCGATAGCATGTCCTGCTACCACGGCACCGCCTGTAGCCAGTGCCGCGAAAATGTTAATCACGAGAATATTGATATTATCCACCAGCGAAACACCGGATACGGCGGCCTCGCCTACGCCGGAAATCATGACAGTATCCAGCATACCAACCAAAATAGCCAGCAGCTGCTCCATAATAAGCGGCAGAATCAGTTTCTTAAGATCCGCGTTGCTGTATAAAGTTCCCTGTACTCTTTCTTTTGTATCCATTACTACATTACTCCACTGACAGACGCTAAGCCAATCGATCGTTTTCCATGCCTGTGCAGTCCGTCTTTCCACTCAATTCTGAACCTATTCTATGCCCATTTTACCCAAAAGTAAAGTATTTCACTATGTATGACCGACACTTTAATCACCCTGTTCCAGTCAATGTCCGATTCCCTTAATCAGCACATATGCTGATGCAGATATTTCTCTCTGGTTGCCATTCCCCCGCGGATATGTCTCTCAGATTTATTGACATCCAATACTTTCCTTGCTTCTGCTGCCAGAGACGGATTAAGCTGCGCAAGTCTTTCGGTAACATCTTTATGTACCGTACTCTTACTAATCCCAAATTCCTTCGCAGTCTGTCTCACCGTGGCGTTGTTTTCAATAATATAGTTGGCAATATGAATTGCACGTTCCTCAATATAATCTTTCAAAAGAAAACCCCTCAGAATACTTTTTTACATTCTATGAAGTATTCTGAAGGGTTATGACTTTCTTAATCCTCAATATTATAATCTCTCTTCATCCCTGCCGCCGGATCTTTTCTATTCTCCCATAATCTGAAACACCACGGTTCCTTCTGCCGCATTAAATCCGGTCTTTTGATAAAAAGACGCCACATCCCTATTTTCACTTATCACAAGCAGATAAAGATAATTCTTATAATGCTCCCGCACCATCTCAATCAGATGCCTTCCGATCCCTTTCCCCTGCTCCTGCGGCTCGACCAGCAGATAATGAATATAAGCTGTCAGTTCCCCATCATCCAATACCTCCGCCAGACCGATCAGTCTGTCCTGCCTCCATGCCGTCACCACCAGCCCGGCATTTTTATAAGCATTCTCCATACGATCCACATACCGGGCAGACATCCATCCTACGGAATGAAACAGCTCATACAACTGCTCACTCGTCGCTCTCCTTCCCTCACAATAAAGTACCGCATCCGCTCCGATCTCCCGTGCCATACAATAGGATTCTTCCATATTTTGATAGCCTCCGTAATTTGGAATTCGCTCAAACCCGAATCTGCGGTATAATCTGAGCGATGCATCCAGAAAAAGTCCCGTCTCCAGTATCATTCTCTGAAATCCCAGCTCTCTTGCTTTCTCCACCAGATTCCCCAGCAGTATCCCGCCGATATTTCTGCCGCGATATTCCTCCTGCAAGAAGACTCTTTTTACTTCAATCTCCGTATTTGAATATCTTCGCAAAGCCCCGCAGCCTACCGCCTTCTCACCGTCATACACAATCGCAACATAATCCATCGTGTCCAAGTGATTGTATTTCTTGTACTTTTCTCTCTTATCCTCACCGCCGATTGCCGCGTTTAAGTAGCAATCCAACTCTCCGCACAATCTGATAAAATCCTTATTATCATAACGCACCTCTCTTATAGTAAACATTTTCTTACACTGACTGCCTTCTTTTCCCTTGACTTCTTTTCCCTCGCCTTCTTTCCCTTTTATGCTCCTCATTATTCTGATACTGTTTTCTGTTTCTCTATTACTTTCCATTCTTACGCCATCCTCCATTTTAATATTGCTTTTATCTTTATCCTATCTTCAATGCTTTTTATGCCTTACTGCCAGACAAACACCTTTAGAGATCATCTTGCGCAAGTTCTCTCCTTGTGCTTACTCTACCACTATGGTATATTATTTGTAAAATAAATTATTTTGTTTATAATAATCATATTTTAGAATTATTTTAAAGGATCATTACCGATTCAACACAGCAGAATCATAATAAAATTAAAACATTATAAAGCTAAAAATACCTTCACATTTCAGCTTATCAGATAACGCGAATTTATAAGGAGCCCCCATGGACACAGAGACCCTCAGAACCTTTGTTACCCTGTCACAATACCGCAATTACACGAAAACCGCCGATGCACTGTTTGTAGCACAGTCTACGGTAACAAACCGTATTATGGAATTAGAAAAAGAAATAGGACACCCTCTTTTTACCCGGACGAAGCGCAGCGTAGTTCCCACACAGGAAGGAGAACTCTTTCTGTCCTATGCCAAACGAATTCTAGAAATGGAAGAAACTTCGATCCGGGAAATAAACATCTTGCATAAATATCAGCAGACTTATCGAATCGGCACCACCAATACCATCTACGAGTGTCATCTGGTGCCGTTGATTCAGACATATATGCAATCACATCCCGATCATGCCGTCAAAGTTACTATCAGCCACTCCCTCGATCTGCTTATGGGTCTACAGGATAAGCTCTATGACATCGTTTACACTTATGTCCCTTTACAGAAATCCGGCTATGAGTGCATTCCTTTTGCCACAGACAATCTGATTCTCGTCACTTCCGCCGCGCATACATTATACAACGACGGCATCCGCAAAGAAGAGCTTGCTTCCACTAACTATTTATTCTGCAACTTCGCCTTACAGGATGTCGGTGCCTTTATCCGGGAGCTTTTCCCGCCCCACTTCCAGTTTGGTTTCGAAATAGACAACAGTACCAAGCTGATTCCCTATCTATTGCAGTCAGACGGCATCAGCTTCCTGCCGGAAAGTCTTGCCGAGCCTTATCTGAAAGAAAAGAAGCTGCGGTGGATTCCGCTCTTAGACTTTGCTCCTCCTAAGATACAAAGCTACCGGATACGCAAAACCATATAAATCCCCTATATTGTTTACTGTTAAACCCCCCTTCACTCACATCACATAAAAACACCGCAGAATATGAATCATTTCACAATTCTGCGGTGTTGCTCACACTCTCTGTTTTTATATTATCTTTCCCAATATGCTGCTCCAAACAACGTAGCCACAGACACTCACATCATCTGCCGCCTACACCACTCTTCTGATCGTAATAATACTCCTATACGTGGCAGAAGTGATCTTAATGCCCGTTCTCTCCGTACTGGCATGTACAATCTGTCCGTTGCCTATGTATATCCCCACATGCCCTCCGTAATATATGATGTCTCCCGGCTGTGCCTCAGAATAGGACACACTTTTGCCCACACCGGACTGGGCATAGGAGCTTCTAGGCAAGGAATAGCCAAACGCCTGATAAACCGCCATCACAAACCCGGAACAGTCTGCGCCGTTAGTCAGGCTGGTGCCGCCCGCCACATAGGGATAGCCGATATATTTGCAGGCAAAATCCGCAATCTGCTGACCCTTGCCGCCGCCTGAGGATGATGCTTTCGGAGTTTCTTCTTTCTTCTCTTCCTCCTGCTCTTCCCTGTCTGAAGAATCCTCATCAGAATCTCCGTCACTCTGGCTTGCAAGCAGTGCTTCCTGCTCTTTCTTCTTTCTCTCTTCCTCTTCTCTGCGCTTGCGCTCCTCTTCTTCCAGCTTCTTAATCTGCGCTGTCTCCTGCTTAATCTTGGCTGTATAAGCTGCTGCCTCCTGCTTCGCTTTCGCAAGTACCACACCGTAATTCTCATATTCCTGCTGTTTCTGTGCAAGTACCTCTTCCACGTAAGCCTGTTCTTCCTCCAGCTCTGTCTTAGAAGTCTCAAGCTCCGACTTTTCTTCCTCCAGCGTATCCTGCAGTTCAGCCACCTGCTGTACGGTTGCCTCATACTGCTCTAACAGTGTCCTGTCATACTCGTAAAGTTCTTCCACATAGTTCGCCTTGTTCATCATATCGCTCATGCTCTCGGCGCCAAAGAATAACTGCAGATAAGAAGTTTCCCCTTTTTCATACATGAACTGAATCCGTATTTTCATAGATTCGTACTGTTCTTCTTTATCAGCTACCGCAGCATCATACTCGATCTGGGTCTGCGCGATATCCTCTTCCTTATCGGCGATTGCTTCTTCAATCAAATTGATATCCGTAAGAAGCGCCACCATCTCGCTGTCCAGCTCTTCAATCTCTTCTCCTATGTCAGCCTGTGCCCCTTTGTAGTCGGAAATCTGCTGATTTACATTGTTAAGCTGAGACTGGTTTTTTTTCAGTTCATTTTGCAGATCAGAAATAGTGGTAGCCCATACCGGATCTACCATAAGTAAGAACATTATGAAAGATAACATGACACATACTGCCTGTATATATCTTCTTTTCATGTCTTTCGTACCCTCAGTTTCTGTTCTGACACCCTGACACGCTCTTTTTTGTCTCTGCCGTTTTACAGTTCGCAGTTATTGACTGTTCTTGGGAACGGGATGACATCACGGATATTGCCCATACCTGTCAGATACATAACACATCTCTCGAATCCCAATCCGAATCCCGCATGTCTTGCGGAGCCGTATTTTCTAAGATCCAGATAGAACTGGTAATCTTCCTTGTTTAAGCCCAGCTCATCCATTCTCTGCTCTAAAAGTTCTAAATTATCCTCTCTCTGGCTGCCACCGATGATCTCTCCGATTCCCGGCACCAGACAATCCATTGCCGCAACCGTCTTGCCGTCCTCATTTAACTTCATATAGAACGCCTTAATTTCCTTCGGATAATCCGTCACAAACACAGGGCGCTTAAATTCCTGCTCGGTCAAATATCTCTCATGCTCCGTCTGTAAGTCGCAGCCCCAGGATACCTTGTATTCGAACTCATCATTATGCTTCTCCAAAATCTTAATTGCCTCAGTATAGGTTACATGGGCGAAGTCGGAATTTAACACATGGTTTAATCTCTCGATCAGTCCCTTATCCACGAACTGGTTAAAGAAATTCATCTCCTCCGGCGCATTCTCCAGCACATACTTGATCACATGCTTTAACATCGCCTCAGCCACCATCATATCATCCGTCAGATCTGCAAAAGCCATCTCCGGCTCAATCATCCAAAACTCTGCCGCATGTCTGGTCGTATTGGAATTCTCCGCACGGAAAGTAGGCCCGAAGGTATACACGTTTTTAAAAGCAAACGCATAGGTCTCCACATTCAACTGGCCGCTTACCGTCAGATTGGTGGGTTTACCGAAGAAATCCTGACTGTAATCAACCTGTCCGTCTTCCGTTCTGGGAATATTATTTAAGTCCAAAGTAGTTACCTGGAACATCTCTCCTGCGCCCTCACAGTCGCTGCCTGTGATTAACGGCGTATGCACATACACGAAACCTCTCTCCTGGAAAAAGGTATGAATCGCATAAGCAATCAGGGAACGCACACGGAAGGTTGCCTGAAAAGTATTTGTTCTCGGTCTTAAGTGAGAAATAGTCCTCAAATATTCAAAGCTGTGTCTTTTCTTCTGAAGCGGATAATCCGATGTGGATTCGCCTTCTATCATAATCTCTGCCGCCTGCATCTCAAACGCCTGCTTCGCTTGCGGTGTGGCCACGATCTTACCCTTTGCCACGATGGCAGAACCTACATTTAACTTAGAAATCGCCTCAAAGTTCTCAAGCGAATCAGAATAAACAATCTGCAGCGGTTCGAAAAACGTACCGTCATTTACTACGATAAATCCGAATGTCTTGGAATCCCTGATACTTCTGACCCAGCCGCCTACCGTCACTTCCTGATCAATATAGTCACCGCTGTTACGGTATAAATCCTTAATATCTGTTAAATTCATGTTTCCTTGTATCTCCTTTATCCCTTATTTTATCAACCTGCCGTCTATTCCTGCACCGCGTCTATGGTAGTGATATTCCCGTTCTCTTTTAAGAACGCTACCACATTCTGCCGCATCAGATACTCTCTTAACACTTCCACATCCGTGCTCTCTCTGTAGTCATCCTCAGAATCATACCCATAGGCTTCCACCCTATAGTCGATCTCTTCCTGAAGTTCCTCGTCAGTGGGGTTTAACCCTTCGGCATCGGCAATTGCCTGATACATAATATACTGCTGGGTGCTCTCCAATGCATCCTTATCGAACTGCTCCTCATATGCTTCTTCTGACATACCGTAATAGTTCTGCATATACTGTGCCAGCGTCATATTCTGTGACTGTGCCTGGGCACTGATACTGTCCTCAATGCTCTGACGAATCCGCGCTACCATCTCCTTGGGCGGCTCTTTAAAGGTACAGCCTGCCATAACCGTATCTTTGATAGATGTCTCAATAGTGTTGTCATAGGTCTGCACAGCGCTCTGATAGAAATAATCATAAACGTAATCTCTCAGTTCCTTCTCATTGCTGCAGTCCGGAATCCCAAGAGACTGTACGAACTCATCCGTAAGCTCCGGCAGCTTCTCCTCGCTGATGCTGTTGACCGTCACCTCAAACACTACCGGCGCACCTGCCAAATCCGGATTATTCTCATACGGATCGGGGAACTTAAGATCCAAAGATACCTTATCTCCCACCTTGGCACCAATCAGGCCTTCCTCGAAGCCGTCGATAAACTGGCCGGAGCCAATCGTCAGGTCAAACCCTTCTCCCGTGCCGCCCTCAAAGGCTACACCGTCCTGATATCCTACGAAGTCAATGTTCGCAATATCCCCCTCCTGAATCGCTCTGCCGGTCACTTCCTCTGTCGTCTTATACGGTGCCAGAATATAATATTCCAAATACATATCCACAATGCCGTCTTCTACGACAGGGGCATTGGCCTGTGCCTCAATCCCTATATAATTACCTAACGTCACATAATCGGCGGCATTGATATCCTTCAGATATTCCTTACTGCCGCAAGCGGTTAAAAGTGTGGTTGCCGCTAACACTGCTGCCAATACTCCAACCTTTTTCTTCATGATCATATACCTTGCCTTTCCGCAATAGGAAGAAAGCCTATGATCACACTGACTTTCTTCCTAGTTCTTTTCCTGATTTTCATGGGCAGTTTCCATCCAGGCCCATATTGTTAAATATATCATAAATCTATTCTACTTAAAAGAGTTTCTTCGGAATATCCTCGAAATATTCACAAACTGCCCCTACCTTATTTTATAGCGGAATTATGAAATCTCCTTGCCTAATATCCCAATCAATGATAAAATATCCCTTGCAAAGAAGGATTTCATTTTCCGTTGGATTACGCTTTGCAGATTTTTGAAAGGTAAGGTACTTCCATGAATACACTAACAATTGTATTATTAGTCATTCTGGCAATCTTAATTATTGCCGTAGTCGTATTATATTTCTTAGGTAAAAAAGCACAGAAAAAGCAAAGTGAGCAGCAGGCGCAGATTGACGCCATGAAACAGACAGTCTCCATGCTGATCATAGATAAGAAGCGAATGAAGCTGAAAGATGCCGGACTCCCTCAGATGGTAGTCGACCAGACACCCAAGCTGCTTCGCAATTCCAAGCTTCCGGTAGTCAAGGCTAAAGTAGGGCCGCAGATCATGACGCTGATTTGCGAAGAGAGAATCTTCGATTCCGTTCCGGTAAAGAAAGAAGTAAAGGCAGTTGTCAGCGGTATCTATATCACGGATGTAAAAGGTCTGCACGGCAAACAGCCGGTGGCACCGCCGAAGAAGAAGAGTAAATTCAAACAGCTTGTTGAAAAAGCACAGGAAAAAGCCGGAGCAAAACCGATTAAATAATCAATCCGGCGTAGACGGCTTTTATTACATAGCATAAAACAGCAGCTTCCTAACATAAGGAAAAGCTGCTGTTTTCTTTTGAGCAAATATGAATTTTAATATGACAGTCTGACAAAAACTCGTAGTTGACATCCAGTGCATAGTCCACATCAACCACAATATCATCTTCCTGCTCTGCAATCTGTATTTTCTTCGTATCTATGCCGATCAGGATCTGTCCGAAAGGTGTGTTATAACTGGTCATGTTTTTCTTATTTTCCTCAAAAACCATGTGCACGTTAATCAGACCGTTTCGGGTCAGCTCCAGCATACCCTCACTGAACTTAAGTCTGTTCTTGGTAGCCTGTGTAAATCCTTCAATAACCTCTTCATAGATCACATAATGCTTATTATTCTTTTTATAATAATCTCCTACAGTAACTATCTCTACCTTATCAGCATCCTCCATCCGCTGATCAAACTGCAGTCCCTGCATCGTCAATAGTACTTCTTTCATCTGATCCTCCATGTCGGGCAGCTTTCTGCCGGCCTCCCACAGGCATACTCCCGCTCCGACTTAACTCTTAGTATTCCTCTATGTTAATCACCTTGGCAGATAAAATGCCGTAGGTCAGAATGGAATTGGCAAATTTCTGGAATTTATCCGCTGCATCGCTGACGAAAAAGCGGTACAACTCCGTTCCCAATCCCGGTCTGTGCTCACTTTCCAATCCTTTTTCACGCAGCAGCTCTTTTAACTCTCTTGCCGTCTCATAGGCAGGGTTCACTAAGGTCACCTGATCTCCCATGATCTTACCAACCGTAGAGCGTATCATCGGATAGTGGGTGCATCCTAAGATCAGCGTATCGATTCCTACATCAATCAATTCCGTCAAATACCGTCTCGCAATCTCGTCCGTGACCGGATCCTCCCACAGCCCTTCTTCTACCAGTGGAACAAACAGCGGGCACGCCTTGCCAAGCACCTGCGCATTGGGATCATTCTCCTGTATGTATCGGTTATAAATTCCGCTGTTGATAGTCGCCTCCGTGGCTACTACGCCGATCTTGCCGTTCTTCGTGGCATCGATGGCCGCCTTCGCACCGGGCTTTACCACACCGATAATCGGAATATCCACTTCCTTCTCCAGCTCATCCAACGCATAGGCGCTGGCAGTGTTACATGCCACCACGATCGCCTTAACCTGCTGCGTCTGTAAGAAACGCACAATCTGTCTTGAAAATTTCGTTACGGTTTCTTTCGATTTATTACCGTAGGGCACTCTCGCCGTGTCACCGAAATATACAATTCTCTCGTTGGGAAGCTGCCGCATGATCTCTCTTGCCACCGTCAGCCCGCCCACACCCGAATCAAATACTCCTATCGGGCTATTATGTAATTCTTCTTGTCCACTCATGCCAATCCTCCATACCGAAGTATTATACTGCAGTATCTGCCGATGCGTCATACCCATCTTTGCATCCGACCCTGACTGAATTTATGCAAGTACGGAATGCATCAAAAGCGCCCCTAGGAATCTTTCCCAAACAGCATTGTTACTCTGACAAACCGCCTGCATATTGCTTCAGCCACTCTAGCAATCTGCTTCTTATCACGATATCCTCATCGGTACACTTCCATAATTCCTGATAGCTTACCTGCTCTTTGACACCCAGCTTCTCATCTTCCGATCCTGCAGACCCTCCTGCCGTTTCCTGTTGTCCCGTTCCGGAATCAGCCGGAATATCCTTCCCCATTCGCTCCGGTTCTCCGGCTTCTTCCCCTGCTGCGACCACCGCCTGACAGGTTTCTTCCGTAAAACAAAGCTCCGGGTACAAAACACCCCACCATGCTGCTGCAAACATGCAGGTCATCCCTGCTCTGAACCGTAATCTCTGACAGCTCCTGCATAACAGCCATGCTATCTTATCTATTCTCTTAATCTGCTCCTGATACCGCATTATTGTTCTCCTATCCGTCAGTCTTATGTCTGACTGTGCTATTATTCCATCCCTCTGCTTTATACTTCGAGGATGCTATAGCAGGAGTATGCCCGTCCTCCGGCTTTCTATACCGTTCCGGCATTTTTATGCGGTTTCCGCCTATCGGCAGATTATTTTTTCCTGTTGTTTTGTTCCTGTTCCAGACGAATCTGGCTGATAATAGACTTCTCCTGATTATCAATATGCAGCTTAGATGCCTCTGCCGCCTTCTGTTTATCTTTATGCAGGATGCTTTCATATATCATTCTATGCTCATCCACCAGATTATCATGACGACTCTCGTCCTTAATATACTCGAACCGATAGCGGTACATCTGCTCTGAAAGGTTATTGATCAACTGAATCAGTCTCCGGTTGCGGGTCGCCTGCACAATAATATCATGCAGCGCCACATCCGCTGCCGCAATCGTTGTCACATCTTTGCTTCTCGTGGCACGTTCAAATTCATCACAGGCTTTCTTAAGCTGTTCTGTCTCATCTGCGCTGATTCTGTCACAGGCAAGCTCCACGCAGAGTGCATCCAGAGCACGGCGCACCTCCAGCACATCCTTTAAGCTTTTCTCGGTAATCTGCGCCACCTCCGCACCCCGGCGCGGAATCATAGTCACCAGTCCTTCTAATTCCAGCTTACGGATTGCCTCTCTGATCGGAGTTCTGCTGACCCCTAACTGATTCGCCAGATGAATCTCCATCAGACGCTCTCCCGGCTTTAACTCCCCTGTCAGTATCGCTTTCCTGAGGGTATTAAATACCACATCCCGCAGTGGCAGGAATTCATCCATATTGATTGTTAAATTATTTCCCATATACATCTCCCGTTCCCGTGCAGCCTGATCCTGTAAACCGCCACTCAAATCTGTGCGTAAAAGAATTGCTGTCTATGGCTTTTCCAACCTATTCCCTGTCGAAGCTTTCCTCACGGCTTCTCTGTCTTATTCTTAAATGTGGTTACAAATATTTGCTTCGCCAGCTCCCTGCTCTCAATTTCCTGTGCTGCCTGCCTTGCCTGATCCTGCTCGGTATAGATACCGAACACTGTAGGGCCGCTGCCGCTCATCAGCGCATTCATGGCACCTTCCTGTCTCATCAACTCTTTGATTTGTTCGATCACAGGGTATTCTTTTACCGTCACCGTCTCTAACACATTGCCCAGCCGGTCCGTCACGCCCTGTAAATCACCTGCTTTTATCGCCTCCATCATACCGTCAATATCCGGATGACAGGTTATAGAATCGGCATGCAGATTCTCATACACGAACTTAGTGGAAACATTAATATCCGGCTTCGCCACCACCAGATAACATTCAGGAGGCGCAGGAAGGGGGCTTAATATCTCACCAATTCCCTCCGACAGCATCGTACCTCCCGCGATACAGTAAGGGATATCCGCTCCCAGTTTCACACCCAGCTTCTGCAATTCTTCTGTGGTATACCCCATGGCAAACAACCGGTTTAGCCCTCTCATAGTCGCCGCCGCATCGGAACTTCCGCCCGCCATGCCTGCGGCGATGGGAATCCGTTTCGTCAGCGTGATTTTTACGCCCTCCGCAATCCCCTTTTCTTTCATCAACAAATCTGCCGCCTTATAGATCAGATTATTCTGATCCGCAGGCAGATCCTCATGATCGATCTGTATACTGATACCGGGCTGTACTGTCCTCTCAAAGATCAGATCATCGCAGATATCTACAGTCTGCATAATCATCCTGACCTCATGATAACCGTCTTCCCTGCGCCGCAGCACATCCAGTCCGATATTAATTTTCGCGTATGCTTTCTCCGTTGTCTGCCGCATCTGTATCCCCCGACCTTTCCTGTAAATGTTTTCCATTGCACTTTGTATACACAAGATTGTATTTAATTTTATACAATGTCGGAGGTTCTGTCAATGCTTATGGCACATTGTCTTTTTCAGGACGCTATTTCTTCTATATAATTATAATTTAGGATCAATCATGAATTTTACGGAAGCTTTCTTAGAAAAAAGGCTGAGCGAAACAGTTGCCTGCTCTATGTTGAACAGGAATTTGACCTGTAAATATGAAATTACCATATGGAAAGATATTACGGAAGAAAATGTGATGAAACAAGCAAAAAGCTTGCTTTTATCGTAGCTAACTTATTCTCAAGGGCATTGGAAGTTCTTCTATCGATACTCAAATCCCATGCAAGGTTATTATATATATAGCAGATGTCAGTTCTGGAAAGAGTGCAGCATAACCGTGCTGCCAGTGTCCGATGTCTTGTCTGATGGTCAATGAGACAAGACATCTTATTTACATATTTGATTATCTCATATAACACCTGGCAACTGGCATCTCCCTTCTGCGGGTATGATAAGACAAGTCAATGCCGATATCTCCATCCGCCGGTGGCGGTAATATCCTTTGCTCCTGCAACGGCATATTCTTCACAAAGAAAGCCGATCACTTCTTTGCCCTCCGCGGTACTCAATTTCCCAAGTCCAAGCGGAGAGGGGATCATGCTGAGGAAATCCCCCAGTTTTTCCTTTGGCATATCCCAAATTTCGATTTCCTGCTTCTGACCTCCGGTCATTACTTTCATAAGTCCCGGTTTCGCGGGCTTCGTGGCTAATTCGTACAGCTTATACTCTTCTGACGTGGTTGTAGTTCTATCATAGACGGCTCCCAGTGCCAGCATCTGGCTTTCCAGTGCATACCCCCGCATATGTAGTCCGCACACCCCGATTTCTACGTTGTTTCCCACCAATTTTTTTTTGCTGTTTCTAAGCATTCTTTCCGATTTTTCTTTACCGTTTTGAAACGTTTCTATCGTTTTGTCTCCTCTCTTTTTCGTGTTATCCGCGAAGTTGTTTCCATCGTTTGCTGTCATCCCGGCCGATATTTCTCTGCCGGTTTTGGCAGCCATTCCTTCCATTCCGCTTTTTGCAAACAGGGTAATTCCCATCGGAAGATTGTTATCCGCAAAGCCTATTGGTACATCGACAGCACACAAGTCCAGCAGATTACAGTGATTCGTATATAACCCCATCTGGCTGTTCGTTGCAATCGGATTCTCGTCTACCTGCTTTCTTGTAAAAGTACCTCCGTTCGTAGGCAGAATCAACACACTGTCTTTTAAAAGTGCATGAACCCTCTGCTTAATTTCTGCAAGTCTGTGCATCGCCTGAAACAAATCCACGGCGGTCATAGTCTTCTTAATGGCGCCGCAGATAATCTCACCTGTCACCGGAAACAACGTATCTGCATGGTCATCCAAATACTCTTTCAGTCCCGCGTAGCGCTCCGCCACCCATGGTCCATCGTAAAGAATGGATGCAGCCTCAGACAATTCTTTCGTATCATATGTCTTGATATTTGGATAGTGCGCCTTGATATACGCTACGGTTTCCTGCCATTTTTTGCGGTAATACTCTGCCTCATCCCCATAAAATACAGGTTCCTCTTTCGGCAGATAGATTGTCTGAGCATCTTCTTCCATTACCGCTGCAATCCTTTTGGAATAACGGTATGTTTCATCGTAAGCCCTCACGATGCCGTCGATATATTCTGCGTCTTCTACAGTATGGGTAAACACAGTCACACAATCAATACTCTCACATGCAGGCACCACTCCCCGGTTGCTCCATGCACCAACGGACGGCTTCCATCCCACCAGATGATTGAGGGATGCCGGGACGCGCCCGCTACCTGCGGTATCGGTTCCCAAGGCAAAAACTGCCAGGTCTTTCGCCACAGCTACAGCCGAGCCGGAGCTGGAACCGCCGCTGATATACTCCTCTCTATAGGCATTGTGCACCTCTCCGTAAGGGGAACGTGTCCCTACCAGACCGGTGGCAAACTGATCCATATTGGTCTTGCCGATGGGCAGAGCACCTGCCCGAAGCAGACGCTCCACTACGTAGGCATTCTCTGCCGGTATATAGGTATACTCTGCACATCCTGCTGTGGTCGGTATCCCCGCCAAATCAATATTATCCTTGATGGCAAAGGGAATACCCCATAGTGGAAGTTCCTCTTTGTCATGATTTTCAATGTATGACAGATAAGGCTCTATTTCTTCTGCTGTAAGCAGATGAATCCAGATGTTCATAGATTCCAGTCTTAGAGCCTCTTCATGTATCCGGCTCCAGAGTTCTCTTACGGAATAACTGCCACTGTCATATCCTTTTCTAATCTCTGCTAATGTTTTCATATCCCTGTACCCCTTTTTGTCTATATTAAGCTATGGAAGAATGCATCTCTTCCTTCTTCCCTGTCTCTTTCTTGATTCCCAAATCCTTAGGCAATACAATATTCAGCACGGTTGCAATGATAAATGCAGCCACAATACCGCTCTGTGAAAAAATCAACTGTACTAACTGCGGACATTGTTCTAGTGCACCGGAACTTGAAAGTCCCGTTCCAAGTCCAAGCGCAAGGGCTACGATAACGCCGTTTCTTCCACTCATATCCTGTTTGAAGATCATCTGCATACCGCTGATGGCGATCATGGAAAATGCCAGTGTCGTTGCACCGCCAAGTACACAATTGGGGATGGCAGATAAGATTGCTCCAAGCTTCGGACAGAATCCGCAGGCAATCAGAAAGATTGCTCCACAAGCACAGCAAAATCTGTTGACTACTTTAGTCATACACACCAGACCCACGTTCTGACTAAAAGATGTATTCGGCAATACGCCAAACAATGCTGCAACTGCACTTCCAAGCCCGTCTGCAAGCACGGCGCCGGACAATTCATCATCACTTGCCTCTCTGCCAAGGCCGCCCATGCAGATCGCGGAAGTATCACCGATTGTTTCAACCGCTGTAACAACAAACATAACCAACAGCGGGACAATTGCTCCGCTCTCAAATTCAAAAGAAAACGGCATAAATCTCGGCAAACCGATCCATGCTGCTTCTGCCACACCGCCAAAATCCAGCATGCCGAAGCTTCCTGCCATAACAAGACCGACTATGATACCAATTAGAATAGAAATAATACTTGTAAATCCTTTGGTAAACTGTTTTACTATAATAATAACAAGCAGCGTGGTGAATCCTACTAAAAGATTCTGCCAGGAACCGTAATTTTCTGTGCCTGCACCGCCTGCCAGCCACTTAATTCCTGTGGGCATCAGAGATAAACCGATAGCAATGATAACGGTTCCTGTCACAATCGGCGGGAAAAATTTTTTCAATGGTTTTACAAAAAACCCTTCCACCACTTCAAAAATACCGCCAATCAGACATGCTCCAAGTACAGCATTATATCCATATACGCTTGCCGCTGTCAGGGTTGCGATGAAACCCGCGCTGGTTCCCATAACAATCGGAAGGGACGCGCCGAACTTCCACACCTTATAGCATTGCAGCAATGTAAAAATACCTGCAATAAACATGGCATTCTGCAAAACCATGCTCTTCTCTCCCGCAGTCAGATTACACAAAGCCCCAATCACAAGAATCGGGGTAATGTTGTTGACGAACATGGTTAATACATGCTGCATGCCAATGGGTATCGACTTCTTAAGCGGCACATATCCGTCAAGTTCATAGATACTTCCTTCTTTTCTTTCCTTCATAGTCCTCTCCTCCTCTGTCGGTAAATATACTTTACTTACAAACAAAAAAGGCATCCGTTTCTGCAATGTCATTTAGCTACTGTCATTACTGTTTTCGGACACCTTTGTCATCTGTTTTCCTATACCATAAACAAAACCTTCTCATTTGGCAATGTGAACTCATCACAATTCTTGTATTATCTTTTGTTATTTATTAACAAATCTTTCTTGACAGATTCTCAATATAATATTATTTTTTACTTAGCATTTCCCTATTACATAAAGACAAATCCCAATCAAGCTCTCGTTTTAAAAATAAATGCGCAACACATATACGCAGAAATGGAGATTAACATGAAACACTATTTTCGGGTAAGCGACGCCTGCAGGCTTTATTCCTTGCAGGGTGTAACCGTTCTGGCAGGCAGTCAGTATTTAGATAACATAATCAACCACATCAATGTCATGGAGGTTCCGGATATTGAGAACTGGGTACAGGAAGATGAATTTCTCATGACCACAGGTTATATGTACCAGAATAATCCTCTCCTTTTCGCCGAACTGATCCCCAAATTAAAAGACCGGGGCGTTGCCGCACTGGGCATCAAACCGAAGCGTTTTCTGGAAGAAATTCCTACATCTGTCATAGAATGTGCAGAGGTGAACCGACTGCCCCTCCTGCTGCTGCCCGAACAGACCGCCTTTTCCCTTGTCATCAGGGAATGTATGGAGAAAATACTCCTGAGTGAAAAAGAGAACCGGGCTTCCTTTCTGAAAAATCTGCTGCTCGGCCATTACGATTCCGAAGCGGAAATTGATGTTCATGCCAACCAAATAGGGTTGGACTTCCACCTAAATAATCGCCACACACTGTTGATTGCAGTGGAGCACGAAGATCATGTGCACTATGAAAAGGAATCCATCTATCAGGCCCTGAAATTACATTGCAGCAAAATCGGGTTTCCATCCCATCATATCATCCACCAAAATCATATTGTCATCATACTTTCCTACCCTTACGAAAAGACCTTTCACCATATGGAGAGTTTTCGGGCACTGGCACAGAAATCAGATATTACCTTATGTTCCTACTCACCGAATATTCCTGTCGCTGAACTTCCTATAGAATACAAACGTGTTACGAAAATGGCAAAAGCAGTAGAATACAACAAGCTGAACATGCCGCTCCTACAATTTAACGATCTGGGGCTTTACTCTATTTTGCCCGATATTTCCGACTCTCTGTTCCACTATTACTGCCGCGAAAAATATCTGCTGCCCCTTCAGCAATATGACCAAATCCATAACAGCCAGCTTACAAAGACATTGCGTACCTATCTGCATTGCAATTGCAATATGAAAGAAACCGCCGCCTTCCTTTTCACTCACTACAACACAGTCTGCTATCGGATTGCACAAATTCAGGAACTGTTAGATATAGATCTGCACGATATGAACCAGATATGCACTCTCTATATCGCATTCCTGTTTCACGATGAAACATAAACCGTGAACTGCGCTTTTATATCCCCAAATGATACAGCCCTACAGCATATTTACTATGACATTTTTCTACATCAACATTTTATATTGACCATATTCCACAAGTAGAATATAATCAAATAAAAGTATACAGAAAGGTTCCGGTAATCAATCGATGTTAAAGCACGGTATTTTAGGACTATTAAATTACGATAATATGACAGGATATGAAATCATGGAAGTATTCCGGGATTCCTTAAACTTCTTCTGGAACGCCCAGACAAGTCAGATTTATCGGGAACTGCAAGGCTTAGAGAAGAAGGCATGGGTCAGTAAAACGCCGGTTTTGCAGCAGGGCAAGCCGGATAAAAATGTTTATTCCATTACCGAAGAAGGCAGACAGGAGCTTCTCAGATGGCTGGCAGAAGACAATGTAGGGCTAAGCCCCAGAGCTCCGATCTTGATGAGGGTCTTTTTCATGGGAGAACGAAGCAGAGAAGAAAATATCCGATATTTCGAAAAATTCAAGAAAGAATGTGAACAATTCCTGCAAGGTCTGGAGCCGGTGCCTGAGTATATTAAAGCATACGGTGACGCGATAAATGCCGGAGACAAAAGCCTCTATTGGCAGATGTCCGTAGATTATGGCCGCAGAAATATGCAGATGTACATTGATTGGGCACAGAGCTGCATTGAGAAACTACAGGAAAGCAGCGCAGGGGAAATAATGTAAAAATCCATACATGTAAATTCATAAGTTGAGCAAGAACGGAGGAATTGCTATGAACATTTTAATCATCAACGGAAGCCCGAAAGGAAAAGAAAGCAACACGTACAAGCTGACCACTGCCTTTTTAGAAGGAATGGAGACGGGGCTGCAAGACGCCCGGCAGAATCATGAAGTACATATAGACGAACTTCAGGTAAACAGGCTGAATATCAAGCCTTGCCTAGGCTGTTTTTCCTGTTGGAATAAGACACCGGGCAAATGCTGCATACAGGACGATATGCAGGAAGTCATCGCGAAGCTTTTGTGGGCGGATGTAACGATCTGGAGTTTTCCACTATATTATTTCACGGTGCCGGGCGGTCTGAAAAACCTGATTGACAGACAGCTTCCCCTGGTGCTTCCCCTTATGGTAGAACGGGAGGATCAGGTAGGCAACGGAAGCCATCCGGCAAGATACGACATGAACGGGAAGAAAACCGTAGTCATTTCTACCTGCGGCTTTTATACGGCAGAGGGCAATTACGACGGAGTCAACAGCCTGTTTGATCACATATGCGGAAAGGATCAGTACACGACCCTCTTTTGCGGACAGGGAGAGCTGTTTCGGGTACCGGAATTGTCCCAGAGGACAGACGAATATCTGGAATATGTCAAAACAGCCGGAAAAGAATATGTGGAAAGCAGTATATCCGAGGAAACGCGCACGAAACTGAATGAGCTTTTATATCCCAGGGAAGTCTTTGAACGTATGGCAGATGCCAGCTGGGGAATTGATAAAGAAAGCGGGGTAAAGGAGTCCGATGCCCTGATTTTCACCAGGCAGATGGCGACCCTTTATCAAAAAGAAAGCTATACAGGAAAAGATCAGGTATTGGAAATGTATTACACAGATTTGGACGAATGCTATCAGATCGTTCTCGGGAAAGACGGCAGTCAGGTTTATACAGACGGATCGAAAAACGCAACTACCAGAATTGAAACACCTTTTAGTGTATGGCGCTCTATTGCCTCCGGAGAAATGCGCGGGGACGAAGCCCTGATGAAGCAGCTATATAAGGTAAAGGGCGACTTTGACCTGATGCTGAACTGGGATACCTATTTCGGCGGTTCAGACAGCAGCGGAAATAATAACACTTCGGAAGCCGATGCCGGAAAGAACAGCCATGAGAATGAACCGGGCAGCAAATATATTCCAAAGAAAGGAACCAACATGAATATTATGCTGACCCCATGGATCGTATTCTGGGTAGCCGTGGCAATCAATGGTTATGCAGGCAGTCTCGTGAGTATCGGTGTCTGCGCGTTGATTCCTTTACTGTTCTATCAATACAAAAAGACGCCCTATGATCTTCTGAGCAGTGCCTTTGTGACAGGCTGTTCCATAGCAGTACTGTTGGGCGCACCGGAGCGGTTCATGATGCCCTTGGCTTACCTTACCTTTGGCGTAATGTGGACAGTAACATGTTTTGGGAAAATGCCGCTTACCGCACATTATTCTATGAATCATTACGGTGGAGAAGACGCATGGCAAAATCCGCTTTTCCTTAAGACGAATTGGATTTTGACGCTGATGTGGGGAATCCTGTACCTGTTGACACCCATCTGGACCTATTTTATCATGGGAACTGAGATTGCATCCCTGACAGGCGCGATTAATTCCCTGCTTCCTATCTTCATGGGAATCTTTACGGCATGGTTCCAGAAATGGTATCCCGCGAGGGTTGCAAGAGGCAAATAACATGTCACAAAAACACTTATTTTGGTTATGAAACGCAAGAAATTTTATTTTTTCCTTCTAATATATTCAGGAAAATGGTACGATATAATATATAGAAATAGGACATTTCTCCTATGTACACGAAACTATGATCAACAATGAGAAAATTCCAAGGAGGGATAGCAATGAGCGTAAACGGAATTACAAGTGCAACAAGCACATACGAAGCTTATCAGACAACACAGCCCGCTGCTAAAACAGCCGCTGAGAATACGACTGCCAATACATCTGCCGCAGAAGATGTAGCCGCTGTCTATGAACCGTCTAAAGAAAGCGAAACTACCAAAACACAGACCACTAATTATGCGCAGAACACAGAATTAGTCAACAAAATGAAGGCTGACGCAGAGGCACATACACAGCAGTTACAGAACATCGTGCAGCAGTTGATGACCAAACAGGGACAGACCTACAATACTGCCAATGATATCTGGAAATTCTTAGCAAGCGGCAACTTCACCGTAGATGCTGCAACAAAGGCTCAGGCAGAGAAAGATATCGCCGAGGATGGTTATTGGGGTGTAGAGCAGACATCCGACAGAATCATTGATTTCGCCAAGGCTCTCACAGGCGGCGATCCAAGCAAGATCGAAGAGATGCGCGAAGCTTTCAAGAAAGGTTATAAACAGGCTGAGAAGACTTGGGGCGGCGAACTGCCCGAAATCTCCAAGAAAACTTACGATGCTGTCATGGAGAAATTCGACAAGATGGCTGAAGAAGCGGGACAGACAACAAAATCTGCAGAAGAGACTACTACTAACTAAAAACATATTCATCTGTCTATGGATTTTCATGACATAACCGAATTGATTTTAAAAAAGGAATCATTGTCGCGAGACTCTGATTCCTTTTCTCTTTAAATTTTTCGTGCCTTCTCCAAAAGAGGGCCGTCACATCAAATACCGCCTTTTACCACCAGTATCTTATCTCCCGCACTGATTTCCTCCGATGCCAGTTCATTGACCTCCTTAAGCTGCGCAATGGGCACATAATAGCGCTTGCCGATATCCCACAGGGTATCTTCCTTCCCGGCAATATAGATAACCATTCCCGGCAGCTCGCTTAACTTATTCAGATCCAGTTCTTCCACCTTGATATCCGTAATCAGGTTACTCTTCTGTACTGCAAATACAATCACCTTAAACTGCAGCGCGGCCTTCACATCCAGTTCCCCGCTGTCCAGCATCGTAACCGTAAGCTGCTCAATGCTGTGACGCAGCTTGAAAATACTGGTTGGCATGATATTCTCTGCCTCTGCCACATATTGGAACGGCAGTACATTGGTCGTGGAATACAGGGATTTAGCCCCTACACTGCATAAATACAGCGTGGTCACTGTCAGCGTTCCCGTAATGGCAATCCCATTCTCCACAATCGCCTGCTCTTCGATCTGTATGTCACCCTCCGAATGAATCAACTGGTACATCGGCATCTCTTCATTCTGAATCCTGGCATGTTCTGCAATCTTACACTTACTGCTTCCGCTTAGGAGCAGACTCTTAAGCTGCACTTCGGTTGTAAGCGCCTCGATCTCCTTATCCACACCATAAACATCTGACAGTACTTCCATATTTTCCTCGTCATAGAGATGGATGTCTAGATCCAGTACCGGTTCGATACAAAATACCCGCTCTTCCCCATCAAAATCCTGACGTACCTCCACGTTACACTGGCCTAAGCTGTAACGGATATCCGGGATCATGTTCTCGCGGCAGCCATGGCACTCGATGATACCACTGAAAGGCACCGTATTCTCATACCACAGCGTCCTGTCATTATCTCCCTCTCCCTCATATAAGAAAAAGGCTCTCATCTCCCCCTGAATCGAAATCTTCTCTTCCAGTGCTTTGAACTCCACATGGTCAAAGGTAATATGATGCCAGATTGTCTGGAATACATTCGGCAGATTTCCGGTCAGTTCCATCTCTTCTTTTAACCGGAAAATATCTTTCTTCTGTAACACAAGCTGTACAATCGGATAAGTGCGCTTGCGGTACTCAACAGGTTCGTCATGATAGATATCCACCGCCGTATCCTGCTCCACATGCTCTTCCTTTTCCAGACCGATGGTAACAACAGCCTGGGCACTCAGCTTTCTGGAATTGATCAGCCCTACCGTCAGATCTTCAATCACCCAGTCCGTCAGAATCGTATCGCCGTTGTTAACCCCTTCCATATTCACTTTTTCCTCAAAAGGAATCATGGCTTCCATGCTGGCGCACATTCCTTCCATATCAGTCAGATACAGAACGGATACCACCAGTTTACCTTTCAGATTGACCACATTTTCACCGGCACGGATCTCCTCCATAATGATCTCGCCTTTATTGGTCAGCAAATAGCTGGCATCCGGTTTGTTATCTGAAATATTCACATCTTCTTCCAATACCATCTGGGTTCCGGCTCTGCTGCTGATCCGGTCCATATGTATTTTTTTCTTCACTAATTCCACAAAAGAAACCCTCCATGCGTATACTTAGTATAGTATATGCCGCATGGAGGGGATATATGCCATTCTATATACGCCTGCATCAGAATACCTCGGTATATATGTCCGTGTTATAACGATTCATCAACCGCGCCGATTAGATCTGTTACATTCTCAATTCCATACTGCTTCATGTATGCCTCGATTCCTTCAATCACTTCAATCGTAGTATACGGGTTCACAAAATTCATAGCCCCCACAGCCACAGCGCTGGCTCCGGCGAGTAGGAACTCGATAGCGTCCTCTGCATTTGCAATGCCTCCCATACCGATGATCGGAATGTTAACCGCATGGGATGCCTGATAAACCATACGCACCGCCACCGGCTTGATGGCAGGACCGGACAGACCGCCTGTCCGATTGGCAAGCGCAAACTTTCTCTTATGAATATCAATCTTCATGCCTGTGATCGTATTGATCATGGACAACGCATCGGCGCCTGCTGCCTCCGCCGCCTTCGCCATCTCCGTGATGTCGGTCACATTGGGACTGAGTTTCATGATCACGGGCTGTCTGGCTTTCTTCTTAATCTCGGATGTAATGTCGTAGAGGCAGTCTGCCTTCTGTCCAAAGGCGATCGCGCCCTCTTTTACATTCGGACAGGAAACATTGATTTCCAGCATATCCACAGGCTCATCGCCAAGACGCTCCACTACTTCCAGATAATCTTCCACCGTTTTGCCACAGACGTTCACGATAATCTTCGTGTCATATTTCTTTAAAAAAGGAATATCGCGTTCGGCAAACACATCGATACCGGGATTCTGCAAACCGATGGCATTGAGCATACCTCCATAGGTTTCTGCCACACGGGGCGTAGGATTACCCTGCCAAGGGACATTGGCAACTCCTTTCGTCACCACCGCGCCTAATCGATTCAAATCTACGAAATCACTGTATTCCATGCCGGAGCCAAAGGTTCCGGATGCCGTCATAACAGGATTATTCAGGGTTACCCCTGCGATCGTCACTTTTGTATTCATCAGATTTCCACCTCTTTTGCTTCAAATACTGGTCCGTCGGTACAAATGCGCGCATTGTTTACATGGGAATGATGGTCTACTTCCCTGGTCTTGCACACACAGCCAAGACAGGCACCTACACCGCACGCCATTCTCTCTTCCAGAGAAATATAGGCTTCAATACCCTGTTCTTCGGCATACTGCTTGATGGCACGAAGCATCGGCATGGGGCCGCAAGCCATAATCAGATCCGCACGAATATTATTCGCCCTGATGGCATCCATCACGTTGCCTTTGGTTCCCACACTGCCATCCTCGGTTGCGATATAGACATTTCCGTACTTCGCCAGATCTTCTTCCAGAAAAAGATCCTTGTTGCGGTATCCTACCAGAATCTGTTTGTCGGCATCCAGTTCCTTTGCCAGCTCCAGCATCGGCGGAATACCGATACCGCCGCCCATCAGGAACACTCTCTTTCCTTTTGCTTTTTCCAAAGGAAAACCGTTGCCTAAAACGCCCAGTATCTCCAGGGTATCTCCGGTCTTACAGGCAGAAAACTCAGCCGTTCCTTTACCCGCGATCCGATATACCAGACGCAGCCGGCCTGCTGACTTATCCACTTCACAAATACTGATCGGGCGCGGCAGCAGCGTACTGGCATTGTGGGGATATACTGCAACAAACTGCCCCGCATGGGCATGTTTTGCAAGCTCCGTTTCCAGCCACAGATCATATATCTGATCTGCTATCTGTTTTTGTGACACTACTGTCGCTTTTACTTTTTTCTTCCGTGACATTTCCAACCTCCATTTAAGCACAACAGGGTAAAATTTATTTATACCCTTTCAACCATGCCTTTCCTAATAATACATCTAAACACTTTCTAGCAACGTTCAAGCGCTTTCCCCGTAATTGCCAGTGCAAACAAGATTCCTGCAAACACACATATGATCACATGGATAGCCGAACCGCCGAAAGCGAATATATGAACATACCATGACTGCCAAAAAGTATCTTTCAGCCACGGCATCATATCTGCTGTATACGTATTTTCCGTAACCGTATATTGCGTAAACACATATTTCATAACGCCGGTAAAAACTACACATACCAAATGCAGGCACAAAACAGCCACTTCTGAGAAAAACAAAATACGAATGCCCTTTTTATGAACCGCACACACCGTAAAATGAAATACCCACCTGCCTAATATGTATGCAAGCACGAAATAAAAAACCGGTACGAGAATCATGGAATATACAAAATCTTTTCCTCCAAAATCAGGCATATTTCGAAACATCCACCAACGATATACAAAAAAGACAGCTCCTATTAATATGCTTATCATGCTTTCTGACATCAATCTTTTCATTTTCATTCGTTCCTCCATAACAAAACAGTTTACTCCCAAGTTCAACAATAAGTATGCGCTATACACCCTCTATGCCTGCCGATACACAACCTTCCCGGCACAGATCGTATACGCAATCACCCCCGGCATCATCTCCCCCACAAAAGGCGAGTTACACGCCTTAGATGCAAAATGCTCCACTTTCCACTGTGCCTGTCTGTCAAACAACACCAGATCCGCAGGTCCGTTCTCCTCCAGATATCCGGCGTTCAAATGATACAACCCGGCAGGCGCCAGACTCATTTTCGTGAGCAGTTCTTTCATGGTCAGATATCCCGGCTCTACCAGTTCCCGGATACCCAGAGACAAGGAAGTCTCCAGCCCGATAATACCGCTTGGCGCCTCCGTGATCGGTTTCGCCTTCTCTTCCGTACTGTGGGGTGCGTGATCCGTGGCAATCATGTCAATCGTGCCGTCCTTCAAGCCCTCTATAACAGCCAGTCTGTCTGCCTCTTCCCGAAGCGGGGGATTCATCTTGGCAAGGGTACCGTGCTCAATCACCGCATCTTCAGTCAAGGCAAAATGATGGGGCGCTGCTTCCGCATATATATGGCGGCTGCGTTTCTTCGCCTGCCGCACAAGCTCCACCGCTTCCTTCGTACTGATATGCTGAATGGACAAATCTCCTTCTTCTGTCAATGCAATCTTAAGATCCCGCTCCACCATGAATATTTCCGCTTCTCTGGGGGAACCGCCGATTCCGTAATAGGCGGCTGCTTTCCCCGCATTCACGCCGTTGTTGGCAATCAGTGCCGGATTCTCTTCGTGAAGGCTGACGGGCTTTCCCAATTTCGCCGCACGCCTTAACGCTTCCCGCAGCTTCTCTTCATCCATCAGGGGAATACCGTCATCCGTAAAGCCTGCTGCCCCCGCCGCACTTAAACGCTCCATATCTGTCAGTTCTTCACCTTTCATGCCTTTCGTCACATTGGCACAGGAATAAATATGGATGTCTGTCTCTTTTCCTTTTTCAAGCACGTAGGAGAGTGTGGCTTCCGTATCAACCGTTGGCTTTGTATTCGCCATCAGCACTACTGAGGTAAAACCTCCCCTGGCGGCTGCCTTCGCACCGGTATGGATATCTTCTTTATGGGTAAAGCCCGGATCCCGGAAATGCACATGCACATCCACCAGTCCCGGCGCGATCATCAGCCCTGTAGCGTCAATTTGTTCAATTTCCTCTGTCTGTCCTGCTTCTGCGTCAATTCCCTTCTGCCCCAGTAAATCGGCTAAAGGCGTGCCGCGCTCTGCAATGCCTGCAATTTTATTATCGCTAATCAGGATATCATAATATCCTTCCCTGCCGGATTTCGGATCTATCATATATCCGTCTGTTATATATATCATAGGTATTTCTCTCCTTATAGCCTGTGTGTTTATTATAGCATACTCTCTAGTCAAAAACTACCGGCTTATCCGTAAACTCTGCTTTTATCACCACATAAGGATAGCTTGGTGTGGTATTCGCCTTTTCTTCCGGTCCGGGACCTATGAGATTGGTGTCCACATAAAGGGCATTGGCAGTTTCATACAAATCATTCACCGCTATACTGTAACCGCCTGTCTCCTGCGTTCCATAACCTACACAGATATAGAGAAAGCCCTGATCCTGAAAGGTCATTTTAAAAGGCTCTGCCTTCTTCTCCTCAATCATGGCAAGCAATTCCTCCGGTACATTATCCTCTGCAATCACAGTAAATTCCCAATCCTTGATTTTTTCCATCGGGTCCTTCTTCGCAGCGCAGGCAACCACGCTTAGGCAAAGCAAACACACGAGAAAAGCACTTACGATTCTCTTTTCCAATTCACTCATGGTAATATTTCCTTTCCGTTCCTATACGGCACACTGCTGTTACTACTAATTTTATTAAGCTCCCCGCCTGCCTATGCCTCGCATCTTGTTATAAATTGGAAAAAACATTGGGAAAATATACAATAGAGCAAATCTGAATATTGATTATAAATAGATTTTTCGTTATAATAATAGCTGTTTTAAGAACTGAACGTGAAGTGGAGGTTTATATGATTCGGTTTATTTTACTGGCGCTTTTTGTAATACTATTTCTCATTTGCAGTATTCCGCTGTTGATCACGGAATACATCATTGGTAAATTCAGTATGGAAACGAAGAACCGCCGTTCCCTTGCCATCGTCCAATGGGCTTTCAGATGTTGCCTCTTTATTGCAGGCACAAAGGTAACCGTAATCGGCGAGGAAAATGTGCCCAAGGATCAGCCGGTGCTCTATGTAGGCAACCACCGCAGCTATTTCGATGTGGTGATTACATATGCGAGAGTGCCCAGACCTACCGGATACATTGCCAAGAAGGAAATACTCCGCTACCCACTTCTACGCAACTGGATGCGCTACCTGCATTGTCTTTTCATAGACCGTCAGGATATTAAGCAGGGCATGAAAACGATCAAAGAGGGCGTTGAGAAGATCAATTCCGGCATTTCCATCTGTATTTTCCCGGAAGGTACGCGCAATAAGGTAAACGATACGTTTCTTCCTTTTCACGGAGGCAGTTTCAAAATCGCGGAGAAATCCGGCTGCGCCATTATACCGATGAGCATCAACAATGCCGCCGATATTTTCGAGGATCATCTTCCCCGTATTAAAAAGACGCATGTGGTACTGGAATACGGCAAGCCTATTTATATGAGTGAAATGTCCCGTGAGGAAAAGAAAGACATCGGTACTAGGGTACAGAATATTATTAAAGAAGCTTACTTCAAAAACAAAGAGCTGGTGTAATGCCAGCTCTTATCATTTCCCTACTCTTCACTCACTATCGTCTCTCCGTCCAGAATTGCACTCATCATCAGCACAAGCTCCGCATTGAGATCAACCTGATTCATAATCCCCTGTGTCTCATCGATATCCTTGTAATTGCGTGCCCCCGCTCCGTCCAGATAACTGATAGACTGCAGATTCCGTCCCAGCAGATAATGCAGATGGTTCTCCAACACGGTTGCATATTCATGATTGGTAATGATATGGTCAACCACTGCCAGCCTGGAAAGATTCCGCAGCAACTCCGCACTGTTATTCTGCTCTTTATTAGCATTAACTAACAGTTTGGAACTTTTAGAAGCATAGGAGATCTGCTCTACTTCCTGCATCAGCACCTTGATCACGTCACTGCACAGGTTAACGTCTACCCTCTGCTTGGTAGACAGATAAGTCACACATCCCCAGAATATAAAATCATTATCCATCTTTGTGACGGGATTCTGCGTCAGATAGTTCTTGATCACAGTGTGATATCCGCCGGCACCTGTAGCGCGATACAGTTCTGTAGACGCATAGAAATACTCTTCCTGCGAGACATCTCCCAGATACTTCTGCGCATAACGATATGCCCGGTCTGATGCTTTCAGACACTGCGTTGCAAACTCTCTGTCGTAATTCTGATATAAATAACTGAATTTCGCCATGGTTGCCGCAAACTGGATCGTTGCGTCCATAGTGATCCCGTCAATATATAAAATATAACCCGCAGCTTTATTATCCACGCTGCTGACAGACGCATAGACAGCCCCACTCTTGGTATCCTGCATCTTAAGCAGCCAGTCGATCTCATACTTAATCTCATCTAAAATGTCCGGTATCTCATTTCCGCTCTCCGGAATACCGACCTCATCTCCGAATACTGCCGGATACAGTTCATATGCCAGCAGAAGGGAATTAACCGTCTGGCAGCCCCTCACCACATCTCTGGTTCCCATCTCATCCATATGCCAGCCGCCTGTCACATCCAGCTTAATGGAAGCTTCTTCTTTCATCTGGGCTTCTCTGGCATGACACGCATTATGAGCCGCCTCTCCCGCCAGCTTGGTGGATAGCGTAAGCCCACAGCGGTTATAATAATATTGCTTTAACGCTGTCTGAAAAAGGTCATCATAAGGCTTGTCCGCAATCTCAAAAGGATACGACTGTCCGATCACAGCCGCCTGTATGTAATATTTCCCAGGAGTGTCAAAATCCGTAAAATCCCCATAACTGACATACATTCCGGTTTCTTCATCATATCCTTTCTGATCGATCTTTCCTGTATAAACCTTCTCACCGGTATCTGCTTCCATGATCGTAAAGGTGTCCGGCGGCAGTTCTCCCCGAATAATGGCAATTTTATTGCTGTCCCGGGCATATCCTACCTGGTCCACCAGAATATTAGGCAGGCTCACCGGTACCTCATAATCAAATTCAGGAGATAAACCAAGGCTGGTGAAACTCTCATCGTCACTGCTTCCCTGCAGCACATCAAAAGAAATGTCTGACAGACCCCTGCACCCGGTCAACAGACCAAGGCATAATATGATACATATTATTTTTCTGATATGTCTTCTGTTTAACATGTTACGTTCTCTCGGTAATAGATAAATCTCCGATCCGGCCTTTTCTCTCAGTTCATATTTTCTTCATCGGGAATCTTATATGCCTGCTGCAATGTATTTCGCAAATATTCGCATAGACTCCCATACCGGGAAGTATCCCATGCTGGAAAATTCCACGCACGCCGCAAGAATCCCAACAGGATTCTTGCGGCTTAGCCTATTATATCACATCATTGCGCTTTCTTCATCATAATAAACAACTTTTCCTTCAATAAGAGTACACAGGTTTCTGGTAAATACTTCCATGGGATTTCCGTCAAAAATTGCAATATCCCCATCTTTACCAACCGCCAGACTGCCCACCCTGTCATCCACACCGCAGATTCTGGCGGCGTTAATGGTGATGGCTCTCAGCCCGTCTTCCATCGGCATCCCCGCCTTTACCGCAAGTCCCGCGCAGATGGGCAGAAATTGTATCTTCGACACAGGATGATCCGTAGTAACAGCAGTCAGAATACCGTTTTTACTCAGTAGTCCCACCGTCTTAAAAGCCATATTCTGCACTTCTATCTTATTTCTGCTTGCCATGTCAGGACCTACGATCGCCGGGAAACCCGCTTCCTGCAATTCTTCTATAATCAGGTGCCCTTCGCTACAGTGATCAATCGTCATGCGAAGCCCGAATTCCTCAGCGATCCGCAATGCTGTCAGAATATCGTCTGCCCTGTGTGCATGGGCTTTTAGAGGAATCTCGCCTGTCAGAACCGGCAGCCAGCATTCATATCGAAAATCCGGTTCTTCCTCTGAATTTGTCTCTTTTTTCTTCTGATATGCCTTTGCCTTCGTCAATTCCTCTCGCAGCATCGCTGCAATCGCCATACGGGTTGACGGCGAAGTCTCCTGCCCGGAATAGTTCACTTTAGGATTCTCCCCGAAAGCAACCTTCATGGCGGCAGGCGCTTTCACAATCATCTGATCGATACATCTACCGTAGGTTTTTAAGAAAGCAAACTGCCCTCCTACTACATTAGCGCTTCCCGGTCCGATCATTGCTGACGTGATTCCTGCCTGCTGCGCATCATGAAATGCCGCATCCATGGGATTAATGGCATCTATGGCACGCAGATAAGGCGTGATGGGATCTACATTTTCATTGCAGTCATCTCCCTCCATGCCCTTCTTTTCCTCCGTGATGCCCATATGACAATGCGCTTCAATAAGCCCAGGCATAACCAAATTGCCTCTGGCATCAATTACCTGCACATCATCCAGCTTATGCAGCACACTCCTGTCCAAATCATGCATATCTCCGATTGCCACGATTTTTCCCTGCTCAATCTGAATATAGCCCTCTGCATAATCCTGATTTTCCATGGTCTTGATTTTTCCATTCATAATTACTAACATGTGCTTTCCCTTTTCTGAGTATCGTGATATCCATATACTCCTATGATTCTCATATACGATTGCCCCTTCTCCAAACTGCCAGAAATAAATGTATAGGCATTTGCAAATCCTGTCTATACAGAAAGGTACTGTATGATCCAAGAGTCCGTTTAGGAATACACACAATACCTTTCATATGCTTTGCTATATTATTTTCCTGCTCACACCACACAATATTTCATTATTCACACGAGGGACGTTACCTCATCCTACTGTAATTTGGTCATAGGATTGACCGGCTCTCCGTCCTTGGTCAGCTTAAAGTACACATTATTTCCTTCCAGACTGTAATATTTCGTCGGAGATGCTACCGTTCCGATGCCGTCTCCCACACTCACATAGCTGCCCTCGGAGACTACGATATTATCAAGCTGCCCGTAAGTCAGCTCATAACCGTTGCCCAAATCCATAACGACCGTATTGCCGATCACCGGATCATAACTTACGGAAGTCACGCGGCCGTCCGCCGCCGCTGCAATATTCTCACCCTGTGCTGCCGAAATCACAATTGCCGGATTATACTTATACTGCTGCAAGGTAGGGAAATAAATAGTCTGATCCATACTGTAATTAATCAGCACATCTCCCACTATCGGCCATACCAGTCCATCCTCTTCATTGAAATCAAGCGCCGGCTGTACCGTGGTCGAGATTGCTTCCGCCTCCTCTAACGCTTCGCCGTTTAGAGCAGTATCTACTGTCTCATCAAACATGCCGGCTTCTTCTTCCTCTTCTTTTTTCTTCTCCTTATCAGAAGCACCGCTCTGCTTGTCCTGATTTTTGTCATCGTTTGTGTTCTCTTTCTCATTGGACTTTTTGCTCACATCCTGATCTGTCTCATCACTTTTATCATCTGAGGATGATTTCCCTTTTGATTTTTCTTCATCCTCATCCGTATTTTCCACCTTCAGGGAATTGGCTTCCTGAAAACTGGGATCATAGTCCAGATCATCTGTTCCGACTTCCGCAAACAGTGTATCCAGTTCTTCTCCGGACATCATATTTTCCGCAGTCTGGCTTCCTTGTCCTTCGAGTGCTTCGAAGTCTACCACGTAGTCCTCCTGCTCCGCTTTGTTATTCCTGTTTACGTAAACACCGGTTACCGTCAGTGCCGTCAGTACAAACACTGAGGATGCCAACATAATTATTCTCTCTTTCCTGATACTGTTTCTATTTCTTCTTGCCATGAAACTTTGCCTCCTGTTTTCCATATATGTTTCATGGTGTTAGTCTTACCCATTTCTGACAAGTTATTCAAATTTTGCTAATTCTGTTTCCGGAAAGAAATCTTTTAGAATCGCATCATATGTTTCCCCGTTTAATGCCCTGCAGTTAGCACCGTACTGACTCATGCCGAAGCCGTGGCCCACTCCCGTGACATGAAAAACTATCTGCAGTTCATCCCTGTCCGTCTCAAAGGACGCAGAATGTAATCCGAAAAGATGCCGAAATGTTTCTCCGTCAATCTCTGTCTCTTTTTCCTCCTCTGTATATATTACTTCCGTCACATATCCTGCCTTATCATAAGTAAACTCCCCGTCATTCCACAGCGTATCCTCCGAATAGGCTTCTCCTACAATTGTTCTAAGACACCGTATGTAATGATCCCTGTCTATAACCACGGTACTGCTCCATTCTCCGGATGCTCTGTCCTGCTCACAGGCTATGCCGGTAAGATAGGGACACTTGTCAGTATGCCATACCTCCCCCGCATCTCTTGTCTGTCCATTGCTCACCTTAAAATAGGATGCCTGAACAGGCTGTCCCTGATAGCACAGATACAATCCTTTTGTCTCTTCTACCGCCTGTTGATATTGCTCCAGCCCTTCTTGACTGTTTTCATGATAGAACGTAGTAAATCCGGCATCCTCTACCTGTATCCGTCCATTTTTCTGCATTTTATAAGACTGCACCACTTCGGTTCTCAAAAGCACTGCCTGCGCTTTCAAGGCTTCTTTTTCATAATCTCCCTGCATCGTTTCTGCAAGTCTGTAGATCAGATATTCTTCCGCAGGCAGTTCCCAGGTTCCCCATTCCATGGATACCTCTACCCAATATGGCACTGCTGCCTGTATCTCTTTGCGCTGTTCCCTGTCAGCAACTACCTCTCTGGTCTCTTCTCCCACATGCCCCCACAGGCAGGCACACACATAAGGCAACAAAAAAACAAACAAAAGAAAGCCCAAAGCATCTCTTTTGTTTGTTCTTTTTTCGACGATTTTACTAACTTTCATGAAACACCCCACATGTAGTATTACTATGTAGGTATTTCGTATTTTATACCGGCTTGTATTATCTGGCCAAATCCAGATGCTGAATGGTAGACACAGTGCCATTCTCATATAAGAAAATACCGGTATTGCGAATCATAGCATTATTGCCATTATCCTTATGTGAATTTAACGCAAACTGGGTAGACACATTGGTAAGTCCAATCGCTCCCACGCCTAAATCCGATAGATGATACAGCTTATCTCTGCCATCCTCATCTTTTGTCCAAATCAACAGCTTCTCCCAGATAGGATCAGCCTCATCAATCCATCCGTTGCTGTCAGAATCATATTTAGCCAGATCAGCAAATCCGTTGCCCGACTTAGTCCCGAACAGCTCGCTGCCATCATTGATAACACCATCCTCATTGAGATCAAGCGCCAGAAAACCACTCCCCGAATGCAGGGATGAAATTTCATCCTCAGTACCGTCACAGTCCAAATCAAAGAAAAATTTCTGATCCGATACCTGTGCGATATTCGTATCCAGGTTAATGACCAGCGGATCGCAGTAGTCTCTCACAGCCGTAACATAAGTCTCCTCATAATACGTCTCAAATCTGCGGCTCATGCCAAACTCCAGATTGAAAGACAATTCCCTTCCGTCTGCTGTTTTCACCGTACCTGCCGTAGAAAAAGTAGTACATTCCTCTTCCCTGAAATATGTCTGGCTGGTAAGCTGAGACACACGATAGGCAGGCAGCATATCATTCACAGGAAGCTTTGCTGTCAGATAGTTCTGGCTGCCATATGCGTCACCGCGCCTTTCGCCTCTGAAACGGAACAACAGCTCCATCAAAAACTCCACACATTGCTGCTTGATGGTCTTGGTTACATTTTTTTCATCCCGATCCGGTATCACACGTGCCATACCGGAAAGATTCTTAAAATGAGTCGTGATATCTTCCAGATTCACAGCATTCTCCTGACCTTCTTCGGCATCCGCAGCATTGTCACCCATATTCAGCAATCCGCCGAACATGCCGCCTGCAAGCCCGTCACCTACATAAGTGGCTGTGATGGATCTTGTTCCTCTAGCGACTACCGTAGAATATGTTCTGGCAGACTCCATTCCGATAGTACCGGAATCAATTCTCACTTGTCCCTCCTTTTGTTTAAGCCCGTTTCCATGCCTGTCTGTGTCACCCGACTGCACCTTCCCTGATGCATGGCAACAGAAAGGACGATACCTTTAAAGAAAATCCTTTTCCCTCAAAAATACCGTCCGTGGTCTCAACATTATTCAGATTCAGGAAAATCAGCCCCGGCCAAGAGCTTCTTTCCCTGTACCTAATATATCGGAATATTTTGTAAAATCTTTACTTTTACCCGCAATTATATCTTTTCACCCGGTTCTCACCTGTTCCATGCCAGACAAAACATCGGGCTTAACCGTCCACTCTGTTATAGTTGATCAGACATCCCTTTAAGATAATCTGTCTCTCTTCGTCGGTAAGCTCGCCAAGTTTTAACTCAAACCCGACTAACTGATCTGACTCTACATCCACCTTATAAGCCTTGATCACATCCGCCTTCTCTTCCACCGCTTTCTTAATATCCGGGAAGAACAGGTAATCTAAGTTCTTAAAAGGCAGATCTCCCTCTTGAATCAGGAAGGGCAGCATACCCCAGTTGATCAGGTTAGAGCGATATCTCTTGGTGGCATATTCATTGGCGATATTAGCCCAGCCGCCTAACACCTTCTGGCAGCTTGCCGCCTGCTCTCTTGCCGAACCGTCACCCGGCTTCACAGCAAAAATCGTAGAACCAAAACCGGTATTTTCGTGAGAAGCATCCGCAAATGTCTTCTTTACCACATCCATAACAGGTTTTACATCCGGATGTGCCTGACACGGATGTTCTCCTGCCATTCTTGCCTTCTCCGCTTTCTGGATGTCCTTCGCACGGCCTACATATTCAGGATCTTTCCTAGATAAAGCAAACTCTGCCAGTCCCAACGGATTGGAACGGTAAGAAGAAGTCTCTCCGGAAGGAATCAGCTCGTCTGTGGTGGTAACCGGATCATGAATCTCAGATACCACACGCAGTACAAGATTCTCCGGCAGCGCGCCCATGGCAGGCCAGTCCTTAATGTTCGGGCCAAACTGAATCTCTACGCTCTCATCTGCCACACCCTTGGAATCAAAGACACGGTTCGCATAGATGTTGGCATCGAAATGATATTTATATTGACCGATCGTTCCGTCAAAGTCAGTAGCCGGTGTAAGCATGCCTTTGTTAGCTGCTGTGGCTGCGATAGAACGGGCATCCATCAACGCTACGGAAGAGATCTGACCATTCTGCAGCTTAGAACCTTCTCTGTTCGGGAAGTTTCTGGTAGAGTGACGGATACTGAAGGCATTGTTAGCCGGCGTATCGCCCGCACCGAAGCAAGGGCCGCAGAAAGCTGTTTTCATAACGGCACCTGTCTCCATGATCGTTGCCGCACAACCGTTTTTAATCAGTTCCATATATACCGGCATGGAAGCAGGATATACACTCAGGGTAAAGCCATCCGCACCGATGTAGGAGCCTTTGAGGATATCCGCAGCAGCGCAGATATTTTCAAAACCGCCGCCTGCACAGCCTGCGATAATACCCTGATCTACCATGAACTTGCCGTTTACGATCTTATCCTGTAAGGAATATGGCACTGCACCGTCCAAGCTGACCTTTGCCCGCTCTTCCACATCATGAAGTACATCTGCAAGATTGGCATTTACTTCATCAATCGTATATGTATTGCTGGGATGGAACGGCATGGCAATCATCGGTCTGATCTTAGAAAGATCCACGGTAATCATACCATCGTAATAGGCTACCTCGCCCGGATTTAATTCTTTATATTCTTCCACTCTGCCGTGGATATCATAGAACTCTTTGATCTTTTCATCTGTTCTCCAGATAGAAGACAGACAGGTTGTCTCGGTAGTCATGACATCGATACCGATACGGAAATCAGCGCTTAAGCTTGACACGCCCGGCCCGACAAACTCCATGACTTTATTTTTGACATAGCCGTTGCCAAAGACTGCCCCGATAATAGCCAGTGCCACGTCCTGAGGCCCTACACCCTTTACAGGCTCACCTGTCAGGTATACGCCCACTACGCCCGGCATATTGATATCATAAGTCTGGGATAATAACTGCTTCACTAACTCCGGGCCGCCCTCGCCCATTGCCATCGTACCGAGAGCACCGTATCTTGTATGGGAATCGGAGCCTAAAATCATCTTGCCGCCGCCTGCAAGCATCTCTCTTGCAAACTGATGGATAACTGCCTGATGAGGCGGTACGTAAACGCCGCCGTACTTTTTCGCACAGGTTAAACCAAACATGTGGTCATCCTCGTTAATAGTGCCGCCTACCGCACACAGAGAATTATGACAGTTGGTCAGCACATAAGGAATCGGAAACTTAGTCAGTCCCGATGCTCTGGCAGTCTGAATAATTCCCACAAAAGTAATATCATGGGAAGTCAGTTTGTCGAATTTGATTTTCAATTTCTCCATATTGCCGGAGGTATTATGCTCCTGCAAAATACCGTATGCCATAGTATTTTTAGCTGCCTCTGACTGAGAAATCTCTTTGCCTGTTTTGCCCTTCACTTCCGCGGCAGCACTTGCACTATCCGGAACAATCTCAGTGCCGTGAACAAGGTATGCACCGCCTTCTAATAATTGAATCATAATATCTCCTCCTGTTTTATATTATAGTACGTATACTTGTATCCCTCAAATTGTATAGGTCAGCAAAATATTCTTAATAACTGCACCTAATTTATAATTATATAGGATAAGAAGCGGGGGCGCAATGAAATTTGAAAACTTGTAGCTTCAAATAAACAAATCACTATCTTATGGATTTCACTAAGCCCGGATTATATACTTCTCATAATACCTGTAGTCTTCCTTCCTGCAGTTCAGCTTCATCTGCACACCTTCTTCCAGATATGCGGTCTCGTAAACAACAGCATGTTCATTCAGATAAGACACCGCCCTGCCGTCTGTGTAGGGAATCAGAAGCGTGCATTCCTGATATCCGCCGGACAACTTTTTCTCAATCAGACAGATCAAAGCTTCCATGCCGATCTGCCGTTTGGCAGACAGATAGATGCTGTTTTCCGTGACTGCCGGAAGTTTGTATACAGCACTTGTTTCGCACGTCTCCGGCTGATCACAGATTCTACCCGGATTTCCGCCTGAGACTGCAGGGATATCATCCGCCGACACTTTATCTGCCTTATTATAAACATAGATCATGGGAATGCCGTCGGCACCCAGTTCCTTTAAGGTCTGATTGGTCACAGCGATCTGCTCCTTATAATGCGGGTCACTGTAATCCACTACCTGCAGAAGAATATCCGCTTCCCGTGCCTCTTCCAGCGTAGAATGAAAAGCCTCCACCAGATTGTGCGGCAGCTTGTGAATAAAACCTACCGTATCTGACAGAAGAAAGGCGTGATGATTCTCCGGTGCAACCTTGCGCACCGTGGTATCTAACGTGGCAAAAAGCATGTCTTTCTCCATGACTTTCTTTTCTTCCACGTCCGCCTCATCGCTTCCGTATAGATCTAACATGGCATTCAATAACGTAGATTTGCCCGCATTGGTATAGCCCACCAGCGCAACACGGGGAATGCCTGACTGCGCACGGCGTTTCCGCTGAGTTTCACGTTCCTGACTGACCTCTTTTAACTCCCTGCGCAGCTCTGTCAAGCGATGCTCCAAAACACGTCTGTCCAACTCAAGCTTCTTCTCACCGGCACCCTTATTGCTCATAGCACCGCTGCCGCCGCCCTGACGGCTCAATGCCGCATGAAGTCCTACCAGACGCGGCAGCATGTACTGCAATCTTGCCACCTCCACTTGCAGTTTAGCCTCACGGGACCTTGCCCTGCTTGCGAAAATATCAAGAATCAGCGTACTTCTGTCCAAAATGGGCTTCTCCAGACGCTCCTGCAAATTTCGTATCTGCATGGGCGACAGGGAATTGTCAAATATTATGACGTCTGTGTCAGTTTCAATAGCAAGTTCTTTGACTTCTTCTACTTTACCCGTACCGATATAAAATGCTTTATGCACTTGTTCAAGCGTCTGCTCTATGGTTGCCACCACTTCCATATCACAGGCTCTCGCCAAAGCGCCCAATTCCTCCAAAGAGGTTACGTAATCTTCTCCGTCGTTTAAATTGATACCTACTAATAATGCCCGTTCCATAATATAACCATACCTCCTCAACTGTATGAAGCTTTCACACAAATCTTCCATGTCAGAACTGTTCCCTGCAAAGTTCGCCCCGAATTAACCGACAGGTAAACTCTCCGGTATAACGCTTTGATACGCGTTGGAATCAAATTCCCGGCTACAATCAAAGAGATCATCTACTCTGTCGCAAATTTTGCACAATCAAAAAAGCTTTCAAGAAGCAACATACCGCTTAGCCAGTTCCAATGTACCTTCCTCGAATTTCTCCCGGTACGCTATAGAAGAAGCTGCATTCGTACGGCTATTCACCCATGCCAGAAGCTGCAGCCGCCTCATCATAATGAAGGCAGGGATCATATCTAAATCCGCCTGCGTTAATGTGCCCTGTTTCCGGTAGCCAGCGATCCATGCCCGAATCAGTCCGGTCACCATTTCTTCTGTTTCCATAAAACTCAAAGAGGCTGCTAAATCCTGCATATACCAGCCGAATCCGCTGTCATCAAAGTCTATGATTTTCAGACTGTCACCTTCCACCAGAAGGTTGGCGCCGCGCAAGTCTCCGTGAATCAGACCGTAACGGTCTGCCGTCCTTCCATAGGTCTCTAATTTCCGGCGAATCATCAGGTCTGCACGATTTAAAACCTCTGGCACGCCTTGCCCTGACCGTACAGCCTTCTCTCCTGTGAATACCTCTCTCCAATCTCCCCAGATGGCTTTTTTCCCAATCATGGTCTCATAATTCCAGTGAAATCGCGGAAGCCCGGATGCCCTTTGCCAAGCCTGTACCTGTCTGTGAAGCATTGCTGTCACTTCACCCAGACGCTCAAACCACAGGACTTGTTCCTGCAAAGAAATATCTTCCAACGGCGCACCTGACAAATACGTAAAGATGGTGCCAAAATACACCTGACCGCATACATCCTCCACAGTATACAGATACTGCCCGTCATCTCCCGCCAAAGGCTGTCGGATACAGAAACAAACCCCGCTTTGCGAACTGCATGTGCAAACCGTTTGTTTTTCCTCCTGCACCTTGAAATCTTCCTGCAACTTCATCATCCACATTATCTCTGCCTGCAATTCCTCTTCCGTATGATATCCGGGACGGCTCAGACGCAGGACTGCCTTTTGTCTTGTTCCACACGGCTCTATGTTTTGCATTTCGACTGCATTTCCAGTATGCTCCACGAGATACGTAATATTCTCGGACAACTGCAAAAGCTGCAATTTGCAGTCTGTTCCTAAACCCTTCTGATAATGTGCCAAAATTTTCTCAGCCAATTGTAAACATTTGTTTTTATCGTCAAATATCATTGTTTCTATCTATGTCCGGTCACTTCTATTGAAAATATCTGCTTCTGCCATCCCACTTATCATACCACGTTGAGCCTGTCTACGCCATTACCAATCATAGAAACGACTTATTTCAGCATCTACTCTTTTCCCCCGTTAGAGTGTGCCCATGGCGCACAAATTAATAAAAGAACCATACCATGATTTTTTCTCTTATATTCTGAAAACGGTATGCAGATATATTGAACAACAGAGAATATGACATACTCCACCGGACATTCAACATATCAAAATAAAGGACCGCCGCCGGTCTCCTATCAACCAATGCAACAGTCCTCTATCATAATCTTCATAATTGTATTATATAATTATTTCTTCAAAATACCTTCCGGCGCTTTCTTAGGCAATACCACCTTGTCAAGCTTCCAGATATCATCCACGTACTCCTGAATCGTTCTGTCAGATGTGAACTTACCGGCACAGGCCACATTAAGGATAGCACTCTTAGCCCAGCCCTTCTCGTCTCTGTAGGCTGCCTCCACTTTCTTCTGAGCCTCGGCATAGGACTTGAAGTCTTTCAAGATAAAGTAAGTATCAGCCTTAGCCGTACACTGTGTATTTAACAGAGAGTTGTACAGCGGTCTGAACAAATCAGGGTCACTCGGCGCATAAGTTCCGTTAATCAACTGCATCAAGACCTTTCTGATATCAGGATCATTGTTGAAAATCTCAGTCGGATCATAACCGCCGTAATTCTCATAACGGATAACTTCATCAGAGCTGAGACCGAAGATAAAGGCGTTCTCTTCGCCTACTTCTTCAACGATCTCCACATTGGCGCCGTCCATCGTACCAAGTGTCAAAGCACCGTTTAACATAAACTTCATATTACCGGTACCGGATGCTTCCTTACTTGCAGTGGAAATCTGCTCGGATACATCGGCAGCGGCAAAGATAATCTCTGCGTTTGATACACGGTAGTTCTCAATGAAGACTACCTTAATCTTGCCGTTAATAGCGGGATCATTATTTACCACATCTCCCACGGCATTGATCAGCTTAATCGTCAGCTTGGCATTCTTATAACCGGCTGCAGCCTTTGCACCGAAAATGAAAGTTCTCGGATAGAAATCCATGTCCGGATGCTCTTTCAGCTCATTGTACAGATACATAACATGTAAGATATTCAGCAACTGACGCTTATACTCATGTAATCTCTTAACCTGTACATCGAAGATAGAACGGGGGTCTACCTCAATACCGTTATGCTCTAAAATATACTCAGCCAGACGAACCTTGTTCTGATACTTAATGTTCATGAACTCCTGCTGTGCTTTTTCATCATCGGCATATACTTTTAACTTATTGATCTTCGGCAGATCGGTAATCCAGTCATTGCCCACATGTGCTGTTACCCAGTCAGCAAGCAGCGGATTGGCATGTAACAGGAAACGTCTCTGGGTGATACCGTTGGTCTTATTGTTGAATTTCTCAGGCATCATCTCATAGAAGTCCTTAAGCTCCTGATTCTTAAGGATCTCTGTATGTAATCTTGCCACACCATTGACAGAATAGCCTGCTGCGATAGCCAGATGTGCCATCTTAACCTGTCCGTCATAAATGATAGCCATCTTGCGGATCTTCTCCTGATTGCCTGGATACATCTGCTCAATGCGTGCGATAAATCTGCGGTTAATCTCTTCTATAATCTGGTATACGCGGGGAAGCAGTCTGGAGAACAGCTCAATGGGCCATTTCTCTAATGCTTCTGCCATAATGGTATGATTGGTATAGGCACAAGTCTTAGTCGTTACTTCCCATGCCTCATCCCATGTCAGATAATATTCATCCATGAGAATACGCATCAGCTCTGCGATTGCTACCGTAGGATGGGTATCATTTAACTGGAAGGTCACCTTCTCATAGAATTTTCTGATATCATCATGCTTTCTCATATATTTCGCTACTGCTTCCTGAACAGATGCGGAAATAAAGAAATACTGCTGTTTCAAACGAAGTTCTTTTCCTGCATAGTGGTTATCGTTAGGATAAAGTACTTCCACAATGTTTCTTGCCAGATTTTCCTGCTCTACAGCTCTCTGGTAATCACCCTTATCAAAAGAATCCAACTGGAAGCAGTTCACCGGCTCTGCATCCCAGATACGCAGTGTGTTGACAATACCGTTGCCGTATCCCACAACCGGAAGATCATACGGAATCGCCTTAACGGCCTGATATCCTTCCTGTCTGAAATTGCTTCTGCCGTTCTCATCTACGTACACATTTACGTAACCGCCGAAACGGACTTCCTTAGTATACTCAGGTCTGCGAAGTTCAAAGGGATTACCGTCTTTCAGCCAGTTATCCGGCACTTCGATCTGATAACCGTCTCTGATCTCCTGCTTGAACATACCGTAACGATAACGGATACCGCAGCCATATGCCGCATAACCCAGTGTTGCAAGGGAATCCAAAAAGCAAGCTGCCAGACGGCCCAGACCGCCGTTACCAAGCGCTGCATCCGGCTCCTGATCCTCTACCACATTAATATCAATTCCCAGCTCATCCAAAGCTTCCTCCACTGCCTTGTATGCCTGTAAGTTAATCATATTATTGCCAAGGGCACGGCCCATCAGGAATTCCATGGATAAATAATATACCATCTTAGGATCCTGCTTGTCATATTCCTTCTGTGTGGTCAGCCACTGATCTACGATTGCATCCTTAATTGCATAGGATACCGCCTGAAAAATCTGCTGATCGGTAGCTTCTTCAAGTGTTTTTCTGTAAAGTGTCTTTACATTATATAAAACACTTCTCTTGAATAGTTCTGTATCAAAGGTTGTTGTTACAGCTTTCTTTGCCATTCGTGTGCCTCCTCATTTACTCTTTGTATTACGTACGTCTGTATAAACTCCACTCTATTATATATTGTATTTTCACATTTGACTATAAGCAATGTGCTCAAAATATGTTTTTTTATAGCGCTTCTGCTCTTTCTATACTTTCTCAATGCCGATCGTTACCTTCTCGCCATTGACATTCCATTCCTTAGAAACAGCCAGCATTTCTCCTGCAGTGATGCTGTCAGCTAAAACTTTGCCGGAGATAACAGCTTCATTCTTCGCCACAATATCTGCCACCTTATCATTACCACATAAGGATACTTTGATATGATCCATCACCTCAAAATCCGCTTCCTTACGCATGGTCTGAATCTTGCTGATCACCTCATATACGAAGCCTTCCTCAATCAGCTCTTCCGTCAGGTTCGTGTCAAGCACTACAGTCACATAATTATCTGCTTCTGCCACGAAGCCATCCTTCTGTGCCATCTCGATGAGCAGATCCTCTTCTGCCAAAGAAACCTCTGTGCCATCCACATCGAATTTCAGCGCACCTTCTGCTTTCAGAGTCGCCATGGCTACGCTTCCGTCTACGGAAGACAGATAATTCTTAATTCCACCAAGCTGCTTGCCATACTTCGGTCCTACCGTCTTAAGCTGCGGCTTAAAGCTGTAACTTGTAAAAGCGGATACATCGTCAGTGAATTCCACCTTCTTCACATTCAGTTCATCTTCGATGATCTCCTGATAGAACTCACCCAGCTTGCTTGCCGCCTTCACATACATCATGCCGATCGGCTGACGGTTCTTGATATTGGCGGTATTACGAGCAGCACGACCCATCACAACAATCTTAAGAACCTCTTCCATATCTTCTTCGAGCTTCTTGTCGATCATCTTTTCATCTGCCACCGGGAAATCACATAAATGAATACTTTCCGGTGCATTTGCATCGATACTGCATACTAAGTTGCGATAAATTTCCTCTGTCATGAAAGGAACCATCGGCGCTGCACATTTAGAAATGGTAACAAGTGCGGTATACAGTGTCATATAAGCATTGATCTTATCCTGCTCCATGCCCTTAGCCCAGAAACGCTCACGGCTTCTTCTGACATACCAGTTACTCATCTCATCCACGAAGTTGTCCAGAACTCTCGCAGCTTCGGGGATTCTGTAATTATTTAAATTATCATCTACTTCCTTGATCGCTGTATTTAACTTGGACAACAGCCACTTATCCATAACCGGAAGTTTGTCGTAATCTAATGTATATTTCGTTGCATCAAAATCATCAATGTTTGCATACAGAACAAAGAACGCATAGGTGTTCCACAAAGTACCTAAGAATTTACGCTGTCCTTCCTGTACTGCCTTACCATGGAATCTGTTAGGCAGCCACGGTGCGGAGTTGATGTAGAAATACCAGCGGATCGCGTCTGCGCCGTAAGTCTCCAATGCTTCAAACGGATCTACCGCATTTCCCTTGGATTTGGACATCTTCTGACCGTTTTCATCCTGTACATGACCTAATACAATAACATTTTCAAAAGGTGCTTTGTTAAACAGCAACGTGGACTCTGCCATCAAAGAATAGAACCATCCGCGGGTCTGGTCTACTGCCTCGGAAATAAACTGTGCCGGGAACTGCTGCTCAAATAACTCTTTATTTTCAAACGGATAGTGATGCTGCGCAAAAGGCATTGCACCGGAATCAAACCAGCAGTCGATTACTTCCGGCACACGCTTCATGGTCTTGCCGCACTTCGGGCAGGTACATGTAATTTCATCGATATACGGTCTGTGCAACTCTACCGTCTTCGCAGCCGGATTGCCGCTCATTTTCTCTAACTCTTCACGGGAACCGATGGATTCCATATGTCCACAGTCCTCACATTCCCATACGTTGAGTGGTGTACCCCAGTAACGGTTACGGGAAATACCCCAGTCCTGAATATTCTCAAGCCAGTTGCCGAAACGTCCGGTTCCGATGGATTCAGGAATCCAGTTGACCGTGTTGTTGTTGCGCACCAGATCATCACGGACCGCTGTCATCTTGATAAACCATGACTCTCTCGCATAATAGATCAGCGGTGTGTCACATCTCCAGCAGAACGGATAATCATGCTCGAATTTCGGCGCATCAAATAATTTGCCTTCTTTATCCAGATCTTTCAATACTTCCGGGTCAGCTTTTTTCACAAATAAGCCGGCATAAGGGGTTTCCTCTGTCATCTCGCCCTTGCCGTTTACAAACTGTACGAAAGGCAGATCATATTTACGTCCTACCTGCGCATCGTCCTCACCAAACGCCGGAGCGATATGAACGATACCGGTACCGTCTGTCATTGTTACATAATTATCACAGGTTACGTAATGACCCTTTTTATGCTGTTTAGCTGCTGTTTCTCCTGCACAGGCAAACAAAGGCTCATATTCTTTGTACTCTAAATCGGTTCCCACGTAGGTTTCCAGAATTTCATAAGCGGGCTTGCCTTCTTCGGCAAGCTTGCCAAGTACATTGTCAAGAAGCGCTTCTGCCATATAATAGGTATAGCCGTCAGCCGCCTTTACTTTCACATAAGTCTCATTCGGGTTTACACAGAGCGCCACATTAGAAGGAAGCGTCCATGGGGTGGTTGTCCATGCCAGGAAATAAGCGTCCTCTCCCACAACTTTAAAACGTACTACCGCAGAACGCTCTTTTACCAATTTATAGCCCTGTGCCACTTCGTGGGATGAAAGGGGCGTACCGCAGCGCGGGCAGTAAGGTACGATCTTGAAGCCCTTATATAATAATCCTTTGTCCCAAATCTGTTTGAGTGCCCACCACTCGGACTCGATAAAATCATCATGATATGTGACATACGGATTATCCATATCAGCCCAGAAACCGACAGTGCCGGAGAAATCCTCCCACATGCCTTTGTATTTCCAGACAGACTCTTTACATTTGCTGATAAAAGGATCAAGACCGTATTCCTCGATCTGTTCCTTACCGTCTAAACCTAATAATTTCTCTACCTCTAACTCTACCGGCAGACCGTGGGTATCCCAACCTGCCTTACGGGGAACCATATAGCCTTTCATGGTACGGTATCTGGGGATCATATCCTTGATAACACGGGTCAATACGTGACCGATATGGGGCTTACCGTTGGCGGTCGGCGGTCCGTCATAGAATGTGTAGGTCGGACCATCCTTTCTAGAATCCATACTCTTCTGGAAAATATCATTTTCTTTCCAGAACTGGCAGACTTCTTTCTCTCTGTCAACAAAATTTAAACTGGTGTCAACTTTTTGATACATAATGTGCTCCTTTCTTTCTCAAGATCATTCTTTTCTCACATTTTTTACACATACAAAAACCCCGCCCTGTAAAAGGACGAGGTTAAATTTACCCGTTATACCACCTGTTACAACGTACGAATCCTGACAAATACTGTCTGTCAAAATTGATACGGTTTCCTATAACGGAGGAATACCGTCAGAACCTACTGCTTTTCCGACTCATGGTAGAAGCCCTACTGCTTTCAGGGCACTGATGTACCACATAAGAAAAGGTTCAATCTGAAACTCAGAAGTGATTTTCCCTGATCTCCTACTCATACCGGTCTTACACCGCCACCGGCTCGCTGTAATTTTGAGAAACCAGCTACTGTCTTCTTCAACGTTTTTGGCTATTTCAATATCATGCTTATTATAGTATCAGGAAAACGGCATTGTCAAGGCAAAACAATTACAGAATTGATGCATCGGGAATACGGCTCACAAAAATGCTGTAAGCGGTCTTATACTTTCAAAACAAATTATCCCCGTTTGCTTTACAATAATATATTGTACAAAACCAAGAAATACTACTTTTCGCATAGCTTTCCTATACATCTTTTTGTTGTGTGGTAGCATTTAGAACAACATTTTTACATTATCACTATTAAATCAGCAAAAAGGGTTCTCAGATATGAAAGAATTACGCGAAATGATCCGGGATCTGCGGGAAGATCACGATCTCAAGCAGAAAGAGATCGCCGATTATCTTGGTGTATCGCAGCAGACCTATTCCAATTATGAAAACGGCAACCGTGAGATACCGATCTGGGTTGTACAGCAGTTATCCGCATATTATAAGGTAAGTACCGATTATCTGCTGGGCGCCGGAACCGGTTATCCGGGCAATACCAATCTGAAAAGCACTTATCTTGGCAACGTTACAATGCATGATATCATGTATGATATTCAGCAATTGAATGCGACGGAGAAACAGGATTTATTAAAGTATATACGATTTTTGAAGCATACAGACTGACATCTGAGGTTTCCCACGATGGAGCGGACAGATGCATGCGGTATCATTGACCGTATGATTCTTCGCCCGTTTCTTGTTCAACTGTTGTAATAGTGCTGCACCTGTTCTTTCGTCACATCATGGTATTCATCATTCTGAATAACCGCTTCGTAGACATCAGTAAAATCATGAAGAATTGCTTTTAAGGTACGCACAAGCGCTTTCAACCCATCTCTTCTTCCTTCTGCTCTGCCATCCTCTATTAGTTCTGTAATCACATTACCCATATCCTTTTTCTCCTTTCTTTCCTCCGATGTATAATTCTGTAATTCTTGGGAATTAACCAATTGTCCCAGTACCCAGCATGTTTCCGAATCAACTTCGTCTGCATGTTCTTCTAAATACTCCGTAAATTCTGCTTTCCGGTTCCTTCTGGCATACAGTTCAAACAGCGTTTTTAGTTCCGTGTGAAAGGTTTCACAGCTATTCATCTCTGAAAGATTCAGGAAATGAATCGGATACTCCGGCACATATTTCCTAAGTGTATGGGGCAGTTCCATCCTGTCCGTCTTTTCCTCTCCAAAATCAAGGATATCATGCAGACATTTTGCTCCCTGCCATTCCTCTTCTCCCCAATAAACCACCAGTGTCACAACCGGATGCAGGCGGTCGTCTTTCCTTATCCGGGATAAAAACTCTCCCGATGTAGCATACGGCATTTCCCGCGTTCGCTTTCGCCGCCTCTCCTTTAACTGCCTGTCATACTCCAAAGCTTCCTGCAGCATAACCCGCACAGGCATGCTGTAATCCACGGTTTCCTGATTTGCAATCAGCCAGACTGCCAGACATTTCCCGTCTGCTGTCTGCTTCATGGCGATATCATTGCTCCGCTCTATGACAGCCTGTTTGTCTGATTTCGATTGTACCGTATTCACTTCTGACAATTCGTCCGCCCTGATAACCTGTCTGCCCTGAAAAATACTGCCGTTCCACAGATCGGCATATCTGCCGGCATCTGACAAATAATCTTTCAGGGTAATATCCTTTTTCCCCATGTGTACCTCCTTCTTGCAGGAGATGCACTGACAGACAGTATTTCCATCTAACAAGCATACGATTTGTCTCTCAGACGATCTCCCGCTTTATTCAATTTGTTTTGGAATAAAAGCACGATTTCGTCTGAATGTCCTAACGGACAAGATGCACATCTGTGATATGTGTTTGATATTTTGAATTGGAATAAATGCTTTTGTGTTATTATATCATTTATGATTTATTTTGTCACTATATTTTATTATATTTGAGTTTCCCAGTACACTCTCAATACAATAAACACGTTAATTTTAAAAGGCACTTTTTTATGCACATAATTACTACATATTTCCTAAAAACCAACCATATAAAAATGCTCTACAAAAAGCCTCATCTTCCATCGCTTCCCCAACAAAAAGACAATTAACAAAGCTAATAAAATCGCCTCTTAGTATAAAGACCACAACAATCACAACCCCTATCATTACAAGCATCAGTTCCATTAATATGTAACTAAAAATAATTCCCAGCAAGACAAAACCAATAATATTCAATCCTATTGCTAATTTTGGACAAAGGAAAGCCATATTGGCGTTATTCAGATTAATTACAACAAAAACAGCAACTGCTGCTAAACATCCCAAAACACTAAGTATTATCCCCCAAAACTCCCCTGTTAATTTCTTTTCAAGGAGAGTAAAAATACCAATAGACACTATGCCTTCAACCACCGACATTACCATAATTATCTTATTACCATATATTGAATGTATAGCAGCCTTTCTTTGTAATTTTATTTTTGAAATAACAATAGGCATTTCAAAAACTAAAATCACACTTAAAATAAAAAAAAATGAAAAAACTGTAGCTACCATCATACTTGGATTGTCACTCTGTAATAACCATTTATAAATGCCACTTGGTACTAATTGTGAAAAGTCTCTAGTCAACTTTGGATCAGCCGAAGGACTCGACCAATTATGATATCTTCCATTAAAGGCCCACTTAATTGGAAAACGAAGTAACCAAAAAAATATGTAATCCAATAGTGCTATTAACACTACGAAAAATGAATTCTTAAACACTTTTACAAATTCTGTCATTTTCCAAAACTCACTCCTTCTTTGTATATTCAATTTGCTTATTCAAAATATTTCCCATACTTCCCGTCATCCGCATCGAAGAAACATAATCCCACGATACCGCGTCCCGTATGCGCTCCGATGGCACATCCTACCGTTCCCACCATGACGGACTTCGGTTTCATTTCCTTATCAATAACGGACAGCATATAGTCCCGTCCCTCTTCGTCCTCCCCATGGCAGATCGCTATCTGCTGGTTTTCGAGACGATAGCCGTTCTCCTTCGCATAATCTGCCAGGAAGCGAAGCGATTTCTTGCGTCCGCGCACTGTCTTGATGACCGCCAGCGCACCTTTTTCATCCACGATCAGGATCGGCTTCATATCCAGCGTCTCCGCCAGCGTGCCCTTGAACTTCGTCAGCCTGCCTCCTTTGATCAGATATGCCAGCGTGTGTACCGTAAATACATGTCTGACATGCGTGATATAATACTCCGCCGCCTCAATGATCTCTTCCTTGGAAGCGCCCTTCTCCAGCATTGTCACCAGCTTGCTTACCACCAGTCCGAATCCGATAGAAGCTGATTTCGAATCGATAATGGTAAGATCGAAATCCGGATATTCCTCCAGCACATTGTTTTTGGCAATATTAGCGGCATTGTAGGTTCCTGCAATCCCCGTGGAAAAACAAAGGTAAATTACCGTATCCCCCGCTTTCGCATAAGGAGTAAAGGCATCCGTAAACATCGCCGGATTGATATGATAGGTCTTCACATCCCGCTTGATATCATCCAGAATCGTATAAAACTCTTTCGTCTGAATCGTCTCACCGTCAAAATAATCCACATTATCAATGACCACCGGCGTGGGGATCACATGCAGCTTGTGCCGCTCTATATAATCCTTTGGCAAATCACTTGCCGAGTCTGTAATAATCCGAAGCATACAAATCCTTTCTTTTCAGCCGTTTTGTATTTGACTATTCCAGTCAACAGGCTGCATACAATCATTCGGTTTTCTCTAAAAATAGTCCGAGAAATAGGGTTTCTCCGCAGGTATCATTCTCTCCAGCCAGGTGAGCATATAGTATTCCGTCTGAATCCTTTCATGCTCATACAAATAGCTGGGACGCTTATATCCCATCAACATGGTCGTAAGTGTATTGACCGTCAGTTCCACCACATTGATAGACTGATTATCATCTACCTTGTCACAGATCGTTTCCCCATTATGCCATGATACCATATAATCGCCTTCATTCCAAGGTGCCATCTCGTCGTGTACCTTAAAATGAATCTTAAAATCTTCCGGCTGGATCAGGTAAGGGTATTCTCTTAAAAATTCTTCCACATCAATCACCCGTGCCATAATATAAGGGGAGATCGTCTCTGTAATCTCACTGTCCTCCAAGAGATAGGCAAGTGGCTCTCCGGAATAATTTGCTCCCTGTACCTGGTTGACCATGGAAAAATGGGCACTGATATAGTTCCACAGTCCATGGTTCGCCTCAATGTTTAAATACACCATTTCTTTAATATAGAAAATATCATTGGCAATATAGTAAACCACATAGCCCAAAGGCTTATGCTCTTTGCTGTAATAAACCGCCGCGATCATATCTTCATTATCCCAGCGCCAGTATTCCTCCCAGGACAGGGCATCACGAATCAACGCACCATGTCTTTGTACCGCGAAATAAGAATGTACATTATGATAATCCTCGGAATCCAGACTGACACGCTCCACCATTCCCTCCACCGGATGCGGCTTGGGCAGTTGGGTGTCTTTGATCGTAAACGTAAGTTTATCAGACACAATCTCCCATCCCATCTTGCGGTAAAAAGGAATCGAATAAGGATACAAAAAAGAAATCGGCATCTTCTGTCTGTGCATATAATCAATGGCATGACGCATCAGCCCATGAATCAAACCGCGCCCCGTATATTCCGGATAGGTCGCCACACCGGTAATACCACCCATATCCATGATCTCATCATATACATTGACTTTCATGGAGTAGACCACAATCATAGATGCGAGCCGTTCTCTGTAAAACCATCCGAGCACATACGCCTCTTCCAAAATGGGTCTCTTCGCATATTTAATCTCTTCCTGTTTCCATCCTGTCTGAAAAAGATCGTAGGATGTCACCTGAAAAGCATACTGCAAAAGCGCATTAAACTGCTCCAAATCCCCTCTGTCCAGTTCACGCATGCGGAAATCTCCGTTGACTTCTATGTAATTACGCTGATCCGACTGATTATCCATGTCCGAATACTTTCCCCGTCCGCTTATTTTCCTCTGTGCTGTTTCTATTTTATTATGTCTGACTCATTTGGTCAAGCAACTGGATCTTAATATCATAAAGCTTGCTGGAAAGATCCACATACACTTTATGCGGATTGACTAAACGTCTGGTTTCATCCCACAGCGTCTCCTGCTCTCTCTTGCAGTATTCTCTGATCTCCATAACCTTCGGAGAAGTATAGCAGCACTCGCCGTTCTTAAATACCGGCGCCATCAACTCTCTTAACCGGTAACTGCCTGCCGGAAGCTTCGTCTTTTTCCAAGGCTCCGTAGGATCGAAAAGCAGCATCGGCTCATTTTCATCAAATTCCTCATCCACCAGACAGATCAGATCCGCCTTGATCTTCCCTGTTTCTTTATCGTAAATACGGTAGATCGTCTTATTGCCGGGGTTCGTTACCTTCTCCGTGTTCTCGGAAAGCTTAATCTTCGGAATGAACTTGCCGTCTTTTCCCATAATGGCCGCCAATTTGTATACACCGCCGAAAGACGGACAGTCTTTGGACGTGATCAGATGTGTGCCGACACCCCAGGAAGTAATGGCTGCCCCCTGATCTTTCAAGCTCTGGATTAAAAATTCATCCAAATCATTAGAAGCCGAAATCACCGCATCCGTAAATCCCGCCTCATCCAACATCTTACGTGCTTTCTTGGAAAGATATGCCAGATCGCCGCTATCCAGACGGATTCCGTAATAAGTAAGAGGAATCCCTGCCTCGCGCATTTCCGTAAACACGCGGATAGCATTGGGAATACCGGATTTTAACGTATCATAAGTGTCTACCAGCAGAATACATGCGGAAGGGTACATATCCGCATATGTTTTAAAAGCTGTGTACTCATCCGGAAAACTCATGATCCAACTGTGTGCATGGGTGCCTTTTACCGGCACATCAAATAGCTGACCGCACAACACATTGGAAGTGCCGATACAGCCGCCGATCACAGCCGCCCTTGCTCCGTAAGTACCTGCATCCGGTCCCTGCGCACGACGAAGACCGAATTCCATAATGCCGTCTCCCTGCGCCGCATAGCAGACTCTGGCTGCCTTCGTGGCGATCAGACTCTGATGGTTTATAATATTTAAAATTGCCGTCTCTACAAGCTGTGCCTGCATGATGGGAGCGATAACCTTCACAATCGGTTCACGGGGAAAAATCACGGTTCCCTCAGGAATTGCATAAATATCTCCGGTAAACTTGAAGTCTTTCAGATAATCCAGAAAATCCTGATCGAAAATACCGAGACCTGCCAAATAGGCAATATCTTCATCATCAAAATGAAGCTCCTTAATATACTGAATCAGTTGATCTAACCCTGCTGCAATGGCAAATCCACCGTCACACGGGTTATTACGGTAAAAAGCATCGAAAATCACCGTCTCATTCTGGTCCTTGTTCTTAAAATAACCCTGCATCATCGTCAACTCATATAAATCTGTCAGCAGCGTCAGATTTTGTCTGTCCATATTTAGTATCCTTTCCCTTTCTCAAGTCAACATACGATTTATGCTCTAAAGCATAATTTACAGTCGCAAAAATATTCTCCTCTTAGCTTATTTTTTCTATCATACACCCTTTTCGGAAAATAAAAAAGCCTTTTTACAGAAAAGGACAAGACATCTGTCTTGTCACAAGTTGCTTTATCCTTTTTCTGCTGGATTCGTTCTCGCATATGTTTTTATTCTAAAATCATGTAAAACAATACCGCCAATCATTCTCCAAATGCCCTCAATATCTTACTGTGTTCTGTCCGATAACAACACTTGTGCCAAAAACTTCGCCGCAGGCAGAATCACTCCGGTATCCACACAAAATCCCGGATGATGAATGGGATGCCCCACTCCCGTACCGATCTTCACATAACAGCCAGGTACTTCTCTTCCCATAGTATCCGCATCTTCATAAAAAGCGAAATCATCACCGCCCATAGAGCTTTCCTCCGGCACGGTCTCCATTCCTAATCTATGTGCAACCATTTCACAAATCTGCGCCATCCTGCCGTCATTATAGGTAGCAGGCGGTCCTGCGATCCACTCTACTTCTGCCACAGCACCGTAGGCTGCCGCTATCCGTTCCGAGATTTCTTTGACTTTACGCTCATACAAAATGCGGTCTTCCCTGTCCATGGTGCGGACAGTGCCTTCCAGCTCTGCCTCTGTGGGAATCACATTCCAGGTAGTTCCCGCCGTGATTCTGGTCACACTCAAAAGCGAGGGGTGAAAAGCATTCACATTGCGGCTGACAATAGACTGTAAACCCTGCACAATGGCCGATGCTGTGAGAATCGGATCGATCCCGTCATCGGGATGTGCCCCGTGACATCCGATCCCTTTTACCTTAATCACGAAACGGTCTACCGCCGCCGTCACGTATCCCTCTCTGATACCGATGACATTCACCGCATTGGTCGGATCAGCATGAAAGCCCCAGATACAGGGCACGTCATCCATCACATCTGTCTCCAGAATCTTAAGCGCTCCGTGAGATTCTTCCTCTGCGGGCTGAAAAATAAATTTAATCGTACCGCTAAACTCATCCCTTCGCTCCTGTAAAAGAATCGCAGCACCAATCCCTGCCGTAATGTGCAGATCATGTCCGCATGCATGCATATGCCCGGCAATCTCGGATTGATACGGAAGCTCCGTCTCCTCTGTGATGGGAAGGGCATCGATATCACAACGCAGCGCGGTGACACGCTCTCCCCGCGTCCGATTTCCTGTGACTGCGTCATTTTTCTCTGCTGTTCCCGCCGTCTTCACGACCTCTAATTCCTCGTTTTTGCATCCCTGTACTACAGCGACCAGCCCGGTTTCCAACGGATAAGGTAAAATCTCGATTCCTGCTGCTGTCAGCAATTCCCGGATCTTCGCCGTGGTCTGCACTTCCTCATAAGGCATCTCCGGATGCCTGTGAAACCATTTGAAATTTTCTATCAAATACTGTTCAAAATTCTCCATATTCTATTTCCACTTCTTTCGAACATTCAGACATTCCGTCTCATTCATGTCAAACACTTACGGGAAGAACGCCCGCATTTGACATTCCCTTTTATCTGCCCCCGTTAGGGTCCAGCGCATCTCTTAAGGCATCTCCGATAAAGTTAATCGCCATAACGATTATAACAATCAGCAGTCCCGGCGGAATCCAGAGCCAGGGCTGCGAAGTCAGTACCGTCAAGGACTGGGCACCGTTTAACATATTGCCAAGGCTTGCTGTGGGCGGCTGTACGCCCTGTCCCAGAAAACTCAGTGCTGCCTCGTCCAAAATGGATAATGCCAACACTGATGTAGCATAGACCAAGATCGGAGCCACTGTATTAGGGAGAATCTCCGAAAACAAGATATGCCGAAGGGGCATCCCCGCCACAATATTGCCTTTCACAAAGTTTGTCTCTCTAAGGTTTAATACATTGCCGCGTACCAGCCTCGCAATGCCCGGCCAGTCCACGAAACCGAGAATCAGGATAATATTCCACAATCCCGGCTTAAAGATCGATGCTGCCACAAGCACTAACAGAATATACGGAAACGACATAACCATATCCGTAAAACGCATAATGATCATATCCGCCACACCGCCGAAATATCCGGCAATCAACCCCAGAATCACACCGATCACCGCAGAGATCAGTGTAGCCATCACGCCTACCAGCAAAGAAATTCTTGTAGCATACAGCAATCGGCTTACCATATCCCTGCCAATCAGGTCTGTCCCCAGCCAGAACTCCTTAGAAGGCGGCTGGGCAAAGGGGCCTGCAATTTCCGTGGGATCATAGGGCGCAATGATCGGTGCCAGAAGAGCCGCCCCCACCACGATCACTAAAACCACTAGGCTGACCGTTGCCAGATGATGCCGTTTAAATCTGCGCCACACGGTCTGTAAGTAACTTTCACTGTGGATATCCTTTCCGGCTGCTTTCTTATTAAATTTATCATCTATATTTCTCAGTATCATCAGCGCACCCTCCTAATCTAACTGAATGGTAGGGTCTGCCAATGCATACAGAATATCCGTTACCAGATTCGCCACCAAAACCACGATCGCAGACAACAGGCACACTCCCATAATCACCGGATAATCCCTGTTGCTGATGGCACTCATAGTCATCAGTCCCAGTCCCGGCCATGAAAATACCTGCTCAATGATAACCGCACCACCGAACAGCACCGGAATCTCCATACCGATTACCGTAATGATCGGCACCAGCGCATTTCTCAGGGCATGTTTATTAATCACCCGAAAATGACCTATTCCTTTGGCTCTCGCCGTCCGCAAATAATCCTGCTGTAATATTTCAAGCACCGCGCTGCGGATATACCGGATGTTGCTGCCTGCCATGGAAAAGGCAAGCACAATCACGGGCATCACCATATGCTTCGCCACATCTGCCGCGCCACCCTCTGTTCCCAGTGTTGTCATACCGCTGGAAGGCAGCCAGCCCAACCTGATCGTGAAAAGATAAACTAACAGCATGGAAAGGAAAAATCCCGGCACACTGCTCCCCAGAAAGGATACCGTCACTACGGCATAGTCTCCCTTGGAATACTGATGGATCGCGCTGTAGATGCCTGCCGGAATCGCAAACAGCAAACTTACAAGCAAGGACACTCCCATCAAAAGAAGCGTCGGTCCTAAATGACTTCCGATCATCGAACTGACGGACTGATAAGATTTCATGGAATACCCCAGATTGCCGTGCAGCAACTGCCCCAGCCAGACGAAATACTGCACATAGATCGGCTGGTCCAATCCTAAGGCTATCTTTTTGGCCTCCACCGCCGCCTGTGACACACGGGGTCCCTGCAGCATTTCCAGAGGGCTCCCAGCCAGACACATGATTGCATAATCAATAATCGTGATACCGATCAGTACCGGAATGGCGATCAAGATACGTTTCAATATATACTTACTCATGATCCGCCTCCTTTCCCTCTGCAAGCACCACCGGACATGCCACCTGACGGGTACTTGCACCACCTGCCTTCTGAAGCTTTGGCACATTCTGTTTACACTGCTCCACAGCATAAGGACACCGGTTATGGAATCTGCATCCGCCCGGCGGATTCGTACTGCTGCCGATTTCCCCCTGCAACAGCTTTCGCTCTTGTTTCTTCTGTGCAGTATCCGGAATCAACACCGCATCAAGCAGCGCCTTTGTATAAGGATGAACCGGATGGCGGAAGACCTCTTTCGCCTCCCCTATTTCTACGATTTTACCCAGATACATCACTGCGATCCGGTCACTGACATAATTGACCGCCCCCAGTCCGTGCCCCACGAACAGCAACGTCAACCCCAATTCTTTCTGTAATTCCTTCAATAAATTGAGAATCTGCGCCTGAATCGATACGTCCAAAGCGCTTACCGGCTCGTCGCAGACGATAAATTCCGGATTTAGGGAAAGTGCCTTGGCAATGCCGATTCTCTGTCTCTGTCCCCCTGAAAATTCGTGGGGATATCTGCCCAGCACGGTTCTCGGAAGACCGACCATATCTAAAATCTTCAAGATATCCTGCTCCACCGTAGCCTTGGTGGAAATGTGATTGTACAGCATAGGCTGTGCCAGAATCTCAAAGATGTGTTTTCTTGGATTCAGCGAAGAATAAGGGTCCTGAAACACCATCTGCAGCTTCGTTCTGATCTGCTGCATCTGTTTCTTATTCTTCCGGATGGCTGACAGATCACAGCCATTATAATAAATCTTACCTTCCGTGGGAGTCTCCAATCCCACCAACTGTCTGCCTATGGTGGACTTGCCGCAGCCTGACTCTCCCACCAGTCCAAGTGTCTGTCCTTTCGGAATGGAAAAGCTGACACCGTCCACGGCTTTTACATACCCGGTTGTGTGGGTGATGATACCACCTTTGACCGGATAGTATTTTTTCATATTTTCTACTTCTATAAGAGGTATTTTATTCTCATCCATCATCACATAATACCTCCTTCATATGCCACAACACACTTAGCAGTATGTCCGCCGCCAAAATCATAATCCTCCTGCGGTCTGTCACATTCTTCTCTCCGGTATGGACAGCGGTCCGCAAAACGGCACCCTTTGATATCGTCATAGCTTTCCGGCACCATACCCGGAATCGCCTGAAGCTGCCTGTTCTCATCATCCCGGATCGTAGGCACCGTATTTAACAGCGCTTGTGTATAGGGATGCTTTGGGTGTGCAAAAATCTCTTTCGCATCTGCTTCTTCAATCATCTGCCCTGCATACATCACAAGCACCCTGTCCGCTGTATTCGCCACCAGACCGATATCATGTGTGATCAGAATCATCGCCATGTTTTTTTCCTGCTGCAGTTCTTTAAGCAGCTTCATGATCTGAGCCTGTATTGTCACATCCAATGCCGTAGTCGGTTCATCCGCGATCAGAAGCTTCGGATTGCAGGATAATGCCATAGCGATCATCACACGCTGACGCATACCGCCGGATAATGTGTGCGGATACTCCTTGATCACATGCTCCGCATCCGGCATTCCCACTTTGGTAAGCAACTCTATGGCACGCTGCTTTGCCTGCTCTTTTGACAGATGCATATGAATCCTGATACTCTCCGTAATCTGACTGCCTACGGTAAACACCGGATTTAGAGATGTAAGCGGATCTTGAAAGATCATGGTCAACTCGTCACCTCTGATCTGATCCAGTTCCTTTTCCTTCATGGCAAGAAGGTTCTTACCGTCAAATAGGACAGAGCCGTCAACGACAGCTCCGCCCTTTCCTAATAATCCCATTATAGACAGTGAGGTAACACTTTTACCACAACCGGATTCGCCCACAATGCAGACTACTTCTCCCTGATCTACATGAAAGCTCACATGGTCAACACTGATATTTTTACCGTAATCTCCGTCAAAGACCGTTGTCAGGTCTTTGACTTCTAACAAATGTGGCATCGTGTACCTCCCCATTTTTGTATTTCTATTCTGTGACATCCCAGTTCTGGACATCATTAAAGAATCCGTAGACAGTAGGTTCCGCCCCGGTCACACGGTTGCTTACCGCACCCATCTGACTGATTACATAGACAGAGAACATCGGCACATCTTCCTGTACCTTCTTATCTACCACTGCATAATCGGCTTTCAACTGCTCCACATCCGTGGTGCTCTGTGTATCTTCCAATGCTGCATTGACCTTATCATCCGCATATCCGGTCCAGCTTCCTTCGCCGGCTAACAGCCATGCTACATCCGGATAAGGATCAACCGGTGCATAAGTATACTGCACTGCCATAATATCATAATCCGTACTTCCCGCAACGCTCATCAAATTAGCCAGATCAAGGGTTGTAATCTCTACATTAATTCCTACTGCCGCCCACTGCGCTGCCAGAATCTGCGCACCGTTTACAAAGGTGCTGTCTCCCGACCATACATAGAAACGAAGTGCCTGGGAACCGTCCCATCCCGCTTCCTCCAAGAGTGCTTTGGCTTTCTGAGGATCATAGCCCAGCGGCTCGATAGAATCATCATAATAAGGGCTTGCGGAAGAAACAAATCCGTCAATAACTTCCCCATGTCCCGCCAGAAGCTGATCCACCAACTGCTGTCTGTCAATGGCATAAACAAGTGCCTGACGTACTCTTACATCAGGAATATTCGCAGTCTGGATAAAAGCAGACTGATTGGTAACAGGCGCACCATATACAGCCGTCACATTGTCCAGCTTCTCGATACTTTCATAATCCGTCTCAGGAATGGCAGTCATGGTAAGCTGTGTAATATCAATCTCGCCCGACTGTAAACCGGCATATACCTGGGTGCCGTCTACGATCTTAATATTCAGTTTGTCAATCTTAGGCGCGCCTTTAAAATAACTTTCATTTGCAACATAAGAAATATAATGATCCGCATCATAATCAGTCAAAAGAAAAGGCCCGTTGATCACATCAGGATGGTTAAACCAATCCGCGGTCAATAATTCTTCTTCACTAAACTGCTCAATCATATGCTTCGGCAGCGCGCGAAGGTATCTGCCGTATGTGTTATTGAACGTAGTAAGGGACATCGGATATTTCGAGGTAAACTGAAGCGTCTTATCATCCAGTACGGTAAGTCCTGCCATGCTTGCAGCGCCTTCCTCTACGAATCCTTCGTCGGAAGTTCCCTCAAACGCGTACAGCATAAGCGTTGTGTTATTCACAATCGGGCTTGCCAGACGCAATACCGTATATTCCAAGTCGTATGCCGTAACCGGCTCGCCGTCAGACCATGTTGCATTATCATCGATATGCACAACAAAATTAACATTATCCTCTGTAGTAACGGAATCTGCCAGCATATACTGGAAATTGGAATCCTTATCCAGTTCCACGATCGGCAGGAACATCAAATCTACCGCATATTTGTTGATCTCTGTCTGGTCAATGACAAATGGATTGACTCCTCCCAAACTGCTGGTAACACCTACATTGATGATCTTCTCACCCGCTGCTGCCGTGGAAGAATCTGTGCCCTGCGCTGCGGTACTGTCTTCTGCCGCTTCTGCCGCAGCTTCACTCTCTGTGCCAATGCTGTCTGTGCTGTCAGATGAACCGCAGGCACTTAACAGTGCAGCCATTGCACCAGCCAGCAACAAACTTACAAATTTTGCTGTCTTTCTTTTCATAATCTTCCTCCTCCTGACCACTGTTATTCCTACTATTTAGCTAGGTATTGTATGGAATTATACTTCCAAGAAAAGCTAGTGTCAATATTTTTGCCAATTATTTCTAAAATAATTACCATAGTGTTATTTCCATACCGAATGATACATATAATCAATGGTCAATAATCGCTTTAGTATAGCATAATCTTGACAAAAAAAGCAATGCGATGTATATTTTCTACAAAATAATACGGACTGAATCATTCATTGTATTATTCTTTTTCCATAACATAAATCTGAAACATAAAAATAGATAAATTCAAAGGATTGTGCCATGAAAAATATACTTAACTATCAGTCAAGCGAATATGATTGCGGTCCGGTTGCCTTAACCAATGCTATCCGTTATTTATTTGAGCGGGAAGAAATTTATCCCGATATCATTAAATATATTATGCTGTACTGCCTGGATTCGTACAACGAAGAAGGTGAAGTCGGCAAGCGCGGCACCTCCGCTTCCGCCATGATGTTCTTAAGTAATTGGCTCAATCAGTTCGGGCAGATGAAAAATTTCCCGATTGCCTGTGAGTTTCTTTCCGGCGAAAATGTATACCTGTCCCAAAACAGTAAAATTGTCGGTGCGCTCCAGCAGGGCGGTGCCGTAGTTCTGCGTCTCTTTTTGGATGTCGGACACTATGTATTGCTGACGGGTGCGGAAGGTAATAATATCTATCTCTTCGATCCATACTACGAAGAACTGGATGATCCCGATCTGGATGAAGAATATTTCTCCGAGGGCATCACCTTTGTAACCGACCAGCCCAAACGTGCAAACCGCCTTATTTCCATGGATCGCCTAAACCGCCTGACCGAAGGTTACTACGAGATGGGGCCCTATGAAATCCGCGAAGCCCTGATCGTGTTTAATCAGGAAACAAGGCTGACACCCGAAGCAACGATTGATTACTTTATTTGAATTCTATTGATTAGAAACCATTCCATTCTATATAACCATATAACAGATATATAGAAAATCCTGCCTGGTTGTTACAATACAACCCCGCAGGATTTTGTTCTTCTATTAGTTGCTACTGCTCCATCTGTCTGCCCAGGAATCCGGCGGCGGATTGAATCAATTTCTGTTCCACCTCGCCCATCTTGGACTTATGGTCTGTCTCCAGAAGGATTACCGATCCGATCACATCTCCCTCGCAGATAATAGGACTGATCGCTTCATGATGAAATTCATCCGCATCGTTGCTGACTTGGATAAAATTCCTGTCCCCTTTGGCAGCTACCAGACTTTCCCTGTGATTAATCTTCTCTTCCAGTTCCCTGCTGATCGACTTGCCGAGCAGACTTTTCATGCCGCCTGCCACTGCAATAAACTGATCTCTGTCAGATATCATGGCAATATGCCCCGATACCTGAGCCATACTCTCCGCATACTGCCTGGCGAAAGTTCCCATCTCGCCGATGGGCGAATACTTCTTTAAGATGATCTCTCCCTCCCTGTCCGTGAAGATTTCCAGCGGGTCTGATTCCCTGATGCGCAGGGTTCTGCGGATTTCTTTGGGAATAACAATACGTCCAAGATCATCTATACGTCTAACAATACCTGTTGCTTTCATATCATATAACCTCCATCTACAAATCGTAGTTACATACTCATTTTGTTTTTACTATTATTTGTAAAGAAGGAAATTATATGCATAGAAAACGTAAGGAATTCCAACCTTCATGATTGTTGCTTATATATATTCTATTATTATACTTTTATTTCTTAACACCCTTCGCACCGGAGAGATTAGCGTTCTGCAGAATATTACTCTCAAAAGATGTCAGCATACTCTTCTCCTCGCGTTCTCTCTTCAGCGCCAGCTTCACCATGTCATCCAGAAGCTCCGCATACGGCTTGCCCAAGGCTTCCCAAAGATAAAATGCCAGTGAGCCCGGAATCGGATTGATTTCATTCACGTACACCTGATCGGTATCCTGATCAATCATAAAATCAATTCTGGATACACCGCTGCAGTTAAGCACCTGGAATGTCTTAACTGCCATCTGACGGATCTCTTCTCTCTTCTGCGGTGCCAGATTGGCGGGCAGCTCTCTTTTCGCAGTACGCATACCCTCGGAACCTGTTTTGCTGCCTGCCACATATTTATCTTCATAACTTAAAATTTCATCACTGGAAATAGGTTCCTCGCACTCAGACGCAGCAGCTTCCTCATAATCTCCTAAGACAGCACAGTTAATCTCTCTCAGATTCATAATCGCCCGCTCTACCAATACCTTCGGGCCAAAAGTAAAGGCATATTCCAAAGCTTCCGTCAATCCGGCTCTGTCCTTTGCAACTTTAATTCCTACACTGGAACCCAGATTAACCGGTTTGACAATAACCGGATATGCTATTCTTCCCTCTATCCTGACATAGGCTGCCGCATCATCACGCTGATACTCTTTTACATTTAGCGTCACGCAGTCAAGTACCGGAATATCATTATCCTTCAGCACTGTCTTCATAACATATTTGTCCATCGTCACAGCAGACGCCATCACGTCACAGCCTGCCAGCGGAATATTATAATGGCGTAAAAAGCCTTGTAAAGAACCATCCTCCACATTAGCCCCATGGACTACCGGAAATGCCACATCAATTTCTGCCACCACAGAATTACCGAATTTCTTCACAGGATACTGTATAAGCTGCACCTTCCCCTGCTCGCACATAAGAAATATTCTGGTGCTCTTCTTCAGAAGCTCCGGTATGTTCTTATAATTAGAAATATCGCTGACCGCCTCTCCTGTATAGAGTTCATTATCCTTTGTAATATAAATCGGAACCGGCTCATACTTCTCTCTGTTAAAGGAATTAAACGCCTGCAGACCGGAGATAACCGACACCTCATGCTCTACACTTTTACCGCCAAAAAATACGCCTACTCGAATTTTCATACTATTTCTCCTTATCAGGGCAGTTTAACTGCTATGATATGCCTTTCTCTATTTTCTATCTATGGAAACGCCCTGCCGTTTCATTTTATGCGTAATTATCCGGCAGATCGTTCTCAATCAGTACCACTTTCTGCTTTTCATTCGGAATCACATTCACCATCTGGAAGGCTTCCTGCAAAGTATCCACCACAATCATCTTATTCTGGGAAAATCCTGCTTCCAACAGACCGTCCTGTATCGGTTTCGTCTGCTCCCTGCCAACCAACACGGCATAATCACACTTATCGGCAGCATAAACACCTACTTCCTTATTTTCATCATACTGCTTCTCACCCAGCTCCACCATGCCCGGTGTCATCAGGATACGCAGTTCCCGAAACATCGCAAGGGTATCCAGCGCTGCTTTAAATCCGTTTTTATTGGAATTGTAGCTGTCATCCAACAGGATACGGCTGCCCTGCTTTACAAGCTGCAGACGGTGCGGCACGCTCTCCAACTGCTTCACCGGGTAAATCAGCTTCTCCATGGAAATCCCCAGTGTGTTTGCCACGGCAATCGCACCTGCAATATTCTGTACATTATGATTCCCCACAAGCCGCGTATGAAACACATGCTCCTGACCACTTTGATCCTTCATTTTAAAAGCAGAGCCGTCCGGTGAAACAGTAATATCATAGGCACGGTAATCAATCTCCCCATCCGCACCCTCTGTGCCGTAACTTACAACCTGTTTATTAATCTTATGATTTCTGATGTAATCATTATCATAATTCAGGAATACCTTTCCCTGTGCCGGAACTGCATCTGCCAATTCAAACTTCGTCCCGATGATGTTCTCAATCGAATGGAAACTCTGCAAATGCTGCGGCCCGATAGAGGTAATGATACCGTAATCAGGATGTACCAAATCACAGATTTCCTTAATATCGCCCACCTCTCTGGCTCCCATCTCGCAGATAAATATCTCGTGAAAAGGCTTCATCTGCTCTCTGACCGTTCTTACCACACCCAGTGTTGTGTTGAAGTTGCCCGGCGTATGCAGCACATTGTATTGGCTGGACAACAACGTATTTAAGAAATATTTCACGCTGGTTTTGCCATAGCTTCCCGTCACACCGATAATCTTTAATTCCGGCATCTGACGTAAAATACGTGCCGCATCATTAATATAGTGGCGGTTAATCCCCTGCTCAACCGGTCTGTTCATCAGATTCACTAATAAAATCATAAACGGTGTCAATAAGAACAGCACCAACAAAACAATACCTACAACTCTCAGAATCCGTTCTGCCGCAACAGCCAAAGAGACACCCGCCGCAACCGAAACCACAATTCCAAGCAGATAGATGATAGCCGTAGTCATCAGCATTCTCTTGACTCTTGGCGTATAGACCAGCGGTTTCTTCGCCTTACGGGGTTTGTTGACCCATATAGTCATCAAATTCATCAGAAAGGCAGCCGCCAGACAAACCGTATTGCCGGTCCATATAAGCGGTAAAGATATCACCGCATACAGACATTTACCAAGCAGTCTCCCTATATTAGAATGTACCTGCATCCATTCCCTGTATTCTCTGGGTTTATAGGAATTTTGCTGAAACATATGCGCTATATATAATTCATACCAGACAGCTCCCACCAGATAAGTGGCAAACCATATAATCATCCAACCTACATACATAAACTTCTACCAATTATGCCTTTCCGTCCCAGTGTTATTCTCTCCGACCGATCCGTCATTTCTCTGCATTTTTCCTATTATGATATCATGAAGAAAGATCTTAGCGCTCCGTTTACCTTCGGTGCCTGCTCAGCAAAAGAAAAATGTCCTGCTCCTTCACACACCACCAGCCCCGCATCGGGGATCAGTTCTTCCATCCGTTTCGCATCAGACAGCGGCGTGGCCGTATCCAGATCTCCCCATATGAGCAAAGTGGGGCATTGCACCAAATGCATCAATGGCTCCAAATCTTCATTCACTACTTTTACAAGGGTAGCACGCATAGTAGGTGTGGCATTGTTATAGTCTGCAGAGCCCCGTTTACGCCGCATATCCTCCACTGCATCGGGATATAAGAAATGCAGCACCTTCGTGCTCATAACAGCCCTGCCGATCTTATAACAGCGTAAACTCACTTTCTGTCGAAAAGTCTTCTTCGGCAGGATACCTGCGCTGTCAATCAGCACTGCCCGCTCAAACACAAAGGGCAGATTCTCTCTGGCATTCATTTTAAAAAATACCCTGCCGCCAAAAGAATGTACCACGACACTTAACTTCTCCAGTGCCAAAGAGGAAATAAACTGAATCACAAAATCAACATAATCATCCACACACCAGGGCTTAGACGGCTCAGGTGTCTTCCCAAATCCCGGCATGTCAAGCGCAATCACTCTCTTTGCCTGCCGCAGCGTATTAATAATTCCCTGATAAAGCGTGATATTAGCGCCCCAGCCATGAAGGAGCAGCACCGCATCTCCCTCTCCTTCATCAATATAATTTACCGGAATATTATCTATCTTCTTAACCATGAATTCTCCATGCCAACCATTCACGTGTTTACGTATGATGATTTCTTTCTTCTATAATTTCTTCTATAATTTCTTTTATAATTTTTTCTTCTGCGATTTTCTCTTCTGTCATGAAAATATTTAATTGCTGATCCGTTTAAACCCGACCTGCCTTCCAACACTCCCATGTGCAATAATGCATAAAGCACAATAATTACGCACTATGCTATATCATATACCTATGCAAGGCATTTGGCAAATATGTTTCTGCCGTCTGCTATGCAAAAACTGCTCTTGCTAACAGCTTTCACAATTTATTTTACTGTATAGCAGCCGGCATCCGCAAGATTGGATGGGCTTTTTCTTAAAATTTTACCCCAAAAAGCAACTCCTAATTCTCAAGATAGTCCTCATAATCCGTCTCGCTTGCAAATAGCATATAGACACCATCCACATATCCCATATATCCGCTCTCTACTGTATATCCTTTCATATTCTGATCTCCTTTCCAATGGTTTCTTGTTCTCGAACCCTTGTTCTAAAATCAGAATACAAAAAATGGAGTCCCATATTTCGGACTCCATCACTTATTTTTCATTTTTATTATCCTATTTCTGCTTTTTCACAAAATCTTCCCACAACGGTGACATACCGCGCAACCTGTCCACAATCTGCTTTAATTCATCTGCCACGATATCCATCTCTTCCTTCGTATTCTCCTCACTTAAAGTAAGACGCAGGGAGCCGTGAGCCTTCTCGTGAGGCAGTCCGATGGCAAGCAAGACATGAGACGGGTCCAGAGATCCCGAAGTACAAGCTGACCCGCTGGACGCGCAGATGCCCTTCATATCAAGCATAATCAGCATAGACTCTCCCTCTATAAACTCGAAGCTGAAATTAATATTATTGGGCAGCCGTTTGGTCGGATGACCGTTTAATTTTGCATAGGGAATCTCTTTCTGAATACGGCTGATCAAATAATCTCTAAGCCCGATTTCCTTCTTGGTCTTGTCCTCCATAATACGGAATGCACGCTCTGCCGCCGCCGCCAAACCTACGATGCCCGGCACGTTCTCCGTACCCGCACGTCTGCCGCGTTCCTGCTGCCCTCCATGCACAAAGGAACGAATCCTGACCTTCTTATTAATATAGAGAAAACCAATCCCTTTGGGGCCGTTTAACTTATGTCCGCTGGCAGAAAGCATATCGATGTGCAGTTCTTCCACACTAACAGGCAACTGTCCGTATGCCTGCACCGCATCTGTATGGAATAAAATACCATGCTCTGCCGCGATTTCACCGATCTCCTTGACAGGCTGTATGGTACCGATCTCATTGTTGGCATACATAATGGAAATCAGTATAGTATCAGGACGGATGGATTTTCTAAGCTGATCCAAATCTACTAAGCCATCTTCATCCACATCCAAATAGGTAATCTCTGCTCCCTGTTTCTCCAAATACTCACAGGTATGCAGGATTGCATGATGCTCAATCCTGGAAGTAATGATGTGTTTTCCCTTATTCTGATATGCCTCGTAAGTGGCTTTCAGCGCCCAGTTATCAGACTCGGAACCGCCTGCCGTAAAATAGATCTCGTTCGGTTCGGCACCAAGTGTCTTCGCAATGGATTCCCGTGCCTGAATCGTTGCTTTCTTACTCTCACTTCCCAATTTGTAAATGCTGCTGGCATTTCCATAATACTCCGTAAAATACGGCAGCATCGCCTCAACTACTTCCGGAGCAGTCTTGGTTGTGGCTGCGTTGTCTAAATAAATCATTTCTGAACTTACTCCTTTCTCAGACTGTCTTATGCACCGTAAATACTGCGCCGGCACATATCTTTAATGACATCAATGAAATGGTTGTTTATGAAAAACAATAGCGATTGACATCTATTTTCCTAGTAATTCACTATGAATTATGGCTACATTATATAGCAAGAGCCGGGAGAAATCAAGTCCCCCGGCTCCTGTTTTATGTCCTCACTGATCCCCCTGCCCGCCACTGCGTTACCATTCCGCCATAAAGTACCAGACAACATCCGGGGACTTCTATTGAACAGCCGCCGGTGCAAGAAGAAACTCTTCCATTTTACCAATCGCTTCCTCCGTCAGCGTAAGAAGCATCTCCTCATCCTTCTCTATCACGCCGCATTTCTTATAGCGAAGCCGGAAAGTAGGTGTACCTTTGGGATCAAACGTCATCTTACCGTCATACTCCCGAAGAAGCTCCGGTATGTTCTCCACCAAGATGGGAGCATCCGCCCGCAGTTGGAATTGGATCACTTCGTTTTTACCCTTTACCTCCGGCATGTATAGCTTATGTGCGTGAGAACGGATCAGCGCAATGCGCAGCAGATTCTCCGCCGATTTCGGGATCTCTCCGAAACGATCCAGCAATTCCTCCCGCATATCGTCACATTCTTTTTCATCCTCAATCCCTGCAATTCTCTTATATATATCCAATTTCTGAATCTCATTCACAATGTAGGACGGCGGAATATAAGCATCCGCATCCAGATCAATAGTTGTATTAAAGTCTTCGATTGTCGGAATCCCTTTCAGCGTCTTGACCGCTTCGTTAAGCATCTTACAGTACAGGTCATACCCGACCGCCTGCATATGTCCGTGCTGGCTTCGTCCCAGAAGACTTCCCGCCCCGCGGATTTCCAGATCCCGCATGGCAATCTTAAAGCCGCTGCCTAAGTCCGTAAATTCCTTGATTGCCTCCAATCGTTTCTCTGCAATCTCTTTCAGCATCTTATTTCGCTTATACATAAGAAAAGCATAGGCGGTACGGTTGGAACGTCCCACACGTCCGCGAAGCTGATAAAGCTGGGACAATCCCATCTGATCGGAATCATGAATGATCATGGTGTTCACATTGGAAATGTCCAGCCCGGTTTCAATAATCGTTGTGGATACCAGCACATCTATTTCTCCATTGATAAAATCGTACATGATGCGCTCTAATTCCGTCTCCTTCATCTGCCCGTGGGCAAAAGCCACATTTGCCTCCGGCACCAGATTCTGAATCGCCGTGGCTATATCAGCAATGTTATTCACTCTGTTATAGACATAGTACACCTGCCCGTCCCTGGACAATTCCCTGACGATAGCCTCCCGCACCAATTCTTCATTGTATTCACAGACAAAGGTCTGGATCGGCAGTCTGTCGTTTGGTGCCTCTTCCAGCACACTCATATCACGGATACCGATTAAACTCATATGAAGCGTCCGCGGAATCGGGGTTGCCGTCAATGTCAGCACATCCACATTTTCCTTCAGTTTCTTAATCTTTTCTTTATGGGTCACTCCGAATCTCTGTTCCTCATCGATGATGAGCAGACCTAAATCCTTGTATTCCACATCCTTAGAAAGCACACGGTGGGTTCCGATGACAATATCCACCATGCCCTTTTTCAAATCCGCAATGGTCTTCTTCTGCTCCGCGCTGGTACGGAACCGGGACAGCAGATCAATCCTCACCGGGAAATCCTTCATCCGCTGCACGAAAGTATTGTAATGCTGCTGTGCCAGAATGGTCGTCGGCACCAGATAGACTACCTGCTTTCCTTCCTGTACTGCCTTAAATGCCGCACGAATGGCAATCTCCGTCTTACCGTATCCCACATCACCGCAGATGAGACGATCCATGATCTTGCCGCTCTCCATATCAGCCTTCGTGGCTGCGATCGCCGCCAATTGATCCTCCGTCTCCTCAAAAGGAAACATTTCTTCAAATTCCTTCTGCCATACCGTATCCTTACCGTACCGGAAGCCCTCACTCTGCTGTCTGAGTGCGTAAAGCTCTACCAGATCCTGTGCCACCTCGTCCACAGCGGTACGCACTTTCGTCTTCGTCTTATGCCACTCCTGTGTTCCGAGCTTATTCAGCTTCGGCTTGGTGCCTGCATCAGCGGAAGCATACTTCTGGATCACATTAAGGCCTGTGGCAAGCACATAGAGAATACCGCCGTCCCGATAGGATATCTTCATATAATCCTTAACAATTTTATCTACTTCTACTTTCTCAATCCCCTGATAGATACCGAGTCCGTGGCTCTCATGTACCACATAATCGCCGACCTTCAGTTCATTAAAGTCATTGATTTTCTGCCCTTCATAAATCTTTTTCTTCTTCTTTTTCTTCTTCTCCGCGCCGAAAATATCACTCTCGGCAATCACCATGAACTTCAGAAGAGGATATTCAAAACCCTTCAGCACTCTGCCGTAATAGGTCATGACTTCTCCCGGCTGTACCTCACGCATCGGATCTTCACTGTAGAAAGCACTGATTTCCTGTTCTCTCAGATCCTCTGCCAATCGTCTCGCTCTTGTTCGTGAGCCTGACAGCAACAGGATGCGATAGCCTCTTTTCTTGTAGGCAGTCAAATCTTTCACTAGGGTCTCAAAACTATTATTATAAGAAGATAAACTCCTCGCCTGTATATCAAATTTCTTATCTGCCTTGAAAAGGGGATTCTTACCGTCCATCATCGCCAGTGTCACCACTCTTCGTCCGGCTATTTTCGCTGCCACTTCCTCCGCACTGAACAAAACATCCATCTGCCCCGGCAAAATATACCCCTTCTGGACACGGTGCATCATACTCTCCCGGAACTCTAATTCGATTGCCGAGGTGTGCTCCTTGACCCGCAGCGGTTCATCGATAAAGATGCAGCTTCTGTCCGCATCAAAGCAGTCTAAAAAGGTGGACAATTCCGGATAGAAAAATCTCACATAGCTTTCCAGATTGACCGCATTTCGGGATAATCCCAGCTCCAACAACTGCTCCGATAATTCCCTCACCTGCACCTCGATCCGGTGGGCTTCCTCTGTCTTCATCTGCTTACGAAGCTGTGCAGCCTGTTCCTTTCCTTCTGCCTCAATCTTCTTAAGCCCCGCCCGAAGCTCATCCGGTGATAAAATCATCTCTGTGGCCGGATAGATTGTCATGGATTCCAGTTTCTCAATAGACCGCTGGCTTAAGATATCAAAACTTCTGATAGATTCTACATCTTCCCCCCAAAGCTCTATTCGATAAGGATTTTCCTCCGTCAGATCAAAGATATCGATAATGCCGCCGCGGATGCTGAACTGCCCCGGCGCTTCTACCTGATAGTTTTTCTCATATCCCAGCTCCACTAGGCGTGCTGCCAGTTCACTCTCCACAATACTTGTCTTCTTATCAATATGGATCACGTGTTTTTTCCATACATCAATAGGTATCTGCGGTGCCATCAGTGCATCATAGGTAGTGATCACGGTAACAGGTCTGCCCTCCATCAACCGGCGCAGACATTTAATACGCTCCATGACAAGCTGATTCCCATGAATATCCGCCTGAAAGAAAATCAGATCCTTCGCAGGATACAATGTGACATTCCTGTCATAAAACTTATAATCCTCATACAGTTCTTTCGCCTTTAAATCACTGAAAGTAACGATGATTTTATATCGAAAACCATCGCCCAATCCGTAAATCATATGCAGCTTCTGGGAATCCACACATCCGCTCAGCGCCACAGATGCCTGTTCCTTCATCAGCATTTTTCTAATCTCTTCATATTCTCCCAGTTCTTCCAAGGGAGCCAGTAATGCCCTCACATCTTACCTCCGTTAAATCGGTTCATCGCCGCATCCACTCCATCCGTCATCATCATCTCTATCGCTTCTGCCGCGCGTTCTGCGCTCTCATCCATCGCTTCACGTTCTTCCTTACGAAAATGTCCCAGCACATAATCTGCCAGATCGCCGCCTTGCGGTTTCTCTCCTACACCCATCTTCACTCTTTGGAACTCATCATGTCCCAGATGCAGAATAATATTCTTAAGCCCATTGTGTCCGCCGGCACTGCCTTTTTTGCGAATGCGGATCTTTCCCACATCCAGGCTGATGTCGTCCGAAACCACAATCAGTTCATTTTTTTCATCTATCTTATAAAAGTTTATGACATCCCTCACACTTTCACCACTTAAATTCATGTAAGTCTGCGGTTTCACCAGCACGGCCTTCTGTCCCGCAATAAAGCCTTTGCCGATGATTGCCTTATGCTTCTTCTCTCCCATAACAATATGATTCTTATCGGCAATCATATCAATGACATCGAAGCCGATATTATGCCGTGTATTCTGATAATCCTTTCCCGGATTGCCTAATCCAACGATAATATACATATTATTCTCCCATTCTTGCATATTATTTTTTATCCCGTATCCTAATTACGCCCTCTCATTTTATCAGCAACTTGCGCCCATAACAAGAGCGTTTTTCTATTTCATACTACTGCCCGATCCCTTTCTTATCACATAAGAAAAGGACGCGTCCGCGTCCTCTTCTTTCCACACTATGCATCTTACTACTCACTATCCGGTTCCAACAATGCCTCTTCATAGCTCTCCAGTATAATCTTCTGGATTCGTTCTCTTGTCTCTGAGTTAATCGGATGTGCAATATCACGATACTCACCATCGGTTGCCTTCTTACTTGGCATAGCAATGAAAAGACCTTTTTCACCTTCAATTACTTTAATGTCATGAACTACGAATTCATCGTCAATGGTGATTGAGACGATTGCTCTCATCTTGCTGTCTTGAGTCATCTTACGCACGCGGACATCAGTAATTCTCATGAAGTTTAGCCTCCTTATCATATGATACCGAACATATTCCTGCCGGTTTTCACAAGCTTCTCCACACAAGTCATACTCATCAAGCCACGTAGCTTGTAATATACATTTAGTTAAAAACCTTCATGCCCCTTACACAATATTTTACTCTAACTAGCAGTCGCCTTTCTATCATATCATTAAATTACGTATCTGTCATTATGTTCTACGACAATTTCTATTCCATTGTCTCCCTTATAATACGAATTAGCTCGAATTGTACCCCTGCTCTCTACGATACAATTCTCAATATGTGTGTTATCTCCAATATAAACATCATTCAGAATGATAGAATTCTTAATATAACAGTTATTACCGATATATGTCTTCTTGAAGATTACAGAATCTTCTACCGTTCCGTTTACGATACATCCGCTGGAGATCAGGCTGTTCTTAATATTTGCCCCTGTATTATATTTAGCAGGCGGCAGATCATCTACTTTAGAGTAAATATCAGGATACTGTTTAAAGAAATAATTTCTTATTTCCGGCTGAAGGAAATCCATATTGGTCTTAAAATAGTCATTTACTGTTGCGATATTGCTCCAGTAGTCTTTGATCTTGTAACCATAGATTCTCTTCTGATCTTTATAGCGAATCAAAATGTCCTTAACGAAATCGTAACGATCTTCCTCTTTACATTTCTCAATCATCTCAATCAACTGACGTCTTCTGACTACATAGACACCGCAGGAAATCGTATTGGATTTAGCCACAACAGGCTTCTCCTCAAACTCCTCAATGCGACACTCTTCATTCATCTTAATCGTACCGAATCTGTCTACATTAACATCCGGAGCCATATCCTTACATACGACTGTGATATCAGCTTTCTTATCAATATGATATTCCAGAATCTTATTATAATCCATCTTATATACACAGTCACCGGAAGATATTACCACATACGGTTCATGAGAGTTCTTTAAAAATGATAAATTCTGTGCGATTGCATCCGCCGTACCGCGATACCACGCATTACTCTCTGCCGTCACTGCAGGGGTAAAAACAAACAACCCTCCCTGCTTACGGCCGAAATCCCACCATTTGGAAGAACTTAAGTGTTCATTCAGGCTGCCTGCATTATACTGTGTAAATACAGCCACCTTATTAATATGGGAGTTGGACATATTACTCAGTGCAAAGTCGATACTGCGGTAACTACCTGCGATAGGCATTGCGCAGACTGCACGCTTCTGCGTCAGCTCCTTGATCCTGTGATTATTACCGCCAGCTAAAATGATTCCAATTGCTCTCACTATTTGTCACCTGCCTTAATCAAAGTTTTACCGCTTGGAAGATTTCCGTTCTCATAATCCTCTGCACTTGTCACACCAAACACAACAGAATTCTTTCCAACGGTAATTCCCTTCGGAACAAAGCTCTTTTCACCCACCGTTACAATGCCATGATTATAAATATGCGGATCTGTCTCATTCTCTGCCTCTTCACCTACACCGAGTTTAACATCATCCTCAATCACAACATTCTCGGCAATGATTGCCTTCTGCAGTTCACAGTTAGCACCGATCTGTGTCTCATTCATGATAATGGAGTCTCTGACTACCGTATCGGCACCGATCGTAACACCGCAGCCAATGACGGAATTATATACTTTACCGTATATCTCCGAGCCTTCTCCTATAATACTTCTCTCCACAACACTGCCTGATGACAAATACTGCGGCGGCAAGATTTCACTTCTTGTATAGATCTTCCAATACTCTTCATATAAATTGAATTCCGGAACGATATCAATCAATTCCATATTAGCTTCCCAATATGAATTCAGCGTTCCTACATCTTTCCAGTAACCGTTAAATTCGTATGCATAAAGAGGTGCGCCATTCTTGTGGCAATATGGAATAACATGTTTACCAAAATCCAGTCCGGGCTGCTCTGCATTCGCAAGAAGTGCCTCTTTCAATGTCTTCCAGTTAAAGATATAAATACCCATAGAAGCAAGATTACTTCTCGGATTTGCCGGTTTTTCTTCAAAATCGGTAATTTTACGATTATTATCCGTGATCATGATGCCGAAACGTTTCGCTTCTTCCATCGGAACAGGCATAACCGCAATCGTCACCTCTGCATTATTCTGCTTATGGAAATCCAGCATCACTTCATAATCCATCTTGTAAATGTGGTCACCCGACAGGATCAGAACGTACTCCGGATTAAAACTCTCCATATAATCGATGTTCTGGTAAATTGCGTTTGCCGTACCCGTATACCATTCGCTGTTCACGCTCTTCTCATATGGTGGAAGTACCGTTACACCGCCGATATTCCTGTCAAGATCCCACGGAATACCGATACCGATATGCGTGTTCAGCCGAAGCGGCTGATACTGAGTCAGGACACCCACGGTGTCTACTCCTGAATTGATACAGTTACTGAGAGGAAAGTCGATAATTCTATATTTACTGCCAAAAGATACTGCAGGTTTTGCAACCTTTGACGTAAGTACACCTAATCTGCTTCCCTGACCACCTGCCAAAAGCATGGCAATCATTTCTTTCTTAACCATCTTATCACCTCTTGTTTCCCTTAAATATATTATATAATTTTAAAAAAACATTATATTATTTGATAATTATAACACAATTCAACAGGAAAATGAATATTATTTACAAAAATATTCTCTTTTTATTCTTTTTGATATGTTAATAATATACAATATTTTACCAATCTTTTCAATATCTTTGTTCATTTTTCTCATAATGTATTTTGGAAAAATTAACCGGCATTATCAGCTTTTGTAAATTATATCTAAATTCCGTGTAAATTAAATTTCTATTGGTTTTTTAAGGTGAAATGAGTATAATACTAATAAAAAACAAAATCAGGGAGATATCCATGTATCAAATTAATTTTAAGAATCCGATTCATATATATTTTATTGGCATCGGCGGCATCAGCATGAGCGGTCTTGCCGAGATTCTTCTGACAGAGGGCTTCCGGGTATCCGGCTCTGACAGAGCGCCCTCTGAGCTTACCCATACACTGGAAGCGCGCGGGGTTACCATATATTACGGGCAGCGGGAAGAAAATCTCACCTCAGACATTGATCTGGTGGTGTATACCAGCGCCATTAAACCTGACAATCCGGAAATGATCGCCGCAGGCAGCCTTAACATTCCCACGCTGACCAGGGCACAGCTCCTCGGACAGATGATGAAGAATTATAAGATGCCGATCGCAATCAGCGGAACCCACGGCAAGACGACTACCACTTCCATGATATCCCAGATTCTATTGGAGAATGAGGATGACCCTACCTTGTCCATCGGCGGTATTTACAAACCGATCGGCGGCAATATCCGTGTAGGCTCTTCCGACCATTTCGTCACGGAGGCATGCGAATATACGAACAGCTTCTTAAGTTTGTTCCCTAAGATCGGTATTATACTTAATATAGAAGAAGACCATCTGGATTTCTTTAAAGACATCCGCGATATTCGTGAATCTTTCCGCAAATTTGCTCTTCTTCTGCCTGCGGACGGCACGCTCATCATCAACGGCGATATCGATCACTATGAAGAGATTACCGATGGGCTTGCCTGCCGGGTTATTACCTACGGTTCCTCTTCTGTATTTGATTACAGCCCGTCCGAGATTACTTATGATGCATCAGGATATCCTTCTTTTCATCTTATGCGGAAGGATGGCAAAAAAGAAGCATTTACTTTACGGGTACCGGGAGAACACAATGTCTACAATGCCATAGCAGCGATCGCGTTAGCTGACACACTGGGGATTGATTCCGGGGTTTGTGCCAAAGCACTGCTTGCATTCGGAGGCACCGACCGCCGTTTTGAATACAAGGGTAAGGTTAACGGTTTTACCATTATTGATGACTATGCCCATCATCCCACGGAAATTACCGCCACATTAACCGCTGTAAAAAATTACCCCCACAAGACTGTCTGGTGCGTATTCCAGCCTCATACCTATACGCGGACTAAGGCATTCTTAAAGGATTTTGCCAAAGCATTATCCCTGGCTGATGAGGTTATTTTGGCAGATATTTATGCTGCCAGAGAGAAGGATACACTTGGCATCAGTTCCCGCACTTTACAAGCGGAAATTGAGAAGCTTGGACATCGCTGCTACTACTTCCCATCCTTTGAAGAAATACAGGATTTTATAATAAAAAATTGCACAAAGGATGACTTGTTGATAACTATGGGAGCCGGCGATGTTGTAAAAATCGGTGAAAATCTGCTACAAAAATAATTATTCACAATATCCACAGAAAAGAACTGAATTGCTTCATCTTTTCCTGTGGATATTTTTGTGGAAAGACTTACCTGATTTTACGGCTCTTTATTCTGCTATCCACATTATCCACATTTATTTTGCAGAACAAGAACTTTTGTTCTGTTTTCGGTTTGTGGCAGTTTGCCTATTTCTTTTTAGAAACCGCTATGCTATAATTCACAATGCGTCCCGAAAAGACGTAATATGTTTTATGGGTATTATGGGGTGGTATGAGATGAGTCGTTTGACAATTTATCAGGATAATTATACGGATGCTACAGTGATTTCCAATCGCTTCATTGACGAATTTATGTGCACCGCGAATGACGCACAGTTGAAAATCTATCTGTATCTGATCCGCATGATGAGCGCAAGGCTGTCTACCAGTATATCTGATATTGCGGACAAGTTTAATTATACCGAGAAGGATGTTATGCGCGCCCTGAAATATTGGGAAAAGAACCGTCTCCTGACACTGGATTACGATGAAAATAAGAATGTGATCGGCATACATTTGATGAACTTCGCCGCTGCACCGTCTGCATCGGTCGTGCCGATTTCTTCTAAATTTAATACAGATAATACAGACGCTTTCCCTGCGGAAGAAATCGCTGCCGAAAATACTGCTTACACGAAGCCTAATTATACTTTAGACGAGCTGAAAGCATTTAAATCCAATGAGGCGACTTCCCGTCTGCTCTTTATCACAGAGCAATACCTGAAAAAGACATTAAGCCCCAACGAAGTCCGCACGATTCTCTTTATCTCGGACAAGCTGGGCTTCTCCGAAGATCTGATCGATTATCTGATCCAGTATTGTGTGGACCGGGATAAGAAGGACCTTCGATACATAGAAAAAGTAGCAATCAGTTGGGCACAGCAGGGCATCACTACGCCCAAGCAGGCTGCCCGTCTTGCCGGCAAGTATGACAAATCTGTCTACGAGATTATGAAAGCACTGGGTAAAAACGGCACCCCGACACAGACGGAAGTCTCCTATATCAAGCACTGGAGCAAAGAGTATGGTTTTACCACAGACGTTATTTTTGCTGCCTGCGAGCGTACTGTTCTGGCAACGGACAAGCACCGTTTCGAGTATGCGGACAGTATCCTGAGCAATTGGTACAAGGCCGGAGTCCATCACAAGAGTGATATCCAGTCCTTAGACGACAGCTACCGCAAGACCAAAAGTGTCAAGACTGCTTCCAACAATAAATTTAATCAATTTAAACAGAACAACTACGATTTCGATGCATTAGAGCAGGAATTGTTAAGCAATTAAAATCTACTGGCCGAAATGATGAGGAACCTATTATGTCACTTACCAACACACAATATGATCAGATTCTACATCAGTACGAAATGAAACAATCACATAACCGCCGCGAAACGGAACGCAAGCTGGCATATGTGTATGATCACATCCCGGGATATCGGGATCTGGATGATTCGGTGGCCGCCTTATCCGTTGCACAGGGCAAGAAGCTGCTTGCCGGAGATGAGGATGCCATGGAGGACTTACGTGACATTTTAGCGGAATTATCGGGGCGTAAGGCACAGCTTTTAGAAGACGCCGGACTTCCTGCCGACTATTTAGAGCCGGTCTATGAGTGCCCGGACTGTAAAGATACCGGTTATATTGACGGTCAGAAATGCCATTGCTTTAAGCAGGCTATGATTACACTCCTCTACGAACAGTCCAATATCCGGGAAATGCTCCGTACGGAGAATTTTCATGCCCTTTCCTACGAATACTATGATGGTGAAGATTTATCCCGCTTTAAAAATGCGGTGAAAACTTGCCAGAACTTTATCAAAAATTTCAATTCTGACTACCATAATCTGTTTTTTTATGGTACAGTGGGTACTGGAAAATCATTTCTGTCAGGCTGTGTTGCCAAGGAATTGATTGAGAGCGGTCATTCCGTGATCTATTTCAGTGCAACAGGTCTGTTTGATTTACTATCTAAGAATTCCTTTGATTATAAGAATAGAGAAGAACTGCGCGACACCTATGCTGATCTCTACCAATGTGACTTGCTTATTATTGACGATCTGGGCACGGAGCTTACGAATCAATTTGTTACTTCTCAACTCTTCGCCCTCTTAAATGAACGTCACATGGGTAAAAAGGCTACCGTCATCTCTACCAATTTATCTTTGGAAGAACTGCGGAACCGGTACTCTGACCGTATTTTTTCCCGCATTACAAGTAACTATGAAATCTGCAAGCTATCCGGACAGGATATCCGTATGTACAAAAAGAGACTGATGAACAGAAAGTGAGGATTCTTTTCATGACCAAACGCGAAGAAAAGAGAAATCTGGAAACCATACCTGTAGGTTCTCTCGGTATGATTCCATTGGAAGGCTGTAAATCTTTAGGGGAAAAAGTAGACTACTATCTCGTAAAATGGAGAACCGAACGGGAGAGCGAACACAAGGACTCCCTTGCATTCTCCGGCTATCAGCGGGATACTTACATCTTAGATGCCAAGGTACCCAGATTCGGTTCCGGCGAGGCAAAGGGTGTCATCAAAGAATCCGTGCGCGGTACCGACTTATATCTATTAGTAGACGTGGCCAACTACAGCTTGACCTACTCGCTCTGCGGACATGAGAATCATATGTCTCCCGACGATCATTATCAAGATTTGAAACGTATTATCGCTGCCGTAGGCGGCAAGGCAAGACGTATCACGGTCATTATGCCTTTCCTCTATGAGAGCAGACAGCATAAGAGAACTGCCAGAGAGTCCTTAGACTGTGCACTGGCACTTCAGGAAATGGTAAACATGGGGGTAGATAATATCATCACCTTCGATGCGCATGACCCACGTGTACAGAATGCCATTCCGCTGCACGGATTCGAAACCGTACAGCCTGCTTATCAGTTCGTCAAAGGCTTGCTGACCCACGTAAAGGATCTTACCATTGACAGCGACCACATGATGGTAATCAGCCCTGATGAGGGCGGTATGAGCAGAGCAATCTACATCGCCAACGTATTAGGTCTGGATATGGGTATGTTCTATAAGAGAAGAGACTACACACAGGTAGTAAACGGCAGGAATCCTATCGTTGCCCATGAATTTCTCGGAAGCAGCGTAGAAGGAAAGGATATGATCATTATTGATGATATGATTTCCTCCGGCGAAAGCGTGTTGGAAGTTGCAGCTGCCCTGAAACAGCGAAAGGCTAACAGAATCTTCGTTTTCTCTACCTTCGGGCTTTTTACCGCGGGGTTAGATCGTTTTGATAAAGCATATGAGGAAGGCAGTATCTGCCGGGTTCTGACCACCAATCTGATCTACCAGACACCTGAACTGCTTAGCCGCGAATGGTATATCGACTGCGATATGAGCAAATACATCGCTTACCTGATCGACACGTTAAATCACGATACTTCTATCAGTGATCTGCTCAATCCGGTAGAACGTATTCAGTCTATCGTGGCAAGATATAATGCCGGAGAATTGGTTTAGTTTCATCTATTCTATAGTTTATTATAAAACAACGGGGCCGAATCATCGGTCCCGCTTCTTATATTCCGAGGGTGTCTTCCCCGTCACCTTCTTAAAGATTCTGGAGAAATATTTTTCATCCCGAAAGCCCACTTTAAAAGCAACTTCATAAGTTTTCATCTGGTTCTGCTGCAAATAAACACACGCCCGTTCCACCCTGATCGCATTGAGCGTCTCGATAAACCCGGTGCCCAGATTTTGGGTAAACAGCGTGGAAAGATAACCGCTGCTGATTCCAACCTTTTCCGCCACATCAACCAGAGTAAGCTCTTCATTATAGTGTTCATGCATATACTCTACTGCCTGATTTACAATAGCGTTGCTGCTGATTTCCGGTATTTTTTCCTGTGACTGCACACCGCAGATTTCATCAATAATCGTATTCAACAATCTCATGATTTCCGTGGAACGGCAGGGCTTTAATACATATTCCTCCACGCCGTACCGGATTGCCTGCTGGGCATATTTGAAATCATCATATCCGCTTAAAATGATCGTCCTCGGAAGAATACCTGCTTTTGCGGCTTCCTTCATCACTTCAATCCCGTTCATGACCGGCATCTGAATGTCTAACAGCATGATCTGCGGCTGATACTGAATAATCGCATCCAATGCCTGCTGCCCGTTCTGTGCCAGGTAAATCGACTCAATGCGGTCCGTATGAAGTCTTACATAATTTCTGATTCCGTTGCGGATCGATTCCTCATCGTCCGCAATCAACAATTTAATAGACATCCTGATAACCATGCCTTTCTCACAACCTAATAGGTTTTTCACACGTTTCTTCCTCATCCGCAGGAAATGAGATTGTCACGACAGTACCTTTTCCCACTTCACTTTCTATGGTCAGATGATAGGCATCTTTATATTTTAATTCCAGCCGTTCCCTGACATTCTTAATGGCGTAACGTCCGATTCTCTGACTCGCATACTTCTTCGTATCACCTGTATCCCAGATCGCATCGATCTGTTCCTGTGTCATACCCACTCCGGTATCCCGGATACAAAACTCCAGATAACGCTCTCTTCGCCTTCCTGTCACAATAACACTTCCCGTATCTTCCTGATCTTCCAGCCCGTGGACAATCGCATTCTCCACAAAAGGCTGCAGAATCAATTTCGGAATCCGGTAATCCAGTATTTCGTTCTCTACCTTGATCTCATATTCCAATCGTGTTGTAAAACGCATTTTTTGAATCTGCAAATAACATCTGATCAACTCTATTTCCTGAGAAACCGGAATAATTCCCTGTCCATGTCCCAACACCATACGGAATAACTGGGATAACGTATAAATATCCTCCGCCAAATCCTCATTTCCGCTGTCCATCGTCCGCCAATATAAGGAATCCAGCGTATTATACAGAAAATGAGGATTGATCTGTGCCTGCAGCGCAAGCAGCTCGCTTTCCTTTTCCTTCAAAGACATGACATAATTCCGATCGATCAGTTCCTTGATATCCAGTACCATGCGGTTGAAGCATTCCGTTACTTCTCCAATCTCATCATCTGCCGCCACTTCTACCTGCTGGGTAAAATCACCCTGTTTAAACTGATCCATAGCGGCACTTAACCGTGCCAACGGCTTGCTGATAACCTGAGATACCATGGTAAGAAGCGGATACATCGCCAAAAGCAGTCCGACCAGGAGAAATAACGGCAGTTTCGCCACCTTCAGAATCGGCTGGTGGTTGACCGGCAGCATCCTGCACACAAGCACGCCCTTTTTCTCGCTCTGGCTGCAAAATACAGAGTATCCCCCATACTCGAAGCTGCTGTCCCGTTTCCGGTAATCCTCCGCAAGATAATCCGGGCTCTGTATATAGGAAAGTACCCCTTCATCCACTTCTCCTACCCGTGTCAGTTCCTCCCCCTGCCAGCTTAAAACAACGATACCTTCCTGCTCATTGCGCATCGTATTGCGGCATAACTCTTTATACCGCTCTTCATCAATACCCATGACCATATATCCAAGCGGTATCTTTTTGGACAGATCATAGATTTCCCTGTACATAACAATCTTATTGGTACGGTTTGCCTGATAAGTATCAGAGCTTCCCTTCGCTACTCTCTTCCAGATAATATCACCCTTGTTGGCAATGGCCGCCTCATAAGTATCAGTCTCCCTGACATCCCCGATGCCGGCAACATACGAGCTGGCATCCAGACACCGCAGATACGGAATCACTCCGTTCTCCGGATAGATTGCTATTGTCTTGATATTTCCTTTAATCGAAATGATATCTTCCAAAATTTCAATGGGCGCATCTGTTTTCCAAATTCTCGTGTTTTCATTCAGTTTATCCGGCTCATCGGATTTTAAAATCGTCAGAATATCGCTGTTGATACACATATAAACTGACAGATTCACCACATCAGACTGTATGGATGTGATATTATCCTCCAGACTCTGTATGGCGTTCATATCAGCCTCCTGCTGCTGCTGTATGGCAATCTGACTGTCCCGCAGGAAGATTCCCGTTGCAATCAGGACAAAGACCGGACTGATCACCAGATATACAAAAAACACGATTTTATGCTTCAATTTTAAATTATTGATCCAATATCTGAACTTTTCCATAAATACATCAATCTCCGTTTTACTGACACCATTATAGCGTACGAAAAATGTATTTACAATCTTACTTGTTTAACCCTTTACGGCACCCATTGCCACACCCTTTGTGATGTGCTTATTCAAGATAATATATACAATAACTGCCGGAGCTGCGGTTAATGCCATTACTGCAAACTGCACCGCATAGTTGGATGAATACTCTCCTGTAAATTCCAGTACGGAGAACGGAAGGGTCTTCCACTTCGGCGTACTTAAATATGTACTTGCCATCATGAATTCGTTCCAGTTATTTAAGAACGTCATAATGGATACGGTTGTAATGGATGCTTTCAAAAGCGGTGTGACGATGATAAATATAATTCTGTAAATACCGCAGCCATCAATCACTGCTGCTTCTTCCAGTTCCTTCGGAACAGACTCTAAGAAGCTTCCCATCAAGAACATACCCTGCGGCAGCGAAAATGCCACATAGGGAATGAGCAGTGCCCAGATCGTGTCTGTCAAATGAAGCGCGCTATAAATCTTGTAGTTCGGAAGCAGTGTTGCATGAATCGGAATCATCATTCCCATAAGCAGGAGTGTCTGTACAAGACCGCTTAATTTCCACTGCATTCTCTTGCAGGCAAATGCCGCCATAATAGAAATAACGATAACAAAAGCCACTGCTAAAAAGTTAATCAAAAGACTGTTCTTTAAGTATAAAAGGAAATTTCCGTCCACAAACGCTTTCGCATAGTTGCCCCACTGGATTTTCTCCGGAATAATCAAAAGGCCGCTTGTAAACATTTCATTGCTGCTTGCCAATGAGAAATCAAGAAGCCAGATCAGCGGGAATATCTGAATGACAGCAATTACCAATAAAACAATAAATAATATCACCTTAGAGATAGGGTGTTTTTTCTTTCCTGCTTGTTCCATTCCTGCCACCTCCTAGACTTCTTCCTGACGGAAGATTACATTATTCAACAATACGGTTACAACCAGACAGATAATGATAAATACAACGCCGATTGCATTACCATAACCATATTTAAAGGCCTTAAATGCCTGCTGATACAAATAGTTAGCCGCAAACTGTGTTCTGTCGCCAGGACCGCCGTTTGTCAAAAGGTATACGGTTTCCATCTGTTTTAATGCGGAAATGATTGCCATCGTCACATTAACCTGAATAACAGGCTTCATCAATGGTAAGGTAATCCGTAAAAAGGTGGTTTTGGAATCCGAACCGTCGATGGCTGCCGCCTCATACAGTACCGGGTCGATATTTTTAATACCGGTATAATATATTAACATACCCCAGCCAAAACCGTGCCAGATCAGTACAATCAATACCGCCCAGATTGCATTGTCGGCACTTAACCAGTTAATCTGCCCTTGATAGCCGAATGCTTTCAAAACATTGTTTAACAGACCAAAATCCGGATTATATATGAATTTCCACAAATATGCGATGATCGCAACGGAAATAACGTTCGGAATAAAGTATACACAACGGAAAAAGCCTTCCGCTTTGCCCTGTAATTTATCCAAAATAGCTGCTACAATAATAGCAATCGGATGCTGAATGCAAATAAAGCCGACCGCTAACAAAAATGAGTTTTTCAAGGAAGTGAAAAACTTCGTATCGTGAGCCAGTGTCTTATAGTTTTCAAATCCTATCCAGGTAGCTTTTCCCATTCCCGAATAGTCCGTAAATCCGTAGTAAACGCTCAAACAAATCGGCGCTAATATAGCAAATAGAAATACAAGTAACCCCGGCAGTACCAAACTGAAAATCACCAGTTTATTGCTATACATTTTTCTCATTTTCATCCCTCTTTCTTATAAGAATGGCTGCCTAAAAAACTTTAGACAGCCATATATTTCTCTTATTATTCCGCCTTCAATACCTTATGCTTTATTTGCAGGCTGCCCCAATCGCTGCCAAGAAGTCGTCAATAGACTCAGTACCGTTGGAAACACTCTGGATTTCACTCTCGATTGTTGTCTTAAATGCGGAAGGACCACAGTCATTGATCGGTGTTCCGGAAACACTTGTTGCATTTTTCAGGATATCTACAACTTGTTTCTGTAATTCAGTCTCATTGCCTGTCATAAACGGACTCTGATCCTGTGCTGACATACCGACACCGTTTTCCCATCCATATTTGGATAACTTATCCGGCTGATACATATAGTTAAGGAATTTAATTGCTTCCTCTTTGATTTCAGAATTAGCAGATACTGCATATCCGCCGCCGTTCCAAGCTGCGATGTCGTTAGCGCCGCCCTTGCCGTCTGCCATTGGAGGTAATGTGAATGCACGGATGTTGGTTCTGATCTCTTCCGGAATGTCCTCGTTTAATGCCATGGAACACTCCCAGCTACCCATAACAAACATTGCTGCCTGACCATTGGTAAACAGGTTCTGTGCTGTTCCGTAATCCTGTGTATCATATCCGGTCTGGAACGCACCTGCATCTGCTGCATTTACTAATAACTGTGTAGCCTGCTTAATTTCAGGAGCGGAGAAGTCACCTGTTGCAATTGCATTGCTGACAATATCCGCATAATCTGTTCCGGCTACTTTAACGAGAAGATCTGTTAAGAAACATGCCATCGGCCATCCGTCTCCGCCGTCCATGGCAATCGGTGTGATACCTGCATCTTTGATCGTTGTGCAAAGTGTCATAAAGTCTTCATATGTAGCAGGAACTTCCCAGCCGTTATCTTCAAACATCTTCTGGTTATAGTAGATAATCTGGATATCTGTATTTCTCGGAAGTCCGTATAATTTACCGTCTTTCTTAAATCCTTCTAAGGAACCTGCGATGAATCCGTAATCTGCATAATCAGCTTCGTTTAACTCTGCAAGGACACCTGCTTCAAGCACTTCATCCAAAAAGGCCGGCTGACCCCAGATACTTACCACATCCGGCATACCATCCATAGAGTAAGCTTTGAATTTCGTCTTGTAAGCCTCTTCATCCAATGCTTCTACTTCAATGGTAACGTTCGGATTTTCTGCCATATACTCGTCAATAATCATCTGCTCTACCAATCCCTGACCGTTCTTTCTGTCAGGTAAGTTAGAGAATATCTTAAGAGTTACAGCCTCTCCTGTTGCCTCTGCGCTCTCTCCTGCATCTGCCGCATTATCCTCTGCTGCATCTGCTGCCTCATCTGTTGCTGTACTTGTTGTTGTGTCTGCTGTCTCTGCCGCCTTATCGCCGCCGCAGCCTGTCAGCATGGTTGCTGTCATGGCAGCCGTCATTAATACTGCTACTAATTTTTTCTTCATGTTTTTCCTCCCTTATAATTTGTGCAATCTCTTGGATTAATTGCAGTATATCACGGTTTTTTTGTACAAAACAGATAACGTTTTTTTGAAAAGGTGGAGTATTTTCGAACAAATACGTAAATCATTAAAAAATGCACCCTAAAATGTCAGAATTCTTTCTTCCTCATTTCAGAATGCATTATCATCTTCACGTATTTCTTCTTATATTATATAAGTTATAATTTAAATTTACCAACCACATCATTCAACTGACCGGCAATATCCATATTAGAATCCGCCTCCAGCCCGATATCACTGACACTGCTCATCAGATTTACTGACATTTCCGTCACATTGGTTATTCCCATGGTACTCTCATCTACAGCAATATTGACATCCTTTACCGCCGCTTTGATCTGATCCATATTATTCTTTAACTGTTGGCTTTCCTCTGCAAAACCCTGCATCATCTCATGCATACTTCCCACATCATTGCGGTAATCTTCACTGGTCTCAAGCAGCTTATCATAACCGTCCATAGCTGTGTCATTCATAAAAGTGATCATTTCCTGCGCTTCTGCCGCCAGCTCGTCAACAACCTGAATGACTTCCCCGGTTACTTTCTGAATCTCGATTGCTGCCGCAGCAGAATTGGATGCCAGTTTACCGATCTCATCGGCAACAACTGCAAATCCCCGCCCCGCTTCTCCTGCCCTCGCCGCTTCAATGCTCGCATTTAACGCCAGCAGATTCGTTTCTTCTGTTATGCTGATAATATTGCGGGTAAGATCCCTGATTTCTTCAACCGCCTTAGACTTCTCGATTTTCTGCTGAACAGACACCGCCATATCGGAAGCCTTCATCCTGGCATCCTGCTGACTCTGTACGGCTTTGCTATGTACTTGCGCAGCCCTCTCCATAATCCGGTTCGACGAGGAACTTCCTTCCGCCGCCTGATGATCAATGGTTTCGATAAACTCATATACCTGTCCCACCGCATCCGTAATCTGACCAAGCGAAGCATTCGTTTCTTCCATTGTAGCGCTCATCTGCTCCATGGTAGAGGAAACATCGGAAATACTTACCTGTGCGTTTGCAAGCTTCTCTGCCACCGTACGGGAGGAACCGCCGATACGCGCAGAATTTTCCGAAATATGCAGCATAATCTTCCTGATATGCTCTAACAGCAAATTGACATTATCGGCAATCAGCTCCATCTCATCACCGGTACGGATATCCAGTTTCTGTGTCAAATCGCCTTCATTATGAACCAGATCATATATTTTACTGTCTACTACACGCAGTCTTCTCACAATCGCACTTACAACAATATTAATGAGTACCAATGCAAAGACAAGACAAGCTGCCGCAATTCCTGCTATCTGCCGCAATGTTGTATTCAGGCGCCTGGTCACTCCGGATGCATCATAATCGCTTCCTATAACGCCAATCACTTCCCCATTACTGTTAGTGATCGGCATATACGCTGAAATCAAATCCCCAAGTTCTGTAACATCAATGAAATTCTCCACATATGGCTCTCCGTTAAAAACGTCCTGAAGCTCTTCATAAGATACCTCAAACACTTCTCCGAATTGTGCCCCGTCCGCCGTTTGATCCGTATCAATCCCGTAATATACCTGACTGCCATCCGTATATAATGTATACAAATATTTAATTCCGCACTCATCACGAATATCTGTCATAACTGCAAGCAATGCATTATATTGGGTGCTCCCTACCTCTTGCGCCGTTATTTGCTCCAACTGATCGCCATCAACGATCTTTCCTGCGATGGTTGCTGCCATCCGTGCCTCTTCAACTCCCATCTCCACCATGCCCTTTTTGATGGACAGATAACTGTTGACACCGATAACAACACAGATCAAAATTACCAGAACACTGACCGGCAACAGAATTTTGACACGAATGCTCATTCTTCTAGTCTTTTGTTTATGCATATTCTTACAGTCTTCCCTTTTCTTCCTTTATGATGACAATCCCTTTGATAGGAATGACATCATAATAAAGTATATCTAAATTAATTTAATTTTATCAAAAAATTCTATATAGAAGCAAGAAAAAGATAACCGGCAAGAGATATTTTCTATCAAAAAGCTGTATTTTCTACTTTTTTACCCTATCATTTTATCTTTATTTATCTGTACAAATGCCGCATTTTCAATCATATAGACATTTTCTTATGTTAAAATTTTCATAATTTTAATGCGCAGCATCCCCGAAACATAAGAAGATATCTGTCAAAAAGGAGTTTTTGAACCATGAAGAAGTTACATAATTTACAGCAGAAAATCATTTTTTATGTTATGTCTGTTTCCATTTTAGTAGCCATACTGATTACTACTATTATGTCAATCGGCAGCATCCGCTCCACCAATTCTGTCCTTTTGGATAACATACAGATTACTGCCCGGATCGCTTCCCAAAACATCAGTTCCAATCTTCATCTTCTTACGGAGCGTATCTATAACCTTTCTCAGGATGAAGTCCTTGTGGATACCGCAAGCAGCGCTGACGCAAAGCAGGTTATTTTAGACGATGCCAAGCTTCAAATAGAATTTGTATGGCTTGCTGCCTATGATCCCAACGGGGCAAAGATATACGGAGATGACTCCGCGCCTGCCTCCATTGCCTCCGCGGAATACTATTCTTATCTGACACAGACACAGAACATCGTAATCGGCGAACCCTTTTATGAAAATGATATGTTACAGCTTTGTGTCGGTTCTCCCTTAAAAAGCGGGGATGAAATAACCGGATATCTTATCGGCAGTTACAAATATGATCTTCTGAATGATGTATTAAGTATGCTTATTTTAGGAAATACCGGAAGCGCCTGCATTGTAAATGAAGAAGGTCAGATTATCGGAGACCGTAATTTTCAGAATATTATAGACCAAAAGAATATTTATGACTTATATCCTTCTTCCAAAAACGAGAAGGTATTTTCCAAGATTCTGTCCTTCCAGACAGACTCTGCCATATTGACATTGAACCATGTAAAGCATTATACCGGTTATGCTCCTATTCCGGGGACTAACTGGGCTCTTATGGTATATGCCCCACAGCGTGAATTTATGGATTCTGTATTATTATCCCTTTTACTGTCCATTTTGCTGTCCATACTGCTGCTTTTTGTTGCCGCAGGCATTATCATACCGATTGCCCGGAAGATTTCAGCTTCTCTTTCCTCTGCTACCAAACGCCTGCAGGCTCTTGCAGAGGGTAATATCACAGACGAGGTTGTACTCTCTGAAAGCAATGACGAAACAAGCGTTCTGACCGATGCACTGTCTAAAACAATCAAGAGTTTAAATAGCTATATCGAGAGTATCCGCGTCTGCCTCGGTTCCCTGACCGCCGGAGATTACAGTATTGATATTCCCGACAACTTCCACGGTGATTTTACTTCCATCCGGGATTCCCTGTGCCATATCACAGATTCCCTGAATCAGACCATGCTGCGTATGCACCAGTCCTCTGTAGAAGTCAATCAGAATTCCAGCGAAGTATCGGATTACGCAAGACAACTTGTGGACGGATCTGTCAATCAGGCTGAGGTTTTAAAACAGTTGGCAGAAAGCATGGAATCTATCACTGCCTCCATTGAAAAGAATAAAAATAATGCACTGCAGATCGAGCATTGCTCTGAGAATGCCCACGAAAAAACTGCCATGGGTGACGAATATATGCAGAGTATGTTAGATACGATGTCGCAGATTCACGCTGCCGTGGAGGAAATTTCAAAGATCAGCAAATTAATTCAGGATATTTCCAGTCAGACAAACCTCTTGTCCTTAAATGCTTCTATTGAAGCTGCAAGAGCCGGTGAAGCCGGAAGGGGCTTTGCCGTAGTTGCATCGGAGATCGGTAATTTGTCCGGTCAGACTGCAGAAGCGTTACAGCAAACCGGAACGATCATTCAGAATTCCGCCGATATTATTCAAAAAGGATTGGAAACCGCAAACCAGACTGCTGATGCCTTTAGACAAATTCAGCAGGTTACTGACCAGTACCGTGAAATTTCCGCCAGATTATCGGAAACCGTACAGGAACAGACGACTGCCGTGACTTCTGTCAATGACCAATTGTTATCCCTGGAAAAAATTGCCGATGTGAATAAGAACCTGGCAACCGAAACAGATAACATGGCATCTGCCTCCCTTGCCCAGTCCGAGGGCTTAAAGGACTAGGTGGCACAGGTCAAAATCAAAGAGATTTAGTAATAGGAGGATACACATGAAAAAATATATTTGCTTTGGACTGCTTTGCCTTACTTTGCTTCTTGCCGGATGCAGTTCCGGTTCCAAAATGAAAGATGGTTTTTACACCGCGGAAATGTCTGATTTTTCTCATGGCTGGAAGGAATATCTGTGCATTATGGTCAAAGATGATACCATCGTTTACGCCGAATTTAACGCCAAAGATCCCAGCGGCTATATTAAGGCATGGGATAATGCCTACATGCAGAACATGTCTTCCGTTACAGGTACTTATCCCAACGAATATACCCGATATTATGTGAGCGAACTTATAAACGGGCAAACACCGGATTGTGTGGATACGATGTCGGGAGCAAGCTCCTCCGGCGGTAATTTTCTGAAACTGTCTGAGGCGGTTATTAATCAGGCGATTAAGGGAGATTCCAGCACCACGATAGTGGAATAACGCTCTCATCTTGACATTCTTTCTATTTCCAGTATAATAGACCTTTGGAAAAGCCCAAACCAAGGCTTTTCCCAAGTCTATCGGTGAGTTCGAGACCTTCCTCACCTAAAACAAAACTAAAGGAGACAAATAAATATGAAAGACAAGAAAGTTCTGTTTCTGACCCAGGCGGCCATGATTGCCGCTCTCTACGTTGTGCTTACCTTTATAGCCAACGCCTTCGGACTTGCTAACTATGCGGTGCAGGTTCGTTTCTCTGAGGCACTCACTATTCTGCCTTATTTTACCCCCGCAGCAATTCCGGGTTTGTTCATCGGATGTCTGCTCAGCAACATATTAACAGGATGCGCCTTACCGGATATTATCTTCGGCAGTCTGGCTACCCTTCTCGGCGCCCTCGGCACTTACGCTCTTCGCAGATGGAAATGGTGTGCCCCTGTATGCCCGATCATCGCAAATACGATTATCGTACCGTTAGTACTGATTTACGGATACGGTTTGCTGATCGAAGGCTTATCCGTCTTACAATGCTTCGGTTATTATTGCCTGACAGTAGGCGCCGGCGAAGTGATCTCCTGCGGTGTTCTGGGTATGATCCTGCTGTTTGCCCTGCAGAAGTATCGCGGTAAGATTTTTGGAGAACATTAGTAATTTTCCTATATATTAATAAGATACCAAGGTCTACAAACGAAAAGCCTTACAGTTTCGGAATATACTGTAAGGCTTTTCGTTACGAATCCTCTTAACACCCTGCCTGATTGGCAAAATACTCTTTTACCTGCAGCAGATCCTCCAATACCGCCACACTCTTACTATGCATCTCATCCGTTGCCGGAAGGATATCCGGCACCATGATGGGCTTCATCCCCGCACTGTAAGCGGAACGGATTCCGTTATAGGAGTCTTCAACCGCATAGGTATCTTTCGGATCAACTCCCATTTGGGCACAGGTCATCAGGTATATATCCGGTGCAGGCTTACTGTTTTCCAACTGGTCACCGCCCATCACCACCTGAAAATAATCATATAGTCCTGCTTGCTGTAATTCTTCCGTGACAACGGCCACCCTGGTGGAAGAAGCAAGCCCCATAGGAATATGATTTTCTCTTAGAAAATCTAAGATCTCCCGGACTCCTTTCTTAACCGGAAGCCCTTCTGTATCCGTTACCTCATGAAATAATACAGAACTTTCCTTGCTAAACTCATCATAGGGGAAACTGTCACCATATGCTTCATAGACAATCTCCTTCGTCCGTACCTTGTTTGTTCCGATACACTGAATAAATACTTCCCGGATTCCAGTAAAACCGTGTTTCTCTCCAACCTTTTCCCAACAGTCTAAAACCAGACTTTCACTGTCAAAGATTGTCCCATCCATGTCAAATATGACTGCCATATTATTGCTTAGCGGCATCGTAACCTCCATCCCGGTGCGATGTATCGCCCGTGTTTTGTTCTATTCTTCACCAATTAGTAAACTTACTCTTTTCTCACATAAGTGATAAACCGGTTGCCATTCTCCGTAAGCCATTCTGTAGAATCATTCATGCCTTTCTTATACAAGGTTCCCGTAACCGGGTCCATCAGCACGATGTTAAGCTCATTAAATCCCACAATCAATACCGCATTGCCGTCCTCTAACGTCGCCAACACCGGAATATCCTGATTGACATAGTACAAGACCGCATCCAGACTGCATCCTGATAAATCTAATATGGTACACTCCTGCAAATCGGCCTCTAAAATATCCAAAATGGTATCTCCCCGGTTCAGCAGGCTCTCAGCGCTTCTGGATATGCCTTCGTATTTTAAGATGGTATCCAGGCAAACTGCCAGAGAGCTTCTGGTCTCCGACATTTCGTCTTCCGTGATCGCCATGATTTGATTTCTTGTACTTCTTGTCTCACGCTTCCAAATATAATCCCCTTCATCATCCACCACTACGGCAGAAAGCTGATATGCAAGTTCAACCGCCTTGCCCGGCTTCTCATATATACCTTCAATTCCATTCTTACCGTATACATAATAACGCGGCTCCTGCTCTTCCGGCTCCGATATCTTGATTAAGCGGTTGCCCTCAAATAATACTTCCTTGGGTGTTAAATGTTTCAATGCTTTGCTGTCAATCTCATCTTTGACGTCTATTTCACAGATGGTCTCATAACGCTCGGTCACCACATAGCTCAATAAATTACTTCCCGTTTTAACCTCTTCCGTGCTCATGATCTGATCATCCGTGGTAGGACTGTAGCTTGCATTCTCTTCATCCCATACAACTCTGGACAGATTAAGCTGGTTATCTTCTATCGTACTGTCAACCACATAGATGCCTTGTTTCCGGTATGTTTTAAGAACCGCACCGGTATCACTTTGGATTTTCAGGCAATACATCGGAAATGTGATGGCACCCATGTTATTCTCAACTACATCTCTTCTCTTAGCCAGTCCATAGATCAGATCCTCTTCCATAAATCCAAGCACAGATATATATTCCCCTGCTCCGGCACTGATCGCAGTCTGTGTCTGTGTATTTAAATTCATCAAAGTCAGGCTGCTGCTGGCATACAGATCATTGCCCTCCTGCCATACAAGCATCTTATTGGAATCCGATACGTGATATCCATCCTCCCGCAAACCGGAGACGACAGTCTGACAGGATTCTGTCCCCAGGTCAACTGCATACACACTTCCATCCATCATAAAATAGTAAATGTTTGATTTATTGAGATAGGAAAGTTTATCAATATCCGTCTTCAACAGTTCATAGGATTTATCATAAGGAATATAAACCAGTTCTTCCACCGTATTCGTCATACTGTTATATCCGTATACCGCCAGTCCCACGCTGCCTTCATGGCGTCCCCTGTTCATATATCCATATACAAGAAAGAATACATTTCCTGTCTCGTCCACATTGAGCACCTGAATATCATGTTTATTATAAGCGCTTCTGGCATCCTGCAGTTGTTCCGTATTTTCATAGAAACTGAAAAGTCTTGCCAACTTATTATCCGTCACATTATAGCTGTACAGCTTATCCGCAACCACAAAAGTAAAGATATTACCGCCGTCACTCTCCTGCAGCGACACCTCATCGCCTGTGATGCCCAGCACAATCTTATCGTTGACATATACATCCGCTTCCTCATCAAATATCTGATGCATCTCTCTCTCATAGTCCAACAGATACATTCGATCCGGCGTATACCGTATCCTGTAATATTCCGAGACACGATAATAGTTTATATCTTTCCCTTCTTTCACGGAAGCAAGATACTCCATCCGGAAAGAACCTGTCTGCTCCGTCAGTTCTTTGATCATAATATCAGGCTCTGTGATCCTGCTGACCGACAGATCGCCCCATGTGACCTGATTAAAACTGCTGTGTATTGTCACTTTATGAAAAGTCGTATTGTCTCCCTCAGAATTGGATTCCAGATATTTGGTCAGCTCCGTAGCTGCTTCTTTATCAAAGGTTCTCTCATGGAAATCCACAATATAATCCAGCTTCTCCTGCATATGCAGAGAATCACTCATCACAATCCTCGTATAATACCGAATCGGTGTGCTCCCTTCCGGGGTAACCAGAAACACCAACAGATATTCCGTATCTGTCTCAACCAGGTCTTTTAAGGTAATGTCAAAGGATATGGCATCGGACTCCTGCTCAAAGGAAGTAACTTCCGTGCTTTCTACAAGCCTCTCTCCTTCCAGACTGCGTACCTCAAAAGCAATCTCCGACACTGCCCTTCCATAAGTATCTATTTGCACTCCAATCTTTCTATCGTTCTCTACCGGTTGCAGCGTGTCCCGAAGATATGCACTGTTCATGCTTTCCGCATAGCCGTGAAGCGTGTTGACCCGGTGTCCTTTCACAAACATGGATACGACAGGATATGTCGGATCTCCCATTTCTGTTGTCATATCGGTATTTCCCTGATTCATTACAATACTTATAATTGTCAGTGCAAGCGCAAAAATAATGCCCAGAGAAGCCCCTTTTATGATTGCTTTTTTCATAAAATCATTATTCCTCTTCTACTCTGTCGGAAACAGAAGTCTCTGTAAGGTGGGTTCTATCTGTAATTTATCGGTTAGCACAGTCACCTCTTTTGCAGATTGCCGCACTTTCCGCTCTGATCCCGCAGAGCGTTTCACCGCCCGGATCAAAAGATTCTTCGGCGTATGTTCCATATCGATAAATTCCAGAATGCTGGTCTCATACCCCTCAGCTTCCAGTAAATTGGCCCGAATCGCATCCGTGATCAGGGCGGACATGCGTTCCTTAATAATGCCGTATTGCAGAATGGAAGCAAGATCCGCACAATGAATCTGCTTATTCACCTCATGCTGGCAGCAAGGCACTGACAGAATTACCTTCGCATTCCATCTGACCGCCTTTTCCAATGCATAATCCGTCGCTGTATCACAGGCATGCAGCGTTACTACCATATCCACACTGTCAGTGCCCTCATACTGTGCTATATCACCCTTTAAGAAATGTAATTTATCATACCCGTATTGTCGTGCCAGCCGATTGCAGTGTTCAATCACATCTTCCTTCAAATCAAGCCCCGTAATCTCCACGTCATATCCTTTCAGTTGATGCAGATAATAATACATCGCAAAGGTAAGATATGACTTTCCGCAGCCGAAATCTATAATACGTACAGTTCCTTCTTTAGAAAGTGTGGGCAAAATATCTTCAATAAATTCCAGAAACCGGTTAATCTGCTTAAACTTATCATACCGTGCATGTACGACCTTGCCTTCCTTCGTCTGCACACCCAGATCCACCAGAAACGGAACCGGTATCCCCTCTTCCAGAATATAACGCTTAACTCTGTTATGAGCCATTTGCGGCACTCCGGCAGATTTAAGTTCCGTTCCGGCATGATTGACCTGTTTTCTGTTCACTGTTATTTTGCCCTTTTTGCTTACTAACACCACTGCTTTACAGCTTCTGTGCTCCACTTCACACTGTTTAAAATCACAGGTAAGTGCCTGTTCAACCTGTCTTATTATATCGTTGCACTCATAATTTTCATGAAAGACTTTAGTACCTTCATACACTGTCTCCTGAAAAAGCATCCTGTTTTTTATCATAACAGGTCGTATTTTTATTTTAAAAGCCTTGCCTTTTTCTCTGGGATTACTGAGGATGATTTGATATAGTCCGCTATCCACCGTATCCTGTAAAAGCGTTTTAAGCTGTTCGTTCATCTTAATGTTCTATGCCTTTCTTTTCGTATCCGGGTCAAGCCGTTACCCAATACAAAGAAGCCAACAGGAAGAATGGCTCCCCAAGCCTCAGTGTAACTTCATTCTCTGTTATTATTTTAATAACATTATATTAAAACCACAACTAAAATTTTAAGATTCCGTTGCGGTTTGTATGGCGTTTCTTATAGATTTCATAGGACAGCAGCACCTGTATAAATTCCGTAATCCAATCCCAGTCCATGACAGAGGCTTTTACGCTATTGTTTTCCATTCCCGGGTTGCTGTTGTTTCCCATTTCATAATTCATACCGCCGTCTGAGATGTCACCCATAGCAGCCGCCTGATCCGTCTCCTGTTGTTTTCGGATCTTATCCACTATAAGCTGTGTCAATCTGTAAATCTGCCATTTATCCGGATATTCGTCATAAATCATGCTTCCTTCATAATCAATTTTATCCAGGACCTCCGCTATTATTTTCTGGTATTTCTTTGCCTCCGCAGGATACATCTGCTGTAAATATTCCAAATCCCTTGTCACTGTATCTTCCTGCTGATAATACATGGGTAGGGGATATGCCATATAAAAAGGTAATATTCTGGATTGATTCATGCTGCACCAGCTTCATGTCATTTTGCTTTATTATATGCATCTTTTTTCATCATGCCAGTTCCTATTTGTTATATCTTGTTTTAATTTATTGACATGAATTTCTCTCTCCGGGAAGTAAATCAATCTATAGTATGCTTCCACCCACTGTTAGCTCCCTTTTTCTTTGATTACACCCGTTATTATTTAGTAAAAAGGACGAGCCAAAGCCCGTCCCTCATAATATAGTTTTATTCGATTACAATCGTTACTTATTTATTAACCGCTTCTATTCTGGCAACCGCACGCTTTAAGGACAGCTCCGCTCTCTTCATATCCGTTCCCGGTGCATGTTCCTTGATTCTCTCCTCGGCACGATGCTTCGATTCCTCGGCTCGTTCCAAATCGATCTCTGCCGACCATTCGATAATCTCAGCTAAAATAGTAACCTGATCCGGTAATACTTCCGCAAATCCTGCATGTAACGCAGCCTCAGACACTTCCTCCCCATTGGTAATCGTCAGAATACCGGGGGCAATAATCATTGTCATAGGAATATGGTCTTTATAGATGCCGACTTCACCTTCGATTGTATTAAATTCTACCATGGACACTTCCTCTTCATAGAAGACTCTGTCCGGTGTAATGATTTTTAACGTAAAATTTCTATCGTCAGCCATACGCTACCTGCTCCCTTCTGAACATATTTCTTATTTCATACGAGCAAGTACGTCATCAATGCTTCCTGCATTTAAGAAGTAGCTCTCCGGAACCTCATCGTGCTTACCTTCCAAAATCTCCCGGAAGCTTCGTATGGTCTCAGCAATCGGTACATATTTACCTTCCATACCCGTAAACTGCCCTGCAACGAAAAACGGCTGTGATAAGAATTTCTGTATCTTTCTTGCACGATTGACAACCATCTTATCATCCTCGGAAAGCTCATCCATACCAAGAATGGCGATGATGTCCTGCAGTTCCTTATACTTCTGTAGAATTTCCTGCACACCTCTGGCAACCTCATAATGCTCCTGACCTACCACTCTCGGATCAAGAATGCGGGATGTGGACTCCAGCGGATCTACTGCCGGATAGATACCAAGCTCTACGATCGATCTGGACAATACGGTGGTAGCATCCAGATGGGCAAATGTAGTAGCCGGCGCCGGGTCAGTTAAGTCATCGGCCGGTACATATACTGCCTGTACGGATGTAATAGAACCGTTCTTCGTAGAAGTAATACGCTCCTGCAAAGCACCCATCTCTGTCTGTAAGGTCGGCTGATAACCAACGGCTGAAGGCATACGTCCCAAAAGTGCGGACACCTCGGAACCTGCCTGTGTAAAACGGAAAATATTATCAATGAATAACAATACGTCCTTTCCGCCCTTGTCACGGAAGTACTCTGCCATGGTCAGACCTGTCAGACCGACTCTCATTCTGGCTCCCGGCGGCTCATTCATCTGTCCGAACACCATCGTGGTCTTATCGATAACGCCCGATTCCTTCATTTCATAATACAGATCGTTACCCTCTCTGGTACGCTCACCGACTCCGGTAAATACGGAATATCCGCCGTGCTCGGTAGCAATATTACGGATCAGCTCCTGAATCAGCACGGTCTTACCTACGCCGGCACCGCCGAACAGACCGATCTTACCACCTTTCTGGTAAGGGCAAAGAAGATCTACGACTTTAATACCGGTCTCAAGAAGCTCTGTTTCCGTAGCCTGCTCTTCAAATTTAGGCGCCGCCCTATGAATCGGCTCATAGGATACATCTGTAGGCGCTGCAATATTATCAATCGGCTGTCCCAATACGTTAAACATACGTCCTAATGTGTTCTCGCCAACCGGAACCGTAATCGGAGCGCCTGTGGCAATGACCTCCATTCCTCTTACAAGTCCGTCGGTAGGTCCCATGGCAATACATCTAACGGTATCATCACCCAGATGCTGCGATACTTCAACAACCAGCTCCCCGCCATCTTTCAGCGGCACTCTGATCGCATCATTGATCTCCGGCAGATTGCCTGCCGGGAATTTAATATCAAGTACGGCACCGATAATCTGAGTGATTTTTCCAAGATTTTCACTTGTCTTTACTTCTGCCATCTCTTTTTCCTTTCACTCATGTTTATTTCTGTGCAACCTCTATCTGCAACTATGAGATAGCATTTGCACCTGCAATAATTTCTGTTAATTCCTGCGTAATAGATCCCTGACGTGCTCTGTTGTACATCAGTGATAAATGATCTATCATTTCCTCAGCATTGCTTGTTGCGGAGTCCATAGCCTGCATTCTCGCACCGTTCTCACTGGCAACGGACTCTACCAATCCGCCGTAGATCAGGCTCGTTACATATTTCGGGATAATAAGGTCAAGCGCCTCATCGTCCTCCGGCTCGAAATTCATCATTGCCTTACTGCCTGTCTCCTGCATATTCTCTCCGCTCTCTGCCGGTTCTACGGGAAGAAGCTTTAACAGCTTCGGCTCATGCACAACCGTATTCTTAAATCCCGTATAAGCAAGATAGATTTCTCCAATTTCTCCTGCCGCAAAAGAATCAAGCAGAGTCCGGCTGATCGCCATCGCATCCATATAAGACGGTTCTTCAATCACATCGGAATAATCTTCTGCGATCTCATATCCATAACGGTGCAGCGCATCTTTGCCCTTCTTACCGATTGCATAAATCACCAGATCCTCTTTCTTAAAATCGCCGTTGGTGATCAGCTTCACGATATTGGAATTATAGCCGCCTGCAAGACCTCTGTTGGAGGTGATTACGATAACTGCCTTCTTATCGGATTCTCCCGCTTTCAAATACGGATGATTCAAATTACCGGTCTTAGCCAGCATGGAATTTACTGTTTCGTACATACAGTTAAAATATGCTTTTGACTGCTCTGCACGCTGCTTTGCCCTCTGCAATTTAACCGTAGAGACGAGTTTCATGGCTTTTGTAATCTGCTGAGTACTCTGGATACTGCCCTTACGCCTTTTAATATCTCTCATTGAGGCCATAACATTACCCTCTTCTTTCCAGTTCAAACATTCTGAACTGTCCGAACCTGTTCAAACAGTTTCAGTCATTTGAACTTTTAAAATTACTTAACCTTTCAGCCTTTACTTAAACTGTGCTTTAAACTCGTCAATTGCTTTCTTAAGCTTAGCCTCTGTATCCTCGGAAATAACCTTCTCCTGTTCAATGGCTCCCGGCACATCAGGATACTTGGTATCCAAAAACTCAAAGAATTCCTGCTCAAATCTGGTAATATCAGCTACCGGAACATCCAGCAGATACTTGTTCGTTACTACATAGATAATGATAACCTGATACTGTACAGGCATAGGCTTGTACTGAGGCTGCTTCAAAATCTCTTTGATTCTCTCGCCCTGTGCCAGCTTCTCCTTCGTATCGGCATCCAGCTCTGATCCGAACTGCGAGAATGCTGCCAGTTCTCTGTACTGTGCAAGCTCTGTACGGATAGGTGCCGCAATCTTCTTCATCGCCTTGATCTGTGCCGCACCACCTACACGGGATACGGAAAGACCCGCATTAACAGCCGGTCTGAAACCGGAATTAAACATCTCAGTCTCCAAATAGATCTGTCCGTCTGTAATGGAAATAACATTCGTCGGGATGTAAGCGGATACATCGCCTGCCTGTGTCTCAATAATCGGCAAGGCTGTCAGGGAACCGCCGCCGTATTCCTCACTCATTCTGGCTGCACGCTCAAGCAGCTTGGAGTGTAAGTAGAATACGTCACCGGGATACGCCTCACGTCCCGGCGGTCTCTTCAACAGCAGGGAGAGGGTACGATATGCGGTTGCATGTTTACTCAGATCGTCATATACAACCAATACATCTTCTCCGTTCTCCATCCACTCCTCACCGATCGCACATCCGGAATATGGAGCAATATACTGTAACGGTGCAAGTTCGCTGGCTGTAGCCGCTACCACTGTGGTGTAGCTCATAGCACCGTATTCTGTCAATGTCTTCACAATAGAAGCAACTGTGGACGCTTTCTGACCTATGGCTACATAAATACATTTCACGCCCTGCCCCTTCTGATTAATGATCGTATCAATGGCAATCGCCGTCTTACCGGTCTGTCTGTCACCGATGATCAGCTCACGCTGTCCTCTTCCGATGGGAACCATGGAGTCGATAGCCTTGATACCTGTCTGCAATGGTGTATCTACGGATTTTCTTGTGATAACACCGGAAGCAACTCTTTCAATCTTACGATATTTCTCAGTCTGAATCGGTCCCTTGCCGTCAATAGGCTGTCCAAGGGCATTTACAACACGTCCTAACATGCAGTCACCTACAGGGACCTCCACTACACGCCCTGTAGTCTTTACGATATCACCCTCATTGATATTATGCTGGCTTCCCAGTAAAACCGCACCAACATTATCTTCCTCAAGGTTTAGTATCATACCGTATACTTCACCGGGGAACTCAAGCAGCTCACCCTGCATAGCATTCTCAAGTCCGTGCACACGAGCGATACCGTCAGCTACCTGAATAACCGTACCCACATCTGATACTTCCAGTTCTGACGCATATCTCTTAATTTGATCCTTAATGACTGAACTAATCTCTTCTGGTCTTAAATTCATGGATCATACGCACCTTTCTTCTAACTTTTGTGATTCAGAATTGAATATTTCAATCTTGAATCTTTTACTTCAAACCGCTAAATCTGAACCTTTAGCAGTTCTCTTTGCAATTCATTTAATTTAGTACTGATACTGCTGTCTACAACCCTGTCCCCGATACGGATCACCATACCGCCGATCAGGGATGCATCCACTTTGTAATGCATTTCCATTAATTGGTATTCTGTCGTATCAAGCAGCTTCTGCTCAATCTTCTTACACTGCTCTTCCTTAAGCGGAACTGCCGTTGTTATCGTAGCAACACCGATTCCCTTATACTTTTTAACCTCCGCTACGAAATACGCAAGAATTTCATCAATTTCTCTATAACGGTCTTTGGAAATAATGATAGTTAAAAAGCCCAACAGCTCTTTAGAAATTCTGCCCTCAAACACATTCTTCGCAACCTGAATCTTCTCTTCCTTATCAATCTTGGGATGATTCATCAGTTTACCGAAATCCTCGTTCTGTTTCAGAACCTCCTGAAGCTGTTCGATTTCTTCTAACAGGACATCTACCTTATTTTCCTCGACTGCAAGTTCAAATAACGCATCACCATATGTCTTTGAAATCAGCTTAGCCATGTGCCTTCACCTATTTCTTTCAACGTCTCTTCAATCAGACTGTCCTGTACAGTCGTGTCAATCGCCGCATTTACAACCTTGCCCGCAAGCATGGATGCCAGTACTACCATCTCACGTTTCACTTCGTCAGCAGCTTTCTTCTTTTCAAGCTCCGCTTCCACGTTTGCTCTCTCAATGATTCTGGCTGCTTCTTCTTTCGCATCCGCCACAATCTTATTCTCGTTCGCAAGCGCTTTCTTTCTTGCTTCTGACAGAATGGTTTCGGCTTCTTTATCAATATCTTTTAATTTAGCTTCATACTCTTCTTTCAGCGCACGCGCATTTTCCATGTCAGCAGCCGCACTGTCAAGCTCGTTCTTAATGCGGTCCTGTCTGTTCTGCATCATCTCTCTTACCGGATTAAATAAAAGATGGGATGCAATCAGGAACAATGCGAATACGGCAATAATCATCAATGCAGAATCCGCTATGAGCTGCAGATCCAGATCAAAAAGTCTCGGATTCATCTCAGCAGACGCCAACACTAACCCTGTCGCTAATGTATTCAAGCTTTCAGCCTCCTTTCTTTCATAACCTTGCCAGAGGCTCTTCTTAAGGTACTAAAGGTTTTACGAATAAGAGCAGCATAGCGATCAACAGACCATACAAACCTGTTGTCTCGGCAACAGCCTGTCCTAATAGCATGGTAGATGTAATATCAGACTTAGCGCCCGGATTTCTACCTACTGCTGCTGCTGCATGTCCTGCTGCGATACCCTGTCCGATACCAGGTCCGATACCTGCGATAACCGCAAGTCCTGCACCGATTGCTGAACATCCTAAAATAAAGTTTGTGTTAAATTCTCCCATTTTAATTTCCTCCTTAATTAGTCTTTTAAAAATTTAAAAATGGTGTTTTGCTAAAAAGAGCCTTGCCTACTCCTCAGTTTCGCAGGCATTGGCAATGTATGTCATAGTCAACATACAGAATACATAGGTCTGAATTGCCCCGGAGAACAAGTCAAAATAAACATGAAGCGCTGCCGGCCATACAATCGCTATTTTGCTGAGCAGGCCATAAATCAATGCCATCATAACCGTACCGGATAAGACGTTCGCAAACAGACGCAGCGACAAAGAAATCGGCACGGCAACATCACCTATGATATTAATGGGGGCCCAGATCGGCCACGGGTCGCATAATCCTGCAATAACTCCCTTTACCTTCTGGTATTTGAACTGATTGAAGTGAATCAGCACAAAGGTCATGATACCTAGTGCAAATGTTACGCCATAATCTGCCGTAGGCGGTCTAAGACCGAACAGCCCGGAAATATTGCTCAGGAAAATAAAAATAAAGATCGTGCCAATATAATTACGGAATTTCGGGCTGAATCTGCCCATAACGCCGCCAATCATATTATCTAACATCTCTACGACCAGCTCCACAATATTCTGGAATGTACCCGGAACGTCTGATGCATGTTTGACAGCACGGTTAGCCGCAATACAGAAGCCGATGATCACCAGCATCACGATCAAAACACAGACATGGGTAGTTGTTATCCATACGGTCTGTCCGAACAGCTCATAGGAGAATACGCCGTGAATCATAAAGTCGATATCAGCACCGGACGATAACAGTATTCCTTGTCCCATAGTTTCACCTCCTTGTTACACTTTTTATTTAATGATTTAATTTCTTAAAAGAACAAAATTAAATTTTAAATACTTTCTCACGCACCCTGCGGATCACCGGATTTAAGTATGCCGATATTTTCATACCCATATAACCGCAGAACGCCAAAATCGGATTGGCAAAATCCGTGTAGATTAATGTCACAATCACTATGACAATCACAAAATATCGAACCAGATTATTCACGCCTACTGCCTTACCGGCATCTTTGGATGCCATTTCCATTCCCCGGTTTAAGCTCCACCACATATGCACCGAACCGGCAATCGCCAGAATCACACCGATCCATAACCCGATGCTGTAGGATGCCCGCCGGCTGAAAAACAACAGAATAATCTCAAACATCACACCATATAAAAAAATACCCAGACAAAGGTCAAATAAAGTCGGGTCAATTTTTTTCTTCAAGCCGCATCCTCCGTTTCCTTTTGCCTCTGATTTACCTGTCATTCCTTAGTATGGTCAGAATTCTTCGTATTTTTACCCGTACTGCGTTTTCTGGTTACTGACGGCTGTTCGTAAATCCGCTTTGCAAAGCGAAAGACATTCGTAAATCCCGCCAGTGCACCGACAAAAAACAGCATCACGGTAAAAACGGAGCTTTCCAGCTTCCTGTCTAAAAACATTCCTAAAAATGTACAAATAAAAATAGGAACCAGCATGTTAATACCGAACTGAGTGATCATCATAAGCGCCTGATACACATTTCTATTATATTTCACAGCCTTTCCCTTCTTATTTAATATTATCTTATACAATTATATACTTCACGTATCTTGTATCATATAAAACCTAACAGAAAAATTATACCCATTTTTGGTACTTATGTCTAGCAAAATTGTGAAAATCTAAGCAAAGATTAAACATTTTGAAGCAAAATACATTGACTTTTTTAGTTCCTCAGTGTAACGTATCGTATAAGATAATTTTACTTTTTCCTGATCCTAAGGAGGTATTATGGCTAATCCAACCCTATATCGCAAGAGACTTATTCCTGAAGAATGTGTACTGCTCAAAGATGATACGGTTTTATACCGTGACGATCAAATCATTGTGACCGGCTGGAATTCCTTAAAGCCCCGCAAAGACCTGCATCACGGCAATTCCTGCTATTATCTGGCAGAAGGCATCAAGGTAAGCCGTTTCTGTAAAGAAGACGATTCCATGCTATACTGGTACTGCGATATCGTGGATTACGAATATAATGAAAGCACAGATACCTACATCGTGACTGATCTTTTGGCAGACGTCATTATATATCCTGACGGTTTTGTTAAAGTGGTGGATTTGGACGAGCTGGTTACCGCTCAGGAAGCCGGGCTTCTTACCGGGGAGATGCTTAAGAAATCATTGCTGCGGCTGAATCATCTGTTAGAAATTATCTATGCAGGAGATTTTGACAAGCTGCTTATGCCGATTGAAGAACATCGGAATCCACAAGACGCATAAACTTTTAACCAATTGCTTCGAAATAAATCTGTAACATAAAGCGCAGGGCAAATCAGGCCTGCGCTTTTTATGTATTCCATAGTTCTTCTTTCATATTTCTTCTTTTATACTTCTTCTCTAATACTTCTTCTTTTATGTTTCTTCTTATATTGATTCTGCTGTTTCAGGACAGGATTCTTTCTCCGCAACATGATTAATAGAAAATATGTCCACCAATCGTATACTTCGGGGAAATACCCTCCACAGGCGTTCTGAAATATACACAGTTGCCCACATTGGTAGTACCTTTCATCACTTCGTCTGCCGCCTGATAGCAACTGCTTGTGGCCCTGCCTTCCGCCAGTGCCAATGCCAGTCTTCCGCTGGCAACGGGTGAAAACTGTCCCGATTGATATATAACACCCGTTATAGTGTCCGGATACACAGAACTGAGCACGCGGTTGATCACCACAGACCCCACTGCTACCTGACCGGTGTAAGACTCACCGCCGGCTTCACAGTAGATCAGATTCGCCAGAAGGTATCTGTCTCCGTCTCCGAAGCTTACTTCCGAAATATCTCTCCAACTGGATTGAGCCGCCAATTCCGCCATACGGATTTCTTCTGCCAGTTTCGCCTTCAGGACAGAGATATTCTCTTCCTGCTCCTTAATCTGCTGTTCATAGGCAAGAGCCGCCGCTTCCGCGTCAGATATCTGACTGTCCGTGGCATCAATCGAGTTGGCTGTCTGACTGACCAGCCCCGATACGCGGCTTTGCTCCGCCACAACCTGTACCTTATAATCATCCAGCTCTGCTTTATCCTCTTCCAGATCCGCTTTGGCCTGCTCCAGCTCTGCTGCCTTCTGTTCCATGGCAGCCTGCGCATCCTTGTAGCTTTGCAGTACCTTCTGCTGATAGTCAGACAACTGCTCAATATAACTGTTCTTATTCAGGAAATCAGAAAAACTGCCTGCCGAAAAGAAAAGTTCCAAGTAAAGAGAGTCACTTCTCTCATACATAAACTTAATCTGCTTTTTCATGGAAGCATACTGTTCATCCTTCAACTGGATCGCTTCTTCCAGTTCCCGGTTGATTTGCTCAATTCTCTGATTCAGGTCTTCTATCTCGTCTTCCTTATCCGTAATCTTGTTTTCCAGATCATTAAGGTTATTGCTCACCTGAGAAAGTTCTGTATTTAAAGTTGTCAATGTGCCTTGCAGGGAATCCATCTGCTCATTTAAGCCCTTCAGATTCTCCTCCGTCTCATTCAATTTGTTTTCCGTGTCCTTCTTTTCCTGCTCAGCCTGATTGAGCAGCTGCTTGGTCTCTTCCGTTGCATACACAGAGGCGGACGTTGCAGTGCACAGCAGAATCAGAGTCAGGCAGGCAGCCACGTTCCGCTTTCTTCCCATAAACTTCCTCCGTTTTACTGTCATAAAACTTTTAAGGCAGTAAAACTTATAACAATAAAATTCTTACTGCTGTTCGATCAGATCCACTCTTCTCTGATGTCTCTCTTCCCCTGAAAATTCTGTTCCGAGGAAAGTATCCACAATACTGAGTGCCAGATTCTCTCCCACAATGCCCGCACCCATAGCAAGCACATTGGCATCATTATGCAGTCTTGTCAGCTTAGCGGATATCGTATCTGCACAGAGTGCGCAGCGAATACCTTTCACTTTATTCGCCGTAATGGAGATACCGATACCTGTCGTACAAATTACAATACCCTTCTCACACTCACCTTTTGCCACTGCCTCTGCCACTGCACGTCCGAAGATCGGGTAGTCACAGGAGCTTTTGTCCGTGCACCCGTAATCTTTACATTCGATCCCCTGATCCTTCAGGTGAGCGATTACCTTCTCCTTTAAATCAAATCCGCCGTGATCACTTCCAATTGCTATCATACATGTTCCCTCCTGTTTCTGTTTATATTTTTGGTTATTTATTAAATTTAGAATTAATTTATATCACATTTGTTCTGTTGCCTTTGTATCATAATAATCCGGCAGTCATTATATAACGCATATTATTTAATCTCAATCACTTTATGCCCGGCGGCTTTCAGCAATCTGTTCATAATAGCCTGTCCGATCCCCGACGCATCAAAAGCTTCCGAGTAGATCACTTCCACCGACTCATCATCGAACTCTCTCAAAATACGGTACAGTTCTTTGGCAATCGTATTTTCCTTCTCCCTGTTTCCCGCACTCTTACACACATCCGCATGATATTTACCTATGGTTTTATCTGTTCCTATAACACCCGTTTTCTTTCCTGCAAGACGCTGTCTCTCTAACTGTTCGTTAATATATTCTATGACAGCCTCCTCCGCGCCGGATATAATTGTCAAGTCCCCCTTGGGCGCATAATGTCTGTATTTCATCCCCGGTGCCTTGGGAGCCTGTCCGGAATCCGCACGCATCAGTGTACAATCCTCTTCCACCCGGGACAGCACCTCTTCCAGCATCTTCTTCGTGATATAACCCGGACGCAGTATCATCGGCTCCGGCACGGTCAGATCCACAATCGTAGATTCCAGACCGATCTCCACATCCCCGCCGTCAATAATCATTTCAATCCTGCCGTCCATATCCTCTGCCACATACTTTGCCACAGTGGGGCTGGGCCTGCCGGACCGGTTGGCACTGGGTGCAGCCACATAACCGCCTGCTGCCCGGATAAATTCTCTCGCCACCTTGTGCACCGGCATACGTACCGCCACGGTGTCAAGTCCTCCTGTCGTCTCATAAGGAACCAAGTCAGATTTATGCAGAATCATAGTCAGCGGCCCCGGCCAAAATGCCTCCGCTAACTTCTCTGCCTCTGGCGGAACCTCCCGCACGATTGCATCCAGTGCCTCCAGATCCGCGATATGCACAATCAGCGGATTATCCGATGGTCTTCCCTTTGCCTCATAAATCTTTCTGGAAGAAGCAGGATTCAGGGCATCTCCGCCCAATCCATACACCGTTTCCGTCGGAAATGCTACCAGACCGCCTGCCTTAATAATGTCTCCGGCTTCCAAAAGCATTTCCCTGTCTATATGCTGTTCATCCATTCGGATTACTTTCGTATCCACGCTTACGCACTTCCCTGTTCTCTTATGATATGACAACCGGATTATAGCTGGCTGTTTAAATATTGCAAAATCGCCAAATGAATCGCCCATGCCACCTTTTCCTGATAAATCTCTGACGAAAGCTTCTGTGCTTCCTCATAATTAGATAAAAAACCGCACTCCACAATCACAATCGGCGAAGAAGTTTTCTTCAAAAGATAATAGCTGTCATTTGCCTTCGCCTGCCTGGTATTATCCTTATCCAGTTCAAGCGTCATCACCTGCTGTATACGTTCCGCCAGTTCCTTACTCTTTTCACTGCCTGCATAATAGAACGCCTGTGCACCATGCACGTATTCTTCATGATAACTGTTCTGATGTATGCTGACAGTAAGGGCCGGGCTCTTCTCTTCTATAATTCCCACCCGGTTCTTCATGTCCTGAACTTTCTTATTAGAAGCACTTTCATCATACAATCCGGCGTCTGATTCTCTGGTCAGAATGACGTCTACATCTTCCATTGTCAAAAATGTCTGCAGTTTCTTTGCAATCTGCAGATTGATATCCTTTTCCAGGCTTCCGTCCACACTGACCTTGCCCGGATCAGCCCCTCCGTGACCCGCATCAATCACAACGCAGGGCTTTGCCTCCTTCACTTCAATCTGCTGCGAAGATGTAAGCTTCGCCCCTCCGCGTACGATAAAATATACGGATACAAGCATGAGTGCCAACAATATTGTCCTGATCAGTCTCTCATATTCTTCCGCCTTTTTCCCTTTCATATTGCATCCCTAACACAACTGCCCTTAATAATGCATATGAAATCATCTCCGAAAAAATGCGGCACACCTCCGACTATTGATTGACATATTCCGCAATCACATCCCAAATAGAAGCCGTCTCAAATCCAAGCTTCCATTCTGCCACGCCTGCAATCTCATATTTCTCCATAATATTCAGCTTAACCCGTATGGAATCGGCATCCTCCAGCCAAATCTGATAATAACTGTCCCCGGACTGATATTCACCGTAATTCTGACAGGTTGTCTCATCCCATCTGGTAGTAATTCCATGTTCTTCTATATACTGCTGTGCCATTTCCATGCCCACAGCCTGACTGTCCACAGTGGTTCCCTTCGTCTCCCAGATTCTTGTATAGAAAGGAATCGCATTAATCACCTTATGGGCCGGAACCTGTGCTACCGTATTGGCAATGCCCTGCTCTACGAAGTCAATGGAAGCAACCGATCCGGCTTCCTGACTTCCCTTATAATGCTCATCATATCCCATGATAATCACATAATCCGCTACCACACCCTGCTCTTCCCTGTCGTAGTAGTCCGTATGCGCCATAGGCACATAATTATCCACAGAAAGTACGATGCCATGTTCTCTGCAGGGAATGGACAGTTCTCTGATAAACTGGATAAAAGGTTCTCCGGCATCAAGACCGATATTCTCAAAGTCAATATTGATACCGTCCAGATTATATTCCAGCGCTGCATTAACCAGACCGTCAATCAAGTACGTTCTTGTACTGGTACCCGCCAGCACTTCATAGACGTTCACGTCCTCATGGGTGAAATTATCAACCAGCCCCCATACTTCCAATCCCATATTATGAGCCTTGTCCACATAATCCTGTGATGCAAAGCTTGTAAAATTTCCCTGATTATCGCTCAACGCAAACCATGTCGGTGAAATAACATTAATGCTCTTCGTATTCTCCATAAGGGCATCAAACGTATCATTACCCGCCACACCTGATACGGCATGCCATGCCAGATTAATCTTATAATCCCGGGTGTTAGACTCATACACAGGTTCCGCGTAATCCGTCACCGGAACCGGAGTCTCTGTCGTAAGTTCATCCAGCCTCTTATTTTCTACATAGCCGATAAACGCATCCTGCGTCTTCACTTTCGTCCATGTCTCCATTTGCTCAAGAACAACAACCTTGTCTCCTTTAGACACATCTGTCAGAATATCGCTCTTAATGCCGCCCTGATACCGTACCTGTGTATCTTTGGCAATAGTCGCCGTCTGACGCTCATTCCACTGCGTATAGACCTGCATACGATTCGGTTCCGTATACAGATCATAAGAAAAGTTTGTATATTCTTTCACAAAGTCTGCGGCAATGTACAGGGTTTCTCCCTCGTATCTTGCGATCACATAATCTCTGTTGCTCCCGTCCCCGCCTACAGACACCGATGTGGAACCGATCAGCGTACTGACGACGGCATCCGGCAGCGTATACAGCAGAAGTCCCTCTTTCTTATCTTCATAAAATCTATCATTAAAGTATTTATGCACAGTGGCAAGATCAAAATAACAAACGCCATCCCATAATTTGGCATACTCCTCAATCTGCTCATCCTGTAAAATCACAGCCACATCATCACTGTCCATAATACCGAAATACTCCGTCAAATCGGCACGTTCCTTAGAATAGGAATATTTATTCAGCAACTTAGCTCCAAAACCTGCAACCGCAACCACGATAATAAGGACGATCGCGATTAGCACCGGAATTATTTTTTTCATCTATCCAGCTCCTTTCTGACCGTCCTAATTATAGCAAACTATTTCTTCCCAGTCATTATTATTTTGACATTTTTCTTACTAAAATGTAAATTTTCAACCAACTGTACGAGCAAAACACAGCTCTGTTTCAGTACTGATAAAGTGGGAACTTCCTTATAATGTATATAGTCCTGTAAATTTATTGCTGCTTTTTCTCATAAAGTTTAACCAGACTGCCTGATTTTAATCTTTTTATCCGCCAAAAGGAGCATTGTGATATACTAACGGCATAAGATATATGTAGGCGGAAATAGTTCTGAAGACATCCCTGACATGCAAAAATAAATAAAAAATAACTGTATAACCTACTCATTCCTTGTGAATTATAATTGTGAAATAAAGATAGAAGGAAATAAGAGATGGTTGACGAACAGGCACACTGCCTATAAGACATTCTCCGGCTTAGATTGCTTCGGAGAAATAGATGTTATTTATGAAGTTTACATGCATTGCCTCCTTTCGATGCAGATTGTCAGGAGACATCTTGTAGAAGCATTATATCCATAATGTGACAAAAAAGCAAGGAAATTCTAAAATTATTAAAAATTTTTAAACACTTTCCGCGCACTATTGACTAAAATTGACGTAAAGTATAAGATACTTTTATCTAAAAAGGATGTGATCATCATATGAAAATAGAAAAAGTAAATGAGCATCAGATCCGTTGCACCCTCACGCGAGAGGATCTGGCAAATAGAGAATTAAAAATCAGCGAACTGGCTTACGGCACAGAAAAAGCTAAGAGCCTGTTTCGTGACATGATGCAGCAGGCAGCTTTTGAATGTGGCTTTGAAGCAGAGGATATTCCTCTGATGATTGAGGCTATTCCTTTAAATTCCGAATGCATCGTACTGATTGTTACTAAAGTTGAAGATCCGGAAGAATTAGATACCCGTTTTTCCAAATTCGCACCTTCCGTCCATGATGAAGAGCTGTATGAGGAAGAACATGAAGAACTGATGGAAGCCTTTGCTGACGGCGCCGATGAAGTCTTAAATCTTCTGCGCAAGATGAACGATGCAGAGCAATCGGAAGATTCCAATTCCGATTCTGCTGCCGCAGAGCATAAAGTTTCAAAGGGGCAGACTCCTAAGGATATCCCGGTAAACCATATTGCTAATCAATTATTTTCCTTTTCTTCCATGCACGAAGTGACAAGACTTGCCCATATTGCCGTTGCATCTTATCAGGGTGTCAATTCCCTGTATAAGGATGAATTATCCGGCAGTTATCTGCTTGTACTGAGTTCTGAGGGCTTAAGTGCGATGGACTTTAACAAAATCTGCAACTTAGTCTCGGAATACGGTAAAGCAGAGAAATCAGCGCATGCCACCAGAGCCTATTTGGAGGAGCATTTTGAACCGCTTATCAAGGATAATGCGCTGGAGGTTTTGTCCCAGATCTGATTCTTAAGCGATGCTAACGATATGTCGCAAAGATATTCTAATATGCATTCGATGGGTGCAAATTCCACCGAACGTGCATATATTATAAAATGTATATAAACTGTCCCGGACCACGAATGATCCGGGACTTTTTCTTATTCCTGTCTTATTTTGCTCTGCCATCCGTACCGCACGACGCAAAATTTCCCTTTTACGCTGTCACGATCCGGTCAAGCACAAGCTCTTTCCGCATCCGTCACACGGCTTACGCACCTGTAACCGCATTGATCTTAGCCATCAGGTCTTCGATCGCAATGCCGTGTACCATAGCTGCTTCCTCTAATGTCTCACCCTGAGCGGAAGGACATCCCAGACAATGCATACCGATCTCCATCAATACCGAAGCAATGTCCATGTTAATTCTTAATGCTTCACCGATTGTTGTATCTTTACTGATCTGTGCCATATTTATACCTCCATATATTCTAGTAGGATAGGATTCCGAATAATAGAATTACAAGTAATAGAATTACAAGTAATAGAATTACAAGTAATAGAATTACAAGTAATTCGGAAAAAATACATCCTATCTTTTGTACAGGTAGATTATAAGATAAAGTGGCATTTCAGTCAAGCGGATAACGACGGGCATTTCAACGGCAACCATAACTATACTACAAATCGTATTCATTTAATAATTGTTCACGATATTCTGCATCATCAATGGCTCTCATAAGTTCTTCTATGCGATTGTCAGTTTTCAATCTCTGATACAACAAGCTGATTCTTGCCTGTCCACGTTCGATGCCTTCTTCAATACCATCTCTTCTGATCGATCTCTCATACTTCTCCGCGTCAAATTCTTCCAGCAACATTCCCAACACCTCCGCCCGGTATTTCTTTAAAAAATCCGATAAAATATCATGGTCTATGCAATATTCTATCGCTCTGTTAAGTGCCTCCTGCATCTTAAAGCCGTCTGACGCATACCGTCTGGACACTGCCACAAACTGTGCATATTCCTCCAGTACCCTGCACTTCTCCATTAACTTCCGGTTGTGTCCGTAGTTAATGTTCAGCACCCGCACCTTCAACTCCACAGCAGCTTCCGCCTTCCTGTTTTCAAAGGCTTCCGACAGGCACATAACCTGTTCCTCCGGCATATCCTTCTCACCGTTATAAAACACTATGCACTGCGGGGCAGACAGGGATATCCGCCTTGTTCCATACAGGCTCTCTTCCGCCTGTTCGACCAGTTTCTGATATTCCTCTGCCAGATAAATCAGAAATCTGACAGGAAGATTCGGATTGTATGTACTCTGATGCTCGTACAGGTTGATCGTTCCCGCCACCACAAAGGCAAGATCATTCTTCATCACGATATAGACCGCGCTTTCAATCGTCATTACTTCTAATTGCGATGCATCTTCATAATCCGTTCCGTTTAAGGCATTGTACAACTGCAGCAAGGCCTCCCTGTCTTTTTCAAATATGAATCCAAAAAGCCTGTCTTTGATCTGCCGATGTACCTTCCGTTCACTTTTTTTGTAAAACCGTCTGTGGAAAAAACCGGTTTGACGATTTTCGACATGTCCTGCTGTCTCAAATGTTCTCTGCATACCGTATCCTCCCTTGTCTGACAGGATACCAGCAGACAAATGTCTGTTGTATGACGCTTGCCCGCATCATATGCCTGCGCCGCTTTCCTTCTTACGTGGAAGCATTTCTTCTGCCGCGCCTGTTGAGCATGCCGTCCAGATCATTATGCCCTTCTTACCAGCTCCTGCCCTATCGAATTGAAAATTTAGAAAAATCTGACAGAAACTGTCTGAATGTGCGAACTGCACATAATAAAGATTTTTTCTGATAGGTTTATCTTAATATGCATTTATTTATATGTCAACCATTTTCACGAAATTATATTTACATTTATTTTTTTTATCAAAAAGAAAACCCATATATAGGAGACAACAAAAACTATGACATACATGCTTATTACATGTATGCCATAGTCACATTATTTTTGAAAGAAAATTATCTTTTCCCTTTATCTCACCTCATATATCCTTACACCCTCAACCTCCAGCCACATGCCTTCCGTCACATCCACCGCATACAGCATTAGTCTGCAGTTTGTCCCAGCGCTCGCTTTGTATGTTACGATACCCGTACTGAACTTATCAGACATCGGAACGCAGGGATACCAGCCGGTCTGATCGGTCTTGATTCCCCATTGTCCACTGCCCTTAACAACATACTCGAATCTGTAGGTAGCACCATATTTCAAAGCCGATAATTCGCCCCCTGTCAATTCATTAAGATTCAAATAATATCCTGCCTCCTGTGTCCCTTCCGACTGGCGTTCCAGACGCAGCGCTTTCCCCGAAGAACTGCCACTGTCGTCAATCACGCTCCACGACATCAGATTAGAAGTGTTTACTCCGTATTCGCCAAGCGTGTACTGCCCTTCTGCTGCATCGAGATCAGCGGCATGGAAAGAAGCGATCAACACATCTTCCGCGTCCGTTCCGTCATTGATCCTGCTGCCGTTCTCCAGCAAGATGCCGATTCTGGCATCTGCTTCCCCATTGATGACCGAATCAGAAATAACCACATTCGTTCCGGCATAATTGATAAAAGCGCCGTTCAGCGTACAGCCCTCGATCCGCACATCATTTGCAGCCGTAATGATCGCCAGGCTCCCTTGTCCGTTCCCGTCAAAGGTCGAATCGGAAATCGTAATATGTTCACAGGGATTATTCGTATAATTGGTCTCAATATCAATGCCATATTCCGGAGCCGTTCCGCCCGCATTATTAAAGGAACATTGATCCACTGTCACATAGTCTCCGCACACGATAGACATATTATTTCTTCTATTATCAAAGAGTCTGCAATTTTGAATTGCAATCACGCCGCATCCGGCTTCCTTGTTCGTATCGGCATCTGTACGGTTAGTACCAAGATAAATACCGTCTCCCCAGCATTCGGAGATATCCACATCCGTTATCGTGATCACGGAGCTGTCATACACACCGATACCGTGTCCCCACTCCCCGGCTTTTCCGGTATGCTCATATCGTTCCCCCTTAATCTGCCCGCCGAAGATTGTGACCTGGCTTACTTCTTTGACCAGAATAACATCATAAAACTCACTGGAATTACCGACAGCCTTTATCACCGCATCAGGAGACATGATCAGTTTCATCTTACTTACAAGCTGAATTCCGGTTTCTGCATTGATATAATAAGTCCCCGCAGGAACATACAATATTTCGTAGTTTCCGTCAAAAGTCCGGATCGCCCTGTTAAACGCCGCTGTATCGTCCTCATCGTCTGCTCTCCTGTACTCCTGCGGCGTGACATAGTCTCCATCCGGCGCTGTACCATCATCTTCTCCGTTCACAATCACCAAACATTTATCAGAGAATTTCCGTCCGTCGGCATAGGCTGTTATGACCGCCATCCCCGCTTTATTTAAAGAAACCAGCCCATTGGCATCCACCGATACAATTTCCGGGTTGCTGCTCTCCCACCGGATGGTACTGTAAGTCGCACCTTCCGGCTGAATCTCTGTCGCTTCTAACTGATAGCTGGTTCCTTCCTCCTGATTGATTTCCGTTGTATTTAAAGAAAAGGAAGTTACAGGAATCACCGATACGGTCACCTTACATGTCGCCTTCTTTCCGGTATCCTGCGAGGCTGCCGTGATCGTTGCCTTACCTGATTTTACTGCCGTAATGACGCCGTCCTTACTGACTGTCACAACTTTACTGTTGGAAGTGGACCACAGCACTGTTTTGTTGTACGCATTTTCGGGAACTACCGTGGCGGTAAGCTGTCTGCTGTTGCCAGCCCCGATGGAAACTGAGGTTTCATCCAGCATCACCTTGGTAACACGCACATTCACATACGTTTTCTTAGTGATCTTAAAGGAGCAGGTCCGGGTTCCTCCATAATCCCCCGTTCCACGCAGCGTGACCTTAGCCGTGCCTGCTTTGATATTGTTGCTGTAACCCATGATCTCATAGCATGGTTCTGCAATTTCTATCCCTTTCTTAGCATCCGTCTTATTGGCATACACATGAATATCGTCTGCCGACAATTCTATTTCTCTGCCCGTATATTCCTGTGAGTCGATTACAACAGTCAGCTTGCCGATGCTTGTGCTGTAAATACGATAGCTGCCGGTAACGGAAGAGCCCGCATAATTATTGATTCCCGATGCGGTTACATACACGATCGTGCCCGGCTGGGGCAACCCTCCTTCCTCCATTCCGGTATAACGGTAGATCAGATTCTTGTCATAATCTGTTCCCGCGGCTAATTTCTTTCCATTGACATCTTTTATCGTTACCGACGATTTCCACGCGTTTTTCTTCGTGCTGTACTGCTTATCCGGAATGGATATGGTGCATTGACTGATATCGGCGGCAATAACGGTTACCTGCGTGCTGCTTTTATATCCTTTGTAATTTCCTTTTCCGGTGATCTCACAAGTCATAGTACCCAGATTTTTATTGTTTTTAAAGGTAACGGTATAGTCAGTCTTAACAGTCAAAACATTAGTATATCCGTTTTCTGACACTTCTGTCAGGTCAAATCGGGGTGCGGCACCTCCTTTCCTGTAAACTGCAAACGGCATTCCCTCATCATTTGTGTCATACCATTGAACAGCCAGATCCGTATTGGCTGTAATTTTATAGGTCTTTTTGACAGATCCCGTATACCTGCCCTTTCCGGTAAAAGTAACCGTTGCCGTTCCGACTTTCTTATGATTACTGTATTTAACGGTATAATCTACCCCTTCCGTAAGAGATTCCCTGTCCTCTCCCTCACCGTAGACAAGTACACCGGTCTTTTCCTGCACAATCCCGCCGTCACTGTTGATCTTCTCCCGAGAAAAGACAATAGAAGCCTGCCATTCATCTCCCAGCCCGGCATTCTTAATACTACGATCGCCGACCACCTTGATATTCACCTTTTTCATTCCCCGGTAGCCGGCGTTTCTGCCGGCATCGGACGGATAAACCTCAACATAGCCGGTTCCCACGCCTTCTGCGTACACTTCATATTCGTAAAAAACGGGATCCAAAACCGTTTTGCCGAATTTCACAGAGACGATCCCGACATCCGATACAGACAACGCCTCCCCATGAAATTCATACTGTTTTTTATCCACGGTAACAGCAGCAGAACCCAAATTAAGAGTCTTATCTCTGATAACAGCAAGGGTCATCGTAAAGGACCCTGTAAAATTCCCCTTTCCGTTCACGGTATATTCATAAATCTGACCGTCTTCGTAGGAATCCCCTTTTGTATAGTTTGCGGGCAAAGTACTGTAATCACAGACAAAGTCTTTATTGGCAACAAGTTTTTTACTGCCGTAATACAGCGTCGGTGTGGAAATCTTCAAAGTTTTGGCGTATTGCAGTACCTGCTCATATCCCTGCAAATGCTCCTCATCAATATCCCGCGGTGCAATGGTAAAGTACAGCGTCCGGCTGCCGGAATACTGACCTTTCATCGTAATCGTGACAGAGGGCGCTTTGGCTGCATCATAAGCGGCTGCGTTGACATTATTTTTATAGGTTAGCGTGTAGTCCGACTTCTCCTTTAGAAGCGTCCCTTTATGATAAATACGGAGATTCTGGGTGATTTTCCCGCCGGTATAGATCAGCGCGCCACTCTCCCTCTCAAACCCGGCAATCCATACATCATCGGATATTTCTATGAGATTTCCCTCTTCATCCGTGGGCTGATCACCGTTCTTTGCGGCATCCGTTTCTGCGACATCAATCCTGGCAGCGACTGATTTCCCGCCGCATTCCGCAGTGATCACTGCACTGCCTTCCGCCAGTGCCGTAATGTTTCCTTTATCATCGACGGTTGCTGCGGTTTCATCGCTGCTGGTCCAGACCACGTTCAGACTAAGCCCCTCCGGTACGACCGCCGCAGACAGCTTTAACGTATCACCGGGATTTAAGACCGCACTTGTTCTATTCAATGACAGCTTACTGACGCCTATGACAGACTCTGTCAAGCTCCCAGATTCCCCGGACTCTGCCTCTGCATTGTCCTCTCCTGAGGTTATAACGCTGTTAGGTTCCTCCGCATAGACAGATTCCGCTTCTATTGCAAAATCATCCGCTTCGTTCACGTTCAGAATCTCCTGCGCCGGGACATCATCCTGTCTGTCTTCCAACTGTTCTTTTTCCGGCTGTCCTTCTTCCGATTCCATAGATACCGGAGAATCTTCCGTTATTCCCGTTGTAGTAACCTCTTCATCTGTTTCTGCCGACGCTGCGCCTTCCTCTTCGTCTATCAGGCTGTCCCCGGTTCCGGCTGCCGCCGCATTTTCCGCCATACCGGGAGCGGACGTATCTTCTTCTCCCGCAGCGTCCTGGACTGTAACAGGCACGGTAGTGATTGCCGTACATTCCGTCTGCTCTTTCACATACCGGAAGGTTGCCCGAATGTAGTAATCGTAATACCAGTTAATATTCGTTTCCCCGGCAGCGTCCTCCTTAGAAGCGATCGTTACAGTCTTATAAAAAGCGCTGTTTTTCTCTTCATCTTCGTGCATGGTAAAAAGCGGGGAAGAAGACACTGTTTCAAAATCCGTCCAGTCATCTTCCTCATTGAGAAGGTTTGTTGTACCTTGTGCCGTTCCCACTCTTCCCCGAAGAATGCTCCATGTAAGTACTCCCTCATATGGACATTTCAGCGCACCACTCTCCCCATTGGATCCGCATCCTCCAATATAACTGTACTGCCAATTCGTCACCCTGCTCCCGTTGTCCTTCCTAGTCTCGACAGCAGCACCCCAGTTGGCAAATAATCGAATCTGATCGCCAGACGCTGTAAGAACGATTGGCAGATCATATGTACAATCGAAATCAGGGGCATCAAGATCAGGTAAATTCTCCATATTTTCCGTCTGTCCGATATGCATTCGCTCAGATACCACACCGGTTTCCTGTGTTTCAGACAAATCAGATGCCCCGTCAGAACCCTCGTCAATTATTTCATTTTCTGCCTTTTCCCTTTGTTCTTCCTCCGTTTGTCCTTCTTTTGGCTGTTCCTCTTCCGCCGCTTCATGTAAAACAATGCCATTACCTGATATCATATCTTTGCTATCCGCATTGTTTATCTCCTTCGCAGTCACCTGCAAAGTATTGCCGGACAGCTGCAGGGAACTTCCCAGCAAAGCTGCGGTCAAAACAAATACAAGTACCTTCTTTCCTATATTCCTTATCACAAGAGTTTTTCTCCTTCTTAATTTATATGAGTTTTGCAATCATCTGCGTTTTATCCACTATTACCAATTTCCTTATAATAACATATTATCCATAATTCTATAAATAAATATATCGAATTTGTTTTTGCCGGACAACCGCCAAATCCTTCCATGCAATTTTCACAAAAATTTTTCTCATTTTTTACCATTTGTATAAGAAAAAGTACAAAGCCCGACTTGACTCTACTGCTCCCTATAACATATAATATTGGTACTGGATAAGCATATCTTTTCGACATGTTTTTGTCACAGAAACATGTCAAAATATATCAACCAAAATTATATTAATAGGAGGCTATTTCAAAATGAGACCAGAATGGAAAGATTTTGTAGGCGGCAAATGGGACAAAGAAGTTAACGTTCGTGACTTCATCCAGAGAAACTATCATCCTTATGATGGCGACGAGTCCTTCTTAGCTGACGCTACACAGAACACAAAAGACTTATGGGCAATGGTTCTTGACTTACAGAAGCAGGAGCGTGAAGCCGGCGGTGTGCTTGATATGGATACAAAGGTTGTATCTACTATCACATCCCACGGCCCTGGTTACTTAGACAAGAGCAAAGAGACAATCGTAGGTTTCCAGACAGATAAGCCTTTCAAACGTTCTTTACAGCCTTACGGCGGTATCAGAATGGCAGAGAAAGCCTGCTCCGATAACGGTTACGAAGTTGACCCTGAGATCAGCGAGTTCTTCTCTACACACAGAAAGACACACAATGCAGGATGTTTCGATGCTTACAATGCAGAGATGAGAGCATGCCGTTCCGCTCACATCATCACAGGTCTTCCGGATGCATACGGACGTGGACGTATCATCGGTGACTACAGAAGAGTTGCTCTGTACGGTATTGACAGACTGATCGAGGATAAGCAGGCACAGAAAGATTCCACAGGACGTGTTATGACAGATGATGTTATCCGTCTTCGTGAGGAGCTTTCCGAGCAGATGGTTGCTCTTAAGATGATGAAAGAAATGGCAGCTTCTTACGGCTGTGATATTTCTAAACCTGCTTCTAACGTACAGGAAGCTATTCAGGCAACATATTTCGGTTACCTTTGCGCAGTAAAAGAGCAGAACGGTGCAGCTATGTCCCTTGGACGTACTTCTACCTTCCTTGATATCTACGCAGAGAGAGACTTAGCTAACGGCACATTTACAGAAGAGCAGATTCAGGAGTTCGTTGATCACTTCATCATGAAATTACGTTGCATCAAATTTGCTCGTACACCTGAATACAACCAGATCTTCGCTGGTGATCCGGTATGGGTAACAGAGTCTCTTGGCGGTGTTGGTGTTGACGGACGTCCGATGGTTACTAAGATGAGTTTCCGTTACTTACACACATTAACAAACTTAGGACCTTCTCCGGAGCCGAACTTAACAGTTCTTTGGTCCACAAGACTTCCTGAAGCTTGGAAGAAATACTGTGCTAAGATGTCTATCCAGACCTCTTCTATCCAGTATGAGAACGATGACCTGATGAGAGTAACACACGGTGATGATTATGCAATCGCTTGCTGTGTATCTTCCATGAGAGTTGGTAAAGAAATGCAGTTCTTCGGTGCACGTGCCAACCTTGCTAAGTGCTTACTGTACGCATTAAACGGCGGTGTTGATGAAGTTACCAAGAAACAGGTTGGACCTAAATATCGTCCGGTTGTCGGTGATGTACTTGACTATGATGATGTTATGGATAAATTCTTAGACATGATGGAGTGGCAGGCAGATGTATATGTAAACACTCTGAACATCATCCACTATATGCATGATAAATACTGCTATGAGAGAGCAGAGATGGCTCTTCATGACAGAGACGTAAGACGTTACTTCGCAACAGGTGTTGCAGGTCTTTCTATCGTAGCTGACTCCTTATCTGCTATCAAGTATGCTAAGGTTGAGCCGATCAGAGACGAAGACGGAATCATCGTTGACTTCAAGACAACAGGTGAATTCCCTAAATATGGTAACGACGATGACCGTGTAGACGAAATCGCACAGGATATTGTACACAAGTTCATGACAGCAGTAAGAAGACATCACACCTACAGAGATGGCTTCCCGACAACATCCATCCTTACTATTACATCTAATGTAACATATGGTAAGGCAACAGGTAACACACCTGACGGACGTAAGAAAGGCCAGCCTTTCGCTCCTGGTGCTAACCCGATGCACGGACGCGATACTCATGGTGCAGTAGCTTCCTTATCTTCTGTATCCAAGCTTCCATTCAATGATGCACAGGATGGTATCTCCAATACCTTCACAATCATTCCTGGAGCTCTTGGTAAAGAGGATCAGGTATTTGCCGGCGATATTGAGCTCGACTTAAATAAGTAATATCACTGTTGATATTCGAGTTCGACCTATATAAATAGATCTAACTTGATCTGAACAAATAAAGGATTGAGAATATATGGACAACAATCAAATGATTGATGACTTTGTTAAGATGTTGGATTCCGGTATGGCACAGGGTGTCGGACATGTGAATGTGGACGTTGATGACAAAGCTGAAAAATCCAAAAATGTACAGACAATGGGGTGCACGGATTGCTCCCGTACCCCATTGGCATGTAGTGTTCCGACTCTCCATGAGGGCTTGGACGATTATCAATAAACGATTCCTTTTCATAGAATCGGAAATAAATTAATAGGAGGACAATACAATGGCAGCAGCAAATGCTCAGGTAGATAACTTAGTATCTTTATTAGATGGTTATGCAACAAAGGGTGGTCATCACCTTAACGTTAACGTACTGAACAGAGACACATTATTAGATGCACAGAAGCATCCTGAGAACTATCCTCAGTTAACAATCCGTGTTTCCGGTTACGCAGTTAACTTCATCAAATTAACTCCGGAACAGCAGGCAGACGTTATCTCCCGTACATTCCACGAGAGCATCTAATACGTGTTAATATGCAACCAAAACAAGAAGGATTCCGCATCATGCGGAATCCTTTTTATTTTAGCTTATGATACAGATCAATCCGTCAATGTTCCACTTTCAGAGAAGGGAATCTGTCAGCCACCATACTCTCAAAACCTGAAATTACATCTTTCTTTTTCTTATTCTCATAAGTATATATCATAACCTGTTGGTCAAAGAGTTCATTGATCTCTTCATCATATTCGGTCATACAGGAGACGTCGATCTGCTTAGCCACGTCGGAAAAGATTTCTATAGAATCCTGTCCGCCCAAGAAATCATCATCACCCTTGCCGGAATCTGACAACGCCTGCATGACTGCCTTATTATTTACAAAATCAAGCGTGTCCTCTCTCATCTCAAGCATCGTTTCGGTTTCGCAGCAAAGCGTTTTCATAATCACGCCTGCCAAATCCTTATCAGAACATCCTTCCGTTGCAGCGATCCAGGTTCCTCCCCAGTAGTAAGGTGCAGGGCCCTGACAAATATTCCACAAGCCGTATGTTCCTTCTCCCACGCGCTCTCCGTCGCATCCCAGCTTAATAACCCATTCCAAAAACCATGTACAGCCAAAATACCCGAACACTTCGTCATCGGAAAACCCTTCCATCCATTCCAGGCTCCACTGTTCGGCTTTCTGCGTGAGATCCTTTGTTTCCAACGCCTTATAAACATCCATGTATTCTTCCATGGCAGGATCAATCTGAAATACATCATCAGAAGTCACCCAGGGCTTTACTTTATTAGCATAAAAAGCATTTGCAATCTCACCATTAGAGGCAAGCATTTTAGTCTTACCACCGGATTTCCGGTTGATCTTATTAGCTGTTGCAAGAAAGTCTGCCCATGAGCCGATTTCGTCCTGCATCTCCTCCGGGCTCTCCACATCAAGCAGGCTGTCAGCCAGATCAGTCCTATAGGCAAAGGCACCGGGACAGACCATCCAAGAAACCCCTTTCACGGAATCATTCCGACTGTCCGTACCAACCTGCAAGGTATAGGGATACATTTCAGACATATCTTCTTTCGTCACTCCGCACTCCTCAACCGGTATGAGATAATCCGAATCAGTATATTTCCTAATGTAATTGGGTTCCAGGGCAATCATATCAGGATACTTTTCTGCCTCTGGATTTTCCAACAATTCGTCTATTGTATCCTGATAGGTCGCGGAATCGTAAAGGTCTACAAATTCGATTCGATCCGCTGTTTCCGGATACTGCTCTGTTACATAGGCAAGTTTATCCTTTAGCTCCTCATTCCATGAATAGATATAGAACTTCTCTTCTGTCCGGCTCTCTGCCACCGGCTTTTCAGTCGCTTTGCGGTTACGCCATTCTCTTATACTAAGAATCCCCATGTTCGCAGGATTTAGCGCTATCGCAAGAAATGTACAGGTCAAAATCGCTGCTGTTAAACAATACAACCTTTTCTCTTCTTTCCTTTGTAAACAAAACATCATCTATTTATCCTCCACATTTCTTGACGTTATCTGTGTAAGTGATATAATTGTTACATAACTGGTAAAAATGCCATTTCGGGGTATACTATGATTGCAATAAACTGCTCTGATATGGATAATGAATACAATTAACATTATAAAGAAGAGAGGGAAATCATGCAAGGAAGAATTCACTCATTAGAGAGCTTCGGTACTGTAGACGGACCGGGCACACGATTTGTAGTATTTGTTCAGGGCTGTCCCATGCGATGCGCCTACTGCCATAATCCGGACACCTGGGAAATGAATGCCGGAACCTTAATGGAGCCGGAGTACATTTTTGAACAGTATAAGCGCAATGAAGCCTTTTATAAAGGCGGCGGTATTACGGTTACCGGCGGCGAACCGCTGATGCAGGTAGACTTTTTGATCGATCTGTTTACCATCTGTAAGAAGAACAACGTCCATACATGCATCGACTCTTCCGGTATCGCCTATAAGAAGAATGCCAATCCTGAATGGCTTGCCAAACTGGATCACTTAATGACGCTTACAGATCTCGTTATGCTGGATATCAAGCATATTGATCCTGAGAAACACAAAGAGCTGACTTCTCAGCCCAACGACGGCATTCTTGCCTTCGCACAATATCTGGACGAAAAACATGTGGATCTATGGATTCGTCATGTCATCGTACCGGGCATTACCGACGATGATAAATATCTGTACCAGTTAGGTTATTTTATCGGTGGATTATCCAATCTCAAGGCACTGGATGCGCTTCCCTATCATACGATGGGTAAGGCTAAGTATGAGAAACTCGGTATCCCCTATAAACTGGAAGGCATAGAACCGATGGATAAAAATAAGCTGATTGAGAAGAAGGAAGTCATCCTGAACGGCATCCGCAAACGCCGGGAGGAATTAGGTATACAGCATAGTTAAAGCCTGCATTTTCAACCTCGTCAGCCGCACTTTTTTCCGGCTGCCCATTGGTATAAAAATGTTAGCCTTTTTCCATGTTTTACCCTTGTATAATCAATACTTTTATATTAAAATAGAGACTAACAGATTGATAAATATATATCAATTATGCATAGTCTTATCATACAAGGAGGATATTATTATGGCATATGTAATCAGTGATGCATGTGTAGCATGTGGTGCTTGTGAGGCTCAGTGTCCGGTAGGCGCTATCAGCATGGGCGATGGCAAATTCGAAATTGATGCAACAAAATGTATTGATTGCGGTTCTTGCGCAGGTGTTTGCCCTACAGGTTCCATTGCACAGGGTTAATTCACTAAACTAACGAATCCCCTATCATACGATAGGGGATTTTTTTTTGCCCTTTCCCAATTTTTCTCTGGTCTTATGCCTTTCTCTGATCATTTCGTCAATCTTACGGTAATGCTCTTCTTCTTTCTTCCACCTCTCTTCGTCACGCTCCTCCTGCATTCTGAATTGATAGTCCAGCTCCTTTAATATGCTTTCCTTTACTTCCGTACACAATTCCCGGTTAGCGCTTTTCACCGATTCCGTAATCATATGCTGCAATAAATATTGAAGTCTGGCTGCCTTCTGGTCTTTCGCATCATCCTTCGCCGGGTATTCCGACAGGGGTTCCGGCTGTGTCTCTACCGTCACATTCTTATCCTTGGACAAAGTCACCATATATTTCTGCGCCTTATTTATAACGATCTCTTTGGCCTTTTCCTCTATCTGATTCTTCTCTGCTTCCACAATTCCACTCCCTTCTGTCTGATCCTTTTCAGCCTGCTCCCGTTGTGTCAGTTCTCCTTTCATGTGCTCTGCATCCTCCTCTGTCCTGGGCAGAATCGTTCTGATCGCCTTTAACTGCAATCCCTGCTCTTTTAAAACCTTGATCTCCTGAAGCTGCCTGATATCCCTGCCCGTATAATAACGATGTCCCATTTCATTTCTTTTGATCGGCAGCTGTAATTCTTCCTCCCAATAGCGCAGGACATGGGTTTCAACCTGTACCAGTCTGGCAGCCTCCGATATGTAATAAATAGTGTTTTGTTCCATACTCTTCCCCTTTCCTCTTGCAGCCATTCCGCAATTTCTGACTGCGTTTTTTTCCTTTAACGCACAAAAGAGACAGACCTTACCAGGCTTGTCTCTTTTGTAAAAAATAGTTTCCATATATAATTTTGCAGCATCTTATCGCTATGATAGCCGTAAAATCTATTTCTGGAGATTTGCGAACTTGGTGAAGTCCGGTAACCAGACCAGCTCTACCGTTCCGATCGGGCCGTTTCTTTGCTTCGCAATAATAATCTCCGCAATGCCCTTCTTCTCAGTATCCTTGTTATAATAATCATCCCTGTAAATAAACATGACCACGTCCGCATCCTGCTCGATGGCCCCTGACTCACGCAGATCAGATAGCATCGGTCTGTGATCCGGTCTCTGCTCCACCGCACGGCTAAGCTGGGATAATGCGATCACCGGCACATGCAACTCTCTTGCCAGCGCCTTTAAGGAACGGGAAATATCCGATATCTCCTGCTGCCTGGAATCTGTGGATTTACCGTTTCCCGACATCAACTGCAGGTAATCGATAATAATCATTTCCAGATTGTGCTCCAGCTTATACTTACGGCATTTGGAACGCATCTCCGATATGCTGATACCCGGTGTATCGTCGATAATCAGATTCGACTTACCGATCACTCCGGCACTCTCGATCAGCTTCTCCCACTCCGCATCCGACAAGTTACCTGTTCTCAGATGCTGGGAGTCCACTTTAGACTCCATGGAAAACAGACGGTTAACCAACTGTTCTTTCGACATCTCCAAACTGAATATCGCCACCGTTTTATTCTGCTTAAAAGCCACATATTGGGCGATATTGAGGACGAAAGCAGTTTTACCCATGGATGGTCTTGCGGCCACCAGAATCAGGTCAGAGGGCTGCATACCGGCGGTTCTGTAATCCAGATCAAGAAAACCCGTGGCAACACCGGTTACATTCCCCTTATTCCGAGATGCTTTCTCAATGTTATCCATGGCATTCATAACTACCTGTCTGATCGGTACGAACTCTCCCGTATTTCTTCTCTGAACCAGATCAAATACTCTCTTCTCCGTATCCGCCAGGATGTCTTCCAGATTTTCTTTCCCTACGTAACAGGTATTGGCAATCTCTTCATTCAGGCGTATCAGTCTTCTCAACGTAGATTTCTCTGCCACGATATTGGCATAATATTTGATATTGGCCGATGTGGGTACCGCAGTAATCAAATCTCTGATAAATTCCAGGCTGCTTACTTCCGGCGGAACATCCTTCTCCTTCAATCGGTCCTGTAATGTCACCAAATCTACCGGTTTCCCTTCATCATTTAACTCTACCATTGTATCGAAAAGAATTCCATACTGTTTATTATAAAAGTCATCGCCTAAAACGATTTCGGAAGCGACCACAATCGCTTCCCTATCCATAATCATAGAACCGATCACCGACTGTTCCGCTTCCATACTATGGGGCAATATTCTTTTCAGTAGTGCTTCTTCCACGTCCGTCAACGTCCTTTCCGATATCGATTCTTTTCCTCTGCTGCCAACTGCAGCCAGCATATCCTGATGTCTCAGAAATCTTTCTTACTCTTCTATAACTTTTACTTTCAGCTTTCCGGTCACTTTCGTATGCAGCTTCACATTCACTTCATAAACGCCCAGCGATTTAATAGCCTCTGGTAACTGAATCTTCTTCTTATCCAATTCCAGTGCACATTGTTCCTTAGCTGCTGTTGCGATTTCCTTAGAAGAGATAGATCCAAATGTTCTGCCGCCCTCACCGGACTTCATTTTAACAACCACTTCCTTGGTCTCTAACACCTTGGCCAACTCTTGTGCAGCTTCTAATTGCTCCTGTGCCACTTTATCTGCATTCGCTTTCTGTAATTTCAAATCATTCATATTGGCGGAATTCGCTTCCACACCTAGCTTTTTAGGCAGCACGAAATTTCTTGCGTACCCATCGCTCACATTCACGATTTCGCCTTTTTTCCCAAGGGATTTTACATCCTCTAATAAAATTACCTTCATGTTCTTTCCTCACTTTCCCAGCTTTAAACTCATACCTTTAAAGCCGCTTACAGAGCCATGCAAACTCCTTATGCTTCCAGTTCACCCTCTGCTATCATGGCATCCAGCGTTCTCTTAATCGTTACAATGCCTTCTTCGATAGAACCGTTCTCTATCTGAGCACCCGCAATATTCAAGTGTCCGCCGCCGCCCATTCTTTCCATAATGACCTGTACATTCACTTCATCAATGGAGCGCGCGCTGATATAAATAATCCCGTTATACGGCGTCAGGATAAAGCTTGCCTTGATTCCCTTAATATTCAGAAGTTCATTGGCTGCCTGTGCGCCTACTACCGTAGGGCTGGCCACATCCTCACCGGTACAGACAGAAATAGCATAGAAATTTCTGTAAATCTCAGCCTGGCTGACCGCATCCGCCTTGGCCTTGTATTCTGCCGCATCGTCCCGGAACAGCTTTCTGACGCGGGTTACGTCAGCACCGTTTCTTCTTAAGAAGGCTGCCGCCTCAAAAGTTCTGACACCTGTTTTCGTCATGAAATTATTCGTGTCAATCATAATACCGGAATACATACAGTCAGCCTCCTCAGATCGAAGCTTCATATTGTCACTGATATACTGCAGCACTTCCGATACCATCTCACAGGCAGATGAGGCATATGCCTCAACATAAGATAACGTGGCATTCTCTATAATCTCAGACCCCTGTCTGTGATGATCTAATACAACCACCGACTTACAACGTTTCAAAAGTTCCGGACACTCCGTGATACTGGGCTTATTGACATCCACCACGACTAACACCGCATTATTGCCCACCATCTCCAGCGCCTGCGCACTATTGATAATCATATCCTGAGGATATTCGTTGCTATTCTGAAACATTTCCACCATAGGCTGCATGGAAGAAGTAACATCATTTAACACAATATGCGCCCGCTTATCCAGAGACTGTGCAATTCGGAAAATACCCACAGAAGCCCCGAAACTGTCCACGTCTCCCATGCGGTGTCCCATCACATATACTTCATCCTTAACGGAAATAATTTCCTTCAGCGCATGGGCTTTGACACGGGCTTTGACACGGGTACTCTTCTCCACCTGCTGGCTCTTACCGCCATAATAACTCACGTTCTCAGGTATCTTCACTACCGCCTGGTCACCGCCCCGCCCCAGCGCAATATCAATTGCATTGCGGGCGAACTCGTAGTTTTGCGTATAGCTCAGACCGTTATATCCCATACCGATGCTAATGGTCACCGCCATCTCATTACCGATATTAACAGTCTTCACATCCTCTAACAGATCAAATCGGTTCTCCTGGAACTGTATTGCCGCCTCTTTACGCATAATCACAAGGTATTTGTCCTTCTCCAGTTTCTTACAGATACCATCCAGAGCCGCAATATATTTATTGACCTTACGGTCAATTAATGCAATCAGCAGGGAACGTCTGACTTCCTCAACGCTTTGCAAAGCCTCTTCATAATTATCCAGATAAATAAGGCCTACTGCCAGTGACTGGTCATCCACCTCTTTTAAAGCAATCTTAAGTGCCGTCTCATCAAACAGATACAACGCAACCAGATAGCCTTCATAGCCTTTCGCTTCAATGATGTCACTGTTTTCTGCCATCTCCTTTAAGGAGATTTTCTTCATCTTCGCAATATAATTGCCCGACTCATACTCTACATCGAATTCTACTTCATCTTCCTCATTCATGCCCGGAAGCTTGTCCTTCGTAATGGAAGGAAACAGGGATGTAACTGACTTGCGGTAGCCCCTCTCCTGATGTACCAGTTTCTCAAATGCAATATTCGTCCAAATGATCTTACCGGAATCATCCAAAAGTGCATGAGGCAGCTCCAAATCACGCAGCAGCCTCCTCTGAATCTGACCGTACTGCGTGGCAAAACTGATCAGCTCATTCATGATAACAGGCTTATTATAAAACATCATGGACAGGATAATCGCAAGATAGAAAATAATAAATCCGCTCAAAACCAGTCCTGCTCTATAGTCCAGCATGTAGATCAAAATATTTACAACAATCAGCAAAAATCCCAAATATAAAGAAGACTGCAGATAGCCCTTCAACCTTCCCTTTAATTTAACACTGTTTTTCATCATATTTTATACCTGTAATGCCCACAAACCGGCAAAACTACTTCTACATGGTTACACACCATCATAAGTATAGCATTTTTTACAAATTCCTGCTACACCAATATATAGTTCTTTTTCTCCGGAAATTGACATGATATGGTGCATCATTCAAGCTCCTGCCATACGGCGTAATAGGTAATATCTTCATACACCGGCTTATAAATATCAAAGGGAACATTCCGATCCGTATACCAGCCTGCAAACACAGAGTAATTCCTGACAGGCACAGGCTCCTGACGGGGCAGCCCGCCATCCTTAACGCACAGAATCTGCCAGATCTCACCATCTACGACGAAATTCATATTATGATAGATCTCGCCCTCAAGCCATACATCGTTTAGAAAATCTCTTCTCTCTTCGATAAAATATTTTAAATATCTGACATCATTGTCATAATTTTTGTAATATTGATATCTGTTTTCAAGGCTCTCCCACCGTATGCTGTCCATCTGCGCGGAGAGTCTGCTTTCCTCTATCATCTGGTCTATGCCGCCCTCCAGCAGGCTGTCCAGATAGGGCAGCGCTTTGTCTTCGTACATCTGCACCATCTGCTCATAAAAATCAGGCTGCTCGTAAAGAGCGGCAAACAGATCTGTTCCGTAAATGTGGTTGGACAGCTTCGTTACTCCCAGCGGATTTGCAGAAATCTTATCCAGATTACAGTTGCCAAATGCTACATCATAATCCCATATAGGCCCTGCATACAGCTTGTGATCCGTTCCGCTCTCCTTTTTATAGAAAAAGCTGCTGGTAACTCCTCCGTCATAGTTCTTGCTGATCTCTTCCACAAGATATTTCTGCACAAAGGAAGTGACATCAATATATTCCGAATAGTGCTTTCCGTTCTCAGGGTTCACGCCATCCTGCTCTTGTGCCGCATTCTGGAATGCCTGCATCCAGTCTGCAATATAAGAAATCTGCTCCTCTGTGGCCTCTTCCGGGCTTTGCAGCACATAGCAGTCCCCCTGCGCTGTTACAAACCCCTGCTTCTCCGTCTTATAACGGTCTTCTAATTCACGTTCAATCAAATAATCGCCGACCGCTGCATCTTCAATCCCAATCTTTTCTGTTAGATAGTAATTGCCATGATAATAACCGTTCACATACAAATCTATCATCCGACACCGGGGCACATTCTCCATGTCCAGTGCCTCCGCCAGCTCTGTGGCAATCCGATTGCGCAGTCTCGTCTCATCATAACCGTTGGCAAGCAGATTATAGGATTTTGCAGCGCCTGCGCCTAATAAATCCACACTCTCATAAAGCTTAAACTGATAAGGTTTCTTCGTAAGTCCCCATGTAGAATTGCCGCGCCCGCCAAATTCCTGCGCAGCACCCTTATATGTTACATTTCCCTGCTCATCCTGCCAGACAACCGTTCCCTCTTCCGTATAGGCCTTATCCCCGTGAATTTGCTCCAGACTGCCGGACTCCGTATTTACGGCAAGCACCGGAAGCTCTGAGGAATGCTTGAACACAAGAGCCGCACTGACTGTCTCCTCCTCTTCCCCGGCACCGCCTATTTCTGCCAGATAAACATCATCCCACAAAATATTCTCAATCGTATCTCCTTCACGGATTGTTTGTCCGTTGATACGCAGATAACCGCCCTCTGCATCTGCCAGTGTAATTTTCGCACGCTCTGCATATCCCGGCAAAAAGAAATAACAGATTCCATCCACGCTCTGCCACAAGTTGATGTCCATACACTCTTTGGAAGCATTCTCCAGACGGAGTGTAACCGACGGCATGTCCTCGTAAGGAATCTCTGTCATTTCTTCCGCTGCATCCTGCAAATGATTCTGTACAGTATGCGGCACGATGTGTTCTGCCGCGGCCTGTCCACTGTATTCTTCCGTCACAGACTCTCCCAAAGAAACTGACTGCTCACCGCGTTCTGCCACAAGCTGCTTTACGACAGGCAGCAGCAACAGCACCGCAAGCACTGCCGCGGCAACTGTCACAAGCAGCAACAGCTTTTTTCTGTTACTAATCATACATCCTTCCTCAAACCGATTTTCTATGCCTCGTATGCCATTTTATAAATATCCAGCATTTCATCATAACCAAGCTTCTTATAACCATCCAGCGTCCTTGTCTTACCGCGGCTGCACTGTAAGGCAAGCACTTCCAGATCCTCTGCCTGCACGCCCAGTTCTTTCAGATTCGTCGGCATACCGATAGATCGATAATATTTCTCCTGCAGCTCAATAGCCTTCAATACAGTGCTCTCAGGGTGTTCGAAATCAATATCCAGATTCCAGACATTGTGAGCATACTGTAAGAAACGCGGCATATTCGCTTTGTATACATATCTGGCCCAACTGCACCATAATGCTGCCAGCCCTGCACCGTGGGCAACCTGCGGATACATACCGGATACTTCATGTTCAAACTGATGCACCGCAAGGAGAAAACTTCTGCCGCACTGGGTCAATCCGTTGTGCGCCAGAGAAGACGCCCACATCATGTTTGCTCTTGCCGTGTAATCTCTCGGATCAGCAATGCAGTCCGCACCGGCTTTCATAGTACTTTTGATTACCGCCTCTGCAATCGCATCTGTCAGATACGTATCTTCCCCTGGACAAAAATACCGTTCTATCGTATGCATGGCAATATCCACCGCTCCGCAGGCTGTCTGATAAGCATTCACAGTATAAGTCAGCTCCGGGTTCTCAATGGCAAAATTCATTCTGTTGCAGGGACTGCCGTATCCCCGCTTGCTCCCTGTCTCTGTATCCGTAATCACGCAGGAATTGGACATTTCAGAACCTGCTGCGGCAAGTGTCAGGATGGCTCCCTTCGGCAATGTTTTCTCCGGGGCTGCTTTCCCAAGAGAAAAATCCCACACATCAACATCAGGATTTGCCACACCGTTCGCTATCGCCTTGGAAGAATCCAGCACAGAACCGCCGCCCACAGCCAGAATAAAGTCAACGCCTTCTTTCTGACACAGTGCGATCCCCTCCCGAACAAGCTTAAGCTCCGGGTTAGCCACGACGCCCCCCAGTTCTACGAATTCAATTTTTTCTGCCGCAAGATAACCTTTTACCCGGTCCAATAACCCGCTTTCCTTTGCAGATTTACCGCCATAGTGAATCAATACCTTTGTGGCACCGTATTCACTGATGATCTTTCCAACCTTCTGTTCTTCATCTTTACCAAAATACACCTTGGTAGGTGTCTCATAAATAAAATGATTCATTTTAATAACCAGGCCTTTCTTTAAGAAATACTATGTGATGCACACAGTCTATCATATTTTCACCAAAATAGCCAGACGAACATCTGCCGCCGGACATACGAAAAACCCCGGCCGCATCCGCAGTCGGGGCTTACATGTGTCAATTAGTCCTGAACGTAAGGCATCAAAGCTACGTGTCTTGCACGTTTGATAGCTACTGTAAGAGCTCTCTGATGCTTAGCGCAGTTACCGGTAATTCTTCTGGGAAGAATCTTACCTCTCTCAGATACATATCTTTTCAGTTTGTTTGTATCTTTGTAATCAATTACGTTATCTTTACCACAGAATACGCATACTTTTTTTCTTCTGCGCATTCCACCCTTTTTCTTAGGGAAATCCGGCTTATCTGTTTTATTAAATGCCATGGTTTTGCCTCCTTCTAAACTTTGCTTGCGCAAGCTGCTATTAGTTGAACGGCAGTTCCTCGTCGATTCCGTCAGGAATATTCATGAAGCCGTCTCCGGCTGCTGCCGGCTCAGGTCTTCCCGCAGGGGTATATCCACCCTCGCTGTTACCGGATGCATTCTTGCTCTCGGCAAATTCCTGCTCTTCCACTACGATATCTGTTGTGTATACCCTGACGCCATCCTTATTGGTATAGCTGCCTGTCTGGATACGTCCGGTCACAGCAATCTTCGTTCCCTTGTGGAAATATCTCTCAGCAAACTCACCTGCTCTGCCAAAAGCAACACAGTTGATAAAGTCTGCTGTCTGTTCGTCATTATTACGATTAAATCTACGATCTACAGCCAGTGTATACCTGGCTACTGCCGTAGCGTTCTCCCCCTGAGAATACCTTACTTCGGGATCTCTGGTCAAACGCCCCATAAGTATTACTTTGTTCATAAATACCTCTTTCTATTTCTCGTCTTGTCTAACGCACAGGTATCTGATGACATTGTCCATAATGCGGATACGGCTTTCGATTTCGCCCGGAACATTACTCTCTGCTTCGAACTGGATGAAGTAGTAGAAAGCTTCTTTCATCTTCTGTACTTCATAAGCTAATCTTCTCTTACCCCAGTCGTCAACATTTGTAATCTTTCCACCGAATCTTTCTACTAAAGCTTTTGCTTTCTCTAAAGTCGCAGCTCTTTCGTCATCTTCGATCTTTGCACTAACAACAACGGCTAATTCATATTTGTTCATGCTTCGTTACCTCCTTTTGGTCTCTGGCCCCTTTCTGTATGAAGGAGCAAGGATGTTTGACTGTTAGTCAATTTAGTATATCACGAATACTTATGATAACATAGGTATTCGCAAATCGCAAGTAATTTTCCGAAAAAAATCATGAGAAAATAAATAATGAAATCTTCCTATATTGAGAAATCAGGATTCTGACTGTGCCGGAATGATCTCTTTCACATTTTTCTCCGCCTGTCTTCTCGCAATCATAATCTGATGTCCGCAACCGCAGCATTTCAAACGGAAATCTGCTCCGATACGCAGCACCTCCCACTCTTTGGAACCACAGGGATGCTGTTTTTTCAGTTTTAAAATATCGCCGACTTGAATATCCATATCTTCTCCCATTTCATTCTGAATTCTATAAATAGACCAGCCTCCCGCAAGCAGCGTATATCTCCTGTGTCTTACAACTGCGAGAAAATCTCGCCGATGCTTCCCTGTACAATCAGGTCAGCCACGGAGTCTCTCGATGTAGGTGTCTTATTGACCAATACCAGCTTGCTGCCATGATAATAATCTAAAAGACCGGCCGCCGGATACACCGCCAGTGATGTACCTCCCACGATCAGTACGTCCGCCTCACTGATATAGCGCACAGCATCCGTCAACGTCTTCTGATTCAGACCTTCTTCATAGAGCACCACATCAGGCTTAATGCTGCCTCCGCATTCGCAGGCCGGTACTCCCTCCGAATGCAGGATAAACTGTGCATCATAAAACTTACCGCAGCTTTCACAGTAATTGCGCAACACGGAACCGTGCAGTTCCAACACAACCTTGCTTCCCGCCGCCTGATGCAGTCCGTCAATATTCTGTGTCACTACCGCTTTTAATTTGCCTTCCCGCTCCCACTGCGCAAGCTTTAAGTGCGCCGCATTAGGCTTCGCATCCAGACACAGCATTTTAGCGCGGTAAAACCGATAGAATTCCTCCGGCATTCTTCTGTAAAAGGTATGGCTTAAGATTGTCTCCGGAGGATAGTCATACTGCTGATGATACAGACCGTCCACACTTCTGAAATCCGGTATGCCGCTCTCGGTAGAAACTCCGGCGCCGCCGAAGAATACTATATTATCACTTTCTTTCACCCATGTACGGAGCTGTTCTAATGGTTCCATATATTCTTCCTCCTTACGCTTGATCTTTTACAATAGACAACGGCGTTTACTTCTTACCCAGTCCCAAACGGTTAACCGCTGAGAAAATTGCTCTCACGGAAGCACGGGTAATATTAGAGCTTACGCCTACGCCGTAGGTTACACTTCCGCTCTCCACATCCAGCAGATGAATATAAGCAGCCGCCTGAGAGTTGGAACCGCTCTGTAATGCATGCTCTTCATAATCCAAAATCTTAATATCGATATCCAATGCTTCCTGCAAGCCGCGTTTTACCGCATCAATAGGACCGTTGCCTACTGCCTCGAAGGATTTCTCCACACCGGCATCGGTATAGACAACGGTGACTCCGGTATCGAACTGTGATTTTGTCTCTCCGCTCAAGTCATCCACACGCAGTTTGCGGAAATGAATCGGTTCCTTCTTGTCCAGATATTGCTCTCTGAAGTTTTCCATAATCTGATCCGGTGATACCTCGCCCTGCTTCTCGGAAACCTTCTGGATAACATTGGCAAACTCTTTATGCATTCCCTTAGGAAGCTTGAACCCGAAATAGGTATCCATAATAAAGGCTACACCACCCTTGCCGGACTGTGAATTGATACGCACAATCGGTTCGTACTCTCTTCCGATATCCGCCGGGTCGATGGGCAGATAAGGTACCTGCCAGATCTCGCTTCCGCGTTCCTTCATTGCCTTCACACCTTTATTGATTGCATCCTGATGAGAACCGGAGAAAGCGGTGAACACTAATTTACCTGCATACGGATGTCTTGGATGAATCGGAATCTTACAGCATCTCTCGTAGATCTCAATACTCTCATTGACATGTTCGATCGCCAGCTTCGGATCAATCCCCTGGGAGAACATATTGTATGCAATATTCAAGATGTCTACATTACCGGTTCTCTCACCATTGCCGAACAAAGTACCCTCCACACGGTCAGCACCCGCAAGCAATGCCAGCTCCGCACTTGCCACACCGGTTCCTCTGTCATTATGGGGATGTACACTCAGAATAATGCTTTCTCTGTTTTTGAAATGTTTGTTCATCCACTCAATCTGATCCGCATATACATTCGGTGTATTCATCTCCACCGTGGACGGCAGATTGATTATCATAGGATTCTCTTTCGTCGGTCCCCATTCCTCCTGTACCGCGGTACAAATATCCAATGCAAAATCAAGTTCCGTGCCTGTAAAGCTCTCCGGCGAATATTCCAAAATGATCTTGCCGGGGAATTCTTTCGCATATCTCTTAACCATCTTCGTACCTTCTACGGCGATATTGATGATCTGCTCCCTGTCCATGTTAAATACTACATCCCGCTGTAACGTCGAAGTAGAATTATATATATGCACAATTGCCTGCTTACATCCCTGAATAGATTCAAAAGTTCTCTCCACCAGCTCTTCACGGCACTGTGTCAGCACCTGAACCACCACATCATCCGGAATCAGCTTTCGGTCTATCAACTGACGCAGAAAATCAAATTCAATCTGGCTGGCTGCCGGAAAACCGATCTCAATCTCCTTAAATCCCAGTTTGATCAGATAATTAAAAAACTCAATCTTCTCTGACACGATCATCGGATCTATCAATGCCTGATTACCGTCACGCAGATCTACACTACACCATATCGGCGCTTTCTCAATCTCCTTATTAGGCCATTCTCTTTCCGGATACTCAATCACCGGATTTTTACGATACCGTTTGTAGTTTAACATGTTAATTCCTCCTATTAATCCCTTATCCGTTTGACTCTCTTACATAAGAAAAAGCCTGTTGAATACAACAGGCTTAACAATTACTTTATTCTCCGAGTCCATTCTCTATCGCACTGATCAATGCCTTAAGTGCCTCTTCCTCGTCTTCGCCATCACATACAAACTCGACCTCGTCTCCACACTTAACACATGCACCCAGCACACTTAGAACACTCTTCGCATTCGCTGTATTCTCTCTGAATGTAAATGTTATTAATGATTTGAACTGCATTGCTTCCTTACATAGGATGCCTGCCGGTCTTAGATGTAGCCCTGTCGGGTTTTTGATGACTACCTTTTGGCTTACCATACCCTTTTCCTCCAATTCCATTCCTGGCTGATATTTGAATCCCCCTCAATCACAACCTTCTCTTAACTATAACATTTTTTCTGATGTATCACAAGGGTTATAACATAATATTCTGTATTAGTTCTGCTAACTTCTTAGCCTCCGCGTCAATCATTTTCTGATCTTTGCCCTCAATCATAACTCTTACAAGAGGTTCCGTACCGGACGGTCTGATGAGCACGCGTCCCTCTCCGGCAAACTTCTTGTTCAGTTCCTCGATTGCCTCTGCAATCTCGGGATAATCCATATATTTTTCCTTCTTATGATTCGGAACCTTGGCGTTCACAAGTGCCTGCGGCATAACGTCCATAATCGTTTTCAGCTCAGACAACGGTTTGCCCGTCTCCACAATTACCTGAAGCAGATGTAATGCGCTAAGCAGTCCGTCACCGGTCGTATTCTCATCCAAAAAGATCACGTGACCGGACTGTTCGCCGCCGAGGCTTGCGCCGATTTCTTTCATTCTCTCCAGCACATATCTGTCGCCTACCTTAGTCTGCTCTATATGGATACCGTTCTTCTCTCCCATTAAGAAAAATCCGAGATTACTCATAACGGTTGCCACGATCGTATCCTGATTCAGTTTGCCCTGCTGCTTCATATGATTACCGACAAGCGCCATAATCTGGTCGCCATCCACAATATTTCCCAGTTCATCTACCGCCAAGAGTCTGTCGGCATCTCCGTCAAAGGCAAGACCCACCTGTGCTTTCTCATATACCACTCTTGCCTGTAGTTCTTCCATATGGGTAGAACCACAGTTCGCGTTGATATTGGTGCCGTCAGGATTATTATGGATTGCTACGACCTCAGCGCCCAGCTCTTTCATAGTCTCCACGGATGTATAGTAGGAAGCTCCCTCCGCACAATCCAAAACAATCTTCATACCCCTTAAATCCACATTGACGGCTTTCATTGCATGGTTAATATATTCTTCTCTGGCATCCGTACGGTATTTGATCTTACCCACGCCTGTACCGATCGGAAATTTTACTCCCTGCATATCACTGTTGATCAAGGCTTCAATTTCATCTTCCAAAGAGTCCGGAAGCTTATATCCGTTGCCGTCAAAGAACTTGATACCGTTGAATTCTACCGAATTATGGGATGCGGAAATCACAACACCTGCATCCACCTTATATTTTCTGGTCAGGTATGCTACCGCCGGTGTGGGTACAACCCCAACATATACGGCATTAGCTCCCACGGAACACGCCCCTGCCATCAAAGCATTGGCCAGCATATCTCCTGAAATTCTCGTATCACACCCCACCATAATCGTTGGCTTATGTGCATTTTCTTTTGTCAGGACATAAGCACCTGCCTGCCCAAGCTGCATTGCCAACTGCGGTGTCAATTCCTCATTTGCGACGCCGCGAACGCCATCCGTACCAAATAATCTGCTCATGATAAATACCTGTCCCTTCTCTTTATTCATATCATATGGGTTTTATTCTGCCTCGGTAATATGCACACGTACCTGCACTTCATCCCGCAGGACAACAGATTCATCCGCAATCTTTACCGCAATCGGAATCCAATAATTGCCTCTGTCAGGCTCTTCGATTTCTTCCGACTCAAACCATGAAGCCACATCAACCGTTGCCTCGATTTCTTCCACCGCAATCGCATCCAGTTCGGAGGCAAGACCCACCAATGTGATATCGCACGTCTCTTCCGGTTCTGTTATGGCTGCTTCATACCCTTCCGGAATGCCTGTAATCCTGATATCCTCCACGTCGATCGACACAGTTTTCTCGATCTCCGGCTCCACAAAGACAGTTACGTTGATATTGCCGCTGAAGTCCTCATCGGCAAGAACCACTCCATCCGGGAGATAATCCTTAAGATTAATCAGCGTTGTAACATTTTCTTTTGCACCGGTCACATCAATAACATTCTCAGGAATTTCAATTTCATTGATATTCTGGATGGTCTTGGATTTACCGGCGATATTGATATAATCCCGGGTACTCTCAATAACACCCGTCAGGCGGTATCCCTCTGCCTGAATTCCTGTTACGACATATTTAACAGGCACCGTTTTTACTTCCAAAATTTCTACATTAACACGCACCTTACTGATACTTTTATCAATACTGGCAGATTTGATTTCTTTGCCGTCCTCATCAAACAATCGGATATCCGCATCGGTGCTGATATTGGTTGTAAATCCTGATACTCCCACTTCTACCGCCGCCTTGCTGACTTGGGAAATAACTGATTCCGGTCCGGAAATCTTAACCAGATTCTGGTCTGTTGTAACATCTCCCAGAATATATCCATCGCGTACTTCACCCGTAGTACTTGTCTTTAGCGGAAGCGATTTCGTCACCTTATCTTCAATATTCAGTTTTACACTGTCTATGTTTCCCTTAATGCTCTCCAGCTTATCATTGTATTTATTGGTAGAAAGCTTGATAGCAATTGTATTTACGCTGGTCAGATCATTCATATCTGCAACAGCCACCACGTTGCTCTTATCCAAAGAATCAATAATTGATCTGGGCGCCCGTATGGTAACTACATCTATGACATCCGTTCCATCCAGCACCTCATATATCTGACCGTTATCCGTTATGAGATTACTATTTTTAATTGTAACGGGAATATCCGTTACCTTAATCGGCATGACAGGATCATTGATATTTGTGACAATAATCCATAATGCAACCGCAAATAGAAAAGATCCGAGCTTCAGTCCCCAGTTTTTGGTCAGTCTATTCTTCATTTCTGGACCTGCCTTTCCACAACTTCCGTTTCTTCTCTTCTGTCGGCTTATTCTGTATATCTGAAAGTCTTGCTCTCAGCCTTTCAGCATCTAATCCTCTCTCTAACTGTCCGCCGTAAGCAACACTGATCTTGCCGGTCTCTTCGGATACGATTACGGTTAAGGAGTCCGTAACCTCCGAAATACCTACACCAGCTCTGTGTCTGGTTCCCAAGTCCTTACTGAGCGCCATATTATCCGACAAAGGCAGATAACAAGTGGCAGAAACAACGCGATTGCCTCTCACAATTACCGCACCGTCATGCAGCGGTGTATTATGCTCAAATATATTGATAAGAAGCTGACTGGATATCAGCGCATCCACGTCAATTCCTGTTCTTTCATATTCACTTAAGGGCTGCTCCTGCTCGATCACGATCAGTGCTCCCGTCTTCACTTTGCCCATCTCCACGGAAGCTTTCACAATTTCATTAATCGTACGATCCGAGAAACGCCCGTCTTCCGACTTAGAAGTGTCAAATGCCAAAATAGAGGAGAACAGATTCTTCCTGCCTAATTCCTCCAAAGCCTTGCGCAGCTCCGGCTGAAGCACCACCACAATCGCTATCGCTGCGATACTGAATATGTTGGACACGATCCACAGGATCGTATTCATTCTGAAAATGGCCGCGATTAAGACGAATACTGCAATTACAACGACTCCCTTTAGGAGCGCCCATGCCTTCGTGTTCTTAATCCAAACCAAAAGATGATATGCCAGAAAAGTCAAAATCAAAATTTCTACAACATCATTCCAGTGAATGGTGGGCATATGCAGATTAGCAAGATGAGTTTCTATCAAGTTATTCAGTTGTTGCATGCCTCTCACCTACTCTCTGTTCTATTTTATGCCATCAATGCGTATTTCTGGTTCTTTGAACGTTCCTTACCGTCTGACTGTTAATCTGTTTTACTTTTTTCTCCGGTTTGGCAACAGTTACCTTCGGTACGGCTTTCACATAATAATAATATTCATCATCCTCAAACTGTACTTTCTCAGTCCTGCTGTAATCCACGTTAAACACAAAGAACTGTAAAACCGCTGCTAACAATAAAGAAACAATCGTTCCCAGAATCATACTAAGCAGCCCTACATTGGTATCAAACATCAGATCCCCCACAAGAAGAATCAGAATGTTTACTACTGCGCCTGCCACCATGGCAATCGTCCATGCATAGTCTACACTCAGCCTTCTGATGATATATACCAGTATAACCGTAATTGCAAAAGCTACAATGATTACGACCATCTCTTTGTTGCCGATTAGTCCGTCAATAATAAATTTAAACTTGGCTGCCGTCTCCTCATCCGCCATGGAAGCAATCACCGACACATTCAGGACTACATAATGTATCATATAATATGCGATCACGCCACAGGCAACCGCTACTGCCGATGCCGGTGTGCCGATCAGCCCTATGGCAATGGGAATCACATATGGGATTTTCATCAAAAAACAGATCGGCAGAAGCACTACTACCAGTGTATCCTTAGGTGAAAATCTCAGGTACAGCAGGAAAATCAATAAAAATCCCGCTCCCACTACAGCCGCACACTCCAAACTGAAAGAATAAAGATGGAGCAGCGTAAACAACGCCGCCATAATAACTATAAAATTCGTCGGCATAAAAGAACACATCAATGCCACAATCAGCACCACTGTAAGTTTATCAATACTTTCCATATACCCCAGCCGGGAATTAATGAGCAGTAAAGAGATCAGCGCCAAAAGGAACTTTAACAGCGGCGTAATATATACTTCATATTTACCATATAGAGTCATTAATGTCTGCTTTGCAACAAGTAAGGTAGTCATCATAAATCCTTTCACTTTTCGTACGTTCTCGCAAATGTTTCTTTACTTATACATATTTGCTAATCGGCGAAGATTCATATAATACAGCTTCAAACTTCTCTTCGCTCTATTATATCGAACTGTATAAATGATATAAGAAATAATCGCATAAACGCCTACTATTCCCAAATACAGGAACAAGACCTTCTTTGCGAATTCCATAAGATCCATCTTATAAATGTCCATCATGAACATTTCAAAATCATAAAAAATATACATGGCAAAAACCACTACAAATGCAATGGTTGCACTTATAATGGATTTTAATACCTGCCATCCTATATAATCGCTGCGAAAATAGCTTCCTATGGCAACGTTCTTCTTACCGTCATTGTCCTCATAGGATGCCAGCTTCGTCATCAGGATGATTCTTTCTTCGTTTAACATAATATCTCCTATCACAGAAAACGCATCTTTGGATTGTCGCGTGAATCCTTCTTCGGCTGCGGTTTCGGTGCTTCCGGTCTCCGTATACTGCTGTTTAACTCATTAGCCATGTGATTTTTACATTTTTCGCAGAACCGGCCGCTCAAAATAGGCGCCTCGCACTTCTCGCAGAAAAGCGTAATCCCTGACTCTTCGCTTAACTGTAAACGCTCTTCTCTCAGCCACTGCTGAATCTGGCCTGTAGATACATCACATGCTTCAGAAACTTCAGGAATGGATGCCCTCACATGATCCTGTATATACTTCTTTACTTCCTGGAATTTTTCTTCCAATGCTTCCCTGCATCCCATACAAATCGGAGGGCCGGATACATAGTTAAATATTCTGCCACATTTTTTACAGTTTCGTACATTCATATGCTATCCTCCTGTACTCATAATCCTCTGCCTATAGATAGGGTCATAAAATAAATATGTTTTACTCCTGCTCTTCGCAATTCATAACTCATGGCATCTATCGTACTTCCCGTAGTATAAATGTCATCGATAATTACAATCGTATCTAATTTTACATCATTACGGCAGATTTTGAAAGCCCTTTTCAAATTATTTTGCCTCTCTGATGCAGATAAATCTTTCATAGGCACTGTTTTTCGCACTCTTTTGATCAATCCGGTCTCTACGGGAATCCCCGTAATCTTATGAAGTTCCTTAGCAAGCACTTCTGCCTGATTATAGCCCCGCACCCGGCGTTTGCTTCGATGGATGGGAACCGGAACCAGTGCGTCAGGATGACATCCCCTAAGCCAGCCTCCCAATTTCTCCGCCATACATCCGGCATAATATGCCGCATACTCCTGTCTGCCTTTGTATTTAAACCGGTAAATGGAATCCGCTATACTCTGATATTCAAAAAGCGCACGTCCTCTGTCAAACAAATGCTTATGCCGCACACAGTCACCGCAGCATTCCTTTTCTTCCTCCTGCAGTCTCTTACCGCATTTCATGCAGTATGGTTCTTCAATGTATACAAATTTGCTTTCACAAGCCTTACAGATCAGGCTTGTAAAGGGCTTAACTGCCCGGTCACAGACAGGACATCTGCGAGGATACAGAAGATCCTGCAATGTCCCAAAGAATGATTTGATTCGATTCATGATAGTCCTCTTATGTTTCTATAATTATAAACGTCTGCCGCAATCCTACCCCATATTTCTCATACCGGAATCAATTCCCTTATCCGGTCTGCAAGTCCGGTATAGCGGCGATTCTGATAGTTGTTATCTACCATTTCCTGCACCGTCTTACTGCTTCCGAGAATCGTCACGCAGTTTTTCGCCCGGGTCACCCCCGTATAGAGCAGGTTTCTGTTAAAAAGCATCTTAGGGCCTGTCAGAAGCGGCATGATCACCGCCGGATATTCACTTCCCTGTGACTTATGAATGGTTACCGCATAGGCTAGCTCTATCTCATCTAACTGCGCATATTGGTAGGTAACCCTTCTATGTTCATCATACTCTACCACTACTTCATGAGCATATTCATTGATCTGCAGAATCATTCCTATATCACCGTTAAAAATTCCGGTTCCTTTGTCAATGGGTATGCCGTACTTGCTGACCACCTCCCATTCCAACTGATAATTATTCTTAATCTGCATGACCTTGTCCCGCTCCCGAAACAGGGTATCTCCCGCTTGATATTCTTTCTTCTGTTCAGACGGCGGGTTCAAATATCTTTGTAAAATACCGTTTAATACCTCCACTCCGAGCTTCCCCTTGCGCATCGGCGTTAAAACCTGAATATCATAAGCCTCAGCGCCCACATAGGGCGGCAGTTTTTCTGTAATCAACTGTATCATGTGCTTGTAAATCACATTGACATCGTTTCTTTCCAGAAAAAAGAAATCTTTACTCTTATTATCCAACTGCAATTCCTGTCCGGCATGAATACGATGGGCGTTCCACACGATATCACTCTCTCCCGCCTGCCGGAATATTTTCTCCAAAATTACCACAGGGAACCTCTCACTCTGCAGCAAATCCCGCAGCACCTGTCCCGCTCCCACAGACGGCAGCTGGTTTACATCCCCTACCATGATCAGCCTTGTTCCAACCGCGACAGCCTTAAGAAGTGCCTGAAAAAGGAAAATATCAACCATGGACATCTCGTCCACAATGATGACATCTGCCTCCAGCGGATTTTCCTCATTGCGCTCAAATCTTGCTGATTTTGTTTCCTCAGACACCACACCGTTTAACTCCAACAACCGGTGTATGGTACGGGATTCATACCCTGTTGCCTCTGTCATACGCTTCGCCGCCCTGCCTGTGGGCGCCGCCAGATAGATATCCAGTTCTTCTGACATAAAGTAACGGATAATCGCATTAATTGTTGTAGTCTTACCTGTTCCCGGTCCGCCTGAGAGTATGAAAATTCCGTTCTTTGCACTCTCCAGCACCGATTTCTTCTGCAAGTCATCCAAATCAATGCCAAGTTCTTCCTCAATCCGGTCAATCTTAGTCAGAATTTTACGCTCCTCCGAAGGCAGTAATCCCTCTTCCTCCACGGAAATGTTCAGGTCATGCAGCATTTTAGCACAATTAAGCTCTGCATAATAATAAGTGGCAGCGTATACTTTCCGCTCCGTCTCGCCCTTGGCAGGCATTTTAAGAATCAGTTTCTTGTCCATAGCAAGATTTTGTAACTGAGGTTCCAGAAGAGAAGGTTCCAATCCCAGAAGTTCCCCCGCTTTTTGCAGTAAAATGCTATGTGGCAGATAGCAATGCCCTTCTCCCCCGGCCTGCATCAGCGTGTATAAAATTCCGCTTCTGATCCGATAATCGGAATCCGTATGAATACCGATCTTAGATGCAATCTCGTCCGCAATTTTAAATCCGATTCCATGAATATCTTCCGCCAGACGGTAGGGATTTTCCTTCATAATTCCATACAGATTCATCCCGTATTCCTCATAAATGCGGATAGCAAGCGTGTTGGATATCCCATATTTCTGCAGAAACGTCATGGCCTCCCTGGCATCACGTTTCTCATATACCGTAACCGCAATCTCCCGCGCCTTGCGTTCACTGATGCCCTTGACTTCTGCAAGACGCTCCGGCTCTTCCTCAATAATACGATAGGTATCTGCGCCAAAACGTTTCACAATACGGGCGGCAAGTGCTTCTCCTACTCCTTTAATGGCTCCCGAAGCCAGATAACGCTCAATACTTACCGCATCATCCGGCGGGACGATTTGGTAACGCTCAATCTTAAACTGTTCTCCATATACCGGATGGGTCGTATACTCCCCCTCAGCCTCTATCGTCTCTCCCTGATCCATAGTTTTGAAAAATCCCACACAGGTTATCTCTTCTTCCCCGCTGGTCAGATTTAAAACCGTATATCCGTTATCCGTATTGCGGTATATAATATGTTCAATAAATCCTTTGATTGTTTCCATCTGCTCACCCGCCGGCATGAATGCCGGATAAACACAAGAATGGGCTGCCTATATAAGCAGCCCGTTTTCCATCTATATACTCTGATATTAATCATACAGACGACTGTTCCGTCTTGCATATATACACGCTTACGCAGCTTTACAGATTATAGTTGCGTTTCGCCTGTTCATACAATAATTGTGCAAGAGAGTTAGAACCCTGAGAAGCTGTCTGTTCTGAAATTTCCTGAATAACAGAGTCCTTAAAATAATCTACCATATTAGATGCATAACCATCTTCTTCGTCACCGCCAAACAAGTTAACACTTTTGGTCATCTCTTTATAAACCTGTTCCCAAAGATAGGACTCAAACTGCTTACAGGCATCAAGAAGTGCATCATCATCTGTTCCCTTGGTCTGATTGGTCTTCTCCAATTGGCTCTGCAGATTCTCAGCAGCTACTCTGTTGGTATCTGTCATATAATCTGTATAATTTGATAATCCTGTTAAATCCATAATAATACCATGCCTTTCTCCCAAGCCGCGAAAGAATTTCGCATAAGGGTTTCACGCTAAGCTTCCATTTCAAAAACAACTCATCTGACTTAACTTATCTCTTAAGGTTATTAGCTGTCTCCATCATGGAATCAGATGTCGTAATCGCCTTAGAGTTCATTTCATAAGCACGCTGTGCCACGATCAGGTTAACCATCTCATTGGCCACCTGCACGTTGGAGCCTTCCAGATATCCCTGTACAATTCTGCTCTTATCCACATCTGCATTGGTATCCTCATTGATGGCACGTCCGCTGGCATCCGTTACGGCAAACAGTGTATCTCCTACTCTGTTTAAGCCCCCCGGATTGCTGAACTGATAAGTGCCGATCGTAATTCCTATGGAGACCGGATTATTCAAATCATCCGGATAGCAGATTTCTCCGCTCTCCGAAATAGATAATTTGCTTGCAATATAGGTGCGGTTGAGTGCAATCGCACGGCCGTTGGAATCCAATACCGGAAGGCCGTCTGCATTAGTCAGCGTCATACCGCCGTTCGTACCGATCGCCCAGGTAAAGTCACCGTTTCTGGTATAATATGTATTACCATCTTCACCACGCAATGCGAAGAATCCTTCTCCTTCAATGGCAAATGCCGTATCGCTCTGGGAATCCAGTAAACTGCCCTGTGAAAAAATGGAATTAATAGAGGATGTTCTAACACCCAATCCCACCTGCGAACTGGTTGGCTTAGGATCTCCGTTCGCCGTAGTGGTTACCGTCTGCAGATTCTGATACAGAAGGGACTTAAACTGTGCCACCTGCGCTTTATATCCTACCGAATTAACATTGGCGAGGTTGTTTGCTATCGTATCTACATTAGCCTGCTGTGCATTCATACCGGTCGCTGCCGACCATAAACTTCTTACCATGTCTTACCGCCTCCTATATCTTAATTGACTTTACCTAACTGATTCACAGCCGTATCAAGAGTTTCATCAAATGTAGTAATTACTTTCTGATTACTCTCATACTGGCGCTGTATTGTAATCATATTAACCATCTCTGTAACCACGGAAATGTTCGCTGTCTCTAAATAACCGGAATAAATCTCTGATTCGCAGTCAATCTCCGTTGCTCCGTCTACCGGCTGGAAAAAGTTTTCACCGAACCGCTCCAAATAATCATAATCCTCAAAATCTGTCAAGCCGATCACTGCAACTTCTGTGCCATCCTGCGTAATCCGGCCGCTGCGGTCGATACTTACCGGAAGCGCTGTATTCATCCGGATCCGCCGTCCGTTTTCATCCAATACGAAATCTCCGTCCTGTGTTACCAGATATCCCTGACGGTCCATCGTAAAATTACCGTCTCTCGTATATTTGGTGGAGGTCTCACCCGCCTTATTGGTATACTCTACCGCAAAGAAACCTCTGTCAGAGATAGCCAGATCAAAAGTATTCCCCGTTTCCTTAATCGGCCCCTCAGAGTAATCCACATAATTCTCTCCGATCTTCACACCCAGATTCATACCTGTACGGTTAATCCAGCGATCCGGATTGTCCACCGAATCCTCATCAAATGTTTTGGCAGTACCGAGATTCTTGGGAAGGTTACCGGGTTCCGACAAATCCTTGATTTTATAAGCAAGTACTGTGTCAAACGCCTGACTGGTAGCACCTTCTTTCTTATAACCATTGGTATCCGCATTAGCCAGATTGTTAGTCATAACATCCATTCTATGCTGTTCGTTGATCATGCCTGTATAGGCGGTGTATAAACCTTTGAGCATTTTTATCCTCTTTCGCTTGATTAATCTTCTCTGTATCCTGCCAAAAATTCTACGTATTTACCTGTTCCGATGGCAACTGCCGTCATCGGATCCTCTGCTGTCATGGTATTGATACCTGTCTTAGCCGCAATCAAATCTTCTAAGCCCCGAAGCAGACTCCCGCCGCCTGTCAATACAATGCCTCTGTCTGCAATATCCGCAGCCAGCTCCGGCGGTGTTTTCTCCAGTACGCTGTGAATCGTCTCCACAATCTGTACGGTTGTCTCATGTAATGCTTCCTCTGTCTCTTCGGAGGAAACCTTGACAGTTCTCGGAAGACCTGTCACAAGGTTACGTCCCCTGACATCCATGTAATCTACTTCCGATCTCTTATAAGCAGAACCGATCTTAATCTTCAAATCCTCTGCTGTTCTTTCACCGATCAGCAGATTGTGTTTCTTACGCATATAACGCACGATTGCCTCGTCGAAGTCATCTCCCGCAATCTTGATGGAGGCGCTGACAACCGTACCGCCTAAGGAAATAACCGCTATATCGGAAGTACCACCCCCGATATCTACGATCATATTGCCGCAGGGCTTGGAAATATCGATTCCTGCCCCGATGGCTGCCGCAATCGGTTCTTCTATAATAGATACTTCTCTGGCGCCTGCCTGATAAGTAGCATCTTCTACTGCCTTCTTCTCAACTTCTGTGACACCGCTTGGTACACACACAGCAATCCTGGGCTTTCTGAAGGTTCTCTTACCGAGTGCCTTCTGGATGAAATATTTCATCATCTTCTCCGTTACCTGATAATCAGAGATAACACCCTGACGAAGAGGTCTTACCGCTACGATATTTCCCGGCGTTCTGCCAAGCATCAGTCTCGCATCCTCTCCGATCGCTTTGATTTTATTAGTATCTCTATCAAAAGCCACAACAGAAGGCTCTTTTAAAACAACACCTTTTCCCCTGATATAAACCAAAATGCTGGCCGTTCCCAAATCGATTCCTATATCCGTATACTGCATTTACAATGTACCCCTTTCTTCCGGCATCTATATTACATAATTTCCAATTACAATCAAACTAAACACGAAATCAGCTAATTGGATAGAATTGCGCAATTTGCTGCATACATTATACCCCAAAGAAAGAGTTTTTCAAAGTGCTTTCACAATTTTTTTATAATTTTATCTTCTGCTCCTGTTTATAATACGAATAAGACGCGTCAAAAGTTTCACTTTCTGATATCTTTTAATACTTCCGCAGGAATTTCAAACTCCACCGTTCCCATATACATCGGCGCCACATCTCCTTCATTAAATCCGATGACTACGTTTCCTTTCTCATTCAGATAGAAAGAGGTTTCGTCTGTGATCGCCTTAAAATTCCATTCTTCCACTTCATTATCCAGCCAATACTGCACATTTTCGTCTGCTGACATCTGTGCCCGCATCTGCTCTTTGATATTTTCACTGATGGGTGTTATATAATCTGCACCTTCCTTGAAAATATCCTGCAACTGCAGACGTTCTCCTGTGTTCAAATCTATTGTGTAGTAATAGTTAAACTGATAGCCGCTGCCTGCACCCTGATAGCAAAGCAGCTTCAAGGTAAAATAATCCTGCGTTGTTGCCAATACTTCACTCTGTACTATAAGGTCCTGATAACCCATCTCATTTTCCATGGATTCTTTAAATTCTTCCACCAGCTTCATGCTGATCTCTTCGATCTCAGCATTAATTTCGTCCGTAGTTTTCTCTAATTCCTTCTGAAGCGCCTTCTCACCGTCTGTCTGCTCCACTTCCAGCTTGGGAATATCGACAGAAGCACTGTTTCTGTCATCTTCATATTCATAATCGCGGAATGTAACCACCTTTACCAACTGCCCGATAACCGGAATCTTCTCCATTGCATATGCAGCCGTTGCCGATGTATTAGGCAGAATCAGAAATGCAAGCATGACTGCTGCCGCTGCAGTCACGTATCTCATTGTATGCCTTCTTCCCCGTTCCTCTCTGTTTTCCTTTTTCGCCTGCTGCATCACTATTTCCAGATTTCTCAGTTGTTCCTCTGACATTTGCACCTCTTTATACTCCTTTTTTAATGACTCAAATGCTGCCATGCTGTTTTCTTTTCCGGTTTCAAATTCTAAAATATTATCCTTCATACTAATCCTCCCATTCCTATAGCGGTTGATTCGTCCGACAACTTAACGCGAAGTTTTTCCATGCTGCGGTACAATTTACTTTTAACCGTGCTGACATTAATCTCCAGAATATCCGCGATCTCATCCAGCTTTTTATCCTCAAAATACCTCATGATGACAATGGCTTTCTCCTGTGAGGGCAGCGCATCCAATGCCCTTTGTAAATCTATGTCGGAATAGCTGTCTTGCGTATGTTCTGACTCATTGCCCCGCTCTTCCTGCAAAGATTCATAGGATTCTAATTTCGGCTGTGATAAATGGTTAAACACCTCGTTTAACATGATCCGGTGAACCCATGTCTTTGCATATTTCGGGTTGCGCAGGGTATGGCTGCTGCGCAATGCCTTATATGCACCGCTTTGCACAATATCACCCGCATCTGCCTCATTATGCACATAACTGTATGCCAGCTGATAATATTGATTGTATTGCTCCAATATGATTTGCTCGATTACTTTTTCATTGCTTGTTCTTTTTCTCTCACTTAAGCCTTGCAAGTTTTCTTACCTCCTATGCATTTCACATCTGTAATGAATACCGACTGAATGTTAGACCGGTGCAGACTGCAAAAAGTTTCATGGCTGTGAAATATTTTTATTTTCTTCGTAATTAGTATATAAATAGTATCCTAACCGTAAAACTCCAATCCTACAACAGCCTGCTTGACTTTTATACTGCTGCCGCCTAAGATTAGAGTGTATTTTTATTTAATTGATATATTCTGAAAAAGAAAGGGATTTGTCTATATATTTAGAAATCAGAAAGGTGTTCCTTATGCAGACTAAGAATGATATGCTCTATCAGCTTACAGAGGCTATGATCACTTATGATAAAGGTGATCCTAAACGTATTCAGCATTTTATAAAGGTACACAGCTTTGCAAAAATAATTGGTATGGGGGAAAATCTGGATGAGAAAACACAGTTGATTTTAGAAGCTGCGGCACTTGTTCACGATATCGGCATCCGGCCTGCGGAAGAAAAGTACGGCAGCTGCAACGGCAAACTGCAGGAACAGGAAGGCCCTGCCCCTGCCCGCGTGATGCTCTCTGCCATCGGTTTTGCTTCCGATATCGTTGACAGGATATGTTTTCTCGTAGCACATCATCACACCTATGATCAGGTGGACAATATGGATTACCGAATCCTCTTAGAAGCAGATGCATTAGTGAACCTCTGTGAAGATCATCTTCCGGCAGACGCTGTGGATACGATGCTTCATAAGGTATTCCGCACGGAAACCGGGACACGGATCTGCCGGACAATATTTTACTCCGATATTTCCTTTACCCCATAAAGCCTGCCGTTCTTATCATAGATTGTACCGACTACCAGGTCACCTCCATCCGAAGACTCGAAGGCAAAGGTGCGCTGATTGTTCTTGTCTACATCGACAAAAAGCCCGACCAGTTCCCCGTTTAAGTAGACATTACGTTTACCATCATTCTCTTCATAAGTAATGCCCCATTTTGCATATTGCGCAAATATGTCTGCATGACTTCTTCCAGTATCAGCTGTATTCTCCTCCGATTCGACTGCTTCAGTGACTCCGCCGACACTTGTTTCGCCAGCCGCTTCAACATTCGTTTCTACTGCCTCGACTGTAAACTCTGAGACTGAGCGCCCATTATCATAATCTATCTCTGACAGTTCCACATCTGCACTCTCTATCAGCACAGCTTCAGCCACGGATGTGGTCGCCTCAGGAGTCTTGTCCCCACTGTATGTGTTGTAGGAGGCTTCATATGCTATGTTTTCTTCCCCTTCATAAAGGGTCTTCTGCGACTCTTGCCATTCCTCACTTCTGGCTGCAAACTCTTCCTCTGAATAGGGCACAATATCAATCAGTTTTCCAAATAATTCAGTGCTGCCATCCTCCTGCCGCAGATCATCATACACCGTATGAACGTCTACCGTTCCTTTATCATTGTAATAGGTGTATCGACTGATCTGATTCTCTCCGCCTCCCTCTCCTTTCTGTTCATAGCCGTCCAGGAAAAAGCGCACCAATTCGCCATTATAATACAAATTTCCCTTATCATCTTCCGTCACGCCCAAAGCTGCATATTCTTTTGACAACTGTTCGTATTCTTTTTCTGCGTTAATGGACGCTTCTTCCTCTGAACCCTCTGCGGATTCTACAAAAGTTGCTTCCGGGGATGCCTTTGAATCCGCCCTCTCAGAAAAACTAAATACTATTACTGTTCCCAACACTAATATGGCAACCGCTGCAACTGCAGCAATTGTATACTTTTTATTTTTCATAACCGCATAAATCCTCTCTTCCGTTTTTTCAGTTCCGAACCCACTGTAAAAAGGGGTAAAACCGCTTTTCCATGTCTCCATAGCGATCAAAAGATTTGCGTATGCGGCCTTTTTGTCCTCTCCAAGTTTCCACAGCACCGCCTCATCACAGGATAACTCTATATCCCGATTCGCCAGAACATACATCCACCAGACCATAGGATTCCACCAATGCAGGCATACCGCCGCCGCTAAAAAAATCTTAGTCAATGCATCCCATCTGCAGATATGGATATACTCATGCAATAGAATATAGGAAAGCTCTTCTTTGGAAATACTGCCTGTTGCTAATCCCTCACACAAAACCTCCGGCAGTAAGATCACTGGCTTTCTTATCCCATAGGTGATCGGCCCGGAAAGTCCGCGCAGCTTTTTTACCACATATTTTCTACGAAGAGGATGCCCGGCTGCCCACTCAGTCACCGCTTCTTCTTTCACCGGTATTGCTACCGCAAAGGCTCTTAGTCCCCGAAGATATCCTATCAGGAAAAAGGCTGCAAAAATGGCAGTTCCTGCAAGATAGAGATAATATGCGTATTCTTTCAATGTGGCGGGCACTTCTAATGCCGTGCTGCTTACAGAGTACGCTTCGGCAGTTTCCACGACAACACTCTGATCTGAGTTGTCTGATTCTGCCGCAAGCGGTTCGTCGATGCTTAACCTTTCTACATAGCTTTCTGTAATGTTTAATTCTGACACATTTCGCTCTGCAATGTCTGCTATTGCAGTCCGTAGATAACTCCCACCATTTTCCGCGATAGAAACAACACTACACGAAGAGGGAATTCCAAAAGGCAGAAGCAGTCGGAGAATAACGCACCACCACAGCACCAGAAAAGTCACTTTCGGCAGTCTGTTTCCCATTATCTTTCGTGTTAAGATAACAAAAGCAATCATGATTGCTCCCGCAGCACTTATTTCCGTCAATCCCATTACAGCACCTTACCCTTTCACATATCAGCACATCCATTACTAATCATCACCCGGCAACACATTGGCTCATTCTATGTTCTAAGACATTTCCTCCACCATCGCTTTCAGCTTCTCAATCTGCTCCGGCGACAGTTTCTTACTGCCTAACAATGCCGCAAACAATTTATCCACTGATCCGTCATATACTTTGTTGATCAACTCCTGTGTCTCTGCCTCCTGCACCTGCTCCTTCGGAATGAGGGCATGGCACAGAAAATTCGGTTCTATGCGCTCAATCGCGCCTTTTTTCATGCAGCGCTTAATCAGAGTATAGGTGGTATTCTTGTTCCATCCAACTTCTCTGGTCAGCACTTCCGCAACATGCTTCGCATGGCAGTCTCCCTCTCTCCACAGCACGTCCATAACCCGCAGTTCTGAGTCAAATAATTTGATCGGTTCCTTTTCCATAAGTTTGCTCCTTTTTCTTTACATTCTTCCTATTAAGCTTAGCTGCCTGTATTACACTAAATACTAAACGAATTATAAGACTGTGGTAGTCTGTTTGTGTTTATAGACTACCACAGTCTTATTGCATTGTCAATATCATATTTATATGCTACTAACAATTAGGCATATTCTGCCATTAACTGACAAAAGTGATTCAGCGGCATTACAATCCATACCGCCAAATCACTTTTACTTTTTACGAATCATATAATATATTTTACAAATATGTAACCTGCGCCGCAGCATCATAAGTATGCGGTTCTTTTGCAACTGCCTTGTGTCCAACGGCTATTGCAATCTCAAACTCATAATTCTCAGGGAATTGCAGCGCGTCAGAAAAATATTCTCTTTTCTCACCCCTTAAAGCATCATAAATACATCCGATGATCAGATTCCCGAGTCCAAGCCCTTCTGCTGCAAGAGCGATATTTTCCACCGCTATACCGGCATCCAGCGGGCTCCACTTATAGTCTTTGTCAGCGCTCAGCACGATAACCGTGGGCGCCTCATAGTAAAAGTTATGCTCCAGCGCAGAGATGTCACGCAGTCTGTTCTTCTCGTCTTCCATTTCTTTTAGGATTGGATGATCTCCTTTTAAAACTGTAAAATGGATTTCCTGCTTATTGGCGGCTGTGGGTGCCTGCAGTCCTGCCTGGATCAATGCATTCAGTTCTTCATTTGTCAAAGGTTCTTCTGTATAGCCTCTTGTAGAACTTCTTTTCTCAATGACTTCGATTACATTACTCATGATATGATTCCTCCTACTTTTTTCTGCTACCTATATTGAGAGTTAATACTCGGTTATGCAATGCTATCCGCGTATTCCTCTTTAACACTATATTACCAACAAGTCCGCAGTCTGTCAGACACCCAGGAATTCCGCCACTTCTTCCATGGTCATTCCTGCCTGCTTTGCACATGTGATCCCTTTTTTCAGTATTTCTCTTACATAAGCGGCAGGCTCATCCTTCGCTATTTCTATCATTATTTTATACTTTGAAGCCGTTTCCGGCATTTTGCTTATGAATTCAGTGATTCTCATATCTGTCAGCAGAACTTCGGATGCATTGCAGATGAGATAAAACAGATCCTGATAAGCTTTCTTTTCAACCTCTGTCGCTCCGGAAGGAACGCTGACCGCCACTCTTTTTCTGCGTATTTTCCCTGGTTTGATTCCCGCTTTCATAAAGAACATACGAAACATCTTTTCTGCCACTGTAAAATCAGCAACCATGCCAAGACGCAAGGGCGACATGACAACGATCGTTCCATCCCGCCTGTTATCCGCATATTCCGCCTCATTTCCAGCTACAATAACCTGATTGGTTGTTTTGTCAAAGGCGATCAGAGATTTTTCCTTTAACACCACATCCCCGCTTTCCGCATATATGATTATATCCGCCGGTTCGTAGAGGTTCAAATCAACCATACCTGACTCCTTTACAACTTCCAATTTTATAACTCATATAATAAATAAGTTTCGACCGCACAATATTGCCTTACTAATTCTCTATCTCTATTTGAAAGCTTCTGATCAGGATAATTAGCAACCAGTGAACAAAGATAAATATAATTGGGACTATATCTTTGAGAAAAACCTTCTCGACCAAATTTGCCTTGTATGATATCAAATTCCTGCTGAATTTGGCTGGTACTATTACAATCCGCGAACTTCATAACAAGATCCATGTTGTTTTTACTTGTATTGTCAATGATTGACTTAGCCGTGTTTACTACTGTAAATAGCCATTGATCTAAACATGTTAACTGCTTTGGTCTGGCTTTTAGTTCCGTTTTTATTTTGTTATAGATTCTATTTTCCATGCTTTAGCACCTCATCAAATCCCGATTCTTCTCTTTAATCGATTTACCAATGAAATGGCAGATGTTGATATTTTATAAATATTCTTCCTTTGTAAGTTCCAACTCTAAGACTTTCCACTTTTCGCCGAATAACTCACATATCATTTCTTCTGCTTCCACATCCTTAAATCCAGCAGCTTTATAGCAATAATATGCAGGCATATTATTTTCAAATACTCCAATGGTTACCCTATCCGCTTTGAGTATCTCAAAAGCGAATTTAAAAGACAGTGAAATCATTTCCTTACCATAACCCTTACCTCTTTTGGTATCATCTACAATTACGAACCCAAATCGCAAAACCGTTTTCTTTTCATCTGTAAACCTCATGATAAGGTGTCCGACAATACCACTCTCATCAAATGCTGTCATAGGATAAAAATTATCCGGTTCCATACAATCTCCATTATTGTCTATGTACTTCTTATTTATATCAATTTCCGTGATCGGAAAATTTTCATATCTATCAGAAGTCCATTTTCTAAATGCAGTCTCATCTTTGCACCAGGTAATAATTGTCTTGGCATCACTAATTTTATATGGTCTGAGTCTGAGCATAGTATTTTCCTCCTTGACTATATCACAAATAGGCGTTTGCGAAATGCCGAAACCCGCATAAAATCAGGTTTCTTCTTGTTACAAAATAAAATAACTCCTCACCGGATATGGTATAATAGAGTTGTCGAAAAACTAAAATCCACCGTCTAGGAAAGGCGTTATTCTGATACCTATCATACCAT
>JAGBEO010000024.1 GCA_017936885.1 Lachnospiraceae bacterium | reverse complement strand
TCTTGGTCAACTTGTCTAAAGTCAAAAAAAACAGAAACGAAAGTAAGCAATTTCTACAATGGAAAGAGAAATCTTTGTGAAATAATGGCATAGCAAAGGTGTTAAAAGTCCGTTATACTAATCACAGAGTCGATTATCAAAGATAATCATTGAGGTAACTAAAAACTATTTAATTATTAGGAGGCAATCATGGCAAGTTTATCTTTAAAAAATGTCTGCAAAGTATATCCTAACGGATTTGAAGCAGTAAAAGATTTCAATCTTGAAATCGCAGATCAGGAATTTATTATTTTCGTAGGACCTTCAGGTTGTGGTAAATCTACTACACTTCGTATGATCGCTGGTTTGGAAGACATCTCTTCCGGCGAGTTAAAAATCGGTGACAGAGTTGTTAACGATGTAGAGCCTAAGGACAGAGATATCGCGATGGTATTCCAGAACTACGCTCTGTATCCTCATATGTCCGTATATGACAATATGGCTTTCGGTCTTAAGTTAAGAAAAGTTCCGAAGGATGAAATCGATAAGATGGTTAAAGAGGCAGCTAAGATCCTTGACTTAACAGCATTACTTGATCGTAAACCTAAGGCTTTGTCCGGTGGTCAGAGACAGCGTGTTGCTATGGGTCGTGCAATCGTTCGTAATCCTAAGGTATTCCTTATGGATGAGCCGCTCTCCAACTTGGATGCTAAACTTCGTGTACAGATGCGTATTGAGATCGCTAAATTACATCAGAGATTAGGTACTACCATCATCTACGTAACACATGACCAGACAGAGGCTATGACACTTGGTACAAGAATCGTAGTTATGAAAGACGGTGTTGTACAGCAGGTAGATACACCTCAGAACTTATATGAGAAGCCACAGAACCTCTTCGTAGCAGGATTCATGGGATCTCCTCAGATGAACTTCTTAGATGCAGTAGTTGAAGTAAACGGTGATGCAGTTAACTTAAAGGTAGCTGGTCAGACGATTCCGTTACCTCCGGCTAAGGCTAAGAAGCTGATCGATGGCGGTTATGCAGGAAAGACTGTAACATTCGGTATCCGTCCTGAGGATGTATATGATTCTGAAATGTTCATTGAGACAGCTAAATGCGTATTTGAGTCTACTATTAAAGTTTATGAATTGCTTGGTGCAGAAGTTTACTTATACTTCGATCTTGCTGAGTTCCCTATCACAGCTAGAGTAGATTCCCGTACAACAGCAAGACCTGGCGATACAGTTAAATTTGCTTTCGATGTTGAGAAGATTCACGTATTCGACAAAGAGACAGAGCAGATTATCACTAATTAGTTAGAGTGATTATGAGGGGGATGCCTAAGCATCCCCTTTTAGTTTATATGTATATAGAAGCGAGGTACTATATGATTTCAAGTCAAGTTATTAAGACCAGTATTGAAGAACTGAAAACGATCTCCAAGATTGACTTGGGAGTGTGGGACTTAGAGGGGAAAGTAGTGGCGGCCACCTTTGAACCCGATGATATTTCGCCTGCATTGATTGCCGGATTTGCTGATTCACCGGCAGATAGTCAGGTGATTGGAACCCATCATTTGATGAAAGTATTGGATGAGGAAGAGGTGCTTTTTATTCTGGATGCCAAGGGTATCAGTGAAGATGCCTATATGATCGGTAAGATTGCGGTGAGTCAGTTACAGAATCTGATCATTGCCTATAAAGAAAGATATGACCGTAACAATTTCTTCCAGAATCTGCTGTTGGATAATATGCTGCTGGTAGATATTTACAACCGGGCTAAGAAGCTGCATATAGAAGTAACTGCACCCAGAGCCGTGTTTTTAATTGAGACAGAAAGCGAGAAGGATTCTGCCGTATCGGAGTTGTTGGGAAGTATGTTCTCTACCCAGACCGGGGACTATATTACTGCTGTAGATGAAAGCAATGTGATTCTCATAAAGATGCTGACCCCGGAAGATGATTATTCTAAACTGGATCAGGTAGCAAATACCATCGTGGACATGATGAATATGGAAGCGATGCTCAACGTGCGGGTTGCTTACGGAACGATCGTAAGTGAGCTTAAGGAAGTATCTAAGTCTTATAAAGAAGCTAAGATGGCACTGGACGTAGGAAAGATTTTCTATGCGGAGAAGAAAGTAACAGCCTATAATACACTGGGCATCGGCAGATTAATCTATCAGCTTCCGATTAACTTATGCCGTATCTTTATAGATGAGATATTTGGTTCTAATGTACCGGATGAGCTGGATGATGAAACGCTGACTACGATTAATAAGTTCTTCGAGAATAATCTCAATGTTTCAGAGACCTCCAGACAGCTTTTTGTGCATCGTAACACACTGGTGTACCGTATTGAGAAGCTGGAGAAAAGTACAGGACTTGATATCCGCACCTTTGATGATGCATTAACCTTTAAAATTGCCCTCATGGTTGTTAATTACATGAGATATTTGGATTCTTTGGACTATTGATTGCCGGACAGCATCAGTAGCGCGGAGTCTGTTTGAAATAACTGATGCCGGATCGTAATGATCCGGCATTTTTTATTGTCTTTTTGCATATATAGTAGTAGATTGAAAAATCATGTTGAGACACGGTTTTTTATTGGCAAATTGGGATTCTGATATGGAGGATCAGCTAAATTTATATGCAGAGAGGGAGGGACTATGTACCGGAAAGAGATTATATATATAGGGCTTCATAAAAACGGAAACAGGATAGGAAGCGCCGGATTCCTGAAGGCAGAAAGCAAAGATACACAGAGTGAATTGTTTCTAAAGTTACAGAATATACCGCATGCCATAAACGGCAGATTTCCAATCCGAATTTATAATGGGTCAGACTGGAAGGAAACGGATGGAGTAACGATAAGGGATGGAGAAGGTGTATGGCAGGATAGTATAAGCGGTCCGGCAGAGAAGATGCGGCTGCAAATCATTTTGCCGGAAGGTTATTTGATTGAGGGGCAGAGCAAAAACGCGGAACAGAAGACCGCAGCGTATCAAGGGCGGATAACAGAGCAGAAGAGGCAGATGGATCAGAGGCAGGCAGAAGAACAAAAGGAGGAGGTATATCAGGAACAGACGGCAGAAGCGAAAAGATCAACGCATCAAGGACAAATAACAGAGCAGATGAATCGGGAACAAGTGAAAGAGCAAAAATCGGAGATACATCAGGAACAGACAGTACAAGAGAGAAGAGAAATGTATCAGCAAAGTATAACGGATCAAAAATATGCGTTTGAGGATAAGCAGGAGGCATGGAAAAATCCGCAGAATCTCACAATGCCCGGAACGCCGGAACCTGTGAGAACAAAATTCGCGGAGATAGAAATGCCTAAGTCCTGCAATGTCAAAGAGGACAAGTGGGAGCAGATTTTGTCTACATATGAGCAGATTCATCCTTACGGTGATGAGCGGGTTTATGTGAAATTAGAACCAAGAGACTTTATTATTCTGCAAGCAAAGTATCAGCATTTGGTAAATAACAGTTTTTTGCTGCATGGATTTTATAATTATCGCTATGTAATTCTGGGAAAAGAGGATAAATATTATCTGGGCGTGCCGGGAGTATTCTATGAAAGGGAGAAGATGGTAGCGCTGATGTTCGGTTTTGAGGCATTTGAGTGTCCGGAAGGCAGTGCTAAAGCAGGGGATTTTGGATATTATCTGAGAAAAGTGGAAATTTAGCACATTGGTCAAACAATACAATATACTGCTATAAAATGATTTAATTTTCCGAGTGATATAGTAGACTATGTCGAATTATGGTACAATACAGGCAAGGGTAGGGGAGTTTGAAAATCGGAGTGATATAGTATGAATATAGCAGTGTTATTGGGCGGAGTTGGCTTTGACAGCCAGAAAAGAACAATTAGCGGTATCCTGGATCATGCGCTTGCAGAAGGTGATAATGTCTATATTTTCACCTGCGACGGCTGGAATTATGTGTCGCGTTTTAAATATGAAGAGGGCGAGTATAATATCTATCAGTTGCCGGATTTTACACAGTATGACGGGGTTATCATTAATACGGATACAATCCATGATCTGAAAATCGGTGAGGATCTAATTGACAGAATTAAGCGGGCAGGAGTCCCCTGTGCTTCTTTTAACAGGAAATGGGAAGGGGCTGTCTGCGTTAAGCTGGAAAATGAAACAGGTATCCATTCGATTGTCGATCATCTTATAGAAGAACATGGTGCGCAAAGGATTTATTTTGTTTCCGGGCCGTTAGACAATGACGATGCCGGACAGCGTCTGGCGGCATATAAGGATGCGATGCACCGGCATGGACTGGAATGGCAGGAAGAAACGATTCTCTATGGAGATTATACTTATCGGAGCGGAATCAAGGCGGCTAAACAATATTTGCAGTCGGACAAACCACTGCCGGACGCTATTATGGCAGCCAATGATGAGATGGCAACGGGTGTCATTCTGACTTTGGAAGAAGCTGGTTACCGGGTGCCGGAGGATATTCTGGTGACAGGCTATGACAACAGTTCTATAGCGCAGCTAAATCATCCGCGGCTGACTACGGTGAGGCGCGGAGAGTATGCCGCCGGAGAAATGGCATATAAGAAGCTGAAACAGATGATTCGTAAGGAACACAATGTAGCAGATGAAACAGTTTACGGCAAGGTTATTTTTTCCCAGTCCTGCGGGTGCGATAAAAAGCATAATTACACGCATGCGGAATTACAGAGAATGTATGTTAAAAGATCCGTTGATACAGATGAATATTTGGAATTGATTAAAAGTTCGGCAGCAGAATTTACCGGGTTGAAAACCTTTGACGATTTTATGGAATGTACACAGAGATATATCCGGCAAATTAATCCGGAATATTTCTATATCTGCATGTGCGGCAGTATTGAAAATTATTATGCAGAACTGGACCGTATGGCAGAGGGGAAAGAAAGAGGACGTAATGCAAGCGTATATAAGGATGATATCTGGATTCCCCTTGCTTATGAAAAAGGCGAGTTTAACAGTTATGGAGAGTTCCATAAGAGGGAACTGCTTCCGTCCAAATGCAAAGAGGGAAAAGAGGGTAATTACTATCTGGTTATGCCGATGCATCACCAGGACTATTGCTTTGGATATTGTGTTGTCGGAAACTATGAGAGTGTGCTCAAGGACAGATTTTTCCTTCATTTCGTATTAAATCTGGACAATGCCTTGGAGACCGTGCGCAAACAGGATACCATGAAGGCAGTATTGACCCGTATGAGTCAAATCTGGATTTATGATGAATTGACAGGTGTATATAACAGGGCGGGATTTCGGAAATATGCCGTAAATCTTATAGAAGAGGCAGTGAAGAGAAAAGTATCGGTGGGTGTTTTGTTCGTCGATATAGACGGATTGAAAGCGGTAAATGATACATATGGACATGAAGAAGGAGATATCTATATCAAGTCGATCGCACATCTTCTGGAAGAGAACTGCCGTGAAGGCAAGCTTTTGACCAGATACGGCGGTGATGAATTTGTAATTCTTCTGAGCGGCTATGGTGAAAAGGATGTGAAAACATACATCAGTAAGATAGACTCAGACATCCGCAATTACAGATTACAATCTGACAAGCAATACCGGATAGATGCCAGCATCGGGTATTATGTGGAAGCAAATGCTGCCAATATGAATCTTGAGAAAATCATTGAAATGGCAGACCAGAATATGTATGCAGTTAAAAAGGCGAAAAAAGCTTTCAGAGAATAGAATCAGACACCTTCACAGTCGAAAGCGGGAATAAAGCTTTCGGAAGAAGTGCCGCCCTCTTGTATGAATGCATTCTCAATGCCGAGAGAAATCGCATAGTCAATCAAGGCGTCATATTCTTCATCGGTAATACGCCGATTTAACGAAGGAATGCCGCTTACCTGGGGAAGAGGTGTATACTGGTTCATAATGCTTATGTAGATGCTGTCTCCATAGGTTTTGTATAAATAACGTAAAATATAACGGGAGTCTTCTGCGCAATCCGGTAATAAAAGATGGCGTACGATGACTCCTTTTTTCATCAGGGATGTTTCGCTGATATCCCGGGGTGAAACTTCCCCATCAACAAGATTTTCGCCGACAACAGGCGGATCAAAAACAGGAGCCCCTGCCTGACGAAACATCTCTTCAATGGCAGCGGAGGCGACTTTAAAATAATCCGGTGCATTGGAATATTTCCTGCTTAAGGCAGAGTCGTGGTACTTTAAATCGGGCAGATAAATATCCACCAAACCCTCTAAAGACTTCAAGGTATCTACCTTCTCATATCCCGACGTGTTGTAAACGATGGGAATTGTAAGCCCGGCGTTTTTGGCTTTTTGTAATGCTGTTATGATCTGGGGAATATAGTGGGTCGGTGTGACCAGATTGATGTTATGTGCTTCCTTAGCCTGTAATTCCAGAAAGATTTCTGCAAGGCGCTCCACGGTGATCTCTTTGCCGCTTTGCCCGTGGGCAATATGATAATTCTGGCAGAAGATACAGCGCATATTACAGCCACTGAAGAAAACAGCACCGGAACCGTTCTTACCTGATAAGCAGGGTTCCTCCCAGAAATGCAGGGCGGCTCTCGCAGCGGTAAGATGGACTGACTGTCCGCAATATCCTGTCTTGGCGGCGGTTCTGTCTGCGTGGCATTCCCTGGGACATAGAGTACAGTCTGACATATTGAAATCACGGTTGGAATTTAAGATGCGGTTAGCCATATGAATCCTCGTTTGTATGAAACATCTTTTATCAGCCGATATTAGCTGACATTTCGGACGGATTTTTCAAGTTAGCAATTATCGGGCAGTCGGCTGTCGTATGATTGCAGGGCATATGAAAACCGTGCACTCTCTGTCGAACTTAACCCATGTACGTTACCTTTACAGTTAACTCCGCCAGGCACCCTCACGGCACATGAAAGCTTCCACTTAGTGCTGCTGTGTTCCCACCCTGACACGGTTCATGGATTTCCATTGCGTAAGACCCAAACTTCAACGCCACTTATAAAGGGCAGCTACACAAGCGTACGCCCTCGATCAAGCATCACCCCCACTAGAGCGGATTGTGGGTACAGGGCACCGCTAACGCCCCGGTTGCACGGTTTAATAAGTATACTGTGTTTTGTCCGTTTTGTCAAATTGTATTGGTCGCCTTCTGCTGCCTTCTACAATGAAACGGTTAATAAAATAACATATAGAACAATGGTTTGTAGTATTTACACAATAGGATACCACAATTCATAAAGTGCGTCAGAAAGCCCTTTATATACCTGTTCATTCGACAGAGACTGAGGCCATAGGGTTTCTATTTTCAAGCCCTTGTTCAGTAACATATTACAGCGGGCTTTCGTTTCTTTGTCAAAATACGGCTTCAGTTTGTCAAAAATATCAACGATATAACCGCTTATGTAAAAAATTTCAGGATCAAACATATTGATCAGAATCGTAGCCAATTGCCCCATAAGAGAACCGATACGGCATAGAATCTGCTCTGTTTTTTCATTTTCTTCTGATACCTTTTCCGCAAATCGTTTCCAGCGTTCCAGCAAAGGCAGATCTTCCGGAATATCTGAGAAATACCGCATCATGCCGGAGAGTGACAGCTCCGTTTCTATGCAGCCGTAACAGCCACAGTAGGGGCATTGCAATTTGGGATCGCCAATCGGGACGTGTGCAACTTCAGTGGCATAACCGTTTTTTCCGCGCAGAAGATGTCCGTTTGCAATCACACCCACACCAACACCCTGGGAAATATCCATACAAACAATATTTTCGAGATCCTGTTGTTTGATATAGGCAGAGAGCGCGCATATATTGGCAATGTTATCCACGTATACGGTCATGGAGAACGTCTCGGACAGCAATGTTTTCAACGGGGCATTTTCGTAAACGGGAACAGCGCTGAGAGCTAATTTCCCGTCGGTCGCATCAAATACGGCAGGGACCGCAGCTCCGATTCCGATAAAATGCAGATCATCTTCAGGATAAGACGCTACGAATTCATCAAATATTTTTTTGGCAAACTGAACAATTTCCGCAGGCGTTTTCAAGTCTGAGATATCAAATGATTTTTGATATAAGATCTTATCCTGTAAATTTACAATTGCAAATCCTAAAGTGTTCTCCAATTGTAAATCCAAAGCCACAGCCAGGAATTGTGTCTGGTTCAGAGTCAGGATATTGGGATTGCGTCCGACTCTTTTTTCTTCCAGTTTAGCCTCTACAAATATATTCATGGCTTTTAAATCATTGCTCAGATTGGATACAGTCGCAAAGCTTAAAGAAGAAAGGTCTGCAATTTCTTTTTTGGTCAGCATGGTCTGAAACCGAAGTGCATTTATAATAAGTTTTGTATTTTTTGCTCTGATGTCAAGCAAGTCATTTATCATCATTTGTGATACCTCAAAAAATATTTTTGGTATTTGCTGTATCATTCCAAGTTAAGAAATGAAATATATTATGTATAATTATACATATAAAAGAGAATTATTACAATAATTTTTAAGGTTCAAAGGGAACCTGCTGTGCGGGCAAAATGAACGGTTGCCCGCAACAGCCCACACAGCAGGAAGGGAGGAGATAAGCAAAATTATAAGCCTTTACCAACCAGATCCTGAACATCCACAGGGAGGTCTGTGAGGGAAATCAACTGAGTGCCCTTTTTAAAAAATGCACTTTCTACACAGCCGCCACAGATATCGGTGTTGGGATGGCCGTATACGCCAAGGTCAAGCATAATTCCTACATTTTCGCCGTAATGTTCCGGTTTCTCCGGATGGATGACAAGCTTTTCCAAACATTCCGTTAAGCCTGTGCCGTGGCAGGTACTGTAGAAGTGGCAGGATTTCATATTGACACCCTCGATTTCCTCACCGGCAAAGTAGTTTCTGGCGGCCAGATCAATCCGGTTGTTGGGAAGGTCATTTGCAATTACATTTTCCATTTCCAAGACAGCGCGGTTATAACCTTCATTCATGACTTCAAAGTATTTTTTCTGTACTTCGTTGCGTTCTCCCAGAATAAAAGCCCGGCGGCAGACGCCTTTGTATCCTTCATAGCTGGGGCTGCAGCCGATCTGTATGATCTCACCCTCGTTCATGATCCTGTTGGTTGCCGGTCCGATGACAGAACGGCAGCGGAAGTTTGACATGATCATGGTCTCTACACCATAACCGTTTCCACCCAGCGCCTTGATAACGAAATCACAAACAGCCGCAAGTTCGCTTTCACGCATACCGGGTCTGACAACAGCAAGCCCGGCGCGGACAGCAGCGCTTGCAATGATATCTGCCTGCTTCATACATTGAAACTCTGCTTCTGTTTTTTCATAGCGCAGCTCTTCTAAAATATCAGAAGCGTCAATCACTTCAGCACCTTTCGCGATATCATTTACAAGAACATCGTAAAATTTGGCGGGAATGATATCATAGGAAGTCATATAGCCGATAGTGCGGATGTCTTTGCCTACATAATTGCGGATAATTTCCGTCAGAGAACCACAGGTGACTCCTTCATAATATTCATCCGGAATACTGAATTCCGTGACAAAGTTTGTTTCCAGATTCAATCCCACTTCTTTGGAAAGGATTCCCGATTCGGGACCGGCTAAAATCATGGGAGGCTTTCCCACTGCGATTACACCGCTTGCCCGCTCTATGGTAGGGTTGTATCCGGTTAGATACAGACCGTCTCCCGGCATTTCACGATACCAGAAGAAAAAGCCCAGATCAATCTTTCGCTGTTCCATTTCCGCCCATACTTTTTCATAGCGCTGATGGTATTCTTCCAGGGGGATTTTCTTGGACAAATCCAGTTTCTGATGATAGGTTTCAATTATTTGGAGTACTTTTTCCATATCTTTTGTAGATAGATTCATATAAACACCTCTTTCTTTTCTGTTTCATTAATTACAGTATCCCATGACCGTATAGTAAGCCATAGGCTGATCGCTTGTTTCCAGTTTCCCATATTGAGCGACAATTTCTACATTGCTGTCCAGACGGACGGCATATTGCTGTGCGTAGTCAACGATGACGCCGCCCATGTCATCAAAATTGTTGGTGCGCAGACATCTGACTCTCTGCGCGGCGACAGTTACAGGACGGAGCCGTATGGGATCTTTATTTGTAAAGAACAACGTAATATGTATCTCAGCATCTTGTTCTGTCATATTTAAAATGATGAGAGATTCGTGCCCTTTTTGTGGAAAATCTCCTTCTCTCGGTCTGTCGCCATCAGGGAAAATCCAGGTTTTTCTGCCTAAATCATTGTTCATTTTCGTACCTCCTTTGTAGTATTCGTTTTTTGTGATTCTAATGTATCACATAATTTTTCAAAATACAATAACATTTATAAAAATAATTATTATAAAGTTTATAAAAATTATTGAAATATAAAAAGAAAGGTGATATGATGAATTCACCAATTAAAAATCTGCTTGTGAAAGGAGGACTATTATGAAAAGGCAGAAAGTAATTTCTTATATAGAAGAGAATGAAGAATCGGCTATTATGTTTCTTTGTGAACTTCTGAAAATAGACAGCTCGGATATTGGGCATGGTCTGGACGGACAGGAAGAGAAGGCACAGTTATTTCTAAAGAAGAGGTTGGAGCAGATAGGAATGGAGACTTGCCTTTGCGAGCCGGATTATGAACGCATTAAAGATTATCCGGAATGCGCCCACGGACACAGTTATGCGGGGCGGCCCAATCTGGTGGGAATCATGAAAGGACAGGGGGAAGGCCGTTCTTTGATTTTAAACGGTCATGTAGACACGATGGAGGCTGGGAATAAAGAACTGTGGACATATGACCCATGGTCGGCAACCAGAGAGGGAGATAATATCTATGCACTAGGTGCGTGTGATATGAAAGCCGGGCTTGCAGCAATGATATTGGCGGCAGAAGCTGTCCTGAAATTTTGCAGATTAAAAGGAGATCTGATTCTGGAAAGTGTAGTAGACGAAGAAGGAGGCGGGAACGGTACGCTGGATCTGGTAGCACAGGGCTATGCCGCAGATGCTGCTATCATTGCGGAGCCCACGGAATTAAAAATCATGTCCGCTTCCAGAGGAGTACTGGTTACACATATTCGGGTAACAGGACAAGCAAGTCATCCTAATTATAAATGGGAAAAAGCAAATGCTGTTGAGAAAGCGATCAAAGTATACCAGGGGCTTTATGAACTGGAGCACAGATGGCTGGCAGTGAAAAATCATCCGATGCTTCCAAGACCTACCATTACAATTGGGAAGATACAGGGCGGCGTGGCAGGAACGGCAATTCCGGCTTCCTGTGATATGGATTTTGACATTGAGTTTCTGCCGGAAGAATACGCACTTGACGGAACATGCAGAAAGACAAACGGAAAGGACATTTTGCAGGAGGTTACGGATGCGGTTACGCGGGTGGCTGATTCGGATGCATGGCTTAGGGAACACAAGCCGGAGGTTCATGTGGATCAATGGGTGGAGCCGCACAGCGTAAATCCTGATTTTGAACTGATCAAAATACTGCAGAAGAATCATGGTGATGGTACTGTTTCGGCATTTCCTGCCGGATGTGATGCAAGACATCTGGCTCAGGCAGGTATTCCTGCCGTGATTTATGGGCCCGGAAGTATGAGCGATGCACATAATATCAATGAAAAAGTCAGTGTCAGCCAGTACATAAAATGTATCAAGACAATGGCACTGACGATTATGGACTGGTGCGGTATCGAAGAATAGAAAGGAACGGGTGAAAAGATGAAAGTGGCATTTGACGTTAAAAAGATGTTTCTCAAAGCCTCGAAGGAATACATGATTATATTTGCAATTTTAGTTCTGGGGTGCATTTTCTCGATTGCGTCTCCGTATTTTCTGACAGTGAATAATATGACAAATATATTGCTTCAGGCAGCGACTCTTTCCATTGTAGCGATTGGACAGGCAATAGTTCTTCTGACCGGACAGATGGATCTGTCTCTGGGGCAGAATGTCTGCCTGACAGGTTATATTATGGCTTATCTTATGGTAAATAAGGGCATGAATCCCTGGCTGGCTATTTTGATCGGAATCTCCGTTGCCTGCCTTGTAGGTGCCGTGAACGGATTTCTATTTGCATACTGTAATATACCGGCATTTATCGTTACGCTTGGTATGCAGAATATTTGTATGGGTTCGGCGAAGCTCATCACCAATGCAACTCCTGTTTCACGCCTGCCCAAGGAGATCGCTTTCTTAGGAAGAGGCTGGATAGGGGATGTCATTCCGGTATCGGTTATTATCATGCTGGTGCTTTACATTATTATCCAGTTTGTATCAGTAAAGACAAAAATGGGAAGACAATTCTATGCGGTAGGTGGAAATTCTGAAGCGGCTTTTTTTGCAGGTATTAATAAGAGAGCTGTTTATCTGAGGGCGTTTACTTTGGCTGGTCTGTTCGCGGGAATCGGAAGCTGTGTGCTTATTTCGCGGTTGAATTCGGCCAATGTAACTAACGGAAGTGCGTATGAATTTGATGCGATGATCAGTTGCGTTATTGGGGGATTGAGTATGACAGGCGGAAAGGGAAGAGTAGTAAGCTCCCTGTTTGGGGCGATTTTCCTGATCCTTTTCTTTAATGGGATGACAATGCTGAACGTAGACCCCTTCTTCCAGAATGTATTAAAAGGAATTGTACTGATTGGCGCAATCGGACTTGACGTATTCCGCAACAGACAGAAGCGGGTATAGGAGTGATGGAATATGGAAGATAATATGATCCTAAAAATAGACGGTATTACCAAATTATTTCCGGGTGTGTGCGCATTGGACGAGGTTTCCTTTGAGATCAGGAGAGGTACTGTCCATGCACTGATTGGAGAAAACGGTGCGGGAAAATCTACTTTAATTAAAATACTTGCAGGAATCTATACACCGGAAAAGGGAAGGTTAGTGTTAAATGGCGAAGAAAAGCATTTTGCAAGGCCCAGTGATGCGCGGGCGGCCGGGATAAGCGTCGTGCATCAGGAAATCAAGCTGGCTGAGACACTTACCGTAGCAGAAAACATTTTTCTCGGTCAGTTGCTCTATACACGGATGGGGTTAGTGAACTGGAAAGAGATGTATCGGATTGCCGGGGAAATGATAGAAAATCTCGGGATGGATATTCCCGTAGATATGCCTGTGGAACGGCTTACAGTTGCCAAAAAGCAGATTGTGGAAATCTGTAAGGCAATCAATATGGACAGTAAGATACTGATTATGGACGAGCCGTCTGCTACACTGACGGAAAAAGAACTGAAGGTTCTGTTTGAGATCGTCAGGAAGCTGCGCAGCGAGGGTTACACCATCATTTATATATCCCATCGTTTGGATGAAATCTTTGATCTGGCTGACGCCGTAACGATCCTGCGTGACGGAAAGCATATCCGTACCATGCCAATCACTGAGGTTACGAGAGAAAAACTGATCAATCTGATGGTAGGACGTGAGATGGGAAATGAATATCCGAAAGAAATCAATCCCATTGGAGAAACCATACTGGAGGTATCTCATCTCAGTACCAGGAATCTTCTGAAAGATATCAGCCTTTCGGTAAAGAAAGGAGAAGTATTGGGAATTTCAGGTCTCGTTGGAGCCGGAAGAACAGAGCTGGCCAGAGCAATCTTAGGGATTGACCGTATTGAGAACGGCGAGATCCTGTATAAGGGTAAGAAGGTTCATTGGAATACCTTCAGAAAGGCCATTGACAACGGTGTCGGGCTGGTTCCGGAGGACAGGAAGATACAGGGCCTGGTACAGATCTTTTCCGTCAAAGAAAATATCTGCATGGTAGCAGCGGATAAGGTGATTCAAAAAGGGCTTGTAAGCAATAAGAAGAAAGAGCAATATGGGCGTGCATATATAGACATGCTGAATATTGCGGTTCCGGGTACAGATACGGAAGTGCAGTATCTGTCAGGCGGAAACCAGCAGAAGGTAGTGATCGCAAAGTGGCTGATGCAGGACAGCGAGCTGTTGTTTCTGGATGAACCTACAAGGGGGATTGATGTAGGGGCAAAGGTGGAAATATACAAATTAATTAATGATCTGGTCAAAAAGGGAAAGACGATTATTATGATCTCGTCGGAAATGCCTGAGCTTCTTGGTATGTGCGACCGCATTGTTGTTATGCATGAAGGCCGTAAAATGGGGGAACTCTCCAGAGAAGAGGCGAGTCAGGAGAAAATCATGGCTATGTGCGTCTAAGCGCTTCGCAATAGCAAGTACAGTAAACATATTTAACAAAGGAGGAAAAAGTATGAAAAAGCTGGCGGTATTAATGACACTGATAATGAGCATAGGATTAATGTCCGGATGCTCCAAAGGGGAGACACAGGCAACCCAGGATGTGGGAAAACTTCCTGAAGACACAAAAGAGACTGCGGAGACTGAGGAGACAGCGGAAGAGCCCTCACAGGATTTGCCGATGCAGGGAATGAAGATCGGTGCAACCATTGTATATAAAGGTGATGAATGGTGCTATAATCTGGACCAGGATCTGAACGAACTGGCTGAGCAGTATGGCGCTACCATCAATGTACAGGATGGAAACCTGGACCCGGAAGCACAGATGAAGCAGATTGAGAATTTCATTGCAGAAGGGGTGGACTTCCTGTTTGTGGACCCGGTTAGTCAGGATAGTCTGATTCCGACTCTGGATAAAGCCAAAGAAGCCGGTATACCGGTTATTTTATACGACGGTTTTGCAAACTGGGGTGGAGAGATTACGACTGTTTCTTGGGATAATAAAGAGACAGGAACGATCTGCGGTGAGTATTGCAGGGATTATATTACGAAGAATCTGGATGGAAAAGCCAATATCGTTATTATTACCATGGCGGCTTCGGAACGGCATCAGGATCGTGTAGACGGTTTTACGGAAGCACTGGAAGGAATGGACGGCGTAAATATCATTTCTATTCAGGACGGAGAAGGAAACCGTGAGCGTTCTGCCAATGTAATGACGAATATCAAGGATAAGGTGGACATTGTGTTTGGCGTGGATGATAACAGTGCATGGGGTGCAATTACCGCACTGGAAGCTATGAACGCAAAAGATACGATTGTTGTATCCGCAGGAGGATACGGTGCGGAAAGTTTTGAAGCGCTTCACGAGAACCATCCGTATTATAAAGCGCTGGTAGCAGTAGATCCTAAGCTGATTGCCCAGTCGGTGTACGATTCGGCAATCGCTTACCTGAATGGGGAGCCGGTGGATACGTCTACCAATATTTTCCTGGAAGCAGTAACGACTGATAATGTAGAAAATTACTGGGATTTTGAGTAAAGGGCAGATAATGCGGACAATATGACAAAAGAACAGCGCCCCTCCCTGTTGGCCTTGTGCCGCGGGGAGGGGGTTTTATGCTGTGAGCGGAGATGGAGGGATTCGAACCCTCGTGCCCCGGAGGGCTAACGCATTTCGAGTGCGCCCCGTTATGACCACTTCGATACATCTCCATACGCATTAGATTATAATTTGAAAAAAAGGGATTGTCCATAGTTTTTTTCCTTTTCTCTGGTAAATATGATAGAATAGTCACAGTTTACACTTTACATGAACAGCGCAAACTGTAATGCAAAAATACAATCAATATAAACAGGTTGAGATGGATGATGGCTATGACACAAGATGAGAAATACATGAAAGAGGCTTTGAAACAGGCAAAGAAAGCATACGCATTGGGCGAAGTACCGATCGGCTGCGTGATCGTATATCAGGATAAAATCATCGGGCGCGGCTATAACCGCCGCAACACAGATAAGAATACCCTTGCCCATGCCGAAATAACGGCAATCAACAAAGCGAGTAAAAAGATGGGGGACTGGCGTCTGGAAGAATGTACGCTGTATGTGACTTTGGAACCCTGTCAGATGTGTGCCGGCGCCATTGTGCAGGCGCGGATTACCAGAGTGGTAATGGGCGCCATGAATCCGAAAGCGGGGTGCGGCGGTTCCATTTTAAATATCCTGGAAATGCCGCAGTTTAATCATCAGGTGCAGGTGGAGCGGGGGGTATTAGCCGGGGAATGCACAGAGATGTTGACGACTTTTTTTAAAGAGCTGAGGGTGCGAAATAAGATAGAGAAGCAGTTGAGAAAAGAAGAAAAATAAGCTATAATTAAATCAATATGTTTGTTTGCACTTATATGGGACAGACTCTAGCAGAAGGTATAAAGGAGGAAGCAAAATGAAACGAATCGGTATGTTAACCAGTGGTGGAGATTGTCAGGCGCTTAACGCAGCTATGCGCGGTGTTGTAAAGTGCTTGTCATGTAGTGGGGAAGACGTTGAAATTTACGGTTTTCTGGACGGATACAAAGGCCTGATTTACGGAGATTTCCGTATGCTGACAGGGGCGGATTTTTCCGGTATCCTAACAAAGGGCGGTACAATTCTCGGAAGCTCCAGAACTCCTTTTAAATTAATGAGAGAGCCGGATGAGAATGGTCTGGATAAAGTGGAAGCAATGAAGCAGAATTACTATAAATTGAAACTGGACTGCATGGTGATCTTAGGCGGCAACGGCACGCATAAGACGGCGAACCTGCTTCGCGAAGAAGGGTTAAACGTGATTACACTGCCGAAAACGATTGATAATGATTTGTGGGGAACAGACATGACTTTCGGTTTTCAGAGTGCGGTAAATATCGCGACAGACTGCATCGATTGTATTCACACGACAGCTTCCTCCCACGGCAGAATTTTCATCGTGGAAGTTATGGGACATAAAGTCGGATGGCTGACACTGAATGCAGGTATTGCCGGTGGAGCGGACATTATTCTGATTCCTGAGATTCCTTATGATATTGATAAAGTAATCAAAGCGATCGATGAGCGTTCGGCAAGAGGTTCCAAGTTTACAATCATGGCGGTAGCGGAAGGTGCTATCTCCAAAGAAGATGCAAAGCTTTCCAAGAAAGAATATAAAGAGAAAATGAAAAACTATCCGTATCCTTCCGTATCTTATGAGATTGCCGATAAGATTCAGAAGAAGTCAGGCAAGGAAGTGCGTGTTACCGTGCCCGGACATACGCAGCGCGGCGGCAGCCCTTGTCCTTATGACCGTGTATTTGCTACCAGACTCGGTGCAGAGGCAGGCAAGCTGATCTTAAAGGGCGAGTACGGATTTATGGTAGGTTATAAGAATCGTGAAGTCGTTCGCGTTCCGCTTGAGGAGGTTGCCGGTAAGCTTAAGATGGTATCTCCGGATGCAACGATCGTTCAGGAAGCTAAGATGGTTGGCATTAGCTTTGGAGACTAAGAGGAAACAAGAAGAAAGGTAAGGACAAATAATGTCATATACCGCTCTTTATCGCAAATTCCGTCCCGATTGCTTCGAGGATGTGAAGGGGCAGGAACATATTGTTACCACATTAAAAAATCAAATAAAAGCAGACCGTATCGGTCATGCGTATTTGTTCTGCGGCACCCGCGGTACCGGTAAAACGACCATTGCCAAGATATTTGCCAAAGCAGTGAATTGTGAACATCCGGAAGACGGCAGTCCCTGCGGGGAGTGTAGAACCTGCAAAGCCATTGCGGCAGGCGCCAGCATGAATGTGATTGAGATTGACGCGGCATCCAATAACGGTGTAGACAACATTCGTGAAATTGTGGATGAAGTTTCATACTCGCCGGCGGAAGGAAAATACAAGGTTTATATCATTGATGAGGTTCATATGCTGTCTATAGGAGCGTTTAACGCGCTCCTTAAGACGTTAGAAGAGCCGCCGTCTTACGTAATCTTTATTCTGGCAACTACAGAGGTGCACAAGATACCGATTACGATTTTATCCCGCTGCCAGCGTTATGATTTCCGCAGGATTACCATTGATACGATTACGGCGAGACTACAGGAGCTTATGGAGGCAGAACAGATACAGGTGGAGGATAAAGCGCTTCGCTATGTGGCGAAGACCGCGGACGGTTCCATGCGTGATGCCTTAAGCCTTCTGGATCAGTGTATTGCATTTCATTTCGGTCAGGAGCTGACCTACGATAAAGTATTAAATGTGCTGGGGGCAGTGGATACGGAAGTGTTCAGCAGACTGCTGCGGCATGTATTGAAACAGAATGTGACAGGCTGCATTGAACTTTTGGAAGAAATTGTCATGCAGGGCAGGGAGCTTACCCAGTTTGTGACGGATTTCACATGGTATCTGCGTAATTTATTACTGATCAAATCTTCGGATGATATTGAGGATGTTATTGATATTTCTTCCGATAACCTGATCCGGTTGAAGGAAGAGGCACAAATGATAGAAGCAGATTCGATTATGCGCTATATTCGCATCTTTTCCGATTTGTCGGGACAGATTAAGTATGCGGCGCAGAAGCGGATTCTCATAGAGATTGCCTTAATCAAGCTTTGCAGACCCAGTATGGAGAAGGATTATGAATCTGTCTTAGAGCGTGTCAGGGTGGTGGAGGAGAAGATTGAGAACGGCGTTGTGGCGATGCCAGCAGGCGGTGCAGCATATGCAGGCGGGGATGGCTATAATACTGTGCCCGACAGCGGTCCGGTTTTGAAGAAGGAGCGTCCGCCTCTGCCGAAAGCAATCCCGGAAGACGTGAAGATGATAGCAGGCAAATGGCAGAATATTGTGGCACAGACGGCTATGCCTATGAAACAGTATTTGAAAGAAGCGAAGCTGAGTCTGGGCGGTGATAACCGCCTGATGCTGGTGGTAGAGGACGGACTGGCATCAGACTATTTCTTAAAGCAGGAAGGCCATAAGGAATTGCTGGAACAGATTCTGTCAGAAACGGCCGGAAAAGAAATTGACGTGACCATACAGGGTGTGCAGGGGCAGGAAGCCTTTGTACAGAATTATGTGGATCTGACACAGGTCATCCATATGGATATTATAGAAGAGGAAGAGTAAAGGAGAAAGAAATCATGGCAAAACGTGGCGGATTCCCAGGCGGTGGTATGCCGGGCAATATGAATAATCTGATGAAGCAGGCGCAGAGAATGCAGCGTCAGATGGAGGAGAGCCAGAAAGAGTTAGAAGTTAAGGAATTTACGGCGAAGGCAGGCGGCGGTGCCGTAGAAGTGACTGTGACAGGCAAAAAAGAAGTGACCCAAATTAAACTGTCCGAGGAAGTCGTTGATCCGGATGATATCGAGATGCTGGAAGATCTCGTTATGGCGGCGGCCAACGAAGCACTCCGCATGGCAGAAGAAGCAAATGCCGAGGTTATGAATAAGATGACAGGAGGCTTAGGGCTGGGCGGAGGCTTCCCATTCTAATGGATTTATACAGCGGACATATCAACAAACTAATAGAGGAACTGGCCGGGCTTCCCGGAATTGGCTCTAAGTCGGCACAAAGACTGGCTTTTCACCTGATTAACATGCCGAAGGCGCGGGTGGAGAAGCTGGCGCAGGCGATCATAGATGCCAAAGAAAATGTGCGGTACTGTCAGGAATGCTACACTCTGACGGATCAGGATATCTGCCCTGTCTGCGCGAACCATAACAGAGATCATGGCACTATTATGGTTGTGGAAAATACAAGAGACCTGGCAGCTTACGAGAAGACCGGAAAATATATGGGCGTCTATCACGTACTGCATGGCGCCATTTCGCCTATGCTGGGGATCGGACCGGGAGACATCAAGCTTAAAGAGCTGATGCAGCGTCTGGAAGGTGATGTGAAAGAAGTGATTATTGCCACGAATTCCAGTTTGGAGGGCGAGACTACAGCTATGTATATCAGTAAGCTGATTAAGCCTACAGGAATTAAAGTGACAAGAATAGCCAGCGGTGTTCCGGTAGGCGGAGATTTGGAATATATTGATGAAGTAACCTTGCTTCGTGCGCTGGAAGGCAGGGTTGAGATATAGGGAAAGCAATTTTGGGATAGCAGATATTCTGTCTGCGAACAGTTATTATGTTGTAATGATGAAAGAAAAGGAAGGTACTTACTATGGGAGTAGTGAAAGAAAAGTTCGGAACAACAAAATGTGGTAAAGATGTGTATGCATATACGCTTAGCAATGCCAATGGAGTGCAGGCTAAAATTATTAATTATGGTGCTATTTTAGTTAACCTGCTTGTGCCTGATAAGGCTGGTAACGTGGAAGATGTAGTGCTTGGTTTTGATAAATTGGAAGATTATTACGGAAACGGAAGCTTCTTCGGGGCAACCATCGGCCCGAGTGCGAACCGAATCGCCGGTGCAGGCTTTGAGATTGACGGTAAGACCTATCAGCTTGATGTAAATGACGGCCCTAATAATTTACATAGTCATATGGAGAAGGGTTACCATAAGCAGGTGTGGGATGCTGTAGAAGGTGATAACAGCGTAACTCTTACGCTGGAAGGCAAAGACGGCGAGATGGGATTTCCGGGCAATAAGAAAATCACTATGGTATACAGCCTGTCTGAGGATAATGCGTTAAAGCTTGCTTATCATGTATCCGTAGATGCTGACACAATCGTGAATCTGACCAACCATACCTATTTCAATCTGGCAGGCCATCAGTCCGGTAAGATTGAAGACCATTTGTTACAATTACATGCAAGCTATTATACTCCGGTAGTACCGGGAGCCATTCCCACAGGTGAGATAGCACCGGTGGCAGGCACTCCTATGGATTTTACGCAGGCTAAACCCATTGGTCGGGATATCAATGCAGACTTTGAGCAGTTGAAACTGACACTGGGATATGATCATAACTTTGTAATTGATGGCGCTGACGGTACATTAAAAGAGATCGCAGTGGCAGAAGATCCTAAGAGCGGCAGAAAAATGAAAGTGTTTACGAATCTTCCCGGTGTGCAGTTCTATGCGGGCAACTGTATCGCTGAGGAGAGCGGCAAAGGCAATGTTACTTACAGTCCCCGTAAAGGATTTTGCTTAGAGACGCAGTATTATCCTGATAACATTCACCATTCGAACTTCCCGCAGGCAGTATTTGGCCCCGGCAGGGACTATGAGTCTGTGACGGTATATCAGTTCGTATAGGGTTTACAATTGACGAATATGCAGATAGAGCATGAAGAGAGATAAGAGAGGGTATGTTTGACATATCCTTTCTTTTTGCGTGATAGAGAACTGTTCGTGCAGTAAATTTGTTTGGAAGAAACTATCGCGGGTTTTGCCATATTTCTTAAGGAAGATATGCTATAGTATTTCTGCGTCACTAAAATACCTTGATCGTAGAGTTAAATGCGAAATCAGACTTGCGGTTCCAAAGAGTTATGTCCAAGAGGTTACCTGTAAGACAGCTCAGGGCAAACTTGGCGATGAATTGCTTCGGAATGGAGTGAATGAAATGAAATCAGAATCGGTCATCATTCACAAAGGAGGAAAAGAAGATAAATACAGGATTTGTGTGGAGGATTACGTCATATCTTATTTAAAATATGAAACCGGAACGCTGGAGTTATCGGAGATTTTTTTCTATGGTTATTGTGAGGGGAATGCGAAAGAATATGTTATTTACGGGGCGGGAAGGGACAAGCAGCTTACCGTTTTTGATAAATATGATCTTCTGGAGAAAATCACATGCCGTTTAACACAGGGTGGCCCTGTATTCATGGTAAGGGAAAACGATGAATTGTATGAAGTAAAAGGGTATGATATTTTTTATCATAATAATGAAGAAATGCAGAGCTACCTGATTGATCGGAAACAGCAATGTCGGGAAGGGACCAAAACCGATGATTATGTGCCGAAATACATATCTGCCAATATGAAGATGAAGGATTCGTCAGAGGTTCCGAGAAAGCGTATGCATAATGCCGTGTCAATGCAGTTGGGAGTTATTTTTGTGATTCTTATTGCTATCGTGATTAATTCCACTAATAGTTATGATAAAATGGAACGCTTAAATCAATCTGCGCAGGAGGTTTTCTTTGCCATAGAAAATCAGGAGGCAAAAGAGGTAACGACCTCTGATGCGGTACAGGGCGAAATTGCCGTGGAAAGAGATATGTCCTGGAAAAATACGGAGAAAGAAATACAAGAGGATATCTTACAATCAGTAGCAGATGAAAATAAAGCAGAGATGATGGAAAATGAAGTGCAGCAGGATGAGGCGGAGGGCATCCTGAAATCGGTGGAAGACGAAGCAGAGGATGAAGCAGGGAGCGAGGCGGAAGGTATCCTGAAATCGGTGGCGGATGAGACTGTGGAAAAGGAAGTGCTGCAGGACGATATAGAATCTGAGGAAGATACGCTGCAGGATACGGAAGCACTGTCGAGAAGTATAACCAGATATTATGAGATAGAACGTGGTGATACACTCTATACAATCAGTGAAAAAATATATGGAGATACTTCAAAAGTACAGGAAATTTGTGAATTGAACCAGATATCTGACCCGGATAATATTCGTTACGGTCAAAAAATAATACTGCCATAGGAAAATGTGTGGTATGATATACGTGCCGGTGATAAGAGGAAATGAAATGTAAATGACAGAAATGTTTCCCCGGACTGCTTTGATAAGTAAAGATGATGATTAGAGGAACAACGGATGGTAAACGTCAGAGACTACCTGAAAAAAAGAGAAAAGAGAGAGAATGACATACCGAAGGTCAGCTACAGAGAGAAAATAAAAAGCCATAAGTTTACGATTTTTTATCGTACAATATTGGTGATTATTTTAGTGTCGGCAATTGCAGCGGCTCTGTTGATACAATGGAAGAATAAAGTATATACGGAGAATATAGTGGTTTCATCGGTGGAGACTAACCTTACACAGGATGCCCGCCTTTTGCCCTTTGCAGGATATCTGCTAAGCTATAGCAAGGATGGAGCCGAATGTATGGATACGAAAGGCCGTGCGGTTTGGAACCAGACTTTTGAAATGCAGAACCCTATGGTTGATATCTGCCAGAATGTGGTCGCAATCGGAGATTATAACGGCAGGACGATTTATGTTATGAATACCGGGGGGTCTCTGGGCAGTATTACGACTAACAGACCGATTAGAAATCTATGTGTGGCTTCTAACGGTGTTGTGGCAGTAGTGCTGGATGATACGGATGTTACGCTGATTTATCTTTATGATTCGCAGGGGAATGAATTGGTGCATTTCAGAACTACGATGAAGGAGAGCGGATATCCGGTCAGCGTATCCATTTCTCCCAGTGGTGAACTGGTCTGCGTGTCCTATCTGTTTGTGGACAGCGGGCAGATGAAGTCCAGTGTGGCATTTTATAATTTTGGAGCAGTAGGACAGAACAGTACAGATAATTATGTCAGCGGTTATGATTATTTAAATACGATAGTTCCTTTTACAAGATTTTTGGATAATAAGTCAGTGTTTGCCGTATCTGATGACAGGGTGATGTTTTACGGCGGTTCCCAGAAGCCGGTCAGTATAGCGGAAAATTTGGTCAGCGATGATATCCAGAGCATCTATTACGGGGACGAATATGTGGGACTTGTGTTTCACAGTACGGAAAGCAGTAACAAATATCGTTTAGATGTATATCATAAATCAGGAGAATTAACACAGCAAATTGAGTTTGATATTGAATATTCGGATATTTTGTTCCATGAAGATCAGATTATTATATATAATGAAATTGAATGCTGCATTTATAATACAAGCGGTGTGCAGAAATATGCCGGAAATTTTGAAAAGTCAGCCAGAGTGTTGATTCCCCTTAATTCTTCTTATAATTATATGGTAGTGACACCGGATTCCATTGATACGATAGAATTAAAATAAGTCCGGTAGAGGGATAAAGACATAAGATAATGCGGAAGATCAGAAGGTTGTGATTTTGATGACAAAATTTATTTTTGTATTGGTTATATTCCTGTTATTTGTATGGAGAATGAAAAAAGGATTTTCCAATGGAATTATGAAAGAGATTGGCAATATCCTGTCGGCGGTTGTATCGTTAGTGTGTGTGGCGCTTTTATTTTTCGCAGTCAGCAGTGTGATGGCTAAGGCCATGAGTACGTTGACGGTCTGCGTGATCGGATTGATTTTGCTGGGAATTATTTTTAAAATATGCAGCCTGATATTCAGACCCGTTCTGGCATTGGGAAATATTTCGGTGATTGGCGGACTTAATAAAATACTGGGGGCGGTCATGGGAGCAGCAGAGGCCTGTGCGCTTGCTTATTTGCTGTATAGAGTACTGGATTATATGGGAATTTATGTGCTGTGAAAGTGATTTTATGAAATATAATTATTTTTTAAAAAAATCTCAAATTTAGTATTGACATTTAGAAAAATATAAGGTAAATTATTAAAGCACGCGAGGCAAGAGAAAATATCTCTTATAAAAAAATCGCAAAAAAATAAAAAAAGTCTTGACGAAGCAAAACGCATATGATAGT
>JAGBEO010000023.1 GCA_017936885.1 Lachnospiraceae bacterium | reverse complement strand
CAATAAGAATTTCAAAATTTACCTTTTCCATATTTATGTACCTTTACCCTTTCGTGATATTTTCCGAACGTTCGGAAAATCGTTTACTTTCAAGCATTGCGCGCCTTTGCTTTAATCCACGATTTAATTATAAAGGTTGCCGAGAGATCACGCTTATGAAAATAATTTGCGATATCCTCAGTTGTATGCTAAGATAATATCGATTGATTAACTTGTAATTTATTCCGTGGCGGGCATGGAATAAACACTAATAACAATAAAACAAGGAGGCAATACAATGGGGTATAAGGAACAATTTGACTTTTGGCTGGAAGATTCTTATTTCGATGATGCGACCAAGCAGGAGCTTCTGGCAATCAGAAATGATGAGAAAGAAATCGAAGATCGTTTCTACAAGGATCTGGCATTTGGTACAGGCGGACTTCGCGGCGTGATCGGCGCCGGCACAAACCGTATGAATATCTATACGGTACGTAAAGCTACACAGGGTCTGGCTAATTACATAAAGAAACAGGGCGGCGAGCAGAGGGGCGTTGCGATCGCATACGATTCCAGAAGAATGTCTCCCGAATTTGCAGATGAAGCAGCATTATGTCTGGCTGCTAACGGGATCAAGGCGTATGTATTCGATGCGTTAAGACCTACTCCTGAATTATCCTTTGCACTGCGTGAACTGGGATGTATCTCCGGTATTGTAATCACGGCAAGCCATAATCCGCCGGAATATAACGGTTACAAGTGCTACTGGGAGGATGGTGCCCAGGTTACTGCCCCTAAGGACAAGGAAATCATCACAGAGGTTAATAATGTAACGGATTATCATACCGTTAAGACCATGGATAAGGACGAAGCTTTGAAGGCAGGTCTTTACGAAGTGATCGGTAAAGAGATTGACGATAAGTACATGGCAGAACTGAAAAAGCAGATCATCCATCCGGAAATGATCAAAGAGATGGCAGAGGATATGAAGATCGTATATTCTCCGTTTAACGGTACCGGTAATGTGCCGGTCAGAAGAATCCTTTCCGAGCTTGGTTTCAAGAACGTATATGTAGTTCCTGAGCAGGAAATGCCTGATCCGAACTTTACTACACTGGAATATCCTAATCCGGAAGATCCGAAGGCATTTACACTGGCACTTAAGCTTGCTAAGGAGAAAAATGCAGATATCGTACTGGCAACCGACCCGGATGCAGACAGACTGGGTATCTATGCACTGGATACTAAGTCCGGTGAGTATGTACCGTTTACCGGTAATATGTCAGGTATGCTGATTGCGGAGTATATTTTAAGAGAAAGAACAGCTACAGGTACAATGCCTGTTAACCCAGCATTGGTTACGACCATCGTTACAACCAACATGGCGCGTGCGATTGCTGATGATTATAATGTAAAATTCATCGAAGTGCTGACAGGCTTTAAGTTTATCGGAGAACAGATCAAGTTATTCGAGCAGAGCGGCTCCAACAACTATGTATTCGGTTTAGAGGAAAGCTATGGCTGTCTGGCAGGTACTCACGCAAGAGACAAGGATGCTATCGTAGCCGTTATGTGCCTGTGTGAAATGGCTGCATGGTGTAAGAAGAACGGTAAGACTGTATGGGATCAGATGATTACGTTATACGAGAAATACGGTTACTTCAAAGAGAGCCAGTATGCGATTACCATGAAGGGTATCGACGGTGCGAAGCAGATTGAAGAGATTATGAATAAGCTCAGAAATGATCCACCGAAGAACTTCGGAGATTTGAAGGTTAAAGAATTCAGAGATTACACAACAGGCAAGACTCTGAATCTTGAGACCGGAGCAGAGGGCGAGACAGGGCTTCCACAGTCTAATGTACTTTACTTTGACTTAACCAATGATTCCTGGTGTTGCGCACGTCCATCGGGAACAGAGCCTAAGATCAAGTTCTACATGGGTGTGAAAGGCACAAGCCTTGAGGATGCTGAGGCGAAATTAAGTCAGTTGACAGAAGATCTCAAAGCATATTTATAGAATGATCAATGAGATTAAAATAGGATCAGTCGCCCTGCGATGAGCAGGGCGATTTCCATATGGCAGGAGAAGTGAAAAAGGCGGAAATTGCTATTAGAAACAGAATTTTAAGGGAATATAGGAAAAGAAGGGGGCATGGCAATGGGTAGAATATTGAAGAGAAGCAATGTAAGAAAAACAGTGAATTATATTAAGAAAAACGGAATCAGCCATGCTTATTATGCTGCCAGAGAGCGCATTGAAGAAGAAAAAAAGGACAATTATATTTATCGAAGGCCGACAGAAGAGACACTGAGGGCACAGTGGAAAGAGACGGCAGACTATCCATATCTTTTTAGTATTGTGGTACCTGCTTATGAAACGAAAGAAGAATATTTACGGGAAATGATTGATTCCGTGCGCGGACAGAGTTACCGTAAATGGGAACTGATCATTGCAGATGCAGGCAGCAGCGATAGTGTAGCACGGGTTGTACAGGAAATTATGAAAGAAACGGGCGATGCCCGCATGAAATACAGGCGTTTAACAGAAAATAAGGGTATTTCCGGCAATACCAATGCCGGAATTGACCTGGCGGCGGGAGACTATATTGCGCTGCTGGATCATGATGATTTCATAACACCTGATGCGTTATATTATATGGCACGTAAAATCCATGAATCTGCGAAACATCATATGACTCCGGCATTGATTTATTCAGACGAAGATAAATACGATCAGACGGCTCAAAGATATGTGTCACCACATAGAAAACAGGAATTTAATTTAGATTTAATTTTATCCAATAATTATATTTGCCACTTTATGGCGGTGGAAGCAGGACTGATGAAACGTCTGAAATTGCGTGGAGAGTATGACGGAGCACAGGATTATGATTTGGTGCTGCAGGTTGTGGACAGTCTGTATCGACAGGCAGCCGCAGAGAAGCGGCATGATCCCGGACTATGGCAGGAAGCAATTGCCCATATTCCGCACATCCTCTATCATTGGCGCTGCCATGCGGATTCTACGGCGGAAAATACAGCCAGTAAAACATATGCTTACGAAGCAGGCAAAGCGGCATTAACCGCATTTTGTGAGAAACAGGGGTGGAACGTGGCCGTGGAGCATAGCCTGCATTTGGGATTCTACGATATTTCTTATCTCCCGGATATCCTGACAGTCAGGAAGGATGTGGGAATTGTGGGCGGAAGGATACTGGACAGACACCGCCGGATCTGTGCGGGAGCCTATGGCGATCACGGGGAGTGCCTTTTCGAAGGACTTCACAAGGAATACAGCGGCGGCGCTGCCCATAAGGCGGTGCTGAAGCAGGACTGCGCGGCAGTGGATATCCGATGTATGCAGCTTAGAACAGAACTGCAGCCTGTTTTTACACAGATCACAGGACTTCCTTATCAGGAGAAAAGGATTCGGGTAAAGACGAAGCATGGATTACAGGATGTGAGAATTGCGGATGTTTCCGGATTAAACTGTGACGAAGCGGGATACCGCAAGCTGAGCTTAGAACTTGGTCAGGCAGCAGCAAAACTTAAATACCGGGTGTTATGGAATCCGGCACTAACTATTTCGGGTGATAGATGAGAGGAAAGATGAGTACACAGATACGATCCACTATTATTATACCAAACTATAACGGCATGAAGTATATCGAGAAGTGCCTTGCCAGTCTGGAAGGCGAGCCGGCTCATATTCTTGTGGTGGACAACGGTTCCACGGACGGAAGTCCGGAAGTGGTTGCAAAGAAATTTCCCCAGGTGCAACTGCTGCGTCTGGATCATAACTATGGTTTCTGCGGAGCAGTTAACCGGGGGATTGAACAATGCGAAACAACATATGTTATCTTATTAAATAACGACACAGAGGCAGAGAAGGGATTCGTTCGGGCTTTGGAGAAACCACTGCAGAAGAATACGGGTATTTTCTCGGGCTCTGCCCAAATGCTGAATCTCCATCATCCGGAGCTGATCGATGATGCGGGAGACTATTATTGCGCATTGGGATGGGCTTTTGCTCTGGGTAAGGACAAACCGAAACAGGAATATCAGAAGATGCGTAACATCTTTGCCGCCTGCGGCGGCGCTGCCATCTATCGAAGAGAAATATTTGATGAGATCGGCTTGCTGGATGAGAATCATTTTGCTTATTTAGAAGATATTGATCTGGGGTATCGTGCCAGAATCCATGGCTATCATAATATTTACATTCCGGAGGCGGTAGTATATCATGCCGGAAGCGGTTCTTCGGGTTCAAGATACAATGAGTTTAAAGTAGATTTAACTTCCAAGAACAGCGTATATCTGATCTATAAGAATATGCCCTTACTGCTAATCCTTCTGAATCTTCCGCTGTTGATTGCCGGTTTTGGAATCAAGACACTCTTTTTTATCAGGAAAGGTTACGGAGGAAACTATATCAGAGGTCTGTGGAGGGGGGCTGCACTGTGTGTGTCGGCGGAAGGAAGAATGCATAAAGTGCGGTTTCAGACGAAACATTTGGCCAATTATGTGAGAATACAGCTTGAATTGTGGCGGAATCTCTGGTATCGGCTTATTGGTTAAACACCGCAGTCTGCCGCCTGTATAATCTGTGGTTGTGCTTTTTGCTGAAATATTGTAAGATATATATTAATGATTTTGAGATTTTTGGTTGTAGTTGGATATCAGAAATGAAATGATAGAGATAAATGCTGTAAAGCGATTGCGAAGATATAAGAATACTGTAATTGTCCGGTAAGCATAGAGGCTTAAGAATGATCAAAGATAACCAGAAATATTTTAACAGACTGCACGTTGTGCTGGATGCGATTATAGTGGCAGCATCCTATATGTTAGCCTGGTATTTGAAGTTTGCCAGCCCGTTTTCAGACATCGACCCTACTGTCGGTGTTCTTTCTATGCGCACATATTTCCAGATGCTTTACGTTATTGTGCCGGGTTATTTGATCTTATATTATTCTTTTAATCTGTATACCCCCAAGCGGGCTACCGTTCATAAATATGAAATACTCAATATTTTTCAGGCGAATACGGTAGGACTGATCCTGTTGATGGCGGGGTGGTACTTAATCTCCCAGAATCATTTCTCGCGTTCCATGATGGCAATGTTCTTTGTAATCAATATTGTCTTCACTACACTGGGACGTTCTTTGATCCGTATCCTTCTCCAGTATGCTCGGGAAAAGGGCTACAATTTGAAATATATTCTTCTGGTGGGCTATTCACGGGCGGCGGAGGAATATATCAACCGTATTAACTCTAATCCCCAGTGGGGGTATGTGGTACGGGGAATTTTGGATGACAGCGTTCCGAGAGGCACTCTTTATAAGGGAGTTAAGGTGGTAGGAACGATTGAAAATCTGCTTTATATTCTGCCGGAGAACAAGCTGGATGAGATCGCGATTACGCTTTCCCTGAAAGATTATGACCATTTGGAACATATTGTGGATTTGTGTGAGAAGTCAGGCGTACACACCAAATTTATTCCGGATTATAACAGTCTGTTTCCAAGCAAGCCTTATACAGAGGACTTGATGGGGCTTCCGGTGGTGAATATCCGATATGTGCCGTTGACGAATACTTTGAACTGGTGCGCGAAGCGTTTTGTGGACATTGTTGTGGCTTTGATCGGCCTGATTGTGTCATCACCGGTTATGCTGACAGCGGCAATTGCCATTAAATCTACTTCCAGGGGACCGATTATATTCAAACAGGAGCGTATCGGTCTTCACAATAAGCCCTTTAAAATGTATAAATTCCGTACCATGGAAGTGCAGAAGCCGTCTGTGGAAGAGAAAGGCTGGACGACCAAGGATGATCCCCGTGTCACGAAGGTGGGCAGATTCCTGCGTCGGACAAGCATTGATGAACTGCCGCAGTTATTTAATATTTTAAAAGGAAATATGAGCGTGGTGGGACCGAGACCGGAACGCCCGCAGTTTGTTGAGAAATTCAAGGAGGAGATTCCCCGCTATATGGTTAAGCATCAGGTCAGACCGGGACTTACCGGATGGGCGCAGATCAACGGCTATCGCGGCGATACATCTATTAAGCGCAGAATTGAATATGATATTTTCTATATTGAAAACTGGACGATGTCTTTTGATATTAAGATTATGTTCCTGACAATTTTCAAGGGATTTATCAATAAAAATGCATATTAGTGAAATACTAACATTTATTAAGACTTTTTGAAGAAACAGTAATCAGGTTGCAATTATATCAAGATGTAGTATAATCTTATAAGATGTACACTAAAACTTGCCTTTTAGGTCAAGATGTGAGAAAATATATGACAGAATTTGCTTCTGATTTTGTCGAGAAATAAGGGAGTACAAGTATGGCTAGAAATTATGATGATGAATATATTGAAGACGAAGTAAGACCGAAGAAAAAATCTTCTTCAAAAAGCGGCAGTGCGAAATCCACCGGTAAGAAATCATCCGGCAGTAAGCCATCCGGCAAGAAATCATCCGGCGGCAAGTCATCCGGCAAAAAGATGAGTAAGAAAGCACAGGCGAAGAAACAGCGCAGAAGAATTATTATTTTCGTGGTAGAGATTATTGTTTTGATTGTGGCGGTATTTTTCCTGTATGGAGTTATGTCCGGTACGAAGAGCGGTAAGGTGGATCTGGATGAGGGCGATATCATAATCAACGACACGGTTATGGAAGCGCAGGAGACGACCATGAAGGGTTACCGCAACATTGCGCTCTTTGGTGTGGATTCCACTACCGGTGCCCTGACGAAGAATACACGAAGTGATACAATTATGATTGCATCCATCAATCAGGATACGGGAGAGTGTAAGCTGGTATCCGTATATCGTGATACTTATTTGAACCTGAGCAATGATTCTTATAATAAATGTAATTCGGCTTATGCGAAGGGCGGACCGGAGCAGGCAATCAGTATGCTGAACATGAATCTGGATTTGAATATCACGGACTTCGTTACGGTCGGTTTTGCGGGTCTTACCGATACTATTGATGCATTGGGCGGTGTATATATTGACGTAGATGATGCAGAGATCAGCCATTTGAATAACTACCAGTTGTGTATCGCAGAGGATCTGAAGAGATCCTATACACCCGTCTCATCTACGGGATACCAGTTGTTAAATGGTTTACAGGCAACAGGATACTGTCGTATCCGTTATACTGCCGGAGATGACTTCAAGCGTGCAGAGAGACAGCGTGAAGTGCTTTCAGCAGTAGCGGATCAGGCCAAGAAAGCATCCCTGCCGCAGTTGACGGAGACAGCGAATTCTGTATTCAGCGAAGTTTATACATCTCTTGATCTGTCGGAGATTGTAGAGATGCTTGGCAATGTGAACACTTATTATATTTCGGAGACCGGCGGATTCCCTACAGAAGACATGCGTACTACAGGTACGATCGGGTCTAAGGGTTCCTGCGTCATTCCTACGAATTTGGAAGAAAATGTTAAGTGGCTGCATCAGTTTTTGTTTGATGACAATGATTATGAACCGTCAGCTGCCGTTAAGAAATGCAGCGAGCAGATCTATCAGGATACCAACGGATATTTGAAAAAAACGGATTAATGAAAAAATAAAGAGCAAAGGGGCTTGTTTTGCAGGCCCCTTTTATATAATAAGAGAGTGATTGGGCGGAATCTGGCGGTTTCGCCGCAGCAAACATAAACGGAGGAAAACAGCGTGGATAAAGTAGATATTATCATCCCCGCCTATAAGCCGGACCAAAAGTTTGTAACATTAATCGGAAGACTGGAGCATCAGAGTGTGCCGGTTGGTCAGATTATCGTTATGAATACAGAGCAGAAATACTTTGATCGGTTGCTTTATGGTGCTTCTTATCAAAAGGATTATCATAACATCGTAGTGAAGCACATATCGAAAAGAGAATTTGATCACGGCAGAACAAGAAACCGTGGTGTGAAATATTCGAATGCCGACTATTTTATCATGATGACGCAAGATGCCTTACCTGCTGACGAATATATGGTGGAGAAGCTGCTTGAGCCGATACGCAGCGGGAAAGCTGCCGTGGCATATGCCAGACAGATGCCGCATGAAGAGAGCAGTTTTGTGGAGAAATTTACCAGAAGCTTTAACTATCCTGAGCAGTCCTGTATTAAGACGAAGGACGATCTGGAAACATTGGGCATTAAGACGTTTTTTTGTTCCAACGTTTGTGCCGCTTATAACAGGAAGATTTTCGATGAATTAGGCGGATTTGTCAAACATACGATATTTAATGAAGACATGATTTATGCGGCGAAAGCGGTGGAAGTCGGATACGGGATTGCCTATGCGGCAGATGCACGGGTCTATCATTCTCATAATTATACGAATAAAGAGCAATTCCATAGGAATTTTGATCTGGGTGTTTCCCAGGCGGATCATCCGGAAGTGTTCGCCGGATACCCATCGGAGTCAGAAGGAATACGACTGGTGCGGCAGACCATAGCCTATCTTAAGGAGCAGGGACAGAAGAGAGAGATACCTCATGTGATCTGTCAGAGCGGATTTAAATATATGGGCTATCTGCTGGGTAAGAATTATCGTAAGATACCGAAGAAGCTGGTGGTTGCTCTGTCGTCCAATAAAGAATACTGGGGACAGGATAATCTGATCAAAGCCGGCAGCAGGATTGATGCAACGAAAGGGTATGGGCGCTCTGAACAGGAGATTGCTGACAGAACTGTCAGATAACTAAGAAGTAAAGTAAACAGGGATATAGAAAAACAGGAGGACTAAGAACATGTGTGGAATCGTAGGGTATATAGGAACCAAACAGGCAGCCCCCATTATTTTAGACGGATTATCGAAATTAGAGTACCGTGGTTATGATTCGGCCGGTATGGCAATCTATGACGGTGAGAAGATTAATATCACGAAATCAGTGGGAAGATTAAAAGTATTGGAGAATCTGACCCACGGCGGTGAGACGATGCCCGGCGTATGCGGTATCGGACATACCAGGTGGGCGACCCATGGCGTGCCGAGCGATACCAACGCGCATCCTCATTTTAATGCGGCAGAGACGATTACGGTGGTACATAACGGTATCATTGAGAATTATATCCAGCTTCGGAAGATGCTTACCGATAAAGGATATCAGTTCGTGTCCGAGACTGATACCGAGGTATTGGCACATTTATTGGATTATTATTATAAAGGCAATCCTTTAGAGGCAATCACCAAGGTGCTTCACCGAGTGGAGGGCTCCTACGCACTGGGAATTCTTTTTGCAGACTGCCCGGATCAGATTTTTGCCGCCAGAAAAGATTCTCCGCTGATTGTGGGGCAGAATGAGGATGGCTGCTTTATTGCTTCCGATGTACCGGCGATCCTGAAATATACGAGGAAAGTCTATTATGTGGATAATCAGGAAGTGGTGCGGCTGCGTGCGGATCACATGCATTTCTATACGGTAGATGAAGAAGAAATCAAGAAGACGCCCGTAACCATTGAATGGGATGCCAATGCGGCTGAGAAGGCAGGCTATGAGCATTTCATGTTAAAAGAGATGTACGAACAGCCAAAGACTGTGACAGATACCCTGATGCCCCGTATCAAGGATAACGATATTGTGATCGAAGAGCTGAATATGACCGATGAAGAATTAAAGGCCATCAAGAAGATTCATATCGTTGCATGCGGCTCCGCTTATCATGCCGGTATGACAGGAAAATATGTGATTGAAGGGTTGGCGCGGGTTCCTGTGGAAGTAGACCTGGCATCTGAATTCCGTTACCGTAATCCTATTCTGGAAGAGGGAGCTATGGTAGTGGTGATCAGCCAGTCAGGTGAGACGGCAGATACGCTGGCAGCTTTGAGAGAATCTCAGGCGCGGGGATTTAAAGTGCTGGGCATTGTCAACGTGGTGGGCAGTTCCATAGCAAGAGAAGCGGATAACGTAATGTATACTTGGGCAGGCCCGGAGATTGCGGTTGCTACAACCAAAGCTTACAGTGCACAGTTGATTGCACTGTATCTGTTAGCTATGAAGCTTGGCAGGGTCAAAGGTGAGATTGACACGGATACCTTTACCGCTTTACTGGGTGATTTGAAATGTCTGCCGGATCAGATTGAGCTTTTGTTAAATAATAAGAATAAGATACAGAAATTCGCTAACCGCTATATTGGTGCCAAAGATGTCTTCTTTATCGGAAGAGGTATCGATTATGCAATCTCCCTGGAAGGTTCCTTGAAACTAAAGGAAATTTCCTATATCCATTCGGAAGCCTATGCGGCAGGGGAATTAAAGCATGGTACGATTTCCCTGATCGAAGAAGGGACATTGGTAGCGGCAGTATCTACCCAGCCGGAGTTGTATGCGAAGACGATCAGCAATATGGTTGAGGTGAAGGCAAGAGGCGCATTCGTGCTGGCGGTAACCTGTGAAGAGAATAAGGAAATTGAGAAGGCGGCGGATTACGTCATCTATATTCCGGAAACAAACCCGTATTTTGCCAATTCACTGGCCATCATTCCGCTGCAGTTATTCGGTTATTATGTATCCGTAGGAAAAGGATGCGATGTGGATAAACCGAGAAATCTGGCGAAATCTGTCACTGTAGAATAGATGAAATAATCCGTATATGGAAGATTTTCCGAATGATTTGAAGCTGTTAGTATCCTGTATGAAACATAAAAGTTAATACAGGATACTTTTTTCATAGGTCAAAAGCAGAAGATCAGGTGCAGATGCAAAAACACAAAATTGATAAAAAGCTGTCACAGTTTAAACACAATTAACAGCTATACTGATCACATCAGCGAAAGGGAAAGGAGTAAAGCTTATGTACGATCATAATAATTATCCAAACGATTATCAAAATCATAACAATACAGGCACACAGACAACAGGTGAAAACAGTGCGCAGACTTATCAGAACAACGCACAGAATCCATACACGGGTTATACGAACTATCAAAATAACACGGGAAATTATCAGTATGGGAATACTTATCCTAATGATTACACACAGATGAACCAGAAGAAACCGAAGGAGAAGAAGCCGCACAAAGGCGGTGGTTATCTCAAGAAAGCAGTGCTTGCCGTGTCATTGGGATTGTTCTTCGGATTGTTTGCAGGACTTGGGCTGTATATTGTGGAAGCTGCTACTGGTATGCTGGACCGTGCCGATACGCAGACAGTAGAGAGCAGTGCAGATACTGAGGCAGAAGAAGTGCTGGCACAATCCGAAACCGTAGTGGCAGAGGATGCGGACGAGACACAGCAGACGGCATCCGGTATTCAGAAGACAGAGACCGTGACAACAGTGGTATCTGATGTATCTGAGGTGGTAGATAATGTAATGCCTTCCATCGTAGCCATTAACAATCATTATACGGAAACCATGTCCTTTTACGGACAATCCATTTCCAGTGATGGAGAATCCAGCGGTTCCGGCATTATCGTAGGTCAGAATGATACAGAGCTTTTGATTGTTACGAATTATCATGTTATTGAAGGCGCGGATAAGCTGACGGTTCAGTTTGTAGAAAGCAGTGAGGCAGAGGCCTCCGTAAAAGGTACTGACGCGGATATGGATCTGGCGGTTATTGCAGTGCCGATTGATCAGATAGAAAAGGATACCTTAGAGCAGATCGCGGTTGCCACACTGGGCGATTCGGATTCCCTGGTAGTAGGAGAGCCGGCGATTGCCATCGGGAACTCCCTTGGATACGGACAATCCGTAACACTTGGCGTCATCAGTGCGCTTAACAGAAGTATTGATTTGTCTGATGGCTCCAGCGGAACCTTTATTCAGACAGATGCAGCGATTAATCCGGGTAATTCCGGCGGTGCCCTTTTAAATGTCAAAGGAGAGGTAATCGGCATTAATTCCAATAAGATCGGCGGCAGTGCCATTGAAGGCATGGGATATGCTATTCCGATTTCGGCAGCAAGCCCGATTATAGCGGATCTTATGTTAAAAGAGACGAAAAATAAAGTGGCTGAGGACGAGAGAGGCTATCTGGGTATCTCCGGCATCAGCGTGACAGCGGAAGTTTCGGAAGCTTACGGCATGCCCGAAGGCGTCTATATCGCACAGGTATATGAAGGCACGGCGGCGGAGGCGGCAGGATTACAGAAGGGGGATATTATCACGGTATTTGACGGTGATAAGATTACTTCCATGGATACGCTGCAGAAAGAGTTGGAATTCTATGCCAAGGGACAGACGGTAGAGGTTACCGTCATGACAGTAGGCGAAGGCGGATACCGCGAGAAGACGGTAGAGCTGACACTGGGCAATAAGGTACAGTAAGCCGATAAGAACAGTGTATTAGTCTAAAAGTGGATTATTATATGAAAATATAACGGTAAAGGCGGTCGAAAGGCCGCCTTTCTCCTGTTTATTGCAAGAACGTTCTAAACGTAGCAATATCAGGTTCGAAAGTATCTCACTAAATACCGGCATTTCCAGGGGTCTGTTTCATTTTAGAAAATGTTTACTTGTGGGGATGCACTTTTTATACTATGATTAGTGTGAAGGATGAGAAAATTAAATGACATATATGTCAGAAAGGTATGGATTGACGGATTATGTATGACGACAAGTATGATGACATAAATACAGAGGATAACAAAGAAACGAAGAATTGGGATTTTCGGGAATTGGAGGACGGAGAAGAACAGAGAGAGGCCCTTCGCCGCCAAAAGACGGAACATGGAACGGAAGCACAGGAAACAGAGAAAAAAGTGACAGGTATGTCACAAAAACGGGATAAAACAGAAGAGGAACAGGCAGAGGCAGCAAATCCGGAAGAGACGGATGCAGAAGCGGCAAAAAGCAAGGATACGGAGCCTGATGAGTGTGTGACGGTATCGGAGGATGAGGAGAACGGCAGTGATTATGAAGATGTCTGCTTTATCTGCCGCAGGCCGGAGAGCAAGACAGGTAAGATGTTCCGTCTGCCGAATCATATCTGTGTCTGTGATGACTGTATGCATAAGACTATGGATACGGTCAGCCAGTTCGACTATCAGGGTATGCTGAACCAGCCGGGTATGAACGATTTCAATAACGGTAAGGGGTTTCCGAATATCAGTTTTGTTAATCTTGCGGATCTGCAGGGGGACGGCGGAATTCCCAACAAGCAGAAGCTGAAGAAAAAGAAAAAGGCGGAGAATGCAGCGCCTGTGATTGATATTAAGAATATTATGCCGCCGCATAAGATCAAGGCAAAGCTGGATGATTATGTAGTGGGACAGGAACATGCCAAGAAGGTGATGTCCGTAGCGGTTTATAATCATTACAAGCGGGTTGCTACAGGCACCATGGACGAGATTGAGATAGAGAAATCCAATATGCTGATGATCGGGCCTACCGGCTGCGGAAAGACCTATTTGGTGAAAACACTGGCGCGTCTTTTGGATGTGCCGCTTGCGATCACGGATGCTACCTCTTTGACAGAGGCGGGCTATATCGGTGATGATATTGAGAGCGTGGTTTCCAAGCTGCTTGCGGCTGCCGATAATGATGTGGAGAGAGCGGAGAAGGGTATCATCTTTATTGATGAGATTGATAAGATTGCCAAGAAGAAGAATACCACCTCCAGAGATGTCAGCGGAGAATCGGTGCAGCAGGGCATGTTAAAGCTTTTGGAGGGTGCGGAGGTGGAAGTCCCCGTAGGTGCCAATTCCAAGAATGCCATGGTACCTCTTGCGACTGTTAATACCAGAAACATTCTTTTTATATGCGGCGGGGCCTTCCCTGACTTGGAGGACATCATCAAACAGCGGTTAAACAAGAAGACTTCGATCGGCTATAATGCGGAATTGAAAGATAAGTACGATAAAGAAAAAAATATCTTAAGCCGTGTGACCGTGGAGGATATTAAGAAGTTCGGTATGATACCTGAGTTTATCGGCCGTCTGCCTATTATCTTCACGCTGGAAGGTTTGAGTAAGGAAATGATGGTCAAAATCTTAAGTGAGCCGCGCAATGCGATCCTGAAACAATATCAGAAGCTGCTGGAGTTAGATGAGGTCAAGCTGGAATTTGACGAAGGGGCTCTAGAGGCAATCGCTGAGAAGGCGCTTGAGAAAGATACCGGAGCGCGTGCACTGCGTGCCATCATTGAGGAATTTATGCTGGATATTATGTACGAGATTCCCAAGGATGATAATATCGGCAGAATTACGATTACGAGAGAATATATCGAGGGAACCGGAGGGCCGATTATTGATATCAGAAGCAGTCTGGCAGAAAATCCGGATTCCTTAAAAGTGATCGGACAGGATGCTTATTAGAGAATATATGCAAAAGCAGAATTAAGGAAAAAGCATATCATAAAGTGAGCCTTTTGTGGAAGGAATGATATGCAATGCCTTGTAGAGAAGAAATTTTATCCAATGATTATGCGGATATTATTGCGGATTACACCTTGCCGGAGCGTTTTCTGGAACAGGTAAATCACCCTTTTTGCTTTCGGACGCTGAATGAAGAATATGGATTTGCCTATGTAAGAAGGAGCGAAGCACCGCCGCTTGCGATCGGAAATTATGGTTATGCGGCGATTCCGAAGCTGTATGGTCTGATGCAGACCTTTCACAGTGAAAATCTGACAGCGATGGGAAATATCAGAATTCAGGGACCGCCATTGTCCCTGCAGGGCAGGGGCGTTATTATCGGCTTTATTGATACGGGAATCCGGTATCAGGCGGATGCGTTTTTAGATGAAGAAGGAAACAGCAGAATTGTTTCCATATGGGATCAGACGATTCAAAGCGGAACACCGCCCGACGGATTTGATTTCGGAACGGAGTATACCCGGGAGGATATTAACAGGGCGCTTCGGGCAGAGAACCCCTTAGATATTGTCCCCTCTTTCGATGAAAACGGGCATGGGACGGCGATGGCATCTGCTGCGGCAGGCAGCGTACTGGACATGGGACTGACTTTCCGGGGGGCTGCGCCTCAGGCAGATATTGCTGTGGTTAAGCTGAAAGAAGCAAAACAATATCTGCGGGATTACTATCTGGTAGCCGGGGATGCCATTGCTTATCAGGAAAATGATATTATGGAAGCGGTAAAGTATCTGGATCAGATGGCGATTGTATTTGAACGTCCTGTGGTGATCGTGCTTGGAATGGGAACCAATCTGGGAAACCATACGGGAGGTTCGCCGCTTGGTTCGTATCTGAATTCCATAGCTGCTAAGAGAAGCAGGGCAGTGATTGTGTGCGGCGGCAATGAAGGCGATAAAAGACATCATTTCATGGATACGGTGCCGCAGCAGGTGGAAGTGCGTGTGGCTGAGGGGGTTACGGGGTTCTGCATGGAAATGTGGAACAGCACTCTGGACAGCTATAATCTGATCGTACAGACGCCCGGCGGGGAACGTACGGCCGTGATTGATTTCAGGAGCGGCTTTGACAGACCTTTTTCTTTTGTGTTTGATAAGACAGTAATTTATGTCAGTGCGATTCTGGTAGAAAGGGAATCGGGCGAGGAACTTGTCTTTTTCCGTTTTGTGAATCCTACTCCGGGTATCTGGCGGATTATTGTTTCACAAAGGGAAAACACGAGGATAAGCACTTCGGGGCTTTTCCATATGTGGCTTCCGATCACGGAGTTTCTGGATGGGGAAGTGGAGTTCTTAGAACCCAGTCCGGATGTGACGCTGACGGAGCCGTCCAATGCGGAAAAAGTAATTACGGTTTCCGCATATAACGGGTTTAACGGAAATTGGTTCCCGGAATCAGGCAGAGGATTTGCCAGGGATAACAGGGTAAAGCCGGAATTTGCGGCACCCGGCGTACAGGTATCTACGGCACTTGGAGAGAGCACCGGCTCCAGTATGGCAGCAGCGCTGGCGGCAGGCTGTATTGCACAGTTTATGGAGTGGTCTATTGTGGAGGGCAATGCGTTTCTGGTAGAGACGCGGACGATTAAGAGGTACTTTATCCGCGGGGCTGTCCGGGAAGAAGGCATTATGTATCCCGATAACCGCTGGGGGTATGGTAAGCTGAATATTTCGGGGACATTTGAGACGCTGGCACGCCTTTAAATAGGGAATGAAGTTATACTAAGACTGTAAAGAACACAGTCTAAGTATAACTAAGTCATTCCCGGAAGAACGCCGTGGGCGTTCTTCCCGTTGGAGGCTGTGGTGATAAGATGTCAGAGACAGCGGCAGTTGAGAAAGGAACAGGGCGGTCAACATGAGATATGCGGTATTGTCGGTTTTGATTTTTTTATTGGATTTGGGGATTAAGAACCGGATCGAAGATAAAAGGACGGAAGGTGAAACAGAAGAACTGCTGAACGGCAAACTGCTTTTGCGCAAGTACCATAATAAAGGTGCGATGCTGGATGCGGGAGAGAAAAGAAGTGGGTTGGTTGCGCTTATTTCTTTGCTGTTGACGCTGGCGATGACAGTAGTTTTCCTGCTGACTTTCAGTATCAAGGGCGGCAGACTGTTAAAGACAGGCCTGGCTTTGCTGCTTGGCGGTGCCTACAGCAACACCTATGACAGACTGCGCAGACATTATGTGGTGGACTATGTCAGCTTTCCGGTGAAAAATCAGGCGGTCAGGCGGATTGTATTTAATATTTCCGATTTCTGTATCATGATCGGAGCTCTGTGTATGGTGCTGGGAAGTCTGCAGGAGACAGGATGAAAATGCGGAATGTGTCAGCCTGAAAATAAGAAAGATAAAAGGTAAAAGTGGTTAAAAAGAGATTAAAAGAGGGCAAATCCTTTCACATGAGGATATGCCCTTTTGTTGTTCCTGTTTCTCTTAGGAAGCTGTAATTATGGTTCCGTTCTTGCCCTTGATTGCATCGGCTACCGTATCTAAGGAAGTGATCAGTACGCTGCCCTTAGGATTCTTCTCTAAGTATGCGATAGATGCTTCGATCTTCGGCAGCATAGTTCCCTCTTCAAATTCGCCCTGAGTTATAAGCTCTTTAGCCTCAGCTATGTTCATACGGCTGATCGGTGTCTGATTATCTTTACCGAAATTATGATAAACAGCAGGTACGCCGGTCACAATAATCAATTCGTCCACCATCAGATCTCCGGCCAGCTTTCCGGCGATAGAGTCTTTCTCAATGACAGCGGAAGCGCCTTTTAATACGTGATTCTGTTCGATGACGGGGATTCCGCCGCCGCCGCAGGCGATTACCACCTGATCTGCATCGGCGAGGGTGCGGATGGCATCAATTTCCACAATATCAATAGGCTTGGGAGCGGCAACCACACGACGGAAGCCTTTGCCGGGTTCTTCTACCACGTAGTTTCCCTTTTTTATTTCTGTTTCCGCATCTTCTCTGGACATATATCTGCCGATTACCTTAGTCGGCTCGTAGAAAGCTTCATCGTAAGGATCTACGGTTACCTGAGTCAGAATTGTGCTGACAGCCTTGGAAATACCACGGCTAAGCAACTCTGCACGGAGTGCATTCTGGATATCGTAGCCGACATAACCCTGACTCATGGCGGAGCAGACACACATAGGAGCAGGGGTATAGTCAATATACACACGGCGAAGCTCCGTCATCGCCTTGTGGATCATGCTTACCTGGGGACCGTTGCTGTGCGTAATGGTCAACTGATAATCAGCTTCCACCAGATCAGCGAGTGCCTTAGCCGTTACTTTAACGGCATCCCATTGCTCCAGTGTTGTATAACCAAGTGCCTCGTGTCCAAGTGAGACGACTGCTTTCTTTTTACTCATATGAATTACCTCTCTGACTCTGTTATATTGTGATTTCTATCATTTTCTTTGAAAATCTCATTCGTTTCAAGATAAATCCAGTATATCAAAAAGCATAGATTTTGTATAGAATTTATTTTTGGTTCCTAAATCATGCGGTTATTTTGTGTTATGTAAATTAATTGTAATATTTTAATAAAATATTTTCCTAAAATTGCAAAAATATAGTCAAATTACACTAAATAGTTTGACTGCATAAAGAAAAGTTAGTATAATAAAAGGAAATATAGGGTTTGTATGATAGAAAAATAAATGTGTTCCGATGAGCAATGTGCGAGCCGTTTATATATGGAGGAAAGATATGGATTATCTGGATATAATACAAAAAATGTCCCTGGAACAAATCAGTTCTGTGATAGAGGTGATTCAGAAGGCTTCGGATTCTTATCTGTTTATTATGGACTTGAATGAGAATATCTATATGATATCAGAGAAGGCAACTAAGAGGTTTCCTTTTGATGATACAGTGATTGAGAATTGTACGGAAGTATTGAAGAAAGTAGTGTATCCTTCTGATTATGCCATAGTGGAAGAGGACATTATCAAGTGTACCTCAGGGGAACAGGATACGCACGCTCTGGAGTATCGCTGGTATGACCGGAAGGGCAAAGTAGTCTGGATTAATTGTAAGGGAACGGTCGTTGTCGGTCCGGAGGGACACAGGCTGTTAATCGGAAGAGTCAGTGAGCTGGGTAAGAAGGCGAAGGCAGATAATGTGACAGGGCTTCGCAGGGAAGTCAGGCTGCGTCTGGATGTAGAGTCACGTCTCAGGGATCATCCGCAGTCCATTCGTTATATGATGCGGATCGGTATCGATAATTTTAAGGAAATCAATGAGAAGGAAGGGATTGAAGCCGGAGATGAAGTGCTGCAGGAACTGTCGGAATGCATTTTGGCCACGGTAGATGAGAGCGTTGATGTTTACCGGCTGCTGGCAGATGAATTTATGATTGTGAATGCCAGTGCAACCTTCGAGAAGGATGCGGAGACGGTTTATAACCGGATTAGAGAGAAAGTCAGGCATACGGTCAGACAGAAAGAATACAGCCGTTTCTATACGATCTCTGCCGGTGTTCTGACGGGTGAATTTCAGGATAAAACGGCAGATGAAACATTGCGTCTGACGGAATTTGCGTTGAACGAAGCGAAGCGCAACGGCAGAAATCAGATGTCTGTGTTTGACAAAGCAAACTATGATGAGTATTTGAGAAGACTGGATATTCGTAAGACGCTGCGTCGTGATGTGAATAATCATTTCAGCGGATTCCAGGTGTTTTTCCAGCCTATAGTGGCTGCACCGGACTATCATCTGATAGGCGCGGAAGCGCTTCTTAGATGGAGCAATGAGGAATTCGGCAATGTCTCACCGGCTGTGTTCATACCGATACTTGAAGAGAGTGGATTAATTATTCCGGTGGGCAGATATGTGATGTGGGAAGCAGCCAAAACCTGTAAAAAATGGAGAGAAATTATGCCGGATTTCCGTATCCATGTGAATCTGTCCTATGTACAGGTACATAAGAGCGATTTGATGAAAGATGTGGAAGTATGTATACAGGAAGTGGGGATTTCTCCGGACAGTCTGGTGCTGGAGCTGACAGAGAGCGGATATATAGAAACCGACAGCAGAATTAAGGAGCTCTTTAAAGATTTAAAGGATAAAAACATAGACCTTGCTCTGGATGATTTCGGTACCGGCTATTCTAATATGCGGTACCTGAAGGAAATAGAGGCGGAGACAATCAAGATTGACAGAAGCTTCGTGGTACAGGCTTTGCAGAATGATCACGATTATAACATTATCAGTCATCTGATTGATATGGCACACAGTCTGGGATCTTCCGTATGTATGGAAGGAATCGAGCAGCAGGACGAACTTCAGAAAATGATGAAGACTCATCCGGATATGATACAGGGTTATTATTTTGGAAAACCCTCTCCGGCAGAACAGTTCGAAGAGCAATTCCTGAAACCTACAGATTCTCTTTGATGCGGATCTCCACATCGACATAATTGTTTTCAGCAGGAGGGAGTTCTCCCGTAGTCAGATAAGTAAAGAGAATGCTCAGAGGATTATATCCCTGTAAAAAGGGCTGTTGGCAGATGGTGGCTGCAATCAGTCCTTTTTCCATAAAATCCCGTGTGGTATCTACCATATCATTCGTTATAATGGTCATATTAGTATTCCGTCCGGCAGAAATCACAGCGCGGCAGCCGCCATAAACGCCGCCCGCAGAGAAATAGAGTGCATTGATTTCAGGATGGCGTGCAAGCAGCCTGGTTGTTAACTCATAGCTCTCGATCTCGTCATCGTTGTTGGTTATAGTATCTACGATTTTGATATTCTCATAAGATTGTGTAATATTCTGAAAACCGGCAATACGCTCCGTGTGGCAAAGGACATTCCGGGAGCCGGATACAATGCCTACATAGACATCGCCTTTGGTCATCAGGTGCATAAGACCGGCAGCAGCCTCGCCGGAACGGCGGTAATTACTGCCTACGTAGGCGATGCGCTTGGAATTTTCAATATCAGTATTTAAAGTGACCACGGGAATTCCCTGTCCATACAGTTCGTTGATCTTGTCACTGACAGAAATGTCGTTATAAGGGGAGATGGCAAGCCCGTTAATTCCTTCATGAAGGAGCTCTTCGATGGCGTCCATCTGTTGCTGCAAACTGTATTCGGTCTGCCTGATCAGAACGGTACAGTTGTAGCCTTCCAGCTCGGCAGCCTTACTGTGCACGCCGACTAAAACATCATCATAGAAAGGGTTAGACAGACCCAGCAGAACAACGCCCAGCTTTAGATTTTTCTTCTGGGCCGCAAGTACGATACCGGCCTTGTTGGGTTTATAGTCAAGAGCCTGTACGATTTCCAAGATCTTCTGTTCGGTCTGCGGATTAACCGCACCGCGGTGGTTCAGTACACGGTCTACCGTTCCGCGCGATACGCCTGCAAGGCTGGCAATTTCTTTGATAGTCGCCATGGCAGAATTCTCCTTCCCTGTTTGTTTTCGGGGATGTTGTTTGTTATCAGTTTGGATTTTGGTACCGGAGCACTTTGGATGTAATCGGAAAGAGCTCAGGCAGCAGCGGCAGTCAATAAGAATCAATCAAGGAGATTCCTGAGTCTGCTACATAAAGATTAGCATAACGGGGCATGTAAGTCAAATGCTCAATGGCACGTGCACGTTAAATGGCAAACCGGACATGGGGTTTTTAATAGGATAGCAAATTTAAAAATACTTGTAAAAAATACCGAAAAAGTGGAAAGTGACAATTCGAAAACATATATTTTGTATAAATTTACGAAAATAAATTAAGGGCTTGATTTTCTAATTGACACAGATTATCATGAAATTAACAAAGCAACGTGCACGTGCACGGAGAGAAGAGCACAGACCGGGAAATCATATTGAAATGTTGATTTCTAAGTCGGGTCTTGGAACTGTGGACAAGAATAATAGGAGGGTAAGCATGTATTATATTGGTGTAGATTTAGGAACTTCCGCCGTAAAGCTTCTGCTGATGGAAGGAAACGGTAAGATCGTGAATATCGTATCGAAGGAATATCCGCTCTATTTTCCTCATCCGGGCTGGTCAGAACAGAAGCCGGAGGATTGGTATGAGCAGAGTATAGCCGGTATTAAGGAGTTGATTGCAGATGTGGATAAGAGTCAGATCGCAGGAATCAGCTTCGGCGGACAGATGCACGGACTGGTAATTTTAGATGAGAAGGATGAAGTGATCAGACCGGCGATTCTGTGGAATGACGGCAGAACCACGGAGGAATGTGATTATTTGAATAACGTGATCGGTAAAGAGAAGCTGTCCGAGTATACGGCAAATATTTCCTTTACGGGATTCACAGCACCTAAGGTATTATGGGTTAAGAACAAAGAGCCTGAGAATTTCGCCAGAATTAAGAAGATCATGCTTCCCAAGGATTATATCGCATATAAGCTGACAGGTGTACATTGTACAGATGTATCGGATGCTTCCGGTATGCTGTTGTTTGACGTGAAGAACAGATGCTGGTCTAAGGAAATGTGTGAAATCTGCGGTGTGAAGGAAGAGCAGCTTGCACAGATTTTCGAAAGCTACGAGACAGTAGGTACGGTGCTGCCTGAGATTGCTGAGGAGCTGGGTATTCCGGAGAATGTTAAGGTTGCAGCGGGCGGCGGTGACAATGCGGCAGCGGCTGTGGGAACCGGTACGGTAGGAGACGGTATGTGTAATATCTCTCTGGGTACCAGCGGAACCATTTTTATTTCCTCTAATAAATTCGGCGTAGATAAGTTCAATGCGCTGCATGCCTTCGCACACGCAGACGGACATTATCACCTGATGGGATGTATGTTAAGTGCTGCTTCCTGTAACAAGTGGTGGATGGATGAAATCATCGGCACGAAGGATTACGGCGCAGAGCAGAAAGATATCACCGATGACAAGCTGGGAGAGAATCACGTGTATTTCCTGCCTTATCTGATGGGGGAGCGTTCTCCTCATAACAATCCGAATGCCAGAGGTACTTTTATCGGTATGACGATGGATACGACCAGAGCCGATATGACACAGGCAGTATTAGAGGGTGTGGTATTTGCACTCCGTGATTCCTTAGAAGTAGCTAAATCTTTGGGAATTAAGATCGAGAGAACGAAGATCTGCGGCGGTGGTGCCAAGTCTCCGTTATGGAAAAAGATGATTGCCAATATCATGAACTTAAAGGTAGATGTGATCGAGAGCGAAGAAGGTCCTGCCATGGGCGGCGCAATGTTAGCGGCAGTGGCATGCGGAGAGTATGCGAATGTAGAGGAAGCTGCGGCGAAGATTGTCAAGGTAGTAGATACAGTGGAGCCGAAGGCTGAGCTGGTAGAGAAGTACGAGGCAAGATATCAGCAGTTTAAGCAGATTTATCCTGCTTGTAAGGAGTTGTTTGATAAGATTCAGTAGGATGGAGTTGTTATAAGAAATTGTGAAACTATTTAAAAATAGCACATGGATAGAAGGGAGAGGTTACCGATGGAGATTAAAAAGATAACAGATGCCGCATTCCGCAAATACGGCAGAGTGGTACAGGGAATTGATTTTTCAGAATTGATCGAGGCGATTAAGAAAGAGACTCCGCTGCCGGAGGGAGTTGCCTATGAGCCGTCTATCGCAGCATTGGAAGCCACAAACAGTGCGAAAGCATTACAGAAAAGAACGTATGGCGAGCTTCCTATAGAGGTAGGATACTGCAACGGACATAATTATAAGTTAAATGCCGTAGAGTACCACAGAAGCTCGGAAATTAATGTGGCGGCAACAGATGCGGTATTGATTGTGGGAATGCAGCAGGATATTACAGATGATTTTACTTATGATACTGCTAAAATGGAGGCATTCTTAGTGCCTGCGGGAACAGCGGTAGAAATTTATGCGACGACTCTGCACTATGCACCCTGCAGTGCAGGAGAAGGCGGATTCAAGGTAGGTATCGTACTGCCGAAGGGCACGAACTATCCGCTTACGGAGACACACGATGGCTGGGAGGACTCCCTGATTACGGCACAGAATAAGTGGCTGATCGGTCATGCGGAGGGCGGTCTGGATGCAGGAGCGCACATCGGTCTGGTGGGCAAGAATCTGGATATCAGGGAATAGGCAGCAGTACCTGCGGTAAATAACCCGGCAGTCTGACAGAAAGAAACCGCTGGAAAATCACACGGATGTGTGGATTTGGGAAGCATCTTCTATTGGTATGAGGGAACCAATAAGCAGATATAAATTACCGGTCACCCCGGTTAAAGGAGGATAAGTAACATGAATAATTTACCAAAAGTGAAAATTGGTATCGTGGCAGTAAGCCGTGACTGTTTCCCTGCTTCTTTGGCAGTGAACAGAAGAAAAGCTCTTGTGGAAGCATACAAGGCAAAATATGATGCAGAAGACATTTATGAGTGCCCTGTATGTATCATCGAGAGCGAGATCGATATGGTAAACGCTCTTAAGGATATCAAAGACAACGGATGTAATGCACTCTGTGTATACCTTGGCAACTTTGGCCCGGAGATTTCCGAGACACTTCTTGCTAAGCATTTCGAGGGACCTAAGATGTTCGTAGCGGCAGCAGAGGAATCCCAGAACGACCTGATTCAGGGACGTGGTGACGCATACTGCGGTATGTTGAATGCAAGCTATAACTTAAAGCTTCGTAACGTAAGAGCATATATCCCTGAGTATCCGGTAGGAGATGCAGAGGACTGCGCAGATATGATCCATGAGTTCGTACCGATTGCCCGCGCTATCGCAGCATTATCCAGCTTAAAGATTATTTCCTTCGGTCCGAGACCGCTTAATTTCCTTGCCTGCAACGCTCCTATTAAGCAACTTTATAACTTAGGCGTAGAAATCGAAGAGAACTCTGAACTTGACTTATTCGAAGCGTTTAACAAACATGCAAATGATCCTCGTATCCCGGATGTTGTAAAGGATATGGAGGCAGAGCTGGGTGCCGGCAATAATAAACCGGAAATCTTACCGAAGTTAGCACAGTACGAGTTGACACTTCTTGACTGGATCGAAGAGCATAAGGGTTATCGTGAGTATGTAGCAATCGCCGGTAAATGCTGGCCTGCATTCCAGACACAGTTCGGTTTCGTACCTTGCTATGTAAACAGCCGTCTGACAGGTAGAGGCATTCCGGTATCCTGTGAGGTAGATATCTACGGATGCTTAAGCGAGTTTATCGGTGAGGCAGTCAGCGATGATATCGTAACATTGCTTGATATCAATAACTCCGTACCGAAGGATATGTACAAAGAGTCTATCGAAGGCAAGTTTGATTACAAGTTTACAGATACTTTCATGGGCTTCCACTGCGGAAATACATGCTCCAAGAAGCTGTCCAAATGCAGTATGGAATATCAGATGATTATGGCAAGAAGTCTTCCGGAAGAAGTAACACAGGGTACTCTGGAAGGCGATATCGTGCCGGGTAACATTACATTCTATCGTCTGCAGAGCACCGCTGACAATATCTTACGTGCTTATGTGGCAGAGGGTGAAGTGCTTCCCGTAGCTACCAAGTCCTTCGGCGGTATCGGCGTATTTGCTATTCCTGAGATGGGCAGATTCTATCGTCACGTATTGATTGAGAAGAACTATCCTCATCACGGTGCAGTGGCATTCGGACATCACGGTAAGGCATTATATGAAGTATTCAAATATATCGGCGTGGATGTAAGTGAGATCGGTTATAATCAGCCTAAGAGCGTGCCGTATCCGACAGAGAATCCTTTTGCATAAGCTGTGGGTTCAAACTGCGGAAGGCAGTTTAGAAAAGGTTAAAAAGAACTCCTTGTACCGATTACAAGTTGGTACAAGGAGTTTTATATGTTGCACTTATGTGTAGAAAATCTTGATTATTGCTGTTAATGAATCAAAGAAGCGTAAAAAAGTGTTCCGGTGACTGACTTTATGTCGCGCTGTCGATTGTAGAATCCGTAGTATTCGTGGTGCTGTAGGTACCGCTGCTTGTATAGTTCTTAGCGGTTACGGATTTTCCTTCATTGGCATAGCGATACATCTGGCTGGCCTTGTAAGATACTTTATCTGCAAAGGAATTTGCACCATTGAATAACGTTTTCATGGTAGCCGTACTGCCCTTTTTAAATGTGCTCTCATCAAGTGATAAGGTTCTGTCTGTATTCAGTGTGATGCCTACTTTTGCAAAAAGCTTATAATTGCTGTACATGGTGTCATACAGATACTCTGCCTGTTTCTGCACGGCAGTGTTTTTGCTGGAAGAACCGTTCTTAATCAGGCTGTTATACTGCTTCACAAAATCGGAGACCGCATTGTATGCTTCGTCAATGTTCTCTTCACTGAATTCTGTAGTGCCTAATTTCTCGGCAGCTTTGTAAGCGCTGCTGGCAGAAGAAGCGGTAAGAGCGTCCTTTTCCTTATTGCTGCTTGTTTTCTTGGAAGAAGTGCTGTCGCTGTCATCCTCTTCGCTGGCAGAAGCTTTTGCGTAGTATGCTTTCATCATCTTGCCGTAACTGCCGTTTTTGATAGAAGCATAATCGGCAAGAAGCGAAGACGCATCCATGCCGGAAGAAGAGCTGCTGCCACCCAGTAAGGTCGAATAAGTGTCTGCAAGACCTGAATTTAATCCGTTTAAACTAATTCCCATATTTCATCCCTCCATGTTATGATGATCGACATCCGTGTCTGTAATTTGAATAGATAATGAATGAGGATAAAATGTTTCATTCTGTATGCTGAAAACAGAATTATCCTATATATATTATCTCGGTTTTTCTATGGATTTGTAAAGGGGTAAAATATGTTTTTTTCATGAATTTATAACATTTTGTTACGGTTTGTATTGAAAAATAGCCTTTAGTCCAGTTTTAAGTCGTTTTCTTTAATCCAGCCGATCTTGCGTAAAAGATTGCCAGCCAGAAGAGAGATCACTGCGGGCAGGATGAAACTGATCAGAATCAGTCCGATCCAGTCAAATGCGGTGATGGCACTTTTGGTTCCGGCAGCGATATCATTTACCCAGCCGGTATAAACGCCGATCTGACCTACCAGACCGCAGGTACCCATACCGGAGGATACAGGAGTGCCGTTCATCTGTAACCGGAAGACACAGGTAGCGATAGGCCCGGTGATGGCGGAAGCTATGATGGGCGGAATCCAAATCTTGGGGTTTTTCATGATATTTCCCATCTGCAGCATGGAAGTACCGATGCCTTGGGAAATCAGACCGCCCCATTTGTTCTCTTTAAAGCTCATAACTGCAAAGCCTACCATGTTGGCACAGCAGCCTGCTACTGCGGCACCTCCGGCAAGCCCGGTTAAGGATAATGCGGCACAGATGGCAGCGGATGAAATAGGAAGTGTCAAAGCGATGCCGACCAGAACAGATACCACGATACCCATTAGGAATGGCTGTAAATCGGTAGCCCACATGATAAGCTGTCCAACGGAGCTTGCCACGGTTCCGATTCCCGGTGCCAATAAGGCTGACAGGGCAACACCTACGAAAATGGTCACAAAGGGAGTAACCAGAATGTCGATTTTCGTCTCTTTGGAAACTACTTTGCCGCATTCGGCAGCTAAAATAGCAATGATCAGAACAGCCAGCGGGCCGCCTGCACCGCCCAGCTCATTGGCGGCGCCGCCTACGGCAGCGAGCGAAAAAAGTACTAACGGAGGCGCCTGCAGGGCGAAACCGATGGAAATCGCCATGGCTGGACCTGCCATCGCAGAGGCGTAGGTCCCGATGGTTACGAGAAATTCGATACCCAACTGCTGTCCCAGTGTTTTAATAATCGTGCCGATGAGCAGAGAGCAGAACAAACCCTGTGCCATGGCACTTAAGCATTCCACACCGTATCTTTTAAAGGAAAAGATAATGTTTTTGCGTTTTAAAAATTCTTTCATGATATGTATATCCTTTCGGGTAGTATGATATGTATGGCAGACAGCAAGCATGATATCGATTTATTATCAGTTATCAATTGCCTGAAATAACTGTAAAGACTACTGTCTTGTCAGTGACATTACATCATATTTTAATGGTTTCCATGGGAATGTCAAGTGTAAAAGAAGAAATTGGCAAGAAATAGAAATCCCTTTTATTTTTGTAAAAAACATGATAAGATTGGAAAAAGCATGTAAAGAATACAGTAGTATACTGGGAAAGATTGAGCGAATAAAAGGAAAGATACAGAGGTAGCATGAATGAGAAAAGCGAAAAATGAGTTATTGCAGTTTCTTGCCGGACTGGCTATGTTAGTGGCCGGATTATTTATATTTTCACAGAAGGTTATGGTGTCTTCCGGATTGTTCGGTTACGGATGGAGGATCGGTGGTTTTCATGTGAATAACGGACTCATTATGGTGCCGTTTATCATAGGGATTGTGTGGATGTTTGCCACGGAAGGGAGCTTCCCGTCGAAAGTGTTTACAGCAGCCGGAGTCTTTCTGATTATTGTAGCGATTATCATGACAACAGATATTTCATTGATGAGGATGACTTTATATGAGTGGGTACTGATTCTTGTGTTGATTTTCGGCGGGGCAGGGCTTCTTGCCAGAATTCTTTTCGCCACAAGGGGAGAGGAGAAGAGGGCGCAGCGCATTCAGGAGCAGCGGCTTAATGATACTGACCGGAAGATACGTGCTATTGAGGATGAGTTAGAACGCATGAAACGGGATCAATAGAAAGCATGTCCTTCTGCAAAATTGATAACAAAATGTGAGATACCCTGCATATACTTTAGTAACAAAAAAGTGCAGGGTATTATTATGGCCAAAAAGCAGAAATCATGGAGTGAGAAAATCGAATTGGCACTTGGAGAATTGGAAAGACAGGTGTTTTCGGATAGGCACGGCAGAACGAAAGAGGAACAATGGCCAAGGCGTGAGCAGGTGGAAGCATGGAATGCTGAGAGAGAAAAACAACGGGGATATGGCCAGTATTGCGGCGGAAGCTGTGAAGGGCAGAAAGTACAGACGAAGGAAGAACGAAAGAAGGAGGTTTTCTATCGCAATGTGATTATGCAGGCGGTAAAGTCGGCGGCGTTTGTGTTAGCAACGATAGCCCTGATCCAGGGGGTGGCGAGAGTGCTTCCTGATTCTATTACGGTCAGCAACACGGTAGGAGGCAGGGAACTGCCGATTTACTGTGTGGAGACCGATAAAAAGCAGGTGGCGCTCAGCTTTGATGCGGCTTGGGGAAATGAGGATACGGCTACGATTTTGGAGATTTTGAGGAAGCACAATGTTAAGGTGACGTTTTTTATGACAGGGGGATGGGTGGAAGCTTACCCAGATGATGTGAAAGCGATTCTGGCAGCCGGTCATGACCTGGGCAATCACAGCGAGAACCACAAGAATATGTCTCAGCTTTCCGATGAGGAGTGCAAAGAAGAGTTAATGGCAGTACATAGAAAGGTGCAGGAACTGACCGGATATGAGATGTTTCTATTCCGTCCGCCTTATGGGGATTATGACAATGATGTCATAAAAACAGCAAAAGCCTGTGGATATTATCCGATTCAGTGGGACGTTGATTCTCTCGACTGGAAAGACTACGGTGTAGATTCCATCATCCAGACCGTAACACAGCACAAACATCTGGGAAACGGCAGTATCATTTTATGTCATAACGGTGCTAAATATACAGCGGATGCGTTGGAAACCCTGATTACGACTTTGCAGGACCAAGGATATGAATTAGTGCCCATTTCGGAATTGATCTATAAGGATAATTATCATTTGGATCATGAAGGACGCCAGATCAGCAGTTAGTGAATAACATGAGGTAATATGAAAATTTGAAAAACAGATGTGTGTCTTTATAACACGGAGGAATATTATATGTAAAATTTCTTGCACCTCTGTAACGTTTAATGTACAATAACTATCAAAGAAAAAGTTATTTCTTTGATGTTTGGGTATTATACTATCTATGAAAGTAAATAAAAAGGTGGTATAATATGGATAAGAGTAAGGAAAAAAGTGCAAAGGAGGATGGAAATATGGCTATGGCAATCAAACCCAATGAAGCAACAATTATTAAAAAGGGTATGTTATCATCATTTTTAAATGAATTGTGCGCACAGAAAGTTACAGAAGAATATTGGAATGAATGTGCAGCATCAAGAGATATTTTTTCATCTTCTGATATCGAGAAAATGAAAAAAATGTGTAATGGTGATAATGACTAATGAAATATGTTGAATTGGCAAATGCGAATATAAGTCAGGATGTCTTGGATAAGTTCGATTGTGGGCATCCTGACTTTAATGATTTTTTGAGTGCAGAAGCAATAGAATGTGCTAATAGTGGTAATGGAGTTACATATGTTTTAATTGATGAGAATGAAGAAGAGTCTGGAATAACAACAGTATTTGCCTTTGTTACATTGAAAGCAACAGCACTATATTATTCAAAAGAAGATTCAAATTGTATGTTCAGTGCATCATGTGCAGAGATAAAATACTTTGCGATTACTAAGGCATTTCAAAAGGCAAAGACAGGTAAGCTGGGCGTTGAAAAATACTATAGTACAGTATTCTTTGAAATATTGCTGATGGATATATATGAATTGTCAACAAAAACGATAGGGTTTACCGGTATTTTTCTTAGGGCAAATGCGAATGGAGAAAAATTATACAGAAGAAAAAATTTTGTTGATGCAACAGAATTTATAATACCCTATGAAGAAGATGACGAATTGGGAAAATGCACACCAATGTATTTAGTGATCAATGATAATATATATAGTATTTTTGGGATAGAGTAAGACCTATGATTAAATTCAGAGGTCTTATTTTTCACTTCTTCAATAATGATAAAAATGGATTTTGTATTAACAAATTTTCGATTAAGCATAAGTACAAAAACGAATATCTGACGTTTGCTCATGATATGGCAATATTGGTGAAATTAGAATGATAAATCTTTTGCTTGTGGTACAATTTTATAAACTATTTACTGAATAGGGCTGATTGCATGTACAAATTTTGATCTGAAAGGAAAAGATAGAAGGATGAAAGACATACAAGGACTAAAATTAACACCTAATGAGTTTAAGGATTTACTTATTGAGCTATTTGATGGAAAGCAATTTGAGAGAAAGAATGCAGTAAATACAATATGTGATTATTGGAAAAACAATGGTGGTATTATAGAAGATAAAGATTATGCGGCTGTGTTCAAGAAAGCTTGCAGTTTGCTGAAGGATGAAGGGCTGAAGAACAAAGGATATGGTGTATGGACTTTAGCTTATTCTAAAAAAGAGATTTGTAAAATTGAGACTACAGTGGATGAAGTGATGGAAACTTATACTGCTGATAAAATAATAGGAGAAGGAGACAATTCAATTTATTTATATTATTATGAATCATATAAAGAATTATCGCATTTACAAAAAAGTGCTTATTATGCATGTAAGATTGGTAGAACAGATAGATCTCCTCTTCAAAGAATCTATTCTCAAATAGGAACTTGTTTTCCTGAAAAACCACATGTTGCATTAATTATAAAATGTAATAATTCGGTAGCACTAGAAGCAACGATACATAATATTTTGAAATTAAGAAAAAAACAAATAAAGGACTCTCCAGGTAAAGAGTGGTTTTTAACAAATCCTGAAGAAGTAGAAGAAATTTATAGAAACATAATGGGTTAAATGGAACGAATAAGATGACAAATCAAACGGTTATGTCATTGAAAAAATCGAAGCCATTTTCATTTTCCAATTAACCATAATTAAATTGTCATAATTTGAAAAGTGTGATAACAGTGTAAATAGGATATTATATGCTATGAAGATGTTACCTAGCTTAAATATCAATTTCTGGAACAAATAATAAATATTCCTTGTAATCCCATTTTCTCTCTGATATAATCCCCACAACAATATAGAAGAAAGGAATCTATTCACTATTTAACTTTACAAGTGTATCAGATGTTGATTCTCTCGACTGGAAGGACTACGGTGTAGATTCCATCATCCAGACCGTAACACAGCACAAACATCTGGGAAACGGCAGCATCATTTTATGTCATAACGGCGCTAAATATACAGCGGATGCGCTGGAAACCCTGATTACGACCTTGCAGGACCAAGGATATGAATTAGTCCCGATTTCAGAGTTGATTTATAAGGATAATTACCATTTGGATCATGAAGGGCGCCAGATCAGCAGTTAGAGGATCTGTACAATAACATAACGGGAGACAGATCAAATAATTATCTGCCTCCCTCTTAATTCGTTCTTATTGAGATAATTTGGCTTTCATTTCCTCCAGATCGTGAATCAGTTCCTTAGAATATTGTTCCGCTTCCTGATACATGCGCTCAGCCCCGCTGTAATCTTCCGCAAACAGTGCCCTGATGATGTCAGAGCCGTAATTATGGAATTTTTTGTGTTTGGCGCCGAGGTTATTCCACAGATCGGTGATTTCAGGGTATTGCGGTGTAATGGAATAGTAGAAGTGTCCAAAACCGCATTTCGAATCATCTAACTGCAAAGGCAGAATGGTGCGTCCTGTTACAATATTTTTCAAGTTGACAAGCCATAATTTATGTGCATTGATGGCCCTGTCCAAATAGCCTGCAAACTCTTTTTTGTCCAAGGCATAGAAAGCGTCTTGGGACATCTTACCCATCATTTTGGCATTGTCATCTAATGTCGTCTCAATATTTGCGACCGGTTCTATCGAATTTTTTACATGGATTCCGAGTTCTCTCAGTTTCTCGGTATCATCAGACAGGATTCTGCATTCTTCCTGAATTTCATTCGACTGATTTTCCAACTCTGCCATGGAACTGCTGATTTCTTCACTGACAGATGCAAGAGAACTGATATTATCCGTGATTTTGGCAACATGCTTTTGGTTTTCTTCGTTCAATGCCCATACATGTCCGATTTTCTCAGTCATGGATTCCAAAGAACCTATCGTACTGGCAACGCTGTCTACACTTTTCCGGGATGCTTTTTTCACATCCTCTACGAAGTTGCCCATAGTTCCTGTCAGAGTCTGGGTTTCATCTGCCAATTTACGAATTTCATCAGCAACCACGGCAAATCCTCTTCCGGCTTCCCCTGCTCTTGCGGCCTCTATGGAAGCATTTAAAGAAAGAAGATTGGTCTGTGAGGAAATAGAATTAATTCCTTCAATGACTTCATTCATGTGGTCAATGACCATCTCAAGTTGATCCATATCCCTTTGCATTTCTTCTGAGGCGGAAATGGTACTCTCGGATAAATGTTTAATGAGGGTCAGTTCACCTTGTCCCTCTTCGATTTTCTTATAGACATTACCGGACTCTTCGGATGCTGCGATAATCGTATTGGTCAGTTCCTCATGCTGGCTGGAAATAGTGCCTGCCACACCTGACGTATCTTCGGAGGAAGAATGAATTGCTTTGGTCGCATCTGCTACGCTCCGTGAGATGGTCTCTAAATCTTCGGTGTAATGATGGAGTATCAGATCTAATGAGCTGATCTGCATAACGGCAGAAATATTTTGTTCCAGAATCTTTTCGAATTGCTGTCTTCCGTTTTGCAGACGCTCATAAATTTCAGCCAGTTGCTGACTGGAAAGCGCATAGTTAGCTTCCTGCAATTCGGAAAGTGAGTTTATAAGTTCTTTGGTTTGATTTTTTTTCATTAACATATTGATACCTTCTCTCGTATTTAATAAAATTGTACTCCTTTTTATGGTTTCATTCAAGGAGAAATGACCTAAATAGTTGCTTAAAAGAAGTACATTAACAAATATTTTGCGTTTTATAGCTGTCAAAATCTTTTTTCAGGAATACCTTGACAAATCCAAATGTATGCATTGTGATGAAACTACAAAGATAAAGGAGGACTGTGTCTATGAAGAAAAATGAAACAAACGAAATGGCAAAAAGTGAATTTCGTGCGGAACTGGAAAAAAAGGTCAATCAGTTGTTAGCGGCAAAATTGGAAGGAGATTTCAAGACCGTTGTTGCGCCGCAGGGATTTCATTGGGGAGTCACTTATGGTAGCATGGGGTATTACAATCAAAAAACATTGCAGGATGTTGATACCATGCTCGTTTTTGATGATGATGGACAGGCTGGTTTTAGAAAAGAATTATTTTCAACCCTGTATCAGAAGATTTTGGCGGATACGAGTTTTCAGTATTCGAAATCAGAGTACGTTAGATCAACTGAAAACAGAAGCAATGCTTACTTCACAGGATCTTGTCAGCGCATACAAGGATGAGGTTGGGGATATTCAGAATCCGCAGAACCCGTTGATCGAGATCATCGGTTTTGTGAATGCACATAAGGAGGATAAAGACTTTCAGAATATATATCCGACATTGGCTGCGCAGTATAATACATTTCTCAGCCACAATGCAAAGTATATTGAAATGACAAGCAGGGAACTGGATGCCATAAATTATGTGAAGCAGCTCATTGATAATATGAAGAATCCCTCCAAAAGCAACGCTGGGGTACAGATCGATGCAGCAAATTATTCCGTCGGGTACAGTACGGCGGATGTAAATCAGATATACAATGAACTGAGTGCAGAAGATAATAAGATGACAATAGATCTTGAGTTCTCTGACTTTTCGGAGACGCAGAGTTCGTTGTCGATCGATCATCAGGCGGCATTTGTGATTCCTTTGCCCATATGTTTTTTCATCAAATCAGACACCAGATATACGCTGAATTCATTGACTACTTCGTCTTCCACAGTGTCAATTATCATGGAGTATCGCGGAGTAACAACGCTGGATGCGACTCCGGCACTGGCAAGTGCAGATGGCATGAAAGGCTGGTATGACGAAAATCTGTTAGATGAAATTAAAAATAAAACAGGAAAAGACGTGAACGGTTATCAGCTTCAAAACGATGAATTTAAAGTAGAAGAATTATTTGGAGCGGACGGGAAAGTGAACCGTATGAAGGAATTTGTCATCAGTCAGGTTCCGGTTATCACAATGACGATTACCCATGCAAATATCTCTATGGTAACGGAATGTTTTACGCATAGAAGCGAGTTGGATATTGATTTCTTCGGTTTTGGAATTTCATCGTCCACACACAATTACAGTGTGCAGAATTGTACGATTGATACGTCAAGCAATACGGCAACCATCACACTCTCTGCGCCGATGCCTTCCATGGGAACCGATCTGCAGGATAAGGTAGCCTATGTATTGGGCGGTGTGATCGTATATCCGCCGGAAGTAAAGAGTGTTATTTGGAAGAATTGTAGGGAACTGTTTGTAGAGCAGGCAGACGGTAAAACCTATAATTTTACTTCGAAATTTCTTGATGTAGGAGAATTATTATCAGCGAATCCGAATTATATTTCCAATGCGCAGGGTACAGGCAGTGATAAGTTTGTGGATATACAGGGAAATGTCGTAAATAAAAGCTGGATTTCGCTTTGGAAAGATCTTTGCAATAATGGAAGAGCAGCATCATGCGCTGTCTGCGGCAGCTGCGCTAATGCTGATGGAGCACATGTATTATATGATCAGCATAGCCGGACGCTGAATGCCGGAGATGTGGTTTGCATCGTGCCGCTGTGCAGAGGCTGTAATCATCCGACTAATACAAGTGATATGAGATTAAAGCAGGATACGAATACCATTTATATGTCATGGTAAGTTCAGAGCTGCCCGAAATATTTGTATCTTGAAAGTATGAATTTAAATTCATAAAATAGTAACAGATGCAGGACAGATTGTTTTATAATAATCTTATTATGCAGTGTTTTGTCAATAAGAGCATTCAGTGTGGGGTGTGACAAATGTTAAAGAAGATCAATGATTTACTCGCCGGTGTTCCTGCAACACTGGTCAGCGGTGTGTTTCTGGTTATAAGCTTTGGGCTGGCAAAGATGGGCGCACAACTGCCTGTTGATCCTGCATGGGTGGCAGTCATCATCAGTGGAGTTCCGCTTTTGTATCTTGCCATATGGAGAATCATCTATAATCCGGGTATCAGCAAGGTTTCATCGGCATTACTGATCTCCATTGCCATGTTTGCGGCTATCGCCATTGGCGATCTGTTTGCCGCAGGCGAGGTGGCTTTTATTATGGCGCTGGGCGCGATTCTTGAGGATATGACCACTGACCGGGCTAAGAAAGGTCTGAAAAAGCTCATTCGTCTGACACCCACACAGGGCAGAAGGATCATAGAGGGGCAAGAGGAAAGGATAGCCGCTGAAGAAATATGCCGGGATGACATTCTGCGCATTTTACCGGGCTGCAGAAACTTATTCGTATGGTACAGGAAGCGGAAAATAAGAAGGCGCCTATGGCAATTATGGCTGCCATCGGACAGGCAACCAAACATGGCGTCATTATTAAATCGGGGGAAGCGCTTGAAAAAATGGGTAAGGTGGATACCATTGCCTTTGACAAAACGGAAACCCTTACCTATGGCAGGCTGGAAGTCTGTGATATTCTGTCGTTTGATGAAACGATTGACGAAAGTTTGTTGTTATCCTTAGCGGCATCTGCCGAAGTAAAGAGTGAGCATCCTCTCGGCAAGGCAATCGTTTCCTGTGCCCGGAAGCGCAACGTAGAGATCAGGGAATCCGATGACTTTAAAATGACAACCGGGAGAGGTATTTTTGCAAGAGTTTATAATAGGGATCTGTTCTGCGGAAATGAAAAATTTTTGGTCGAGAACGGTATTGTCATAACAGATACGGTTGCTATTGCATTAGAAAAACTGCGTATCCAGGGAAAGGCACCCATTCTCATTGCGGATCGTGAGCGTTGTCTCGGTCTGATCGCTCTTTCCGATGTGGTGCGCCCGGAAGTGAAAAACATGGTATCCAAAATGACTGCCATGCAGGTCAAAACAGTATTACTCACGGGCGATAACCAAAGGACTGCCGCGTATTTGGCAAGCCAGGTTGGTATTACCGAAATCCGTGCGGAGCTTCTGCCGGAAGAGAAGGTTGAGAATATTACAAGCCTGCAGGCTGAAAACAAAAACGTATGTATGATCGGTGACGGCGTCAATGATGCCCCGGCTTTGAAAGCCGCAAGTGTTGGCGTTGCTATGGGCAGTATGGGAAGCGATATTGCCGTAGAAGCCGCGGACATTGCCTTAATGAGCGATGATATCTCCAAAATCCCGTATTTGAAGCAGCTTTCCGACGCCACGGAAACGATCAAGTGCAGCATTACACTTTCCATGTGCATCAATTTCATTGCTGTGGTTTTGTCGGTGACGGGAATACTGAATCCTACCACGGGAGCGTTGGTACATAATGCGGGGTCTTGCTTTGTGGTGCTGATTGCGGCACTGTTGTATGACAGAAAGTTTGAATAACGAGAGAGAGGAGAACAGATATGGTTTTATGCATTGCAACTGCTCCATGCAAGGTTTGAGGACGCTGCATGGAGGTAACGGTCAGTGATTGACCGGAGTCCTCAGACTTTGCAACTTGATTAAAAAGGCAATGAGCCGGGCGGATGTGAAGAATCCATTTGGCGAATGCCGGAAAATGAAATCAAAGGAGCAAAGTTAATATGAAAAACTCAATTAAAGAATTAAAGACTTTTATTTTACTCTGGAGCACCCAGTCTTTGTCGCAGCTAGGCAGTGCCATGACGAATTTTGCACTGACCTTATGGCTGTATGAGAAAACCGGTTCCGCTTTGCAGACAGCACTTTTATCTATTTGCAATTATGCGCCCTATGTGGTGATGAGCGTTTTCGCGGGAGCATTAAGTGACAGGTGGGATAAGAAAAAGGTTATGCTGATCTGTGACAGCTTTGCCGCGTGCTGTACTGTTGTGGTTTTAATGCTGCTAAAGGCGGATTTACTGATGCCCTGGCATATGTATCTGTTAAATGCCGTCAACGGGCTTATGAATACCATTCAGCAGCCGGCGGGCGATGTGGCGATGACGCTTATTACGCCTAAGAAATACTATCAAAAGACCAGTGGTTTACGGTCATTTTCCAATTCGTTGGTTACGATCCTGCATCCGGTATTTGCCACAACATTATTTGCAATGGCGGGAATGGATGCGGTTATCTGCGTTGATCTGGCAACCTTTGCACTGGCATGTGTTACCTTATGTTTCTTTATCGTGATTCCTGATATTGCGCAGGAAGAGACGGCAAAAAAGGAGACTATGTCAGAGTCGGTTAAGAGCGGGCTGGATTATCTGCGGAAAAACAGACTCATTCTTTTGCTGATCCTGTTTCTTGCGGGGGTGAATCTGGTGGCTTCTGCTTTTGATGCGGTGCTTCCGGCGTATGTACTTCCCAGAGACAACGGCGGAGAGACCGTGCTTGGCATTGTGACATCCTGTGCGGGAGTGGCAACCTTGTTAGGCAGTCTGGTTGCAACAATGGTTCCGGCTCCGAGAAACCGTGTCAGAGTCATATATGTTACCATGCTGATCTCGTTAGGAACAGAAAATTACCTTCTGGCTTTTAGCAGAACGCCGGTTTTATGGTGCCTGGGACAGCTGATCGGCTGGTTTTTGGTGCCGCTTATGAATGCAAATCTGGATGTTATTTTGCGCTCAACGATTCCCGTAGAGATGCAGGGGCGAGTGTATTCCTGTCGAAATACCTTGCAGTTTTTTACGATACCGATCGGCTTCTTCCTCGGAGGGCTGATGGTAGATAAGGTATGTGAGCCGTTCATGGCAAGCGTATCCGCCGACGGACTGGCAGCTGCTTTGTGGGGCGTTGGAAAAGGTTCCGGGGCAGCAATGATGATGTTTATTCTCGGTGTTGCGGGAACTGTGATTTGCCTGGTGTTCGGGCGGATTTTAAAGAAATATACGTTTCAGGAAGCGACGGAATGTGAAAAGTAGGTGTCTTGTGCGATCGCACGCAGAAAAATGAGATAGAAAGAGTCAGGCAAATTGTAAATATGGTGCTTGAATAGGAGTTTCCCTTGCGTAATGGCATATATATGTGATTGCGCAGGGGGGATTTTTATCATATTGAAGCCAAAAGAAATGTACCGACCATTGAGGTGCTTGCGAAATTGGCGGAGGCTCTTGACATGGAGTTGGAGGTCAGATTTGTCCAAAAAGGGGAGAGTGCGGATGCCGAATAATAGGATTATTACGGTACAGGATGTGCCGGTTACAATATCGAGGGCAGAATGAGATGATTATATATGTATCACGGATATAGCTGCGGTGAAAGCAGTAAATTCGAGAGCGGCTGATGTGGTAAGAAATTGGCTTAGAAATAGAGCAACCTTAGAGTTTCTGTCAACGTGGGAACAAATTTATAATCCGGATTTTAAAGTGTTCGAATCTGAACACTTTAAAAAACAGGCTGGGCTATTAACTTTTATCCCCCAGTGTTTCCGAATGGATCGAACAGACCAATGCAATAGGATTATATGTTAAAAAAGGTCGTTACGGCGGTACATTTGCTCATAAAGACATTGCTTTTGAATTTGCATCCGCGATCAGTCCGGTCTTGTGAACTGTTGATGCACAGAAAGCGATAAGGGGAAAAATTAGGACATAGCTTTGAAGGTATGGGAGAATAACGAAATGAAAATAGAACATTTGGCAATGTATGTAAATGATCTGGAAAATACAAAAATCTTTTTTGAAAAATATTTTGGTGCTAAAGCGAATGACGGATATCATAATGCTAAAACAGATTTCCGTTCCTATTTTCTGACGTTTGATGACGGAGCAAGACTGGAGATTATGAATAAGCCGGGAATGACAGATGATGAAAAAAGAATGCAAAGAACTGGGTATATTCATATTGCTTTTTCTGTGGGAAGTAAGGAGAAGGTAGACGATCTTACATCATGGTTGAAGGCTGACGGATACGAGGTGATCAGCGGACCGAGAGTCACTGGGGACGGTTATTATGAAAGCTGTGTTGTCGGAATTGAGAATAATCAGATAGAGATTACGGTTTAAGAGATCAATAAAGCCTAAACCAGATGTTTTTATATGCGGTGATTTTATTGGCAATGGCTGCAATGTGATCAAAAGTCAGGAAGGGATAATTATGAGAGCAACGGTACTGGTAGATAACATTCCTAAGGGTGAACTTCGTGGGGAATGGGGGCTGAGCATTTATATCGAGTATCAGGGAAAGAACATACTCCTTGACACAGGGGCATCGGATCTGTTTTTCCAAAATGCCAAAAAACTCGGCAAGAAAATCGACGAAGTAGATTACGCTGTTTTGTCTCACGCCCACTATGATCATGCAGATGGCATGGAAGCCTTTTTTGCATATAACGGAAAAGCTGGGTTTTATCTGCGGAAGGGCAGTGCGGAAAATTGTTATGCAAAAACATGGATCTTCCATAAATATATAGGGATACCGAAAGGAATACTGGAAGCAAATAAGGAGCGTATTATCTGGGCGGAAGGTGACTTTGTGTTATGCCAGGGAGTGTCATTGCTCCCGCACAAGACTGTTGGGCTGGATCAAATCGGAAGGAAAAATCATATGTATATTCGTACAAAGAGTGGCTGGAAGTCGGATGATTTTTCACATGAGCAAAGTCTTGTTTTCGAGACAGAGAAAGGTTTGGTTGTTTTCAACAGTTGTTCCCATGGCGGTGCCGATCATATCATTAAGGAAGTGCAGAAAACGTATCCAAATCAAACAATCTATGCATTGATAGGCGGTTTTCATATCTATAACAGAACGGAAGCAGAAGTGCGTGACCTGGCAAGAAACATCAAGAATACAGGTGTTAAAGAAATATATACGGGACATTGTACAGGAGAACGTTCTTACAGAGTATTAAAAGAAGAATTGGGAGAGATGGTGCATCAGTTAAATGCGGGGCTTGTGATCGAAGTTTAGATTGAAAAATGATACTGAGCGCAGTAAACTGCTCTGACATGGAGGATTAACTCTGATGAAATTAAAAAATGTTTTAATTGTGGTGGAAGATATAGAAAAATCCAAGGCTTTTTATAAAGAACTGTTTGGATTGGATGTAATCTTAGATAATGACGGGAATGTCATTTTGACGGAAGGACTGGTTTTGCAGGATGCGTCAATCTGGAAAAGTTTGATAGACAAGGATATTGTCCCGCAAAATAACGCTACGGAGCTTTATTTTGAAGAACCGGATATTGAGAGTTTTGCCAGGAAATTGGAGAATTATAAAGAACCGATAACGTATGTGAATCATCTTATGGAACATGCATGGGGACAGAAGGTGATACGTTTCTATGACCCGGACGGCAATCTGATAGAAGTCGGGACGTCTGTGTAGGTTTTGCTTTGGAATCTGATGCCGGAATATTATTTTGAGAGAATGAAATGTTTTCATAAAAAAGAGGTTGCATGTCTTGGAGGTTGACGGATGTTTTATCAAGACCTGATCGATCAATTTGTGATCATGACCAAAGAAATTATTGGGGAGCAGTTGACCGGGATTTATTTACACGGTTCTTTAGCTATGGGATGTTTTAATCCGGTCAAAAGTGACATTGATCTCATAGTAATTATTGAGAACGATATCTCCGATGTCCAGAAAATGGAATTTATGAAGCGTGTTGTCAACTTAAACCAACAGGCACCTGAAAAGGGATTGGAAATAAGTGTTGTGAAAAGGAAATATTGTGATTCTTTTGTATACCCGACACCCTTTGCATTACATTTTTCACCGATGCATCTACAGTGGTTTTATGACGATCCGCAGGATTATGTGGCTAACATGAAGGGGGAAGACAAAGACTTAGCGGCGCACTTTACGATGATCAACCGATACGGAATTGTGCTGTATGGGGAAGAGATTGCAAAGGTATTTGCCGCCGTGCCGCGGGAAAACTACATCGATAGCATCTGCGCTGATATTGAAGATGCGGAGACGGATATTATGGAGCAGCCTGTTTATATTACGCTTAATCTGTGCAGGGTTCTTGCATTTTTACAGGACGGATTGTATCTTTCCAAAGAAGAAGGCGGAAAGTGGGGGCTTGCGCATTTACCAATACCTTGTCACGCTTTCATTTCCGATGCATTGGAATGTTACGCAACGAGCAGGGTTATGACAGCCGATGAGAAAAGTGCCGGTTTGTTTGCGGTTGAGATGATGTGTTTGATAAAAGAGTCAATTCCCTCTTAAATCAAAATCGGCAAACGGCGATATGCCTTCTCCCCAGGAATATACGATATAGCAATTTTTGTCACTGACATCTGAGGAAAAAGAGAGGGTGCCATGTTCGATAACCTGAATATTTTGGGTATCCTGTTTTTCTACAAGATAACTCCAATCATGATCCCGGTATTGCGAATAGTATTTGTCCAGTTCTTCTAATGAGAGAGCGCTTTCAAGGAGAATGGCGCCAAAAAACTGCATTCCGTTACCGTTTCCTACGAGCTTTCCTGCCCGGCTTACTTCTTCCAGTTTTATCGTTGCTTTCGGGAGCGGTATGGCGCATATGTCATCTTTTACTTTTTGGGCGCTGTAATTATTGATGATCGGGCATGAGGCGAGGAAAAGAATACAGGCGAAGACAATCAAGGATATTATTGCGAATAGAATTTTTTGGAATCTTTTCACTAGATTGTCTCCTTTCAATAATTTTGGTTAATAGGCGTTTGCGAAACGCCAAAACCCGCATAAATACGGGATTATTTTTTTCACAAAATAAAACAACTCCTCACTGGTTTGTGGTAAAATTGAGATGTCGAGTAACAATCAACCATCCACCAGAAAGGAGTTGTACCTAT
>JAGBEO010000007.1 GCA_017936885.1 Lachnospiraceae bacterium | reverse complement strand
TTCCGGAAACTTACTGTTTCTTAGGTTGTATCTGTTCGATACTCTCTGAATAATTCTCTGGACTGTTTCTTATGTCCCAGTCCTCAGCCGAGTCTTTAAACTCTGCTTTTTTCTTGAATTTTCAGGGTTGCATTACTGTTTATTTGTCAAGGTTCATAACTCATATCCTCTTAATTAATAAGAAAATGAGTTTCATACCGAGTATCCGGTATAAACGGAGAAGGAGGGATTTGAACCCTCGCGCCGCTATTAACGACCTGCACCCTTTCCAGGGGTGTCCCTTCAGCCATCTTGGGTACTTCTCCAAACAAAGCTAACTCATAACTGCTATATTAAATTATCGAGTCAAAAAGGCTCGGTCGGAGAGGTATCTCCAGCGGAGAGGGTGGGATTCGAACCCACGCGCCCTTGCGGACAAACGGTTTTCAAGACCGCCTCGTTATGACCACTTCGATACCTCTCCAGGTTCGCTTTGCGCTTGTCTCTCGGTCAGCGCAAGGATTATTCTAGCAAAAAAGATTTTCAGTGTCAACAACTTTTTTCATAAAAATATAAATTTTTTTATCCACAAAAAATATTGCAGATCGTAGCACTTATCCACGGCTTAAAAATGCCTCTGCCACACACAGATCCTCCGGGGTGGTAATCTTAATATTTTCGTAGGAACCCTGTACCAGTTTCACAGGATGTTCCAACAATGTTTCCACTACCATGGCATCATCCGTAATTTTGATCCCCTTAGCCGCCAGCTCTTCTTTTTGCAATATCAGCCTGCTGTAAGCATCTATGATCAGCTTCGCATCAAAGACCTGCGGCGTCTGAATCTGCCATACCAGACTGCGATCCGGGGTCGAAGCGGCATAGCCGCCGGCATCTGCCAGCTTGATAGTATCCTTGACCGGCATACCTACTACACAGGCATGGGCTTCTGTCACTGCCTGATAGCTTCGCTCTATTATATCTTCGGTCAGGAAAGGTCTGGCGCCGTCATGAATAAACACATAGCCGTCCCTGTTTGGCACCATTTTATCTTCATCCGCAATGATTTTTAAGGCATTGTAAACAGAATCATACCGTTCTGCTCCGCCTGCCACGATCTTATTCACTTTGTGAAAATCATACCGCTCCACGATTTCTTTCTGCACATAGGCAATGTCTTCCGCTCCGGTCACCAAAATACAATCTTCTATAACAGAAGATTGTTCGATTGTATGCAATGCATACCAAATTAAGGGTTTGCCATCTAACAGCATGAACTGCTTGGCAACATCACTCTGCATTCTCTTACCGCTCCCCGCTGCCAGAAGGATCGCCGTGCACCTCTTTTTATCCATGTATTCTCCTTTTTCTTCTTCACGTTGTCTCATATTTTATTTTAATATACCGGTTGCGTGAGTACTTTATGCAAATGCAAATTTCTCGTTATTTTCACGTAAAAAAGATACCTGTAATGTTCTGCTTCACACTACAGGTATAATCACTACCTGACCCGAACCAATCAGCTATCTTTCGCCAAGTTTCAGATTCGGCACGGCATTTAGGTCGTATCCCGAACGTACCCCTTTGATATATTCATAGTAACCAGCCGCTCCGATCATTGCAGCGTTATCCGTACACAGAATCGGTGACGGATGATAGAAAGCGATGCCCCGTTCCCTACAGGCTTCTTCTAAGGCTCCCCTAAGAGACGAGTTGGAAGCCACACCTCCGGCTATGGCAAATTTCTTCATACCGCACTCCTGCACCGCCTGTATGGAATGCTCTACCAGCACATCTACCACTGCTTTCTGGAAGGATGCCGCCACATCAGCCTGACATACCTCTATTCCTTTCATCTCACAGGAATTTAAGTAATTCAGCACTGCCGATTTCAATCCGCTGAAGCTGAAATCATAAACTGCATCTGCCACCTTCGCCCGCGGAAACTGTATCGCAAGGGGATTGCCCTCTTTCGATACTTTATCGATCTTCGGTCCACCGGGATATCCAAGTCCGATAGCTCTCGCCACTTTATCAAAAGCTTCTCCTGCCGCGTCATCTCTGGTTCTTCCCAGAATCTCATACTCGCCGTAGTCTTTCACCACTACCAAATGGGAATGTCCGCCTGATACAACGAGACAGACAAAGGGTGGTTCCAAGTCACGGTTTTCTATATAATTAGCACTGATATGGCCTTCTATATGGTGTACGCCGACTAAGGGAATACCCGATGCGAAACTGATTGCTTTCGCCGCAGAAACACCCACCAGCAAAGCTCCCACCAGTCCGGGGCCGTAGGTTACCGCAATGGCATCCATATCCTGAAGCTTCTTATCCGCTGCCTGCAGTGCTTCCAAAACCACTTGATTTATTTTCTCAATATGTTTGCGGGAGGCGATTTCCGGAACTACGCCGCCGTATAATGTATGTAAATCAATCTGAGATGATATGATGTTAGACAAAACCTCTCTGCCGTTTCTCACAACTGCTGCCGCAGTTTCATCACAGGAGGTTTCTATCGCCAAAATGGTTACATCCGTTTGTTCCATGTCAATCATGATACCTTTCTCTCAACCTGAAATTTTCCGTCCAATCCCACAAGCCCTATCCGGTCAAAGGCAAGAGCCAATTTTATCCATAGATCACTCAACCAGTTCCCAGCCCAGGATTTTCCAGTGGTTATCCTCATCCTGACGAAGTACGAACTGCTCCATGGATGAAATGACACCGGTACTGCCCTCCTGTTTCAAGTTAAAGGTGCAGTACATTCTGGCACAGGAATAACCGTTTTCCGTAAAATAGTCTACATCCGTACTTGCTGAAATCTCATAGCTGTATACTGTATATTTATTTTTCTTCATATTGGCGATTTCACTATGAAGATCTTTCAGGTAATCTTGCTGCGACTTGTTGGCAATCAACTCTTCATCATACAATTCCTGAATTTTAAACGCCAGTGCCTCCAGCTCTTCTTCTGTATACTCTTCGTTATAGAAGCATTTCGTAATCTCACTATAGCATTTGAGCACTTCCTTGGGCGTGGGCGGATAACTTCGCTCCCAGTCTTTCATCAGAACATTCTGTACCGCCGTAGTCACCGCTGCTTCTTCCGCTTCCGCCTTTGCTTTATTGCTCAGATAATAGTAATATCCCAACACTGCCACAGCAAGAATCAGCACTATTATTACGATTTTAATTGTCCTGGATTTATTCATACTTATCCCCACGCTCCTTTCTTGATCCGGCTAACCATTTTGCCACTGTCTTCTTTCCATCCTTTATTTCCCGATTATTATTTCTCCATTTTCCGTCACAGTTTCTCTTCTGACCTTTATTCCTCTTCAAACAGAAGATCCACGCTCCTGCCATCCTTCGCCGCGATGGCATTTGGAAAAATTCTGCGCACATCCTGCATATACTCTTCGGGACGAATCAGAGAAGGACTGTAATGGGTCAGCCACATTTCTTTCACGCCCGCTTTCTTTGCAAGCTCGGCAGCCTCATAAAATGTCATATGTTTATATTCTTTCGCTTTCTGCTTCTTCTCCGGTTCTCCGTACATACCTTCACAGATGAAAAGGTCTGCACCCACTGCATTTCTGACGATACTCTCCGTAGGTCTGGTATCCGTACAGTACGTCACCTTGAGGCCTTTTCGGGGAGCCCCAAGCACCATATCCGGCGTGAAAGTCCCTTCTTCTGTCTCTATTATCTCACCTTTTTGCAGGCGGCTCCAGTAGTTTCTGGGAATGTTGGATTCAACAGCCCTGTTCACATCAAATCTGCCGCTGCGTTCCACCACGATATTATATCCGTAACAGACAACATTGTGATTTACTTTGTATGCCTCGATTCGGAATCCGTCAAAGCTAAGGGACTGTTCCGCTTCGCTTAATTCAAAACAATTAATTTCAAAAGGAAGCTCCGGTGCGATCACTCTTAAGGATTGTACCACTTTCGTCAAACCTTTCGGGCCCACCAAAAGAAGCGGTTCTGTCCGTTCGGCATTACCCATCGTAAGGAGCATGCCCGGCAGCCCGCTGATATGGTCTGCATGAAAATGGGTAAAGCAGATCACGTCAATCGGTTTAGGGCTCCATCCCTTCTCCTTCATGGCGATCTGTGTACCTTCTCCGCAGTCAATCAATATGCTGGTTCCGTTATACCTCGCCATCAGTGATGTAAGCCAACGGTGAGGCAGGGGCATCATACCCCCTGTACCCAGTAAGCAGATATCTAACATGTATACTCCATTCTATCCGGTACGGATCGTTTAGAGCAGTTCCTTTCTGTCCCATTTCTCAACAGGAATCGGAAATTTGGCGATCATTTTGCGATAACACTCCTCGCAGAGATCAAATCTGTCGCTTTCACCGTCTCTTGAGCCGAAAAATCCGAAATTATGCTCTATATGAATGCACTCTTCTTTCAAAATTCCATTTTCTACCAATAATTCTTTGCGACATGCATTACAAACTACCGTAACTAATTCTTTTTCTGTCTCATCTAAATAAACGCGCATGATAAACCTCCTGTTGTGTCATGATCTCCCACGTCAATGTGCAGACGATAATCCGTTCTGTATCTTGACGTTTTTGCTTGTATGTGTATCATATCAGATAAAATGTATAACAACAGTGGTAATTCTTCCATGCACTTCCTATCTCTTCCACATTATCATAGCATCTTCCGTGGGTTTTTCATAGAAGTTAGGACGAATTCCTTCGGATACAAATCCCAATTTCTCATATAAATGGATCGCCGGGGCGTTGCTCACTCTGACTTCCAGTGTATATGCCGTCAGGCCTTCCCGCTCCCCTTCTTCCATCATGTATTGCATAAGTCCGGTTCCCACGCCTCTGTTTCTGGCTTCCGGCGCAATCACCACATTAGTGATATTGCCCTCTCCCACAATCATGAGTACCCCGCAGCCGCCAAGCAGCCTGCCGTCTTCCTCTGCCACATAATATCTGGCATCCTCTTTCTCAATCATTTCCAAGAAAGCTTCTGCCGACCATGGCATGGAAAAGGTTTCTTCTTCCAGCTTGCTGATAAAGGGTACGTCTGTGGGAACCATCTGTCTGTATGTGATCATCCTGTCGTTCCTCCCGGTCTGTATCGTCAGGTTATGCAGCAGCTCCGATTGTGCACTATATGTCGCTTTCGCATATCCGCCGTTTACGCATTATGCTGTGCCTCAGCGCGCTCCCGTTCCGCCTGCGAAAGTCTCAAATATTCCGGCGCATGTTCTATACCGCTTTCCATCCTGCCCTGCGCATAATACACGCTTCCAAGCGCTGCAATGCAAGCGGCGGACTGTCTGTTACGGTGCGCCGGGGCCAGCGTGTAGGGCACTTTCATCACCTCTGCCATCCGTTCCCTGAAAACCGGAACACCGTCTCCTAAGAAAATCACTTTCCGGTTCAGCTCATTTAACTGCTCTGCGATGGCATCAAAAGAGATCGCACACTGTTCCTTTATGACACGCATGTCATAACCATCTTTTCCATAAATAAATTCATAGATTCCGGTATATACCTGACTTCTTCTGGCGTCCATAATTGGACACACGACAGCATCCGTCCCATACATCTGATAAGCCAGACCATCCACGGTAGGCACCGGAACGATAGGCTTCTCCAACGCCAGGGCAAGCCCCTTGGCTGTCGCCGAACCGATCCGAAGTCCCGTAAAAGAACCGGGGCCTGCCGCCACTGCGATGGCATCCACAGTAGATAAATCCAGTTCCACCATGCGCTTAATCTCGTCCAGCATGGGAAGCAGCGTCTGGGAATGGGTCTTCTTATATTGAATCGTGTATTCCGCAATTAAATTGTCATCCTCCGCCAGCGCCACGGATGCCACCAGCCCGGAGCTGTCTAATGCAAGTAGTTTCATAATTGACTTTCCCCCAAACATTCGGGAAGAATGCCCGTTCCCGGCATTCTCTCTTCTATCAAAATCCTGCGATAATCAAACCCTTTCGCAAGGTCTTTCTCTATCGTAATCTGTGTGTAATGATCCGGCAGAATCTCCTCAATCAGGTTCGCCCACTCGATCAGGCAGATGCCCTCACCGTAGAAATAATCCTCATAGCCAATCTCTTCCATCTCTTCCACATCACCGATGCGGTATACATCGAAATGGTAGAACGGCATCCTGCCTTCTTCATAAACCTGTACAATGGTAAAAGTAGGGCTGTTAATAGGCTCCTCTATGCCGAGTCCGGCTGCCACGCCCTGGGTAAAAACCGTCTTGCCCACACCCAGATCTCCGATCAGTGTATAGACCTGTCCCGGCTTCGCCTGCTGCCCAAGCTCTTTACCAAATATATATGTCTCTTCTGCACTAAATGTTTCTATTATTTTATTTGTTTTCATAGCCATATTCATGCACATCCTGTCAGCCGCGAATCTTCACTTTTTTGGGCGGCATGTGGGTGGAAATGATCTCGATTACTTTATATTTGCTGTCTCCTAAATCTTTCTTCGGAAAAATACAGGCATTGACCGGGGTCGTATAAACCACAATGCTTTGAAGCGTGGATACCGCTTTCACCATGCTGTCCCATCCCATCTGCTCTATAGTATCATCCTGCGACACCTGAATGCCTTCTTCTGTCAGCCTATAATGCAGCGGTTTCTTAAATGCCGGGGTGTTCAGCATCTGCTGTCTGGATTTTAAGAAAAGTGTCCACGGCAGATACAGAAGAATCACCAAACCGATAATCAGCGCAATCGGCTGTCTGTTTGACGCAAATAGAAGCAGCATCAGCACTCCAACCAAAGATCCCATCAGTCCCGCCATATGGCTGTAGGTATGATGCATCATATAATCATACAAAACCCCCGGCGTGATCTTGACATCAAATTCAATTTCCATGCATTACCAAACCTTTCATCCGCAGTTTCATATAAAATCTTTCGACTCTATATAAAACTTCTATCCTTTACATCCTATTAACATTTCTTCTTAGTCATATCTTGAAAAAAGCACCTACAACGTAGGTGCTTTGCACGCACGTGAAGGTGCTTTCTCTACTCACTCTATTATACTGAATTTCACACAAAGTGCAAGCAGAACCTGCCTTTGTCCAACTGTCTATGTAACTACTAGCCGGGCGGTTTTTCCTGCCGGGCGGGCGCCTGTAAAATACTCCTGATTGTTCTATCAGACTGCTGTATCCGTTCCGTGCACTCCTTGTCCGGCGTGTTTCTTCCGCGGAACATGCGCACTTTTTAAGATCGGGCTGAGCGGCTTATAGACCAGCATGGAAACCAGGGATGCCGCAAAGCCTTTGATCACATTCATCGGTGCAACGCATAAACATACAAAAGACACAATTCCCGTGATGTTGCCGTTAATCTCCGTCCCCATAGCAAGGATTGCCTCAAGCGGCATGCCATACAGCTTGGAGAATGCCGGGAGCAAATACACGGCATTAAAGGCCGTACCGAATACGGACATAATCACCGTACCTGTGACGCAGGCCGCGATAGCTCTCTTCTTCGTCTTATGGAACATGTACATAATAGAAGCCGGTAAAATCATGCTGCATCCCACCGTAAAGTTTGCAAGATCCCCTACAAACGCTGTACTTGTGCCCTTAAACAGAAGCTTTAACAGGATTTTACAAAACTCAATCATCACGCCGGCCACCGGACCAAAGGCAAATGCGCCTAACAATGCCGGAATCTCGCTGAAATCCAGCTTATAAAAAGGCGGTGCAAAAGGAACCGGAAAGTCCATCACGTGTAAGATCACTGCCAGAGCGGAAAACAGACCGATCATGGCAATCTTTCTCGTTGTCAGGATACGTTCCGCAATACCGTCCCTCTTATGTATGTACTTCTCCGCCGCATATGCCACCATAAACAATGCCGCTGCAATGACGATGCAGACCAACACGAAGATCACGTTGTCCGCAATACTTTGTAATAAACCGTTACCCATTTTCTTTTCCTCTCTTTCCGGAGCTATGGCTCCATGGATTTGCAGGAAAAAGTTCTTACTCTTATTCAGAAAAAGAGTTCGCATAGGAAGAATATGCTCTGTTATTTTTCCAACAAAAAACCCGGAACAAATTGTTCCGGGGTATTGTGCAAACTCAGGAGTCTCTTGTAATCCGCCTCCTTCAAACTGTTTCTATCCGTGTCTGTCGGTATACGGTCTCTGACACAAGTGTCTCTCTGTTTTTCTTCTCTCATCCAGACTTTACTGTCGGTTTTGGAATTTCACCAAATCAGCCGTTGCATCGTCACACCGGTAGGTGTTATGCGGCAACGGGTCGCGGACTATACCGCCGGTAGGGAATTTCACCCTGCCCCGAAGAACTTTTTCTTAAATTAAATTGTTATAGGTTGTTGTGATTTCTCACAAAGGAAAGTATAGCGCATTATGATAGGAAATGCAACCCCTTTATCTGCAAAAGGGAATACGTGACACTAATGTCATAATTATCCATGGATATATTCCGAGACTAACAGCTGTGCAATCTCAGCATTTCCAGCCACTACGCTGCGCATCTGCTCTGCCCGCAATTCTTCTCCTTCATAATCAAGCACTCTGCCTCCTGCTTCCCGCACCAAAAGCATCCCAGCCGCAAAATCCCATAGTTTTAGATCTTTTTCAAAAAATCCTTCCACTCTTCCCGCGGCAACATATGCCAGATCGATAGCCGCAGAGCCGCTTCGTCTGATATCCTGACATTTCTCAAAAACGCGTTGAAAAATGCTGAAATTCTGCTGTGCCAGATGTTTATAGTAGGGAGATGTACCGACAGCGATCAGGCTCTCCTGCATGGTTTGGGTGCTGCTAACGTGGATGGGCTCGCCGTTGCAAAAGCTGCCTTTCCCTTTCTGTGCCCAGTACATTTCCTGCAAATAGGGATGATATATAATGCCGAGAACCGGCTCTTTCTTATTGAGTAACGCAAGGGATATGGCGCTCGCCCGATAATCATGGATCAGATTGGTAGTGCCGTCCACCGGATCAAGCACCCACACAAGACCGTCCATGTCAATCTCTGCGTTATCTTTCTCTTCGCCCATGAACTGGATAGCCGGATACAGCTTCGCAAGGTTTTCCCGAATGAATTTCTGCACCGAAAAATCCACTTCCGTCACGTAATCCGCAACGCCTTTGGTCTTCCTATGCCCAGCCGCCTGTCTGTCTGCAAAAAGGCAGCTTGCCTCCAAGATAATTTCTTTGATAGATTCCAGTTGTATCTGCTCCAAAACTGATTCCATTTTCTGATTCCTCCATACAAAACGTTGATACTGCAGCGATACCGTGTATGAAACCACACCACCTTGAACTTTACAAGTATCCGCTTGCAAAATTATATGATTAGATTCTTATTCTCCTGCAATATTTTACTTGTATCATTATAACAAATTATTGTGCAATCGTCAGCCATTCCTTTTAACGAAATCATTGCAGGATCCAGATACAACGTATAGTAAATATCGTGAAAATGTGGCATAGCTGTTTTATGTTCTTTAAACTCTATTTTCCAGCCGAAGCCGCATATCACTATTGTGTAAGAATTGTCCCGGAATCAAAATACAGGGTATAATCGATCTCATGCGGCTCGCTCATGGCTGTGGTATCTGCCTTTACCGCTATTTTCCAGTCAAAACCGCTTACCGGAATCTTAAAAGCCGAGTTCCCTTCCAAGCCCAGTTCTTCGTTAGCCAGATCATACTGTACATCATCTACTTTCATATAATCGTAATTGGAGCTGCTCCAGATGATCACTGCATATGCCTGACCGTTTTCTACTGTTAACTGTGCCGGAGAGCTTACACTTGCTTTGCCGGAACCGCCTTCCAAAGAAACCTCCACGGTATACTCACCGTCTTCAAGCCCAAGGCTTTCTACTGTCTCTATGCCTCCCTCTGCGATTGCATCTACCGGCAGGGAATCGGCACGAAAACACAAGATACGGTCATACCACATTTCCTTTTTCTTACTGAAAGCGGCACAGTCAATGCCTGCATCCAGCGCTTCCACCGGAACTTCAAAGGTATGTTTCCCTTCCTCATTCTCTGTAAACGGAACGTAATCGGTTTCTGCTGCGGCTGCCGCTTCCTCTCCGGTTCCCATATACAAATACAGATAGCCTGTGCCGCCCATAGTCATGACGGCGCTCATCTTGCCGTCCGTTACCGTCAACTGACAGGATTCTATTTGAAACATGGAAGAACTGGAGTCCACAACCACATCATAGACGCCATTCTTGATGGAATCACCGTAGATCGGCTCCATTCCTTCTTCCACAACTTCTTCCGGTGTTACCATGTCTTCCGCGGCGGCAACCTGGTTTGTTGCATCACCTGGAGCGTTTTTTAAATCTGACACTTCTATCACATCGGTATCCGTATCACCCACTTTTGCTTCCGTGGCGCCTGTTTCCGCCTCGATATCTCCTCCATCCACCTCACCGGTGCTTATCTCTCCGGTATCTACCGTCACATTCGTAGTGACGTCTCCGTTTGCTGCATCGCTGTTTCCGCAGGCTGTCAGCAAGATTCCTGTTAAAAGCATTGCACTTATGATAATGCCGCCATTTTTTTTCATAATTTCCTCCATTCCTAAAGATTCACTCAAAACATTTTCTGCTTTTTTGTTCTGCCCAGATTCTGCAAACAGGCAGATACGTATTGCATCTGCCTGTTATATCTGTCAATTTATTGATTGCTTTATTGCAAACTATCGATCGCTTCCTGTGCATGTTGTACCAGCAACTGCTGAATACCTTCCAACTCGCCAAGACCGCGTACCTCAGTTACTACCTCATAGCCTGCGTCCTCAAAAGTAGTTTTCCAGGACCCCTCTTCATCGCCTGCCATATCATTGTTGGCATGGTCACCTGCTACGATCATCAAAGGCATCAGTACCACTCTTGTGTATTCACCTTCCTGCACCTGTGCCAGTACATCATCCAGAGACGGCTCTGCCTCTACGGTGCCTACATAATAATTCTCAAAACCTGACTCTGTAAGAAGCTCCTGCATTTTACCATATACCTGATTGGACTCCGCCTCCGTGCCATGACCCATAAAGCAGATCGCGGTGTTGCCGTCATCATACTCTGCTGTCTCAGCGGTAATAATTTCCATCACAGCCTGAAAATCTTCATCGGATGTCAATAAAGGCTTACCGATAGCGATCTGATCAAAAGCATCGGCATACTGCGCCACTTCATCCACCACATCATTGTACTCTAAACCGTCCATCAGATGTGTCGGCTGGACTACCAGGGTTTTTACACCGTTATCTACTGCACGGTCAAGGGCTTCTCCTACATTATCAATGGCAACTCCGTCACGACTCTTTACATGATCGATGATGATCTGGCTTGTGAATCCACGTCTGACTGACCAATCCGGGAATGCCTCTTCCATAGCCCCTTCAATGGCGCCGATCGTAAGTCTTCTGCTGTCATTATAACTTGTACCAAAGCTTATCACCATAAGCTCATTTTCGCCGATTTCATCGGCATTTCTGGGATCATCCAATGAAGCATCTCCTGTCTCGTAATTTTCTTCGTCTTCCTCTTCTGCTGTTTCCTCTGCGTCCGTTTCCGATTCCTCTTCTACCGCAGTCTCTGTCTCTTCGGCTGCGGTTTCTGTTTCTGCCGTTGCCTCTGTCTCTGTGACTTCTGCAGCAGCCTGCTCAGTCTCTGCGTTTCCACAGCCTGCAAGCAAAGATGCTGTCAATGCTGCCGCTGTCAATAAAGCTGCGATTTTTCTGTTTTTCATAATGTCTCCTCCATTCTGAAATGTTTTGATAGTGTCCGACACAGGAATGAATCTGAAACACGATGTATGAAATACCAGATAAGTCTCGCATGATATGCATTAGAGCCATACAGAAAGAAACCCCACATCACATACGCATTACGGCGAAAAAAGGACATGGGGAAATCAGCTTACAATCGGCACAACCAAGCACTCGTGATCCGGAATCTTCATTCCCGTACCAACAACCGGCAGGTTTCCTGACTTACAGATCATCACATATCATCGTCTTCCCGATTTTCTCAGTGACTGTGCTTGGCACGCTGATGATATACTCCCTGCTTACAGTGACGAGTTCGTACAGGACTTGCACCTGTTTCCCTTTTACCCGCTATCCTCACTATTCCTCTGTTGTAAGATATTTGATCGTGAATTCGGTTTTAACTGCATGATATAGCGGCACCGGCTGTTTTCTTATTAAGTTGTTATTTTATGATTCCACCGTAAAAAGCTGTCCGGCTGAATCGTATACAATACTACCATTATGTGGCAGTTATTACAAGTCTTTTTTAGGGCTATTCTGTTTTGGGTGGCGCTTGCCTAACGCCAGCACGTCTTTGATATGTGCCATGATATGTTCGTAACCGCCCTCGGAATGGGGCAGAAAGCAGTTGGTACAGTCTTTGATCCCGCTGTCCGTATAGCGGAAGTTGCCGCCGCATCTCTCTCCTAAGGCATAAAGCGGGCAATAACAGAAGAGACAGTTAAAATCCTCCTGATTTTCAACTTTATGGCAGGGATAGTAGGCACAGTTTTTGTTACTGAAATATTGAGCATTATTTTCTTTCATAATACTCTTCATTCCTTTTTGATCTTCATGGTCAGTCCGATCCGTTTCTTCGGCACATCCACCGTGAGCACCTGTACATCCACAATATCGCCTACGCTCACTGCTTCCAGCGGGTGTTTGATGAATCGATCCGTGATTTGTGAAATGTGTACCAAGCCATCCTGATGTACGCCGATATCTACGAACACGCCGAAGTCGATAACGTTGCGGACAGTCCCTTTTAAAATCATGCCGGGCTTTAAGTCTTTCATATCCAGCACGTCACTCCGCAAGATCGGTGCGGGCATGTCATCACGGGGATCTCTTGCCGGTTTCTCCAGCTCTTTTAAAATATCTGTCAAAGTAATCTCACCGATTCCCAGTTCTTCGGCAAGCTTCTTTTTATCTTTGATCTTTTTCTCCAGACTGCTGACAGTCACTTCTGTCTTATTCTCAGTCTTTCCTTTTGTGACATTAGTGTCATTATCTTGTCCGTCCAGTGTCATGCCGCCCATGGCTGCCGCCAGCGCTTTACCCATTGCCGTATTAGTGTTGCGGATGACGATCTGCTTCTGCGGTTTCTTCTTTTCTTTCACGGGAGCCTTTTTGCCTGCGGCTTTCTCTGCTGCCGCTTTCTTCTGGGCTTCCTTTACATCCTCCATGGTCAGCCCCATCTTGTCAAGAAGTTTCTTCGCTGCCTCGTAAGATTCCGGGTGCACGCTGGTAGCGTCCAGCGGATTATCGCCGTCGGGGATTCGCATGAATCCGGCACACTGTTCGTAGGCTTTGGGGCCTAACTTCGCTACTTTCAGAAGCTGTGCGCGGTTGGTAAATCTGCCGTTAGCCTCTCGGTAATCCACGATATTTCTGGCAATGACTTTGGTCACGCCGGAAACATATTCCAAAAGGGATGCGGACGCTGTATTCAGATCCACACCGACTTTATTCACGCTGTCTTCCACTACGCCGTTTAAGGCTTCACTTAGTTTCTTCTGGTTCATATCATGCTGATACTGCCCCACGCCGATGGACTTGGGATCGATCTTAACAAGCTCTGCCAACGGGTCCTGCAATCTTCTTGCGATAGATGCCGCGCTTCGCTGTCCCACATCGAAATTCGGGAATTCCTCGGTAGCAAGCTTGCTGGCGGAATACACGGAAGCGCCTGCTTCGTTGACGATCACGTACTGCACCGGGGTGTCTAACTCTTTTAATAATTCCACGATAACCTGCTCAGATTCTCTGGATGCTGTTCCGTTACCTACGGAAATCAGAGAAACGTTATATTTTTTAATCAGCTTTTTCAGTTCTGTCTTGGCTTCCTCAACCTTATTCTGGGGAGCCGTGGGGAAAATCACCTTCGTATCCAATACTTTTCCGGTCTCATCCACTACAGCAAGCTTACAGCCCGTACGGAATGCCGGGTCCCAACCGAGAACTACTTTACCTTTGATGGGCGGCTGTAATAAAAGCTGCTCTAAGTTCTTGCCGAATACGGAGATCGCGCCGTCCTCTGCCTTCTCTGTCAGGTCGTTTCGAATCTCTCGCTCGATGGCGGGGGCGATCAATCTGTCATAACTGTCGGCAATGACTTCCTCTAAAATCGGAGACGTGACACTATTGTCATTTTTAATCACTTTGGTGCGCAGATACTGTAAAATGCGCTCTGTGGGCGCCTCGATCTTGACTACGAGGAATTTCTCATTCTCGCCGCGGTTCAGGGCAAGGGTTCTGTGGCCTGCCACTTTTTTGATCGGCTCTTCATACTGGTAGTACATCTCGTAAACGCTCTCTGCTTTTTCGTCCTTGGCGATGCTGGTCAGCTTGCCTTCTTCCACGGTAATATTACGGATATAGATACGGTAGTCTGCCTCGTCCGATATCATCTCTGCGATAATGTCTTTGGCGCCCTGCAGCGCTTCCGCAACCGTCTTCACTTCTTTTTCTTCGTTGATGTATTTCTCTGCTTCTGTCTCGATCGGTTCTGTTGTCTCCTGCGCCAGGATAAACTGTGCCAGTCCCTCTAAGCCTTTTTCCTTAGCTACGCTGGCTCTGGTCTTACGTTTCGGACGGTAGGGGCGGTATAAATCCTCCACTACTACCATGGTTTCTGCCGCTACGATCTTTTCCTTCAGCTCGTCGGTCAGCTTGCCCTGTTCTTCTATGCTTTTGAGTACCTGTTCCTTTTTCTCCTCCAGATTGCGCAGGTAGGTAAGGCGCTCGTGCAAATTACGCAGCACTTCGTCGTTTAAGGAACCTGTGGCTTCCTTACGGTAACGGGAAATGAAAGGAATGGTATTGCCTTCATCAATCAATTTTACGGCAGCCTCTATCTGCCATTTTTCTACTTTCAGTTCTTCTTTTAGTTTTAGAATAATGTCCATGTCTTGCTCCTCACTGTATTACTATAAGACTTTCCATTTAGTATACAGGATTCTCTGCGGCTTGTCCAAGAATATTTAGTGGTTGGAACGGTATCTATTACATTTTATGCATACTTTATTTTTCTAAATTTCCTATGTAATATAGTAGAATCTCTGTATCTGCATACCAATCTTCCGGTTCTTTATACATTTTTAAACTTTGATCATCTATATAGTATCTTTGCAGTATATGTATATTAGTATCTGATTCTTCGACTAAATATACATTGTGATAGCGTCTATCAGAAAATGTGTAAATGCCATAATACATAATTTTGAAACCTGTTATGCCTTCTTTTTCTCTTAGAAAAACGGCTGCCATATCCAATATTTCTTCTCCCTTTGCTCCAGATATAGAGCCTTCTTCGTAGTTCCAGACTTGTCTGCTTTCATCCGGCAGCCCTATTCCCTTTATAACGTCTGTTCCCAGCAATATCATCTCTTTCTCTTCCTTCTTATATATATTGCCGGACTCTCTCGATACATAAACACTTTTCTCGCGTACAATATTTCCGTTGACTTCCTCTTTATAAACTGCAAATACATACAGATCAAATGGATCATGTTCTGTAGACAAATATATACATATTGCATTTTCTGTTTCTTGAAATTGAAATTCTTCTAAAAAGTTGCTCTGTAAAAGTTCTTCTAATTTTCGTGTAAAAATTTCCACATTGATATTTTGCATAGCTTCAACTATTTCCTGACTGATAAAAACCCATTGATTTTTCTCACAATTGCGCTCTTGATCCTGCGGTTTTGCATAAACTTTTACATTTTGTATATCTATACATTGAAACATCATAATTACAATAAGAATGATTTTCTGCGTTACCCTTTTCATTGCCACACCTTTTCGTTTTGTATACTTATTTGTCTTTGTTATACCATTTGAATATCAAACTGGGACAGGAACAAACATATAATTGTTCTGCTACTGTCCCAGTTAAAACATTTTTTCAATTTGGCTTTGACGGTCATCTCAAAATTGCTCTGCAATCTTCTCAATGTCTGCAAGTGTAAGTGTGGACAGATATGTTATTATTTTCTCCGGTTTTATCCCATCTTTTAACATTTGTACTGCGGCATTTTGTTCGGCTTTCTCTATACCACGTTCTTCAATTAAATCACTCAAATTACACATAAGATTCATCTCCTTCTCTACTTTTTTCTTTCAGCATGAATCACATCTGTTCTCTTAATAACTTTCTTATTATTGATAACATCAACAGAAGCTGCATCAATCGTACTGCCTTCTGTTTCTAATACTGTATAAGCGATATCGCCAAGTATGTATTCATATGGATATTTCTAACAGAAAATATTCTCCCATTGCATACATGATTATTTTTCCATCATCCAATAAATACAACTGCGGCAAGACATCATCACAGCCCGATGCTGCAAACCCCGGAAATACATTTATTTCAATATACTCATCTTGTATCATATCTTCCGGCAGCATATCATCCCGCAATCCAAAAATACTATCCCTAAGTTTTGCTTTCAACTGATAATCAGGATTTGAAATTTCTACTTTCTCTACCAAATACTCATCTGCCGCGCGACCACAGATTTCTGAATTTGGAAGCCTGAAATTATCATAAGTTACAAAGAAATCTTTCCCAATAACGACTTCTTTTCCGATCATCAAGTCTGCTTCACCTTGCGGCAACAATATATCTCCTCCTGAATCCAGTGCAGGATAAAACTTAGTTGGCAAAAATTCTGTAACAATATAAGTTCCATAAATTTCTTGTAACAGTTCTTTCTTATCTGCTTCGGACAGATTTCTGTCCGGCACGGCTTTCTCAGGTTCTTTCTCCAACTTTTCCAGGAAAAAATACTGTCCACTCAATGACGAAAACATAATAATGCCATTTTCCATAACCAAATATTCCTGATTTCCCCATGGTGTAGCCACTTGAATACTAATCTTACCGGCAATTTCTTCACTATACTTTTTTAAGGTAGATGTAAAATCTACATACGGTACTTTTTCATACCATTCAGAGTCCGAATTAAGAGTCTCCCATTCATATGCAGGATTATCAATTATAATTTCTTCTATCATATAATTACCGGAAAAAGAGGCTCTGCCATCACGCTTGCCCAACCGTCGAAGTGATTCATATGTTACCAGCTTGTCCTTTTTGATTTCAACGATGCGCTCAAGCATCATATCCGCTTCTTGAATGGTCAGTGCATCAAATCTGCTATGCCCATAATAGACTGTCGACCAAAATTCCTTAATCTGATAGGTTCCATAATATTGCTCCATCTGTTCCAATTCTTCCGCATCTGAATCGATTTCCTCTGTTATGCCTTGCAGATAGGTCTCCTTTTCACTGCTCATCTCTTCTTTATCCGACGATATTTCCATGGAACGTTCTATCTCTGCCCATGCGGCATGATAGTTTTCCTGTGTCTTAGCATACATATAAAATACTTCCAATAGAACTATAATGACACTAACGCTGATAATTTTTTTCAACGGTATCCCTTCCTTTTACATCTCTAATACGTGTTATCTCCTTTATATACTAAGCAAATATGAAATTCAGCAGCCCGTATGAAAAATTTCGCCCTCTGTGATTACCATTCTGCGCCGGGGTGAGAACATGTCGTTCCTAATTTGCGTAACCTTATCTCCTTCCACCAACATGACATTTAACACATAATTATAATCCGAAATATGATAAACGCGGAACGTCAATACCTTTTCATTGATTTCCTTAAACCATATTTGTACCAACTCAATATTTGGTGACCAAGACAAATCCATGTTTTCAAGCGCTATGGCAGAATCCTGCGCCTTATCATACAAATAAAATTCACCCGTTGCATGCCAGCAAAGGCTGTTTGACGGAATGAAATTAGATTTCCTCATATAAACAGGAACACCTATATTAGCAAAGTCTATTTTATGATAGTGGTTTTCATAATAAATTCTCACATCCTTTTCCACAACGAAATCCATATCTTCTGTTTCGTCTCCAAAATATACTCCAGGATCTTCTGTTCCTCCATTTTCTAAATAGGCATCAGATGTAATTTCATCCTTAATACTGTCTATGTAATCTTCCAATTCTTCTCCAAATCCAGCATTTTCATTACTGTAAATGTTTTTCCAAACATATGTCTCCGGCAGGTATCTTATCAGGATATTTTCGGCGGCCCCATCATTTCCCAGCTTGTGAATTCTGATTCCATCTACCTCTTTCAAATTATAATTCTTATACAAATAGACATAATAAAAATCATTCCCATACCGGATAACTGCCCCGTTTTGTCCATTCTCTATCTGAAACTCATCGACTTCAACAAATTTATCATCTGCCCGCTTGGTCAGCAGGACATAGTATGTTCCATCACTCCCGCCTCCCCAATATACGAAAACATAATCGTCCTCATCCGATGCCATGCTGATTTGGAACATCCCGGAACAATCAATACACGTATCATTAAGGTCTAATCGGAATTCTTCAGCACCCAAAGCATCTAATGTATCATAATAGGAATCATTATATATACCATAAATCTCATCAACCTCTTCTAAACAATACAGTTGTTCTTCCATCATAAGAATCAGTTCAGAAGGAAATACACTTCCCTCATAGGGCACTGCTTCAAATTCTCCTTTCACTTCATCGGCATATTGAGAAATTTCTTCTCTCAGTGTGTCCGAATACCAGTCTCTGGATAATTTCCCGAAGATATCCTGATTGAGAGCATCCGCAACTTCAGATACCGGAACCGGCTCATACTCCACTGTACTCTGCTCCGGTTCCTCTATATCAGGCTGTTTTTCTGCCTGACACACAACTATGCCCAAAAGAAATATTATGCTGATTACTGACACAATTCTATGTATATAATTTCCCACGCGTAATGTCTCCTGACTCCATACAAGGCGTTAATGCTTTTCTTCACCTAAAGTAATTTTCTGTTCATAAGTTATTCCTCCGCAAGATAGTTTTGCATTGCGGCAGTAAACAAATTATGAAGTTCCGGATAATTCCAGTCATCAGCACCGACATTCTTTTTGGGAGGTCCGCCAAATCCGATGCTGGTCGCACCTCCAAAATCCTCAAAACTGGCAGCAATATAGCGGGTAACATCTATCATGTTGTCATATCCTTCCTCTTTGTCACGCACACCTATTACTTCGGACATGTTCTGCTCCCCCAATCGGTAAAATGCAGCAAACTCGACTGTTCTATCCCCTGTATCAAAATCAAACGTATAACCGCACAGATCGCACCCATCTTCCATTTCATATTTCTCAAAGTTAAGATGGGAGACCCTTCCATCACATGTAGCGCTGCATCGTTCCACTTCCTTAACAAAATCCTCCCATTCTCCCGTAAGTGCATTTACTCCCATATCATTCGCTTTCGGAAGGGAAAAAATACTGATGCCGCTTCCTTGTTGTTTGAACAGGAATACATTAAAAATATCATCGTCCAGGAAATAATCATGTTCCACGATATCCGGTAAGGCAATATGAAATGCACCCTCTGATACAAGTCCTCCTCTGTCGTATTGATCTTTGGGGATATATAAAGATTTGGAAATAGCAAGGGTATCGCCCGGCATCAGACGTTTTTCATCCGTCACTATCCCTTTGTTTTCTTCCAGAATTTCCTCATAACGCATCCCGCTTCCCAGAATATTGCGGGAGATTTGCCATAAAGTATCGCCTTCTTTGACTTCATGCTCGATTTTCTCAGTTAACAATATATAATCTTTCTCATTAGCACCTTTGGGAAGTTCATGGACAAGCGCATAATCATACTGTACATGCAGCACTGCATAACTGTCCATTTTTATCCCCAAACATAAACAGCTTACAATTATAATCGTTCCAAATATTTTAACCGGTTTCATGCTATAGCCTCCTTTTATGCTGCCTTCTACAACACAAATGCTTGGGCTGTTTTTATACAGTTCCTGCTATCCTTTTAATAGGTGTATCGTTTAACATTTCCTGACTATATCATAAAACATGATTGCATTATTTTTGTATCATTTCGGCATTAAATTGCCTTTAAAATATATATTTTTTTAATTGCTCCTTTTTCCCGTCAGCCTGTTTGTATTATGCAGTTTATTCACACGAAACTATTGATTTATTTTATCTGCTAAAAGTTGTATATTTTCTATCCACATATCATCTTTTTCCGCATGGGCTTGTTTCATGTATTTTTCAATGTATGGTGTCAGCGTTTCTTTGCCAAACTGCTCTAATGCTGATACTGCATGTTGAAATACGGGCCAGTTTGCATCCTGTAGCAATTCAAATAGTATGGGAATTCCTCTGAATTTATCTTCATAGGGAAGTTTTTCTATCACTGATATAAAGTTGTTCCAGCAAAATTTATTAGAACATGCCTTTAAATTAAGATACTTTTCAAGATCGATCCTTTTATTTTCTGCAAGTATACTTGCTATTTTTTCAAGATTTTCTTCTTTTAAATTTGCATTATTATAAATGTCGTATTCATCTGTTTGAAACAGTTCATCAATTGTCATTGTCTTTTCAGTACCTTTACTGTGAAATGTTTTTCTCAATGCTGTACTCCGAAAGTTTCTGCCAGATTCTCTACGTCGGCGAGTGTAAGCGTGGACAGATACATTACGATTTTCTCAGGCTTCACTCCGTCCTTTAACATATGCACCGCGGCGCTATGTTCAGCATCGACAGTTCCTTGCACTATACCTTTCTCTATGCCCTTCACAATACCTTTCTCTATACCACGTTCTTCAATTAAATCACTCAAATTACACATAAGATTCATCTCCTTCTCAAACTTCTCTGTCATGGCAATGCCATATATGCTTTCTAAAATTCTCTTCTTTTCCTCTACCGTAAGCTGATGTGATAAGATAACCGCAAGCAGTCCGTGTAAGGTCGGTATTTCCTCATGTATCACATCTTTTCCCAGACATACCATCACAACCGAGAGTAAATCATATTTGGTTTCTTCCGCATAATCTCCTGCCAGCTTGTCAGGTACCAGCCGGTATTCTGTGATGGTATCGGCTGCATATTCGGGTACGTCCATGCAGATCCATATAGAATACACCTTTTTAATACTGTCATAATCGGGAACCATGAATTCCGTATCGATTTGGGAGGACAGCATCCTCGCGCCGTAGAAAACCCCTCGCGTTACCAGCGTATAGCCTGTGTAATACTCCTTTTGTGCTTCCACGTTGATCAGTAGTTTTCGTCTTACGCCGCCCGGCAGAAGACTTGGTAAAATCACATAAAAGCGGATATCATACTTAATCTCGCCCTCGTTTACGACCTTGTCCTCCGTATTGTTTCCGATGATTTTACCGCAATTCGATTTGCCCGGATATACAGGAATTGTTGATATCTCCGGCTCTCCCTCAATACAGGTTATGATCGTCTCAATGCTGTAATCCTGCAGTTCTTTTACGGTGTATTTTAATATCCATGCAAGAATTGTTTTATCACTTAGGATATTTTTTACCTCCGCATCATACTTTGCCTTGGTATTACCCAGTTCTATCGCTTGTGCGACATGAGTTGCAGTGCCCGCCTGCTTCATCATTCGGTTTTGCCCCTTCCTTCATTAAATTTCATGCAGGAAAGTAAGCATCCCTTAACAATCCTGCCAAACAAATGTGAATCTTTGGCAGAACTGCCTGAATTGCATGATCGATATGTCGTGCAAATAAGAATCAAGATTTGTTTATATCGGTATTGTAGCATATGATTGTTTGGAATTCAATATGTTTTTCTACGCTTTTGCCTTGATGGGCACGAACTACTTCTGACACTCTATCATTACTTCATCCATCAGGGGAATATCTATCTCACTTTGTTCTATCTGTTCCCATTCATGATTATCGTATATTCTATACACTGCACCGTCTTCAATTACCCAGTTGCCCACTTCGCTCCAGAACACATCCTGCCCCTTTGACAAAATCCAACTTCCATAATGATTTTGCAGTCTGCTGACCCAGATAAAATGGTCACAAAAATAATAATTTATGACCATATTCATCGTCTCGCCGTACACGCTTACTTCATATCGCAGACACACATCAGTCGCAGCATCATAATACTTGGTAACATCAGCTATACTTCCACTGTCATCCAACGTCACTTCCTCTTTCTCCGTGCGGACAAATGCTGTTGAGTCAGTCTCCACATTCGACGTGTACAACGATATATACTTGTTTTGATATGCTTCTATCTCTTCCTCAAATTGATTGACTAAATCCTGCTGATAGGATTCTGTCAGCTTTTCTTTCTCTTTGGTCTCTTCTATGATATCATCCTGACTCTCTGCTTTTCTATAAAAATAGAAATTACTGATAATAAGGCAACAAAGCAGAAATACGAATGTGATTTTCCATATTAGGTTTTTGGTAATTTTTCTATTATCTTCTTTCAATTCTCTAATCATTTGTGTTGATACCGTTTGCCAAGAATAATGTCCTCTTCTCCATTTCTGTCAATATCATATGCGGGGGATAAAGTGGGGGATAATGTCCCTATCCACACTCTTTCCTATATTTCATTTTTATATTTATATCTTCCTCGATAGTAAAACCCTATTTTCACTAATGCTAGTGATACATATATCATTACTTTCTCTTATGATATCCCAACAATAAATCTTCTCTCCCAAGCACGTACAAACTAACTGATTATCCTGTATCTCATATTTCGCCCCGTATTCATCATAATCATCATCCTGTTTTTTTATTTCTTCTATCTGATTTGTCTCTAAATGAATTAAAAGGGGCCCACTCATATCAATTTCATAAAAAAGAATATGTTCATCATCAATCCACCCTACAATGCCACAATCCCATGTCATCTGAAAAACGCTGTCAGGTATTTTATCCTGATAACGCACAAAAATCTGAGACAGATGTTTCGGCAAAGCGCCATTCGATACACATACTGCTTTTGTTCCGTCCGGTGATGCAATCCACTCTTCTGATTGAATTTCCGCACGCACTTGATAATAACCGTTTTCCAGTTCTTGATAAAGTGACTCCGGCGCCTTTTCTCCCCTACTTTCCACTTTGATATACGAAATTTCCATTAAATCCAGCACTTCTTCTCCGCTTTGGCTGTCCACTCTTTTCTGGTAAAACGTCGATCTTCCGGTTTTTGATAGGGATCTACCGCATTCCCATCATACTTCCATGCATTCTGATCGCAGTAGAGAATATCCTTTTCATATAATTCATTTCTGTCATATTGCTGTTCAAAATTTTCGGCATCCAAGGATAGGAAATCCGAAACAATCATTAAAGGTGTCCGGGGAATCGGTTTCGCACCACAATCGTCCAAAACACCCCAACTCCATCTCTACGCAAACGTCTGCGTTTGAAAGAATGAAATAAACCTTACCGTCTTCCACATAAAACACATCCGTCCGTCTGCTATATTCCTCTACATCAAAAAGAGAAACAAAGGATTGCAAAGCTGTTCTTTTCATATCTTCTGAAACTGTATAACCGAAAAGACCCAATACCTCGATTTCGTCCTTTTCCAAGGCACTCTCAATAATCTCTCTAAGTTCCGATAAAGAGTAATAATCCCTCAGACACACAAGCCGACCTGTTTGCAGATCAAAATTCAATCCCTGATCGACTTTTGCGTAAGAACCCCAGAGAGACTTTACGCCCTGAACATGAATGCTCCACAATTTCCCGGTTGGAAATTCTGTATCATAGTGAATTTCCGTATATTTTACTCCGCTGCTGTACTGACCAAAATCTTCAGGAACAACAATGTCATGTATCTGCTGATTGATTAAGTCTGCCGTCTCACGATCCGCCTCCATTTCTATGTAGGGATATTCTAACGACTCATACTCACCGCTTTTTTCTATCAGTTCCCGCGCAGGATAGATGGCGATTCCCGCCGACACGGTTTCTGTCTGTTCGGTATCTTCCTTTTTCTCCAGAATAAAAGCCTGTCCACTTTGGAGCGAGTACATGATTAAATCGTCTGTATCCTCCATGGTAAAAAATCTCTGCGTTTCGAAATCCGGATTCCAAAACATACCGTCAATCCGGTCAGCATACTCATCGCCGATGATTTTCGTCAGATCATAAGATACCTTCGAGCCATCCATTACCATACCGGAAGATATCGTCTTATATACATAACCACTACATGTCTCCTGATATGTCGATATGATATTATCTTCCTGCACCTGTTGTCTGCCGTTTCTTAACCCCTGACGCCACTGCGAATCACAGGTGGCAAACAGATTCTCCTGAAGAATCACCCTGCTGCCCAACATTGCATCCGCTTCCTGCTCTGTCAGAATCTGCTCCCGATTCTCCTCACAGCCTTCTGCCGGGCAGAACTTCGTTATGGCATAGGTTCCGTAATACGTTTCGGGCATACTTTCTGTACTTCCTTCCTCTTCCCCAAACCGACCGCTCTGCGTCTGATAGAACACAGATACATACTGGTTTCCGTTGCCCAGTACATTTTGCTCTCCCACAACAATCCATATATCCTGTAATCCGTCCCGATTAATGTCCTCCACGTATACATCCCAGAATTCCAGATCATAACTGCCATGTCCGGCAGTCAATTCATATATAATATTTCCCTTCTCGTCTGTAAGATAAATACAGGGACAATAATAAGGACTATTTCCCGTAGCCGAAAACATATTTACCGTTCCCCAAGAATCCAGATCTATCCGGGCAAAAGACAAATCGTTATGGAGCGTATCTGTTACGTCAGATAAGTGATACGGTCTGAACCAATGGCTTTCATGAATATTCATTGTGCCATGAATACTCCCATTACATGTCATTTCCGCTTTTATCCGATCGTCTGCATCGAAAACAAGGGTCAGTTGTACCTGAACGTCCCATCGAAAAACACATTCTGCCTTATTACCGTCAATCGTCCCCATAAATGGGCAATAATGTTTAAATTCCGTCAGCCCCTCCTGCCAGTAGTATCTTTCCACGCCGCCTTCCAAGGCGATAAAACCGCCGATTTTTCCGTCCTCCATCTTCGTAATGATGAAATCAAAGGTCTCTCCGTTTGTTCTGTCTCCCTCGTCTGCGATCCATATTTTGCGCAGATATGCAGAACTGTCAAGGATTTCCGTTTGTTGTCCGTCTTCTGCCGTACCGACGCCCGCTGTCTCTTCTCCTGTATTATACTCTGCCGTTTCCGCCGCATCCGGTCTGATTTTTGACAGGCTTATAATGATCAGCATGACCGCCGCAATGCTTAATACCGATGCAATTCTGTTTGCATAATTTTTCACAAGTACACCCCCAAACTTTAGGAATGATTTATATTATAAAACAACCTTGCATCATTATGGCATCATATCCGCAAAGTTCCCCTCTGCATCACTCTCACAGAATGTTTTTTCAAATAAATTTATTCATTAACATCCAGCAACTTTTCTAACATCTCAACTACACGCTTACTCTGAAACTCTAGCCGAATCAGCATTTGTAACCCGAATACGATCACGCCCAATATATACCAGACAATACTAATTCCACTCATCGCAATAACCAACATACCGATCAGGCAACAAATCAGGAACTCTCCCAAGCTGTAGCCGTGTATGGTCATTACAACGATAACAATACCGTTTTCCTCTGCACCAGAGACAATTTCTCCTGTAACCTTCATGAAATAATTATTTCTATTACCGTGATAACCATCAACTTCTGTTATCAGCGGTATAAAGTTAAATTTGCCATCTCTGATTTGTCCTTCAAAAAAACAAAAACTTCCATACAAGATCTTTCCACTTTGTAATATTATTTCATTTTTAATCCTTTGCTCTACTTCATCCGCGTTAAGTTGTGTTACAATTTCATACTGTCTTTTGCATGACAGAAATTTAGGTTTTGTCATTTTACCTGCCCTTCTTCCGATATGTATCTTATCCGTAAATGCTGTCCGTTTCCCGCTATAATTTCCCTGTTTTCTTTCAACTGATAATGCCCCACGAACCGCCTTCCTCATTGAATTTCTTCCAATTTCTCACTGCTCCTCATACAAAAAATGCTACCATGCATAAGTTCAGTAAAATAGACCCCAAACTATACAGATTTCCTATCATCTTCTGCAGATAACTCTTCAATTTCCAAAAGTTCCTTAAACATTTTGACTATATATTTTCCTACAAATTCAAAATACTTCATTAAGCCACCCCAGAATACAATGATAAATAGCAAATATACACCTATACCTATTAGGATACTATTTCCAGCTATAATGCCTATCATAAAGCATAAGCTATAGAACAAAAAATTTACTATTTGCCTTCCGCTTACTTTCATTTTCATAATAATGATACTGTTCCCTTCTTTATCAGAAACAATTTTTCCTAAAACTCTCGGCATAAAGCTGATATCATGCCCGCGAAGAGGTATTCTAAGCTGAATCGGAATAAATGTAAAAATTCCTCCAGTAAATTCTCCTCCTATAAAAAGATAATTTTGTATTAAAAGTTTTCTTTCACCTTTCATTATTGTTTTATTTTTGATTCTTTTCTCAATTTCTTCTTTACCAAGAGATGTGATTAATTTATATTCGTTATCCCATGTCAAAACGCTCATTTTCAATTCTCCTGTTTTATTAGTCTTAAACACTAATGTATTAAATATTAGAAACAATATTTATTCAACGCAATTTCATTTATTATAAACATCAAAGACATTAACTATTGGTAAAGTTTGGCAAATATTTTACTCTAATTCTATATATGATATCCATTCATAATACCACCAGTTATCTATTATCTTTTCTGTTTTATACTCATAAAACATCATGCCGTCATCTCGTTCAAACTCTAAGTCACAAGTATCTCCAGTTACTATATATCTCGAATTGTCAGTATTACTGTAATAAAATCCAAACGAATACCACTCATCTTCTTCACACAACAATAAATCTGCATACGGATATATAGCAAAGCCTACAAATCCCTTTTCATTAAATTTGTTATCTATAAACATTAAATTAAAATCTTTAAATATATTTGAAATCTTTTGATTACTCAAATCTTTATATGAAATCGTATTATCAACATTTTTATACCTATGTATAATATTGGTACTTTCATCATTTTCCAGTTCTTCAATTACTTCTATGAGTTCTCCTTTTTTCTGACAACTTCAGAACAGACACTCTGCCTGATAAAATTTTTTACCTGTTCCTGAAATAACATCCTAATACTTAATATAAAAATGCAACACATAAAAATACTTACAATGATTATACATAAAACTTTCTTATACTTATTCACTTTTATCCCCTTTAATTATCCGCGCATCCCTATTATTGCGGATGCCTATTAATATACTTTTGAAGTCCAGTTATGTAAGCTTCCCCCATAAGCACTTAGGGAATCAACATTGTTATAGTGTAAATCAATTTACTGCTTCAAAATAGAACAAATTATCTGTGATTTCTTGTATTTCTACAGAATAGTAATTAAAATAATGATACTCAAGAATCTCATTTACGTCATCTCCCGTATAATAGAAAAAACCACCCATACTTCCACTTATTCCCAGCCCTGCTGCATATGTTCGAAAAACAATTACCTGCACATTTTCATTTTTATATATTCCTATTTCCTGCACAGATTGCTCGGCAAATAATTCGCTTATTATTTCGTCCTGTAATAAATCTGTCTCCCCTTCTTCCGAACCATCAAGATAAGCAATTTCGTCTTCTTCCACTGAGATATCCAGTGTCTCTCCCTGTGAAAGCATCTTGATTGATATCTCTTCCAATATATCTTGATTATTATTCACATAGTCAGAGATACTTTCAAAACTGTTCAGTTTACCTCCATCATCTGTCATCAAGCATGTAAAAAAAATGATTTCCGGTAATAGTACATATATACTGCCTGCTAATATAAGAAGACAAAAGCATATAATTAAAAAATGTTTATATTTAAATCCCATCAAACTGTCATTCTCCATGAGCCATTTCATTGACTCTGCATTTATTCCGGTTTACCCATTTCGTTGCTTCAACACCCATATTTATATTAGTTATAAAATCTAGTTTGCTATGTATCTCTAATTACAATATCTTTTAAAATATTACCTTCCCATTTTCTAAAAACATACGAATCGTCTTCAGGTACATATTTATAGCCTTGTGCTGTTAATTCTTAGCCTACAATCTCTCTTATAATTCTTTTATTCACTTTCTCCTACTATCCGTTCAATATAAACTATAACATTATCACCATTATAATATGGTATATACCTTATCCTTAAATGCTGCCCATTTCCTGCAATAACACCACCATTTTCTCTTGGTTGACAATATCCCCATGTTGCGCTTGGATCATATGCAAACACTACTCCGTTAAGTGTAAATGACTCCCTCTGATGTCCTGATTTAGGTCTTCTGGAAAAATTTTCTACCGTTCCCTCTACTTCCATATAATTTCCCTTTTTATATTGAATAACAACACAATTATACTGAATAATCAAATGTACTGTTGTAGTCAATACAATAAATATCCAAAAAGCAAGCATTACTCCTACTAATTTCCCATTATATTTATGTCTTTCCCTTACCAAAATACAAAGTCCCAAAATCAGCGGAACCACTATAGAAATGATCCATAAAAAACTATATATATTTCCTATCCAATTTACTTCAAACAATACTTTATTCATAACCATTGTCTCCCGATATGAGAATCTCACCTGTTGTTCCTTCTTCTACACATTCAATCCTGCCAATTTGCATAGTCTTTTCCATTCCAGAATCCTTCCAGCAGTTTGCATTTTAGTTCTCCCTCTCCTGCTTATGCGAGACAATCAGCCACGAATCGCTCCCATCTTGGTCACCAGAAAAAAATGTATACTCATAATATTCATCCGTATATCGTATGTAATATACTTTCTCCTCCCACGAATACATAAAGCCTTCTTGTATTTCTCCCACATAAGCATTTTTCTGAATTTCCTCAAAATCCATTCCTGCTCTGGCATCCATAAATCCCAAATTGAGAGATGAGTCCATAATAATCAGACTGCGTGGCAAAAGTTCCTCATCAATATCACTCACAATATCATTGCTATACTGTACTAACACTCCTTCGTCAATCCGGAATACGACACCACCAAAATGACTATTCAAAAAGCCAAATTTTCCGCATTCTGATAAATCTTCCAACTTTTCAATACGCGCTAATTCTCCTTGCTTCATTTGGAAATATTTTTCATACTTTAAGCAAGGATTTTCATCATCCCGTCTCTCTTTTACCACCCCAACTGATTCTTTATCGACATTCTTATTATCTATTCCGAATAAAGCTACCACAAGAATACATACTCCCAGCACTATAAGATGTGATTTTCTCATTTTTATAATCCCCCTTCTGCGATTTGCTTATAAAATAGCCAACATTGAATTTCGATACAACACTATCTATAGCGCAAGCATATTCGGAATCTCTTTTGTAACTGTCACATTTTCTACATGGTTAAAAAATATCTCTGCCTGTTCCTTTACTCTTTCACTTCTATTTCCATAAATTTGCAAATCAGAAACCCTCTCTGCATTCCTAATATGTCCTTCGGTAATTTCAAGCCATTTCAATTCTTTCAGTTCAGAAAGGTAATTCAAGTCCACATATTCCACACATAAACATTTCAAATACGACAGATTCCTAAACAGTGACAAATCTTCTCATTCACTTTGTACAATAACTACCTCTGTCACTTCATTTAATTTCATTAACCATGAGAAGTCTCCGCCTGTCTCTTTAGCATCAGAATGCTGATCCACAATATATTCTCACATTTCTTCCTTGTGTGGGTTTGTCAACATTTGTGTATAATGAAGGATACTGGATAATAAAATCAATAAACAGCAAAGCTTTACTTCTTGCTTATTCCTGACTCATTCAAATCCCCATTGGTTTAAATTTCTGTAATTGCACATGCAATTCTTCAGACTGCTCTGCCAACTCCCTATTATGCCTGACAAGCGTCAGCCATATGGCTGTCAGAAGAATCAACAGTATATAGATCCATGAAAGTATATCCACACAAACCATCAGCGGATATCTTTTAAATCCTTCTGCCAAAGCTCTTATAAAGATTGTAAATGTCGTAATGCCGACCTGCGCCATCCCTGTGATGAAGGTCACCAGATTCCAGAATACTAACATATATAGTCCGATTGCCAATCTCCATTTAGGTCCCATGGCTGCCAACAGGAAAATCGTGTTCATTCCCATTCCCGCCAAAACAATCATTATAAGATTACTTACCGTAATTCCCCCATTTCCCATAAATACCGCTATACCCTTCATCACGATTCCATACACAATAAGAAGCCAAATCCATCTTGTCTTTCTTTGTTCAAATTTCTCTACTTCCGAATGTCCCTCGTAAACCCTTGCCCTATATGCCTTATATTCCTCTTTTACAAGCCTCCGCTGATCGGACGTGAGATTTTCCGCTCTCCATGTGGGAATTGTTTCCGCTTTTTCCTGTTTATTTTGATCTCTTGTTTTACGGGTGATGAATCGTATGATTAAGAAAATGATTGAAAGCATCAAAAACATGACTCCAAAACAAAATAACATAATAACCACTTCCATACTTTTTCCTCCATTTCTTTACGCATCTTCCATTGCCTGCTGTGTTTTTCTGCTTACCAATAGGATTATCATTTCTTTGGCTTGCGTTTTGTTCTTTCTTCCCTAATTAGATTATGTTGCATTTCTGCATATACACAATTATTAATTAAAACTTCATATGTACTTCCTTTCCATATTGAAATCATGACTTTTAACGGACAACCTTCAATACTAGATTCATTGACAATTTTCGTTCTTGTCCCATCAAACCGCCACTCACCATGAGTCATTTCACAATAAACACTTCCCCACACCGCACTTAATAATATCAGCTCCGAGATAGCATCCTGAAAAGTCTTATTTTGTAATTCTTTGAGTTTCTCAATAATGACATGGATCCGGTTTGCTCCTGTCATACCTTCAATTCCCAATAACTTTACCCCCTGCTCAATCAACTGTTCTCTGTTTTCATAAAATTCCTTTTCCATTTCCGGCGTAGAAACATCTGTCGGCAGAACACATAAGAACCCCAGTTCATTGACTCTGCATTTATTCCGGTCTACCCATTTCGTTGCATCGACACCCATATTTACATTGGTCATAAAATCTATTCTGATGGATTTCTGATAGATATCTCCGATTACAAACTCTTTTAATATTTCAGCTTCCCATTTTCTAAAAACGTATGATTCATCATCAGATACATATTCATAGCCCTGCACTGTTAGTTCTCTACCTAAAATTTCTCTTATGATTTCCTTTTTATTCATTGTTCCCTCGTGTCTGTTCAATATAAACTATAATGTTAGCGCTTTATATGGTATATACTTTATTTATACTATTGCTTTCTAATTACCTGATATATTTTATATCAATATTACGATTTCTCTGCTTTCTTTCATATTCCCCAATAAGCATCCCAGGCAGTTTAAGAGACTTGTTTTTCTTATCTTCCATTCTTCCCCGTATTTTTCCAAGCCGTAATTATCAATTATCTTATCCGCTTTATCACCAGTAAAATATATAAATCCTCTTACACTTCCATCTCCCCCTAATCCGGATACATACGTCTGAAAAACAACGATTTGCACATTTTCATTTTTATATAAACTTATCATTCTAATATAGTTATCAATGAACAGGGCTTTTACATCTTCCGAACTTCTAAAATGTTTAAGATTATTTTTTTTAACAATTATATCTATGTTATCCCACTGTGATAGCATATAAATTGAAGTTTCTTCAAAAGTATCTTGATTGTTTATTACATATTTTGAAATTTCCTCATAGTTGCTTAATTTGCCTCCTGTGTGTGTCATTAGCATAATAATAACAATAATTTCCCATAAAAAAGATAATATAATACCACCTAAAGCAACTATCCAAACAGAAGATTTTTTTACGCATTTATTGACAGAAATATTTTTCAATTAGTTACTGCACCCGCTTTCTATAAACATCATTATTCTATCTGTTCAATATAGACTATGGCATTATCTCCACCATATGGTATATATCTTATTTTCAAATGCTGTCCGTTACCTTGTATAACACTTTTATTTGTCATAAGTAACGTATATCCCCATGAAGCAGTCTGTCCCGGGCTAAATGCTACATCCTCAATTACAAAATATAAATCATAACATCCCTCACGAATTCTAAAATCTTCCACCATGCCTTCCACTTCACAGTAATTTCCAAGCTTATAGGCAACAATAATATCAAAATATCCATTACACACAGCTACTATTAACACTGCTGTTATAATGCCCCATGAAATTATGGATGCTGTTTCGGTTATGTATTTGATTTGTCCTCTTGTTTTACTTCTATCCATTTTATTCCTTGCTCTTATTTGACGGACTAATCCCACACTAAATAAAACACATAAAACCATTTCTGAGAAAAAGCTACGTAAGCTTCCGATCCAATTTACTTCGAATAAAATTTGATTCATACCCATCCTCTTTTACTTGTTTCACTATCATTTCTAATAATAACGTAATTCTCTTGTCTCTCATTTCACAACAGACGCCTGGAATCTGTTTTCACTTTTGTTGTCCAATAATCGTCTTGGAAAATTCCTGCCAATAATATTTTTCGCATTTTTTCATAGTACTCTTCCTTTTTTCATGCTAACAAGAACACACAAAAATCAACAATAGAATTTGCATAATCGACAAAATTTGAACCTAATCGACAAAAAATGAAAACGATGCCTCAGACAAAGTAATCTGCCCGTGCACCGTTTTAATCATTTATATACTGTATATACTTTTCTGTTCTGTTTTGCTATGCCTTATTAAACATAACTTCTGCCATAAATATTTGTTCCTGCGCCGATAATCTCAGACTTCCATGATATCCTTTCAATGCCTGTTCTACGTTCTCCACTCCAATCCCATGATGCTCTCCTTTACCCGATATAGGTTTTCCTTTACCATTCCACCGGATATTTCCGGCATAGGTATTGGTAAGCAGTACATAAATCAGACCGTTAAACGGATACATTTTCAACTGTATCTCTTTTTCTTCTGCTGCTTCGCATGCTTCCACTGCATTATCCAGCAGATTGCCGAATATGGTGGTGATATCAATCGGCTTCATGAAATCAATATTAACCTCCCTGATATCGACATTAAAGGTAATATCTTTCTTTTTGCAATATTCCACCTTATCATTGATAATAATATTGAAAATCACATTTTCGCAATAAGGAAACATTAACAAAGGCGCTATCATCTCTTCGAAGTCATCCGCATACTCTTTTCTCTTATCTGCTTCCCCTCTCTGTTCATACGCATCCGCAATTCTCATATGCTTCCGCACATCATGGATCACTGCCAGAGCTTTCTTATGATTGTCCATCTGCTTGGCATAATAGACATAATTACTCTTTGCTTGTCTTTCATACAAAATCAGCTTGCACTTCAAGTCCTTGTTCTCTGCAAAGGCATCCAGCAAAGAAAAGAGATACAGATTCACAACAATAATAAAAAGACCATCCGCCATCAAAAACAAATAATCTCCATCACTCAACTCATGCTTGATGAGAAACAGGATTTCTCCTATATTAACCAACGCATAAGCTGTTATAACCGCATAGATCATCCACTGCCCAAAGGGTATCCGGTCTGTTCTTTTAGGAAGAAACAACCGTCTTAAAACCAGATAATATAACAACATAGATGCCGTAGCAGAAGCAAGGATGTATACAAATCCAATAATAGATGCATTTTTTTCTATTTCTATATGCATAAGCCGTATGCCCGCCTCTGCCAAAATACCTCCCACGGCTTCACAGACAGAAGTTGCAAAAACAAATGCCACATTCATCATGTAATACCGTCTCTTACTAAGCACGGGATCATAATAAAACACTTTGCTCGTAATCAGAACAACACTGATCCAGAAGGTAATATTGAGAAGCGGATTGTTGAAAAGATATCCTGCAAAATTCAAAAGACAGCACAATATTTTCCAACCCGCATAAATAAATCCGGACTCATGCAACCGCATATATCTTGTATCAAAATACTGAAAAACAATAAAAACCGTTACCACACAGGAAATCAGTTTTCCCGCATAATCCAATAGTTGTAAATTTATCATCAAGGTATCTATCCTCTCTCCGGAGTAAGTTCCCATTTCCAATCATCCTGATTCTCTGGCTGCCTGCATTAATTTTTTTCTGATCGAAGATGCCCTTTTCTGAGCCAAAAACACTGAATCACCATTTTCCATGATTACAAACTGGTCTTTTAATAAATATATGTGATACAGATTCACTACAAAACTCTGATGAGACATGGCAAAACCATACTGTTCCATTTTTTCCGCTATACTGCCGATTTTGTCTTTGCACACATATGTATTGTCTTTAGTAACTATCTTTACCCTCCGGTCACAATACTCAAAATAATAAATGTCTGTAGCAGACAGTTGAATGAGTGTACTGTTTTCAGAAAGAAAGGTTACGGTATCTTTACCGGATGATTGTCTACTCTTAATCTCCTTCACAGCATCAGACAGTATAGGGTACAATTCCTCTGCGCTGACCGGCTTAACAAGATATCCAAAAGAATGCAGACGGTTAAATGCCACCCCCATCTTCTCCCTGAGATTCGTCGTATAAATAATAAGAGTCTCCGCATAACGTTCTTTGACCACAAAACCAACCTGAATACCATCGTTCTCTCCCATAAAAATATCCAGCAACAGAATATCAGCGACAAATCCGCTTTCCAGAAACTTTTCTCCTGATTCAAATATTCTCAGCAAAATTTCCAGGTTATGATCTGCATCATACTCTTTTATTAACCGGGTTAACGTTTCCGCATCTGTATTGTCATCATCACATATCGCAATTTTAATCATAAAATGAATCATTCCTTTTCCATATTTATCCAGGCCTCTCAGACAAATATGTCTATTTATAAATGGTTAATACTAGCGATAAGGACATCCCTCTGCCGTCTGTTTGGTTCATACTGTCCCTACCACAAGTAATCATTGTATTAATTATAATTTGCTATGTATAGAATAGCAAATGCTTTCTGACAGACAGTCTCTTTGTTTTAATCTGGAAATACGTGTCCTTTTCATCCCAAACCAAATGTCAACAGGCATGAAAATAGCCTGCCATATAAGAATTTCTGTGGTTTTCTCCCCCAACCTGTGCTATACTGAGTTTAAAATATCAGATCGCAGATACCGGCACTTTTCTCTGCCGCCCTGATACTAATTCAACACCCCGCCACAGGGAAACGGGGCATCAACAAGATACAAAGCAATACTGCACAGGAGGCATCCAAATGGACTGGCAGAACCAGAATAACAATCCTTACAATAATGGGAATCCCTACGGCAATAATCCTTATAATAACAGCGCTCCCCCGCTTCGCCCTATCCCCTTAAAACCCAAAGGAGACGGCATGGCTGCTGCAGCTTTGGTTCTGGGGATTGTTTCCATCGCCTGCCTGTTTTTCATGCAGATATACATTCCTTTTATTACCGGCAGCATCGGTATCGTCTTAGCGGTTCTTTCCAAAGGCAATGCACGGAAGATGTTAAGCAAGGCAAAGGCTGGTGTTATCTGCTGTATCATAGGTCTTGCGGCAGACATCCTGCTGTGCATCGGCAGTGTATATCTGGTAATCAATCTGCCTGCACTTATGCCTGACATGGTCGATGAAGTCAGCGAAATGTGCGAAGAACAGTACGGATTCACTTATGAAGAATTAATGGATGAACTGAATGATATATGGAGCACCGAAGGAATGGAGGAGTAAATGATGATCGGCAGCATTACCAATCCTTATAATAATTATGTAGCAGGCAGCTTCGGCATTACACCGGCTCAGGAAAGTGACGGACGTGTTATCATCCGTAATCCCGGTGAATCAACCGAGAAACAGGCTGGCAAGAAATCCTCTCCTGCCGAGTGCAAAACCTGCAAAGAGCGCAAATATCAGGATGGCTCCGATGAAGATGTTTCTTTTAAATCTGCGGCACATATTGATCCCAATGCGGCGGCCGCCCGTGTCAGAAGCCACGAGCAGGAGCATGTAAGCAACGCCTATAAGAAGGCGGCGCAGAACAACGGCAAGGTAATGTCCTGCAGCGTATCCATCCACACATCGGTCTGCCCGGAATGCGGACGTACCTATGTGTCCGGCGGCACTACTGCAACACAGATTAAATACTATAATGAAGAAAATCCATATCAGAAAGAAATGAAGTCCTCCGATGCCGCTAATAAGTATCGGGGTATGAATGTGGACATCGCCTGCTAGACGGGCAATCATAGATAGGAGTCGTTATGAATACCTTTAAATCTTCCGCGGAGCTTAAGGCTTCCGCCAAGGAGCATATGTTCGGACACTACGGCACTGCCATCGGCGCTTATTTTATCATCCTGTGCTTTACCGCTTTTCTTCCGCTTTTGGCTGTCCTGCTGACAGATACCACCACCATAATCGGAACAGTGATCTATTATCTGCTGGCATTCCTGATTTCTGTATTTACCGGCCTGCTTACTTCGGGTCATTGTTATCTGTATTTGAAAATCATCTGTGGTTATCCGGTCACAGTAGGAGATGTTTTCTATGGATTTAAACTTTATCCCGGCAAAGCACTGATGATACAGCTATGGATTACGGCGATTAGTTATATTGCCAACCTGCCTATGATTATCATCGGTTACCGGATGAATTCCGCTCATGGCACGGCGAAGCTGATGCTTCCTTACTCACTGGCTATGATTCTGTCATATGCGGTTGCAATTATGCTTTCTTTAATTTACCAGCAGGCTTTTTATCTGCTGCACGATTTTCCGCAGTACTCCGCTAAGGAGCTGTTAACCATGAGCCGCAAGCTGATGGCAGGACATAAAGGCAGATTATTCTATATCTATGTGAGCTTTGTTCCGTTTATACTGTTGAGTTTGCTTTCCTGCGGTATTGCACTGCTTTGGGTTGCGCCCTATATGGCCGCTACGCAGACAGAATTCTTCTTAGATGTAATTAAAAATTCTGATCCACATAAGATGTATACATAAGTAAGTGATTGCAACGCTATAAGCAGAGCATACACTTTTCAAAATATACCTATATGATATCTAAAATACACCATTGCAAAAGTGCCGTAGCAATCTGCATACGGCACTTTTATATTGAATTTCTTTAACTGTTAATCCAACGCAGATACGCATTGATGAACGGATCAATCGCTCCGTCCAGCACCGCATCCACATTGCCGGATTCCTCGTTTGTCCGATGATCCTTCACCATCGTATAGGGCTGCATAACATAAGACCGGATCTGATTTCCCCAACCGATCTCTTTCACGTCCCCCCGGATATCCGACAGCTTCTCCGCATTCTCTTCCTGCTTCAGCATGAAAAGCTTCGCTTTCAGCATCTGCATCGCCTTATCCTTATTCTGGAACTGGGAACGCTCATTCTGACAGGTCACCACGATTCCGGTGGGGAAATGGGTGATTCGGATTGCCGAAGAAGTCTTATTGATATGCTGACCACCCGCACCGCTGCTTCGGTAGGTATCGATACGGATATCTTCGTCTTTTATCTCAATATCTACATCTTCCTCAATATCCGGCATAACATCCAAAGATACGAAGGATGTCTGTCTCTTGCCCTGCGCATTAAACGGAGAGATACGTACCAGTCTGTGAACACCTTTCTCTGATTTCAGATAGCCATAGGCATTCTCACCGTTAATCTGGAAGGTAACGGACTTAATACCCGCTTCATCTCCATCCAGGTAATCCAGCACTTCCAGTGCAAATCCCTTTCGCTCCGCCCATCTGGTATACATACGGTACAGCATACTGCACCAGTCACAGCTCTCAGTACCGCCCGCACCCGCATTCAGCTTAAGAATGGCATTGTTTCTGTCATACTCTCCTGATAAAAGCGTGCTGATCCTGATATTCTCAAAGGTCTCTTTAAACTGCTTCAATTCCTCTTCGATATCGGGAATAATAGAAGGATCATTATCCTCATACCCCATCTCAATCAAAGTCAGGATATCATCATACTGACCGGACAGTCCATTCATAGTATCCACAATATCTTTCAGGTTCTTGGATTCCCGCATCTTCTGATTGGATTTCTCCGGATCATCCCAGAAGCCCGGCGCCTGCATTTCCATTTCTAATTCTTCAATCCGCTTCGACTTATTTTCTAAGTCAAAGTGAATCCCTCACTTCCGCTAAGGGACTTTCATAAGCTAAAAGCTCAGATTTCATATTATCTAATTCAACCACTTAACGTCACCTTCTTTCTTTTATATGTTTTACGGGAAGAATCGCCTGCGATTCTTCCGGCCAAAACTTAGATTTTCTTAGGCAGCGTACTTTGCTGCCTTAGGATATCTTCTTAGCCTATTTCCTTCCGCAGCACTGCTTATATTTCTTACCGGAACCACACGGACAGGGATCATTCGGATAAACCTTAGCTTCCATACGTCTGACCGGACCTTTCTGAACCGTGTCATCCTTGTTCGTTCCGGTTACTTTCGCAACCTGTTCTCTCTCTACCTTCTGTTCGATCCGAACATGGAAGAGCAGACGAACGGTCTCTTCCTTAATATTCTGTGTCATTTCATCGAACATTTCATATCCGTTTAACTTATATTCTACCAACGGATCTTTCTGTCCGTAGGCCTGCAAACCTGCACCCTGACGAAGCTGATCCATATCATCGATATGATCCATCCATTTTCTGTCGATCACTTTTAATAAAATGACGCGCTCGATCTCACGGATAGACTCCGGCTCCGGGAACTCTGCTTCCTTGCTCTCATACAATTTCACAGCTTCTTCTTTTAACTGCTGTTTCAAACTATTCTTCTTGGGCTTTAAGACACGCTCTGCGGTAACCGGCTGTAACGGTATGGTAGGAAGCAGAAGTGTATTTAACTCGTTATAATTCCACTCTTCGAAATCCGTGTCATCTCCGATACAGATATCCACACTGTTCTCCGCAATGTCCGTAATCATCTTATAGATAGCATCTCTCATGCTCTCGCCGTCAAGTACGCGGCGTCTTTCTTCGTAGATGATTTCACGCTGTTCATTCATAACCTGATCGTACTCTAAGAGGCTCTTTCTGATGCCGAAGTTATTGCTTTCAATCTTCTTCTGCGCAGACTCGATTGCTTTGGTCAGCGCTTTATGCTGGATCTCCTGTCCTTCAGGAATACCCAGTGCATTAAACATTGTAATCATTCTGTCAGAACCAAACAGTCTCATCAAATCATCTTCCAGTGAGATATAGAACTTAGACTCGCCCACATCTCCCTGACGGCCGGAACGACCACGAAGCTGATTGTCAATACGTCTCGACTCATGGCGTTCTGTACCGATAATCATCAGACCTCCTGCCGCTCTCGCCTCATCATCCAGCTTAATATCCGTACCACGGCCTGCCATATTCGTTGCAATGGTAACCGCACCGTGAATACCGGCATCCGCTACGATTTCTGCCTCCAGCTCATGGAATTTCGCATTCAATACTTTATGTTCAATCCCTCTCTTTTTCAGAAGGGCACTCAGTTCTTCGGAAGAATCGATGTTAATCGTACCTACCAGCACGGGCTGTCCTTTAGCATGTGCCTGCTCTACCGCATCTATAATCGCTTTTAATTTCTCCCGTTTGGTCTTATAAACCGCATCCTGATGGTCGATACGTGCCACCGGCTTGTTGGTGGGAATCTCCACTACGTCCATACCGTAAATATCACGAAATTCCTTTTCCTCGGTAAGGGCTGTACCGGTCATACCGGCTTTCTTGTCAAATTTATTAAAAAAGTTCTGGAATGTGATCGTTGCAAGAGTCTTGCTTTCCCTCTTAACCTTTACATGCTCCTTCGCCTCGATTGCCTGATGCAGACCGTCAGAATAACGCCGTCCCGGCATGATACGTCCGGTAAATTCGTCTACGATCATAACCTGGTCATCTTTTACCACATAATCCTGATCCCGGAACATTAAATTATGTGCACGAAGGGCCAGAATAATGTTATGCTGAATCTCCAGATTCTCCGGATCGGCAAGATTCTCAATCTGGAAGAAACGTTCTACCTTGGAAACACCCTGGGCTGTCAGGTTGACTACCTTATCTTTCTCATTCACGATAAAGTCGCCCGTCTCTTCCCGCTCGATACCCATGATGGCATCCATCTTGGTCAGCTCTTCCATATCTTCACCGCGCTGAAGCTGTTTGGCAAGAATATCGCAAGCCTCATACAGCTTTGTGGATTTGCCGCTCTGACCGGAAATGATAAGCGGCGTTCTCGCCTCATCAATCAGTACAGAGTCCACCTCATCGATAATCGCATAGTGCAGATCTCTCAATACAAGCTGTTCTTTGTAAATGACCATGTTATCACGCAGATAATCGAACCCCAGCTCGTTGTTTGTTACATAGGTGATATCACAGTTATATGCTTCTCTCCGCTCCTCGGACTTCATGTCATTTAACACGACACCGACTTTCAATCCTAAGAATTCATGTACTTGTCCCATCCACTCGGCATCACGCTTCGCCAGATAATCATTGACCGTGACAACATGTACACCTTTGCCTTCCAGCGCATTCAGATAAGCAGGCAAAAGACAGGTCTGTGTCTTACCTTCACCGGTTCTCATCTCTGCGATACGTCCCTGATGGAGAATAATACCGCCCATCAACTGTACTCTGTAATGCTCCGTATTGAGTACACGTCTGGCAGCTTCCCTGACTGTGGCATAGGCTTCTACGAGCAAATCATCCAATGTCTCGCCTTCCGCCAGTCTCTTCTTATACTCCTTGGTCTTATCACGAAGCTGGTCATCGGATAACTCCATCATGGATGGACGAAGCGCTTCGATCTTATCTACTAAACCTGTGATACGCTTAATTTCTCTTTCACTATGTGTTCCAAAAACTTTTTGTACTACGCTCATGATTTGCCTTTCTCATTTCCTTTCCAAGAAGTCCCCTCATTACCTAAAACATCACGCTATATTTTAGCAGATTCAGGGGGCAAATTCAACTGAAAAAGAGATTATCCGCGGAAGAAAGGCATTTCATAAAAAGTTTATGCTGAGAAATTGCTTTTTATATTAGAAAGTGTTATTATTTTAACAAAAGTACAAATGCGAGGCGTATCGTCTCAAATCGCAGGCGCGAAAGCCGTCTTCGTGGTTTTTGCGTGCGTTTTTCCGGCATAAACGCTTCGGAACGGAGGAATGAAATGAGCAAGAGTTTTGATGATTTATTATCTAAGGTATCTGAGTGCAGCGTGAAGAAAGTCGCTGTAGCAGTGGCACAGGACAGTGCTGTATTAGAAGCTGTTCAGGCTGCCAAAGAGCGTAATATCGCAGAAGCGATTCTGGTAGGCGACGAGGACAAGATCAAAGAAGTAGCCGCATCCATGAACATAGACTTAAGCGGATACGAGATCATTGATGAAAAGGACAATTATACCGCTGCCTTAAAGGCCGTTGAGTTAGTGCATACAGGCAAAGCCGACATGTATATGAAGGGTCTGATTGATACCAAGTCTTTCTTAAAGAGTGTACTGGATAAGGAAGTCGGCTTAAGAACAGGAAAACCGTTATCCCATGTCTGCGTATTTGAGGTAGAAGGTGTTGACCACCTCTTATTCTTATCTGACGTTGCTTTCATGACTTACCCCACTTTAGAGGACAAAGTACATATCATCGAAAACACGGTTGAAATCTGTCATGCCTGCGGCATCCCTAACCCTAAAGTTGCTCCTCTTGCAGCAGTAGAAGTCGTAAATCCCAAGATGCCTGTTACCGTAGAGGCAGACGAGCTTACTAAAATGTGCGAAGAAGGCAAAATTACAGGCTGTATCATAGACGGTCCGCTTTCTTTAGACCTTGCCATTGATCCTGCTGCCGCACAGCACAAGGGTGCAGAGGGCAGAAAGATCGTAGGGGATGCAGATGTCCTTCTTTTCCCTGATATCCATGCCGGAAACCTTGTATACAAATGTCTGGTACACACAGCAAAGGTAAAGAACGGCAACATCTTAACCGGAACGAAAGCTCCTGTTATCTTAACTTCCCGTTCTGATGATTTCGAGACGAAAGTAAATTCTATTGCATTGGGTGCGGTTGTAGCAGAGGCTCTGAAGAATTGCTAAGCCGGCAAAGTACACCGGCTAACCAATATGAATATTTTTAAGAAAGGCGGAATAAAAATGGCTGTTAAAAGTTTAATTATCAATCCGGGTTCCACTTCCACCAAAATCGGTGTATTTGAAGACGAGACCTTATTATTTGAGGAAACCTTAAGACATTCTACGGAAGAAATCGCACAGTATGCTTCTATCGTAGATCAGAAAGATTTCCGTAAAGACATCATTGTTAATCTGTTAAAAGAAAAAGACTTTGATATCAACTCCCTGAATATGGTAGTCGGCAGAGGCGGTATGTTGAAGCCGATTCCGGGCGGTACTTATGCTGTCAGCGATGATTTGTTAGAGGATTTAAAAATCGGCAAGCAGGGACAGCACGCATCTAACTTAGGCGGTATTCTGGCAAGAGAAATCGGTGATTCCATCGGCGTTCCTTCCTATATCGTAGACCCTGTAGTGGTAGATGAATTAGAACCCACTTCCAGATATTCCGGTGTTCCGGAGCTTCCGAGAACCAGTGTATTCCACGCACTGAATCAGAAGGCAGTTGCTAAACGTTATGCAAAAGAGAGCGGTAAAGCATATGATTCTTTAAATCTTGTCGTTGTTCATATGGGCGGCGGTGTTTCTGTCGGTGCACACAAACAGGGCAAGGTCGTTGACGTATTTAATGCTTTAGACGGTGACGGTGCATTCTCTCCTGAGAGAGCCGGTGCAGTTCCAAGCGGCGCACTGATCAAGATGTGCTTCTCCGGTCAGTATACCGAGAAAGAGGTTTATAAAAAGATCGTTGGCGGCGGCGGTTTCAACGCTTACTGCGGCACAAACGATATGAGAGATGTTGACAAGATGGTGGACAATGGCGATGCCAAAGCAGCAGAAGTCCGCGAAGCTTTCATTACTCAGGTGGCAAAAGATATCGGTTCTATGGCATGTGTTCTGAACGGCAAAGTAGACCAGATCATCGTAACAGGCGGAATCGCTTATGACAAATACGTGGTGGAAGGCTTACAGGCAAGAGCCGGATGGATCGCTCCCATGACTGTATATCCGGGCGAGGACGAATTGCTTGCGCTTGTCCAGGGCGGCTTACGTGTATTAAACGGTGAAGAATCTGCTATGACATATTAAAAATATTTTAGGATGCACAACATTGCATAAATGAAAAATACGGTAAGAGTCGTCATATGATTCTTACCGCATTTTTTACCGCTTTACCAGCCCTTAATCTACGTTTCTTGTCTCATCTGCAATATACTCAAAAAAGTCAAAGTCGGCGTAATGTTGATGTTTTACTCTGTCCGCACAGGTAATACCCACCATGGTTCCTGTAAACTCTCCATATTTACAATATTCATCTGAGAATTTCGTCGTATCAAATATACGTCCTATTTTTTCATAGTTCTCACCATCATAACTCCATTCAAACCATGTCTTTCTTCCTTCAATGAAAAGCCTCAGATAAATCGGCTGATCTTCCACGGGAATCCTTGTATCTAAATATTCTGTCTTTTCTCCATTTTCAAGCTGGACAATGGAAATAGCGCTCTGCCCCAAAGTCTCGCTGTAGTATTTTCTCAGATTAATATAGTTCATATTATCATAATACAAAATCAATCCTGCACTGTGCTGATAAACTTCCGGGATGAACTCCATCTTCGTAGTGATTCTTGCATATACACTGGTCAGTTTTCGCGCAAAGATACTTACTTTGTTCAGAGATGTCCGGGATTCCTGCCCCCGAATCCTTACATATCCCGGTCTTACTTTTACATCAACAAAACTCTGAGGCATAATACGCGGGGCATAATAATAATTTCCCAGTTCTCCCCCATCAAAATCATCAAAATCCGGTATCTTAGGCATCGGCACTTCGGGAAGACTGCTTTCCGGCACTTCCGTTTTCGCCAGGTTACTTCCGTCTGCCATGCGGAGCCACCCATCCGCCGTCCACATCATTTTCTGGATAGCAGTCTCTCTGCCAAGCGTACAACGCAATTCCGGCACAAACGGTCTGGCGCAAAGATGTACCAGATAAACTTCCCCGGTGGGCAGCTCCACATAACTTCCATGTCCGGATTTCTGCAGAATTGATTCCGCATTATAATATTTAGGCTTAAGATGATCAGGATCATGCCGCTCACAGGACTCTCCGGGAACACTTGTCACAATAGGATTCTTCGGGTCCTTTTCATAAGGTCCCCACACGTCCTTAGAACGTCCCATGGTTACACAATGATTGTAGCCTGTGCCGCCCTCTGCACACATGATATAATAATACTCTCCTTTTTTGGTCAGGTGGGGAGCTTCAATACAGCCACGGTCTGTACCGCCTTTCCATATTCTTTGAGGATAACCCACAATTTCTTTCTTCTCCGGAGCATATTCTACCATGCAGATTGCCCCTGGCTTTTCATATCCTTCTCTTGTCTCCCACTCCAGAGAAACCACATATTTCTTCCCATTATCATCATGGAAAATAGAGGCATCAAACCCGGAAGAATGAAGATACACCGGCTTGCTCCACGGTCCTGTGATATCCTTGGCTGTAATCAGATAATTATCTACATCAAAATATCTTGCATTCATAGAATTCATAATGCCATATACGACATAAAACAACTCTTCCTCTTCACAATAAGTCAGACATGGCGCCCAGATTCCCTTTGCACTGGGCAATTTCTTCAAATCAACTGCCTTATCATCGGTCAGAACATGTGTATACAATTCCCAGTTTTTCAAATCCTTTGAGTGATATACCGGAATCCCCGGAAACCATTCAAACGTTGACACCGCTACATAATAGTCCTCACCCTTTCTACAGATACAAGGGTCAGGGTTAAACCCCGGAAAAATCGGATTCTGAATCATACTCTTTCCTCCCGTGATCAATGCCCCACCGAGCATCTCTTATTTACAGCACTATATTAACATATATAGAGAAAATTATATAGATTCTATACTTCGGTTTTAAAGAGGAAAAACACAAATCTTTTTTCAGATCACTCATTCATCCTTTATCTGTCTACCCTCATAATTCAAATGAAAATTCTCCCTATAGATCAGCTCCGATATAGGAACAATTTCATATCCCTGCTCTTCCAGCTTAGTAATCAGTTCATCCAATGCCTGCGCCGTATACTCCGCCCCGTTATGGCAGAGAATGATACTGCCGTTTCCAAGATTCTTGTGCTCCGTCACCGTCTCAATAATGGAATCCACACCATAGTTCATCCAATCCAAAGAATCCACGTCCCACTGAATGGCATAGTACCCACAGTCTTTTGCTACGTTTACGACACTATTGTCATAATCTCCGTAAGGCGGTCTGAACAGAAACATTTCATATCCGGTCAATTCTTTGACTTTCTCGTGAACAGACATCAATTCCTCTTTTTTCTCCTGGTCAGACAATTCACTCATATTCAGATGATTTGCACTGTGATTCCCCAGATCGTGTCCGGCTGCCAATACTGCTTTCACATCATCAGGATAGCTTTCTACCCAGCCTCCGGTCGCAAAGAAAGTGACATGTATGTCATGATCCTTTAATATTTGAAGAATCTGTTCTGTATCTTCATCCCCCCATGCCGCATCGAAGCTGAGAGCGATTTTATTTTCCTCTGTATCTACGCAGTAAATAGGAAGTTCCCTACCGTCTACCGCATGATTCATGGTTGCCGGATCACCGAAGCCTGTCTGTATTTGCTCTGCATGACCGGAAGAATCCTTCCCTGTCTCAGACTGGGTTTGTCCTGTCAATGTACCCACTCCATTACTGACACTAATGTCATCTATGGACTCACTTACCGCCAATAAGGCAGTCTCTCCCATAACAATTTCCTCTGATACTGAATCCGGCAATTCGCCGTTGCTGTTGATCAGATTAGTCTGCAGTGTTTCCGTCTCTATTTTGACAGGCTGATGATCCGTTTTCTGACCCTGACATCCCGTCAAAAGCATTGACAATATCATAATTCCCATGATTTTACGTATTTTCATATCTTCCTCCGTTTCAGAATACAAGCTTATTCCGTAATTCCTGCCATTTCAGCGTTCTTTACGCACTTTATTACCTGCATTATCTTTTATAGAGAATATATTACTCCGTCAATGCATCATACTTTATGAATTTTTGCATCATTTTTACATAAAAGCCAGACAATCTCACCCCGTTTCCTTTCCCATAAGAATCAGGATCGGCACTTTACTGTCACGTAAAAAACCCTAAGATGGCATGTCCGGCTTGTAAGGCAGTTTACATGATATCTCAGGGTTTCTTTTCATATTAAAGTTTTTTACCAATCTGTATACGCATATCAATGCGCTTGGCAGCGCGCGGTACAATCCTAGTGATGGAACAACCGGATTCCGGTAAAGCACATGGTCATGCCATACTTATTGCAAGTCTCGATCACGTTGTCATCACGCACGGAACCGCCCGGCTGGGCTACATATTTCACACCGCTCTTGTGTGCACGCTCAATATTATCTCCAAACGGGAAGAAAGCATCTGATCCCAGTGCCACATCACTCATCTGATCCAGCCATGCACGCTTCTCTTCTCTGGTGAAGACTTCCGGTTTTACCTTAAAAATCTTCTGCCATGCACCTTCAGCAAGCACATCCATATAATCTTCTCCGATGTAAAGGTCAATGGAATTATCTCTGTCCGCGCGTCCGATACCGTCCACAAACTGTAAGCCCAGCACTTTCGGAGACTGACGAAGGAACCAGTTGTCAGCCTTACTGCCTGCCAGTCTGGTACAGTGGATACGGGACTGCTGCCCTGCACCGATACCGATTGCCTGTCCGCCTTTCACGTAACATACGGAATTGGATTGGGTATATTTCAGGGTAATCATGGCGATTGCCAGATCGATCTTAGCCTGTTCCGGCAGTTCCTTATTTTCTGTGACGATATTGTTAAAGAAATCCTTGTCAATGTTCAGCTCATTTCTGCCCTGTTCAAAGCTGATGCCGTATACCTGTTTTACTTCTGTTGGTGCAGGCACATAGCTTTCATCGATCTCAATAACATTGTAATTTCCTTTTTTCTTAGCTTTGAGGATCTCCAATGCCTCCGGCTCGTAGCCCGGCGCAATGACACCATCGGACACTTCTCTCTTGATAATCATTGCTGTTGCCACATCACACACGTCAGACAGAGAGATAAAGTCACCGAAAGAGCTCATTCTGTCGGCACCTCTTGCTCTTGCATAAGCATTGGCAAGGGGTGTAAACTCCATATCCAGATCGTCTACCCAGTAAATCTTCTTCTCCACATCGGTGAGCGGAAGTCCTACTGCCGCACCTGCGGGAGACACATGCTTGAAGGAAGTAGCAGCCGGAAGTCCGGTTGCTTTCTTCAATTCCTTTACAAGCTGCCAGCCGTTAAAAGCATCCAGAAAATTAATATAACCCGGCTTGCCGTTTAATACCTTGATCGGCAGATCGCTTCCATTCTCCATAAAAATACGGGAAGGCTTTTGATTGGGGTTGCAGCCGTATTTTAATTCTAATTCGTTCATATTTCTTTATCCTTTCTTTCAATGTACTAATAGAATTTACACATTTTTATTGACAATGCGTGTCTCGTACTTTCCTGTCTCGATCTCAATATATCTGACAAACAAAGATACCTTGTTCTCTTCGTTTAAATTATCCCAGATCATCTGTGTAAAGCTGTCGATATCACCTTCGATTCCTACCAATGTCGGTTCGCCCTCATAGCTTGGCAGCGGGTTACCGTCGCCCATATAGGTGTGAATAAAACGCCCCTCGCCTGCCTGCGGATTCTCATAGGCATAGGTATATCTGTTGCAGGATGACGGATCGCCGTTATTGCTCTTTAAGATGGACATCGCATAGTTGTAGGTGCCATTCTCCAGATGCATGATACCGGAAATACGAGGTGTATAATTCGGTGCGTCAGGCTCAAATTCTCTAGTACGCAGCGCCTGCTCGAAGGTCTGCTGCTTGTCCATCAATTCATAGATGGTATCTGTCTGATCGCCGTTGGTCACAATCGTCTTATTACCCAGTACACGAACCGGCGCATAGATGATCAGACTGGGATCTTCCAGCTTGGAAGGGTCAAACGCCTGTGTGCGGATTCCTTCTCCATCCTCTACAAATACACGGTTTCTGCTGTTAGAGCTTCTTCCCATAATAAAATAAGCTGTTACGGCATATTTGCCGTCTGCGGACTTACCGATCACAATACCTCTTCCCGGATAAGCATTTCCTGCCAAATCTTGTGCTAATGAAATCTTCTGCATATTCTTCCTCCCTCGCGGTTATATGTCTTCCTACTGAAAATTCCCAAGGCAGTATCCTTGGGAGTTTTCTTATAAATTCTTTTATTCGTCTACGCTGTAATTCGGTGCTTCTTTGGTAATATGGATATCATGCGGATGACTCTCTTTCAGGGAAGCAGCGGAAATCTTCACAAATTTACCGTTCTCCTGCAATTCCTTAATAGTAGGAGTACCACAATAACCCATACCGGACCGAAGACCACCCATCAACTGGAATACCGTATCTTCCACAGTACCCTTATAGGCAACTCGTCCTTCTACGCCTTCCGGTACCAGTTTCTTTGCGTCAGACTGGAAATAACGGTCTTTGCTGCCGTTCTCCATGGCTGCGATAGACCCCATGCCTCTGTACACCTTATATTTTCTGCCCTGGAATAATTCAAAGGTTCCCGGACTTTCATCACATCCCGCAAACATGCTTCCCATCATGCAGACATTTCCGCCTGCGGCGATGGCTTTCGTCATATCGCCGGAATATTTGATACCGCCGTCTGCAATAATCGGGATACCATACTCTTTGGCAACAGAATAAGCGTCCATAATCGCACTGATCTGCGGCACGCCGATACCTGCTACCACACGGGTAGTACAGATGGAACCGGGACCGATACCTACCTTAACGGCATCCGCACCGGCTTCGATCAGAGCCTTTGTCCCCTCGCCCGTAGCCACGTTACCTGCAATAACCTGTACATCCGGGTATTTCTCTTTGATCATGCGCAGGCAGTGAAGCACATTCTCGGAATGACCGTGCGCCGAGTCTAATACGATCACATCTACTTTGGCATCCACCAAGGCTCCTACTCTGTCCAGCACATTGGCTGTAATGCCTACACCGGCACCACATAACAGTCTGCCCTGGCTGTCTTTGGCTGCCAAAGGATATTTAATCGTCTTCTCAATATCCTTAATGGTAATCAAACCTACCAGATTATAGTCATCGTCCACAATCGGAAGTTTTTCTTTTCTTGCCTTTGCAAGAATCTGCTTTGCCTCTTCCAAAGTGATGCCTGCTTTTGCGGTAATCAGACCTTCTGAGGTCATGGACTCTTTAATTTTCTTAGTGAAATCTGTCTCGAATTTTAAATCACGATTGGTAATGATACCGACTAACTTTCTGCCTTCTGTAATCGGTACACCGGAAATTCTGAATTTAGCCATCAGCGCATCGGCATCAGCTAATGTATGATCCGGAGTCAATGAGAAAGGATCTGTAATGACTCCGTTTTCTGAACGTTTAACCTTATCGACCTCTTCGGCCTGTGCCTCTATGGACATATTCTTGTGGATGATACCGATGCCGCCCTGTCTCGCCATAGCGATCGCCATTCTGTGTTCGGTTACGGTGTCCATTCCCGCGCTCATCATAGGAATGTTCAGTTTAATTTTCTTCGTAAGCCATGTTGTTAAGTCTACCTGATTCGGAATCACCTGAGAATAACTCGGTACTAAGAGCACATCATCGAATGTAATTCCTTCGCCAATAATCTGACCCATTTTCTCTCCTCCTGTTTTTTCTAGTGTATAATAGTATATAAAAAGCGCAAAACCTTTTTTATTTTGCGCTGATTATTCATAAAGGAACAAAGCCGTCATAACACCGATCCGGCTTAATCCGTAAACACCTTACGGGGGGCAACCGTCTGTATCGCCTTAATCATTGCCTCATTAGGCTCTATAACCACTTTCGTATCACCGGAAAAGATCATCATATATCTTCTCTCCGGCTGGCTTGCAGTACCGGAGCTGAAATCATAAGACTTCTTCATGGAACGGTTCTTATAAGAATCCAGTCTGTGAGAATTAAGCGGCGCCATAATTTCCATCTGGTCTACCAGGAAGCTTCCTGCTTTCTTCCTCTTGCTCTTAGCCATAACCTTGTCCACACTGATTTCTTTATCCAAATACAGATATTCGTATTCTACGTTAGCATTCATAGTTGCAAAATATGCGCCGACGCCTGTAATAATTGCTACTAACAGTGCCGGAACAAACATCAGTCCCAGAAATACAAATACCGCTGTCATCATAATTAATAATACTTTTAAAAATGTCATGATTGTAGATGATTTTCTCGCCACGAGACATTCTACATAGGTTTCACTCATCTTCTAGTCCTCCATAATTATATAGTATTGGCATTTTGTTTTCTCAATAAAAGCATAAAATATATCTAATACGCATATAGTCTGTGAAATATTAAAGATATCATATAACAAATCAAAAAAAGTTTCAACCCAATATAAATCAATAAAAATTTCATAATTTATTCAGACAAGTTTCATTGACATTATTTTGCATCCTATATAAGATAGTTTTAACTTGCTATATCTTACCGATCAATAAAAATGTTATATATTCTATATATTAATTTAATAAAGGGTCTTACATATTTTATATATTAATATGAATGAAGAAATACAATACAGAAACGAGGATTATCATGTCAGTTGTAGAAGAAATCAGGGAACAACAGAAATCTGCACTAAAAGAGATGGACACCAGACAGAAGCTGTCCTACTTCTGGGATTATTATAAGATACATACTATTGTCGCTATCGCGGTAATTTCCCTTTCCGCTCTGTTTATCTATCAATATGTAACGAACAAAGATTACGGCTTCTATGCCGCCATCATCAATGCGGACATCACGAATATACCGGAAGTCAATCCCTGGGGCAGTGAATTTGAGGAATATGCCGGAATCGATACCGATCACTATCAGGCTTATATCGACACTTCCATTGCGCTCTCCGACAACGATTCCACCCAGTATTCCATGTCCAGCACCGAGAAGCTTCTTGCCATGCTGCAGACCGGTATCGTGGATGTAATCGTGTCAGATACCGCTACCTTCGAGAATTATGCGCAGAACGAATATTTCATGAATCTGAAAGAGGCTCTTCCGGAGGATGTGTATGCCAAATATGAAGACTGTTTGTATTACACGGATATGGCAACCGTTGATACGGGAGATGACGATACTTTCTATACACAAGACGAACTGACAGATCCCGACACATATGTCATAAACCATCGTGATCCTTCCACTATGGAAAATCCGGTTGCTGTGGGGATCTGTCTGCCGGAAGATAATAAGCTGATTGAAGCAGGCTGTTTTGACTATCTTGCAGAGTTGGGAACCACTTATCAGGGGTATCCCTCTGAGGCAGTTTTAGGGATTCCGATTACTTCTACGAAGCTTGATACGGTGTTGAAGTTTTTAGAGTTTTTGGAGGAATAGACACTATTATACAAAAGCAGATATCCCGCAGTATGAACGTGCTGCTGAATATCTGCTTTTTATCAGTTTCACTACCGATCAATTATAATAGATACATTTGCTAGCTAATTCAAAATCTTTCTTATGTACATAAATAATATACTCATACGTATATGAGGAACTCTCTCCGAAACTTCCGGTTCTTGACCGGGTACCATTGCCAAATGATGATGCACTCCTCCTGTTAACAACTTTTACACAACATTTTATTCCGTTATGATCTAAGAGATTTCTTATGTCAGCTTGTTTTTCCATAGAAAAGGATGTATAAATCTTTTTCCTGTTAAATATTGTAAGCATTCCCCACCTCCTTATTTAATGCATTGATAGACGAATACTTGATGCTACTGATTTTACCATATGAGACTAGATATTACCAGATGAATGTGTTAATCCAAATACCTATGCGGCACCATCTCCCATTTCCATCACTCCACCTTCACAGAATTCCCATTTTTCAATTCTCTGTCACTTTCCACCACAATCTTCATATCACTCTGCAGCAGATCATCCATAATCGCCGCCTTATCCTCATTCTGATCCAGCAGACGCACTGTCAGACTTCTGACACTCATTTCCGTTCCCAATATTCCTTCCTTTTCTTCCAATATATAAATATAATTCGTGCTGCCGTCATTGTGAAGTGCCTGCTTTGAAACCACGAAATCATAGACTTCCGAGGTAGAAACAACCTCCATGACTCCCTCTGTCCTGCCCTGCGCCACTCCCGGCTCCAACCAGATCGTCACGGTATAACTGCCGTTTTCCTGTACAATGGAATCAATTGTCTCATTAACTTCTTCGGAGCTTCCGGGAAACGACAGACGTACACTGTCTCCCGTATGTACTTTAGCTTTCTGGTCTTGCGAAATCGTAGTTCGAAATACCAGACTGCTCTGTGCATCCGCATAACGCATAACCGCATCTGCGCCCATTCGCACACCGGACTGCAGCATCACTTCCAGAATCGTTCCTTCCTGCTGCGACACCACCTTGCCTTCATCCACCACGAGTTGTCTCCATGTCTTGATTTTACTTTCACGCTCCTGAATCTGCCCGATTCCCGAAAAACTCACACTATAGGCTCCGTCCACTTCCCTTTTAGCACTTTGGGCATCCTCAATATTCCTGTTTGCTTCTTTTAAAAGTTTTTCTTTCTCAAACTCGGCTTCTTCGATCGACCGCTTTTTATCTGCAATCACCCGGTCTAATCTTGTTCTTTCATCTGCCCAGGCAATCCATATCTCATCCGAAGAATCTTCCTCCGGTATCCGAAATAAATGCAGATCCAAATCTTCCAGCGCATCCTCCAATAAAGCCGTCTGTTCCGCGATTTTCCGATCCAATTCTGCGACAGTTGTGTCATAATCTTCCTGTGCACGGGTGATCTCCGTTGCAGCGGCTTTTTTCTCCGCCTGTAGCTGTTCCTGCCATACCTCTTCTTCCGCTTCCAACTGTCCAAGCTTTGCCTGCAAATCATCCATATCCACTTCGTAAAGCACAGTTCCTTCTTCGATCTGCTCTCCTGCCGCCACGCAGACTCTCTTCACCAAGAGTCCTTCCATCCCGGTAATTGCCTGCGAATTGACCGCTTCGACCGTGCCGTCCACTGTCAGCGTATTGCGTATGGAGGCTGCTGCCGGATAATTCCATCGTACCTGAGGCATCTGATTCACGTAGACAGTTCTTGACACGAATGTCATAATTAGCATTGCTGCCATAAAAAGTCCGAACCCTTTTAATACCTTTTTCTTTGATTCCATTTCTGTAACCAGCCTTTCTACATAAACTCCGTCTCCGGTGCATCCATACTATCAATCTACGACACCGTAACCAGGTATTTCTAATCGGGTCTTACTTCTTCGTCCCCACGTAAGTAATTCCTTCTTCCAAAGCATCCTGTCCCAAAGCAAAGACGAACAATGCCGGAACCAACACGATGACCGACACCGCAAAGGCAAAACCCGCCTGGCTGATATCCAGTTGCGGCAAATATAAAGAAAGCGGCCAGTCTTTCTGTTCTTCCAGAAATGCCATAGGCTGCTCCACCAGATTCCAACATTCCAGAAAGCTTAAAACCATGGCTGCCCGAATGCCTGTCTGTCCAAGGGGCAGACCGATTCTCAGGAAGATCTGCATCTCCCCGGCTCCGTCCAGTCTGGCTGCTTCCAAAATCTCCTGCTCAATCTGTGTAAATCCCCGATACATAATAAACACTGGAAAAGTTGAGAAAACCGCCGGCAAAATCACTGCACCTGGTGTCGCATACAGATCCAGTTTCTGCAAAATCAAATACTGGGGCAGAAGCATCACCTGAAAAGGCAGAAGCATCAGCACCACATAGAGTCCGAACAAAACCTCCCTGCCCCGAAATCGGAATGCGGCAAAAGCCCATGCCGAGGGCAGACCGATCACAATCTGTCCCGCCAGTATGGCGGCTGTCATGCCTACCGAATTCCAGAAAAGCTTATAAAATGCCGGGGAACCGATAAGCAGTCTGTAGAAATGTTCCACAGTGGGATAAAAAGGCACCGGATGCCATACCGCATAACCATCGCTGCCGTTTAATACCGGAGTCAGAATCTGATGCAGTTCCATATCGTCCATCAGGGCGCCTGTAGGTATCATCCATAAAGGCAGACAGATCAAAAACGCTGCCATGAAGCAGAGCCCTACGGCAAGCGGAGAACTTTTTTGCTTTTTTCTTTTCCCTATGTTAAGTTTCTGTTTGATCTCTGATATTTCCATAGTATGAATCATGCCTCTTTGCCCTGCTCCAGATGTTTCTGTAGAAAAAGGCATACTATAAGAAGTATGCCGGATAACAAAACCGTCAACACTGCCATCTGGTCAAACTCCAGCTTTAAATACCAATTCTGCAATAAATGCTGTAAAAAGTATATATTCTCCTGCGGATAGCTGCCTGCCACCATCCAGACTTCCCGATAACTTTTGAAAATATGCAGGACGGAAAGCATCCCTATTGTAAAAAAACTGCCGGAAAGCTCCGGCATCGTTATATATTGCCAACGCTGCCATCTGTTGGCTCCGTCTACCTCGGCGGCCTCCTCCACATCACGGGGCAGCGCGGATAATCCCGCAAGCCAAAGTATCACCATATAGCCGGTATTTTTCCATAAGAAACTGCACAAAACAACAGCCAGCGCTCCGTCGGAATTCAAATAATCAATACCATAAAAGGCAGACATCCCGGCAGTTCTCGATAACAGCTCTGATATCACTCCATTCAGCAGCCCATGCTTATCCACAAGAAGCTGCAATACCAAAACCATTACCGCTGCCGGAACCGCCATAGGAAGCAGCAACGCGGACAGAAGTTTCCGCCTCGCTGTAATCCTTCTTAATAAAAGTGCCAGTACCAGACTGATCCCCATTAACAGCGGCACACCAAGTACAATATATAGTGCCGTATTGCGAACAGCCAGTCTGAATGCCGCATTGTGCAGCACCGCTTTATAATTATCCAACCCTACAAAGGAGTTGTTGCCTGCTTTGACAAAGGAGCGCCGCACCACTTCCAGAAAAGGCAGCAGATAGAAGATCATAACCCCGGTTAAACCGGGTAATAAAAATAAGAGCCTTCTATTTTCGGCGATGCTATTGCGCCCATGTCTTTTGCCGCGATTGCGGTGAATGCCATTTGGGTTATTCCTGCATTTCAATTTCCATTCTCCTTGCCACCTCTGCTGCGCCTTCCTCCGGGGTCAGACTGCCCTCAAGCACCTGCAAGCCTGCCTCCTTCACTACTTCTTCCAGCATCGTACCGGAAAGATAACGGCAGTCCGCTTCTTCCATCATCTGATAAAGCCACTGCTTATCTGCTTCGCTAAACCACTGGCTGTCGCTGTACATCATGGAAATGGCAGCAGCATCCCAGCCTCTCACTTCGGCAAATTCATGATTGTTCTGATCCATGGCTTTCTCAAGCGAATCCTTTCGGATCGTAATTCCGCCATACCATTGTCCTTCCAGCCACCATTTATCCGCTATCCGGTCTGACAAGAGTAAGGTCAGAAATTCTTCTGCAAGCTCCGGTTCCTTTGCCTGCTCACATAATCCCGTGACGGTTCTTGCCCAGTATACATTCTCCGCCTGACCGGCATATTTGGAAAACATAATCTCATCTTCTGTTTTTTTACTATTCCAGCCGTTTGCAAAAATATCCTTCGTTGCACTTACATTCTTTAAGTCATACCAGCTATTTAACAGGCACCCAAACTGCGCCCATGCTTCACCGATATCCTGATGATCCTCGTACTGTCCAAGTGTTGCCATCAGCATATCCCTGTCATCTTCTATCTCATGCACCTCTGCCACGTCCTGCTGCCATTTCTCTCTGGCTGCCTCATCCAGTCCGGCGCTGTCAAGTTCCCAAAGTCTCTCCATTGCCGTATAGAATTCTGTCAGTTTCTCCACATTCAGGTCGCCGTTCTCATCCGTCCATGCGGGCAGACAAGCCGGAATCATCTGGTTTAACAGATCCTGCGGATACGGTGTAAAAAGAAGCGGTCCTTCCGGGTGGTCGGTTCTCGCCCGCTCCATACCCGCAACAATATCATTCAGACTCTTTTCTCCTTCCAGATATTGTTTTTCAGAAAGCCAGATAGGAAGATATACCGTCATGGGAATACCATATATTTTCTCTTCTTCCGTCATCCGCATTCCCTCTGCAATATTCTGATACAGTGTCCCTTCCTCTGCATAAGGCGCAATGAAATCATCCAGTGGTTTTAATACGCCTTTTTCGGCATACTGTTCCATATCAACACCGTCTAATACGATCACATCCGGGCCTTCCCCGGCAAGCAGTCTTGTGTTTAAGTTTTTCAGGGCATCCTCTTTACTGACAGCGCTGTCACCGTCCATACCTGTCTCATAATTAACGATCACATCAGGATGCTCCTGCTGGAATAACTGTCCGGCATAACGAATTCTGCCGTTTTCTTCCAAACTGTAGACCGTAAGCTCCTTGGATGGTCTGGCAGGCAGTGTTTCGTCATAATATAATTCCACCATATGACCTCCGCTGAATAATACCCGGAATTCACCACCCGATAATGCCTGCATGGCAAGGGGCTTATACTGACTGTTTCCAAAACTAAGCAGTCTCCCGTCCGCAATCTGCTCGATCACCGAGCCGCCCCAAATATAGCGGTATAATCCGGTACGGCAGCCGAAATACAGAATAGGGCTGTCACTCCCGTCCCCATCTGAGTCTGCTCCTGCAGTCTTATCATCAGAACCATCTGTATTTATCGTTCCAGTATCTGACACTTTTGTCATATCTTTGTTTTCTTCCGCCACTGCAAGTACAATCGATTTTCCGGTGATCTGGTGGGAAGTCACAAATTCATTTAAAACACTGTTATCCTCTAAAAGCTTGTCCCCTGCCGTATCATAGAGATATGCTTTCTCATGATCCAGTGCGATCATGGTATCTCCCAGGAAAGCAAATTCATTTACCTGTCCGTTCGTGTGAAACAGGCTCTCTGCCTCACCGTTCTCTGCATGGATACGGTATACCATAGATGATGATGCCGCATAAAGCCTCCCATCCGGTGCAAAGGCAAAATACTCCAGATTCTCTGCTGTCTCATAATCACTCCCATACAACGCAAGCTGATTCTCTTTGCCTGTTTCATCCACATAATAATACAGGTATCGGTATTCCCCATCTTCCGCAAACTCTTCATATTCCTCATCGGAATAAAACTTAGGGGTATACCCGAAAATGACCGCTCCGCTGTCCGACACGGCGAACGAATTCTTAATATGGATATCGGAATTATTTTCCCATGACCAGACACTCTCGCCGGATTCTCCGTCAGCGCTGACTTGGGTCAAAGCCACTTCATCACCATAGAGGTAATAGCTTCCGTCCGCCATCGGATGCATATAGGTAAATGCTGTACCGGGCAGCTTCACCTCCCGTTCTGCATACCGTCCCATTAAGATTTCTTCTTCGCTGCTGCCGCAGCCCGAGCATAATCCGGTACTTATGATACATGCTCCCAGTAAAATAGAACTCCATAGTTTACTCTTCTGTTTCATATCTTCCTCCATCCTTGCTCATCCTGCGAGTTTACATGCATGCTCTGCATACATTGCCGCATAATAAATACTTCTATTCTTCCATTTCAATCGCCATTTTCCGTGCAACCTCTTCTGCTCCTTCTTCCGGGGTCAGGCTGCCCTCAAGCACCTGCAAACCTACCTCTTTCACTACTTCTTCGAGCATCGTATCGGAAAGGTAACAGCAGTCCGCTTCCTCCATCATCTGATAGAGCCACTGTTTCTCCTCCTCCGTAGGCCAAATAATCCCATCATATACGAGTTGAATATAACTCTCGTCCCATCCGGCTACCTCGGCATATTCCCGACAATTTTTATCCATTGCTTTGGCAAGGGAACTTTTTCTTATGGCGGCGCCGCCAAACCATATCCCCTCTCCGTCTAACCACCACTTATCCATCATCTGTTCAGATAACAGCAGTTTCACAAATTCTTCCGCCAACTCCGGCTCTTTGGCTTGCGCACATATGCCGGTCACCGTTCTTGCCCAGTAGACATCCTCCGCCTGCCCGATATATTTCTCAACGGTTACCTCATCATTACGTGCTACCGCTTTATCGTAGTATCCGTTCTTGAAATTTGCTTTCAGACAATGAATCGTAGTCATTTCATACCAGACACTCGTCAAACAGCCGAACTGTGCCCAAGTCTCCCCTATATTAAAAATATCATTATACTGTCCGGGCACCACCCTGATCATCTCCAGTTCTGCCTGTTTGGTAACTTCTGCCGCATCCTGCTGCCATTTTATTCTTGCATCCGTATCAAGCCCTGCACTGTCAAGTTCCCACAATTTTTGCGCAGCCTGATAAAATTCTTCAATCTTTGCCACATCCAGACTGCCATTTCCGCCTGCCTGTTCGGATTGTGTCCACGCAGGCAGACTAGCCGGAACCATCTGCATCAACAAATCCTGCGGATATGGTGTAAACAAAAGCGGTCCGCCAGGATGATCTGCTCTCGCCTGCTCCATTCCCGCAACAATATCCGAAAGCCCCTTTTCACCGCCAAGATATTGTTTCTCAGAGAGCCATACCGGCAAATATACGGTCATGGGCACTCCGTAAATCTCTTCTTTCTCCGTCATCCGCATTCCTTCTACAATATTCCAGTAAAGTACGCCATCTTCCTCATAAGGGGCTAACAACTCATCCAAAGGCTTTAACACCCCTTTCCCGGCATACTGTTCCATATCAATACCATCTAATATGATGACATCCGGCCCTTCCCCGGCAAGCAATTTTGTGTTCAGGTTTTTCAGCGCATCCTCTTTACTGACAGCACTGTCACCATCTAAGCCCGTCTCATAATTAACTAAAACATCAGGATACTCCTGTTGGAAAAGCTGTCCGGCGTAGCGGATTCTCCCATTGTCTTCCAGACTGTAAACCGTAAGTTCTTTGGATGGTCTTGCAGGGAGTGTCTCATCATAATACAGTTCTACCATGCGGTTTCCACTGAACAAAACTCTGAATTCACTGTTTGACAGTGCCTGCATGGCAAGCGGTTTATACTGGCTGTTTCCAAAGGTAAGCAGTCTGCCGTCCGCGATCTGCTCGATCACCGAACCTCCCCAAACATATCGATAAAGTCCGGTGCGGCATCCCAAATATAATATCCGGTTATCCTTCTCTGCTTCCGATTCTTTCACCGCAGCAAGTACAATCGACTTCGATCCATTCTGATGAGATGCCACAAACTCATTTAAGACACCGTTATCTTCCAGAAGTTTCTCTTCCACCATATCATAGAGATAGGTTTTCTCATCATCCAGAGCAATCATTGTATCATCCATGAAGACAACTTCTTTTACTGCTCCGAGCGTCTGAAATAAGCTTTCTGCCTCGCCGCTCTCCACGTTAATGCGATACATCATAGAATCAGATGCCGCATAGAGCCGCCCATCCGGCGCAAAAGCAAAATATGTCAGATTGATCGTTTGCTGATAATCTTCTCCATATAATGTCAGCGAATGTTTATCGCCATACTCGTCTACATAGTAATACAAATAGCGGTATTCTCCGTCTTCTGCAAAATCTTCATATTCTTCATTAGAATAAAACATAGGTGTATATCCAAAAATAGCTGCTCCGTTGTCTGCCACACCAAAAGAAAATTTCACATTGATATTGGAGGTATTTTCCCACGGCCATGTCTCTATGCTGCTCTCACCATCGCCGGTAACCTTTGTCAAATTCACGCCATCGCCATAAAGGTAATAGCTTCCGTCCGTCATAGGATGCATATAGGTATAGCCGGAACCAGCTAATTTCACTTCCCGTTCCGCATACCGTCCCATCGGGATTTCTTCTTCCTTGCTGCCGCAGGCGGAAAGCAAAAACAGGCATGTCAACCACAATACCACACTTGTAAGAAAATATTGCCTATGTCCTGTACTCCAATTCTTCTCCCCTATGCTTAGTCTTCCTCGCGAATATTTCTCCATCTGCTTCTCCTCCTTTCGCAGCATACTGTTCACTTTGTCTTATCATAACAGAGTAAACCTCGAAAGAACTTCTAAAAAATAAGGATGTTGCCGCAATGACAACATCCTATACTCTTCCTTTCAGCTTATTTGATTTGTGTTATCCTTTTCCCAAACCGTACTCAGCCATTAAGAATTTCCATAAATTCCTCTCCTGTGATCGTTTCTTTTTCATACAGGAAGTTTGCAAGTTCATCCAGCTTCTCCCGGTTCTCTAATAGAATCTGCCCTGCCTTTTCATGCTGGCGTTTCACCAGCTCCACTACTTCCCTGTCAATCGCTGTCTGTGTTTCCATAGAACAGGTCAGGGACGAGTCACCGCCAAGGTACTGATTGGTCACAGCTTCCATTGCCACCATATCAAAATCCTTGCTCATACCGTAACGGGTAATCATGGAACGTGCCAGCTTGGTAGCCTGCTCAATATCATTGGAAGCGCCGGTCGTCACGGAACCAAATACAATTTCCTCTGCTGCACGTCCGCCTGTATAAGTGGCTATTTTATTCTCAATCTCTTCCTTACTCATCAGATAGTGATTGCCTTCTTCCACCTGCATGGTGTAACCAAGAGCACCCGATGTTCTTGGTACAATCGTAATCTTCTGTACCGGTGCGGAGTTGGACTGTCTGGCCGCCACAAGCGCATGTCCGATCTCATGGTATGCAACGATGTGTTTCTCTTTGTCTGTAAGAATGGCGTTTTTCTTCTGATAACCTGCAATGACCACTTCGATACTTTCCTCTAAATCTGCCTGCGTTGCAAATTTTCTGCCGTCCCGTACGGCCCGCAGCGCCGCCTCATTGATGATGTTTGCAAGCTCGGCACCGGATGCACCGGATGCCATGCGGGCAATCTTGTTAAAGTCCACATCGTCTGCCACTCTGATCTTCCTGGCGTGTACCTTCAGAATCTCTTCACGTCCCTTTAAATCCGGCAGTTCTACCGGCACACGTCTGTCAAAACGTCCCGGACGAAGCAGCGCCGGGTCCAGACTTTCCGGGCGGTTAGTAGCTGCCAGGATGATAACGCCGTTGTTGCCTTCAAAGCCATCCATCTCTGTCAGCAACTGATTCAGTGTCTGCTCCCGTTCATCGTTGCCGCCGACTTGTCCGTCACGTTTCTTACCGATGGCATCGATCTCATCAATAAACACGATACAAGGGGCTTTCTCTTTCGCCTGACTGAACAGGTCGCGCACTTTAGACGCGCCCATACCTACGAACATTTCCACAAATTCTGAACCGGACATGGAAAAGAAGGGAACGTTTGCCTCTCCTGCTACTGCTTTCGCCAGCATGGTCTTACCTGTTCCGGGCGGTCCCACTAACAGGATGCCCTTCGGCATGGAAGCACCGATTTCTTTATATTTTTCAGGATTATGCAGATAATCTACTATTTCCGCCAGGTTTTCCTTTGCCTCATCTTCACCTGCCACATCCGAAAACTTAATACCGTCGGAAGACTGCACATACACTTTGGCATTGCTCTTCCCAAGACCAAACATCATGGAATTAGCGCCTCCGCCTGCTTTCTTGCTCATCTGCCGGTACATAAACTGTCCCAAAGCGGCAAAAAGCAACATCGGCAGAATCCACGAAATCAATATGCTCAAAACAGGAGACATCTCTTCCACAATCTGACCGGAAAATTTGGCTCCGTTGTCATACAGACGCTGTGTCAGGTCCGGATCATACACCAATCCTGTCTTGTAAATGGCTGTTTCATCTTTGTCTGTAAATAAAATCTGATTATCCTCTATTTGCACATAACCTATTTCCTGATTGTAGGTCATCTCCATAAAAGTGCCGTAATCTACCTCTCTTATGGCACGTTGGGCTACCTTGGGAACAAGCAGGCAATTAATCAGAAAAATCACCAGCAAAGCAATCACATAATAGTAAATAAAAGGCTTCTTGTTTGGTTGTTTTACTTCCTGCATCCTATCCTCTCCTTTGTTTATTTATTCCTTTTCTGCAGCGCATGAAACGGCGGTACAGTTGAATCGGTTTTATTTTTATATTAATAACATACCTTTTTTCGTATTTTTTTCAATTATGCCATTCTTATTTTATTATTAAAAAAAAATAAATTAAATTTCATGCAGAATTTATAATCGAATCACACAATAAAGAATCGGGAACATTTCCAAATATTTAGAATTTCTTTCGAGACTTCATATGGTATACTTTTTTTAACTGTACTTATGATAATTCTCCTGTGCGATGATATCCGCCAAGGGCAGCCGCACCATACTTTATGACTCGGAGGATTTCCATAACACTTTTATATGAGGGATTCCTATGACCATATTATTATTGGAAGATGATAAGGACTTGTGCCATGCCCTGTCATGGCAGTTACAGCAGGAAGGACATCAGGTGGACTGCTGCCACGACGGAAGGGAAGCGGAACTTTATATAAAACAAGGCATCTATGATCTGATTCTGCTGGATTGTATGCTGCCGGGTGAAGACGGCATCCGTATTCTGAAGAAAATGCGGGCGGAAGGAAATCTGACTCCGGTCATTATTCTTTCCGCTCTGGGCGAGGTGGACCACCGGGTAACCGGTCTGAATGCCGGTGCGGATGACTATCTTGTGAAGCCCTTTGCCTTTTCTGAACTGTCAGCCCGAATCGGCTCGCTTTTCCGCCGGAAAGATGCTTTCCGGGAAGCAAAGCTCAGCTTCGGCGATCTTTCACTGGACATAACCGAGAAATGTCTTTTCTGCGGTGAAAAGCAATGTTCCCTTTCCCAGACAGAAAGCGAACTGATGCGTCTTCTCCTAAAAGCCGGGGATAAAACAACTGCCCGTCCTGTACTGTTACATAAAGTCTGGGGCATAGACACCTCTGTGGAGGACAGCAATCTGGATAATTACATCTATTTTCTGAGAAAACGCCTGAAAACATTGAACAGCCATGTCAGCATTGTCAATAGACGCGGATTGGGCTATCATTTGGAGTATAAGATATCATCGCCCGTTTAAAGATTTTCGGATTCAGCATATACAGTTTATGATACAAAGGAGTACTATCCATGTACCGAAAAGTACGGCTTCGGCTGACTCTTTTATTTACCCTTGTTACTTCCATTCTGTTAGCTGCACTTCTTTGTGTCAGCTTTTTTCTGTCTGCCAGACAACAGTTTTCCTTACAGCAGTCCTCCTTCACCAGCCAGTCTTTTACCGTGGTGGAAGCCATCAGAGAACAGAATATTCTTACCTCTCAATGGCTCTCTGACAGAGAGGAAGCTGCCGGTTTCCGTATCTATCTGTGGGACAATGATGTGGAGCTTTTTCATAATCACGACCATCAAAATTATATCAGACAGGTCTATTCCTATTATCTGCCCGCTTTATCAAACGGGCGTACTCTGCATGCGCTTTCCTCCCCGGCAGATATTTCGGTGGGCTGTCACGGTCTGCTGCCGGAGGTTCTTTTTTATCATAAACAAATGGTGAAAAACAGCAGTATTCTGCAAATTTACTTTCTGCAGTCCTTAGACCCGCTCTATGAACATCTGCGAAGCAGTCTGCTGCTTTATCTCGTTCTGCTTGTCGGATCAGAGTGCCTACTGACACTCTTCTGCTGGTATTTTACCGGAAAGCTTTTGCAGCCTTTATTGGACACACAGGAAAGCCAGAATCGTTTCATTTCTGTTGTTTCTCATGAACTGCGCACTCCGCTTGCCGTGATTTTATCCAGTGCCTCTGCCTGCGAAAAGGCACCGCGCACGGAACAGAAATCCTTTTTTCAGGTCATTGAACGGGAAGGAACGCAAATGTCTGCCATGCTGGAACAGCTTCTGACTTTATCCAGAGCAGACAGTCACGGACTGCATTTACAGATTGAAAAAACAGATTTGCAGACTCTATTATTAGAGACTTATGAAAGCTTTCAGCCTCTCGCTGCCCAAACCAGCCACCGTCTTTCTATCAGACTCCCTGAATCAGAGATTCCGCTTTGCGACTGTGATGTGTTCAGGATACGACAGGTGTGTCATATTTTGCTGCACAATGCCATTTCCTATACTCCTGCCGGAAGCGGCATTCTTCTTTATATTGCAGACGGCACTTACGAAAAAGAGATTGCTATCGGGGTACAAGACAATGGCCCCGGCATTCCGGAAGAAGAAAGAGATAAAATTTTCGACCGTTTCTATCGGGGCGAGAGAAACAGCCGCTTAAACCGGAACAACACTGACAACAACACACAGGCTTGGACCGCAGAAAAAGGACATCACGGACTTGGACTTGCTGTGGCCAAAGAAATTGCTGCAGCCCATAGGGGTACACTGACCGTGTCGGAAGCTCCGGGCGGCGGCGCATTGTTTCTATTTACACTGCCTGTGGTCTTTGACGGTTCTTATCCTGATGCCGGACGACTTCTATAGCACATAACACTATCCCGGAGAATTACGTTTTCTATATTTACCAAAAGCCATCAAAAAAAACTCAGGCAATGTATGTACTGATACAAAGCCTGAGAATTTCTATTATAATGATAATTCTTCCATATAATAATTCTTTTACAATAACTCCTTCAGAATCTGATTCACCATCCCCGGATCAGCCTTGCCTTTCATCGCTTTCATCGTCTGTCCGACCAAAAAGCCGATGGCTTTTTCCTTGCCGTTGTGGTAATCGTCTACGGATTGGGGATTGCCTGCGATCACTTCCTCAATCGTCTTGCGCAGAGCACCCTCATCATTGACGGTCTTCAAGCCCTTCTCCTCCACGTATTTCTCCGGGTCAATGTCTTCCTCAAACATCACCTCAAAGACTTCTTTGGCAACAGAACTGTTGATGGCTTTACTGTCCACAAGCGTGATCAGCTTCGCAAGATTCTCCGGTGAGAAGCGCAGGTCTTCCACATCCACTTCTTTTTCTTTCATCAGACGCATGGTTTCTCCCATCAGCCAGTTGGACACTTTCTTGGGCTGGTTGCAGATGGCAACGGTAGCTTCGAAAAGGTCTGCCATATGCTTTGCTCCGGTGATGATATCGATATCGTAATCGGGAATATCATATTCCTCTTTATAACGAGCCATTTTTTCGGTGCGGAACTCCGGCTGTTTTGCCCGGATCTCGTCTAACATTTCATCGCTCACTATGATCGGTACCAGGTCAGGATCCGGGAAATAACGGTAGTCCTGCGCATCTTCCTTACTTCTCATGGCATAGGATTCGCCCTTGGTATCGTCCCATCGTCTTGTCTCCTGTACAACCGCTTTCCCTTCTTCTATCAGATCGATCTGGCGTTCTCTTTCTCCTTCAATCGCTCTTGCGATCGCCTTAAAAGAGTTTAAGTTCTTCATCTCGGTTCTGGTGCCGAATTCCTCTGCCCCCACTTCACGGACAGACAAGTTGACATCCGCTCTCATGGAGCCTTCCTGCAGTTTACAGTCAGATGCGCCGAGGTACTGGATAATCAGGCGCAGCTTTTCCAGATAGGCAATCACTTCTTCCGCACTGCGCATATCCGGTTCCGACACAATTTCAATCAGCGGTACCCCGGAACGGTTGTAGTCTACTAAAGAACAGTCTTCCCATTCATCATGAACAAGCTTTCCTGCATCCTCCTCCATGTGGATTTCATGGATGCCGACTATTTTCTTTCCTCCTTCTTCCGTTTCGATCTCCACGCCGCCGTTTCGGCAGATAGGAAGATAGAGCTGGGAAATCTGATAGTTCTGCGGATTATCGGGGTAAAAGTAATTCTTTCTGTCAAATTTACCATATCTTGTGATCTCACAATCGGTAGCAAGCCCTACCGCAATCGCATATTCCAATACCTGTTTATTTAACACAGGCAAAGAACCGGGCATACCGGTACAGACCGGGCATGTATGGGTGTTGGGTGCTCCGCCGAATGCCGTGGAACAGCCGCAGAATATCTTCGTTTTGGTGGCAAGCTCTACATGAACTTCCAGACCGATGACAGTTTCATATTGTTTTGCCATATTATTCCTCATTTCCGAAGCGTTTACGCCTAAAATGCGAACCGCGTATCAGATCCAGTCCGATCCGGTTCTGCAATCAGGAAATTGCAACGCTTCTACACAAATTTACGATTGAAAAATCAGCATTTCAATGCATTGTAAACCTACGCTTTCTTTACTGCCGATGGGAATACTCCCCGCCCTTTCTCATAAGTATAAGCCGCCTGAATCAGCTTTTTCTCCTGGAAACAATCTCCGATCAACTGCAAACCGATGGGCAGCCCTTTAGAGTCCCTGCCGCAGGGAAGACTGATACCCGGCAGTCCTGCCAGATTGACAGCAATCGTATAAATGTCTCCCAGATACATCTGAATGGGATCGGTAAGGCTCTCCCCCAGTTTCGGTGCGGTAGTGGGCGCTGCCGGTCCTAAAATCATGTCATATTTGGCAAAAGCATCATCAAAGGCTTTCTTAATTAACGCTTTTACTTTCAGTGCTTTCAAATAATAAGCATCATAATAACCTGAACTTAATACAAAGGAGCCCAGCATAATACGGCGCTTCACTTCCTCGCCAAAGCCCTCGGAACGGGATTTCTTGTACATATTGTGAAGTCCTTCGTAGTCCGGTGTCCGATAACCGTATTTAATACCGTCAAACCGTTCCAGATTGGAGCTTGCTTCGGCTGCCGCAATCGTATAATAAGTGGGAATTGCATAGTCTACCAGACTTAAGTCAAACTCTTCCACCATGGCACCTTTTTCTTCCAACATTTTAGCTGCCTGTAAGACCGCATTTTTTACTTCTTCATCCAGTCCTTCTCCGAAATAATCCTTCGGAATGCCTATTTTCATGCCTTTTACATCATCCACCAAGGCCTTCGTGAAATCCGTATCTTCTCTGGCAACGGAAGTAGAATCTTTTTCGTCATGGGATGCAATCACCTCTAAAATGGTTGCACAATCCGTTACGTCCTTCGCAAGCGGTCCGATCTGATCCAGAGAAGAACCGTAAGCAATCAGACCGTAGCGGGAAACCGTTCCATAAGTCGGTTTCATACCAACCACACCGCAGAAGGATGCAGGCTGTCTGATAGAACCGCCCGTGTCAGAACCCAGTGCATAGAAGCATTCTTCGGCTGCTACGGCAGCAGCGGAACCGCCTGAGGAGCCACCCGGCACATGCTCTGTATTCCAGGGATTCTTCGTCTCGCCAAACGCAGAGGTCTCTGTCGTAGAGCCCATGGCAAACTCATCCATATTCGTTTTTCCTATGATAACGGCCCCTGCCTTCTCCAGATTCAATACTGCTTCCGCCGAAAAAGTCGGCACGAAGTTTCCCAAAATCTTAGAAGAGCAGGTAGTCAGCAATCCTTCCGTACACATATTGTCCTTGATCGCTACCGGCACACCCGCTAAAGCCCCTGTCAGTTCACCAGCCTCGATCTTTGCCTGTACAGCTTCTGCCTGTGCCAGCGCCTTTTCTCTGCACACTGTCACATAGCAATTTAATTCTTTATCTTTCTCTTCAATACGGGCAAGCACTGCTTCTGTGGCTTCCACAGCCGTGGTCTTTCCCGCCCTGATGGCTGCCGCAAGCTCTACGGCGGTCATATCCAGAATATCGCTCATAGCTTCCCTCCATTCTTCTCACACTAGTCGAATGTCTTCGGAACCACGAACATGCCGTCTTTTTGTTCCGGTGCATTTGACAATAACTGTTCCCTTGTGTCAGAGTTTGTCACCATATCTTCTCGGAAAACGTTCTGTACCGGAAATACGTGAGACATCGGCTCTACGCCATCTGTATCCAGTTCGCCAAGCTTATCGATATAATCAAGCATTCTGCCCATATCCTTTTTCGCCTGTTCTTTCTCTGCATCGGAAAGCTCCAGCTTCGCCAAGATTCCGACATATTCAATTGTTTCATCACTGATAATATTTGCCATTGTTACCTCCTGCTTGTATCATTAGGTTATTGCGAAACTCATCATCCATTTCTACTGGCGTATCTTAATATGCACTTCCCGAAGCTGCTGTTCGGTTACATCATTGGGAGCACCGCACATCAAATCCTGTGCATTGCCGTTCATCGGGAAGGCAATAACCTCTCTGATATTCTCTTCATTCCGAAGCAGCATAATCATACGGTCCACACCCGGCGCCATGCCTGCGTGCGGCGGTGCACCGAACTGGAATGCGTTGTACAGTGCGCCGAATTTATTTTTCAGGGTTTCTTTGTCATACCCCGCGATCTCGAATGCTTTCTCCATAATCTCCATATCATGGTTACGGACGGCACCGGATGAGAGTTCCACACCGTTGCAGACAATATCATACTGATAAGCCAGAACCTCTAACGGGTCTTTAGTCTGCAAAGCTTCCAAACCGCCCTGCGGCATGGAGAATGGATTATGGGTAAATCCGATCTGCTTCGTATCCGGGTCTAACTCAAACATCGGGAAATCATTGACATAGCAGAAACGGTATGCATTTTTCTCAATCAAATCCAGTTTCTCACCAAGTTCCTTGCGAATTTCTCCGGCATAGTAGGCTGCCCGCTCCTCTTTATCGGCGATGAAGAAAATCGTATCTCCTACAGCCAGAGAAGCCAGATCGGCAAGCTCTTTTTTCAGCTCCGCCGGAATGAATTTATCGATCGGTCCCTTATAAGACATATCTTCTTCCACTTCCAGATAACCGAGACCGCCCATTCCCATATCCGTAGCGAATTTTAACAGTTTCTCATGGAAACCTTTGGACATATCCGCATGTACCTTAATCGCACGAACTGTCCTCTTATGGAAGGGTTTGAATTCGCATTTCTGGAAAAAGTCTGTCAAATCCATGATACGCAGCGGGTTTCTCAAATCCGGTTTATCCGTACCAAACTCCAACATCGCCTGTTTGTAGCTGATAATCGGGTAAGGCGCCTTCGTCACTTCGTATCCTTCCGGCGCAAATTTTTCAAACGCAGCAGATAACACTTCCTCACCGACACGGAATACATCTTCCTGTGTGGCAAAGCTCATCTCGAAATCCAACTGATAAAATTCGCCGGGAGAACGGTCTGCTCTGGCATCCTCATCACGGAAGCAAGGCGCAATCTGGAAATATTTATCAAATCCCGATACCATCAAGAGCTGTTTATACTGCTGCGGTGCCTGCGGCAGCGCGTAAAATTTTCCTTTGAATTTTCTGGAAGGTACGATATAATCTCTGGCGCCTTCCGGGGAAGAAGCACACAGGATCGGTGTCTGTATCTCCAAAAATCCCATCTGCGTCATTTTTTCCCGCAGGAAGCTGATTACCTGGGAACGGAAAATAATGTTGTCCTTTACCTTCTGGTTTCTCAAATCCAGATAACGGTATTTCAACCGGACATCCTCTCTTGTCTCCTTGGAAGTCATAATTTCAAAAGGAAGCTGTTTATATACTTTACCGAGCACCTCTACCTTGTGAGCCTCTAACTCAATGGTTCCGGTGGGGATTCTGGGGTTATAGGTTTCTTCATCTCTCTTCTCAATCAGTCCTTCAATCGAAACACTCATTTCTCTTGTCAATCCTTCCAGAAGGGAAGTGTCACGCATAACAACCTGCAATACGCCGTACATATCCCGCAAGTCCACGAAAGATACACCACCATGGTCACGGATATTTTCAATCCATCCCGCAACCCGAAGCTCTGTTCCGATGTCCTGCTCACTGATCTGCTGTAATGTTACGTCTCTGTAAATGTTTTTTACTGTCATAATTTCGGTCTCCTTTTTGTTTCCTTCCGGGACTTTTCGCGCAAAAAAAGTCCCAGAATACATTTTCTGTATTCCGGGACGGATAATCATTTCATATCCGCGGTACCACCCGCATTGACAAGCCGCCATCTCCAACAAGATGTTTTATCGCCCTGCCCACTCTAACACTTAACGCGTGCAACGTATTACCCTAGCATCTTCCGATTCCAACCTATGCGACCGTCTCTTCTCCCACAGCGCTGCTGTCTTAACGAATCTTAAATGGTTCAGATAATCTGCTCCGGAGTGTTCCCAATCCTTACTTCCCGCAAACAGCGCTCTCAGTCGGTGACGCCGTATTCCTGTCGCTTTCCATAAAGTGAGTCTCTTTCAACGCATTTATATATGTTTATTTTATATCACAGCCGATAAAAAAATGCAACGATTGTTTAGAAAAAAATACAATCGCCGCATTTCATGTATCTAACCGAATCTCACTGTTCCTTAGTTAGCTACTCCTATGTACTGTGCGTCACCGAATGCAAGGATCGGCAGGAATATAACCGACAGAAAAATCAAACCGATTGCAAAGCCTGTACTCTGACCGAATGCTTTCGCTAATTTTACATACATAATAATCATCATAACGAAGTTTACACAAGGTACGAGCATCAGCAAAAATAACCAGCCATTACCGAAAGCCATGTCAAACAGACAGTAATAATTGTAAAACGGGATAATTGCTCCCCAACCCGGTTTGCCGGCTTTTACAAAGATCTTCCACATGGAGACAATCATTAAAATAGCAATAGCCAGTACTACAACACAATAAATCATTAAACCTGCGTCACTCATTTCTTCTCCTCCTCTTACGTCAAGAAAATGTTTGTTATGAAAATGCGAGCCGCTGCATAATACAACGACTCGCATATCATATCAGAAAATATCATATTTTGCAATACTTATTTACAAATTATTGTAAAACATACTACAAAACAGGAGAATTGCAGCGTTCTTTCTGCCGGTTTACATTCTATAAATCATACATTTTACTGTTTTTCCTTCTTTCTCTGTCCCCGGAACACTGCCCCCGTAATCCTGCATTTCTTCCTTCGTTGCAATGCACTCTGCCATGTCGGCTATACTCTCTGCTGCAGGCTTCTGCTCCTGACTGCAAATCACACATCCGCATTCCGCAATCTGTAACTTTTCTTTCAATACTGCCGCCGGAATATCCTGCTGCAAAGTCACCGCAGCACAATGCAGCAATGTAATGCCTCCCTCATTCTCACGAAGCATTGCCATATCCACGGCAACAGTTTCCCGGTTCTCGATCACAAGCCCTTTGACAAGCTGCAGGTTTTTATATTTTACCTGTCCTTTTGAGACAATCCCCGCCATGTTCTCCGGCATACGCAGTGTACCGTTTACAATCAGGGCGAAATCCTCATTCTCTATTCCGGCTTCGTTCTCAAGCACAAAATCACCGTCAATATAAAGCTTGTTTCCGGCACGCCGCAGCAATCCTTCTGTCATCACGCTTTCTTTTGCATAAAAATAACCCTCTGGAATCATCTCCAATTCAACATCTTCCCCGAAGAGAAGCGCTGCCTTTTCAAAGATCCCTTCCGCAAGAACCGCCCGCCCGGTGATAAACCCGACCTTTTTTTCCAACAGGCTGTCAATGGCAAGATTTTCATCCGCAACCACAACGCTGTCTTTCACATAATATTTGGAATGCCTGCATCTTAAGATAAAGCCTTTATCCAGCACCAGTTCATTCTTTAATTTTACTGCATCAGCCGGATAACACTCTTTCATGCCATTCACATGCATTGGCGGTAAATTGTTCAGGGCGGCAGAATAAACAACCTCACCGTTTGCAAGGATTGCAGTAATATGATCCAAAGCCTTCTCTGCGCCCGCAGCCAGTTCCAGTTCTCCGTTTACTACAAGAAATGTTTTCTTTTGAAAAGAAGTATCCCCGTCAAGCTTGTAAGATCCGTTCCAGACAACCATCTCCACGTCCTCTTCCAGCTCGATCATCTCGCTTCCCTTCATGACAACCGGATATGCCGCCAACAACTTCTTGGAACCGGGAGATACAATCACTACCGCTGCTTTGATTGATATCGCATCATATTGCTCCAACACTTCCTTTGAAACACCTCTTGTATCACAAATTGCCGCTTTTACCGTAAGTTTTTTCTCATTCATATAAACACTCTCCTTTTTGTCCTTTTTCTGACTTCTGTCTCTTAGCTTTATTCCAGATATCGTTTTAACAGCTTTTTTCTTAGTACAACCAGCTTTGTCCTGATGGTTGAGGCGGGAATAGCAAGCTTTTCACCTATCTCTTTCGAGTGATAGCCTAATTCGTACCGCATATGGTACAGCAGACGTTCTTCCTTCGTCAGAATCTGCAGCAGTTCTTCCACGCCCACTGCATCAAAATCCTCTTCCTTACTCACATCCATAACCATATCCGGCATATTCGCCATGCGGCGCGTGGTATCAATAAAAATATTTTTCGCCGTCTTATAAAGCCAGGAGCGCTGCTGCATCTCATGCATCCCCAGAAAGATATGCGCATTCTGCAAGGCCCGCATAAAGGTCTCCTGAACAATATCTTCCGCTGACTCTTTGTTATTCTGTGTAAGCCTCATGCAAAACCAGAACAGTTTTTCATAATAATCCGTATATAATTTGTCCATTCAAGGACTTCTCCTTTCTGCCCGGCGTACTGTACGCTAAGCTGTGTGATAACCGGTTATACTTATATAACGAATCAGAAAAGAAAAGTGTTGTAAAATTTGATTCTATATTATTCAAAACAAAAAAGTATTCCTATCCATTTTGCAGATAAGAATACTTTTTCATTCCTATACTATTATAAATTCTTAATACGGTCCACAGCCTCCACCGTATTCTCATAAGAACCGAATGCAGTCAGACGGAAATAAGTCTCACCGCTTGGTCCGAAGCCGGAACCGGGCGTACCGACTACGTTGGCATTCTCTAATAAGTAATCAAAGAATTCCCAGCTTGTCATATTATTGGGTGCCTTTAACCAGATATAAGGCGCGTTCACACCGCCGGACACGGTAAATCCTGCGGATTTTAAGCCGTTGAGAATGTAAGCCGCATTCTTCATGTAGTAAGCAACCAGCTCCTTCGTCTCTTTCTTGCCTGCCTCGCTGTATACTGCCTCGCCTGCTCGCTGGATGATGTAAGGAGCACCGTTATACTTGGTGCCGTGACGTCTCGCCCAAAGGCTGTGAAGCGATACGTCCCCTACTTTTAATTCCTTCGGGATCACCGTAAAGCCCAGACGCACGCCGGTAAAGCCTGCATTCTTGGAGAAGGAGCGAAGCTCGATGGCACAGGTTCTTGCGCCCTCGCACTCGTAAATCGTATGCGGTACATCTTCTTCGGAGATATAAGCTTCATAAGCTGCATCGTAAATAATCACGGAACCGTTCTTGTTCGCATAGTCAACCCACTCCTGAAGCTGTGCCTTGGTAATGGTAGAACCGGTCGGATTGTTCGGGAAACAAAGATAAATCAAATCAGGAACTTCCTTCGGCAGCTCCGGTGCAAAGTTATTGTCTGCAGTACAAGGCATATAGATGACATCGCTCCAGTTACCTGTAGCAGCATCATAGGTGCCCGTTCTGCCTGCCATGACATTCGTATCTACATAGACAGGATATACCGGATCACATACCGCTATCTTATTATCCAGCGCAAAAATCTCCTGAATGTTACCGGAATCACACTTGGCGCCATCGGATACAAATACCTCATCCGCCTCAATCTGACACCCTCTTGCCTTATAATCGTTCTCGGCAATGGCATTTCTTAAAAATTCATAGCCTAGATCAGGTGCGTATCCGCGGAATGTCTTAGCATCCGCCATCTCATCTACGGCACCGTGCAGTGCACTGATGACTGCCGGAGAAAGGGGCTGTGTCACATCGCCGATTCCTAATCTGATGATTTTCTTGTCCGGATTGGCTGCCGCATACGCATTCACTTTCTTACCGATGGTAGAAAAGAGGTAGCTTCCGGGTAATTTCAGATAATTGTCGTTTACTTTAACCATTTTGTCCTCATTTCTGCGTGCTTATCCTGCCGCTTATTTTATTGATGCCGGAACCTTCTGCTTCATTAACGCGCACGGAACAACTCAAAGTTCCGCCTACGGTCAAGATATCCTTGCAAATTCCGGTCAAACTGCCGATAGAAAAACAATGCATCCGCATGAATTTCCATCTATCATTCATCAGATCCCTTAAAACAGTTCGCCGTCAAAAACCGTCGTCGCAGGACCTGTCATATAGACTAAATCCGCTTCCCTGTCCCAGGTGATCTCAAGTTCGCCACCTAATAGTTTAACAGTAACCGTGTCATCCGTCAAACCATTTAAGATACAGGATACCACCGTTGCGCAGCATCCGGTGCCGCAGGCAAGTGTCTCGCCCGTGCCCCGCTCCCAGACACGCATCTGAACGGTTTTTCTGTCCAGCACTTTTACAAACTCCGTATTAGTACGATTCGGGAACCGTTCGTGGTTCTCGAAAAACGGGCCGATCTTCTCAATTTCCAGATTGGTGACGTCATCCATAAATATGACTGCGTGGGGATTCCCCATTGACACACATGTCATTTTATATTCTTTGCCCTGCACCGTGATCGGTTCATCCATTATCTTTTCCTTACCGTTCTCTGCAATCACCGGGATCTGTGCCGGACTGAGCTCCGGTGCTCCCATGTTGACCCTGACGGTATCTACCTTATTGTCTTTTAAGAAAAGCTGTAAATATTTGATTTTGCCGCAACTTATGACGCTTATGTCAGTTTTGTCTGTCAGCCCTTTATCATAGACGAACTTGGCTACACAACGGATACCGTTGCCGCACATTTCTGCCCGGCTGCCGTCCGCATTATACATCTCCATCTCAAAATCCGCCTCATCGGACGGATTAATAAAAATCACACCGTCTCCGCCGATACCGAAATGTCTGTCGCTCACCTTCCGTACGAACGCGGGCTTCTCTTCCTGCGAAATTTTCTCACTCGCCCCGTCAATATAAATATAATCGTTGCCGCATCCATGCATTTTTGTAAATTTCATACAATACCCCTTTCTTCCCAACGCCATTTCTTTGCTTTCATCTGATTCTACATTGCCAAGGCGGGTTATCATTATACTTTCCGACTTGGTTCTGCAATGACATTATCAGTTTAACACATCCGCGAAACAAATAAAGCACATTTATTGCATATTATTATGCAAAATGTGCTCTGTAATCCACTTGCAAAAATTCACTTTGTTTCGCTCGCTGCCCTTAGAAGTTGTCCCTCCTGCATTTCCTAAGAACGCATCATTGCCAGTACCATCTGTGCAGTCTCTACCATATTGGTGCTGCTGTCCATACTGCATTTCTGGATATAACGGTGTGCTTCTTCCTCGGTCATATTGTTACGGTTCATCAAAAGCTCTTTCGCCTCTTTGATCAGTGCCGATTCCTCCGCACTGCGCGCCTTGGGTGCCTGCTTCGCCTTCCTGCGGCGGCGCAGAATCGCCTGGCTCATCATATCTACCGTATTAATGAGATCATGCACCTTAAGCGGCATGGAAAGACATATGATATCATTATCCATACACTCATTCATCATATGCTGGGACACCATCAGAAGCATGTCGAAGCCTTTCGGGAGGCAGTCGTGTAATTCTCTATAGATCATGTCTGTCATCTTGTAGCCGCATATGATGATCCCGTCGTTCAGATCATCCAACTGGCTAAGTGTCTGGGCACCGGTCGTGCAGACTGCGGTTACCTGAAAGCCGTTCTTCATCAGAATACCGCGGATACCCTTGGCATCTTCCAGTTTCGGCAATACCACTATAATATTGATCACACGCTCACCTCCTTGATGCTTTCTCTGACCGGAACTTATCCGGCACAGGCCCCTTTCCCCGATTGGCAGCCTTGCGCGGCAGACTAAAACGGGAAGCCTAAAATGTATTCAGGTACTCATTAACCTCCCAGTCCGTTACCTGAGAACGATAGCGGTACCACTCCGCTTTCTTTGCCTCGATATATTTATTATATGTGTGCTCTCCCAAAACATCCTTAATAAATGGGTCAGCTTCCATATGATAGATCGCCTCGATCAGCGTACCCGGAATTTCTTCGATTCCCTGTGCCCTTTTCTCTTCCTTAGACATTTCAAATATATTGCAGTCCACACTGTGAGGCGGCGTGATTTCATTGATAATGCCGTCTAAGCCCGCGCGCAGACATACCGCCAGTGCCAGATACGGATTGGCTGACGGATCGGGGCACCTTAACTCGATTCTGGTTCCCTCGCCGCGGGATGCCGGAATGCGGATCAACGGACTTCTGTTCGTTGCACTCCATGCAATGTAAACCGGTGCCTCATAGCCCGGTACAAGTCTCTTATAAGAGTTAACAAGCGGATTGGTGATCGCCGTCATGCCCTGCATATGTTTCATAATACCGCCTATAAAAAAGTACGCTTCCCTGCTGAGTCCCAGCGTATCTCCTTTGTCCGCAAAAATATTCCTGCCATCCTTGGATAAGGACATATTGATGTGCATACCGGAGCCGTTCACACCATACTTGGGCTTCGGCATAAACGTGGCATGCAGGCCGTGCCTTCTGGCAATGGTCTTCACCGCCAGCTTAAACGTCATAATGTTATCTGCGGTAGCCAATGCCTCATCATAGCGGAAATCAATCTCATGCTGTGCCGGGGCCACCTCATGATGGGATGCCTCGATGACAAAACCCATGTCCTCCAGCGTAAGCACCATATCACGTCTTGCATTCTCCCCGAAATCCATAGGACCCAAATCGAAGTACCCCGCTTTTTCATGGGTAATCGTAGTCGGCATCGCATTTTCATCCGTGTTAAACAGGAAAAACTCGCATTCCGGTCCCACCTCAAAGCTATAGCCTAAATCTGCCGCTGCCTGAATCGCCTGTTTTAATATATAACGGGGATCTCCTTCAAAAGGCTGTCCGTTGGGACGGTACACATCACAGATCAGTCTCGCTACTTTCCCCTGCTGCGGTCTCCATGGGAAAATCTCAAGGGTGCTGAAATCCGGATACAGATACATATCAGACTCCTCAATCCTTGCAAAACCTTCTATAGAAGAACCGTCAAACATACATTCATTATCCAGTGCCTTTTCCAACTGGCTCGCCGTAATCGCCACATTTTTCAGATTGCCGAAGATATCGGTAAACTGCAGACGAATGAATTCCACATCCTCATCCGCTACCAGATTGATAATATCTTCTTTGGTGTAATTCTTTCTCATAACCTTCCTTCCTTTCTTTCCATGTTTTCTATTAGCCGATTGCAAAGCTGGTCACAACGTTACATTCATTGTGCGAATTGCATTACCATAAACAAATCGTATCTTTTTACGGCAAAAAGGCATTCTTATCCCTATAAATAAGAACGCCTTTGTCCTGTAACAGAATAACACCTGCCTGATGCATTTGTCAATTCCTTTGGTTGTTGTTCCAAAACCCCGTATAGAATATGTCCTGCACCTCCTATAAGATGTTATGCTACTTCTGAAACATAGATTGTCATATTCTCCATGCACATCACATAAACTGTTAAAAAGATTTTCTATGGGGATATTGTATGAGTTCCAAAACCAAAATTGTCGTGCTTCATGTAAAAGAATTAATATATACCGGCATCTTTGCTGCGCTCGGTATCCTTTTTATCATCCTGCTCATTATCATGTTCCTTCCCAAAGAGGAAAAGAAAGAGACGATGTCCACTATGACACAGACCACCGAAAACACCTATGTACCCGGTGTCTATACGACTTCCCTGATCTTAAATGACAATGTGGTTGAGATCGAGGTGACCGTGGATGAAAAGAATATCAATTCCATCCGTCTTGTGAATCTGGATGAAGCCGTAACTACCATGTATCCTCTCATCCAGCCTTCTTTCGAAGACCTCGCCGATCAGATTATTAAGAACCAGAGTCTGGAAGGAATTACATATGCCGATGAAAGCAAGTATACTTCTATGATTCTTTTGGATGCCATTACCTCTTCTCTGAACAAAGCGCTGGAAAATGTAGGGGATGAAGAGGAATAAAGGAAAGATTCGCATACCATGAAAGCCTTGCAACAGCGGACGAAAAAATACGAAAAGCAGCCTGCCAATAACCGGAGCCTATCACTATCCGGTCGGTTGGAAAAGCTGCTTTTCTTTCTTCCCTGATATCTCTCTTCTATAATGCCTCCAACTGCTGCATCCAGATCGCAGCACAGGCATCGGACGGCATACGCAGATCACCACGGGGAGATACTGCCACACTTCCCACCTTCGGTCCGTCCGGCAGGCAGGATCGTTTAAACTGCTGCGCAAAAAATCTCCGGTAGAAAATTTTCAGCCATTTTAAAATGACACCTTTGTCATATATTCCGTTAAAAGCCTCACAGGCAATCCGGTATATTTTTGCAGGCTCAAAACCGCAGCGCAGCATATAATATAAGAAGAAGTCATGCAGCTCGTAGGGTCCCACCAAATCTTCCGTTTTCTGGGAAATCACACCGTCCACCGGCGGCAGAAGCTCCGGACTGACAGGTGTGTCAAGTACGTCCAGCAATACCTCTTTAAGCCGGTCATTATCACAGGTATCCGCATAGTACTGCACCAAATGGCGTACCAGGGTCTTGGGAACCCCCACATTTACCCCATACATAGACATGTGATCGCCGTTATAAGTGGCCCAGCCAAGGGCAAGCTCCGACATATCCCCGGTACCGATCACCATACCCCCGGTACGGTTGGCAATATCCATCAGAATCTGCGTCCGCTCTCTCGCCTGTCCGTTCTCGTAAGTCACATCATGACAATCGATATCCTGCTTAATATCCCGGAAATGGATGGTTACCGCTTCCTTGATATCCACTTCTTCCAGCGTAGTTCCCAACGTTTTTGCAAGCTTGCAGGCATTATCATAGGTTCTGTCAGTGGTACCGAAACAGGGCATAGTCACCGACGTAATTTTGCTTCTGTCGATTCCCAGCATATCAAAAGCCCGCACCGTCACCAGAAGTGCCAGCGTGGAATCCAGGCCGCCGGAAATGCCGATCACCGCAGACTGGCATCCTGTATGCTCATACCGCTTCTTTAAGCCATATGACTGAATCGAAAGAATCTCATCGCAGCGTTTATCCCTTTGGGCCTGATTAGAAGGCACGAAAGGACGGGGAGCAAACTTACGCTCCAGCGCCGTATCTTCTTTCTCCATATGAACAGGCACCACCGTATAATGGTCCGCTCTTTTGGGCAGATAAGTAGTCATTCTTCGTCTCTCATGGCGCAGCCTGTGAATATCTATATCCGCATACGTATTTTCCGGTTCAAACCGTTTCGCCTGCATCAGAATCGTTCCGTTCTCCGCTATCACATTATGTCCGCCGAAGACCAGATCCTGTGTAGACTCACCTTCACCGATCGAAGCATAAATATAAGCGGCGATCAGCTTGGCGCTGGTGGCTTTCACTAACATCTCACGGTAGGCGTCTTTCCCAACCGTCTCATTGGACGCCGACAGATTTACTAACACGGTAGCCCCTGCCAATGCATGGGAAATCCCCGGCGAATCAGGCACCCAGATATCTTCGCAGATCTCACAGCCGACCACCAGACCGTTTACGGCATCTGACTCAAACAAAATATCGGTTCCGAAAGGCACTTCCTTCCCTTCATAGAAATAAACTTCCGGCACCGCATTGCCCGGCGTAAAGTGACGTGCCTCATAAAACTCGGCATAGGACGGTATATATTTCTTAGGAATAAATGCAAGCACCTCACCGTCCTGAAGTACGGCCGCCACATTATAAAGCTTTTGGTCCTTTTCTAAGGGCAGGCCTACGAAAACAAGGGCATCACTTCCCTCTGTGGCATCTGCCACAATGTGGAGCGCCTCCTTTGCCTGTGTCAGCAGAAGCTCCTGTAAAAACAAATCATTACAGGTATATCCGGTCAGACACAACTCAGGAAACACGATAATTTTTGCTCCCTTTACCGTAGCCTCCTCAATTCCCTTACAGATTTCTTTCGCATTATAGACCGGGTCTGCCACCCTGATCTTGGGTGTCATAGCCGCAACTTTGACAAATCCATGTTTCATGACGTATACCGCCTCTCTTTTTTATTCCTAATCTTTGCGTTTTATTTCACAACTATTGTTATCTTTTTTGTTTTACAGCATATGCATTTTGGATTATTTTATAGTATTTGCATTTTCTCAATCTCATTTTGCAAAGCACCTGATAGTTTCATCTAAATCCATCATTTTCTTGCGGGATCAAATATTAAATCCTGTTTTAACCCTTTGCTCTCCCTTGTATTTTCCTCAATTCATCCACATCAAACGTATAATCGGTATTACAGAAATGGCAATTCAACTCCACATCCTTGCCTTCTTCTATCATACGCTGTAATTCTTTCTTTCCTAAGCTGATCAATACTTTTTCTACTCTCTCTTTGCTGCAGTTACAGTGAAACTGAACCGGCATAGTGTCCGTGATCTCTAATCCCAGATCCCCCAACACGATTTCCAATATCTGCTCCGGCGTATTTCCATCTTCCAGCATAGCAGTGACAGGCTTCATTACGGAAAGCTTCTGCTCCAGCTTTTCAATTACCTCATCCTCCGTAAAAGGCATCAACTGGATGATAAAGCCGCCAGCCTGCTTCACCGTATTGTTCTTATCCATCAGCACACCCAGCGCCACACTGGAAGGTACCTGTTCAGAGGCTGCGAAATAATAAGTCAGGTCATCGCCGATCTCCCCGGTCTTTAACTCTATCGTAGAAGAATAGGGCTCTTTTAATCCCATATCCTTGATGACGGTGAGCACACCTAACCCGATAACACCGCCCACATCCAGCTTACCCACACTGTTAGGCGGCATCATTGCCTGAGGATTGTCCGCGTAGCCTTTCACATTCCCCTTGGAATCCGCCGTCACAGTCAGTCCGTGCACAGGACCTGAGCCGTTTATCTGCAGGGTCAGCATATCCTTATCTCCTTTTAACATACTGCCCATCATCACACCGCCCGTCATCAGACGTCCCAATGCCGCTGTCACTACCGGACTTGTATTATGTGCCGCTCTTGCATGTTCCACCAATTCCCTTGAGGTAACGGCAAAAGCACGGATTTGCGCATTTGCTGCAGTTGCCCTTACGATATAATCTGTCATGTTAATAACCCTGCCTTTCTCTCAATCAAAGTATCTATGCCGGATAATTATTTGCCTCAGTATCAGCTCCCTTGCGCGCTACGATATAAATTCTCTCGCTCTCATCAGTAACCGCTCCATGGGTATCCGCATCTATCGCTTCCAAAAATTGCAATCCTGACTGTTCCACCAGCCGTAACATCTGCTCAAGGCGATACCCCCGCTGATAATGAGTTTCCTGAAATCTGCAAAACAACGGCTCTTTTTCACAAGCATCCTGCAAATCTCCGCCCTGCTCTTGTAACGGGTTCACATCCTCTCTCACAAATATTGTCAAGTCATACTCGTTGATCTCTTCCTCTTCATGATAATAGTTTTCCCAAATAAAGCTGCACGCATCCCTGTTCTCGGCAATCGTCGCATCTCCGATGACCGCAGCATATTTATACACTGTATTAAAGTCAAATATAAAAATCCCCCGCGGATAAAGGTAATTATTAACTAACCGGAAGGTCTGCACAATATCCTCTTCTTCCAGCAGATAATTCAGGGAATCACAGACACTGATCACTGCGCCGACTGTACCGTATAATTCAAACTCCCGCATATCCTGCAGCAGATACAGAATATCAAGGCCTGACCGTTCCCGCTTATCCATCGCAATTTGAAGCATCTCCTGTGCATTGTCCACACCGATCATCTCATATCCTTTGCGTGCCATCAGTTCTGTCAAAGTTCCCGTACCGCAGCCAAGATCCAGAACGGTATTGCGCTCCTGCTTAAGATTGGCATCCGTCTCGTCATCCCGGACGGAATTGTCACCATACTTATGCAGCAGCTCCACAAGATAGTCACACCATTCTTCATAAGGTGTCTCATCCATAAAGGTATCATAAACCAATGCAAAATCTGTATATGCTTCCATACATCCTCCCTGTCGGATTCCATCCGCTATACTCTTAAATTTCTTCCCGGTAATTTTCCTTTATTGCCACAGCTTGTCTGCTATCACATTGATTGGCTGCACAAACCGCTCATACATTTCCTCTTCGCTGATATCCAGCTCCCTGCTCATATCATTCCAGATCATATAAGCCGCACCCAGCATCTGCGGTGAATAAGCCGGTATCACTTCCAGTTCATTATAATCATAGAATTTATTCGGTTCCCAGTTATCCTGCAAATCTTCCAGTTCCAGATAATCGTAACCGCCCCCCGGAATGATGTAAAGGTGATTATTCTGCATATTGATGATGGAATAACCCGCATCATACATCTCCCGCGGATCAGCCCAGATCATACTCCATATATTCATCTGCATATTATCCGCCTCCGGGACCGTAGTACCGCTCACATTGCCAAGACTGCCCCACAGACGAACTGTTTTCCCCGCCGACTGTACCAGTTCCTTAATTTCCACAAGGAACCGGCGGTACTCTTCGCCGTCTCCGTAATACTCATCCATGCCGATACCGACAATCTCAGCATCCCGAAAAGCACCCTCATTGCTTTCCAAGGCCTCCGCCCAGATTTCTTTCACAAGGGCTTTGGCATCCGCATTGTGCAGATTAATCTGATCTACTGCCTCCACATGGCTCGTCAATGCATATTCCGGAAATAATTTAGTAATGGATAAAGAATGTGCAGGGGTATCAATCTCAGGCACCACGGTCACTCCATACGTTTTCGCCGCAGCAATCAACCCTGCAAATTCTTCCTTCGTATAACTATAGTCTTCGGAAGTCAGTCTTTCGCCGTCCCCGTTTGTGATATCCGATTCCAACCGGAACGCACTGTATGCCGTCATGGCGCTCTCCACGGAATCTGTCAGACCGCTGGTAGACAGTATGGCATTGTCATTTAAATGAATGGTCAGATCATTCATCTTATACCACGACATAGTTTCCATGATCCTGTACAGCATATCTGCCGATACCGCTTTTCTTGCCACATCAATGCCAAATCCCCTCACCTCATAGAGCGGATAATCCCTGATCTGCCCCCGGGGCACGGCACTTGACTGTCTTAGTGACACGGCATCTGACTCCACTTGTGACATACTGCCAGTCTCTGCTTGCTGTACTGGAAAAAGCATCTGCAACAAGGTGACAGTCCCCCACCTGATTCCTGTAGCGGATTCCGCCTTTATGACACATCTGTCAGTTATGTCGCAAGTATATCCTTCTTCTCCCAAACCGTTAGACTCTTTCGCATATCCCAGATAAATATCCCCCGGTTCTGTATCCTCCATGGTTCCCTCAGTAATCTCCATCCACTGCTGAGGCCGCTCCTCTGAAGCATCCTCACCGGAACCATACCTTTTATCATAATATTGTTCCGCCAGAAGCTCCGCCACCGCCCTCAGTGCCTGTGCTGCCTCTTCCCGGTTCTTCTTATCTGCGGAAGCCACATCCACGATCAAACGGGTCTGTTCCGTCACCGTAAAAGTGCCTGTCCCGCCTTTCCATTCCTGCAATGCCGGAACCACCTCAGGACATGCGTTTTTGGTCTCTTCCTTCTTTGTTTCTTCCTTCTCCGTTACCGTCGTCTGATTCTGCACCTGATAAGCAGGTACCTCCAGGCAGAAAGAGACTTCCTGCGCTTTCTCTTGCCCCGCAATATCCTGCACCCGGTAACCCACTGTTACCTTTTTATCCTGAATGGTATCATAAACCGTGCCGTCCGCCCCGATCACCTGCTCCAAGTCGGCGCCGATCAACTCAATCGTATATCCCTCCGGCGCCTGCGGCATGGATAAATGTCTGCTGCCGTCTGTTTGCATCTCTATCACCGGGGCCTGTACCTGATAAGCGGCAGGCTTGTCCGCATAAACTTCAAATTCATAGAGAGATACATTTTGATAAAGATTGGAATAATCCTCTTCCCTCTTGGATACCTCTTCCACGGATAACCGAAGGTAACGCACCCTCACCGCCTCATCCAGCACAATCTCCTGATTTTTGGCTTCCGGCGCGGTATCGTAAGATTTGAGCACAGTCCAGTCACTGCCGTTTAACGACCCTTCCAAGGCATAAGAGACTGCATTTCGCCTCTCCCATTTGAGTACAACAAAAGAAACTGAAATTTCTTCCGGAAATTCCAGTTCTATATAGTGGGAAGCATCTTCCCAGTTATTCTCACTGGACCAACGGGAAGATAATGTCTCATCATCTCCGTCAATCGCCATATCAGCCGACAGTTCTTCCTTCTCTGTGCTGTCGCAGGTGGCAGTCACACCCTTCATCAAAGCGAGATTTTTACTGTTAGTTGGTTGATCTCTCATAATCAATACAGACACAAAAATCACACACACAAGCGCTACCGCCGTTATGCCGCCTGATATGATGCCCTTTTTCCTGTTACCCATCTTAATAACCATGCCTTTTCCTGATCCGCGGCCTTATCCGAGCAAAGCTCCCAATAGCCCATAAGAGACAATGGACATGATAATGGTCGCTATTGCGATACCAAGCAGCTCAGCCAATACAGCCTTCTTAAAATCCACTTCCAGAAGTGCCGCAATCAGGGAACCTGTCCATGCGCCCGTACCCGGCAGCGGAATCCCTACGAACAATACCAATCCCCAAAATTCATATTTCTTAATATTATCACTCTTGCTCATAGCACGATTCTCCAACCGCTCTATCAAGCCGCGGAAAATCTTGATCTTCTTCATCCATTTAAAAATCTGTTTGATAAAAAGCAGAATAAACGGTATCGGAATGATATTACCAATAATACAGAGCGGAATCGCCGTTGTAATAGGCACTTGCAGCAGAGACGCTACAATCAGTCCTCCCCTAAGCTCCAGAATCGGAATCATTGATATGACAAATACGACAACTTCTTTCGCTACATATTTGCCGAGTGTGTTTGCAAATGCAACTGCTAATCCTTCCATTACGACCTCTTTTCCTTTTTATATAATATATTCCTGACTGCCACGAATTATCCGCAAATCTTCTCCAGTGCGGCATACAGTGCCTCCATCTCTTCATCCGTACCGATAGTAATCCGCAGATAATTTTCGATTCTGTCCTTATTCCAATGTCTGACATAAATGTCATTTTCTTTGAGCTTGTCAAAAATAACCTGTGCCGGTATTTTTTTATGGGAAGCAAAGATGAAATTACTGTAAGACTTCGGGAAAGTAAATCCCAGTCCCGCCAGTTCCTTTTCCGCTTTCTCACGGGTCTTCATAATCTTGCCGCAGCACTCCTTGAAATAAGCCTCATCCCGAACCGATTCCACGCCAAGCTCCAGTGCCGTATAATTCATTGTATAGGAATTGACAGAGTATTTTACATCATTCAAATACTGAATCAGCTTGGGATGTCCCATCGCATATCCGATCCGCATACCTGCCATGGCTCTGGATTTCGAGAATGTCTGTACTACCAGCAGATTATCATATTTTTCTATCAGCGGCAATGCACTGACTCCTCCGAAATCCACATAGGCTTCATCTACAATCACTACCACATCACGATTGGCAGCAATAATTTCCTCCACCTTGTCCAAATCCATCAGGATTCCTGTCGGTGCATTGGGATTGGGGAAAATCACCCCGCCGTTAGGCTGTTTATAGTCCTCTGTCCGAATGCGGAAATTCTCATCCAGCGCCTTCGTCTCATAAGGAATCTTATATACATCCGCCCACACATCATAAAAAGAATAAGTGATATCCGGGAACAGAACCGGTTTCCCGGACTGGAAAAACGTCATGAAAGCCACAGACAATACATCGTCCGATCCCACACCGATAAAAATCTGATCCTTATTAATATGATAATATGCCGCAAGTTCCGCTGCCAGGTCGGTTTTCTCCGGGAACGCCGGATATAGCCGCATCTTATCTGCCTCCAGTTTGGCAATTTTCCGCTGTACTCCCGGTGCTGGCGGATAGGGGCACTCATTTGTATTTAACTTAATGACACCTTCTCTTTGAGGCTGCTCGCCCGGCGTATAAGGTACTACCTTACGCACATTTTCTTCCCATTTCATACTAGTCCTCATTTCTGAGCGATTTATCGTGAAGAGTCGATGCAACTATCAAAGCTTACCAGAGAAATTCTTTTATTTGCATCTTCCATCAGGGCTATTTGCTTTCGCTCAGAAACAAATAGTCAACTGCGTTTCTTATGCTTCCGGCATATGCCACGCTACGGCTGCCTGCTCGTAAGCGGCTGCCTGCACCTCATCACCAAGCACATGATAGCACTTAGCCAGTCCCTTAAGCGGAATATCTCCGCTGCTGTGGATATCCAGAATGCTTTCTGTCTCATAGGCTCCATTATAAAACCACAAAACAGCTTCGTCTATATCCCGTTTCTCCAGATAATATTCGCCCAGCTCACAGCAGATCTCCGCACAGCCCTCACAGGCTGTTACTTTCAGCGCATATTTGAAAAAATCCGCCACATCCCCGGCGATCCTTGCCGCTTTAGCCGCCACGCAGGCTGCTTCCTTAATCTCGTCCACGCTACGCGCCGCATCCTTACAGGATTTCCGGAAAAAATCTCTCGCCGCCAGAAAATCCTGATCCTCTCCTGAAATAAAAAGTTCCTTTGCGTATATATTGTGAAGTCTTTTATCTAATCTTTCTCCTGCTTCAGTCATACGCACAAAAGCCGCCAGATCCCTGCTTTTATGATTATGCTCAGGCATATGGATGATCTCTATATCGCTGTCGTAGATGACCGGGTCAAGACCTACCTGTTCATGGATGGCTCCCTGCCATCTAAAAGTCCGTACTCTTTTAAAAAGCTTCGGACGCAGTTCTTTGTCATAATTATAAATCGTTCCGTGGGCAAGCTGATTCGTATAATACATCTGCACCATGTCGATCTCAGGCAGCAGCGTCTCTTTTAACTGTAAAAATGCCTGCCGGTTCTTCTCATCTAACACTTCATCCGCATCCGCGGAATAGATATAGTCCATTCCTGCTTTGGAAAAAGCAAAGTTTCTCGCCGCGGAAAAGTCCCCGATCCACGTAAAGTCATAGACTTTATCCGTATACGCCGATGCGATCTGCTTCGTGGCATCGGTCGATCCGGTATCCACAATCACGATCTCGTCCATCAGATCAGCGATGCTGTCCAGACATCTTTTCAGGACTTTTTCTTCATTTTTCACGATCATACATAATGATACTGTGATCATGGATTCCCTTCCCTTACTTTTATATATCATTAGATGTTTGCGAAACTCGTCACAACGTTAATCTAATTGTGCGAATTGTATAATCATAAGCAGCCCCTTAATTCCAATAACAATATTGAAGTTTCGCAATTAACTAATTTAAATCCTGTTCCATCATACCAAAACATTCCATAAAATGGAACCAAAATAAAAATGGGATCTCAATTACCGGTAATAAATGTCCTGCCGCATTTTCGCTTCTATCGGCAGCCACACCGTCTCTTTGCCCGCTTTTAACAGCAGACTGCCGTTTCGGTTCCTATGGACGAATTGTTTAGACGGTACTAACAGATATCGGGTAGTATAGGATAAATCCCACATACGTTCAGGTATTTTTATGACACATGTGTCATCGCCTTTGCCAATCCCCATATGCCCTCTCCGAACCGTCCGAATCCGCACCTGTCCCAGAAAATGGTATTTCCGTCCGTCCCAGTTATAAATTCCCAGCATATGAAACCGCATATAATGCAATATGCCAAGCAACAATCCTGCCAGAACAAACAGCCACATAACCGCCTGCATCCATATCATGTTTTCCGGTGACAATAATTCTATTCTCATTATGCGCTCCTATCTGCGCATTCTCTCCGTATACTCCCTAGAGTAGCATACTCGTTCTTTTATTGCAAATCCTTTAAACAGCTTGTCTTTACTAGGCAACCTTTATAATTAAATCGTGGATTAAAGCAAAGGCGCGCAATGCTTGAAAGTAAACGATTTTCCGAACGTTCGGAAAATATCACGAAAGGGTAAAGGTACATAAATATGGAAAAGGTAAATTTTGAAATTCTTATTG
>JAGBEO010000022.1 GCA_017936885.1 Lachnospiraceae bacterium | reverse complement strand
CCCTTGAAGACTACGAGGTAGATAGGCTTAAGGTGTAAGTGCAGCAATGTACTCAGCTGATAAGTACTAATCGGTCGAGGGCTTAACCAAGAAAGACAGTTGATAAAGAGAGAGATTCAGGTTCGGTTTTGAGGGTATGTCTTAATTAAGTAATCATAATTATACTATTTGCAATTTTTTGTAAATAGTATTTTTTTTTTGAAATATTTATGATATAATAAGATAAATTTGAGATTGCTATAGTATTTTTATTTAAATATGGAGAAATGTATAGGCAATCTGGTAGATTTCAGAGATGTTTTCTAAATATATAACGTGAGGTGGATTACATGGATACAAAGATTCTGCTTGAGAATGGAACCAACGAGCTGGAAGTGCTCGAATTTAAACTGGATGGCAATGCATATGGTATTAATGTTGCCAAAATCAAAGAAATTATTACATATCAGGAAGTAACTCCTATACCGAATGCACATCCAAGTATCGAAGGTATTTTTATGCCGCGTGATACGATGATTACAGCGATTGATTTAAAAAATTGCCTGCAGAGGGGAGTATCCGAGCCGGGAGGTTTATTTATCGTAACTAACTTTAATAAGCTGGATATTGCATTCCATGTTGATTCTGTGGTAGGCATTCATCGTGTATCATGGAGAGATATTATCAAACCCGGTTCTACTGTCTCTACATCAGAAGATGGAGTATCTACAGGTATTATTAAGTTTGATGATCGTTTGATTATTATTCTTGATTTTGAGAAAATTGTGACAGATATTAATCCTGAAACCGGTTTGAAAGTAACAGAGATTGAAGAATTGGGCGAAAGACAGAGAAATAATATTCCGATCCTGATTGCTGAGGACTCTCCATTATTAAATAAGTTGATTGTTGATTCTTTGAAGAAAGCAGGATATGAGAATCTGATACATACGGAGAATGGTCAACAGGCATATGATGTTATCGAGGAATGTAAGAAAGAAGGTACATTGAAAGATCATGTACAGTGTATCATTACCGACATTGAGATGCCTATTATGGATGGTCACAGATTAACAAAGTTAGTTAAAACTGATGATCAGACGAAAGATATTCCGGTTATTATTTTCTCGTCCTTAGTAAACGAAGAGATGAAGAGAAAAGGAGAAGCGCTTGGAGCAAATGCACAGCTCTCTAAACCTGAGATTGGTAATTTAGTTCGTGTAATTGATGAACTTGTTTTAAACCTTAAGTAGTATGAACCAAAGAGATAAAGGCCGGGAGTTTCCCGGCTTTTGCTTTGTAATATAAGATTTCTATTATGACAATGAAGGATGTATTGGGATGGATCAAAAAATGCATGAGTTAATAGAGCGGGTACAGGATGCAGAATTAGTGCTTGTGGGATTGGGAGAAGCTTTTCAGTATGACTGGAGTGCTTTGGTGCAAGATACAAGATATCAGGAGATTGAACGCGAGATAGGCGGGAATGAGGAATATATCTGGATTATTCCGTTTCTCCAGAAGATGATATTGCAAAAGGTGCGTGCGGAGAGATGGGATGTTGCTTATGCTGCATTAAATAATCTTTTAAAAGATAAAAATTATTTTATTGTATCTCTTTGTATGGATGATTATATATATGGAGCAGATTTCGATGAAACGAGAATTGTTACTCCATGCGGCGGATTTCGAAAGATGCAGTGTAATAAGAACTGTTCACAAGAATTAAGCGAAATTCCGCAAGAAAGTTTGGATGAGGTGGTTCAATATTATAAAAAGGATTTGCCATTGGAAGCTTTGAAAGAGCCAAGATGCAGTGTATGCGGTGAAAAACTCCGTTTCAACCAGTTAGGAGTGGACAAGTATGCGGAAGAAGGATATTTGGAAAAGTGGAGCCATTATACGAAATGGCTGCAAGGAACTGTTAATAAAAAATTATGTATCTTAGAACTGGGTGTCGGGCTGGAGTATCCGACGGTTATCCGTTTTCCGTTTGAGAAAATTGTATTTTATAACCAGAAAGCGTTTCTGTATCGTGTTCATCCTGCCTTATTCCAATTGGGAGAGGAGATTGCTGATAGAGGGCTTGGTATAAAAGAAAATCCTGTCGACTTTTTGATAAAGGGATTTGTTAAATAGATCGGTATGTGATAAAATGAGACATAAAATCTTTTTGGAGAAAAACTATGAGTTCAAGTGAAGAATATTTAGATAATCTTTTAAAATCCATGATGGAAGGAAACAGCACCGGAAGTACGGAGAATATTTTCAAAGAGCCAGATGTGGAGCCGTTGCAGGCGGTGTCAGACGTAATAGAAATGCCGGAAGAACCTGTGACAGATGGCATGGAAATATCTAATGTGCTCACAGCAGACGAGGTGGAAATACCGGAAGATCCTGGGAAAGATGATATGGGAACACCGGAAGAACCTGTGGCGGATGATATGGGAATGCCTGAAGAGTTCGTGATAGACGATGCGGATATGCTGGAAGAACCGATGGTAGAGATTGGAAAGCCGGATTTGTCATCGGAAAGCGCAGGTTCTGAATCTAATAAGGCAATGACAATGGAAGAAATAGAAGATATGCTTGCCTCTATGGGAAGTTATAACACAGAAGAGCCGGTAGAGGAGGCTGTACCGGAGATTTCTGCATTGCCTGAAGAGTCTGAGGCTGAGGAAGACCCGGATTTGTCAGCGATTCTGGAGGAACTCGGACAGGAGCCGGATGCGTTAGCTATTGAGGAATCTAATTCCTTTGATGAGGATGAATCACTTGACTTTATGAGAGATGATGCATTGGAAAATCTTCTTGCAGACAGCGGTGAACAGGGGGATATATCGTTAGATGATATTTCACTGGATGATTTGTCGTTAGAAGAATCTTTGCCGGATATGGGGATAGAATCTGACCAGATGACAGATGCGGATATTGATCGTCTCTTGAGCGGAGAATCACTATTGGATGATAGCAGTAATAATGATTCAGAGATGGACGGATTGTCTTTGGATGATTTGTCATTGGCAGATGATTCAGCGGCGACAGACGATTTGGCGCTTACGGATGATTTTGCATTAGAGGATTACGGAGAGAGCGATGATGATCTTTCAGCTCTCTTAGCAGGAATGGAGCATGACGAAGACTTATCTGAGATCAATGACCTTTTGGAGAAATCTGATCAGGGTGTGGCGGTAGATGACGATGATATGTTGGCTATGCTGGAAAGTGTACCGGAAAGTGAGAATGACAATGATGCCTTTGATTTCTTTGCGGGTGAAGAAGCGGCAGAGGGTGAACCTGAGAATATTCGTGAATTGACGCAGGAAGAAGCGGAAGAAAAGGAAGAGAATAAGAAAGTTAAGAAAGAGAAGAAAAAGAAAGAGAAGAAAGCCAGGAAAGACAGAAAAAGAAAAGGTACCGTTGAGGCTGAGAATACTGATGAAGCGGGAGAGGCAGCTACGCTGGAAAGCCTGTTGGAAGGAACGGCGGATGCAGAGGAAACACCTAAGAAACCGGGATTGTTTTCAAGATTTTTGGCATTCTTATTGGAAGCGGATGAAGACGAAGAAATTTTGGTTGATAATGCCGGCAGTGATATTGGCTTAGACGAATTACCGATAGGAAATCCTTCGGATGAGAATAAGCAGCTTTTAGAGGAACTTAGCGAAGAAGACAAGAAGAATGCTAAGAAGAAAGGTAAGAAAGAAAAGAAAAAGAAAGATAAAAAGGATAAAAAAGGTAAAAAAGTCAGCGAAGATCCCGAAGAGGAAAACGAAGAAGAAAACGAAGGAAAGAGTAAAGGAAAAGGCAAAGGTAAGAAACCTAAGAAGAAAAAGAAAGAGAAGAATCCGGAAGAGGAAGAACTCAAAGAGCCTGAGAAGAAGCTTTCCAAGAAGAAAGTGATTCCTGTATTTATCTTCTGTGCCACAATGGGGGCATGTATAGTTGTAATTTCCACAATGCTGCCAAGCTATATGGAGAAGCGGGATGCGCGGATTGCATACGATTATCAGAAGTATGAAGAGGTATATGATCTCTTATATGGTAAGAAATTAAATGAAGAAGACGAATTGCTTTTAAAGAAGAGCAGCATTGTTCTGCAGATGGAACGTAAGATGGATTCTTATGAGAACTATGAGAAAATGGATATGCCGCTGGAAGCACTCGATGCACTGATTTCCGGTGTGGACCGCTATCAGAAGCTTTTACCAAAGGCAGAGCAGTATCATATGATCAGCGAGGTAGGCAGCATTTATGATCAGATTCTTGAGAAGCTGTCCGAATACGGAATATCTGAAGCGGATGCGCTTGATATTATTGCATCGGGAGATAATGTTACATATTCTCAGAGGCTGGAAGATATTGTGTATGGAAATGGCGTGTCTACGGAAAGTGCAGCAGAGCCGACTCAGGATGTTTTGCCTGAGGAAGAGGAGATCATTGACCGTTTGGAGAAGCTTGAGGAAGCTGATACGGCAGAAGGCAGTGGCAATAGCGGTGACATGGAAAATGAGGCAGAAGCGGAGCAGGAGTAAACAATGGTAGCGATAATTGATTATGATGCTGGTAATATCAAAAGCGTTGAGAAAGCGGTAAATGCGCTGGGATATGAAGCTGTGGTGACAAGAGATAAAGACATCATACTGAATGCCGATCATGTAATTCTTCCGGGCGTAGGTGCTTTTGGCGATGCGATGAAGAAACTGCAAAGTTACGAATTGACAGATGTGATTAAAGAAGTGGCAGCGAACAATACTCCTTTTTTGGGTATTTGTCTTGGCCTGCAATTGATGTTTGAGAGCAGTGAAGAAGCGCCGGGAGTTGAAGGGCTTAGCCTGTTAAAAGGCAGAATTCTGAGAATCCCTGACGGGGATGATTTAAAGATTCCGCATATCGGTTGGAATTCGCTGAAATATCCTAACAAGGGCAGATTGTTTGAGGGGATCGCGGAAGATTCCTATGTATATTTCGTACATTCCTATTATCTGCAGGCACAGGAAGCGGAGATTGTGAAAGCGGCTACAGAGTATGGTACATTGATCCATGCTTCTGTGGAGAAGGATAATATTTTCGCATGTCAGTTCCATCCGGAAAAGAGTTCGGATGTGGGCATGAAGATATTGGAGAATTTCCTAAAGATTGAGGGGTAAAGTCAGTGCATACAAAGCGTATTATTCCCTGTCTGGATGTAAAAAACGGCAGGGTGGTGAAGGGTGTTAATTTCATAAATTTCAAGGATGCCGGAGATCCGGCGGAGGTTGGAGCAGCCTACGATAAATCCGGTGCGGATGAGCTTGTATTTCTGGATATCACAGCATCCTCCGATGCCAGGGCGACAGCGGTGGAGATGGTTCGTAAGGTGGCTGAGAAGGTGTTTATTCCTTTTACGGTGGGCGGCGGTATCCGTACCGTGGAGGATTTTAAGGCGATTCTGAGAGAAGGTGCAGATAAAGTATCTGTTAATTCCGCAGCCATCATGAATCCGCAGTTAATCAGTGATGCAGCCGATAAGTTCGGCAGTCAGTGCGTAGTCGTGGCAATTGATGCGAAAAGAAGACCGGACGGAAGCGGCTGGAATATTTATAAAAACGGCGGCCGTGTTGATATGGGCATCGATGCCGTAGAATGGGCGATGAAGGCGGATCAGTTGGGAGCAGGAGAAATCCTTCTTACCAGCATGGACGGTGACGGAACCAAGGCAGGGTATGATTTGGAACTGACTAAGGCAATTTCCGAGAATGTGTCTATTCCGGTGATTGCTTCCGGTGGTGCGGGAACGATGGAGCATTTCTATGAAGCTTTTACCATCGGGAAAGCGGATGCGGCCTTAGCAGCCTCCCTATTCCATTTCAAGGAGATGGAAATTCGTGATTTGAAACAGTATCTGAGACAGAAAGGTATCTCGGTTAGATTATAAAGGAGCAAAGAGGCACCGGGGCGAAGCGTTCGGTGCTTTTTTCAGGAAAGGAAGTAATGCGCAGATGGCAATGTTAAGTAATGACTGGGCGGTGGCCTTAAACGAGGAATTTCATAAGCCATATTATAGGCAGTTGTATACGTTTGTGAGAGATGAATATAGTAAAAAGGTAATTTATCCGCCTGCTGAGGATATTTTCAATGCCTTTCATTTTACACCCTTAAATGAAGTAAAAGTGCTTTTGCTGGGACAGGATCCTTATCATAATGAACATCAGGCTCATGGCATGAGTTTCTCCGTGCTGCCGGATCAGAAGGAGATACCGCCTTCCTTGCAGAATATTTATAAAGAGTTAGAAGATGATCTGGGCTGCTATATTCCCAATAACGGATATTTAAAGAAATGGGCGGATCAGGGTGTACTGCTGCTAAATACTGTCTTGACGGTGCGTGCCCATCAGGCCAATTCCCATCAGGGCAAGGGCTGGGAAGAGTTTACGGATGCGGTGATTAGGGCGGTCAACGAGCAGGACAGGCCTATCGTGTATTTGTTATGGGGCAGACCGGCACAGAGTAAGATTCCAATGCTGACGAATCCCAAGCATTTGATTTTGAAGGCGCCTCATCCAAGCCCGCTTTCTGCGTACCGAGGATTCTTTGGCTGCAAGCATTTCAGCCAGTGCAATGAGTTCTTGAAAGCCCACGGAGTGGAGCCGATAGACTGGCAGATTGAGAATATTTGAAAAGGAGACGAAGATTTTGCGGATTGTTAGCGTCACCGAAGGACATGGTGGAAGTATGAAACATAATTATACTGGCTGGGCGATCTGTAAACAGATGATATAAATTTGCAGTAAAATGGTGTGTGATAAGGTTGACAAAGAGATAGATTCGCTTTATTATGCTAATTGTTTATGTGAGTAAATGGATAAAGTTATGATCAGCTTTTGATAGTATGATAGTTTTGCGCGGATGCTGACCGCGAAACAGAGGTACGAGAGGAGAAATGTGTGTTATGAGTAAACTACCGTTTGTAACGAAGGAGCAGGTCGAAGAGATCGTGAAGACCTATCCTACCCCGTTTCATATTTATGACGAGAAAGGAATCAGAGCCAATGCCAGGGCAGTGAAGGAAGCTTTTGCATGGAATGAGGGATTTAAGGAATATTTTGCTGTGAAGGCTTGTCCGAATCCGTTTTTGATTCAGATCCTGCATGAGTACGGCTGCGGCTGTGACTGCTCTTCCCTGACAGAGCTTATGCTGAGTAATGCGATGGGTATTAACGGACATGACATTATGTTTTCTTCCAATGATACGCCCGCAGAAGACTATGCATATTGTGCTAAAGTAGGCGGTATTATCAACCTGGATGATATTACACATATTGATTTTGTGGAGAATATTTTGGGCAAGCTGCCTGAGACAATGAGCTGCCGCTATAATCCGGGCGGTGTGTTTACGATGAGCAATGGCATCATGGACAATCCCGGTGATGCCAAGTACGGTTTTACGACGGAGCAGTTGTTCGAGGGATATAGGATTCTGAAGGAAAAAGGTGTGAAGCACTTCGGTATCCATGCATTTTTAGCAAGTAATACGGTAACGAACGAGTATTATCCGAAGCTGGCTAAGCAGCTTTTCGAAGTGGCGGTAGAAATAAAGGAAAAGGTCGGCGTGACCTTAGATTTCATCAATTTATCCGGCGGAGTAGGTATTGCATACAGACCGGATCAGACGGCGAATGATATTAAAGAAATCGGAGCAGGGGTCCACAAGGTATATGATGAGGTGCTGGTGCCTGCCGGAATGGGTAATGTAGCTATTTACACGGAGATGGGACGATTCATGATGGGGCCTTACGGTGAGCTTGTTACACAGGCAATTCACGAGAAGCATACCCATAAGGAGTATATCGGTGTGGATGCCTGTGCGGTTAACCTGATGCGTCCTGCTATGTATGGTGCCTATCATCATATTACCGTGCTGGGCAAAGAGAATGCACCTTGTGACCATAAATATGATGTGACAGGTTCTCTGTGTGAGAATAATGATAAATTTGCAATTGACAGGGAGCTGCCTAAGATTGATATGGGTGACTATCTGGTGATTCATGATACAGGTGCTCACGGCTTTGCGATGGGCTATAATTATAACGGTAAGCTCAAATCGGCAGAATTGCTGCTGAAAGAGGATGGCAGCGTTCAGTTGATCAGGCGTGCGGAGACACCGAAGGATTATTTTGCAACCTTTGATGCGTTTGATTTTTATCATAAATTAGGCGTTTAAAATCGGCATGATAAGTAGATTTTAAGGAAAAGTAAAAATAAAATGCTTGCCAACAGCATGAGGTTATGGTAAGATATATCTCGGTTGTTGGAAACGCTGGTGTGGCGGAATGGCAGACGCATCAGACTCAAAATCTGACGAGTTCACGCTCGTGCGGGTTCAAGTCCCGCCACCAGCATAGAAAACCTTGCAGATTCCGCTTGGATGTTTGCAAGGTTTTTGTGTTGCATTGATCTTTTATCTTAATTCATCATCAAGGATATATTCCATGATCTTTTATCTTGATTCATCATCAGGGATATATTCCATAATATCTTCAATCTTACAATTCAGTATACTGCATAAGCGGTTCAGAATTATGGTTTTTACTACCATGTTCTGTCGAAGCCGGTGCAGTTGTGCCTTATCTATTCCATAATCCTTAATTAAGCTGTACTGGCTGATGTTTTTCTCTTTTAGAGTAGTCCAGAGTCTATCATATTTAATCATTTTACAATCTCCTACTTGTAGTTTAATTTGCAGTATATTATAATAAAATAATATGGTGCGCATACGCACCCTAATTTATTTATAAGGAAAAAAGTGAACAATGGGGGAAGTAACTCTAATTTGTTGTAAGAAAATGAATTAGTAGGAAGGATGGAGGTAACGGAATGATTAAAGCGGTTGTAAAGTTTATAAAGAAAGTAATACAAAAAATCATATTTCGAATAAAACTACGGGAAATGGATGAATGGTGGTATATGACAGGAGGAAGCTGTTTCGGACTTTTTCCGCCTTCCTTCTATTACACGCATACGGAGGAGGAAATTGAGCGGATTACAAAAGAAACATTAGATCGCTGTACGGAATTAATTAATAAATTAGATGAACCCAGATGACAGATATTACCAGTATTTTTTTATATAAATCATATACAAAGCCTTCAAAATATGTTATATTTGTAACGTATTGTTAACAAAAGTAACATTTTGTAACAAATATATAAAATTTTGAAATGGATAATAAGACAGAACATAGTCATTTTAAAGCATGATTCTGGAGGATAAAATCTGTTATCTGGAAAGGTAGATCAAGGTACATATGAGAAGAGATATGTTAATAAAAGGTACATGGTGTAAGCGTGCAGCAGCACTTTGCATGGCAGGCGTATTGGCGCTTGTTCCGGCACAGCAGACGCAGGCAGTTGGTGCGGGCAGTTCTATCGCAAGGGGAATTGATGTGTCGAAACATAATCTGGCAATTGACTGGAGTCAGGTACCTTCATCGGGAGTGACCTTTGCCTTTATTAAGGCAGGAAGTACCAACTCCGGTGTAGATCCTTATTTTGATGTGAACATGCGTGGTGCCAATGCGGCAGGAATTAAGACGGGTGTTTATTTATATTCCTATGCTACCAATGCGGAACAGGCGAAGAATGAAGCAGAGTTACTATTGCAGTGGATGAGCAATTATACGGTCAGTTATCCTGTAGTTTATGATGTGGAGGATTCCTGTCATAAAAATATGTCTCAGGCACAGCTGCAGGAGATTATCAATACATTCTGTTCCACGATCGAGGCACAGGGGTATTATCCGGTAGTATATTCGAATAAAAATATGTTCCAGAACAAGATCGGCAATATCGGCTATGATAAGTGGGTGGCACAGTATGCAGACGCACTTGAGTATGACGGAGCTTCCTTCTGGCAGAATACGTCCCACGGCAGTGTGGCAGGGATTCCTACCAGAGTGGATATGAATTATCAGTTTAAGGATTATTCGTCTATTATCATTGCGGACGGTTTTACGAACCGCGGGGATCAGACGGTGTTTTATTCTAATTACAGAATGCAGCGTGCCTGCTGGGTAGGCTGGGAAGATAAGAAATACCATTTGGATGAGAATGGTTTTGTGCAGAAGGGCTGCTGGTTCGAGGATGAATCAGGCAGATATTTTCTCGCAACCAAGGACGGACATGCCCTGCGTGAGGATGTGACGATTGAGGGTGCGGAGTATTATTTTGATGAGAATGCTGTGATGCAGACCGGGCTGGTTACCAGACCGGACGGAAATACTTATTATTATGATGCCACAGGTGCATTGCAGAAAAATGTAACGGTTACGATAGACAATGTAAATTATGAAGTGAATGCAAACGGCATAGCCACAGTCGTACAGTAAAGGATAATGTGTTGTTAACAGCGATTTAGGAATCAGATCCCGGGGATTTTCTCAAAGAAAAATCTTCGGGATTTTTGTATGGAAATAGATACAAAATAGAAAGATTTTATGATGGCATAGGGTTTTCAAAAACCCCTATTATGGTATATAATAAATTCTATATGGGCACAGATAGGTTATAGTTTAAATAAATGATTGTGTCGCAGAAGCGGCATGTTTGGAAGTGGTATCAATATGAACTGTAAAGAAGCAGAGAAAAAAATACCTTACTTTCTGCAGGACGAGCTGGATGGGAAAAAACTGGCGGAGTTTGTGGAACATATAGAAAACTGCCCGGAATGCAAGGAAGAGTTGTCGATTCAGTTTCTGGTTGCAGAGGGTATGGAACAATTAGAGCAAGGCAATAATTTTAATCTGCAGGAAGCACTTCTTATAAAAATGCAGAATGCATGGCAAAGGATCAGGATAAATCGGACATTAAGATATACTCTGGTTTGTCTGGAAGCCGCAGTGGCAGTAGCGATTATTATTGCATTATGCATTGTGTTCCGTATGTAGCTCAGTTAAAGTTGAAGATTGATATGGAGCTCCTCAACACAAGAATTTGTGTATGGGGATTGGAATGAAATATAAAATCGGAAGGTTAAAGGGTATAGAAATACATGAGTCAGAAGCTTGTATTGATAGATGGACACAGCATATTAAACAGAGCCTTTTACGGAGTCCCGGATCTGACGAACAGTCAGGGGCTGCACACCAATGCCGTTTACGGTTTTTTGAATATCATGTTTAAAATTTTGGAGGAAGAACAGCCGGACTATTTGACGGTGGCGTTTGACGTACATGCGCCTACATTCCGGCACGAGATCTATGAGGCATATAAGGGCACCAGAAAGCCGATGCCGCAGGAACTGCGGGAGCAGGTACCTGTCATGAAGCAGATGCTTACGGCGATGGGAATCTGCATTATGGAAAAACCCGGTCTTGAGGCTGATGATATCTTAGGAACGATTGCGAAATGCGGTGAAAGGGAAGGTATGGAGGTTGCCCTTGTATCAGGAGACAGGGATCTTCTGCAGATTGCAACTGATCATATTAAAATCAGGATTCCCAAGACTAAGGGCGGCAGAACAGAGATAGAAGATTACTACGCAAAGGATGTGGAGGCAAAGTATCAGGTTACGCCGATACAGTTTATTGACTTAAAAGCGCTGATGGGCGATACGGCGGACAATATTCCTGGTGTTCCCAAGGTGGGAGAAAAGACTGCTACGGAGCTGATGGTGCAGTTCGGTTCTTTGGAGAATATCTATGTGCATGTGGAAGAAATTACGAAGAAATCCATCAGGGAATCTCTGATGAATCATAAAGAACTGGCAGATTTAAGCAAAACCCTGGCAACCATCAATGTGAATGCCAAACTGGACTATTCTTTTGAACAGGCGAAAATCGGAAACTTTTATACGGAGGATGCTTATGTGCTGTGCAAGCAGTTAGAGTTTAAGAATCTGCTGTCACGTTTTGAAAAGGATGTAACGGTAGCTAACCGCCAGACAGAGTATTTTAAGGAACTTACAGAGTTTGCCGATGTGGAAGATCTGTTTGCAGAGTGCAGGAAGTCAGGAGAGCAGACGAAAGGGAAGCAGGAAATAGGGCTGGCTGTCTTCTGTGATCAGAAACAGAGCCATGAGTGTATGGGTATTGCCATAGCACTGAATGAACAGGCTGTTTATTTTATTCCTTGCAGAGGGCTTGTCACGGCGCCGTATCTGGTGGGGAAGGTTACTTCGTTAAATAAGGATAAGTTATGCAAGCTAAATGTTTTTGACATTAAGAATTTATATGCTTTTATAGAGGATTGTACAGACAGCGGTATGTGGCGTACGGAGGACGGAAACTGTGATGTCATGCAGCCTTACCGGCAGGAACGCTACTTTGATATATTGTTGGCCGCTTATTTGCTTAATCCGCTGAAAAATGATTATACAGCGGAAGACATAGCGAATGAATATCTGGGACTTACGATCCCTGACCGGAGTCAGGTCTGCGGGAAAGCGTCATATGAATCCGTTTATGAGAAGAAACCCCGGGAATTTCTGGAATATGCCTGTTTCAGTGCTTATGTGTGCCTGTTGGCAACGCCGATTCTGCGGGAGAAACTGCAGGAGCAGGGGATGCTTGCTCTTATGAATGAGATTGAGATGCCGCTTACCAGAGTACTGTTTGATATGGAACAGTACGGAATCTTAGTGAAACCGGATGAATTGAAAGCTTACGGGAAAGCCTTAGAGGGCAGAATCTCGGAATTAGAAACATCTGTTTATGAGCAGGCAGGCTGTGAATTTAATCTCAATTCGCCTAAGCAACTGGGAGAAGTCCTTTTTGAGAAAATGGGCTTAAAAGGCGGTAAGAAGACTAAGACCGGATACTCTACGGCGGCGGATGTGCTTGAAAAGCTGGCACCGGAATATCCGATTGTATCAGATATCTTAGAATACAGAGGTCTGGCAAAATTAAAGTCTACTTATGCGGATGGATTGGCTGCTTATATTGATGAGTCCGGCAGGATACATTCAACCTTTAACCAGACGATTACTGCGACGGGACGTATCAGTTCTACAGAACCGAATCTGCAGAATATTCCGATGCGTATGGAGCTTGGCAGAAGAATCCGTAAGGTGTTTATCCCGCAGGAGGGGTATCTGTTTATGGATGCGGATTATTCCCAGATTGAGCTGCGGGTACTGGCGCATATGTCAGATGACAAGCAGTTGATTGAGGCTTATAAGATGGATGAAGATATTCATCGTATTACGGCATCTAAGGTGTTCCACACGCCTTTTGAAGAGGTTACCGATTTACAGAGGCGCAATGCCAAGGCGGTTAATTTCGGTATCGTTTATGGCATCAGTTCCTTCGGGCTTAGTCAGGACTTAAGTATTTCGAAGAAGGAAGCAGCGGTATATATAGAGCAGTATTTCGAGACTTATCCGGGGATAAAGAAGTTCTTGGATACTGCGGTAGAGGATGCGAAGAAAAATGGCTACGTAACTACCATGTACGGACGCAGACGTCCCATACCGGAGCTGACTTCCAGTAATTTCATACAGCGGTCTTTCGGCGAACGTGTGGCGATGAATTCTCCGATACAGGGAACCGCAGCGGATATTATGAAGATTGCCATGATCAGAGTGTGGGAGAGGCTGCACAGAGAAAATTTGCAGTCCAGACTGATTTTGCAGGTACATGATGAATTGCTGATAGAGACGTTAAAAGACGAAGTGGAACAGGTACGGCAGATTCTCACGGAAGAGATGCAGCATGCGGCCAAGCTTGCCGTGACGCTGGAGATTGATCTGCATACCGGAGAGAATTGGTATGAGGCCAAGTAAAAGGGTGAAGAGATATTCTAAGACCACGAAAGACATGGTCTAAGAATATCTAAGTTTCACCCGGAAGAATTGCCTTGGGGCAATTCTTCCAAGCTGAGTGGGTAGAATGAGTAAAGAAAGCATATGAGAAAAGATGTATGAAAGTGATAGGGATTACGGGCGGCGTGGGTGCCGGGAAATCGGAGATTCTTTCTTATTTGAAGGAACATTGTAACTGCCGCATTATTATGGCAGACCGTTTAGCGGAGACGTTGGAGGAGCCGGGACAGGTATGTTATGACAGGCTTGTAGCTTTGCTGGGAAGGGATATTTTGCAGGAAGACGGCAGAATTGACAGGCAGAAAATGGCAGCTGAAATTTTTGCGGACAGTAATCTCCTTGCGGCAGTGAATTATATCATACATCCTGCCGTGAAGGAATACATTTTACAGATCATTGAAACGGAGAAAGCGGCGGCGAGGCTGGATTATCTTTTTATAGAGGCGGCGCTTCTTATAGAAGATGGATATGATAAGATTGTAGACGAGCTTTGGTATATTCATACGGATACGGATATAAGACGGCAGAGGCTTAAGGCATCCAGAGGATATACGGATGAGAAGATTGATCATATTTTGAAGGGGCAGTTGTCGGAAGAGGAGTTCTACGGACACTGTCATACAGTGATAGAAAACAGCGGAACATTAGAGAGCGTATATAAGCAAATTGAGGAGAAATTGGGGGAAGACCTGTGTCAGAAGCAATGAAATTTCCAGGACAATTAGTATTTGGTCTAGATATCGGAACGAGAAGCATCGTCGGTACGGTGGGGTATCGTGTGGGAGAAAAATTCTATGTGGCAGCGCAGAGTATCAAAGAGCATGATACCCGTTCTATGCTGGATGGACAGATTCACGATATCTATAAGGTAGGTAAAAGCATCAGCGATGTGAAGGCAGAGCTGGAGGAGAAGATCGGCAGACCATTAAAGGATGTCTGTATTGCGGCTGCCGGACGTGTGCTTAGAACAGTGAACGTCAGAGTGGATCAGGAGTTAGAGGCAGACAAAGAGATTGGCGGCGAGGATATCTATGCATTAGATTCCATGGGCGTAGAGAAGGCTTATGAGGAATTTGCAGAACACAATGAACTGGACATGAAGTTTTATTGTGTGGGCTATTCCGTGGTACGTTATTACATGAACGGCTATACCATCGGTAATCTGGAAGGACATAAAGCCAAGACGATCGGTGCGGATATTATTGCGACTTTTCTGCCGGAGGATGTAGTAGACGGCTTGTATAAGGCAGTCGGTGTGGCAGGACTGGAAGTGGTTAATCTCACGTTAGAGCCAATTGCCGCAATCCGGGTTGCGATTCCTGAGATGTACCGTATGTTAAATATTGCGCTGGTGGATGTGGGTGCAGGTACATCCGATATTTCTATCACCAAGGATGGAAGTATCATTGCATATGGAATGATCCCTATTGCCGGGGATAGTTTGACAGAAGTAATAGCCAAGCATTGCCTGGTGGATTTTGCTACCGCGGAGCATATTAAAAGAGAGACCGGAGTCAAAGAGCAGATAGAATATAAAGATATCATGGGGCTGACGCAGACGATTACCACAGAAGAGGTAGAGAATGTGACGGCGCAGGTGATTGCGGATATGACCAAGCAGGTGGCGGATAAAATCAAGGAGCTAAACGGTGATAAGTCTGTCAGTGCCGTGTTTGTAGTAGGCGGCGGCGGTAAACTGCCCGGTTATACGCAGGCGCTTGCGAAGGAACTGGATATACAGAAGGAGCGTGTTGCCGTCCGCGGGGAAGAAGTGATGATGAATATTGAGTTTTTGGATCAGGATGCCCAGCGGGATTCGCTGATGGTAACACCGATCGGTATTTGTCTGAGCTTTTATGAACAGAGCAATAACTTTATTTTTGTGTACTTTAACGAACAGCGCATCAAGATTTATGATAATAATAAAGTGGCTGTGGTGGATGCGGCGATGCAGGCGGAATTTCCGAATGACGGTCTTTTCCCGAAGAGAGGAAAGGAACTGAATTATTTCGTGAATGGCAAGCAGCGTATCACCCGGGGAGAGTTGGGAGAAGCTGCGGTTATTACGGTGAATGGGAATGAGACGGATATCTATGCACCGATTCATGCCAATGACCAGATTAAGGTAACAGAGTCCACAGCGGGAAATCCTGCGAGACTGGATATCAACCAACTGCCGGAATTCGGCAGTACTATGCGGGTGGAGGTTAATGAAAAGAAAATTGATCTTCCGAAGTTCGCCAGCGTAAACGGTGAATTGCAGTCCGGTTATTACAGTATCAAAGAGAATGATAATATTGAGATTTTAAGTTATTATACGGTGCGTCAGATTGCGGAATTTATGGATGTGATCATTAATCAGGAGATGAACATATATGTCAACAATAAGCTGGCGGATATGGATACGAAGGTTTATGAGAATTTCTCCGTAATATGGACGATGGAAGAGCTGCAGTTGTCTGATAAGGATAAGTATGATCAGGATATCAGTTATGCAGATTTGCCGGAGGATGACGGTACATATGTGAGGAGAGAAAAAGAAGAGAATCTGACGGGAGCAGGGGCTGACGGTGAAGCCGGGCAGGGACAGGGCACTTTCGGTGCAGCCGAGTCAGAACAGGGAATGTCCGATGGGTCAGAGCAAGAGCAAAGAACTGTCGATGAAGTCGGATTAGAACAGGGACAGAGAACTTCCGGTGTAATCAGGTCAGATCAGAGAGAACCCGATGGGTCAGAGTCAGGTCAGGGAGCTTTCGGCACAAACGGATCAGCCCAGAAAACTCCTGATATAACGACACAGGCGGACACTTTGAACAGCGGTGAGAAAGCAAATGTGCAGAACGGAATCCAACAGTCTGTTCATGTTACGGTAAACGGGCAGGAGATTACTATGCAAGGAAAAACCGATTATGTCTTTGTAGATGTATTCCAATATATTGATTTCGATTTGTCCAAGCCAAAGGGCAGCGGAATTGTGACGAGGTTAAACGGCAGGGAAGCACAGTATATGGAGAACATTCGCAGCGGCGATGTGATTGAGATATACTGGAAACACTAAAATACAGAAAGAAAAGAAATAAGACAATGAGATTATGTAGTATCGCCAGCGGAAGCAGCGGCAATTGTGTCTATGTGGGAAGTGACACCACCCATCTTTTGATCGATGTGGGGATCAGCGGCAAGCGGACAGAGGCTGGCTTAAAGGAACTGGGACTGAAAATGAATGAAATTGACGGCATCTTCATTACCCATGAACATGCAGACCATATCAGCGGCTTGGGGGTGCTTGCCAGAAAATACGGGATACCGATTTATGCAACGAAAGGAACCATCGAAGCGATCAGACAGTCTTCTTCGGTGGGAGAGATTGAAGAATCACTTTTCCAGACGATCAAGCCGGATGAAAAGTGCATTGTCAAAGATTTGTCACTGTATCCTATGCACACCTCGCATGATGCGGCAGACCCGGTGGCATACCGGATCAATCATGGAACGCAGAAGATAGGCATTGTTACGGATCTTGGCTGCTATACGGATTATACAGTAGAATGCCTGAAGGATCTGGACGTATTATATTTAGAGGCAAATCATGATGTGCATATGCTACAGGTTGGTCCTTATCCTTATTATCTGAAACAGAGGATTTTAGGGGAGCGGGGACATTTGTCCAATGAGACAGCAGGCAAACTGCTCAGCAGGCTGCTGCATGATAAGATGCAGACCATCGTCCTAGGGCATCTGAGCAAAGAAAATAATCTTCCGGAATTGGCATATGAGTCTGTCCGGGTGGAAGTGACGATGTCAGACACGAAATATAATGGGAATGATTTTCCGGTTTATGTGGCAAAGCGAAGTGAAGTGTCGGATATCATAACGGTAAAATAGTAAGAGAACAGGCGGAAACTGTCAAACAGACAGAAATAATACAGAGAGAAAGGCATGGTTAATACAATGAAAAAAACAATTATCACAGTAGTAGGGAAAGACGCAGTCGGCATCATCGCTAAGGTATGTACATATCTGGCAGATAACCAGATCAATATCCTGGATATTTCCCAGACGATCGTACAGGGCTTTTTCAATATGATGATGATCGTGGATACGAACCAGACAGGTAAGGATTTCGGTGTGATTGTGGATGAACTTGCTAAATTAGGTGAAGATATCGGCGTTGCGATCAGATGTCAGAAGGAAGAGATTTTCGATTCCATGCATCGTATTTAGTAACCTTCTTATTGACAGACGGGCACTTTGCAGAAGAGAAATTTTATCTTTCAAATCCAGTCTGGTTGTCGGAAAGTAATATACTGTTATGTTGTGGTCAAATGACTACAATAGTCAACAAGAACGGATCAACTTGTGGAAACAATTAAGAGAAAGGCATGGTTTATTACTATGATCAATTTATATGAAGTAGCTGAAACCAATGAAATGATCGCGAAAGAGAATCTGGATGTAAGAACGATCACTTTGGGAATCAGCTTATTGGACTGTATTGATTCTGATTTGCAGAAGGTAAATGAGAATGTTTACCGCAAAATTACAACAGTAGCGAAAGATCTGGTGCAGACAGGGCAGGAAATCGAGAAGGAATTCGGTATTCCCATCGTAAATAAAAGAATCTCGGTAACCCCGATGGCACTGATTGGCGGAGCAGCCTGTAAATCACCCGATGATTTTGTGACATTGGCACAGACGATGGACCGGGCGGCAAAAGCAGTGGGCGTGAACCTGATCGGCGGCTATTCTGCTCTGGTATCGAAAGGAATGACGCAAGCGGACGAAATGCTGATCCGTTCTATTCCTAAAGCTTTGCATACTACGGAACGCGTGTGCAGCTCCGTGAACCTGGGCTCTACGAAGACCGGTATCAACATGGATGCCGTGCGCCTGATGGGAGATATCATTAAAGAGACGGCGCTGATCAGTCAGGATAATGACAGTATGGATTGCATGAAGTTGGTCGTGTTCTGTAATGCACCGGATGATAACCCTTTTATGGCAGGAGCATTCCATGGCGTGACAGAAGCTGACGCGGTAATCAACGTAGGTGTCAGCGGTCCCGGTGTTGTTAAGACAGCCTTAGAAAAAGTCAGAGGCGAAAATTTTGAGGTTTTATGTGAGACAATTAAAAAGACAGCTTTCAAGGTGACACGAGTAGGGCAGTTGGTGGCACAGGAAGCGTCTAAAATGTTAGGAATTCCTTTTGGAATTGTGGATCTGTCTCTGGCACCGACTCCGGCGATCGGTGACAGTGTGGCGGATATTTTGTGCGAGATCGGTTTAGAATATGCGGGTGCGCCGGGTACGACAGCAGCGCTTGCCCTGTTAAACGATCAGGTTAAGAAGGGCGGTGTCATGGCGTCCTCTTATGTGGGAGGATTGAGCGGTGCTTTTATTCCGGTCAGCGAAGACCAGGGGATGATCGATGCCGTGACAGCAGGAGCGTTGACATTAGAAAAGCTGGAAGCTATGACCTGTGTATGTTCGGTGGGACTTGATATGATTGCCATTCCGGGTGATACACCGAATACGACGATTGCGGGAATTATTGCTGATGAGATGGCGATCGGTATGGTGAACCAGAAGACCACGGCAGTGCGTATTATTCCGGCGATCGGTAAGACGCTGGGAGATAAGGTGGAATTCGGCGGACTGTTTGGGTATGCGCCGATTATGCCGGTGAACAAGTTCTCCTGTGAGGCATTTGTAAACCGTGGAGGCAGAATTCCGGCACCGATTCATAGCTTTAAGAACTAAACAGATCACGATATGGGAAGATATAAAACATATAGCCGAGTAGGAGGAGGTAATATGGAAAACACGCAAAAAGAACAATTTGCGTCCAATACATCAGACCGTACCGTCAAGCAGTGGATTCAGGCGCTTATTGTGCTGTTTATAGGTTTGGTGATTGCACACCTTGGTGTGGCGTTGTTTCTGTTGTCTGAGATGGGAACAGATACTTTCACCGTGTTTATACAGGGACTTGCCAGAACTTTCGGATTAACGGTAGGAACCATGCATGTGATTATTCTGATACTTCTGATGATTGTTATGCTTCTTACCACGAAGGGATATATCAAACCGGGAACGGTGGTATGTGCTTTCTGCGGCGGACCGATCATTGATTTGTTTACATGGATGTTTGGATCTGTAATCAACGCGCAGGCGGCGCTTCCCGTGAGGATAATAAGTGTGGTGGCAGGCTGTGTCATTCTTTCTCTCGGTATGTCTGTTGTGATCAACAGCAATGCGGGAACGGGACCTAATGATTTGGTAGCCATTATTTTGTCTGATAAATGTATAAAACTGCAGTTTCGATGGGTGCGCATCTTGTGTGACTTGTTTTTCGTAGTGCTTGGCTTTATGCTGGGCGGTACGGTAGGGATCGGAACGATTATCGCAGTGTTTCTGACCGGACCGCTGGTGCAGTTTTGGCTGCCGAAGACGAAGAAGGTTATACAGGGTATTTTGCAGGAATAGGATGAAAAATCTGGTTTGCAAATGACATTGTCAGGAGAGATTTTAATGAAAATTCTAGTATTGGGTGGCAGCTATTTCTATGGAAGAGTGTTTGTTATGCTGGCTTCTCAAATGGACTGCCTCTATGAGATTACCGTATTAAATCGCGGAACTTACTCTATGGAGGATTTTGGTGTAACGCAGATTACGGGAGACAGACATGATCGCAACGTATTAGAAGCATGTGCTGACGATTATGATGTAGTGGTTGATTTCTGCGCTTATGAGGCGGGAGACGTGCGGTCTGTGCTGGAGTATCTGCCGGGGAAAATCAGACAGTATATTCTGATTAGTACAGTGGATGTGTATCAGCGCGGAACAGGCGGTATGAAGGCGGAAGATACGGCATTCGAATACCGCCATATTCCGGGAGAAGCAGGCGCCTATATTGCAGGCAAAGTAGCCTTGGAAGAGGAAGTCAGACAGGTGTGCACTGAACGTCAGATTGCCTATACGGTGCTTCGTCCGGCGATTCTATATGGACCTTATAATTATGCGCCAAGGGAATCTGCCTATATACAGTTGATGTTACAGAACCATGCGCTGCCACAGTTTACAGATGCGGACGGCAGATTCCAGTTTGTCTATGTGAAAGATGCGGCACAGGCGATTCTTAACTGTATCGGGAATGAGAAGACATACGGGCAGGCGTATAATCTCTGCCAGGATGAAATCGTCACCTATGACAGCTTTTTCCATGCTTTAAAAGAAGCGGCAGAACCGGAAGTGACAGAAAGTCTGCAGGAAATAGCTCTTCCTATTGATGTGGCAATGGCACAGGGAGTATCGGTGCCGTTTCCGGCGACAAAAGAGGAGACGGAGCTTTGCGACAATGGGAAGAGTAAGGCAGAGCTTGGTATGACCTATACGGATTTTAAAGAGGGGATGAAGAAAACGTATCGGGCGTTTCGGAACGTGTATTTGGGATAAGCTTTTAAGGAGCTTTTAAGAAGCATGATGAATATAAAAGGAATTTCTCCCATATAAGAGATGTAAAACAGATAAGAGTTATACTCATAAAGTTTTAATTGAAAAAGAAATATATCAGAAAAGCCAACATAATAGCTCAAGTTACGGATCTGGTGACTTGCTAAGATGCTGGCTTTTCTTTTCGTTTATTTACAGTTCATTGATCGTATCGGTAATCGCCATATTGCGAATCCGTTTAGACGGCGCATAAACCGCAATGGCAGACGAGGCGAATACAAACAGGAAAATAATGGCCAACTGGGAGAATGGTATGGTCCATGTGACTCCAAAATGCGAAGTAATCATGAGGGTATATATATACCTGCTTAACGGCAGTCCTATTGCGCAGCCTACAATAAATCCTAATACCACGTAGGAGAAGGCTTCTGCGGCAATCATTTTCGTAAGCTGATGCCCATCCATGCCAACGGCGCGCATGGCACCGTATTGATTTGACTTCGCAGACACACTTATGGAAATACTGTTGATGATGTAGAACACGGTTATCATTCCGATAGTCCCTAAAAAGCCATAGCCTATTATTCTCGTGGCATAATACGTGGAGTTGCTCGATTGATTGCTTTTGCGGTTATCCGAGAAAATCTGATCATTGTTTACGAGAGCACTGATACGCTGAACCGATTCTTCCGTGGCATCATCACTAAGCTGCACATTGATCATGGCATAATTCTGCTCGCCCATTAGACGGACAAAGGTTTCTTCGGAACAGATCACAATCAAATCATCTGCAAACAGACCGTCGGACACCGCACATGCCACTTCGACCTGTGTTCCTGCAAGCTGTATGGTGTCGCCCACCCGCAATGGGTTATTCTTGTTATAAATGGTCAGTACCTGATCACTATCCCCGTAAACCTTGGACAAATCTCCGCTGACAACGCTTTTGGCAGAACAATCCAGCATATATTCATCATAAGATACCAGATTGATGTGATCGATAGATGACTGCGGGGAGGAAGCGGGAATATCACTCATATAAATATTGCCGTAAACATGCTCCACACCCGGTATGATACTGATCTCATCCAGTAATTCCCTGCTCAGAATCAGTGCATTGGAATAGCCCACAATGGTGCAGTCCGGCTGCCAGGATCGCAGCGATGGCAGAAGTACACGTGCGAAATCCATGCCCACGGAAAAGCAGAGGAACATAATAATGGTTAGTGCAAAAGAGTCTGTCATTAAAAACAAGTTTTTCTTCGCGGATACCGCATGATGGATGCCCAGCGCAGTATCGATTCTGGCAAAGTGCATAGTTGCCGCATGGCGTATTGTCTGTATGCTTTCCGTACCGCCGGATACTGCCGTCACAGGTGATACCCCGGCAGCACGCCGGGCGGGAGACTGGGCAGCCAGCAATACTGTTACAATACCGACAACGATGCCGCTTGTAATACCGGCAGCACTGAATTGAAACAGCGGTATGACGGAAAATTCGTTGCCGATACCAAGCCGCAGCGTCGCACATAAGCCCCAGGTGACTAAAGTGCCAAGTAAGATGCCCGCCGGAACTGCGATTTTGCACCAGTTGAGTGCCTCCAGCCTGACAAAACGGATAATCTGCCTGCGGCTTGCTCCAATGCAGCGCATCATGCCAAAGAACTTTGTACGCTGGATTATGTTGCTGTTCATACTGCCAGAGATCATCAGCACGCCCGAAAGCAGAACCAGAACAAACAATATGGCGGCTATTCCATAGTAATTTTTCATAAGTTTATTGCCGCTATATCCTGTCATTCCCATAACTCCAACATTCTCGGAGATATTATCCTCGGACAAACCATATAACTTTTGAAGTTCGGTTATGGCTTTGGCTGCCTTAGCTGCAGTTTGAAATTGTACATAATAGGACGGACTGCAATCCCCGATTCCATTGGATGACATAAGTGTACGAAACGCGTCAGGTGTCATATAGACACCGATCAGATAAGTCACTCCCTGATAATAGGATGGGTCGTCCTCACCAAAACCGGATATGACATAGCTTAAACTTCCGGCAGGTGTGCTGATGGTAACCGTGTCGCCGACTGAAACATTCAGAATGCTTTTGGCGTTAGTACCAAGCATGATTTCTTCGTCATTTTGCGGAAAAGACCCTTCTGTCAGACCATTTCTGATCCGGGTGATATAGGCTTCATCCACACCGTATAAGGCTGCCTTTTTGTCACCCACATAATAGGGTTTGGACGCATCATAATTATACACATCATACCATCCTGCGGTGGCAACATCAGGGCGCTGCCCGATTTCTGATGCATCGCTTGGCGTTATTCCCTCTAACCGGATGTGCCAGTTGCCGTGTTTATCCATCATACGGGTCCTTTCCGCCCGGATCAACATATCCGCCATACTGAAAACGGTGGTTACTAAGAACACGGAAATGATAATGCACAGCAGTGTCAGGCGGTTCTTTCGTCTGTGCACACGTGCGGAGATCGGAATCAGACTGAGATAGCTTTTCATTCGTGGCACCTCCCCAAATCAGTGATGATACCATCCGACACGTTCAGCACACGGTCTGCGGTCTGTGCAATACTGCGGTTATGGGTAATCATTATAATGGTCTGCTCATATTTCTTGGAGGTTTCCTTTAATAATGCAATGACTTCGCTGCTATTTTGGGAATCCAGATTGCCTGTCGGTTCATCCGCAAGAATCAGGGAAGGGCGGGTGAATAAGGCGCGCCCAATCGCCACTCTCTGCTGCTGACCGCCGGATAGCTGGCTTGGCAGATGGCGGCGGCGTTCCTTTAATCCCAGTACTGCCAACAGTTCTTCCAGATACTTTGGATCGGGCTTCTGGTAATCAAGCAGCACGGGAAACATAATGTTCTGTTCCACATTCAGTTCAGGAATTAAGTTAAATGCCTGAAAAATAAATCCGATGTTTCTGCGCCGAAAGACAGTCAGTTCTCTTTCTTTCATGGCGAAAATATCCTTGCCGTCAATCAGAACCTTGCCGGAAGTAGGAGTGTCCAGAGCACCCAGCATATTAAGCAGTGTACTTTTGCCGGAACCCGATTCACCGACTACTGCAACGAATTCGCCCTTCGGAACCGAAAAGCTTGCTTTTTTCAGCGCATGTACGGCGGTTTCACCGCTGCCGTAGGTTTTAGATATTGCTTGCACTTCTAATAAATTCATAGTGTAAACACCTCTTTCTGTATTTTTTGTATTCCTCTGCATAGAATATCATCGAAACCTTACAGCAAAATAAATGTAAGACTACAATTTTGTAGGAATTAAGAAATTGATAACAAAAGTCGTCCCTACACCTAATTGGCTATCCACTTCAATCGTGCCGTCATGCGCTTCAATGATCGTCTTCGCAAGGGGCAGTCCCAATCCGATACCCTGAACATCCGTGGAAAAGCGGCTGCGGTAAAACCGTTTGAAAATATGGTGCAGATCCTCCGGGTGAATACCACTTCCGTTATCTTTTACGATAATCTGAACCATAGACATAAACTGTTTCCATTCAAGATGAATGCAATCTCCTTGTTTCGTGTGGTCAAGGGCGTTTTTAACAATATTGCCGATGGCTTCCATGAGCCAGTCGCGGTCACATGGAAGTAAGATGTCATCAGCACCGGACAGGATCATTTCTTTCTGTTCCTGTTTGGCACGGTATGCAAACTGCAGTTCTATGTCTTTCATCATATCAGCGACATTTTGAGGAACCTTCTCAAGCACAATGGACCCGGCGTCCAGTTTGGTGATTTTCAGAAGATTTTGTACCAACGTTTCCATTCGGTCGAGTTCCTGTTCTGATCGTGTGACAAATTCCCGGATCGCCGGCAGTTCTTCCGATTCGTCCTGCAAAAGACCGTTATAAATATTCAATGCGGCGAGCGGTGTTTTTAACTGATGGGAAATATCCGATATGGTCTTTTTAAGAAACTCCTTTGATTGCAGTTCATTCTCGGCATGGGCATTCAGCACCGCTGCCAAGGTGTTGACGGAATGGAACAGCCGATAAAGTTCTCCTTCATAATCACAGTCGATGCGGGCATCAGTATCTCCGGCAAGATAGGCGTTGATCTGCGAGACAGCCGTTTCCATGATTTTGTTCTGTCTGCCAAAATACCAAAAGCATATTGTGAATACACTGCATATCATCAGCAGAAAAAGAAGAAGCAGCACAAGAGTGGAGTTTTTAAAAAGTACCCGGGTTACAAGCTGGGACAATAGGAGAAATATTGTCATAATAACAGACAGGGCGGTAAAAAAGGTTTTAATATCTTTGTTGGCAAATATTTTCATAGTGCACCTCAATCTATAACATTCCATTTATATCCCATGCGGCGGACAGTTAAAAGCATCTGTGGTTCGCTGGGATTATCTTCCACCTTGATCCGCAGTCTGCGGATATATACGGTCAGTGTGCTGCTGTCTACATAATTGCCCTCGCAATCCCAGAGTTTATCTAAAATCTGTTCTTTGGACAGCACCGTGTTGGGATTTTGCATAAACAGACACAACAGCTTATATTCGCCAGCGGTTAAATCGAGAAGTTCTCCGTTTTTATATGCCTGTCCCTGTACCAGAAGTACCTTGATCCCGTTGGAAAATAGCTGGGTATCTGTGGAACTGAAATCATTAGCCCGGCGGAGCAGGGCATTCATTCTCGACAGCAATACGCCCAGCTTAAAAGGTTTGGTGATGTAATCGTCGGCGCCGATATCCAATCCCATAATGATATTGATTTCCTCGTCCGAAGCGGTTAAAAAGATAATAGGGACTTTGGAAACCTGTCTGACCTGATTGCAGAATGCAAAGCCGGAACCGTCGGGAAGGGATACGTCTAAGACTAATAAATCATATTTTCCTTCCGCCCACAAAGCATCGGCCTCTTTAATGGTTCTGGCAACATCCGCTTCAAATCCCTGTTTTTTAAAAGCGAAGGAAAGTCCGTTAACCAGACTTAAGTCATCTTCAAGAAGTAATATTTTATTCATATGCGCTCCACCTTAATATGTTTGCTTTTTAGCCTTTTCATGCAGATCCGGCCGGGACTTTACAGATGCGCTATAAAGCCTGAGGCTTTGGAAATCCTATGGCTATCATTATAGACGGACAGTCTGAGAATGGCAAGAAACGGGAAAGGAAATGTATCATAAGGCAGGATGTGCAAGTTTATCGTTGAGGGAATAATTGGATTCTGCTATATTGAGATTAGGTTTCATGTTATAGGTTATCACTAAATATCAGTGATTCGGAGGTTTGCCATGTTTAGACGTAAAAGGACTAAGAAGACATATGATAAGGAACATCAGATACCTGTGATACGCGCAAGCATCTGTAACGGAGAACAGGTTGCAGGCTTCAAGAATATGCAAAGCGGTAAATTCACGGAAGTTATGGCGATCAGAAACCGCAGTGATTTGAATATGTTTCTGGAAGAATACGGCGTGGAAGAGACAGAGATTAAGAAGGAATGGTAGAAGCCGATGATCGAGGTATTTAGTCTGACGATCTTCGGGTTTGTTGGCAGGCGGAGACTTACTTTTCATGTCCTAACTCTTTTCTCAGCTTTCTTTTGATTACAGTGAAAAAAACAAGCACAGTAAGGCAGCTGCCCAATATATCTGAAATCGTTCCGGCATAAAAAATATTTTTTAAATCTGTCACAAAAGGAAGGGTAAAAATCAGTATAAGATACAGTGCCTTTCTGAATAGGGAAACAGGCAGCGCGTATTTTATTTTTCCCATTGCTGTCAGACCATCCACAATGGCATACTGGATGGCTATGCCAAATAGACCGAGGGTATATTTCCGGATAAAGGAAGATGCAAGAAGGATGTTTTCACCGCCGTTTATAAACAACCGGACAAAGAACTGCGGGACAAACTGGGCAATGAGAAAGAGTAATCCGATGTAAGCGATACAGAGCAGAAAAACGTATCGGAATACCTGCATGACTTTTGTATAATTACCCGCTCCGTAATAGTAGCTGTATAAGGTTCCGCAACCTGTGGTAATTCCTTGTGCCGGGCAGGTTACAATGACCATGAAACTCTGGACTACGGCCGCGCAGGCAATGTAACTGTCACCGATCTCACTGCCTCCGTGATAATGCAGGGAAGCGTTGAGAAGAATAATAATAAAATTATCCAGCACCATAATGAGAAAAGGCATCATTCCTATTTGCAGGATATGAGCCATAATGTCTTTCTGATAACCGCCATGCTGTATACGGATTGATGCTTTTTTTCCAAATAAGAAAAGAAGAACATAGCATAAGGAAAGAACTTGTGACAGGACGGTTGCAACTGCAGCGCCTGCAATTCCAAGATTGAAAATAAATATAAATAATGGGTCCAGAACAACATTTGCTACGGCTCCAATGACAATCGAAAGCATTCCCTGTTTTGAAAATCCCTGGGCAAGGATAAACTGATTCATTCCCGTTCCACATAATACGGCAATTGTTCCGCAGATATAAATGGTAAAATACTGGCTGGCATAAGAATACATGGCATTGCTGCATCCCAACAAGTAAAGAAGGGGTCTTTTGCATAAAAGAGCTATTGCAGTAACCGCTATAGAGATAGCGAGAAGCATAATAAAGGCATTGTTGATCATCTTTTGGGCCAATGGACGCTCTCTGCGTCCGAGAGCGATACTCATGGATGCGGCTCCTCCGGTACCAATCAGATAGGCAAATGCGGACACAGTTGTTAATGCCGGCGCACAAATTCCCACACTTGCCAGTGCCAGTTCTCCATTTTGCGGCAGGTTGCCTACATATATGCGGTCAATGATATTATACAAGATGTTAAAAAACTGAGCTGCCATCGCCGGAAGCCCAAGCCTTAATATCAGTTTTTTGACAGGTATGGTATCGAATTCTTTTTCCATATTTTTCCCCTCCGGTGTTAGATTCGGTAACATTTATATTCCTGATTCATTGAAAAAATAAGGAATCTTTAGTAGAATCAATGTTATCATACTTCTTTTTTTCTGAATATCAGAACTATATCAAAAAATATCAAAATCTTAACAGGAGTATCTATATGAAGAATTTTAATCAACTGCATGAAACAAATAGGTATGATGATAGTATGTTTCCCTATGAGATGTATTGTGTGAATAAAAAGGGGATTACACCATCGGGACGAGGATATATGGACCTTCACTGGCATGAAGAACTGCAATTCACACTAGTCACGAAAGGAGCCATACAAATGCAGGTAAACGGTTATGAGTATCAGCTTGCAGCTAATGAGGCTATTTTTATAAATTGCGGTTTCTTGCATATGACAACAGATATATCCGAAGACGGGGAATATGTGAGCTTTAATTTTCCGGCGAAATTACTTTCCTTTTTTAGTGGGAGTAGAATGGAACAGGATTTTGTACTTCCATATACAACTAATTTGGCTTTGCCGGTAACCGTTCTCCGACAGGAGGTAGAGTGGCAAAAAAGAGTAATTGATATTTTGTGGGAATTAGAAAGTGCAATCAGGAATCCGGACCTTTTCGGACGAGAATATTTTCTGTCAGTGAAGACGGTGGAAGTGTGGTACATTCTGATCAAAGAACTGTCAAAAACAGCTATAAAATTGTCAGATAGTTTCCTCTGCAAACAGCAAAGGATACAGACCATGCTTACTTTCATACATGCAAATTACTCAGAGAAAATTACTGTAACGGATATCGCTGCTTCGGCAAATATAAGTGCCGGTGAATGTTATCGCTGTTTCAAAAATCATCTTCATATGACACCGAAGGATTATCTCAGCTCTTATAGGTTAAGTAAAAGTCTGGAACTTCTCAGAAATACGGAACTGCCAATAACAGAGATCGCCAATATGACAGGATATAATTTCACGAGCCATTTCATAAGCAGTTTCAAATCAAAGTATGGTGAAACTCCTGCAAAGTATAGTTCAAGGCGAAAAGGATAAGTGTGATAAAGGAATAACAATTTTAAAGAGATCATGTGAGCACCTTGACAAGTACATACGGTTAGAGTAGACTAACAAATGATAAAAATTATCAATTAAGATTTCCGATAGTATTTGCCGGGAAGAATGATAAGAAACACAAGTGAGAAATAAAAAGGAAAGCGTGACACATCATGACACTGGATAAAACACCCATCGGCAAAGAGGTTAAAATTACCAAAGTAGGCGGTGAAGGAGAACTCAGAAACCGACTTCTGGATATGGGAATCATCCCCAAAACCATTGTGAAGGTACAGAAGGTAGCTCCCATGGGAGACCCCATAGAAATCCACTTAAGAGGATACGAACTGACGATACGGAAAGAGGATGCCGGAAAGATCGAGGTGACAGAATTATGATATATGCACTTGTCGGCAATCAAAATTGCGGTAAAACAACACTTTTTAACCAGCTTACGGGTTCCAATCAGCATGTAGGAAATTTTCCGGGCGTAACGGTAGACTCCAAGATGGGAGAGATTCGCGGTGAGAAAGGCGATGCGGTGGTAGACCTACCGGGTATCTATTCGATCAGACCCTATACCAATGAAGAAATTGTGACACGTAAGTTTATCCTGCAGGAGAAACCGGACGGCATCATCAACATTGTGGATGCTACGAATATTGAGCGTAATCTCTATCTGACTTTGCAGCTTCTGGAAATGCATATTCCCATGGTGGTTGCGCTTAACATGATGGATGAAGTGCGCAGTAATGGCGGTACGATTGACATTGAGAAGATGGAAGAAGCGCTGGGAGTTCCGGTGATAGCGATCAGCGCCGTTAAAAATGAAGGAATTGACGATTTGATTCGTGCTGTAAAGGAAACGGCGAAGAAACGCAGTTATCCTAAGGTAAAGGATTTTTGTGAGAAAGGCCCTGTACATAGATGTATTCATGCGGTCAGTCATCAGGTGGAAGACCATGCGGAACGGATCGGTATGTCTCCGAGATTCGTGGCAACGAAGATTGTAGAAGGTGATCAGGATATCATCAGCAAACTGGATTTATCGGAGAACGAGCTGGATTTGATAGAGCACAGTATCGTGGAGATGGAGCGGGACAGTGAGATGGACCGCAATGCGGCACTGGCTGATATGCGCTACACCTTTATTGAGAGAGTATGTGAGCAGGCAGTGATCAAGTGCAGGGAGAGCAAAGAGCACAGAAGAAGTGTACGGATAGACAGTGTGCTGACGAACAAATACCTTGCCATACCGGTGTTTCTTGTTATTATGCTGCTGATATTCTGGCTTACCTTTGGCGTGATCGGCAGCGCATTGAGTGATCTGATGAGCATGGGAATTGATGCGTTATCCGGTGTGACTGAGACGGCATTGGTTCATTACGGTATTAATCCGGTGGTACAAAGCCTTGTGATAGATGGCATTTTTGCGGGTGTGGGAAGTGTGCTCAGCTTTTTGCCTATTATTGTGGTGTTATTTTTCTTCTTGTCCATTCTTGAGGATTCAGGTTATATGGCAAGAATTGCTTTCGTGATGGACAGACCCCTTCGTAAGATCGGCTTGTCTGGCAAAAGCTTCGTGTCTATGCTGATTGGCTTCGGATGCAGCGTGCCTGCGGTTATGTCTACAAGGACATTGTCTTCCGAGCGGGATAAGAAGATGACAATTATGCTCATTCCTTTTATCAGCTGCTCGGCGAAAATACCGATTTATGCATTGTTTACGGCGGCATTCTTCCAAAAATATCAGGCACTTGTGATGATGGGCATGTATGTGCTGGGGATTCTTGTGGGATTGGTGTGTGCGTTGCTTCTTAAGGGAACATTGTTTCATGGAAAACCGATGCCCTTCGTGATGGAACTTCCTAACTACAGATTTCCGTCAGCCAAAAGTGTGTTGTTACTGATGTGGGACAAGGCGAAGGACTTTATCCAGAAGGCGTTTACCGTAATTTTTCTTGCCACACTGATTATCTGGTTCTTACAGACCTTTGATACAAGACTGAATGTAGTGACGGACTCCGCAGACAGTCTGTTAGCCATGATCGGCAAGCTGATCGCACCGGTCTTTACCCCGCTTGGATTCAATGACTGGAGAGTGGCTACTTCACTGATCAGCGGCTTTACGGCGAAGGAAGCGGTAGTGAGCACCCTCAGTGTACTGACCGGCACTTCCATGTCTGACTTGGGCGAGACGCTCGGAACAATCTTTACGCCTCTTACCGCTGTCAGTTTCTTAGTGTTTACATTGCTGTATACCCCTTGTGTGGCGGCAGTGGCAACGATTAAGCGGGAAATGAATTCCGTATGGAAGACTGTCGGAATCGTCATGATGCAGTGCGGCGTTGCGTGGCTTGTGGCATGTGTGTTCTATCAGATCGGAAGATTTCTGATATAGAATAGGGCAATTATGAAAATATATAGTACGCGGCAGAAACGTACCGTTGAAAAATCAAGAAGAAATCAGATAGAAATATCAATTTCTGCTTGATTTTTTTATGGGATGCGGTTATGATGTAGACAGGAGAGGGAAAACGTTTTCCGAATTTAAGCGGGAATGAGGAAGATGGTTTTATGGAATTACTTTTCTAAAAGATAATGTATGCAGCAGAAGGTATTGCTAAAAAGTTAAGCAACGGGACAACTATAAATGTTATAAGACGGAGGTATCTTATGGATTTTAATGCAGTATATCACAGAGCAAACGACAACTATTGCTACCCACTGGACGAAGAGCAGTTAATCATCAACATCAAGACAGGATATGATGTAAAGTATGTCAATCTGATCCAGGGAGATCCCTTTAAATCCGGTATTTTAGGCGGCGGCGAGAGCTGGAGCGGCGATGCGGTCAATATTCCTTTTAAGAAGAGATTGAAGAATCAGCTTTGGTGGACAACGACGGTGAAGCCTGAATATAAGAGATTAAAATATTATTTTGAATTGCAAACGGAAAACGAGAAGTGGTTCTATTTCGAAGATGGATTTGTATCGGAAGTACAGATGCAGTTAGAGGGAAGAAGCCGCCAGTGCTTCGTATTTCCGTGGATGAATCCGGCAGATATTCCGGTGACTCCGGCATGGGTCAATGACACCATCTGGTATCAGATTTTCCCGGAAAGATTCTGTAACGGTGATCTGTCTATTAATCCGGAAGGAACACTTCCCTGGCGTAACAGGGGTTCTGTGACTAACGAGGAATTCTTCGGCGGGGATTTGCAGGGAATTATCAATAAGCTTGATTATATAAAGGATCTGGGCGTGTCCGGTTTATATCTGACACCGATCAATGAGGCCCCCACATCTCATAAGTATGATACCACGGATTATACGAAGATCGATCCTCATTTCGGCTCGGAAGAGACTATGATAAACCTTGTTCGCGAGGCACATAACAGAGGAATTCGTGTGATGCTGGATGGTGTCTTTAATCACTCCGGTAAGTTATTTGCGCCGTGGCTTGATGTGAAGGAGAAGGGACCGCAGTCTGAATACTGGGACTGGTTTATGATTAATGAGTGGCCTTTTAACGAAGAGGGTGGATGTGCATATGCAAAGCAATACTATACTTTTGCTTTCTTTGACAGTATGCCGAAGTTAAACACCAACAATCAGAAGGTGCGGGAGTATCTGATCGGTGTCTGTGAGAATTGGGTCAGAAATTATGATGTAGACGGAATCAGGCTGGATGTGGCCAATGAAATATCCCACGCGTTCTGTAAAGAACTGCGTTCTCATCTCAAGGCGATCAAGCCGGATATCTATATATTAGGTGAGATCTGGCATGATGCCATGCCGTGGCTGAGAGGGGATGAATTTGATGCGGTCATGAATTATCCGCTGGGAGAAAGTATCAAGGATTTCTGGATTGACAAGAGCTTAACGAATGAAGATTTCGAATATACGATTAACCGCTGTTACACAGGATATATGCAGCAGACCAATGATGTATTGTTTAATCTGCTTGATTCCCATGATACGAAGAGACTGCGTTCAGATGTGAAGAATCTGGATGAATATTTCCAACAGCTTGCGGTTCTGTTTACGATGCCGGGATCTCCCTGTATTTATTATGGTACGGAGATTGCCATGGAGGGCGGCCATGATCCGGACTGCCGCCGGTGTATGCCCTGGGAAGATATTGATAACGGAGTGTATGACGAGCGGATAGGGATTATTAAAAGCCTGCTGCACCTTCGCAGGTCGGAGCCGCTTCTGCGCAACCGTAATTTCCATTTCCCGAACCGGATTAACAGACCGAGAGTCATTGAGTTTAACAAGATGGGCTGGTTAGATAATTATGTGGAGGTTATCATCAACTGCGAGGAAGAGGATATAGAGATTGAAAGAGAAGGAGAACTTCTTTTCTCCAGACACTATATTGACAATACGCTGCTTCGCAACGGTATCCTGATTCGAAAGATTCACTGAAATATAAGCGGTATGTCGGGAATGTTACAAGATATGACTTTATGTGTGGCGGAGCAGAGCATTATGGGGTATACTAAGTACAAGAAGCAGCCATCCTATTATATTGAATAAGATGGAAAACAGAGGATGCGTGAGGAAACTTAGGGATGAATCATTTCAACTTACCATATTGTTTAGTGATCGAGGAAGGCGCCTGTGAGCGGTTAAATGAGATTTTGGCGGATTGTATTCCGAAGATAGAGAAGAAGAAAGTTTTGATTGTGACCGAACCGGTGCTGATTGAGATCATGCAGGAATATTTGGAAGAGATGAAGCGTGATCTGCCCGTAAGTGAAACCTATCTGATTGAGAAGAATTCTTTTGATCAGGCGATGGAATTGGCGAAACATATCTGTATGGAAGATTTCGAGGTCATTATCGGTGTGGGCGGCGGTAAGGTATTGGATGTAGCCAAATATGCGGGATTCGTAGGAAAGATTCCGTATATTTGTGTGCCTACGACGTTGAGTAATGACAGTCTTGCCTCTCCCGTGGCAGTGCTTGGTACCGTGGGAGATGAGAGGAAGACCTTAAAATGTAAAATCCCGGCAGGAATTGTGGTGGATGTGAATGTAATTATGGATGCTCCTACAGAGCAACTGCAGTCCGGCATCGGGGATACCATCAGTAAATATACGGCATTATATGACTGGAAGCTGAATGCCGTGCATCACAAAGATAAAGTAGATGATTTTGCTTATCTGCTTTCCGATATGGCGCTTACTTCCCTATGCTATCATGAAGAGAAGTCCCTTAAAAGCAAAGAATTTATTAAAGTATTAACCAAATCTTTGGTACTTGGCGGACTGTCGATGGAGATAGCGGGCAATTCCAGACCGAGCAGCGGATCGGAGCATTTGTTTTGCCATTCTTTGGAGGAAAACTATAAGGAAATTAAAATATCCCACGGCATGGCGGTAGCATTGGGGAGCCTGGTGAGCTGCCGTCTGCAGGGACGGGATGCGAAGTGGTTAGAAAGCATACTTCATGCATACGGGATGGATATGAACCCGATGAAGTGGGGGATCACGAAAGAAATCTTTGTGGATGCATGGATGAAGGCAGCAGATACAAGGAAGGACAGGTACACTATCTTGAATCAGGTGGCTTTGACAGAGGAACTGCTTCGTGATATTTATGTTCAGTTATCTGAAAGATTTCCGGTATCGTATTCCTGACCGGGTTTGATGCTATGATATCGGAAGAAGACAGAGAAGGAACGATATTTAGGTTGTATTGATGGGGATGATTAGTATGAAGAAAATAGCAATGATATCCGATGGTTGGAAACGGCTGATCACATATGCATGGATAGACGGTATTATGAGATATATTCGTGAATCCGGAGAAGAGATTTGCCTGTACCAGTATAATTGTCATGGTAATTGGAGCAAGGATGAGAAACATAATCATGGCGAGTACAATATTTATCGGCTGCCGGAACTTAGTGAGTTTGACGGTATTATCATGGACTGTATTAATATTATAGATAAAATGCAGTTTGAAAAGGTTGTTGAGATGATTCGGGCAAGTAAAGTGCCTACTGTCAGTATTGCCAGTGATATTGAAGGCTTCTATTATGCAGGAATCGATAATAAGAAGACGATTGCTGAGATAATGGAACATTTATTTACGGTTCATAACTGCAGAAGATTTATTTTTGCAGGAGGACCCAGGGAAAATTTTGAGAACGAGCTGCGTGTACAGTCGTATTGGGAAAGTTTGGATGCCTTTGGGCTCTCAAGAGACGATAATCCGGTTTGGTACGGCGATTATGATTTTTCTACGGGTGTGAAATATTTTGAGAGAATGAGGAAAGAGTTAAAGGCTGGCAGAGCAGCTATTCCGGATGTGTTTGTGTGCGCCAATGATAATATTGCTGCCGGATTGGTCTATAGGGCTCAGCGTTTTGGCTATTCTATCCCGCAGGATTTTAAAGTGACAGGATTTGATAATCTTGATAAAGCGATGTATTTCAATCCGCAGATCACTACAGTAGGACTGGTCAGAGAAGTAATCGGACATAAATGTATGGACATTCTGATGGATATTTGGGAAGGCAAAGATGTGCCGAGGAATCATTTTATTCCTTCTTCCTGTGTCTTTACTGAAAGCTGCGGATGTCCGAACAGCGGACTTCTTAATTATCGTGAATATGCCAAGAACCAGATTATCGGTGAAGTAGAGAAACTTAGGAATGAAGAAGACCTGATTATTTTCCAAAGTGAAATTATTCAATATGACACTTACGATCTGATATTCCACAAAATTGCGGAATATTTTATGAGTCTGGAATGTGACGGTTATTTCGTAGTAGTGGATAAGCAGCTTTATGAAGGCGATAATGAAGCCTCTTTCTTGACAGACGGATATGATATGGAGCGCATGGTGGTAGCTTGTGCGGCTGACAACAAGCAGTTTCTTGAGATGGAAAATGTGCAAGAACTGATGGATTATCTGGAGCAGAATGGCAGCGGCAGCGCCTATATGTTTACACCGATTCATTTTCGTGAGCACGCGGTGGGCTTCACGGTGATGAAGAATGGCAGATTCTTATATGACAATCCTTATTTTTATGATATACACAACACGATAACCAAGACGATAGAGAATGTCTATAAGAAGCTTCAGCTGGAAAATGCCAATAGGAAGTTGCGCGATATATATAATAAAGATCAGATGACCGGGCTGTATAACCGCATTGCATATACGGAGATGATTGAGCCGGAGTATCATAAGTATTGTGAACAGAATCAGAAATGTGCGCTGACCTTTTTGGATGCGGATTATTTTAAAGAGATTAACGACCGGTATGGTCATGAGAAGGGTGATGAGATCTTAAAACGGATTGCTCAGGTATTGACGGAACACTGTCCGGAGAAAGGTTATGTTTATCGCTTCGGCGGCGATGAGTTTATTGTGTTCTTTCCGTGTGAGGATGAAGCAGAGGTGTTCGGTTTCCGTGACCGGATCAATGCGGCATTGCGGGTTCATAATATCGGTGTCAGTATGGGGGTTGTAGTTACGGAACCGTCTTCCGGTAACAAATTGGATGATTATCTCAAGATAGCAGATCAGGATATGTATCGGGTTAAAACTGCTAAAAAAGCATTGAGAGAATAATTTGGGCTGTACAAATTCTTTGAAATGACATAAAATATTTCATAAGGGGATTCATGCCGATTGTGTTAGGACTAGCAACGACAGTCAGAAGAGGAAGGCGTGAGGAGAATGAAAAGTTATATTTTAGATTTGAATTCTATTGAAAAAGTGAAAGGTTTTGTGAAAGCAATAGAAGGATTCGAGGGATATTTTGATTTGGCATCCGGCAGATATGTAATAGATGCGAAGTCTATTATGGGGATTTTTTCCATGGATCTGTCTAAGAAGGTGGAATTTAGGATTTTGGAGACCAATCAGAGAATTTCCGAGGTGGAAGCAGCTATTGCTCCGTACATAGTACAGTCATAGATAATATGGAGACGGATATCAAAGTCAGATATCATGTAAGGAACAGTATGTAATAGATTCAACAGATTTCCGAAACTGCCGATGTGTGAGAAGATCATATATCGGCAATTTTTACGTAGTAGAAGAATATTTAAGCCGTGATGGGAAAAGTCAGTCTGTCGAAGCTGACTTTGGCAGGAAGGATATGACAGGATATGAGATTAATGCATCTGGCAGATTTGCATATAGGTAAGAAAGTAAATGAATTTTCCATGTTGGAAGATCAGAGATATATTCTGGAACAGGTTCTTGCTTTGGTAAGGGATCAGAAAGCAGATGGTGTGCTGATTGCGGGAGATATCTATGATAAGGCAATTCCCCCGGTTGAGGCGGTTTCGCTGTTTGATACATTCCTGACACGGCTTTCGCAATGGCATGTGCCGGTATATATGATAAACGGCAATCATGATTCTGTAGAGCGCGTTTCCTTTGGGGCGAAGCTGATGCAGAAAAGCGGCGTGTATGTGGCATCGGAATATACCGGGGATGTGGAGAGCGTCCGTGTACAAGATGCTTACGGCATTTTGGATATCTACCTGCTTCCTTTTATCAAACCTGCTTATGTCAGGGCAGTATGGGGCGAAGAAGCAGAGGGAATCAGAACCTGTCAGGAAGCGGTTGCTTACGTAATGAGTAAGGTAAAGTTAGAGAAAGATCACAGGAATCTTCTGGTAGCACATCAGTTTGTAACGGGGGCGGCGACCTGTGATTCAGAAGAACATTCGGTGGGGGGATTGGATCAGGTGGAAGCTGCCTGTTTCGATGGATTTGATTATGTGGCGCTTGGCCATCTGCACGGGCCGCAGACAGTGGGATGTGATACGATCAGGTATGCAGGCACTTTACTCAAATATTCTTTTTCGGAAGTAAACCATGAGAAGCGTGTGACCATTGTTGATTTAAAAGAAAAAGGGAATATAACGATAGAAACCTATCCTTTAGAGCCATTACACGATATGAGGAAGCTTCGGGGCAGCTATGAGGAAATTACGAAAAAATCCAACTATGATCAGACCAATACCGAGGATTATGTACAAATTACACTGACGGATGAGGAGGATATTTTCGATGCGGTGGGTAAACTGCGTGTTATCTATCCGAATCTGATGAAGTTGGAATATGACAACACAAGAACCAGGCGAAATAGTCAGACAGGGCTGCAGGATACGGCTGAGGACAAAACGCCGATGGAACTTGCAGAGGAACTTTTTGAAATGCAGAATAATAAACTGATGGGGGAAGCGCAGAAACAGTATATGGAATCCCTGATGGCAGATATATGGGAGGAAAAGGAGAACATATGAGACCGCTGACATTGACTTTATCCGCCTTTGGACCCTATGCGGAAGTGACCCGGATTCCTTTTGAGGAATTTGGGAAAAAAGGGTTATATCTGATCACGGGAGATACCGGAGCAGGGAAAACATTTCTGTTTGATGCTATCGTATTTGCATTATACGGAGAAGCCAGCGGCAGTGCAAGAGAGACCTCTATGTTTCGATCCAAATATGCCAAACCGGATACTCCCACTTACGTAACATTGCGCTTCCAATATCATGAGCAGGAGTATGAAATTACAAGAAGCCCGGAATATATGAGGCCTGCGAAACGGGGGGAGGGAATGACCGTAAGCCGTGGGGAAGCCACCCTCAAATATCCGGATGGTCATATCGTGACAAAAAGCAAGGATGTTACGAAAGCAGTGATTGAATTGCTGGGAATTGATAAGAATCAGTTTACCCAGATTGCCATGCTGGCACAGGGAGATTTCTTAAGGCTGCTGTATGCCAAAACTGAGGAACGGAGCAAAATTTTCAGGGAAATTTTTCATACAAGGCCATATATGATTTTGCAGGAAAAGTTGAAGAGTGAATCAAGCGCGCTCCGCCAGCAGTGTGAAGAGCATAATAAAAGTATTGATCAGTACCGGGAGGGCATACTATGGGAGCCGGAGCAACTGCTGCAAAAGGAAAGCATTCTGATGACGGAAGAGTTGTTAAACGAATTAAACCATACGATTGACCAAGAGAGTCAGAAACTTCAGGAGATTCGGGATGTTCTTGCCAAGACAGAATGTGCCATAGAGAAGAATAATCAGTTACTGGGAAAGATACAAACGCGGAAGAAACTGCAGGAGGAATTGGATAAAGCAGTAGAAGAGGCAAAAATCATAGAGCCGGAACTGGCCCCGCTTCAAGAAGAACTTATTAAAATGCAACAGCAAAAAGAGCAAATGGATGTCCTTAGAACGCAGATCCATTTAGAAGAAGAAAAGCTGCCTGTCTATGACGAAGCGGACTGGTTAAGGGAAAGCCTGGAGCTTTTGCAAAAGAAACTTACACAAAAAAAGCAAAATTTCGTAAAGCTGGAAGAGTCCATGAAACAACTGCAGGAACAATATACGGACTCGAAAAAGCAGTCGGAGCTGTTACAGAGCGAGGCGCTGCAGCGGGTAAAACTGGAACAGCAGTTGTTGCAGGAAACACAGCAATATGCTCTGTGGCAGGAATTGATTTCGCAGCAAAAAGAAGCAGACAGGCTGCGTTTAGAGCTGGCAGAAAAGCAGAAGAACTATCAGGAGACATCTGCCTTGCATGAGAGGGACAAGAAGACCTATGAACAAATGCAGCAGCAGTATCTGGATGCACAGGCAGGCGTGCTGGCACAGACACTGGAGGAAGGAACCCCTTGTCCTGTCTGTGGTTCCACCCATCACCCTATGCCGGCGTTGGAGGCGCAAAATGCACCGGATAAGGAACAGGTGGCGCAGGCAAAGCGAAGATCGGAGAAGAGCAGCCTGACAATGCAGGAAGCCAGCGCTGCGGCAGGCCGTGCTAAAGGTGCCTTGGAAAGTGCCGGACAGACATTGACGATGCGTCTGGACAGTGCCGGGATTGTATGGAAAACAGAAGGAATAGAGGGAAGAGAAGAAACCGGATCAGACATGGATCAGCTTTTTGCGGCATGGAACGATATTGCGGTACAATTACAGGGAAAAGTGCGCCTGAGTAAAGAAAGCATGGACACGTTACAGGAAAAGATATCCGAATGGAAGAAAAAACAGCAGAAAGCAGAGCAATTACAGGAAGAACTGCCCCGGTTGGAGCAGCGTATCAAAGAATTGGAAACAGCCTGTGCAGAGGCGGAAGAGGAGATTCAGAACTTAAAGATTGAGAAGGAAGTGTTGTCAGGGAAATTGCAGGAGACAGAGAAATCCCTTCCCTATGAAAATAAGGCGCAGGCCAAAGAACGGCTTCGTGTCCGGCTCGATACATTGAAGCAATATGAAGAGCGGCTTGCGAAAGCCGAGCAATGCTATAGGGAGAAAGAACGTACCTATCAAAATGCGTTGCAGAAGCAGGAGACATTGCGGGGGCAATTGACTAAGGAGCCTGATAATTCGGATTCGGAAAGCCTCTTAGCGCAGCAGAATATGCTGTTGGAGAAGCGGAGTATTATCCAGAAGAAACAGCAGGAGATTGCCCATCGGTATGAAACGAATAAAAAAGTCAAGGCTGATATTGAGCATCGAAGCAAACTGCTGCGGAGTTTAGAGAAACAGTGGAATCTGGTCAGGGAATTGTCCGACACCTGCAATGGAAACCTGTCGGGTAAAGATAAGATTATGTTAGAGACTTATGTCCAGACACAGTATTTCGACCGCATTATCAGACGTGCCAACACAAGATTTATGGTGATGTCGGCGGGACAATATGAGATGGAGCGTTCTAAGCAGGCTGAGAACATGAAGAGTCAAAGCGGGCTGGAACTGGATGTGATCGATCATTATAACGGCAGCAGACGCAGTGTAAAGACGCTGTCAGGCGGCGAGGCTTTTCTGGCATCGTTATCGCTGGCGCTGGGGCTTTCCGATGAAATCCAGTCCGTATCGGGCGGCATAGCGTTAGATACCATGTTTGTGGATGAAGGTTTCGGTTCACTGGACGAAACAGCGTTAGATCAGGCAATCTATGCGCTTCAGAATCTGACAGAGGGTAATCGGCTGGTGGGAATTATATCCCATGTAAGTGAGCTGCAGGAGAGAATTGATAAGAGACTGGTTGTGACCAAAGATGCCGCAAACGCAAGCCGGGTCAAACTTGTAACAGACATCTGATAACGATAAAGTTTATCAGGGGTTTGCTATGTGACGCATTTTATGCTATTATGATCTATTATGGGATGGCAGATAAATGGTAATCCCAGCCGTATTTGGCGGCGGAATGAGAGGAAATAATGCTTGAATTGAAGAATGTCTGTTTCTCTGCGGAAGATAACAGCAAAGAGATAGAGATATTAAAAGATGTCAGTGTTAAGATAGAAGAAGGCTTTGTGGCGGTGACCGGTCCTAACGGCAGCGGTAAATCAACGCTTGCCAAGATCGTGGCGGGCATTCTGCAGCCTACATCAGGTCAGATTCTCTTAGACGGCGTGGATATTACAGAGCTTTCGATTACGGAACGGGCGAATATGGGAATCAGCTTTGCTTTCCAGCAGCCGGTTCGTTTTAAGGGAATTACAGTCAAGGATCTGTTATCCATAGCGGCCGGCAAGAATGCCACGATGGCGGAAATCTGCGAGATGCTTTCAGAGGTCGGACTTTGTGCCAGAGATTACGTGAACAGGGAAGTGAATGCAAGCTTATCCGGCGGTGAGTTGAAGCGCATTGAGATTGCCATGATTATGGCGCGCAAGACGAAGGTGTCTATCTTTGACGAACCGGAGGCGGGCATTGATCTTTGGAGTTTTCAGAATCTGATCCGCGTGTTTGAGAAAATGCATGAGGCAACCAATGGTTCCATCCTGATTATATCCCATCAGGAGCGGATCTTAAATATCGCAGATAAGATCATCCTGCTGGCAGACGGAGAGATCAAACAGGTGGGTACGAAGGATGAAATTATGCCTGCACTGTTAGGTTCCGGACAGCCATGCAAGACATTAACGGATAAATTATAGAAATAGAGGTGATGTTGCCAATGGACGCAATACAACAAAGCCTGTTGGAGCAGGTGGCAGGATTACATGAGATACCTGCCGGTGCATATAATATCCGCGCCAACGGACAGATGGCGGGAAGAAACACAACGGCTAACATAGACATTATCAGTAAAGAAGACAGATCGGGCATTGACATCCGTATCAAACCCGGTACGAAATCGGAGAGTGTACACATTCCCGTGGTATTAAGCCAGAGCGGATTAAAGGAAAGCGTGTACAATGATTTCTTTGTGGGAGCAGACAGTGATATTACGATTATTGCAGGCTGCGGCATCCACAATGGAGGAAGTGCTGCATCAGAGCATTCCGGTATTCACCGGTTCTTCGTGGACAAGAATGCCAAGGTCAGATATGTGGAGAAGCACTATGGTTCCGGTGACGGCAACGGAGAACGCGTTATGAATCCTACGACGGAGATTCATCTGGCGGAGGGTGCATCGTTAGAGATGGAAACGGTGCAGATCAAAGGAATAGATTCTACGAAAAGGGTGACGAAGGCAGAAGTGGCAGAAGGCGCTTCCTTAGTGATACATGAGAAGATTATGACCCATGGGAAACAGTACGCCGAGACTGATTTCGTAGTGGACATGAAGGGAGAAGGCTCCAGCGTAAATCTGGTGTCCCGCTCCGTAGCAAAAGAGAACTCAAGACAGTTGTTTAAGAGTCAGATTATCGGTAACAGCAGATGTCAGGGGCACAGCGAATGTGATGCAATTATCATGGATGATGCCAGTGTCAGCGCCATACCGGAACTGACTGCCAACAATATTGATGCGAATCTGATTCATGAGGCGGCCATCGGTAAAATCGCCGGAGAACAGCTTATCAAGCTTATGACGCTGGGACTGACTGAACAGGAAGCAGAAGAGCAGATTGTAAACGGATTTTTAAAATGAGAAAAATATTACATTATGCATTTAACAGAGTAGTAATTACGGCACTTTTGGTATTGCTGCAGGTGGGATTTTTCCTGTTGGAGATATTGAGATGGGGTAATTATTATGTAGAGATTGCCTTTGTGCTGCGGCTGCTCAGTTTCGGTGCAGTGGTCTATATTATTTGGAAACCGAACAACCCGGAAGTGAAACTGGCATGGATCGTACCGATTCTGGTATTTCCATTGCTGGGCGGTGTGTTATATCTGGCTTTTGGTCATGTACTGATACCGAAGAAGCTTAGAGACAGCATGAACAGAACCGATGAATTGGTTAAGAAAAGTCTGATACAGCAGGAGCATGTGATCGGGCAACTGGAACAGATGAATCCGGCAGTGGCGAATCAGAGCAGATATTTGTGTGATTATGCGGATACGCCGATATGGACCAATACTGCGACGATGTATTTTGCAGACGGGGAGTCTTATTGGAAGCAGCTTCTTTGCGATCTGGAACAGGCAAGTCATTTTATTTTTCTGGAATATTTTATTCTGGGAGAAGGTAAAATGTGGAATGCGGTTTTAGAGATTCTGGAACGCAAAGTACAAGAGGGAGTAGAAGTCAGACTGATCTATGATGACGTGGGAAGTGTTTTTATTCTTCCCAAGAATTATCATGTGATGCTTGAGAAAAAAGGGATTAAGTGTGAGGCATTTAACAGACTGATTCCTTTTATGTCTTTGATTTTAAATAACAGAGACCATAGAAAAATTGTGGTGATTGATGGTAAAATAGGATATACTGGCGGCATTAATATGGCAGATGAGTATATCAATTATACCCATCCCTACGGAGACCATTGGAAGGATGCAGGGATTCGTATTGAGGGGGAGGCTGTATGGAATTTTACGGTTATGTTTCTTCAGATGTGGAATATGTCCCGCTATACGGAGGAAGACTATAGCAGATTCTATTACCATTTCGAGCAAAAGCCTGCGGCGAAAGGATATGTACAGCCTTATCGGGATACCCCCTTTGACAATGAGGTCGTGGGAGAGAATGTTTACCTGAATATCATCGGATATGCGAAGCGGTATGTGTATATTTTCACACCGTATCTGGTTATGGATTATGAGATGCAGACGGCTCTTAAATTAGCGGCAAAGCGTGGGGTTGATGTGCGTATTGTTCTGCCCGGCGTGCCGGATAAGAGGACGATTTACTGGCTCTCCCAGTCTAATTATCAGACGTTTATTCAGGCAGGAATCAAGATTTATCAGTATACACCGGGATTTTTGCATTCTAAATGTGTGCTGTGCGATGATGAACTGGCAACCGTGGGTACCATCAATTTTGATTATAGAAGTTTTTATCATCATTTTGAATGCGGTGTGTTTATGTATCAGGCAGATGCCATCGCGGATATTAAGAAGGATATGGAAGCAACTTTTGAGGCGTCAGAGCTGGTGACTTTAGAGTGGTGTAAGAAAAAATTCGTTAAAACCAACGTGATTGGCCCGGTTTTGAAATTGTTTTCTCCATTATTATAAAAGTGCGAAGGAAATTTATATAGCAGTTTGATCAGAACTGTGAGAGATTGAGGACGGAAAGAAAGTGAGGAGTTATGTTACGTTTTATACAGGTCATAGTATGTAATCTGCCAAGAGTTTATATGATTCCCAAGATGGCATATAAGGCGAAACATACAGAGAAATACACAGAAGAGGAGTGTTATGAGTATGCCCGGCTGGCGATTCGGAGAATGATGAAATCAGGACATATAACGACGAAACGGTTTGGTATGGAGAATCTGCCCAAAGAAGGCGGTTATATGATGTTCCCGAATCATCAGGGCAAGTATGATGCATTGGGCATTATGTATGCTCATGACAAGCCTTGTTCCGTGGTGATAGATGATGCAAAATCCCATCAGATTCTGACATCACAGTTTGTAGATCTTGTGCATGGTAAGAGGCTGGTCAAGGATGATTTGAGACAGTCTATCGGCATTATTAAGGAATTGGCGGAGGATACCAGGAAGGGACGTAAGTTCATTATCTTTCCGGAGGGCGGATATTGTCATAATCACAACACATTAGGAGAATTTAAACCGGGATGCTTTAAGAGTGCTGTGAAAGCAAAGGTTCCGATCATACCGGTTGCATTGATTGATTCCTATAAAGTGTTTGAGGAATGGACGTTAAAGAAAGTGGAGACACAGGTACATTTCCTAAAAGCGATCCCCTTTGAGGAATATAAGGAAATGACAACAGTTGAGATCGCTGATCTTGTTAAAGAACGGATTAACAATAAGATCAGTGAGGTTTTGAGTTTTGCATAAAACATAGGAGAGACAATATGCAATTAGTCTGGCTGGGAATTCATATATTTGGTGTAATTGTATGCTTTATCCTTCTGATCTCCGTAATGCGTACCCGGGAGACGACATATAAAAGTATGCTGTTGCTGACGGTTATTTGCGGTATTATTATTTTTGTTGCCAGATGTCTGTATATTGAATCAGATACACTGGAAGAACTCTTGGCATGCGGCAAGATGGAATATCTGGGTAAATGTTTTGCCAATTTCTGTCTGGTAGCATTTATTATTCAGTATTGTGATATCAAAACCCCGAAGTGTTTTTTAGGAGTGCTGGGTTTTGTTAACAGTTTCATGTGTGTCCTCATCATGACCTGTGAGCATCACTTGTTATACTATACCTCGATAGATATGAAGCGTACTTCGGTTGGTTACACACTGGTTTTAGGGAAAGCTCCGCTTTATTATTTCTATATGATATTCTGTATGGCAGAGCTTGTTTTGTTCTTTTATTACTGTATCAGGCCTTTGGAAAGACAATATAGGTTCAAAAATGCCAGAATGCTGCGTTTGGTACTCAGCATAGCGGGAGTGGCACCGGTGATTATGCTGGCATTCTCCGTACTGGGGGTGACGGGCAGTGTGGATATGACGCCCCTTGGTGTCCTGTCTTCGGCCATTTTGTTAGTCCTGGCAGTGAATTGTTATGGCTTGTTTGATACGGTCAGCAGTGCAAAAGAACTTTTAATAGAAAGTATGGAAGAAGGAATTATCGTGTCTGACAACGACATGAATTTCCTCTATGCTAACCGGGCTGCGTGTGAGCTGCTTCCGGGCATGAAATGTGAAGAGGGCATGGTCAGTGATTCGGAGATTCAGGCGCTCTACGAGCAATCGGGTACAATTGTTGATTTGAAAGATAAGAATTATGAAATCAGAAATACTGAGATACGTGACAATGTACAGGTACGCGGGTATATGATTTCTATCGTCGATGTGACTGATGTCATGTCTCAGGCAAAGTTAATGCGGGAATTGAAAGATAAAGCAGAACATGCTGTAGCGGTGAAATCCGCATTTTTGGCCAATATGAGTCATGAGATCAGAACACCTATGAACGCAATTCTTGGTATGTCTGAGATGGCACTTCGTGGAAATTTGGGTGAAGAAGAGAAAGATTACATAGAACAGATACAAATTGCCAGTGAAAGTCTGCTCACAATTATTAATGACATTTTGGATTTCTCTAAGATGGAGTCCGGCAAAATGCAGATTGTGGAGAATGAGTATGAGCTGCTGAATATGATTAAGGAAGTGGGAAATCTGATACAGGGTAAGGTAAAAGACAAAGGCCTTGCACTTGTGATTCAGGTGAATCCGGATATGCCGAGAAGTCTCTATGGTGATGAGATACGAATTAAGCAGGTACTGATTAATCTGGTCAATAATGCGGTGAAGTTTACTGACCAAGGAACCATTACCGTTACCGTTGACTGTGAGACGAATCAGGAGAATACGCTGCTTAAAATATCCATTAAGGATACCGGCGTGGGTATTAAGGAAGAGGATTTGGAGCGTATCTTTAATTCCTTTGAACAGTCTGATACATTCCGTAATCGTAAGAAAGAGGGAAGCGGACTCGGACTGACCATATCCAAACAACTGCTGCATTTGATGGGCGGTAATATCTATGTGGAGAGTGTTTATCAGGAGGGTAGTTGTTTTTCCTTCGAAGTGCCCCAGAGGGTGATCGATGCTGCTCCGTGCGGCACTTATGAAGGCCCCGGACGCAAACGGGTCAGAAAACAGGAATACAGCAAATTCAGGGCACCGGAAGCAAAGGTGCTGGTGGTGGATGACAATCTGGTTAATCTTAAGGTTGCTGTCGGGTTGATGAAGCCTTTTGGTATGCAGGTAGATACGGCTAAGAGCGGTATGGAGGCATTGGCTAAGGTACAGGAGAAGGAATATCATCTTGTCTTTATGGATCACATGATGCCGGAGATGGACGGAATCGAGACTACCCATAGAATTCGTGGACTGGAGGGCGGTTATTATCAGGAAGTGCCTATTATTGCACTGACTGCCAATGCCATAAGCGGTGCGAGAGAGATGTTTGTAGAAGAAGGGATGAATGATTTTATTGCCAAGCCGATTAATATGAAGGAATTGAGCGATAAGATATTGGAATGGCTTCCCTTTGAATTATTGGAAGAATAAGTGAAAGAAGAGACAGATGGTTCGGGTCCTGTGTCAGACCCGGACCATTTGCCTTTTATATTCGTTGTTTTCAGAAAGACTGGCAGTCTGAAATTTATGCTGCGTGGCCATCTGATAAATATGACTTGCAAAAATATCTTTGGATAACATTTCTCTGCCCATTGGAGTCAGCAGGGCGTCGGCATCGGCAAGCTTAGAAATTAACGGTATTGCGCTTTTTTCTTTGATGGCAGATAGAAGTGGTCTGGCATTTTTGCGGAATCCAAGCATTCTTGCATAGAATATGTAATCCTCTCTGCAGTAAGCAGCCAATTCCTCTCTCTGCAAATGGAGCAAAATATGCATCATACTGCGCGCAATACGGGTGTAGGTGCGGTTTTTGGTATTAAGCAACTCGCAGAAGGAGTGGAAGTCCCGGTACTGTGGGAGCATTTTGACTATGCGGTCTGACAGCTTCTGATCAATATCAGGATGACAGGTATACCCCTCTGACAGCTCTGACAGAAGCTGATAATGGAGAAGTACGGACAGATCATCCGCTACAATCGGATAATCGATACCGTAGTGGCTTTCCATCAATTCATAGGCAGAAGCAGGAACCTGATCTTGTATGGAAGATAGAGATCTGGTAGCGGCTAAAGCGCTGCGGATGGCAAGGGCGGAACTATAGCCTGCATCCAGACAGGCATCGTGGTAAGATGCACCTGTACGATGGATTGTATACGGTTTGATGGAACTTGTACGTCTGGCAATTGCTTTGCAGTATTCGATTCCCAGAATATTATTCGGGTTTGACATTACGCCGATATGGGCAGACAGGTGGGGAGCAGAAGCCTGCAGTGCCATATTTCTTGCATTGGGATAGGATATACCGCTTTTCAGATGGAGATTCAGGACTGATTTGAATTTTTTGCTTTCCGATAACAACTGGGATGCAAATTCAGACAAAAGCCCGATATCTCCACATTCGCTGCCGAAGCAGAGCGTATCTGTTACACCTAACTTGTCTAAGAGTGCAACGGCGCCGGAAGCGAAATATTCTGCACTGCTAAGCGCATAGCAGACGGGCAGTTCCAACACGATGTCGGCCCCGCTGTTGAGAGCGCATTCGGCACGTAAATATTTATTCATCAGGGCAGGAGCACCCCGCTGTACGAAATCGCCGCTCATGACCACGATGCAATAGTCGGCACCGGTCACTTCCTTTGCTTTGGCAATTTGATATGCATGTCCGTTGTGAAACGGGTTATATTCTGCAATGATACCAACTGTTTTCATTTGTGTGCCTCCTTTACATCATAATTTAATCATGCAACGATTTGATTCGTGTTTCTAAATAATATTTTATCATAAAAAGATTATTTTGTATGTTAATTTGGACAAAAAAACGAAGAAAGTGTCTTGTATACAAACAGCTAATTTTGTAAAATAAGAACAGAGTATTTTTAGAATATAAATTAGCGTATATAAAGGGAGGGTAAGATATGTCTTACATTGATTTGATGAAAGAAAAGGCGAGAGCGGATAAGAAGACTATCGTTCTGCCGGAGACGAACGATAAGAGAACACTTATTGCTGCTGCAAATATTCTCAAGGAAGGCATTGCTGATATTATTATGGTCGGCAATGAAGAGAAAATCATGGACGGTGCGGGCTGGCTGGAAGTAGATCTGGACGGGGTGACGATTATTGATCCTGAGACCACAGACAAGCTGGAAGAATATGTGAATCTGCTGTATGAAACCAGAAAGAACAAAGGAATGACACCGGAAAAGGCAAAGGAAATCCTGCTGAATGATTATCTTACATTCGGAGTTATCATGGTTAAGGCTAATGATGCGGACGGTATGGTGGCAGGAGCCTGTCATGCTACGGCTGATACCTTAAGACCTGCACTGCAGATCTTAAAGACGGCACCGGGCGTGAAGCTGGTATCCGGTTTCTTTATCTTAGATGTACCCAATTGTGAGTATGGTGAGAACGGAACCTTCCTGTTTGCAGACTGCGGTCTGAATCAGGATCCTACGGCGGAAGAACTGGCGGCAATTGCGGACACCTCTGCCAAGAGCTTCAAGAGCCTGGTAGGTGCGAAGCCGATCATAGCTATGCTGTCCCATTCTACGAAGGGCAGTGCCAAGCATCCACTCGTAGATAAGATGGTAGAAGCGACCAGAATTGCCCATGAAAAGTATCCGAATCTGTGTATTGACGGTGAATTGCAGTCTGACGCAGCCCTGGTTCCGTCGGTAGCCAAATCCAAAGCACCAGGCAGCGAGGTGGCAGGTAAGGCGAATGTATTAATCTTCCCGAATCTTGACTGCGGTAACATCGGCTATAAGCTTGTACAGAGACTGGGTAAAGCAGAAGCCTACGGACCGATGCTGCAAGGGATTGCGAAGCCGGTCAACGATCTGTCTCGCGGCTGTTCCTGGGAAGATATCGTGGGCGTAGTAGCCCTTACCGCTGTTCAGGCACAGCTTGCGTAATGAGCGGATTTTTGAGTTATTTATAGAAAGAAGGATATAAAGATGAATATTTTAGTAATCAATTGTGGGAGCTCGTCCCTGAAATTTCAGTTGATTGACGCGGAGACGGAAGTTCTGATTGCCAAAGGATTATGTGAAAGAATCGGCATAGACGGCAGTCAGCTTGTTTATCAGCCTGCAGGCGGTGAGAAAGAGAAAACGGTTACACCGATGCCTGATCATACCGGGGCGATTGCACTGGTGCTGAAGGCACTGACCAATGATAAGACAGGTGTTGTGAAATCTTTGGATGAGATCGGAGCGGTAGGCCATCGTATTGTGCACGGCGGAGAGAAATTCGCTGCTTCCACAATGATTACAGAGGAAGTCATTAAAGCAATTGAAGATTGTAATGAGCTGGCACCGCTTCATAATCCGGCGAACCTGATCGGTATTGATGCCTGCCGGAAGCTGATGCCGGGAACGCCTATGGTGGCAGTGTTTGATACCGCTTTCCATCAGACGATGCCGCAGGAGGCATATCTTTACGGACTGCCTTATGAATATTATGAGAAGTATAAGGTGAGAAGATACGGGTTCCACGGGACCAGTCATTCCTACGTTTCTAAGAGAGCGGCACAGGTACTGGGAAAGGCATATGAGGATTTGAAGATAATCGTATGTCATTTGGGTAATGGAGCAAGTGTATCTGCGGTGCAGAATGGCAAGTGCATAGATACTTCCATGGGACTGACTCCGTTAGAAGGACTGATTATGGGGAGCCGCTGCGGCGATATAGATCCGGCGATCATGGAATTTATCGCCCATAAGGAGAATAAGAGCATTGATGAAGTGATGGATATTCTGAATAAGAAGTCCGGTGTGCTGGGATTATCCGGTGATTTTTCTTCTGATTTCAGAGATTTGGAAGATGCCTGTTTCGAAGGGAAGGAAGAAGGTGTCCGTGCCATGAAAGCTTTTGCCTACCGTGTGACGAAATACATCGGCGCTTATACTGCGGCTATGAACGGTGTGGATGCAATCTGTTTCACTGCCGGGCTTGGAGAGAACAGTCCGCTTGTGCGGAATATGGTCTGTGACAGATTGGGATATCTGGGGATTGCCTTAGATCAGGAACAGAATAACAAACGGGGAGAAGATTTGGTGATATCTACCCCGGATTCTAAGACTAAGGTATTGGTGATTCCCACCAATGAGGAGCTTGCGATTGCCAGGGAAACATATGCACTTATCAAATAGAGCAGGAAGCAACCGAAAAGATTTACAGGGGAATCACATGCGTACGTATCAAAAGGGGAGACATTCATGAGCATTTATAAATCACAACTGAGTAAAGAATTGGTACTTAATCTGTATCATGCACAGCTTGCCAAACTGGATATGCCGTATCATGATATCTATGTAGAAACCAGCTTTGGCAAGACGCATGTGGTGGAAATCGGTAACATGGAAGGAAAACCGCTGCTGGTTTTTCATGGGGGAAACAGTACCACGGCCTACAATCTGCTGGCGTTGAGATTTCTGTTGGAGAAATTCCATGTTTATGCAGTGGATACCATCGGGCAGCCGGGTAAGAGCGTGGAGAACATGCTGGTGCCGATAGGATATCATTATGGAAGATGGGCAGGAGAGGTCATTTCTGCGCTTGGATATGACAAGATGTGTTGTCTTGGCGGCTCCTTTGGCGGAGAAATCTTGGCGAAGCTTATGTGCATAGCACCTCAGAAAGTTGAGAAAGCAGTGCTTTTGGTTCCGGCAGGTATAGAGAATGAATACACAAAGGAATCGGCTAAAATGCTGGTTTCTATGTTAAAGTATAGTCTGTCAAAAGATGAAAAATATGTGACAGAGACAGCTTTACATATGACGTGTTCCGGTAAGGCAATCAGTAAAGATCTAATGGATTTGATGAAAAATATTTTCGACAATGTAAAAATTCAACCCATGATGCCGACCAATGTTGATCCGAAACTGTTGCACAGATGTAAGTCACCCACCCTTGTTATGGCGGCGGAAAAAGACTGCTTGTTTCCCGGCAAAAAAGTGTTGATGAAAGTAAAGCGCGTTCTTCCTGATTGCAAAGTACATTTAATAAAAGGGTGCGGACATATCCATCTGTTGCCTGGTCGGGAACAGAAGATTATTGTGGATTTTCTGAAAGAGTGAGAATAAAGAATTCACAGAGATGGTTTTTGCATCCTGATCAGCAGGTTGAACAGGATGAATATTGTGCTGTAGGATATTTTACTATGAGAAAGCGGGATGACGGCTTATGAGACGTTCAGACAGAGAGATTACAGATTTTCAGGAAATAATAGAAGTGATAGAGAAATGTGAGGTATGCAGACTTGCCATGCATGACGAAGAATATCCTTATATCGTGCCGGTCAATTACGGCATGCAGTTAGAGGATGGAAAAGTCGTGCTCTATTTTCATGGCGCAACGGAAGGTAAGAAGTATCAGTTGATGGAGAAGAATCCTAAGGTCTGCTTCGAAGTGGATTGTAATCATGGACTTTATACCAGTGAAGAGAAAGGCAATTGTACCATGGCATATGAAAGCGTCATTGGCTTTGGTGTGATACAGTCTATTCCGGAGGAAGAGAAATATAATGCGCTGCGTATTCTTATGAAGCATTATCATAAAGAAGACTTTGCTTTCAATCAGGCGGTGATGCCGCAGACAAGAGTCTGGAAGCTGGTGGTGGAAAGCTGTACGGGGAAACGCAGGGTGGTGAAGTAAACCTGATGTTTGAAGAGGTATATAAAACATTAGCATTATAGAGGCCGAACTTTTCAAGGCCGAACTTTTTAAAATTTCCCAGTTGACAAACCCCATTGCTATATGTATAATTGTTTGAGTGTGGATAGGAGTCAACTATGTTCTTGAACTTAACTGATGTGTTAACCAACGAGGATAAAGTGATCTCGAAGCAGATAGATGCGGAACTTACGCAGATATCTATTGGCGGAGAAATCTTTCAGGTGGTTAAGAAATCGCCGTTTAAGCTTACCTTTACCAATCTCGGAAAAGACCGGGCACGGATCGATGGAACCGGAGAGATAACTTTTGCAATGAACTGCGACAGATGTTTGAAATCTGTAGAAGAGAAGCTGGAACTTGCGTTTAGCAGAGAAGTGTTTGCACCGGACAGGATTGATGAGACATCAGAAGAAAATGATGATCAGAGATTTATGGACGGCTATCAATTAGATGTAGAAGACTTACTAAAGAATGAGATCGTAATTAACTGGCCTATGAAGGTTCTTTGTAAGCCTGACTGTAAGGGAATTTGCCGTCAGTGCGGGAAGGATCTGAATACGGGAACATGCGAATGTGATACTTTTGTTCCTGATCCAAGGATGGCAGTAATAAAAGATATCTTTAACGCGAATAAGGAGGTGTAACGATGTCTATTTGTCCTAAGAACAAATCTTCTAAAGGTAGAAGAGATAAGAGAAGAGCAAACTGGAAGATGACTGCTCCTACATTGGTAAAATGTAGCAAATGTGGTGCTTTAATGGTACCTCACAGAGTATGTAAGAAGTGCGGAACATACAACAAAAAAGAAATTATCGCAGTTGACTAATCACTGTAAGCCGAGGCTTTCCGGTATATTATCGGAGAGCCTTATTTTTATTTCACAGATGATAGCAGGAGGCTTTTTTAACCTTGATTTTTATGGGTATTTTTAGTATATTAATATATGATGTCCATGCTATATATTATAGGCGTCGGAAACGGAAGGTATCTTAATGAGTGAATTTGTTAAAGTGGCAGTAGATGCAATGGGCGGAGACAATGCACCGGTTGAGACTGTGAAAGGTGCAGTAGAGGCAATTCAGGAAAGCAGCAAGGTGAAAGTCTATCTGGTAGGTAAAGAGGACGTGCTTAAGAGTGAACTTGCTAAATATACATATAATCAGGAGCAGATGGAGATCGTACATGCTTCTGAGATTATTGAGACGGCGGAACCGCCTGTTATGGCAATCCGTAAGAAGAAGGATTCTTCTTTGGTAAAGGCATTAAATCTGGTAAAGGACGGAACCTGTGATGCTTATGTATCTGCGGGAAGTACAGGTGCTACTTTGGTAGGCGGACAAGTTATCGTGGGCCGTATCAAAGGCGTGGAGAGACCGCCGCTTGCACCGTTAATCCCCACAGCAACGGGATGTTCCCTGCTGATCGACTGCGGTGCTAATGTGGATGCCAGACCGTCTCATTTGGTGCAGTTTGCTAAGATGGGTTCTGTTTATATGGAACATGTCATGGGCGTGAAGAATCCGAAAGTCGGTATTGTGAACATTGGTGCTGAGGAGGAGAAGGGAAATGCACTTGTTAAGGAGACATTTCCATTGCTTAAAAACTGCCCGGATATTAATTTTATCGGCAGTGTGGAAGCGAGAGATATTCCGGCAGGTGCGGCAGATGTAGTAGTCTGTGAAGCCTTTGTAGGCAATGTGGTACTCAAGACATATGAAGGGGTAGGACTTACCTTGATCCAGAAGGTGAAAGAAGGCATGATGTCTTCCCTTAGAAGCAAAATCGGTGCGCTTTTGGTAAAACCCGCACTGAAGAGTACGCTGAAAGCCTTTGACTTAGAACAGTACGGCGGAGCGCCTATGCTTGGTTTGAAGGGGCTGGTTGTCAAAACCCATGGCAGCTCGAAAGCCAATGAGATTAAGAATTCGATTCTGCAGTGTATTACTTTCACTGAGCAGAAGATTAATGAGAAGATCAAAGAGAAGATTATGACGCAAGAAGTTGTATCCGGACAGGAGAACTAACAATAGAGAAATCGGAAAGGTTGGCTGTTGTGATGGAACTGGAGAAGTTAAAAGAAGTGATAGCAGGAGTGCTGAGTGTAGATCCCAATGAGATTACATTGGAAACCACCTTTTTAGAAGATTTAGGCGCAGATTCTTTAGACGTATATCAGATTGTTATGGGGATTGAAGAAGCATTTGAAATTGAAATCCCGGCTGATAAGGCGGAACATATCAGTACCGTGGGAGAAGCGGTTGATTTAATTAAAAATTCCAGGGAATAAAGAAAGTAAAGCCCTTTCTGAAACGAAGGGGCTTTTCCATGTTTGTATGCGGAGGTTTCTCATGACAGAAGAGAGAATGGCACAGTTGGAGCGAAAGATCGGCTATACCTTTCAGGATAAGGCATTGCTTAAGCAGGCGCTTACTCACAGTTCCTACGCCAATGAACAGAAAATAAATAAAAACGGTGATTATGAACGGTTGGAATTTCTCGGAGATGCGGTATTGGAGCTGATCAGCAGTGATTTCCTGTTCAGGGAGTATACGCAGTTACCGGAAGGGCAGCTTACGAAGAAGCGTTCTTCCATGGTATGCGAGCCGGCACTGGCGTTTTGCGCCAAGGAAATAGAGTTAGAGAAGTATATTCTTCTGGGTAAGGGAGAAGAAGCTACCGGCGGAAGAACAAGGGATTCTATTATTTCCGATGTGATGGAGGCAACGATAGGTGCCATCTATTTAGACAGCGGTATTGAAGAAGCCAAGAAATTTATTCACAGATTTATACTGTCTGATTTAGATCATAAAGTGCTGTTTTATGATGCCAAAACGATTTTGCAGGAAATCGTACAGCGTGACAACAGGGGTGCGCTTCGTTATGAACTGGTCAAGGAAGAAGGGCCTGAACATGCCAAGATCTTTACGGTGGAAGCACTTGTAGGTGATGTGAAGGTTGGAAGCGGTACAGGGCATTCTAAGAAAGCAGCGGAACAACAGGCGGCTTATGAAGCCTTATTACATAGAAAAGAAGCCGGTGAATATACGGTTCAGCAATAGATGAGAGGTACATATGTATTTAAAAAGTATTGAAGTGCACGGGTTTAAATCCTTTGCCAACAAGATCAACTTCAAGTTTCATAACGGCATTACGGGTATTGTAGGCCCTAACGGCTCCGGTAAGAGCAATGTGGCGGATGCGGTCAGATGGGTACTGGGGGAGCAGCGTATTAAGCAGCTTAGAGGTGCTTCCATGCAGGATGTCATCTTCTCCGGTACTGAGATGCGCAAACCCCTTGGTTATGCCTATGTGGCGATCACGCTGGATAATTCCGATCATCAGCTTGCCATTGATTATGATGAAGTGACCGTATCCAGACGTCTCTACCGTTCCGGTGAGAGTGAGTATATGATTAACGGTGCGCCATGTCGTTTGAAAGACGTGAATGAATTGTTCTACGATACGGGTATCGGTAAAGAAGGATATTCTATCATCGGACAGGGACAGATTGATAAGATCTTGAGCGGTAAGCCGGAAGAACGGCGTGAGCTTTTCGATGAGGCGGCAGGTATTGTTAAGTTTAAACGGAGAAAATATGCGGCGCAGAAGAAGTTGGAGAATGAGAAGCAGAATTTGCTGCGTGTCAATGATATTCTGGCAGAGTTGGAGAAACAGACAGGACCTTTGGAACGGCAGTCTGAGAAAGCTAAGATTTATCTGAAGAAAAAGGAAGAATTAAAGACACTGGATGTGAATGTTTTCTTACTGGAAAATGTGCGTATCAGGGAGCAGCTTTCCGAGGTGGACGGCAAACTCCGTATCGCAACCGGTGACTTGGAAGATACTACCACAAAGTATGAAAATATCAAATCCGAATACGAGCAGATCGAGAGTCAGATTGAACTGTTGGATCAGGCAATTGAGACAGCCAGATCGACACTGACAGATACCGGCGTGATGCGTTCCAAGCTGGAGGGTGAGATCAATGTCTTAAAAGAGCAGATTCACTCCGCAGAGGGCAATGAGGAACATCTGCAGAGCCGGATTCACAGTATTCATGGACAAATTGATGAGAGAAATCAAGAGAAGGACGGTATCACAAGAGAGAAAAAGGATATTGATGATAAACTGGAGCAGTTAGAACAGGCGAGATCGGAAGCCAGACAACTGTTAGAAGCTACCCAGAGTAAGATTGAGGAATTAAATAATAATATAGAAAGTGGTAAAAATACCATTATTGATGCCTTAAATAACCGTGCTACCATCAAATCCAAAATGGGTCGTTATGATACCATGCTGGAGCAGATTAATATTCGCAAGGCAGAGTTGAATTCCAGATTGCTGCGTGCCAAGTCAGACGAAGCGGAGCAGGTGGAAAATATCAAGAAACTGGAAGAAGAATTTGAAGCTGTCAACGCAGTGATCCGTGGATTGAACGAACAACAGGAAAGCATGGAGGAACAGCTTAGTGCAATCCGTGAGGAACTTTCCGGCAAGGATCAAAAGCTTCGGGATACGCAGGTACTGTATCATCAGCAGAAATCCAAGTTAGAGGCACTTTCTAACCTGACAGAACGCTATGAGGGATACGGCGGCAGTGTGAAGGCTGTTATGGAGCAGAAGGACAGTGAGAAAGGGATCATTGGTGTCGTAGCAGATATTATTCAGGCTGAGGCGAAATATGAGACTGCTATTGAGACCGCACTGGGCGGTAATATCCAGAATATCGTTACGGAGGATGAAGAGACCGCCAAGCGCATGATCGGCTTCTTAAAAAAGGCAAGAGCGGGCCGTGCCACTTTTCTGCCGCTTACCAGCATCACCCATCCTCAGGAATTTAAAAATCCTGAAGCCTTGAAAGAAAAAGGCGTTATCGGTATGGCGGATGAATTGGTCAGGATCGATAAGAAGTACAAGAATGTTGCAAAAGCCATGTTAGGGCGTATCATGGTGGTGGACAATGTAGATAATGCCGTGAAGATTGCCAGAAAATTTGATTACGGTATTCGTATGGTGACTTTGGAAGGGGAACTGCTTGTTCCGGGCGGCGCCATCAGCGGCGGTGCTTTTAAGAATAATTCCAATCTCTTAGGCAGGCGCCGGGAGATGGAAGAACTGGAGAAGAAAGTAAAACAGTACGTCATAGATATCGACCGGATTTTGAATGATATTGAAGAGACAAAGCAGAAACGTAATAAAATGCGTTTGGAACTGGAAGATATTAAAGGACAGTTGCAGCGTAAGTTTATTGAGCAGAACACAGCCCGAATGAATGTGCTTCAGGCGCGGGATAAAAAGAGTGAGACGGAAGAAGGATTTGGTGAGTTAAAGAACGAAGAACAGGACATCGCACTGCAGATCAAGGAAATTCAGGTCAGCAAGGATGAAATTGTCAGAGAGCTTGAAGATTCCGAGAAACTGGAGAAGACGGTAGAGAAGCAGATCGCAGAATTCCAGAAGGCATTGGAAGAAAAACGTGCAGAGGAGTCCGAACAGTCCGCCAAAGTGTCCGAATGGGATGTGGAAGTGGAGAAAATGCGCCAGAGCGCAGATTTCCAAAGACAGAATCTGGAGCGTGTGGATGCGGAGATTGCCAGATACAGTGCGGAATTAGCCGAAGTACAGGAAGGACTGCATCTGGGCAAGGAGGAAGTGGAGCGTAAAAAAGCAAGTATTATTGAAATTGAGAAGACCATTGCCGCTTCTCATACGACCCAGACCGATGCGGAGAAGAAGTTAAAAGAGGATATTGAACAGAAAGAACAGCTTTCTGCGAAGCAGAAAAATTTCTTTACGACCAGAGAAGAATTGTCTGAACGTATGGCAGCGCTGGATAAAGAAGTTTATCGTTTAAACAGTCAGAGAGAGCGGATGGAGGAATCCATCGAATCCCAGATCAACTACATGTGGGATGAGTATGAGATTACCCTTTCCGATGCGGAATCTCTTAAGAACGAGGAAATGAATGATCTGCCTTCTATGAAGAAGGACATCAGCGCCTTAAAAGATGAGATCAAGAAATTAGGCGATGTCAATGTAAATGCCATTGAAGATTATAAGAATCTGATGGAGCGTTATACGTTCCTGAAAGCGCAGCATGATGATTTGGTAGAGGCTGAGAAGACCCTGGTCGGTATTATTGAGGAACTGGATACCTCCATGCGCAAGCAGTTCAATGAAAAGTTTGCGGAAATCAATAGAGAATTTGATAAGGTATTCAAGGAATTGTTCGGCGGTGGTAAAGGTACACTGGAACTGATTGAGGACGAGGATGTATTGGAGGCAGGTATTCGCATTATTGCACAGCCTCCGGGAAAGAAGCTTGTCAATATGATGCAGATGTCCGGTGGTGAGAAGTCTCTGACTGCGATCTGTCTGTTATTCGCTATCCAGAATCTGAAACCGTCACCATTCTGTCTTCTGGATGAGATTGAGGCAGCGCTTGATGAGAATAATGTAACCCGATTTGCGAAGTATTTACATAAGCTGACGAAGAATACACAGTTTATTGTCATTACCCATAGACGAGGCACTATGGAGAAAGCAGACCGTCTGTACGGTATTACCATGCAGGAGAAAGGTGTGTCAACGTTAGTCAGCGTAAATTTAATTGATAAGGAATTGGATGATTGATGAGTGAAGAGAAAAAAGGCTTTTTCAGCCGCTTAAAAGAAGGTCTTACTAAGACCAGAAACAATATCGTACATGGAATTGATTCCGTATTCAGCGGTTTTTCCAATATTGATGATGATTTCTATGAGGAACTGGAAGAAATCCTGATTATGGGTGATATCGGTGTCAGTGCCACGGAGGCAATTTTAGGGAAATTGAAAGAGCAGGTAAAGGAGAACCATATCAAAGAACCTGCGGCATGCAAGGAATTCCTGATCCGCAATATTAAGGAGCAGATGCAGGTAGGTGAGACCGCTTATGATTTCGAGCACGAACAGTCAGTGGTTCTTGTGATCGGAGTTAACGGTGTGGGTAAAACCACTACGGTAGGTAAGCTTGCGGGTAAGCTCAAAGGCCAGGGGCGTAAAGTGCTGATAGCGGCGGCGGATACGTTCCGTGCGGCGGCCGGGGAACAATTGGGAGAATGGGCGAATCGTGCCGGGGTGGATATGATCGGCGGTACGGAAGGCTCTGATCCTGCAAGTGTTGTTTTCGATGCCGTGCATGCTGCCAAAGCGCGTAATGCGGATGTACTTCTGTGCGATACGGCAGGCAGGCTTCATAATAAGAAGAACCTGATGGAAGAACTTAGGAAGATCAACCGTATCATCGACAAAGAATTTCCCGATGCTCACAGGGAGAATCTGGTTGTGCTGGACGGCACCACAGGACAGAATGCTTTACAGCAGGCAAAGGAATTCGGCGAAGTGGCAGAACTTACCGGCATTATCCTGACGAAGATGGACGGGACTGCAAAGGGCGGTATTGCGGTGGCCATCCAGTCGGAATTGCAGATTCCCGTGAAATATATCGGTGTGGGAGAAACCATAGACGACTTGCAGAAATTTGATGCGGACCAGTTTGTGGATGCTCTCTTTGATGTCAGCGAAGAGGATGACTCTGTGACAGAAGGTACAGAGGAATAGATGCGGTAACAGATGTCCGCTTGACAGACGTACTATAATAGAAGTAAGGTGTCTGTGAGTGCGGATGCAGAGATATGGAAAATAAGGAACAAATAAATAATTGTCCTGCACGGTGTATGTCAGATATGACAGGTACATAGTAGGAGAGGCAGGATGAGAGAAAGGCATGGAATATGGGGACGAAAGAATTAACGTTAGATAAATTTGAGGAAGCATATGAGGTAGTGAAAGAGGTTGCCTCGGAGACGAAACTTGTATACAGCGATTACTTTAGTGCACAGACCGGCAATAAAGTGTATTTAAAGCCGGAGAATATGCAGTTGACCGGAGCCTATAAGCTGCGGGGAGCATACTATAAGATCAGTACTTTGACGGAGGAAGAGAGAGCGAAAGGGCTTATTACCGCGTCTGCGGGCAATCATGCACAGGGGGTTGCTTATGCGGCGAAATGTTACGGTGTTAAGGCTGTGATTGTAATGCCTACCACAACGCCTCTCATCAAAGTAAACCGCACTAAGGGTTACGGTGCGGAAGTGGTGTTATATGGCGATGTGTATGACGAGGCATGTGCGTATGCTTATCAATTGGCAGAGGAAAAGGGATATACTTTCGTGCATCCCTTTGATGACTTGGATGTGGCTACGGGACAGGGAACCATTGCCATGGAGATTATTAAGGAACTGCCTCTTGTAGATTATATACTGGTGCCTATCGGCGGCGGCGGACTGGCAACAGGGGTATCCACACTGGCAAAACTCCTTAACCCGAAGATTAAAGTTATCGGTGTGGAACCGGCAGGCGCCAATTGTATGCAGGAGTCTATTCGCGCGGGCAAGGTGCTCACCTTGGATCATGTGAACACGATTGCGGACGGTACCGCAGTGAAGACACCGGGAGTGAATATATTCCCTTATGTCAGCAAGAATCTGGATGATATCATTACCATAGAGGATGAGGAACTGGTTGTTTCTTTCCTGGATATGGTGGAAAATCACAAGATGATTGTAGAGAATTCGGGACTGCTTACGGTGGCTGCATTAAAGCATCTGGATGTTAAGAATAAGAAGATCGTTTCTATTTTAAGCGGCGGTAATATGGATGTGATTACGATGTCTTCGGTTGTACAGCAGGGTCTGGTGCTTCGAGACAGAATCTTTACGGTATCGGTACTTCTGCCGGATAAGCCGGGCGAGCTTTCCAGAGTAGCGGATGTGATTGCCAAACAGAGCGGTAATGTTATTAAGCTCGAGCATAATCAGTTTGTGTCCATCAACCGCAATGCGGCGGTGGAACTTCGTATTACATTGGAAGCATACGGCACCGAGCATAAGAATCAGATTATCAATGCGCTGCATGAGAATGGATACCAGCCGAAGCTGGTGCGCGCAAGCATATAAATACTTTTACAGTGTGAGCGACTGTATGATAACTTGACAAGTAAGATTGATACAAAATCCGCATAGGCAGTATGCGGATTTTGTTGTTATGAAATAATGAAAAAGCGGAAAAAATAAAAGGGAATGTGTGTTGTTGGAGATAGGGGCAGGTGAGAGATTGTTTGAATCTTAATGATTATGAAGTATGACAGGAGGATGGAAAGGGTATATAGTTATGAAAATGAAAAAAAATGTGAAAAATATCAAAAAAAGCAAGACAGAATTGCTAAAGAAATATATTATAATAACAGCGGCTGCATTTATATATGCGGTTGGGGTTAGTTTGTTTACTGATCCGAATAATATGGCGCCCGGCGGGGTGACAGGAATTTCCATTATATTAAGCAGGCTGCTGCCGGTCAGTACCGGAACATGGATATTGCTTTTGAATATACCGATTCTGGTCTTTGCAGTCTGGAAATTCGGGTTTGGGCTGACAGTATCGTCCATCTATGCGACCACGCTGATTTCGGTTTTTACCAATATTTTATCAGTCTTTGATGCCGCGACTCATGATACACTGTTAGCAGCATTGGCAGGCGGTGTCTTGTCAGCAGTGGCTATCGGTGTTATTTTCAGAGTGGGTGCAACTACCGGGGGAATGGATATCATTGTTAAGGCGATCAGACTTAAAGTACCCCATTTAAAGACCGGTAAGATTTTCTTCTTATCCGATGCCGTGATTGTGACCATGTCGGGTATCCTGTTTCGTGATATCAATGCGGCCTTATACGCTGCAATTTCGGTGGCGTGTGCATCAATGGTAATGGATCTTGTATTGTACGGCAGGGATGAAGCGAAGCTTCTGTATATTATCAGCAGCAAGCCGGAGCAGATTGCGGAACGCATTCTGGCAGATCTGGATATCGGTGTGACATATATAAATGGCCGGGGTGCATATAGTGGAAATGATAAGAAAGTCATCATGTGTGCCATGAAGAAAACAGCGTCTCCACGTGTTGAGGAAATTGTAAAGGACGAAGATCCGAATTCTTTTATGATTATAACCAGTGCAACGGAGATTTTCGGAGAAGGATATAAGAGTTACTTTAGTGAACGAATGTAAGACCAGATAGGAGAGCGTATGCAGGATAATTATTTGCGGGGAAAAAGACGTAAGAAAAGGCGAAAGAAGAGTGAAAACGGAACACTGATCGGTTCGATTATTTTATGCCTTGTGACACTGGCATCCATCACGATAACGCTTGTGATGGTATTCAAATGCCGCTCCATACAGATGGAAAACACAGTGGTCATGAATGAATTGGAAGCAATCCGCATGGATGAGCAAATGACTTACACGCAGGGAGAGGTAGATGCGCTGATTGCCAATGCAGTGACAACGGCGAAGGATGAAACCAGTGAGGAAGTAAGTGATGAGTTCCTTGGTAAGATGAAAGACTTCATGATTTCCGGAGAAGGTACTACAGCGATGCTTCGCTATTTCTTTCCGGATGAAATCGTGGTGGCGGATGCAGGGCAGTATTATTTCTTCCCGATTTCAAGTGAGATTGCCCATCATACATATGACCTCAATCAATTTGCATTGGATGATGAAGGGATTCTGGGCTACTATGCCAACGGAAATGTGATATCTCATAAAGGGATAGATGTCTCTAAGTATCAGGGAGAAGTAGACTGGGAGAAAGTCGCCGGCGATGATGTAGAGTATGCTTTTATCAGACTGGGAATCAGAGGGTATACGGAAGGCGAAATCCTGGAGGATGATAACTTTGAAGATAATATTAACGGGGCATTGGATAACGATATCGATGTAGGTGTCTATTTCTTTACACAGGCTACCAGTGTGGAAGAGGCAGAGGAAGAAGCCGGATATGTATTGGATGCGATTGAGCCTTATTCCGTGAAGTATCCCGTGGTGCTTGATATTGAGGCTGTATCTAACTCGAAAGCCAGAACCGCGGATTTGACGAAAGAAGAGAGGACGGAATACTGTATCGCATTTTGTGAGAAGATTCGCGAGGCGGGTTATACACCGATGATTTACGGCAATCTGAAGACCTTTATGTTACTGTTAGACTTAGAACAGTTGGAAGAATATGACAAGTGGATTGCTTATTACAGTGATGAGATTTACTACCCCTATGCGTTCAAGGTATGGCAGTATTCGGATACGGGTACGGTGGACGGCATTACCGGAAATGTAGATCTTAACATCAGTTTTGAGGATTTGGCGGATGAATGATAAGGGAATGGAGCAGTATGAGAAAGCAGGATATCTGACAGAACCGTTTCGGGTTTTTCATATAAGAGACTGCAAGGAACAGGAATTTGCGTTTCATTATCATGAGTTCTATAAGATTATTTATTTTGTTGAAGGTAAAGTGGATTATAAGATTGAAGGTAAGACGTATCATCTGAAACCCCATGATTTTGTGCTGGTGGGTGCCAATGTGATCCATAAACCGGAAATTGACAGTACAGTACCTTATAATCGTTATATTATATATTTGTCCGAAGCATTTCTGGAAGAAAAGAGCGAACGGGGAGAGAGTTTGAAGAACTGTTTTGAGAAAGCACAGCAGTCACAGAACAGAGTTGTTCATTTTACCCCGGAGAGCTATGAGGCGATTGTGGGCTGTCTTCTGCGGATGGTGGAGAACGAGAAACAAAGCGGAGAATACCTGGGGGACTTGCTGTTAAAAGCTGCTTTTTTAGAGTTTATGGTTTTGTTTAACAGAAAATGTATAGAACAGCCTAAGGCTTTTATTACGACTGCGATTTATCATGAGAAGGTAGTGGATGTGATTGCTTACATCGGGGAGCATCTGGCGGATGAGATCAATGTGGATATTCTGGCGGATCAGTTTTATATCAGCAAATATTATCTGATGAGGCAGTTTAAGGAAGCGACAGGATATTCGATTCATCAGTATATCAATGAAAAGAGGGTTCAATTGGCAAGACGACTGATTTTGTCAGGCATGCCGGCATCGGAGGCCTGTTATGAGTGCGGTTTTCATGACTATTCAACATTTGCCAGACGGTTTAAGGAAATCGTTGGAACGGCACCCTCGAAATTAATGTTTTAAATAAGATGCATAGGTTGTCTTGTAACGGTTGTTCGTGTTACAATATGTGCAATGGGGAAGAACGAATAAGAGAAGAAAGGCGGGTTATAAGATGAAATATGAATTTGAAGGTACGGTAGAATTTAGGGAGAACGAGAACACCATTGCCGTGCCGTTTAATGTATGGGAAGTGTGTGAGAAGGTCGGAGATGCACCGGTCAGAGTTTGTTTCGATGATGTCTGCTTTATCTGTGATCTGGTACCGAGAGGACAGGGATATTATGATATTCCGGTAAATCAGGACACGCTTTCTAAAGTAGAACTTGGTAAGAAATATCTGATTTCCATTGAGATTGTAGGTAATGTGGCTGGTGTGGGCGGCAACAGTCCTTACAGCGTAGAGCATCCGATCCGCAAGATTGACAGTGTGGAACTGGTGACACAGCCTTGGGACGGATTATGCGGACAGTCTTGTATTGCCATGATTGCGGGAACTACATTGGATGAAGCCAGCGATATTATGAAGTGCAGAGAGTGGCAGGCAAACATGAGCAAAATGATTGTCACGCTGGAGTATCTGGGGATTCGCCATGCGGATAAGATTGTATATACGTTGGGCAAAGAAGTTACGCTGCCGCATTGCTGTATCATCATGGAGCGAATGGGCAGATACAGCCATTATCTGGTTGGATTTGACGGTAAATACTATGATCCGAATTTAGGAATATTGAAGGAATTTGATCTTACCAAGGTGGTTGGTTATTTGGAGATAATAACAGAATAGTATAAAACGAATTTGAGCACATACAATTAAAAGAGACTGTTACACTAAGCAATGAGTACATTATGATATGTTCACAAGGCTGGCGTGACAGTCCCTTTATTTATAATCCGTTTTCCGGTATAGATTTGGTTCTTAACCTATGCATTGTTCATCTTAATGATTGACTCAGATATCCTGTTGGCATCTTCGGTAATCTGTTTATAAATCTCGGCAGACTGTTTGGAGAAGTCCCCCATCTGTTTGGCAATGATTCCGAATCCGGCGCCTGCCGTACCGACTCTGGCAGTTTCAATAGAAGCATTTAAAGCCATAATCGTCTGTTTGGAAGCAATGGACTCTAACTCTTTGGTGTTTTTCTTGATTGCAGCCACGGTTTCGGTAGCGTTTGCGAGTTCCTTTTCCCATACGAGAATCTTCTTGTATTCTGTAGCGTTCATATATTCCTGCAATACAACCCGATTGACGATATCTTCTAATAAATCAGCCGCAGCGCGGATTGATTTCTCGGGACGTACGGGAACTTTCTTGACAGCGTTGATATAAGCTTTGGGATCAATATGCAGTTCCTCTGCAATGGCTCTGAATTTATCTTCGTCCGGCGCATTCGGAAGAACCTGTCCGCCGATTACAGCGCCTAATTTCTCACCGTTTAATATAATGTCGATAGAGAAATCCATCAGGCCTGCATGACATTCATAAGTGCCTTTACCTGTAGCATCACATTTCTGACAGCGATTGGCACCCTCAGAACAGCCGCGGGTCAGTTTCATGCAGAAGTCTGTGAAATTACTTCCCTTGGTAATGTAGTTGCCGTCGTTATCAACAGCAATCGCAGCAAGTCCGGTTGCATCGGAAAATGCATCCTGAATTTTCTGCAATGTACTCATGTCCATAAAATCTGTAAGTTTCATGGTAACCCTCCTTAAAGTATACAGAAAACGCGAAATATCATGGTTTGTATATACAATTTTTTTATATTATAGCATGTTTTAAAGAAAATAGATATCTGTTTTGCTTAATTGCGTGCTGATTTCGGCTGAAATTTGAACCATTATCAAATTAGGGAAGTAGTAAAATAAAATATGGAAGGGTG
>JAGBEO010000006.1 GCA_017936885.1 Lachnospiraceae bacterium | reverse complement strand
TTTACGTGTTTTTCTCGACAATTAACATCATAAAGAAAAACTGTATGATTGGGAAGCAGGGATTTTCATCCCTGCTTCCTCTTTTCGTTTACATAACTATTCCTTGTTGCCTTTCTTGCCAATGAAAATTATACACTAACTGTTACATTGCCTGCCGGATAAAATCTGCACAATTTGTAGATGCCTTACAGCTTTTTTCATGTGACATTTCTTTTATAATATTAAGTAACTTAAATCTGTACCATTTACTTTAGAAAGGCTATTGTATGCTCACATTATTTTTCCAACACAAAAACTTCATGATTGGTATTTTATCTTTACTTTCTCTAAGTATCATATGCCAAATTGTAATGGGAGTGATATATCACAAGCTGATCAGGGAAACAGAAAATATGTCCACAACCAGACATAAATCCCTGCAGCAGCTTAAACTTAAATTTTCCAGCCGCAATAAGATTAGCGAGGGAATACCAAACGTTTCTGTTTTTGTAGACAAGTTCATGAATCAAATTAAAGTGGGATGTTTACCTCTGTCTTTCCTAAAACATTTATCGGGACAGCTTATGCTGCTTGCTGTTCTCGTAGCGGGAATCGGTGCCTGTCTGGGTATTATCCATGGGGAAAGTTTCTTTAACATAGCTCCTTTTTATGCCGTCAGTTTTCTGGGTTTATACTGCTACTTTGCTGTATCATCCCTGATTGATATTCCCGGTAAGGCTAAGATTCTGCGTACGAATCTGGTAGACTATCTGGAAAATCATCTGGCAAACCGTCTGGAACAGACCGAATCAGATATGAAATTTATCAACATGGACAAGCCTGTTGACACTTTGAAGCCTAACAATATAAAGGACACCTTACAGAGTTCTTCATCGCCGAATCCTGATGACGTCTCGTTACATACGGACACTCCTCCAGCACATAAAGAAAATTCCCCGGCCTTCTCGAAGTCTGAGGCTGAGGAATTGGAACGTTTATTAAAAGAATTTTTAACGTAACATTTACGGATTATCAGAATGTATACTATCATCACTCCGGTCTTGTGATACTTCCATTAATCCATCATGAGAATTTTCATTCTGCTTACCATCATTATAGCGTAATGTAAGAAAATTTTGTCTGTCTCTATGAAATAATTGTCGTAAATTAGTGGAAAAACCAATTACTATGTAAGGAAACCTGTCTTCATAAAAATTTATTGCCTGAGAACATTCCTGCATATCACCTTTGATAGCATGGCCTTTCCCATGAATATCCCAGAGATGCACTTTATTACTTCTGCCGGCTTCTGTACGGTATACCCATATGATTTCGTCATTCAGATAAACTCTGGCTGCAAGGCCGGAACAGTCATAGGTAAAAATACGGCCAATTCTTACTCGGTTATTGACAACACATGCGTTGGCATAATCCTCCGTAATTTCTGTATCCGCTAAAGTTCCAAGCCGCGCAAAATCCTTTTTGACCTTATGCTGTGTAACTGCCTTCATCAGCAGAATCAAAATGGACACAGCCAAAATCAGAAATATACCCCAACCGATATAAGCACAGGCTAACTCTGTATTCCTGTTCCAACCATTTCGAACTACATACGGAAGTGCACATTCCTCAATCTCCTTATCAGAAAATCCCATTTCCTCAAACCACTCTATATAATATCTTTTTATAGTAGTGGTCATATTACTAACTGTTCCTTCCACCGTGTAGCTCTTCTCTAAGTTGTCAGTATATCCCATCAAATAATCCCAGGTAGCTTCGCATATCTCATCCAGGGAATCCGCTTCCTCTGCATCTATTTCCACTGCTATATATTTACCATTCCTGCAATAAACAATGTAATAACATTTATCTGTCTCGCTTATTTCCCTCGTGTAAGGCACAGCAGAACCATATTCAGCAAAACAATCCAGCACAAAATTAGCATCTAAATGTACAATACTGTTGTGTAATTCATCTTCCTCAAATTCAGAAAATTCTCTGTTACTCGATTCAATCCTCTTATAACTATCCAATCCAATCATAAAAAATAACGGTGAAATCAACAGGCAAATCACTATCGGCAGTATTACCCTATGTAATGCATTTACCCGCATTTCACTTATTATTTTATCCATTGTATTCCCACCTCATAAGTATTTACACAAGCTTACTTCTCATTTCCCAAGAAAATAATACCTACTGCACCCGGGCCGGAATGTGCTCCGATACTCGGTCCGATGGGACGGATCACAATATCTGTATATCCGAACCGTTCTGTAATCACATTGGCAATATATTTGGCATCCGCTTCACAGTCACCGTGAACGATACCGATGAATACCTGGTTATCCCGAAATTCTCCGAGTCTTGCTTCCATATTATCCACTAATGTACTCAGTGCATTCTTACGCCCGCGTACTTTATCCAGAGCAACCAGCTTACCCTCTTTATCAAAATAAAGAATCGGCTTAATATTAATTACCGTACCGAAAATAGCCGAGGATCTGGATAAACGCCCGCCACGGTACAGGAAATTCAAGTCATCTACCGTAAACTGTATATTCAGATGAGGGCAATGCTCATTGATCCAATCTGCCGTCTCTTCCAGAGATTTTCCTTCTTTCTTCATCTCTATCGCTTTACGGATCATGATACCTTCTCCGAGAGATGCCGACAGCGTATCAATAACAATAATCTTCATCTCCGGATAATTTTCCATAATTTCATTGGCACCATTTACGATATTGTTATACCCACTGCTGAGCGCGGAAGAGAAACTGATATGGAGAATATCTTTACCCTGTTTCGCATATTCTTCAAATTTCTCTAAAATTACCGCCGGGTTACTTGCCATAGTAGCTGCTTTCTTGCCGGCACGCATAGCGTCATAGAACTCCTTATTAGTCAATTCCTTTCCATCACCATACACTTCTTCTTCCACTGTATAATAATGTGGTATTACACCTACTTCATTTTCTGCCAAATATGCAGGGTCCATATCTGAATTACTCTCTGTTGTAATCACAAACTCTCGCATTTTACCCACCTTCTCTTTATCTTGTCCTGATCACAGCCTCATTGTAATTACAATTAACGATACATATTTTAACATAAAAGTATATATCCGAAAAGCCGTCATTTTCCATAAATTACGATACTTGGCCCCACATAATATTTTTCAGGACTATATCGGAAAAAATCCAGATAACCGACTCTGTACTTCCACTCTTTTCCGTAGGAAATTCCTTCATATTTCTGCAGCGGCGCATACTTACCAATCTTATCTTCATATGCCTTCTTTTGATCAGGATACATATCTTTGCCCTGTTTCACCAGATAATCCTTCTTCTGTGTAAAATATCCAGTGGCATACTCTACATCTACATAGTACTCTTCTTCATTAAGCTGTTCCGGCAGCTTGGCAATATCCTCTCCGATATCAATCACTTTATAATTCTGTGTATCTATGAAGGGTGCAAAAGATGTGCAGTAAATCGTAGCACCTTTCGGAATCTGTTCTTCTATATAGGTTTCTGCCTGCGTGTAGGTTAAGCCATAACGGTAGCTGTTGCAAGCCACTGTTACACTGCTTAAAACCATCAGCCCTGCTACAATATTGACCGCTGCCTTCCCCGTAAGCCTAAATCCGTTTTCTTTTGCGTTGCCCGCCTGTCCGGTATGATTCTTTTTGCTGCCTGTTTTATGTCCGGCAAAACAATACCTTTCCAACAGTCTCTCTGTCTCCATCAGCCCATAGGTCATAAAAAGATACGCATAAGGCAATACCAAAGACACATTTCTGCCCAGAACGATCTGATACTTGGATAAAAACAGTATGATAAACACCGGCATAATCAAAAATACCATCATCTGACTCCAGTCTTTCTTACGAATCAGATAAATGATCCCCAGAAGAAGAATCAATCCTCCCACTGCACCATAGCCGGTAAGCGCGTAAGCCTCTAAATAACCCAGAAGCGGCAGATTATGCTCAATACCGGGATGTCCCCATGCATAATGACTTAAATTATAAAGGTTATCGCCGACAAAAGTCTTAAAATGAAAAAACAGGGAGTAGTTGCACACACAAAATACCAGTGCCAGTATGATGCAATTTAACAAAAACAAAAAATTATCCCGATAGCTTTTCCAATATTTCTTCCGAATATGCAATGCCAGCCATAACACACCGAAAAGTATCCCATGGTATTTTGCTGCCATGGCAAGTCCGATACAGATTGCCATCAGAGGATACCACAAATAAACAACCCTGTCCTCCTGCACATCCTGATAAATCAGACAACCCAGTAACAATATCACATTCGCTACCGCATAGATCATGGTATCCGGCCCGGTATAATATAAATACGCATATCCATATAAAGAAAATACCGACAATATAAATCCCAGATATCCCCACTTGCGGCTGCCCGTCATAATCTTAACAGCAAAATAAACACAGACATTAGACAATAACGCTGTTCCGCATATAAGATACCTCAGAAGGATCACCGTATCTACTCCGGAGATCAGTTTGCCAAGAACCCGTACTCCGGCCACCGCATAATAAAATGTTAAATGAGGATACCGGAAGAAGTCCAATACATAGATATCTCCTGCATATATATGCTGGTTCATAAGATTATAAATACAGTCTAATGACAATTGCTCATCCACATTAGGATACCCGGGAAGCTCAAACTGCCAGTGTTTATAGAAAAGCAACAGCCCCGCCAGCAATGTGACAAAAATAATTGCTGCCATACCTAATTTTTCTTTTATTTTCTTCCTCATAATCAAAGCAGCCTTTCCAAATTATAATCATGTTTTTCAACTACAAACCTTTAACTATTACGAAACTTCATTCCCTTTTCCAGTCATCAATATGATAGCTCTTCGTGCAAACAGCATCAAAAACAATGCCCTGTTCTTCAATATATTTCTTATATTCCGGCAGCTTCTCCTCCTGGCCTTCCAGCTCCGGCGATACAAAACATAATTTATAACCCAGCGCCTTCAACTCCCGATAGCTGTCCTGATCCAACGGAATCTTCGTAAAGCAGTCCACCCAGACCCAGTCGGCTCTGCCTGCCATGTTGCGGATGGTATCTAATCCTTCCAATTCACTGAACCGCAGTGCGATGTCCTTCACACCCATATCTGACAGGAGCTTGATCATCGGGAAAGAAGAATCTAAAAAGAAATACTTCTCAATATGATACTGTTTCATGTACTCCAGCACTTTATGCTCAATCCGTTCACTCTTAATATTCAATATCATTGTTCCGTGATGATACTCTTTACAATAGTCCTCGAAATCCTCCCCCGGTTCAAAGGGATTATGGGAAATATAGATTCTGCCATTCAGATCGTCCCTTAAATCTAATTCCACTCCGTATTCAACAGGAAGTTTACGCAATTCTTCTATTGTATTAACTCTGTGTGCTATGTATTCCATCCTGATCTTTTCCTTTCTTCATCATATATTACAAATTCTTTCTTAGCTTCACACTGAAATCTATCGTTCTCTTAATAAACTTCCACTTAGATTTCAACCCCGTATTCCATTTGGATTCCCCATAGATTCTTTCCGGGAAAAGCACCGGAAACCGTATCACCCGAAGATGTCTCCTGCGCGCCATATATAATGCATACAAATCCAGCGAAAAATCATACGGTGGGTTCTCCCAACTGTCATAAAACACCTTCGGAAAAATATTGGGCTGTGCATTAATATCATACAGCTTCTCATGCAGATAACAGGTCTCAAAAAAGCTCATGCCAGCCGTAAAGAAGACATCAAACAACGGCCTGCCCTTTCGGTTACCCTTCACAAAAACAAGCCCCTTTTCCTGCTCAATGATATCCAATGCTTTCAGAATATCCGCCGGGTCTGTCTGCATATCCGCATGAGTCCAGCCGATATACTCTCCTCTGCATTCCCGCAGCCCCTGCAAAATACCGTAACCGTATCCCTGATTGACTTCCACAAGTGTTGTTCTCGCAAACAGATACTTCGGTATCAGCTCTGCCAGAACCTGCGCACTGTCATCGGTGGAACCGTTGTTGACTAAAATAACCTCTATATCATCTCTCTTGATCAGTTCCCCAAACCGTTCCAGAATAAGGGGAATATTTTTTTCTTCATTATAGCATGGAACCACTATTGATAATTTCATATGAATCTCCATTCCTGTTCAGCCTGCGAATTTACGTTATACCCTGTATACATTGCACAAGGCACAAATGTTGCATAACCTGATATTTTTATGATACCTTGTCTGCCATAGCTGCATACTGCTGCTCTGCAGGCTGATCCGAATGAAACCATATCGTCTGCATTCCTGCTGCCGCAGCGCCTTGTATATCCTTCCCGTAATTGTCTCCGATGTAGCAGACTTCCTCAGCCGGAAGTCCCAGCTTCCTTAAGCATAATTCAAACATCTCCGGTGCCGGTTTCTCTTTTCCTGCCTCTTCACTGGTAATCAGATATGAAATATCATCGGATAGTCCGAGCGCTTCGATCTTGCGATGCTGAATATGCGCTGTCAGATCAGTACATACCGCAATGACAATACCCCTTTCATGCAGTTTATCGATAAACTGACGCACCCCGGAATATAACTGCATTTTCTCTAAAAAAGTCCCCCAGTACATCTCATACATTTGTAATGAAAAAGGCATTGGTTTGATTTTTAAATATTCCAAAGTCTTCTGAAAATACAACAGTCTGTTGTGCGATGCACCCACGTCACCAAGCTGTTTCTTGGTTTCCGTCCGCCCGAACTGATAAGCCTCTTTATAACTATCTTCCGAAATACCTAAGCTTTGACAGGTAAAATCCTGTACCCGCTTCCCCGCTTCCGTATTCAAAGACTCATAGGCATATAATGTATCATCCAAATCAAATATGACTGCCTTTATCATATTAACAACCATGCCTTTCTCTCAATTTACAAACTTTCATGCATATACGGCATAGTAATTGCACAAATCATAAAAGCTGCATAAATGAAACAAGTTTCATGGCACAGGTACTTAACTTCCTATCTTTTCATAATCTCACCGATCACAACAAGAATAATCAACTGTACTGCGCCATTGACACCATCCTCCCAAACAATATTGCCGCCGGTCAGATCTTCAATCTGGGGAATTGCCGTATAAGCAATTCTCTCCCAAACATCCTTACTTACTTCCAGGTCATTTCCCTCCAGAATAATTCTCTGATGCATAAGATCATCATAAAACAAACTGCCCCGTACGCCATATTCCTGCAAAAGTGCTAACAACGGCTCGGCATTGATACTTACATCCATTAAAAATTCCACACTCAGGGTAACTTCATAAGAACGCTCCATCTTATCCAAATTCTGAGTTAACTGTTCATCATAATAACGAATGACCAAATCCGCATACTGCTTCTGCGGGTAAATATATTTCTCAGCATCCTTACGGCGCTTCTCAATCTGAGCCATAACAGCTTCTTTACGATGTCCTCTGTCTCCCTGATCCCTGTTTAACTTCCAATAGCACCTCAGTGCCTCATCGGTATCCAGATAAATCTTCATATCCAAAACCTGCCTCATCTGTGGCAGATATAAGGAATGCAGCCCACACATAACAATATAGGGCTTAGGTATTACTTTCTTTTTCCCGGTAAATGTACCTGTGTTGTGGTCATAATCAGCTCTCTTTACCGTATTATTACCGCGCAGAACCCGCAAATCTTCCGCCTGCCTGTATAAGTAATTGGCACGGGGATTTAAGTGCGTCATTTCATTCCAATTGGCATCTCCACGCTCCCACTTATGATCTCCATCCCCTTCAATATTCAGAATATGCTCTTCTGACAGAAGCTCTTCCAGCATACCAAGCAATCTGCTCTTCCCTGCACCACTGTCTCCCGCAATGCCGATCGTAAAAGGGCGGTTTCTTCTGCGGTAATAGGAATTACTGTTGACTCCATACAGATACATAGATGCCACCAGAATTAAGAAGATTCCGATCATTAAAGTAAATACAATATTTTTCATTTCCGGATTCGCATATTTCAAATGCTTAAGCGGTCTGCCAAGTACCGACAAATCCGTAAACTCCGTCACATGGAAACACACGTAATAAAGCAGATACAGCAGATTAAACACACCATACACTAACACCATCTTGCCGCGGTTCTCTGACAAACCTGCCAAATACAGCATAAAAAAAGGCACAATCCAGATAAACCATGCAGGCATAGCCGGAACGAAAATAAGAAACACAGCAAAAAGAAGTCCTGTCATACTGATCAGTAAATCCCTGTTCATCTGATTAATACGAAACGCCTGAAAATAAATAAACAATAACACCAGCACAGACAACAATAAATGAGCGTTTCCGTACTCAATGAAAACTTTACCGATGGCATTCTGTTCTTTATTAAACAGTACCATATTGGCAAAACCGCTTCCCCAGAACGGCAGTACCACAGCCGCCGTAAGAAGAACCGGCAAACCCGTCATAATAATTGCCTTGCTGCGCCCTTTTTTCTTATAAATGTAGAGAAAAAATAAAGGAAAAACCGCCGCAATATGAAACTTGGATGCCAGAGCCAATGTCAAAAACACTATAAATTTCCAATCATTTGCCATGATCTTACTCATTGCCGCGCCCGGTTTGGTCAGATAATAAATGGCACCTACCAGAAATACCGTAGGAATAATATCCAACTGCCCGTGCATATAAGACGCATATAACACAATCGGAGACAAGAAATACAGCACTAAAATATATTTCCGTTTAGATTGGGAAATACGCATCAGATAATATAAACCCAATAAATCCATCAGCAGAATCGGCAGCTTGAAAATCAGGTTCTGCCAAAATACAGGCATTCCTTTTATAAATGTTACAAAAACACCACCGATACATTCCAACAATAACATGACCGGCGGATAGGGAAATGAGGAAAGCAGATGATTATCATAGTAAAATTGATAAGGATTCTCCCCCTGTAAAAAACAATTCACAAAAGGAATAAACATCAGATCCTGATAGTCGGAAGAAAACAACCCCATCAGGAGTAACTTAAAGACAACTATCGTAATAATAGCCGCCTTTATGTACCTATGATAATTCTTTTCAAAATCCAAAGAATCTAACTTCTGCAACATGAACTTCCATGCCTTTCTTCAAATATTCCGACCGTTATATCTGTCGGAATATCTCTGATTCTCTATCTTGCATATACATACAGTCAATAAATATTATATACAAAGCATTCCCTCTGCCTTTAAGAACTCTTTAAAATATGTATATGTCTTCTGATATCCTTCATAATCTGCAGGAGTTCCCCAGCCCACATATCTGTCTATATCGAAAATCTTCGCTTTATATCCAAGATCAAGTACATGCTTTACTGTCTGATCCACATAGAATTCACTGTTTATCCGGTCATTTTCTTCTATCATCTTCTTCGTAGCTTCCAAGAAAACCTTTGCTTTCCGAAACCAGAAAGTAGCTACAACCGCCGGATCTTCCATCGGCGTGTCCGAAATGGCTTTCTTAATGGATGTCCCCGTGATATTGCCCTCTCTATCAGCAATCATCCAGCCGTAGGCATTGGGATTGGCAAGCACTGCTTCATTATGTCGATAAGTAAACACGATACAATCACAGTTCTTCGTCAACTGTGTAAAAGCATCCCTGTCAATATCCATGCCGTTATCGCATCCCGCAATCAGAAGCGGCTCCTCCGAATCAAGGTACTCTTCTGCCAGCATACAGGTACATGCTTGTCCTTCTGTCAGATGATCGACCGTGATAAACTGTGCTTTGGGATAGTATTCTCTGATAATGTCTTCCACACCATCCACTTTATGAAAGGTTCTGTCTACATAGATTACATTACTGCCGTCTTCTGTCACACCCGGCAGATCCCTGGTAGCACAGACTACCATAGGCTTTTCTTCCCCTCTAAATCGGTCAATCGTCATAATCGCCGGTTTATGTACGGTGTAGCCTGCGTCTGCAAACCGCTGTCCCGCTCCTGCCATGGGAATTAAGATTTTGCCTTTGTCGGCAGACATAACACCTCTGTCAGAAACAGATGACTCTGTGTTCTCCGGCTCGGTAACTCTCTTTTCAGTTACAGACTTACGAATCAGGTCAGTCCAATATACGAATTCCTGCATATCCTCCGGTGTACCCCACTGACAGAAATACTCTACATTCGTTGGAACCCACACCTTCAAGCCATCCTGCACCATAAAGTTATAGGGAAGGCTGGCATAAAATTCTCCGTTAATGGCACATTCCTCATGCTCTGTCAGTATCTGACAGTATTTCTCCATGATATCCCCGTTTTTAAAATAATATACACCGGGGGAATGTTTCGCCTTGGTCTTATCCTTTTCAAAAGAATATTTCTCTCTGATTTCTATCAGATTATCCTCCCCGTCTGTCAGGCAGGAAGCGTAATAATTCTTCTGGGGCAACAGATTCGGATGAAATCCTGTATAGCAGGGCACGCTGCCGTCACAGTCCCTCTTCCGTGCTTCTTCGGCAAATGCCTGAAAATCCCAAGTCATATAGAAATCACAGTAATTGATGATGCAGGGCTGTGAGCAGTCGATGACATCCGTCTGCTTTAACTCCCGATAAGCTCTGAGCACATCATAGACCGGTCCCTTTTTCACCCAGTCTTCAATAGATACAATCGCAGATTCCGGTGCCAGTGCGGTCAGTCTCTCTCTCATGGAAGGATCTTTTCTGAGATGCTCCCCTCTGCACACAAAAATAATATTCACATCTGCCGGATACATCCTTTTCACAATCCATTCTACAATCGGAATCTCCATAACCGGAATAAAAGGCTTAAGCTCCTTATATCCTGCTGACACAAAACGGGAACCGTACCCCGTCATGGGAATAATAATGTTCATAGTTTTCTCCCCGAATTTTCAAATCTTAGAAATTTTTCTTACGCTTTCATCATTCTCCGATACTTCTCAGAATCCCAATTCAATAATTCTTCCATCTGCGTATCGTCTAAATAATTCATGCCATATCCCTTGTTCGCCATCTGCACCTGTGCACTGAAACTCATGACATTCTCAATTTCCTGTGCTTTCTTCACGCTCTCTGCAACAATATAAACATTCCTATGATAACAAATCAGCGTAGGCAATCCGTATTTCTCCATAAAAGCAGTAATATCTCCTCTGCTGAAATCATCTGCAAGCCTAAGTATCTTCTTTCCTGCATAAACGACACAATCCGGACAAAATGCATGTTCCCAAGCACCATTCTTAAAAAGCGTCTCTCCGATATATTCCCACGCAAGATATTTATTCTCGGAAGTATACACTATCTTATCTTTCAGCTCAGGGATTCTTGTGAGCATATCCCATATTCTGGTGGCGCCTTCATATGCCTTATTGTTCATGTTCAGATACTTTGCAATACTATGTAATACCTCTTCCGTCTTAGCAATCACCTGATCCGCATGATTACCGCTGACCACTAATCCGTGATTTTCCAGAAAAATGATCTCACTGCTTTTCCCGGTTTCTACGTGCTTCCGATAAATTCTATAATATGTCTCTGCCAATGCGGCACCCGGTTTCCTGTAAGGTACATAAATCGCTTCCGGGAACAGTTCTCTCAATGCCTCCATGCCACCCTGCCTTGCTGTCAGAATATTCACTAACATCGGGTGGGAATGCAGCGTATATTTACCTGTTATGGAATGCAGAAATGTCTCGATGGAAGCACGACCGCCTTCTAGCTGCGCTTCGGCAAGCAGCTCCTTTCCCTTTTCCTCAGTCAGCACGTCGGCTGTTGTCTCTGTCATATTTTCTTCAAAATAGGATACGATCCTGTGATAATCCACTCTGGAATACCCTGCATCCTCACTTACATCCGCAAGCTGATAGCCGGAACTTTTCACTAACATCACCTTATCATCCAGCTTCACAGATGTATTGCCACCGCCGGCCTGCGCCAGATCATTGCGCATTCCTGCATATTTTGATATCTTAATAAATCCCTGCATCCTGTTTCTCCTATCAGTTTTCGGTATCTTATTGTTTTATTTTGTAAAACACACTTTTCCACACTTATTTTTGCAAAAAGCTTATTATCCACATTATTCTATCATAATTTGCGTATGAATGTATATGCTAAATAATTCCCGAACCCTTATTTTATTCGAGAATCGCTTTTTCCAAAACATACAGAGCTCTTTCATTTTCCTCCAGACAATAATGAACTACTGCATCCTGCCCCTGATCAGCCACTATAGTAGTATCTGCCCCCAACTGTACGAAACATATATAATCGTTTATAGTCTCCATACGGGATGCTTCCGCTTTTCCAAGGTTTTGCGGGTATTTCTGGTTTTCCTCGATGATATGATTGCGGTATTCTTCCAACGCCTGTTCTATGGTTCCTACATACGCCTCCTTAGCATGAATAATAATCATAGTATCAATATCCGCATCTAAAACCTGTTTCTGTGCCAGAAAATCCACATACATGTCCTCCGTAATACCGGTTGCTCTCTCTAATTCTTCTTTTGATAAGTCTACTTCCGGCCAATACTTATCTCCCAACAGCTCCTTTACTTCCGATTCCAATTCATGTAATGTGGGAAATTCCTCTTCGCCCTGATAATCTCTGTCTGCAAACGGAAAATTGCTTGCCTGCAGATCATCCCCAAGCTGTTGCATTTCAAATGCTTGTCCGTTATTCACTAATTCGTCCTCAGGCAGGCTGTCACCGCACCCGGTAAGTAAGAGCAATCCTGACATCATTACTGTTATCATTATTTTTCTCATAATATCTCCGTTTCTGTTCCTTTTGGTTTTCTTTCTGAAATTTGTGCAATACTCAATGTATGTGTAAATCCAGGAAACTATTTTCCTGCCGTCTGCACGACGGTGTTTCACTTGTAAGCTTAGTTTTGATTTGGTATACTATGCTCAAGTGTGCAGTAACACTTACACCTAAACTCAAAGAACTTAATTGTTATTGCCACGTTATGTAGTTTTTACCTTTATTTGAAAAATATGTATGCAGGAAGGAATTCCGGTATTTTATGTTATTCAATTCGTATATTTTTATTTTTATGTTCCTGCCTCTGGTACTCATTGGCTGGTATGGATTCAATTATTATAAAAAATATGAGCTGGCTAATCTGTTCTTAGCCGGCATGTCTTTATGGTTTTATGGCTATTTTAATGCCTACTATCTGGCTATCATTCTCGTCAGTATCGGCATGAATTATCTGCTAAGCTACCTGCTTACGAAGGTTCCCGAATCTTCTGCTCACCGGAAAATATGGAATCGTGTCGGTTTGCTGTCCGGTCTTATTCTGAATCTTGGTATTCTATTTTATTTCAAATACTATGATTTTTTTATAGAAAACATCAATGCGGTATTTGACACAAATTTCACATTAAAACATATCCTGCTGCCGCTGGGCATCAGTTTCTTTACTTTTCAGCAGCTCTCCTTTATCATCGACCGCTGCCTGGGCAAGACGGAACATTATCCTTTCTTAAATTATGTGACCTTTGTCACCTTTTTCCCCCAGCTTATCGCAGGGCCTATTGTATTGTATGACGAAATTATTCCTCAGTTTCAGGATATCTCCAAGCGCCGCTTTGACAGCGTTTCTTTTGCCAGAGGTATCTATCTGTTTGTCCTGGGTCTTGCCAAAAAGGTGCTGCTGGCAGACACCTTTGCTCTGATGGTTAATTTCGGTTTCGCTCAGACTTTTTCTTTGGACTGTATATCCACAATTGTGGTAGTGCTGGCGTACACCTTTGAGTTATATTTTGATTTCAGCGGTTATTCTGATATGGCTATGGGACTTGGCAAAATGTTCAATGTGGAACTGCCTGTCAACTTTAATTCCCCTTACCGTGCCTGCAGTATTAAGGAATTTTGGCAAAGATGGCATATCACACTGTCCCGTTTCTTTATCACTTATGTCTATATTCCGCTTGGCGGCAGCAGAAAAGGCAGAGTGCGCATGTTAATCAACACCTTTATCATTTTCCTGTTAAGCGGCTTATGGCATGGTGCAGCGTGGACTTATGTGGTATGGGGTGTGATACACGGTATTCTGGTAGTATGGGATAATCTCGGTATCATCGGCATTAAGGGACGGGAGGAAAAAAGACCTTCCAGATTTCATATTCCTGCATGGATGGGCTGGCTTTTCACTTTCAGCTTATTTAATCTTTCTTTATTTTTCTTTAGAAGCGAGAGTATGTTAGGTGCTATTCAGCTTTTTAAAAACCTTTTCTCAGGAAGCTGGAACGGCAAACTCTATGAAGTGGCTGCCCAGTTGGATATCTCTGAAATCTATGTTATAAGACAGGCTATGGATATGGTCGCACCTAACCTGATAAGCTATGTATATCTGATCTTTATGATTTTGTTATTTGCACTGGCATTTGTCTTAATTTTCAGACCGAATGCCTATGAACGCGCAGTGAACGGAGAACTGACTTCCGCAAAATGCTGGATTGCCAGCGTTTTACTGGTGTGGTGTATTCTATCACTGTCACAGGTTAGTACGTTTTTATATTTTAATTTTTAATTTAAAAGGCTGTATATTATGACGGAACAAAAATTTATCAAATCTTTTTTCATACGGACTTTGGTTCTGCTGGCAGCAGTTATTGCTGTTGTGGTGATTTTTGACCCTTTTTACCAATATCACAAGCCTCTGCCCGGGTTAAAAGCAGTGCTCACCGATAAGGAATATCAATGTGTGGGTACACTTCGTAACTTCGACTATAATGCGCTTATCGTAGGTTCCTCTGTCTGTGAAAACTATAATAACGGATGGTTTAATGAAGGATTCGGCTGTACTGCCATCAAGGCAATCCGTTCTTACGGCGCAACTGCGGATTTGTGTTATTTACTTGATATCGCTTATGAAGAACATGAATTGGATTATGTATTCTATAATATAGATCCTTCTTCCTTATCGGCAAGCACGGAGCCAACCTATGTCTCCACCGGCTGTCCTATGTATCTGTATGATACAAATCATCTGAATGATTATCAGTATACACTAAATAAAGATGTGCTCATGGAAAAACTTCCTTATATGCTGGCGTACTCTTTTATCGGCAATTATGATGAGGGGGATTCTTATAACTGGGCGCAGTGGAAATATTTCGGACGGGATATGGCAACAGGTTTATATACCCGCCTGCCCTCTGTTCGGGAAATGGAATCGGAAACCGCAAACTCTGAGGAATTAGCCGGTAATATCGCGCTGCTCACTTCACAGGTGGAAGCACACCCAGAAACCACTTTTAAATTTTTCTTTTCCCCTTATTCCATGCTTTGGTGGGATAATGCCTATCGTGACGGCAGCCGTGATGCCGTAATCTATAATGAGAAGCAGGCAATTGGTGCGCTGTTGGAATACGATAATGTTGAGATTTATTTTTATCAGGATGATAAAGAGATCATTACAAATCTGGACAACTATATGGACATGATTCATTTCTCCAAAGATATCAACTATTATGTCTATGACAAACTTGCAAAAGGGAAAGAACGGCTGACGAAGGAAAACTATGAAGAACGGCTGGACGGAATGTATGATTTATCGGAAGATATTGTGAAAGAATATATTCTGGAATATTACCCGGATGGTGTATAGATGTGAAACGTTGGACCAGGCTGCCTAATGTACGGGCATATTTTGATTTTTTTAAACAACATGAGAATGAATTTGAATAAGGAATGTGAGGATAAAACAATGAAACTGATCTCTTGGAATGTAAACGGATTGAGAGCCTGTGTAGGCAAAGGATTTTTGGAATATTTCAAACAGGAAGATGCGGATATCTTCTGTGTGCAGGAAACTAAGCTGCAGGAAGGACAGATCAATCTGGATCTGCCCGGCTATTATCAATACTGGAATTATGCCGAGAAAAAAGGATATTCCGGTACTGCTGTTTTCACGAAAAGAGAACCGGTCAATGTATCTTACGGCATCGGCATAGAAGAGCATGACCATGAAGGACGAGTCATTACGTTAGAATACCCGGATTATTACTTTATCACGGTCTATACGCCCAATTCCCAAAATGAGTTGGCAAGATTAGATTATCGTATGAAGTGGGAAGAAGATTTCCTTGCCTATCTGAAAAAGCTGGAAGAAATCAAGCCTGTTATCTTCTGCGGCGACTTAAATGTAGCGCACAAAGAGATTGATTTAAAGAATCCCAAAACGAACCATATGAATGCGGGATTTACGGATGAAGAGCGGGCAAAATTTACAGCTTTGACGGAAGCCGGATTCATAGATACTTTCCGTTACTTTTATCCCGACTTGGAAGGTGTCTACTCCTGGTGGTCCTATCGGTTCAGCGCCAGAGCCAAGAATGCCGGGTGGCGTATTGACTATTTCCTTGTGTCCGAATGTCTGAAGGACAGACTGGAAGATGCCTTGATTTATACGGACGTGATGGGTTCAGATCATTGTCCTATCGGGTTATTAATAAAATAGGGGATTCATAAGCAACTATGATCCCCTCAATTTTTTATAGAAAATCTACTGACAAGACCTTGTCCGATTTCATAATAATTTCATAGACTTCTGCATTTTGAATAGCTCTTTTAGCATGAAGTACAAGCTGCACAGCAATGCCGTCATCCTTAATTGTAGGTTTGCTCATTTCCATGGAATCAATACTAATCCCCGCTTCCTTTAGATTCTGTAGGATTTCATGCAGGTACTGCCTTTTTTCCAAATCAATAAATACACTGCAATAGTGGGAATATCTGGTGGCGAAACGCTCTACAAAAGGCAGCACATGAAGGGCAATCAACATCATTGCCGTGATCAGTACACCGCCATCGATAAAGCCGATTCCTACGGCAAGTCCCACACTTGCGCTCGCCCACAGAGTTGCTGCCGTGGTCAATCCTCTTACCCGGTGATTGGAAATAATAATGGTGCCCACGCCAATAAATCCCACACCGCTGATCACCTGCGCGGCAAGGCGGTCCATGTCCGCAAGCCCCGGAAAATTCACTTGAACATATTGTTCCGTCAGCATGACTAACGTGGCACCAAGACAAACAACCGTGATCGTCTTCGTTCCTGCACCGCGATGCTTCATACCGCGGTCTAATCCGATAATTCCGCCAAGTACAGTAGCTACCAGAATCCTGACAATAATATTCTGCACTGTCCAATCCGCATAATTACCAAAGATCATATCAATTCCTATACCTTTCCTCAATTTATGAATATAATCTGCAACCTTAAATGACTGTATATCAAAGAACTGTATATATTAAAAAATCTTAGTTATTACTCTGATTTACAGAATTTATATTCCAAACATATTTTTTAATGGATTTACACTTTTCGCCTGTTCTAAAATCATATCTTTTTGCTGAACCAGATATTCTGTTAGTTGTGCAAGTTCTTCTTCACTAAATCCTTCTGACTTTTCAACTTTTCCATCCGGTACTATACCTTCCGCCCAGCTTTGACCACGCATAAAAGATACTCGTGCAAAAGATTTCCCGTCCTTTTGAATCATGCCGGAAATTAGCATATTGATGTCAGCGCTGATCTCTTTTGGTTTACTGTCTTTGCTGCTGACGATGTTGGTTTCTATGTTATTTATATCTTTTTGATTTACTGCTTTTGAGGGTGCTTTCTTAGATAATGTAACATTTTCCATGGCAGTATCCATGCCTTTCACTTGAGTCTGAGTTTGAGTTTAATTTTAATGATTCGTCCCAAAGCGATTTATCACTGAATTTATCGATAGACATACTCTTGTAAACCGCAAATCAAATATCTGATTAAGAATAATATATTTCTTTATATTTAGCTTACCTATCATAGGTATAAAAATCAAATACTATTTTCTTAAATTACCATAAATGTTGCTTAAATGATCCTAAAATACGTATTTGTGAAAAAATAAAAGTAAAGAATATAGTAAATATAAAAATTCGATTAAAATTATTTGACAAGATGATAAATGTATGATATAAAAAAAGAGTGATATCCGTAAAGCAAACGGTTCACCTTAGTTAATAGTTACATAATTAAAACAGCAACTTTACCTTTGGTTCGGGCGGTTGCTGTTTTGATTTTCTCTATTTTTGTGGTTCTGCCATAAGCTGATACAAGTCACCAAAATACTGATGATCGTTACAGTTATACCGACAATACCCACAATCGTATCGAATATCATATGTACCGAAGTACCCTTTCGTAGATTTTCCATAGACAAAACCTCCTTTAATGGAAGTTCTCAGATGTATATCTGGCGAAAGGTGAACCGCTTACCCGTTTTGGATACCACTCATATACATAGTAACATTTCTATTTCATATTTTCAATACAGTTTTGTAATTATCGTTATTTAGTATATTCAATCTTTATATTTATTCTCGATTGAATTCCCCTCCCATTTTAAAACATAACTTATAAAATTGTGTATTACAATATTTGTAATTCCCTCACAAATAAACTTCTTGTATTACTTTTCATAAACAACAATCTACATCTCCCCATATCCCCTCTCACATTATCGCCAAAAAATAATAATTTATTGAAATTCGATAAATTATTATTGACATTCATTCCTCACGGTGTTATTGTATGCTTAAACACGATGAATTGCAATCCGAGATTCCCATTTGTACTTCAAGTTTCCCATTTTATAAATGAAAATCTCTTTTTGTAAACAACTTTCCCATTTTGTATATAAAAATCCCGTTTTGTAAGCAACTTTCCCGGGATTTACTATATTTACAGATATGATATAATAGCGTTACAGTATAAACTTTCACATGGCAAACAGGCATCGAATCCCGCTCAGCTTTTTTGTAACTGGAGATTCCACACCGCTGGGACACTTATTCTCTGGCGGCTTTCATGTGATGGTTTATGGGTTACTTTTTGAGAAGACGGGGCTTCAGGATGATATTTTCGGCGGCTACCGGTCTGCATCCCAGCCTGTTCAGTATGTCTTCTCCATAGTAAAAGCTGAACGCTTCGTATGGGCTACGGTGGTTCAGCTTTTTCCTTTTGTACGAGTTAATGTGATCCATCATCAGGAATATATCTTCCTGCGTAAACCCATCAAAGGACTTCCCTTTAGGGACAATCCTTCTGATCAGCTCATGGTTTACTTCAATGGCGCCTTTTTGATAGGGACTGCCTGGATCACAATAAAAAATATTTGTCCTGCGCCTTGCTTTTTCATCAGGTCCAAACTCGATTGCTTTAGGATTAGAGAACTCGCTGCCGTTATCAGTAAGGATTACCGGAAACAGTTTTTCGAAAGTTTCCCTTCCCACTGCCCGAAAAATCGTATCCCATATGTCGGTGACAGAACGGGAAGTGTTTGCTTCACGGATAAATGCCAGCATAAGGCTTGTGTCTACAAAGTGGATGGTAAGCAGTACTTTACCACCTTGTGTTCCGATGACAGAATCCATCTGGACGATATGTGCATCCGGATGTTCATTCATAAAGAGCTGAAAATCCTTATAGGTTCTTCCATTCCGGCATGCCCTGTCCACCTTGAATTCCGGCTTTTTATAGCGCGGACGGTATTTTACCTTCCGGGGCAGATCGATATTCCTTACATCAAAAAGGCAGGCATCAATGTAGTTATAAAGTGTTTTTTCGCTGCACATAAGGACATCCCGGTTGCTTTCATAGATCTGATGAATGGACTGCCCGTTTCTGACAAGCGGTGTAATCAGTGCATTGATCCTTTCCAGTTCAAGTTCATTGGAAAGAATACCACTCCTGCAGTCTGAAATATGTTCCTGACAGCGTAAATGTGCTTCTTCTGCATTGTAAAACATCTTTTTCAGGGTACATTTGCCAAGCTGCCCACATCCATTGCAGACATAAGGCGGCTTTAATCTGGTGGTGCAGATTTCCTCTGTAAAATCATCACAGATGCCATTACACATGGTACAAAGACTGCATTTATATTTAGACTGCTTTGTACATCCGAGGGGACAGATGTTTTTCTTCATGCAGGTCCTGCGGTGTTTACAGGCATTGTATGGATAATTGGAATATCCTGTTTTCTGTTCAAAGGAATACTTTTTGATTTCTTTTGCGACAGTTGTTCTATCTTTATTGATCGATTTAGCAATCTGACCAAATGATAACTGTTCTTTGAGTCCTTTTTGTATTTCAAGACGTTCATCATAGGTTAAAAACTTAGACATAGCTGCTCCTTTCATGCCGCCAGTGTTCTAAGAATAACATAAAAGAAGACCGATCATCAGTCAGTCTTCTTTGTAAGAGAAAATCCATAGGGATTTATCAATATATAATTTTTGTTAACTTTGCACACATCTGAATAATCAGGTATGGATTTTCGGATTACAATTTAGGTATGCTTAAACACTATACATAAATACCAGAAAGGAACTATCTTATGAAAGACAAACTGATCCTATTCACCAAATATTTATTAGACTTCATGTTCTATATGGGAATTGTCGTAATTGTAACGCTTCCATTCAGCATCAAATTCTACGGTCATTACAATACATATTTTGCAGAAAATTATTATTCTCTTTGTGTGATTTTCTTCCTGTCCGGCATTTTTGCCGTACTGATTCTGCGGGAGCTTCGCAAGATGTTCCGCTCCGTACTGAATGATGACTGTTTTATCAGGGAAAATGTTATAAGTTTAGATCACATGAGCACTTACAGCTTCTTTATTGCCGTGATCACTGCATGCCGTTTATTCATATATCTGACCCCGGCAGTGCTTGTTATCATTCTGGTATTTGTAATAGCCGGATTATTCAGCAAAGTTCTTGCCCGTGTCTTTGACAAGGCAGTCACTTATAAGCTGGAAAATGACTTGACTATATAAACGAACAATATATATTTTACAGAAAATACCGTTTTTTAACCTGTTTATGGTTCAAAGCGGTCTATCACAAACAAATTGCATTACAAAACATAAAGAAATATAAAGGAGATACCCTATGGCTATCATTATCAATCTGGACGTCATGATGGCGATGCGCAAAAAAGGACTGACCGAACTGGCAGGCGAAATTGACATTACTCTTGCGAATCTGTCCATCTTAAAAAATAACAAAGCAAAAGCAATCCGTCTCTCTACCTTAAATGAAATCTGCAAAGCGCTAAACTGCCAGCCGGGAGATATTCTGCAATATGTAGAAGACGAAGAAAACCCCGAATCCGAACAGGAATAAGAAAGGAGTCAACTATGGAACAAACAAATACCAACAATATTTATCCAAATAACCAGCCATCAGACTGCAATTATCCAAACAATCAATATTCAAGCAACACCTGCTCAAATAGCCCTTATTTGAATCAAAATATGTCCTATCCCGGGCAGCCTGTAATAGCAGTTAAAAGAAATTCCGACACTATTTTCACCAAAAACTTAAAGAAGCATTTTTCCTTCTTCAGTATCGGCAGTCTGCTCTATGCGGTTTTCTATACTTTCTGCCTGTACCGTAATAGTTCCGGCATTACTTACCCTTTTTTCGTCATCGGAACCCTTTGCTATTTCTTCTTCTCTATACAAAAGTTAGGGGTTCCTTACAAAAAAGACAGCATTTTTTACATTATTAGCTTGGTATTATTGGGCATTTCCAACTGCCTTACTACCTCTCAACAACTGTTATTTATGAATAAGTGCGGCATTTTTCTGCTTTCTTTTATCTTAATATTGCATACAATATACAATGATAAGGAGTGGAATCTCCCTAAATACTTTGCTGCCCTTTTTCAGACGATTGGCGCTTGTTTTGCCTGCATTTTCCGCCCCTTTAGCGACATGATCTCTTATTTTGATGCCCAAAAACAGGTGAAAACAGGTAAAAAAAGCTATTTTCTGCCTGTTCTGACCGGTATTGCAATCGCACTTCCTCTGCTTTTTATTATCACTGCGCTGCTGTCCAGTGCCGATATTGTTTTTGCCAAGATGCTTGACAGAATATTTACTTGCTTTAATTTCATGACTATTTTTGAAATATTCTTTCTCATCGTAGCCGTTTTCTTCTGTTCCTATGCGATTTACGCGGCTTTATGCATGAAAAATGTGCAGGAAGAAGTAACAGATCAAAGAAAACTGGAACCGGTCATTGCCATTATCGTGACAGCAGCACTTTCCGTGGTATACCTGATGTTCAGTGTGATCCAGATCATGTATCTGTTCATCGGTAATATGCGGCTCCCGAAAGGATATACTTATTCCGGTTATGCCAGAGAAGGATTTTTCCAATTACTTGCCGTATGTATTCTGAACTTGCTGCTGGTGCTGATCTGTCTATATCTTTTCCGGGAAAATATGGTGCTTAAAATGATTCTTACGTTAATAAGCAGCTGTACTTATATCATGATTTTATCCAGCGCACTTCGTATGATCATGTATATTAACCGATATAATTTAACCTTTTTAAGAATCTTTGTGCTGTGGTCCCTGACAGTTATTTTCTTTCTTATGGCAGGCGTTACCATTTTTATCTATCAAAAAAGATTTCCGTTGTTTACCTACGGTATGGTGATTGTCACGGTATTTTATATCTGCCTGTCCTTTGCGCATCCGGACTACTGGATTGCCAGATATAATTTAAATCCGGCACATTTGGAATATCTGGATGACTATGATGTATTCGACAGCAGACATTATCTGTCTACCTTGTCTTCCGATGCCGCACCTGTTTTGTTAAATGAAAAAACGAATCCTTATTTATCACAGATTCCCGGCTTAACTTCTAATGATATCTTTACAATGAAATGGGATGATTTGAAGGAACAGTATCTACTCGAAAATGACGAATACCAATGTATTTCCTGGATACGAAGCTATTATCTGGATATGCAGCATTTGTCAGAAGACATGCATGTACGGAACTTTAATTTCTCCGTTCATGCTGCCAGAAAATATATGCCATAAAATGAAAATAATCAGTAAAATGGGAGCACATTCACTTGTTGATGGCGGTTGTGTTCCCATTCCTTTTACATTTTAATCCTTAAAAGTTTTCTTACCTTTCTTCTGTCTCTATTTCAAGTCGTTGCAATATATCCCTGATAATACCAGAATCCTGAATCAAATTGATTCCAAAACATTTTTTCCCTGCATCCTTAATAGATGCCCCTATGTGGTAGGAAAACATATCATCTAAAATCATAAATCTATCGTGGAATACTCTTGTATATTTTACTTCAACCGATGAATATTGAGCATTAAAGTTTGCTACATCTGTTGAAGATAATCTTGTCCTTCTTAAAGTGTAAATCATAACTGCAACATTTTCCTTCTTCTTCGATAGCAAATTTAAAGTATCCACATCTACATAATTATCAATCAATACAATTTTCGATTCTGCTTTTTGAATTAAACTTACGATTAAGCTAAATGCATCATAAATTTGTCCATCAAAAAAGACCTTTTGACTTGATTCTTCGTGTTCGGATATATATTCAAAAATTTGTTCCAATTTTTCATCAGTTCTTTTTTGATATTCTAATTGCTTTAATTCTACATTACTGATTCTTTCAAACAAAGCTTCATTATTCGCGATAAAGCGCCTCTTTTCAACGAAAGCACGCATTATTCCGATACTTACATTAACAGCTACATCACTATGTAATACACTTTCTAACATAGAAATTCCCTGTTCTGTAAAAACATATGGTAATGTACGACGACCACCACGGTCATCCGATTTCTCCTGATCCATCATTTTTGAGGTGCCAATTTGGCACTTCAAATTTTCATATTCTTCTACTGTAAGCTGAAAACAAAAATCTTCTGGAAATCTTTTTATATTTCTTTTTACTGCACGATTCAATGATTTTGTTTCAACCTGATAAAGTAAAGCCAAATCACTGTCAACCATTACTTGCTTATTTCTTATAACATAAACCAAATTTTCTATATGTTGTAGCTCAGTATCTTTATGGATCATTTGCACATCTTCAGGTATTACAGCAATAGAATTGGTATTTTCAATATTTGCCATATAAATCAGTGTAAGATCTACCTTTTCAAGCACAAATAAGTGGCATCATGAATCCGTACACTAAGAATTGTTTAAGCGCCTTAGTTTAATTGTGTGGTAGTTCAGTCAATGGCTTCTTATCATTTACGAAAGGAGTCCAACTATGAAAGTTACTTACCAAACCTGTTGTGGTGTCGATGTTCACAAATCTTTTCTCGTTGCCACAATCGTAAAAATCACTGGTGGCATTGAGCCCTCTTACCAAAAAAAATGCTTTTCCACCTTTATCAAGATCCTATTCCTTCTTCTATTGCACGAAGTTTACAACCGCTTTCATAAGAATTAATCTTACATATTTCTGCTTTTTTCGTTTTTCTACAAAAAGAACAAGACGGGCAGGAACTCTGTGTTCCTGCAAAATCTCTCGGCTCTCCTTCCAGATCTTCATTATGCTTACAATCCTTACACCAACATTCTTTACATTCTTTAAATAGCTTTATTATGCTGTCATTTTGACCGTTTTTTCATAAAATTTTCTATTTCATTGTTATATTTGCATTTTCATAAAATATACTACTGATTTCTCTTTTAAAATATTGTATTACTATATTATTTTTTGTCATGTATTTATAACCCGTAATCTATTAAGGGAGTTTATCCTTCTTATCAGGTTTATCTGCCAGCTAATATTTATTCTTTGTTTATTTTTCAATCTATATTTACCGTATACTTTTTAACTGATTCTCAATTAACAAAAATCTTCCGAAAATCTTTTATCTTACACCCCCATCCTCGTACACAAGAATATCAACAAAAACACACTTCCGCTTATATTATAAATATGGATTTTAAGCAAGAATTTTCACTTGAATATTTAGATCATTTCTTAGATGATTGAGACTATCCTGAATCATTACTTGTTTGTACATATCATAGCACATATTAATTATGTAATACAACTATTGATACAATTTTAAGATATCAAAAAGGATATTACCGGTCAAACACTTGCAATATCCTTTCCTCATCTCTTCGCTATAAATTACTATAAACTTTATGAAATATCCAACCTTCAAATCGGTCATTTAACAATTGCAGGCGCTAACTTCTTTTCTTCCTACATGTTACCGCTCATTATAAAAAGTTTTTCCAAAAAATATCCTGCGATCGCTTTCGAGATCGTGGAATCTGATTCCATAGAACTTTATAAGATGGCTTTGGATAATCATATCGATCTGATTCTTGACGCCGGGGATTATGATCATGATATTTATGAGGCGCATCATATTTTAACAGAAGAAATATTATTAGCTGTGCCGAAAAATAATCCTTTAAATGATAATTTTACTAAGAATAATAAGTTTAGAATAATTGATTTCCTTATACGGCATACTATAATAAAATGCTATTTTATCATCTTCTATTCATATGTAAAAGCACATAAAAACAGAAAGGAAATCCAATGAACCCTACAGTATTCAATCAAATATCCTACGGTTTATACCTCGTATCTTCTAAATATGATAAAAAAATGAACGGCTGTATCATTAACACCGTAATGCAGGTAACAGATAACCCCAAACAAATTATTATAGCAGTCAACAAACAAAACCTGACCTGCGAAATCATTCAGAAATCAGGTATATTATCAATTTCCGTACTTTCCGAGACAACTCCTTTTTCACTGTTCCAACATTTCGGGTTTCAGAGTGGACGGGAAACGGATAAATTCGTTGACTATTCCTTTGCACTGACTAAACAAGAACTTCCTTATCTGACTGACCATACCACTGCTTATCTTGACTGCAGAGTGATAAATACTTTTGATCTGGGAACTCACATTATGTTTTTGGCTGTAGTATCAGACTATGAAATGGTATCCGGTGAAAAACCGGTCACCTACTCTTTCTATCATGAATATATAAAACCGCAAAAAACGCCCACCTCTAAAAAAGGCTGGCGCTGCGTAGTCTGCGGTTATATTTATGAAGGAGAAGAACTTCCCCCTAACTTTATCTGTCCCTGGTGTAAACACGGCGTAGAAGATTTTGAGAAGATAGAATAGAGCTAAGGCTCTATTCCCTCTTCCAATGCACGTAACTTACAGCCGTTTTTATAAGAATCAATCTCACATATTTCAGCTTTACCGGCTTTGATGCAGAAATCACAAGACGGACAGGGACTTTGCTCACCCGCAAAATCCCTCGGTTCCCCATCTAATTTTTCATTATGTCTGCAATCTTTACACCAGCACTTTTCGCATTCTCCAAAAAAATTTATACTACTCTTTTTCCCTTTATTTATTTTCTTTATTTCTGTTTTGGAGCTTTGTACAATTTCATTATTCTGTTCTGCTTTGGAATCACTTTCAATTTGATCCGAAATATAATCGAATAAATTTAACTGTCCGTCTATTTGTTTTTTCATAGAATATCCTATTGTGTGTTTATACTCACATTTTCATAAGATTTATGCCGGGACTTTTTTCTTTTTATTACAAGCTGCGAATATAAATAATCCTTATCTATTTCAATCGGTGCCACACCATCTTCAATCATCTCTATCATATATGGAACAATGTCGGGATCAAATTGTGTCCCGGAACATTTTTTTAACTCTTCAATCACTGTCTCAATAGAAAGCTTCGGACGATAACATCTGACACTCGTCATGGCATCAAAAGAATCTGCTACACAAATGATTCTGGCAAACAGAGGAATTTCCTTTCCTTTTATATGAGTTGTATAGCCTTGTCCGTCATATCTTTCATGATGATATCTTGCTCCGGCTTCTATCCCTTCTATTGCAGAAAAATCCTTTAGAATATCTCCGCCGATTTTAACATGCTGCTCAATTTCTTCTCTCTCATCTGTTGTCAATTTACCGTTCTTTTTTAATATGGCATCTGCTGTTCCGATTTTCCCTATATCATGCAAAAGCGCTACATAAAACAAGTGCTGCTGTTCTTCCTCGTCAAGTCCCATCCTTCTTGCTATTTCTTTAGCGTAAATTGCCACACGCTGAGAATGACCCTTCGTATATGGATCTTTCGCATCAATCATATTTGCAAATGTAAGAAAACTTTCATTTACAATATTAACATATTCCTCTTTTTGTTCTTTAATCTTCTTAGTCTTTAAGTTAAATATAATAATTACAATATTAATAAATATGTATAAGACACCAAGAAAAACCAATACCCAGAAAAAGATTATTTTTTCTCTGCTAATCAATCTGTAGAAATGAATTTCAAAATTTTCAATATTATCTAACAGATTAGAATGCAGTACAAATCCAATATCCCTCTTTCCATTTGCTTCAATCACTTTATTGTACACAACCGGCTTAATGGTTATAATACCGTCTTCCAAAACAAATTCACCATTCCAATAACTGTCCAGTATACAATCGTCCGGTACATTAATATAGGCAACCCAGTCTCGGATATCCGTATTCATATTATTATAGATAAATGCATCATACTGAATACCATAATTATAACCATGGGCACTTTCATTCCAGTTTTTAGAGGATTCAATTGTAATAGAATAATCTTTTGTTTTACTCTCCAGATTACACACATAAACATTTTCATTATAGTTATAAACATATGCCTCTATACCTATAAATCCCACTATAAATAAAAATATAATTATAAGATTTGTATAAATCCACTTTTTATTATGCCAGCACATCACTATACTCCCATGTATTGTTTCTGTTTCAAACCACCAAAAATCTTTCATAAAATATATGAAATAATTCTAACAGGATTATTCTAATTTAGTAAATATAATAAATTGAATTTATTATATCATAGTTCTATTTTTTTTCCCTTATAAATATTATCAAAAACACTGAAAAATATTGAATTTCCGCGTATGCAACCCACTCTTTACATAAAAATATTAAAAAGCAACATCAAATTGATAGTCTTTACACACTTTCTTCATTACAATAAACACATACTGAAAAACAAAAAAGTATATGTGATGTCACAAAAAGTATTATAATAACTATGTATCATATTACTTATTTTAATTCGCGATAAAAATCAGTAATATCAATCATAGTAGAAATGAGGACAATATGAGTTTAGGTGAAAATTTACAATTTTTAAGGAAAAGAGAAAACATTACACAAGAGCAACTGGCAGAAATGCTGGAAGTATCCAGACAATCCGTCTCCAAATGGGAATCTGATACTACCTTTCCGGAAATGGATAAATTATTACAGATATCCGGTTTCTTTCATTGCACATTAGATGATCTTATTAAAAAAGATCTTAGCAGCCAATATGTAGAAGATAAAGCACACTATGATGATTTTCAAAACAGAAACAGTAAGAGAATCACAATCGGTGTATGTCTTATCCTGTCCGGATTAACATTGATGATATTGCTTACGGCAATTTTTCCTAAAGTAAATCAAATAGAATATTTGGCTTCTATGTTATTTTTTATCCTTATTGCCATTGCAGTTGCCATTTTTATTATATCAGGATTACAAAGCGATCATTTTGCACAAAAAAATCCTTTTATTGAAAATTTCTATTCTGAAGAAGAAAAAGAAAAATTCCACCAAAAGTATACCATACTGATTACAACAGGAGTAATTCTTATATTTATAGCACTCATTTGTATGATGGGATTAGAGGCAGTGCTTCCTTCTGATTTGGGCAAAAACGCATCCATTGAAACAGATGAATTGCTTGGTGCATTATTCTTATTCTTTATTACGATTTCTGTCACTTTGTTTGTTTATGCAGGCACACAAAACAGTAAATATAATATTAAGCGTTATAACTTAATGCACGATCCGAATTCGATTACTTATAAAAATGATAAGAAAACAGGATTAGTTTGCGGATGTTTGATGATGATCGCAACAATTATCTTCCTGATCTGCGGATTTCTCGGCAATATGTGGTGGAGTGCCGCTGTTATCTACAGCGTTTTTGGTATTGCCTGCGGCATTTCTTCAAATATTATTAACAGAAATAATAATGAAGAACAGAAATAAAAAATACAAAACAATACGTAACGTTACTTATGAATCTCAAATAAAAACAATTTTAATTAATTTCTTTACTTAATATAGTGTTTATACGCAATCTTCCAGTATTTCTCAGGAATATCAGGCCAGTTGACAACACTCTCCTCTTCTTTGCACAGATTCATGGCAAGGCGCAGGCAGGGTGTTGTGTAATCTTCTCCTGTTTCTAATGTATGAATAACTGACTTTGCCCAGAAAGGCGCCTTCTGCAGTAAGCCCGAATCTTCAAATTCCTTCTTCACACGGCATACATCGTATCCAAGCTGAATAAATTCTTCTTCCCATCCGAAATAATTACAATCTGTGCTATGCAGAATCATATACTGGCTTTTCCCATTATAATACCACGGAATGCCTATAGAACCGGGATGAATCAGTTTCTTACTCCCATACATTTTACTTTCCTGAATATGGGTATGACCGCTTATTAACAAATCCACATCCAGATTCTCCATGATTGATTCCATATTCGGATTATCCGGCAGTAACAATTCGTTGGAAGATGTCAAAGAACCGTGACAATACCGGAAATCAGAATATCCCTCTTTCCGATATAATCCCCGGATATCAATACTTTCATAAAAATCAATATCTTTTTCAGAGAGATTTTCATAAGTATAAAGAAGACTGCCGCTGGAGGAAGAATATGTCCATCTTTCCTGTGGTTTATTTCTGTGATTTATCATGTAATCTTCTCTGTTTCCGCGAATAAAATAACAGCGGTAGTTTCGTTTCATCTCATAAATAATCTGCATCGTTTTCTGAGGATAAGGACAATCACTGATATAATCTCCCAAAAAAAGAAATTCATCCGCTTCTTTCTCAAGTGCATGACGAATACAAGTCTCTAATGCAACATGATTACCATGAATATCCCCCATTACCGCAAGCTTCATATAAATTCTCCATTTTCTCTTACTGTGTATTGATTCCGAAACTTATCACAATGTTTCAATGATTTTGTAAATTGTATAAACATAAACAGATCCTTTGAAAAAAGGAGATGCCAATACTTAACATCTCCCTTTTATCATACACCATAATTTTAAATCTTCCTGACATACTGCCTAAACAGCATAATCATTCTGTAACCTTTATTCTTCCGGTTCTTCTTTAGGAAGATTTACTTCTTTCCCGTCATCAATATCACTGACACCATACTTTTCCTCTTCAGGAATCTCTTCCATAGCATCATCAATATTTTCAAATTCTTCTTCGCCGTTGCTTATTTTTTCACGGACTTTGGCAATCTGAGCTACTTTAACTCCCTCGTCCAGATTAATCATCTTCACACCGGAAGTAATTCTTCCCAATGTGGAGATATCATCCATACGAAGCTGAATAATAGTTCCGGCATCTGTGATCATCATAATCTCATGATCATCATTGACAGCCTTTACACCTACTACATCACCGGTTTTATCAGTGATCTTATAGCATTTTACACCTTTACCTCCGCGTTTCTGAACAGTAAATTCATTGAGATAAGTACGTTTGCCCATACCATTCTCAGATACGATCAATAAAGAATCACCCTGATGATCTAACTGCATACCTACAATTTCATCACCATCTGACAAATTCATACCGATCACACCCATAGAAGCTCTTCCGGTAGGTCTAACGTCTGTTTCTTTAAAACGGATACACATACCAAGTTTGGTTACTAAGAAAATTTCTGTATCTTTGGAAGTTGTTTTTACTTCTATCAATTCATCATCTTCACGAAGATTGATAGCAGCAAGCCCGTTCTTCCTGACATGCTTAAATTCCATAATTGAAGTTTTCTTTACAATACCGTTTTTCGTTACCATAAAGAGATTTTTATCTTCTTCGTAATCTTTAATCGGTATCATGGCAGATATTTTTTCACCCGGATTTAGCTGTAATATATTAACAATCGCTATACCTCTTGCCGTACGGCTTGCCTCTGGAATCTCATACGCCTTTAACCGATATACACGACCAAAATTCGTAAAAAACATAAGATAATGATGAGTCGTAGTCATAAGAAGATCTTCAATATAATCTTCTTCAATGGTCTGCATACCCTTAATGCCTTTGCCGCCGCGATTCTGTGCCTTGAAATTATCCACTGTCATACGTTTCACATATCCGAGACTTGTCATAGCAATCACGGTATTATCCTTCGGAATCAGATCTTCCATGTTAATGTCATATACATCAAATCCGATCTTACTTCTTCTGTCATCACCATATTTTTCAGCAGTCAATAACATTTCATCTTTAATTACACCGAGCAATAATTTTTCATCTGCAAGAATTGCTTTTAACTCAGCAATTTTAGCCATTAATTCTTTATGCTCATTTTCAAGTTTCTCTCTTTCCAAACCTGTCAGAGCACGCAGACGCATATCTACAATTGCCTGGGACTGCACATCGGAAAGATTGAAACGTTCAATCAATCTTTCTTTTGCAATCTGAGTTGTTTGGCTGCTCCTGATAATCTGAATTACTTCATCAATATGATCAAGTGCAATCAACAAACCTTGTAAAATATGATCTCGCTCTTCTGCTTTATTTAAATCATATTTGGTTCTTCTGGTTACTACATCCTTCTGATGATCCAGATAAAATGTAAGCATATCAAGCAGATTCATAACTTTAGGCTGATTATTAACAAGCGCTAACATAATCACACCGAAAGAATCCTGCAATTGTGTGTGCTTATACAACTGATTTAATATCACATTGGCATTGGCATCTTTGCGAAGTTCAATTACAATGCGCATACCTTCACGGTTGGTCTCATCACGAAGGTCTGTGATACCGTCAATTTTCTTTAACTTAACAAGATCTGCAATTTTAAGAATCAGATTTGCCTTATTAACCATATAAGGAAGCTCTGTTACGATAATGCGGCTTTTGCCGTTAGGCATCGTCTCAATATCCGTAACCGCACGTACTCTGACCTTACCCCGTCCGGTACGATAGGCTTCCTCAGCCCCTCTGGTACCCAGAATAATACCACCGGTTGGAAAGTCAGGTGCTTTTACAATTTCTAATATCTCATCAATTTCAGTATTACGGTTTTCCTGAATCTGATTATCTATAATCTTAACTACCGCATTTACTACTTCCCTCAGATTATGAGGCGGTATATTGGTAGCCATACCAACCGCAATACCGGAAGTACCGTTTACCAATAAGTTCGGATATCGACTCGGAAGTACGGTAGGTTCTTTTTCCGTATCATCAAAGTTCGGTACAAAATCTACCGTATCTTTATTGATATCTGCTAAAAGTTCCATGGATATTTTACTAAGTCTTGCTTCCGTATAACGCATTGCCGCAGCGCCGTCACCGTCCACAGAACCGAAGTTACCGTGACCGTCTACAAGGGGATAACGGGTAGACCATTCCTGTGCCATATTAACCAAAGCACCATAAATGGAACTATCACCATGAGGGTGATACTTACCCATTGTATCACCGACAATACGCGCACTTTTTCTATGCGGCTTGTCAGGACCGTTATTTAATTCAATCATGGAATACAAAACCCTGCGCTGTACCGGTTTTAAGCCATCCCTTACATCAGGAAGCGCGCGGGCAGCGATAACACTCATGGCATAATCGATATAAGAGTCTTCCATTTTCTTTTTTAAATCGACTTCTTCTATCTTATCAAAAATTTGATCGTCCATTGAACTTGTCCTCTCTCAGACTTATATATAACTTTTTATTCTTTAAAAAATGCCTGTTTTGTAATTTTCTGTTTAAAATCTATAACTTCTGATCGGCGAAACATCCACTGATTTTAATTTCATGATATATTCTTAAATTTTTAAATATCGAGATTCTTAACAAACTTGGCATTTTCTTCAATAAAAATTCGTCTCGGTTCTACTTTATCACCCATCAAAGTATTAAAAGTAAGGTCTATCTCTGACTCTTCTTCTTCATTCATATTCACACGAAGCAAAATACGTTTCTCCGGGTCCATAGTCGTATCCCAGAGCTGATCGGCATCCATCTCACCGAGTCCTTTATAACGCTGAATCTTATTATTCTGGTCACGTCCTACTTCTGCCAAAATTTTATCCAGTTCTTCATCACTGTAAGCATACCATACCTGTCTGTTACGCTCTAATTTGTACAGAGGCGGTTTTGCCAGATAAACATGTCCCTGCTTAATCAGCTCCGGCATAAAACGGTAAATAAAAGTAAGCATCAGTGTAGCAATATGGGCACCGTCCACATCCGCATCCGTCATAATAATAATCTTATCATAACGAAGCTTACTGATATCAAAATCTTCATGAATACCGGTACCGAATGCGGTAATCATTGCTTTAATTTCCGCATTGGCATATATTTTGTCGAGCCTTGCTTTCTCTACATTCAATATTTTACCACGCAGCGGCAGAATTGCCTGTGTCGCACGGCTTCTCGCCGTCTTAGCGGAACCGCCCGCGGAATCTCCCTCTACAATATAGATTTCACAATTCTTAGGATCTTTATCGGAACAGTCTGCTAATTTACCGGGCAGGGAACTTCCTTCCAAAGCAGTTTTACGTCTGGTAAGGTCTCTTGCCTTTCTTGCAGCCTCTCTTGCACGCTGCGCCAGAATAGATTTCTCACAGATCGTCTTAGCTACCGCAGGATTCTGTTCCAGGAAATAAGTAAGCTGCTCACTCACAATACTATCAACAGCTCCTCTCGCCTCAGAATTTCCTAACTTCTGTTTCGTCTGTCCTTCAAATTGAGGATCTTCAATCTTAACGCTGACAATCGCCGTAAGGCCTTCCCTGATATCCTCACCGGATAAATTTGCTTCACTGTCTTTTAACAACTTATTACTTCTCGCATAATCATTAAAAGTCTTCGTTAAAGCATTTCTGAATCCAATCAGATGAGTACCGCCCTCAGGCGTATTAATATTATTAACAAAAGAATATACACTTTCGTTAAAAGCATCATTATGCTGCAGAGCCACTTCGACATAGACACCATTCTTTGTACCTTCGAAATACATTACCTGATCATATAATGCTTCTTTACTCTTATTCAGATATGTAACAAATTCCTTTATACCGCCTTCATAATGGAATTCTTTCTTTTGTTCCTTTTCTTCTCTGACATCTTCCAGTATAATTTTAAGCCCCTTTGTTAAGAAAGCTGTCTCACGAAGCCTTGTTTTCAAAGTGTCATAATCATATACTGTTTCTTCGAAAATTGTAGCATCCGGTTTGAAATGAACCTTCGTACCGGTTTTATCCTGTTCACATTCTCCGACTACTTTCAGCGGATAACATACATGACCTCTCTCATACCGCTGCTTATAAATCTTACCTTCGGAACATATTTCCACTTCCAGCCAGTCTGATAAAGCATTTACAACAGAAGCACCTACACCGTGCAGGCCGCCGGATACCTTATATCCTCCGCCGCCGAATTTACCGCCTGCATGAAGAATTGTAAATACTACCTCAACTGCCGGAATACCCGCTTTATGATTAATACCCGTAGGAATACCGCGTCCGTTATCTACAACTGTAATAGAGTTATCCTGATTGATTGTCACATAAATAGTATCGCAAAATCCTGCCAGTGCTTCATCTACAGAATTATCTACAATTTCATATACTAAATGATGAAGGCCTCTCACAGAAGTACTTCCAATATACATACCGGGTCTTTTTCTTACCGCTTCAAGACCTTCCAAAATCTGTATTTGATCTGCGCCGTATTCGTTAGCCATTGTTAACCTCGCCTTTCTCACATACTGCCTGTCACAATTTCAAATTACTTTTAAACTTCAAATGCTAAATCAGATCCACCTATTATTTTACCATTATCTATCTGGAAAACTTTGTCGATTTCAAATCTGTTATTCACAAATTCATCCAGACCTGTACAGGTAATAATCGTCTGAATATTTCCGATTGTACTCAAAAGATAATTTTGTCTGTTACTGTCAAGCTCTGACAATACATCATCCAATAATAAGATCGGATTATCTTTGGTTATTTTCTTTACAAGCTCTATCTCCGATAATTTTAAAGATAAAGCTGCTGTTCTTTGTTGTCCCTGAGATCCGAACTTACGAATATCAATATTTCCAACCAGAAAACCAAAATCATCCCTGTGCGGTCCAACAGTAGTCTGTTTTAATTTCACATCTCTGTCCTGGTTTTCAGAAAGTGCCTTTTCATAATCCTCTATGGTAATATTAGGTTCATACCGGATCAACAGTTCTTCCTTGCCGCCTGACAATTTCTTATGTATATCGCAGATAATTTCATTAAGCTGTTCTACAAATAATTGTCTTCTCTCGATAATTTTACTGCCGAAAGATACAAGCTGGGAATCCCATATATTTAAAGTATCTCTCAGGGATGGATTAAAGTACATATCTTTGAGAAGTTTATTTCTCTGATTCACAATTTTATTATAATGATTCAGATTATAGAGATAAAATTGATCCAACTGACATAATTCCATATCTACAAATCTTCTTCTCTCTGCAGGTCCGTTTTTAATAATACTAAGATCCTCCGGAGAAAAGAAAACCACATTCAATAAACCGAGAAGCTCCGCTGCTTTTTTAATTTTCTGACCATCAATTGCAATTCCTTTCGTTTTACTCTTACGGAGATGCATATCAATTCTCATATCTACGCCATCTTTTTCAAGATACGTTCTTATATGAGCTTCCTCTTTATTAAAATTTACAATATCCCTATCCTTACTTCCTTTATGGGATTTCGTAGTGGCACATAAGAAAATAGCCTCTAAAATATTGGTTTTACCCTGAGCATTATTGCCGTATAAAATATTCGTTCCGCTACTAAAATCAATATGTAAAGAATCGTAATTTCTAAAATCCGCTAATTCCAATGATTTTATGGTCATCAGTTTTCTACCTTAACCTGTTGTCCGTCAAACTCTATCACATCACCCGGATAGATTTTTTTACCGCGCTGCAACTCCACTTCACCGTTTACTTTAACAAAACCTTCCTGAATCTGTATTTTGGCATCTACGCCGGATTCAGCAAGTCCTGCTAATTTCATTGCCTGGCCAAGTTTGATAAATTCGTCTCGTATTGTTATTGTTTCCATCTTTTTCCAATCTTATTCATATATTTTATATAAATAACTAAATCATATATCCACATCCTTGGAAGAATGCCTGAGCATTCTTCCGGCTAAAACTTAGAAATTCTTAAATGATGTACTTTATCATTTTAGAATTTCTTTTTAGCCTAGCTTACTGTCGTAAAGTTAACCGGCAAGATAAGATAAATATAACTTTCTTCGGCATTTCTGATAAAACAAGGAGCTTTCGGATTTACCATATACAGATCCACTTCCTCATCTTCAATGACACGCAAAGCATCAATCAAAAATTTAGGATTAAATCCTATCATCAGATCCTTGCCCTCTTTATCAATATCTATTTGTTCATCCATGCTTCCCACTGTGGAATTCATTTTAAGTTCCATGGAAGCATCTGTAATATTGATAATAACAGGCTTCTTATCTCCTTCTTTTACAAGGAGGGTTGCTCTGTCAATACAATCCAATAATTCTTTCTTATTGATTTTCACTTTCGTTTCATAATCACTGGAAAGCATCTGATCGATTTTGAAATATTCACCCTCGATTAATCTTGAAACAACAACTGTGTTGTCAAACTCAAATAAAATATGCTTGTCCGTAAAGAAAATACTTACATCCTTGTCCATATCCCCCGGAAGAATCTTACTTACTTCACTGAGAGTTTTACCGGGAACTACTACCTTTTTATTTTCATAAGAATTCTTCAGGGCAATCTTTCTGATTGAGATTCTATGACCATCCAGGGATACTACCTTCAAAGTATCGTCATTAATCTCAAATAATTCTCCTGTCATCAGTTTATTATTATCATTATCTGAAATAGAGAAAATTGTCTGTCTGATCACTTCTTTTAACGTAAACTGTGAGATCATAACAGAATCATTTCTCTCAATGTCGGGAAGATAAGAGAAATCCTCTCCCGATTTGCCTATGATATTAAATTTCGCTTTCTCACAGGTGATAGTTGTCTTGTAGGAATCATCTGTTTCAATGGTAATATCACTGTCAGGGAGTTTTCTTACAATCTCAAGAAAAATCTTAGCATCCAAAGCAATCATACCTTTGCTGACAATTTCTCCGTCAATTGTTGTCTCTATTCCAAGCTCCATATCATTGGCAGTTAATTTAATATTACCGTTTCTCGTATCGATAAGTATACATTCTAAGATAGACATTGTTGTTTTACTTGGAACAGCCTTGGATACAATTTGTACACCGTTTAAAAGATTTGATTTCTTACATACAATTTTCATCTGTGTATAAATTCCTTTCTTCCATATGAACAATATTGAACATCGCCATAAGTTATTTATTTAATAATTATTTAGTAATCTTATTAATAATAGATGTTAATATGTGCATAACCCTATTTATTATACTATTTTTCAGTGAAAAAGAAAACGTTTAGTATGTGAAAAACTTCGGATAACTTATGAATAACTTTTTATTTATCAACAATGCTGTTTTTATGTAAAAATGATATAAATATGAGAATTCACATAAAATCACAGCTTTATCACATATCATGTGGACAAGTTTGTTAATATTTCTTTTTCATCAGTTTGGATTTATTTTTTTCTTAATGATTTCTATTTTATTTTTAAGTTCTTCGTTCGTAGTAATCTCATCTGTTATTTTGTTGATACCATGAATTACAGTAGTGTGATCTTTCTTACCCAGAATCTTACCTATGCTGGTGAGAGAAGTTGCGGTAAGGGTTCTGCACAAGTACATAACAACCTGTCTTGGAAGTACAAATTCGGAATTTCTTTTTTTGGAAGTAATATCTTCCGGATTGACTCCGAAATGTTCCGCTACCACTTCTATAATGAGAGAAGGTGTAATTTCCTTTGGTTTGTCCGGATAAATCACATCTTTAAGAGCTTCTTCCGCATAGGAGAGATTGATATCTACTTTATTTAATTTGGAGAAGGCTATAATTTTATTAAAAGCGCCTTCCAGTTCCCTGATGTTTGATTTAATGTTTTCTGCAATATATTTTAAAACTTCGTCATCTATTTCTTTGTGATAAATTTCTGCATTTTTCTTAAGAATTGCCATTCTTGTCTCATAATCAGGCGCCTGTATGTCAGCGATCAGACCCCATTCGAATCTGGAACGGAATCTTTCTTCTAAAGTTTCCATATCCTTCGGCGGTTTATCGGAAGAAAGAATGATCTGTTTGCCGGCAGAGTGAAGGGTATTAAAGGTATGGAAAAATTCTTCCTGCGTACTTTCCTTACCTATAATAAACTGTACATCGTCGATCAGAAGTACATCTACCGTTCTGTATTTATCCCTGAATTTATTCATTTTAATGGCATCACCACTTCTGATACAATCAATCACTTCGTTGGTGAAGTTTTCAGAAGTTACATATAATACTTTCATATCGGAATTCTGTTCCAAAATAAAATGTCCGATGGAATGCATTAAGTGTGTTTTACCAAGACCGGCTCCTCCGTAAATATAGAGAGGATTATATACCTGTCCGGGGGATTCGGCTACTGCTAGAGAAGCGGAATGTGCCAGTTTATTGTTACTTCCTACTACGAAAGTATCAAATTTATATTTTGGATTTAAGTTAGCATTCTCGTAATTGATATTATAAAAAGGGTTAGGAGATGCTGTATTTACGGAAGTATCTTTGTTGGCATCTTTTTCTAAAATAAAGGCAATATCATAGGTATGATTCATCATCTCGGAAATCGTAACCTGAAAAAAGCTTTTATATTTAGAAGAAATATAGTTAAGAGCATGTGCCTGATCAGATGGAATCAGAATCGTTACAACATTATCCTTAACCTGATAGAAACCTAACGGATCTATCCAGGTAGAGTAAGAAATATCAGAAAGCTCATATTCTTTTCTTAATGTTTCTTTAATTAAATCCCAATTTTCTTTGATAGAATCCATGTTTCTTATAACCTCATTTTCATAATTAGAATATTACATCGAAAATACCCTACCATATATAATAATATAAATAATCTAAAAATTCAAATAATAAGTTGTCCACATCAATTAACATGAGTTATCAACAAGTTAACATATCTTTTTTTAAAAAATGGGAAAGGTGTGTATAACTTCAATCATCATTATTAACACCATTAACATTGATGTTTTGTATCTAAAATGAATTTATAAACACTTAATTAAGAAGTTATCTACAAGTTATACACATTATGTGGATACATTTATGTAAAGTGGATAATTTTTTAAATCTCAATATATGGTAGTTGATTTTTTATTTATATAACAACATATAGATTTGTTTAAAAATATGATTTTTTAGCCTTTTTTCAGGATTTTTTTATAGGAAAAAATAACCGGATTTACTTGACGTTTCTTCATTAATTATATATAATCTAAATGTTGTTTTTCCAAATTGAAAAATATGTTTGCCTTATATAAAGATTAAGGTTCATGTGAAGGAGGTGCATTGGAATGAAAATGACTTATCAGCCTAAGAAAAGACAGAGATCTAAAGTTCATGGCTTCAGAGCTAGAATGAGTACTCCGGGCGGAAGAAAAGTTTTAGCTGCAAGACGTGCAAAAGGAAGAAAGAAATTATCAGCATAGGCCGCATTTATGTGGCCTTTTTTTCTCCGTAAATATTTTCTATTGATATATCATAGAAAAACCTGTTGGAAAGGTACGGTCTAAAAATGGTATTTTCGGAATCTTTAAAAAAAAATAGTGATTTCCAGAATGTTTACAGAAAAGGCAAGAGTTATGCCAACAAATATTTAGTAATGTATGTATTGGAAAACAACACAAACAGAAACAGACTGGGAATATCCGCCAGTAAGAAGGTAGGCAACAGTGTTGTAAGACACAGGTTTGCCAGACTGGTGAGAGAGAGTTACCGGCTACATGAAAATATATTTAATAGTGGTTTAGATATAGTAGTCGTTGCAAGAAAAAGTGCGGCTTTCGTAGGATATGCAGAAATTGAAAGCGCGTTATTACATCTTTCAAAGCTTCATCATATCATCAAAATTTATTTTTATGATGAGGAAAATTAGAAATTGATATGAAAAAGTTATTGATCTGTCTTATTAAATTCTATAGAAGGTATATTTCTCCCATGAAGAGAACAAAGTGTCCTTATTTTCCAAGCTGCTCGGAATATGGGTTGGAAGCGGTGGAAAAATACGGTGCTTTAAAAGGCGGTATGCTTGCTGCCTGGAGAATATGCAGATGTAATCCTTTTTCAAAAGGTGGTTATGATCCGGTTCCTTGATAGATAAATAAGGAATAGTATAGTTATAAGGAGGTAAATATTAGTGTCATATATTTTACTGACTCAGGACCCCGGCAAAATTATCGGACCTATTGCTAAACTTCTGGGTTATATTATGGAAGGCATCTTCTATGTATTAGATAAAGTTGGTATACCGAATATCGGACTTGCTATTATTTTGTTTACGATTGTCATATATCTTCTCTTGATGCCTCTTACAATCAAACAGCAGAAGTTTTCTAAATTATCTGCTAAGATGAATCCTGAAATTCAGGCAATTCAAAATAAGTATAAGAATAAAAAAGATAATGATTCTATGATGGCTATGAATATGGAGACTAAGGCTGTCTATGCAAAATACGGTGTGTCTCCTTCCGGAAGTTGTATTCAGTTATTGATTCAGATGCCTATTTTGTTTGCTTTGTATCGTGTTATCTACAATATGCCTGCATATGTGGGTAAGATTAAAGAAGCATTTTTCCCTTTGGTAGACAAGCTGATTGCACAGGAAGGAAGTGCTGATTTCTTACAGACATTTTCCAATGCCAGTATGTATTCCAAACAGTTTAACAATGAGAATTTTATCAATGGTGTCACTACTTATGTTCAGAATACTTATATTGATATATTGAATAAGGCTTCTTCTACAGAATGGATCAGCATTAAAGAACAGTTTTCAGCATTGTCTGGGGATGTAGACCATACACTGGGATTATTAAATCAGTACAATAATTTCTTAGGACTGAATATTGCCAATTCACCGTCTTATACTTTAAGTCAGGCGTGGAAAACAGGTTCTTACTTAATGATGGTTGCAGCACTTATCATTCCTGTTTTATCGGCTGTTACACAGTGGATTAATGTTAAACTGATGCCTCAGCAGACTACACAGCAGGATGTTAAGAATGCAAATGACAGCCAGGCAGCTATGATGCAGTCCATGAAAACCATGAATATGCTGATGCCGATTATGTCAGCAGTATTCTGTTTTACTTTACCTGCAGGTATGGGACTTTACTGGGTAGCCGGTGCGGTTGTTCGAAGTGTGCAGCAGGTACTCATAAATAAACATATTGATAAGATGGATTTAGATGAAGTAATCAAGAAGAATGAAGCAAAAGCCAAGAAGAAAATGGACAAGGCCGGTGTCAGGGCAGAACAGATGTCTGCTTATGCTAATATGAATACTAAGAAAGTGAACAGTATTTCTAAAAATGCTTCTAAACCTTCTATGACTCGTGAAGAAAAAGAAGAAGCTGTTAGAAAATCTACAGAATACTATAACCAGAATGCAAAACCGGGCAGCATGATGTCTAAGGCTAATATGGTCAGACAATATAATGAAAAGAACAATAAAAAATAATTTGGGAGGGTTAAAGATGGAATTTATAGAAATATCTGCTAAGACAGTTAATGATGCGATTACAGAAGCATGTCAGAAATTAATTGTAACAAGTGATAAATTGGAATATGAAGTAATTGAAGAAGGTTCTTCCGGATTCTTAGGTATTGGTTCTAAGCCTGCTATTATTAAGGCAAGAGTAAAATCTTCCGTAGAAGATACTGCTAAAGATTTCTTAAAAGATGTATTTGAAGCAATGGATCTTACGGTAGTCGTAGATGTGAAGTACGATGAATTGAATAATTCTATGGATATTGATTTAAGTGGTGATGATATGGGTGTTCTGATCGGCAAGAGAGGTCAGACCCTGGATTCTTTACAGTATCTTGTATCTCTGGTAGTAAATAAAAATGTTGATAATTACATCAGAGTTAAGGTTGATACAGAGAACTACCGTCAGAGAAGAAAAGATACTTTGGAGAATCTGGCGAAAAATATTTCTTATAAGGTTAAGAGAACAAAGAGACCTGTATCTTTAGAGCCTATGAATCCTTATGAAAGAAGAATTATTCATTCTGCACTTCAAAATGATAAATATGTGACAACCCACAGTGAAGGTGATGAGCCTTTCAGACATGTGGTTGTCGTTCTGAAGAAGTATGATAAAGGTGAGAGAAGATCAGATAGAAATTTTGATAAAAACTTTGATAAGAATTCAGAACATTAATAAAAATTATATCAGATTATATTAGTGTAATAATATATTTATCAATGTAATGACAGGAATATTGTATTTGAAACTTTAAAAATATGTTTCATATACAAGTTCCTGTCATTTTTTACAGTTATAAAATTTGGAGATACTACTGGATTGTTATATAAAATGATTGTAATATAGAAGTTAAGTTACAAATAAGCCGGTAAGTTTATTTGTAATAAAATGAAATTTAAGAAATTGATAGAAGGTTGTGGTTACTAAATATGAAAACAGATACAATTGCTGCAATTGCAACTGCTATGTCTGATTCCGGTATAGGGATAATCAGAGTAAGTGGTGATGATGCAATTGAAATTGTGGATAAAATATATAGAAATGTAAATAATCAGAAAGTTTTAAAAGCATATAAATCTCATACAATTCATTATGGATTTATTGTGAAGGAAGATGGATTTGTTCTTGATGAAGTGATGGTTTCGGTGATGAAGAAACCTAAGAGTTATACGACGGAGGATACTGTTGAGATTAATTGTCATGGCGGTGTCCTTATGATGAAAGAAATTCTTTCTGCGGTAATGAATGCCGGTGCCAGAATCGCGCAGCCCGGTGAATTTACGAAGCGTGCTTTTTTAAATGGAAGAATTGATTTATCAAAAGCGGAAGCTATTATGGATATTATTCATGCAAAAAATGAATTTGCCCTGCAGTCTTCTGTAAAGCAGTTGAAAGGTTCTGTATCAGATAAGATCAGAAGTTTGAGAAAAGAAATTTTATATGAAATTGCTTTTATTGAATCTGCTTTGGATGATCCGGAACATATCAGTCTGGATGGTTACCATGACAGATTATCAGATAAGACAGATCATATTATAGAAGAATTAGGCAGACTGTCAGATTCAGCCGATGACGGCAGGATGCTCAAAGAAGGCATTAATACTGTGATTGTCGGCAAACCTAATGCGGGCAAATCTTCTTTATTAAACAGATTGATCGGAGAAGAGAGGGCTATTGTTACAGATGTTGCCGGAACTACAAGAGATACACTGGAAGAAACGATATCTCTCGGCGGAATTATTTTGAATATGATTGATACTGCCGGAATCAGAAATACACAAGACGTGGTGGAAAAAATCGGCGTGGAGAAAGCGAAAAATATTTCCAAGAATGCGGATTTAATTCTGTATGTGGTAGATTCTTCTGTAGATCTGGATGAAAGTGACAGAGAGATCATGCAGATGATTCAAGATAAAAATGTCATTATTCTTCTCAATAAATCGGATTTGAGTGAGGTTGTGAATGAGGATAAGTTATCTCAGATGATATGTGATGTTACAAATGGTTCTTTTGAAGGCAAGGATTTAAGCGGAAGTGATAATTGTAATAAGTCTCATATTATGAAAATAATAAAAACTTCTACCAAAGAAGCAAATGGAATAGATACTTTAACTGAATTGATTCAGGATATGTTTTTTCATGGTAAAATATCTTATAATGATGAAGTGTATATTACGAATATGCGCCATAAGGAAGCAATTTGTGATGCCAAAAATAGTATACTGCAGGTTAGAAACAGCTTGGAAATGGATATGCCGGAGGATTTTTATTCTATTGATCTGATGAGTGCTTATGCTTCTCTTGGTACGATTATAGGAGAAGAAGTGGGAGAAGATCTGGTGAATGAGATTTTCTCTAAGTTTTGTATGGGCAAATAAAAGGGCGAAAAGATATTCTAAGGCGTCTGAAGGACGCCGCCTAAGAATATCTAAGTTTCGCCCGGAAGAACGCTAAAAGCGAGCGTTCTTCCCGTGGGTGATTTATGTTGTGTAGATGTGTGGTTAAATATTTTTTTACTTTTTATAATGATTTTATATAACTGTAAAATTATTATAAAGGGTTGTGTTAAGTGTATTTTTTAAATGTATGAAATATTTATGATTTATAATGTTTAAAGAAAGAATTAAATGATTTAATTTATATAGTGAAATTTTTGATGATGCAATTGTAAATTGGAATAATATATAAGAATAAGGTGGTAGGTTGTATGCCGGAGATGAGAGAGATAGTGGATGTTTGTGTGGTTGGTGCAGGTCATGCGGGGTGTGAAGCTGCGCTTGCTTGTGCGCGTCTTGGATTAGAGACTGTGATTTTTACGGTTAGTGTGGACAGTATTGCGATGATGCCGTGTAATCCTAATGTGGGAGGAACTTCTAAGGGGCATTTGGTTCGTGAGATTGATGCACTTGGCGGAGAGATGGGAAAGAATATTGATAAAACTTTTATCCAGTCTAAAATGTTAAATCAGTCTAAAGGTCCGGCTGTTCATTCTCTTCGTGCCCAGGCAGATAAAGCGGAATATTCCAGGGCAATGCGTAAAGTGTTGGAAAATCAGGAACATTTGACAATTAAACAGGCAGAGGTTTGTGAGCTTTTGACAGAGGAATGTGATGGTTGTGTTTCTTCTGACAGTAAAACAGATTCTAATTTGTTGCAAAGAAATATTGCATCTAAGAAAATTATAGGTGTTAAGACTTTTACAGGCACGGTTTATGAATGCAAAGCGGTGGTGCTTTGTACCGGAACATATTTAAAGGCAAGATGTCTTTGCGGTGAAGCGATTACTTATACCGGGCCTAACGGTTTGCAGCCTGCCAATCATCTGACGGATTCTCTTCTCAGTCTTGGTGTGGAGATGCGAAGATTTAAGACGGGAACACCGGCGAGAATGGATAAGCGTTCTATTGATTTTAGTAAAATGGAAGAGCAGTTTGGCGATGATAAGGTAATTCCTTTTTCTTTTTCTACTAATCCTGATGATGTGCAGATTGATCAGGTGTCCTGCTGGCTTACTTATACAAATGAGAAAACACATGAAATTATCAGAGCCAATCTTGACCGTTCTCCTATTTATGCGGGAATCATAGAAGGAACCGGGCCAAGGTATTGTCCTTCCATTGAAGATAAGGTGGTCAAGTTTGCGGATAAGGAAAGGCATCAGGTATTTATTGAGCCGGAAGGATTACATACCAATGAAATGTATGTGGGAGGTATGTCTTCCTCTCTTCCGGAGGATGTTCAGATAGCAATGTACCGGACAGTGCCGGGGTTAGAGAATTGTAAGATTGTCAGAAATGCTTATGCGATTGAATATGATTGTATTAATCCGAGACAGTTATATCCGTCTTTGGAATTTAAAGATATTAAGGGACTTTTCAGCGGCGGACAGTTTAACGGAAGCAGCGGTTATGAGGAAGCAGCGGCACAGGGGTTGATTGCAGGTATGAATGCTGCACTTTCTATATTAGGAAAGGAACCTGTTGTATTGGATCGTTCTCAGGCATATATTGGAGTTTTGATTGACGATCTGGTGACTAAGGAAAATTTCGAGCCTTATCGAATGATGACCTCCAGAGCGGAATACAGGCTTTTACTTCGTCAGGATAATGCGGATTTAAGACTTCGTAAGATCGGCTACGAGGCGGGTCTTGTTTCCGAACAATTATATGAAGCCACTGTTGAGAAGAAGAAGCTTATTGATCAGGAGATTGAACGGCTGAAAAATACAGTGATAGGCGCTGCGAAAGAAAATCAGGAATTTCTAATAGCACACGGCAGTGCAACTCTTAAGACAGGTACTAATCTTGCAGAGTTGATGTGTCGGCCGGAGTTAAACTATGAGATACTCTCTGAGATTGATCCGAAACGTGAACCTCTTCCTGAGGATGTGATTGAACAGGTGGAGATTGAGATTAAGTATGAAGGGTATATTGAGAGACAGCTTCGTCAGGTAGAACAATATAAGAAGATGGAGAAAAAATTGATTCCGGCTGATTTGGATTATAATGAGGTAAGCTCTTTGCGTTTGGAAGCAAGACAGAAGCTGATTTCCTATAAGCCGGTATCTGTAGGACAGGCTTCCAGAATTTCAGGCGTATCTCCGGCAGATATTTCGGTGCTTTTAGTCTATCTGGAGCATTATAACAGTATGAAAAGAAAATAATCTGTTTTAGTTTATCAAGTAAACAGATGAAGAGTAATTAAGTATTCTTATACAAAATGATTTGTATTTGATTGTAATACTTTGAAATGGTGTAAAGGATGAAAAAAATAAATTTGGAACAATATCAGTTAGATTCTTTTTTGAAAGATTTGGATGAGCTGAAGATTTCTTTGAGTGAAGAGCAGTTGATGCAGTTTATGACATATTATGAATTACTGATTGAATGGAATAAAGTAATGAATCTGACTGCAATCACAGAATTTAATGAAGTGATGAAGAAACATTTTATAGACAGTCTTTCTTTAATTAAGGCATATGATGTGACTGGACCTGTGACAGTAATTGATATCGGAACCGGTGCAGGCTTTCCGGGAATTCCTCTTAAGATAGCTTTTCCGAATTTAGAAGTGACACTTTTGGATTCTCTGAATAAAAGAGTTACATTTTTGCAGAATGTGATAGACGAACTCGGATTGAAAGAAATTCATGCTGTTCATGGACGGGCAGAGGATTTCGCTAAAAAAGGAAAATTGAGAGAGCAGTATGATTTATGTGTGTCCAGAGCGGTAGCGAATCTTTCTACCTTGTCTGAATATTGTCTTCCTTATGTGAAAGTTGGCGGTCTTTTCATTTCTTATAAATCAGAGAAGATTTCAGAAGAAAAGCAGGCGGCGGAACATGCGATTTCCATTTTGGGCGGAATAGTTGAAAATCAAGTGGAATTTATGATTCCTGATTCTGATATTTACAGAAATTTATTTGTAATTCGAAAATGTAAAGAGACTCCTGTTAAATTTCCTCGTAAAGCCGGACTCGCGGCAAAGGAACCTTTGACATAATTTATTATAGCATATCGAATCGATATAATAAAAAGGTTTACACAATTTTATGTAAACCTTTTTATAAAAATATTTCGTTGGTTTTAAAATAATAAATTTAAAGAATTAATCATTTTAATTTCTTATGTGTGAAAAACCTTCTGCATATGGATTTTTACATGATCATTAAAGAAACATATCAATTTGTTCCAGCACAGCATCCGGTGCTTCTAATTGAGGAAGATGTTTTGTTTCCGGTATATAAATTTCTTCAATTGCAGGATTATAGTACTTATAATTTTCAATGATTGTTTGAATATCTTTTTTCTCCTGACCACCGATCATTAATATACTGTTATTGATCTCCTTCAATTCATGTAGAATATTCATATTCATATATTTACCTATATAGCTGGCAAATGCATATTTAGAATTATAGTTACCGAAATGTGCGGCCTCTAAATAGTTATATATGTATTTCTCTTTTACTTCCTCCGGGTAATAGAAAAATTCTTCTTTAAATGTTTTTTCAATAGTATGCTTATTCATTTGCATATGATAGATGAAAGTTCCAAGAACAGGTATCTCAAGGAAAAACTTTAATAGATTCGTTTGTTTCGATGGAATCTGGTTTTGCAAATAAAGGCTTTGTGGATTGATGCATATAATTTTATTAAAAATTTCAGGATTATTATGACATGCCATTATAATAAATGGTACAGATTCTCCGGTTACTATTACGGACGTTTTCTTACCAATAATATTTTTAATAAAGTCACATATCAACTGTTCATATAGATTGTTTGTGTATGTCATGGATGGCTTGTCAGATAAACCATATCCTAACAGATCAATAGAATATACTTCATGTTTTTGTGTCAGATTATTAATTAATCTGTGGTATTCATAGTTAGAACTTCCGGCTGTCAGATCATGTACAAGTAAAAGAGGACTGCCGCTGCCCTTTTTCTGATATCTAATGTTTCCAAAGCGCCATTCATAATAACGATTCTCTGAATTTTTCAATAAATTTTTTACAGTACACAGAGACGTATGAACATTATTGATAATATGAATTGTAGCAATAGATGAACCGATTAATATAGCTGTTGTTGTGATTTTTTTATTCATAGAAATAATTATGCCTTTCTCTTTCTTATCCTGCAAATGATCGTAAACTTAAATACCTTTGAAAATATTATACTGGATATTTTAGTTGATTACAAATAAAACCTTTTCTTCCATAAAAAATTAGTATATGATTAAATCATCTGGTATTTTCCAAAATTTTAAATATATGTTTGTAGGTGAAGCTTATGAATGAAATGGAAGATTCTTTTTTGTTACATGTGAAACAACTTTCTGTCTTAGAAATACAAGAAAAAGAAAGGCAGAGAATTGCCAGAGATTTGCATGATACTTCATTACAAAATCTTACACATTTGATCCATAAAGTAGAACTTAGTTCTCTTTATATAGATCAGGACCCTGTCAAGGCAAAATTGGAATTAGCTACTGTCGGAAAAAATCTTCGTAAAGTAATAGAAGATATTAGAAACAGTATTTTTGATTTAAGACCGATGTCTTTTGATGATCTTGGCTTGAAAGAAACAATAGAAAAAATGCTTTTATTAATAAATCAGGATAAACAGTTTAAAATACTGACGGATATAGAAAATATAGAATTTAATATTTCTGATTCTAAAAAGGAAATTTTACTTATTACTATCTACCGCATTATTCAGGAATGCGTACAGAATTCTATAAAACATTCTAAAGGTAATGAAATCAGAGTAAGTTTTAAAGATAAGAAAAGTTCCTATGAAATAGAAATTCAGGATAATGGTATTGGATTTGATGTGGATGAAGCATTTAAGAAAGAAAAGCATTTTGGATTATCTGTGATTAAAGAAAGAGTATTTCTTTTAAATGGAAGAATTAGTATGGATACAAAGAATGGGACTCTTATTAAAATTGAAATTCCACAGATGATGGAGGAAAATTAATGAAAATACAAGTAATGATAGCAGATGATCACAGTTTAATACGTGAAGGTATAAAGCAATTATTAGAATTTGATGGAAGTATTGAAGTGATTGCCGAGGCATCTAATGGTGTAGAGTGTTTAGAAAAATTGGAAACTTTATCTCCTGATGTTTTATTGTTGGATATTAATATGCCTGAAAAAAATGGAATAGAAGTATTAGAAGAACTGAAGAAGAATAAGTCTGATGTAAAAGTTCTTATTTTAACGGTGCACAATGAATTAGAATATCTATTAAAAGCTGTTGATATCGGTGTAGATGGATATATATTAAAAGATTCCGAATCTTCCGAATTAAAAAAAGCAATTCAATTTGTGTGCAGAGGTGAAAATTATATTCAGGCAAGTCTGATCCCGGCTTTAAATAATAGGTTGGTTAATAGAGATATTGATAAAGATAAAATTGACTCACTTACGAATAGGGAGTTAGAAGTTTTAATTCAGGTTGCCAATGGAATGTTTAATAAGGAAATAGCCACTAATCTGAATATTAGTGAAAGAACAGTTAAAAATCATATTTCTAATATTTTTAAAAAGATTGATGTGTCGGATAGAACACAGGCTGCTGTTTTTGCAATTAAAAATAATATAATTAAACTTTTTTAAATCATGTTTCACGTGAAACATTTTTATTGTTAATAGAATATGGACACAAGATAATGTTTCACGTGAAACAAATTGACCCAAGATCTTGTGAAAAGTCCCGTGAAACATTTTCAAAACATACAAAATTGAGGCCGTGAAACATTTTTATTGCAAAATATTGAACTGTGATCCAGAAGTTTTATATAGATTCTCATAGGTTTTAGTGTTATAATCGTAAACGGACAGAAAAAATGTTTTCGGAGAAAAAGTGTTTTGTCGAAAATACAAAACGAAAGGTAGATAAACTATGGGAAGAACGATTGCAATTGCAAACCAAAAAGGTGGAGTTGGCAAAACAACAACATCTATTAATTTAGCAGCTTCATTAGCAGCTAAAGGAAAGAAAGTACTGGTAATTGATACTGATCCTCAGGGTAACACAACAAGCGGATTTGGAATCGAAAAGAATGATTTAGAAAATACAATCTATGAACTAATACTGAGTGAATGTTCTATTAATGAGTGTATTATGAATGAAGTGATTCCTGGGGTTTCTATTATCCCGTCTAATGTGAATTTGGCAGCGGCAGAGATTGAGTTAATCGGTGTTGATAAGAAGGAATTTATATTAAAGAATGAGGTTGATTGGGTCAAGGACAAGTTTGATTTTATTATTATTGATTGTCCTCCGTCATTGAATCTTTTAACAATTAATTCTATGACAACAGCAGATACAGTATTGGTACCGATTCAATGTGAGTATTACGCTTTGGAAGGATTAAGCCAGTTAATTCATACTGTTAATCTTGTAAAAGAAAGACTGAATCCAAAACTTGATATGGAAGGTGTAGTATTTACAATGTACGACTCCAGAACAAATTTATCTATGCAGGTAGTGGAGAATGTAAAGAATCATCTGAATCAAAATGTTTATAATACTGTAATACCCAGAAATATCAGATTAGCAGAAGCACCTAGTTACGGAATGCCTATTAATATGTATGATCCGAAATCTGCGGGAGCCGAAGCATACATGTTATTGGCGGAAGAAGTAATCAAGAGAAAGGATGTATAGGGAATGGCAGCAAAAGTAGCGAGGGGTTTAGGAAAAGGATTAGATTCATTAATTCCTGCAGCAGCACCAAAAACAGATTCCAATAGTGAATCTACAGGTAAGAACAATGATGAAAAGGGCGCTGAAACAATTGTCAAAATTACAATGGTTGAGCCTAACAGGGAACAGCCCAGAAAAAATTTTGATGAGGATGCGTTACAGGAATTGGCGGATTCAATTAAGCAATTCGGATTATTGCAGCCTATTCTTGTTCAGGACAGAAAAACATATTATGAGATTATAGCCGGTGAGCGTCGTTGGCGTGCTGCTAAGCTGGCAGGACTGAAAGAAGTTCCGGTTATTATACGTGATTATACAGAACAGGAAATAGTAGAAATCTCTTTAATTGAGAATATCCAGCGTGAGGATTTGAATCCAATCGAAGAAGCGCAGGCATATAAGAAACTTTTAACTGAGTTTAATTTGAAACAGGATGAAGTAGCAGAGAGAGTATCTAAGAGCAGAACCGCAGTTACGAATTCCATGCGTCTTTTGAAGTTATGTGATGAAGTTCAGCAAATGATTATTGATGATATGATTTCCACCGGACATGCCAGGGCACTTATTTCTATTGAAGATCCGGAACAACAGTATATAATTGCCCAGAAAGTATTCGATGAGAAGCTCAGTGTTCGTGAGGTTGAGAAGCTTGTCAAAAACTTAAATAAACCGGAGAAACCTAAGAAAGAGATCTTAGAAGATAAAAGTCTTGATATTATATATCAGGATGTGGAAGAAAAGTTAAAGCAATCTCTTGGAACTAAGGTAGCAATTTCTTCAAAAGGTAATGGTGCCGGTAAGATTGAAATTGAATTCTATAATCATGATGATTTAGACAGAATTATAGAACTTCTGTCAAACAGTAAATAAATGAAAATATCATAGAGATTTAATGATAGAAAGGCATAAGATAAATGAATTATAATTTATTAGAACAAATAGGGTTAGGCAGTCTTGATCTTACATATCTGTTTATTGTCTCCTTTGGGTTAATCCTTATTCTTATAATTCTAATGATTATACAGACAGTAAGATTGAGCAGATTGTCTAAGAAATACAAAAAATTTATGTCGGGTAAAAATGCTAAGAGTTTAGAGAAAGATATTATGGGTCTTTATGAAGATAATAAATTTGTAAAGGTTTCCGCAGAGAAGAACAGAAAAGATATCCAGGCTTTATATAAGAAATTGGAAAGTGCATATCAAAAGGTTGGAATTGTTAAGTATGACGCATTTAATCAGATGGGTGGACAGTTGAGTTTTTCACTTGCTCTGTTAGATGAGAATGATAATGGTTTTATTTTGAATTCTGTACACAGTACAGAGGGATGTTATTCTTATACGAAAGAAATCAAAGGCGGATTGTGTGATATTTCATTAGGTGATGAAGAAAAGAAAGCACTTGATACAGCTATGGGAATTGAAACAGAACAGTAAGGACAAAATGTGTGATAGGGAAAACAAATGAAACTATGTAAGGTTGATGATTTAACAGGAAAAGAAATTCTGGCGAAAGATGTTATTACATCAGAATATCAGATTCTGCTTTCTGCGGGAACGCTACTGAAACAGGATTATATCCAGAAGCTTAAGGAACTGGAGATTAGAGATGTGTATATTAAAGAGGATGAGCCAGATACGAAAACGGTGGTAATTCTTAGAGAAGAAGTAGAAGAATCCTTTAAATCCAAAGTGAAAGATATTCTGGAAAAACATACGTATAGCCATAATGAAGAACTGGTTGAATTGTGCCAGACTGCAGATCATATTATCACAAACATTCTGGAAGAGGATGGGGTGGTAGAGAAAATATATGATATTAAAGGCAGAAGTTCGGATATCTATGAACATTCAATCAGCATTTGCAGTTTGGCCACGATTGTAGCATTAAAAATGGGTCTTCCTCAGCAAACAGTACATGACATTGGTGTCAGTTGTTTGTTGCATGATTTGGGATTAAGATATCTGACGATAGAATATGAAAACCAAAATCTATCGGAATTGTCCGAAGCAGAGTATGGAGAATATAAAAAGCATCCTGTGTATGGATATTCTGCACTGCGCAGTGAAAATTGGATTTCCAATGCAAGTAAAAATATGATATTATATCACCATGAGCGTATTGACGGATCAGGCTATCCGCTTCGGGCAACAGAAATTCCTAAGGAATGTCGTATTATTCAGGTTTGTGATGCATTTGACGAGATGATCTGCGGTATTGGCTGTGAGCGTGCGAAAGTATATGAAGCGGTAGAATATCTGAAAGCATATAAAGATATTAAATTTGACGGAGAAGTAGTCGATATCTTTTTAGAGTTTACGGCGGTATATCCTGCCGGATCGATTGTCAGAACGAACGAAGGTGAAGTTGGTGTCGTTTTGTATCAGAATAAAAAGTTCCCTGACAGGCCGGTTATCCGTATTATTAAGGATAAAGAGGGAAAGAAAACAGATATAGTTAAAGACCTGGTTCAGATCAATAATATATTTATAGAAGAAGCAATTGAGTAAAGAAAGTTTTAGTTCTCGATGGTATAAGTGTTAGATAAAATAAGAGGAGGAGCCTTATTATGATAGACATTAAATTTTTAAGAGAGAACCCTGATGCAGTTAAGGAAAATATTAAGAAGAAATTTCAGGACAGCAAACTTGGTCTGGTAGATGAAGTTATTGCGTTAGATGCTGAGGTTAGAGCTGCACAGCAGGAGGCAGACGAAATCCGTGCCAACAGAAATAAGATTTCCAAAGAAATCGGTGCACTGATGGGTCAGGGTAAAAAAGAAGAAGCAGAAGCAAAGAAAGCAGAAGTGGCTGCTAATGCGGCAAGACTTGCTGAATTAGAAGAGAAAGAGAATGATCTTCGCGAAAAGATCAAGAAAGATATGATGACAATTCCGAATATCATTGATCCTTCCGTTCCCATCGGTAAAGATGATTCCGAGAATGTAGAAATTCAGAAATATGGTGAGCCGGTGGTTCCGGATTTTGAAATTCCATATCATACAGAGATTATGGAGAAATTTAAAGGAATTGATATGGATGCGGCAGGCCGTGTTGCCGGTAATGGTTTCTATTATCTGATGGGTGATATTGCCAGACTTCATTCTGCAGTACTTGCTTACGCCAGAGACTTCATGATTAACAGAGGGTTTACTTATTGCGTACCTCCTTTTATGATCAGAAGTGCGGTAGTAGACGGCGTTATGAGTTTTGCTGAGATGGATGCCATGATGTATAAAATCGAAGGAGAAGACTTATACTTAATTGGAACTTCTGAGCATTCCATGATTGGTAAGTTTATTGATACGATTATCCCGGAGGAGGAACTGCCTCATACTCTTACAAGCTATTCCCCATGTTTCCGTAAGGAGAAGGGTGCACATGGTATCGAAGAGAGAGGTGTATACCGTATCCACCAGTTTGAGAAACAGGAAATGATCGTGGTATGTAAGCCGGAAGAGTCTCCTATGTGGTTTGATAAATTATGGCAGAACACGGTAGATTTATTCCGCTCTATGGATATTCCGGTCAGAACGATTGAGTGTTGTTCCGGTGATCTGGCTGACCTGAAAGTGAAATCCTACGATGTGGAGGCATGGTCTCCGAGACAGAAGAAATACTTTGAGGTAGGAAGCTGTTCTAATTTAGGTGATGCACAGGCGAGAAGACTTCGTATCCGTGTAAATGGTAAAGACGGTAAATATTTTGCACATACCTTGAACAACACAGTAGTTGCTCCGCCGAGAATGTTGATTGCATTTTTAGAGAATAATCTACAGGCAGACGGTTCTATCCGTATTCCTGAGGTGCTTCGTCCGTATATGGGCGGTATGACGGAAATCAGATAATTCCGATATCGTTTACACAATCATAAGGAGGTGAAATCTTTGCATAAGTTTATGCGGGCTATTGGTTTTAGTAAATTGACTGATAGACGGGAACAGCAGAAGTTGATTACAGATATCATCATAAATGCATCACATCGTTCCTATACGTCCAATGGGGAAGAAACCATACTTGCAGAATTTTGCGAAGATTTTGCCGAGGATTTAGGGATCGCTGTCTGTGGTGAATTTGATGATGAGGACAAATTTACATATGACTATTTTTATCCTTATCTGCGCGGCAGCGGTGTGAGTTCTTATGAAGACGTATCCGTGGAGAGACATGCAGAGAAAGAATCCTATGCGGGAATCTGCGATGATATCAAGGTGGGAGTCAGTCTGATTTTTTATTTGCAGAATATTGTTCCTTATGTAAAAGCACAGCATATGGATATGCTGCCGATTAAAGGAACAACTCTGACATTGTCAGGATTATCAATTAGTGGTAATATTATATTACCGATAGGTAAGAATGAGAAAGAGAAGCAGAAAATACAGAAGGCTTCCATGAACAGAAATCAGTTAATTGCCGCTGCCCGTAAAGGTGATGAAGAAGCAATTGAAAGTCTTACTCTGGAAGATATGGATACTTACACATCTATTTCTAAAAAAATCCTGACAGAAGATGTTTTTAGTCTGGTAGATACGTACTTTATGCCCTATGGTGTGGAATGTGACCAGTATTCGGTGATGGGAGAAATTACAGATATTTCTCTGCGGGTTAATAGGATTACCGGGGAAGAAATCTATGTGATGCGCCTGAATTGTAATGATCTGCAGTTTGATGTGTGTATTAACAAACTCGATTTATATGGAGAACCGCAGATCGGCAGAAGGTTTAAAGGTATTATATGGATGCAGGGATATATTAATTATCCGGTATAGCATATTTGCACAATAAATTAATATGGTATTCAAACTGCATTTGCAGATTTTGAATAGATGTCTCTGTAGCTCAGTAGGATAGAGCGTTCGCCTCCTAAGCGAAAGGCCGCTGGTTCGACTCCAGTCAGGGACGTTATATGTGCCGGAAATTAAATGTTTCCGGCGTTTTTTGTGTCGTCAGGCTTTCAGTGCTTTTCTTTTAAATTGTATTGTGTTATCATTCAGTTAGATAACTACAGACAAAATTCTGGTTTGGAATGATATTTTATGAATTATATTATACTTGATTTGGAATGGAATCAGAGCAGCACCGGAAAAGAGGAAGTGAGCAAGATTCTTCCGTTTGAAATTATAGAGATTGGTGCCATCAAATTAAATAGCAGACGTGAAAAGACAGATGAATTCAGCGAATTAATCAAACCCCAGGTTTATCATGAAATGCATCGTATTACCGGTAAATTAATCCATTTACAGATGGATCAGCTTGAACAGGGTGGTTCTTTTCCGAAAGTGGTGGAGCGTTTTCGGGAATGGTGCGGTGAGGATTATATATTTTGCACCTGGGGGCCTCTTGATTTAATGGAACTGCAAAGAAATATCAGATATTATGGATTAGAGCCGCTTGCTGATGGTCCATTCAAATTTCTGGATGTACAGAAATTATTCAGTATTGCTTACGAAGATAGAAAATCAAGAAGAACTTTGGAATATGCTATAGATTTTCTGGAAATTGAAAAAGATATACCTTTTCACAGGGCATTCAGTGATGCCTATTACACAGCTAAAGTGTTGGCCTGTATGGAGGAACAGGTATTATCTAATTATTCTTTTGATGTATTCCATCTTCCTAAGGATAGACAGTCGGAAATACATGTTATCTTCAATGATTATGCGAAATACATTTCCCGCGGATTTACAGATAAAACGCAAGCCATTGCGGATAAGACGGTAATCTCAACGAAATGTTACTTGTGTCATAAAGGACTTCGCAAGAAGATCCGCTGGTTTACGCCGAACGGAAAACATTATTACAGTGTATCATATTGCGATAAACATGGCTTCATGAAGTCCAAAATTCGTATCCGTAAGTCAGAAGAGGATACGGTATATGTTGTAAGAACAGATAAGTTTATTACCGAAGAACAAGTAGCCGAAATCCGTAATAAACAGGAAAAATCCAGACAGCAGAGAAAAGAAAAAAGGGCATCGAAAAAGCATTAACAGTAAGGATTAAAAATCAAAATCATCAAAATCCGAACGAATCCGCGATCTGCGATACTGTTTTCTCTTTACTCTGTTTTTTCTGCGTTTTGCATTCTTGTTATTAATAATGAATGCCCGCAGGACAAATAGTATAATGACAGCAGTCGCAAAGATTAAGATACCGATGAGAACTTTTTTTACATTAATAAAGATAGTATCCTGATTGGGCGCTGCATCAGTTTTTTCCACACTGATATCTGTCGCTGTTATATTTGTATCAAAATCATAGGCAGAGGTATTTTCATCGGCAAGATTCAAATAAGCATTTCCCACATAAGTATCATGGTAGGAATAAATAATCTGTGCAATTCGGTTTTCATCGGATATACTGTAGTCTATTTCTGAATTCAGATCACCAAAGTCAATTGTATTCGGAATAATGACATAACTGTCAGTATCTATAGACAGAATGGGCTTGGAGCTTCCGAAAATATCATTACCGATCTGTAAAAATCCGGTTGCTTCTATATTATAGTTATCTTCATTTTCTGAAATATTAATCACCTGAAAATTGTGAAATCCATAGTCGAACAATTCTACCGTATCCGTAAACTGAGTAGGAGATTCCTCTTTAAATACGATACATATAAGCTTCATGCCATTTTGTTCTGCGCAGGTAACAAGCGTCTGTCTGGCTTCATTGGTGTATCCGGTCTTACCGCCGCATATACCGTCATATGCAATCTCACCGCTGATCAGTTTATGTTTGTTATTCAAGTAAAAATCATCCGGCTGAGTGGCAGTAGGTTCAAAATGATAACGTGCAGTATTGCCTATTTTGCACAGCATTTCATTTTGAAAAAAAACACGGGAAATCAATGCCAGATCATAAACGGTAGTATAATGGTCGTCATCATATAATCCGTTGGCATTTACAAAATGAGTATTGGTGCAGCCTATCTGTGTTGCGCGTTCATTCATCATGTCTATAAAATTATCAATGGTCCCTCCGATATGTTCCGCTACCGCATTTGCAACTTCATTAGCGGAGCCTACAAGTATGCCGTAGAGACATTGTTCCATAGTAATAGATTCTCCCACATCCATACCCATATTAGAACCGTCTGCGGGTACGCTGAAGACTGCTTCCTTAGTAAATTCGATCATATCATCCAGACTGCCTTGCTCCATTGCCAGAAGACAAGTCATAATTTTGGTGGTACTGGCAGGATACAATTTCTCGTTAATGTTTTTAGAATAAAGAATGACGCCTGTATTAGCATCCATTAAAATAGCAGATTCTGCGCTGACCTGCGGTCCTACCGGCCAGTTATCAATTTCATTGGATTGGATCGGAAGAGATTTTCTTGCTTCAGCCTCAGCCTCAAGTTCTTCCAGTGTGGCACAGGCAGTAAGAGTATTAGTGCATACTCCGCCTAAAAATATGGAAACGGCAAGAAACAGACAAGCCATTGACTTCCCTTTTGATGAGACATAAGGGCGGTTTGCAAATCGAACCGCACGTTGCCTTATATAAGAAAAAAACATAGTTTTATAACCTTTCTATCATAATAACAGTATATGTCAAAATGAGATATCTTATGTTAAAATATCTTTGTTTGTATATGTTAGTATATCCTTATGGAATCATTCTTTATAATCATACACTATTTTAAAAAAAAACAGTAGTGAATTCACAAAAAATACAAAATCCTATATGGCATAGGTTTCACGATAATAGTATAATTCATTCGAAGGGCTTTGCGAAAAATATAAAATAGTGTAGAATAAGAAACAAAGACTAAACAGCGGAAAGATAAAGAGATATAGAGTATGAGACTTCGTAACGTGACCGGGTCCAGGGAAATGATTGCAGGGAGTGATTATGTCATTCATCAACCGGAGCAGCAAAAAGGCAAATGGCATGAAATCTTTGGAAATAATCATCCAATCCGAATTGAAATCGGTATGGGAAAAGGAAGATTTATCATGGATCTGGCGAGAATGAATCCGGATATTAATTATATAGGAATTGAGAAATATTCCAGCGTACTGATTCGCGGTATTCAGAAAATGGAGGCAGATCCGCTGCCGAACCTGTATTTTATCCGTATGGATGCGGAAGAGATTACATCCGTTTTTGATAAAGGTGAGGTTGAAAGAATCTATTTGAATTTTTCTGATCCGTGGCCGAAAGACAGGCACGCGAAGAGAAGATTACCGTCCCGCGAATTTTTACATCGGTATGATGAGATACTAATACCGGATGGAATCATAGAGTTTAAAACGGACAACCATGATTTATTTCAATTTGCATTAGAGGAACTTGAGCCGGCGGGCTGGCATCTGAACCGGATGACGGAAGATCTGCACCATGATGCTGAAATGATGGAAGGAAATGTTATGACAGAATATGAAGAAAGATTTTCTTCCAAGGGGAATCCCATTTATAAGTATGTTATCTCCAGATAGGAAACAATGTGAAAATCAATATAAGGAATTTGTACAATAAACAAAAAGTAAAAAAGCTTTGGAATGGAGGAAATTATGGAACACAAATTTACAACTGCAAATTTTGACAGTGAAGTACTGGCGTCTGAGGTACCGGTGTTAGTGGATTTTTATGCAGACTGGTGCGGACCGTGCAAGATGATGGCACCTGTGGTTACCGCATTAGCGGAGAAATATGAAGGCAAAATTAAGGTTGGAAAATGTAACATTGATGAGGAAGACGGTCTGGCAAGAATGTATCGCGTTATGTCGATTCCGACCATGAAGATTTTTGTAAAAGGTGAGGCGGTTGCTACTGTAGTAGGTGCTGTGCCTCAGGAAGAATTAGAAGCTGAAATTGAGAAAGTGTTGTAGTGATATTGTAGTGAAAATCTAATAAAGTGCAAATAAAAACTCTATGGAAGGGATCACCGGCCATAGAGTTTTTATAATATAAGTAATGTTCAAATTATGATTACGCTGCCTCATGTTTAGCATCTTTGGAATAGAGAAGCTTTAATACGATAGGTGTTGCAATGGAGGATACGAGAATCAAAAGGATGACTGCGGTAAAGTAATCTGCTGTCAAAAGTCCCGCAGCAAGACCCTTTTGTGCAACAATTAATGCGACTTCGCCTCTGGTCATCATACCAACGCCAATCTTAAGAGAATCCGATACATTAAATTTACATAGTTTACTGATAAAACCGCAGCCGATAATTTTGGCCAAAAGTGCTACCAGCACGAAGCAAATACAGAAAGCAAAGAGCTTACTGTTCATCGAATCAAAAGAAGTTTTCAGGCCAATGCTTGTAAAGAAGATCGGACCGAAGATCATGTAAGAGCTGACGTCAATCTTACGCTCTATATATTCATTGTCACTTAAGTTGCACAATACGATACCGGCTACATAAGCACCGGTAATATCTGCGATGCCGAAATATTTTTCTGCGACATAGGATAATGCAAAGCAAAATGCTAAACTGACAATAGGAATACGTCTTGTATGCGGATAACGATTATCCAGTTCAAGAAAAACTTTAAAAATGAGAAATCCTCCAATAATTGCAACCGCAAAGAAGGCAATTGTTTTGACAATAACCATACCCGGATTAGAAGTAGGGTTTTTAAATCCAATGACGAAGGTTAATACAATGATACCTATGACATCATCGATGATAGCTGCACTGACAATAGTTGTTCCTACTTTGCTCTTGATTTTACCCAGTTCTTGGAGAGATGCAACAGTAATACTGACACTGGTTGCAGTCATAATTGTTCCGATAAAGACCGCTTTATAGAAATTTTCACTTCCCCAGGGAGCTGCACCGTAGAATGCCATATATAAAACAGTACCTAATACCAGAGGAACAAGAACACCCATACAGGCAATCAGAAAGGCAACCGGGCCTGTTTTAATGAGCTCTTTGAGATCTGTCTCCAATCCTACGGCAAACATCAGAATAATAACGCCGATTTCTGCCATCTGTGCAATGAAATCGGATTGACCGACCCATCCTAAGACACAAGGACCGATTAATAAACCTGCAATAATCTGCCCGACTACCTGTGGCGCTTTACATTTTCTCGCAACAATACCAAACACTTTAGCAAAGAATAAGATGATGGCCAAATCTCTTAACACTTCATATGCTTCCATAATAATCCCTCCAATAAAAACTTAATGCTATTGTTATAGTTATAGTCTTAAAATAAAATGATGTCAACTTTTGTATAAAAATTATTTAAAAATATACCTTAAAGTAGCGCTTCAGTAGCGCATTGCATTATATAATTACAACTGTAAAAGGGAGAAACATAAAAAGCCAGAAGCAAATCTTATGAGATCCGGAATCATGAATCTGCTTCTGGTTTTTTATTGCATATCAGCATAATAATTCAAATTTTAATCAATAAAAGACATTTACGATGGGTGAGGAACGTGATATAAGAAAATAGATATAGGAAATATGAATATGAAGGATAATGAAATAGAAGAAAGGAATCCGGCAGAGGTGGTTATCCATGAATAATATAACAGACATGACACAGGGAAATTCCCTCAAATTAATTTTAAAATTTACGATACCTTTATTAATAGGTAATATATTCCAGCAATTATATAATATGGTAGATTCTGTTATCGTGGGAAACTATGTAGGTGCCAATGCGCTGGCAGCAGTAGGGTCCTGTGGGTCCGTTAATTTTTTGTTCTTTTCATTAAGTTCGGGACTTGCTATCGGTATTGGTGTTATGATTGCCCAGTATTTTGGTGCCAGGATGGAGAAAGAAATCCGCAGAACGATTGCCAATGGTGCATATCTGTTAATAGCAGCATCTATTATTGCTACAATTATTTCCTATGTTTTTGCACCGCAGATATTACGATTGTTGTCTACTCCCGATGAAATCATAACAGATGCCATTACTTATCTGCGTACTGTCAGCGTAGGAATTTTGTCAGTCGCTTTTTATAATGGAATCGCTGCTGTACTGCGTGCCCTCGGAGATTCTAAATCACCGCTTTATTTTTTAATTTTATCCAGTATTGTAAATGTGGTGTTAGATCTTGTGTTTGTGCTGCAGTTTGGCTGGGGTGTATTTGGAGTAGGGCTTGCGACTCTGATTTCTCAGATTATTTCAGCGGTTGCCTGTCTGATCTATGCCTGTCTGAAAGTGCCGTATTTTAAGATTGCGAAAGAAGAATGTGCTCTTGATATGAATGTTGTAGGCAGAGCATTTAGACTGGGTATTCCGGTTGCGCTGCAGAACTCCATGATAGCGATATCCTGTATTGCGCTGCAGGGAGTTGTCAATCAGTTCGGTGCCACAGTGATGGCGACTTATACGATTATAGGAAGGATAGAACAGATCGTACAGCAGCCGTATTCATCACTTGGAACGGCACTTACCAATTTTACGGGACAAAATATTGGTGCCGGATTAAAGGATCGTGTGAAAAAGGGATATTGGCAGTGCGTATCGATTGTGCTTGTTTTTAGTATAATTTTGATTCCGGTTGCCTATTTGTTCGGGGCGCAGATAATAGGCTTCTTTGTAAAAGAGCCGGAAGTTATTGCAATGGGTGTCACGGCATTAAAAATAAACAGCCTGTGTTACTTTGCGTTGGGAATGATTTATGTACCGCGCGCGCTTTTAAACGGATGCGGGGATACGGCTTTTGCGGTAGTCAACGGATTCACGGAGGTAGCGTGCCGAATTGCATTTTCACAGATTTTTACGAGAATTCCGCAGCTTGGTTACTGGGGTATCTGGATTACGACGGCAGCCACCTGGACAACAACGGCGATTGTCTGTGTTATCCGTTATGCCAGCGGGGTTTGGAAAAGGAAAGGATTAGGGAGATAACAGGCAGGATAAAAAATAATAGAAATAGAAAACCGGAAGCAGTTAATTGCTTCCGGTTTTTCAAAGTCGGGGTGACGTGATTCGAACACGCGGCCTCTACGTCCCGAACGTAGCGCTCTACCAAGCTGAGCCACACCCCGTTATCACGGACATTTATGATAATACAACATTTCTACAGGACTTGTCAATGTTTCTTTTGGAATATTTTCTAATAAATAGGGTATAATAAAAACGCAACATTTTGTGTGAAAATGTTACGTTTTATTCGTTACATACTATATATCGGGTGATTTCAAATATACTTTAGGGGTTTGCAAAATTTTTTTAATCATTTTTCCAGCCGGATTTTTGGCTTTTCTCAGCACTTTTTCTATTATTCAACAAAATGTTATCCTTTTTTACAGTCTATAACTGAATACTGCGATATACATTATCCCGCTCATCCTGTTCTATGCATAAATAGCGTTTGGTGATTTTATAAGAAGAATGATTGTAGATATTCATGAGCATTGCCGGAGGGACACCTTGTTTCCACGCGTGATATCCGAAGGTTTTGCGAAGAGAATGGCAACTGACGTGTTTTTCTAAACCGGTATATACAGCAGCTTCTTTTACTAACCGGTATGCCTGTGTGCGGGTAATAGACATGGATTTGTTTTTAGCACTTGGGAAAAGATAGGAAGTTTGTTCAGAATTCTGACATGCTTTATAGTAACAACTTAATACTTGTAGTACAGTGTCGTTCATAGCAACTACACGTTCTTTATCAGTTTTTTGTTCTATTAAAACAATGTGTTCCCGAAATTGTTTCTTGTTGATGTCATACACATCTTTCCACTGTAATCTCAGTAAATCGCTGATGCGAAAAGCAGTATTTAATCCTAGAATAATCAATGTGTAATTTCTTAGATTCGGTTTTACTTTCAAATAGTAATTCTTAAAAGTTTCCAGGCTGTCTCTGTTCTTAATGGGGCAAGTTGTACTCATCTTATAATCTCCTTTACTGCAAAATGTAATATTTCCTTTTATTTTACAACGGTTCGCGCCAATGTAACATTTTCACACAGAAAGTTACATTGCAGGGCAGCACTTTTTATCCGGAGGGTTTTCAGATTATGAAGATACCTGAGGATTGCATCTGTTCAAAGGAAAAGCAATCCAGGAAAAAAGAGAGCAAGGAGGTTTGGATTATGTTAAGGCTGACAGTGAGTACAGAAGAATATCTGCAAATCGGCGAGGATGTGAAGATCGTCTTTTTAGGCGGCAGTAAAAATCATCTGCGGATTATGGTAGATGCGCCTAAAGAATTGAATGTAGTAAGAAGTAAAGTTATTGAGAAAAATGCAGAGAGTGAAAAAGAGAAAGCAAGTCTTCCGCATTATTACGCAGTACCGGATTTGCCGGAGAAGTATCGGAAGAAGCGGATTGTCATGAATGATGAGCTTAAGAATAAGAGATCAGTACAAGCTTCAGATTTAAGAAGATAATAACCCGAAGCAATCCTGGGGGCTTTGGGATTATTATAAAACATTTAGCCGGAAAGCAGCTAAATGCAGAGATTTGCTCTGCAAACTCTGAAAATCAAAACAATAATGCGGCAAACGGATTTGCCGTCATGCAAAATCAAGGAGGAAAACAGTATGGTAGTAAAACACAACATTACAGCAATGAATGCTAACATAATGCTTGGTATTACAACAAGCGCACAGGCTAAGTCCACAGAGAAGTTATCATCCGGTTATAAGATCAACCGTGCAGCAGATGATGCAGCAGGCCTTGCAATTTCCGAGAAGATGAGAAAGCAGATCAGAGGTCTTACACAGGCTTCTACAAATGCACAGGACGGTATCAGTGCGGTGCAGACAGCAGAAGGTGCTCTGACAGAAGTTCATGATATGTTACAGCGTATGAATGAGCTGGCAGTAAAGGCTTCCAATGGTACACAGTCCGAATCTGACCGTCAGACGATTCAGGATGAAATCGACCAGTTGACCACAGAAATCGATCGTGTTGCGGAGACAACGAAGTTCAATGAAATTTATCTTCTGAAAGGCAATGCAGAGGGAACTGCATCTGACATGAAGGTAAATGCCCATGATGCCGGTATAGACGGCAAGCTTATTGATAATGGCAACACAGCTACCTTTACGGTGGACAGCAAGCTTGAGGTAGGCGATAAGATCACGATTGCCGGTAAGGAATATGAGATTGGCTCCGGTACAAATGATAAGTCAGTCGAAGATTATGTAATCAGTACAGAAGCAACCGGCACAACTGCAGGCGAACTTGGCGCTGAGACGGTAAAGGTTGGAGACAGTTTCACGGATGCAGAAAGTGGAAAAACTTATACAATTGTAAATAAAGCGGTAAATGATGCTGCTTTATATGTAGATGGCAAAACCGCATTTACAATTACACATGCTGACGGATCGACTGAATCTTATGAAGTGGCAGCAGCGGCGGCAGACGGTAAATTATTGAAGGGTGATGCACAAGAAGTTGTAAAGCAGGCATTAGCTGCCGGTGAGACAGTTACTCTCACAAAAGACTCTGCTGGAAAAGCTTGTAATATTGAAGTAGTAGACGCTTTAGAGAATACAGCTCTTAATGCTGAAATTAGTATTCTGGATGCTAATTTAACTACTACACCAACTGTTGCAACGTTGACAGCGGCCGTTGCTAATGTGGATAATACAGCAACACCGTCTGCCGGTGATACGATTACTGTCGGCGGAAAGACAACTACTCTGACAGCCAGTGAGCCGAAAGCAGCTTCTGACATTGCTGATCTGGTAAATGCACTCGGCGAGGGCGATGAGGTTGAAATCACCAGAGATGGCTCAACTAATACATTTACAGTTGGTGCTGCGACAGACGCGGTAAAGAATACTTATACTGTTGCCGATATCCTGAACAATATCAAGGATGGCGATTCTGTTAAGTTTGGTGTTGCAGATACTCATAATACTGCAAAGGCTATTGCTGTTTCTAAGGGAATTACAGTCGGAACACCGGGCGCGGTCGGAACAGCCTACAGCGTAATCGGTGATGCCGCTTCTGCTAAGGATGGTGTTATTTCTAAGGCTAAAGCTCTGGAAATGATTGGTGAAGAACTTGCGAAAGCTTCTTCCATCGGAACAGATACAGCCGCTACGGTTAAGAATAACAATGATGGTACTTTCGAAATCACGAAAGGATCTGTGGAAGTAAAAGATGCTCTTGCATTTAACCTTCATGTAGGTGCTGATGCCGATATGACAAATAAGATCAATGTTGACATCAGTTCTCTGGATACTGCAGGACTTGGAATTAAGGATATCAATGTCAAGGATAAGACAGGTATGGCAGCCACATACGCAATCGATGCTATTGCAGATGCTGTTGCGAAGGTTTCTTCCCAGCGTTCCGCACTCGGTGCAGTTCAGAACAGATTAGAGCATACCATTAACAACTTGGACAATGTTGTTGAGAATACAACTTCTGCTGAGGCACAGATTCGTGATACAGATATTGCTACAGAGATGGTTAAATACTCCAACAACAATATCTTACAGCAGGCAGGTACATCCATGCTGTCTCAGGCAAACCAGTCTAATCAGTTGGCATTGTCCTTACTCGGCTAATGTAGCATAACATGATAGAGTAAGAAAAATAGTAGTAATGGTTTATCCCAATCGTATAAGGTTGGTTAAGTAAGTTTCGGATAAGTAGGGCGAAATGCTTATTTGAAATCAGATAAAGGGATAAACAGGAGTTTATTGCGAAATGTAGTGTATTATCATGAGTCTTTCAGACAGACTCACAGACAGCCGCATCTTCATGGGTGCGGCTGTTTCTGTGATTATTTTTGGATATAATGTTATGGTAATTCGATAAGATTTTATACCTTAGATGTTTGTTTTGAGTTGCTAAAATGATTCGTTTAAAATATTCTATTTTACTTTTTTAGAAGTATATCATTCTTTTTTTGTTTATATTCATTTTTCTTTTCGTCCGGTAATTGATCGATCAGTGTCTCAACCAATTCTAATAATTTGTTATAGGTTTCAAATTGTTCGTCTGTCATATTATTAACCTCGTTATTCAAATTATCACCACCTTTTCAAGTGGTATTATATCATAGTATCAATCCTTATTCAATTATCAAAGCACTTTTTAAGACGGAATATCGACCGATTTTGTATGTGCCTTTGTACAACAGAGTTTCTATCCAAAAATAAAATCAGGAATCATTAGGCGGCACAGTAGACGAACCTCGAAGGTTCTTTATATAATAGAAATAACGTTAAGGTAAAAAATGTTTAATCCTATTTGAATCGATCGGTCAATAAAACCGGACACAGCAGATATGCGATAGAAAGGACTCTGAAATGGACAAGCACGTGCTTAAAATCCCATGCAATGCCATGCCCTTTATATGCGAGGCAGACTACAGTATCACATTAGGAACCATGATCCACGCAGACAGAACCGTGCCTTTTCATGTGGCGATTTATCTCCTGCAGGGATCGATGGAGATCATAGAGGATGGAGTCACCTACCGGATTCTTCCGCATCAGGTCTTTTTCCTGAAAAGCGGCGTACATCATTGGGGAGAGAAGCCCTTCGAGACGGGTTCGGCGTGGTATTATGCACATTTCTACTGTGAGGAACCGGCGCCGCAGATGGAAGAGCTTCCGTGCGGCATCTATTATGATACAAAGGTATGCTTGGATAGAAAAGCGAATGAAAAATATATCATATTACCGAAACTGACTGACTGCGGCGAGCAGAAACAGATCAAAAGAGATTTTGAGAAAATGATTGACGCTCATATTCATGGAAATATCCCGCAGGCGTCCGTCAGATTATGGCAGATATTTTTAGAGTGTGCCAAAAGCGCGCAGGATGATTCTGTAGGCAGTGAGTATGTGAAACAGATGCGGGAATATATCAGGGTACATTATATAGAAGGGTTCCATTCTCAGGATATAGAGGATATCTGCGGACTTTCATATAAATATGCCGGAACTTTATTTAAAGAGGCTACAGGACAGACGATTAAAGAGTATCAGTGTACGCTCCGGCTTCGCAAAGCGGAACAGTTATTGAAGGAAACCAATAAGCCTATTGCTGAGATTGCACAGCTTAGCGGGTTTTCGGATGTCTTCTATTTCAGTAAAGTATTTCGCCGGGAGAGGGGCTGTTCTCCCAGTGAGTATCGAAGGACTTACGTGCCAGGAATATGATTTTCGGAAAATAATACAAAAAGTAGAGAAAATAATCCATTTTATAAGCAAATATATAAGATTATAATACATATTATAAGGACAGCGGGAGAACAGCACCGCACAAAGGGAAGCGTCATGAAAGGATAAGATATTTCCGGTAAGCGGGGTATGCAAAAGGTTCGCAGTCAAGGATGAATAGAGAGCGTATAAAATGGAGGGTGTACAATGGGTGATTTAAAATTAGTAAAGAAATTTGAAGTGTGCAACGGTTTTTTTGACAGATATGAGAAGCTTGTAAAAGATGTGGTGCTTCCCTATCAGGAGAAAGCATTAAATGATCAGATCGAGGGTGCGGAGAAGAGTCACTGCATCGAAAATTTCCGTATGGCAGCCAGAAAAATCAAGACCGGACAATGTGACGGTGAATTCTATGGCATGGTATTTCAGGACAGCGATGTAGCTAAGTGGTTAGAGGGAGCAGCCTACTCCCTGGCTCAGAACCCGGATGCGGACTTAGAGAAGAGATGTGATGATATTATCGAATTGATCGGTGAGGCACAGCAGAAGGATGGTTATCTGAATACTTATTTCACGGTAAAAGAGCCTGACAAAAGATGGACAAATCTTCATGAAGCCCATGAGTTATACTGTGCGGGTCATATGATAGAAGCGGCAGTTGCTTATGCAGAGTGCACCGGCAAATCCAGACTGTTAGAGATTATGTGCGGTATGGCGGATCATATCTATAAACATTTCATTGAAGAAGGTGCGGAAGGGTATCCCGGCCATCCTGAGATTGAACTTGCATTAATGAGACTTTACCGCTGCACGAAGGAAGATAAATATAAGGAACTGGCTCTGCATTTCATTAATGTGCGCGGTGTGGACAGTGAATATTTTACAAAGGAAAAAGAGAAAAGAAACTGGACTGTATGGGGTGCTCATCCGGAGGATAAGGAGTATGCTCAGAACGGAGCACCGGTAAGAAAACAGGACAAGGCTGTGGGACATGCGGTAAGAGCGGTTTATCTCTATACAGGTATGGCAGATGCTGCGATGGAAACAGGAGACAGCAGTTTGACAGAAGCCTGTAAGACTCTTTGGAATAATATTAACCAGAGCAGAATGTATGTAACAGGTGCAATTGGTTCCGCTTATGAGGGAGAGGCATTTACGAAAGATTATCATTTACCGAATGATACGGCATATGCGGAGACTTGTGCAGCTATCGGTTTGATTTTCTTCTCAAATAAGATGCTTTATCTGGAAAGTAACGGGAAATATGCAGATACGATGGAGCGTGCGTTATACAACTGCGTGCTTGCGGGTATGCAGTTGGACGGTACGAAATTCTTCTATGTGAATCCGCTGGAGGTATTGCCCGGTATTTCAGGAGAAGCGCAGACACATAAACATGCTCTTCCGGTAAGACCGAAATGGTTTGCCTGTGCCTGCTGCCCGCCTAATGTAGCAAGACTGCTTACTTCTATTGCAGAGTATGCATGGCATATGATTCCGGGCACACTGTTTTCCAATCTGTTTATCGGCGGTACCCTGGATCTTAGTGACAGTCTCGGCGGCAAGATTACACTGGAGACTGCTTATCCATATGATAATAAGATTGAATATCATTTTGCACCGGAAAAAGAGACCATGTTCGTACCTCTTGCAATCCGTATTCCCGCATGGAGCCGGAATACAAAAATTCTCGTAAACGGCAAGGCAGCCAAGTACGAGATTAAGGATGGCTACGCATACTTACACAGAGAATTCTGTGCGAAGGATGTAGTGACGGTAGAGCTTGATCTGTCTGTGAGAAAAGTATATACCAGCAATAAAGTATCTGCCAATACCGGAAAAGTGGCAGTGCAGAGAGGTCCGCTTATTTATTGCATCGAGGGTGTTGATAATGAGAATGATATCCTGTCTGTCAGCCTGAAAAAGGATGGTAAGATAACTGTCAGTGAATATTTGCCGGAGAAGTTGTATGGTATACAGGAGCTGTATGCAGAAGGCTATCGGGAGACTGTGAGCGATGAACTTTACAGCTTCGAGGCGCCGTCGGCAGAGGAATGTCAGGTAACACTGGTTCCTTATTATACGTGGGGAAACCGGGGATTGAATCAGATGAGAGTCTGGATTCCTGAGAAAAGATAGATATGGTTCTCCTTGATTCATATTTTGTGTGAATAGTATAAGAACAGGAACGGATATCAGGCGAAATATCAGACTGTTCCGATTTTTACAATTTAATACTTTCATATGTGATAAGATAGCAATAACAACAGAAAGCGAAAAGGTATCTGAATCGACAAAGAAGTCGAAGCAGATACCTTTTTGTAGTTTTAGTAATGATCCAGACAATTACTATGGCATATGGAAGAAAGGATGAGGGATATGGAGTCAAGGATTGCAGAACATCCGATACTGGGCGTTCCGGAAAAAGGAAAGAAAGTAACTTTTACTTATAATGATACGCAGGTGGAAGGCTATGAAGGCGAGCCGATCGCGGCAGCGCTCAAGGCAGCAGGATTGATGGTTCACCGCTATACGAAGAAGGAACACAAGCCACGCGGTATTTTCTGTGCCATCGGAAGATGTACGGACTGTGTCATGGTAGTGGACGGCAAGCCCAACATCCGTACGTGTGTAACGCCGCTGAAGGAAGGTATGAAGGTGCAGACACAGTATGGTGTCAGCGATAAACCTTTTGCAGAGCAGTAGATTTGTAAATCATGCCGGGTTAATTTATGAAGCTGGCAATGTCATATACATGACATATGTCAAAGGTTACAAGTTGAGAAAAGGGTATGGTTATTGATTGAAAGTATGAGAGGAGTAAACATCCATGAAACGTTATGATTTGATTATAGTCGGTGCAGGTCCTTCCGGTCTTTCCGCTGCGATAGAGGCAGCCAGGAGAGGATTGAACGTAGTTGTATTTGACGAGAATGAGAAACCGGGCGGACAGTTATTTAAGCAGATACATAAATTTTTCGGTTCCAAGGAACATAAGGCGAAGATCAGAGGATTTGTCATCGGTGAGCAGTTGTTAAAAGAGGCAGACGAGGCAGGTGTAGAGGTTGTTCTGAATGCCACCGTCATTGGTCTTTATCAGGATAAAGAAGTAGTGGTGCGTATCGGCGAAGCGGTACATCACTATAAAGGAGACGCCGTTATCATTGCCACCGGAGCTTCTGAAAACATGGTTACTTTCGACGGCTGGACATTGCCCGGCGTAATCGGTGCGGGTGCGGCGCAGACCATGATGAATCTTCACGGTGTCAAGCCGGGAAATAAAGTGTTGATGCTAGGCTCCGGCAATGTGGGGCTGGTAGTCAGCTTCCAGTTATTGCAATGCGGATGTGAGGTAGTGGCATTGGTAGATGCGGCGCCGAAGGTAGGCGGTTACGGTGTTCATGCGGCTAAAGTGGCAAGAACCGGAGTGCCCTTTTATCTGTCCCATACCATTGTAAAAGCAGAGGGGGAAGAATGTGTAACGGGAGTTACCATTGCGGAGGTAGACAGTCATTTTCAGTTTATTCCGGGCACGGAGAAGCATTTCGATGTGGATACGATCTGCCTGGCTGTAGGGTTATCCCCCATGTCCCAGCTTCTTAAAATGGCGGGCTGTGAGATGGAGGATAATCCCAAGCGCGGCGGTCAGGTGCCGATCTGTGATGAATATGGAAGAACCTCTTTGCCGGGCGTGTTCGTAGCCGGAGACGTATCCGGTATCGAGGAAGCAAGCTCCGCTATGATCGAAGGAAGAATGGCGGGTATTGTGGCAGCCGAATATCTGGGATATATGGAGAAAGAGGAATTAGACAGTAATCTGGTGGATTTGGATAAAGCCTTAGACGGACTCAGACAGGGTATGTTTGCACCGAAAAACAGAGGAAAAGACATTGAGACGACCGACGAAGGCATTCCGGTATCCAAGAATTTGTTAAAACACGGGTTTGTGGCAGATGACGAGATTGAGAGATTCCCCGGTGTGACTCATGCAAAAGGCATCCATCCGGTCATGGAATGTACTCAGAATATTCCCTGCAACCCTTGCCAGGATGCATGTCCGAAACATTGTATCCGCATCGGCAGCAACATTACGGCACTTCCGGCAGTGGAAGAAGGTTCTGAGTGCGTGGGATGCGGTATGTGTGTGGCATCCTGTTCCGGACAGGCGATTTTCTTAGTGGATGAGACATACGAGGAAGGATATGCGAGCATTACGATTCCTTATGAGTTTCTTCCACTTCCCGAGGTGGGTGCGAAAGGTAATGCCTTAGGCAGAGATGGAAAGAAAGTGTGTGATGCAGAGGTAATAAGCGTTAAGAGCATTCCCGCTTTTGATAAGACCAACCTGCTGACCATGAAGGTTCCGACAGAATATGCGATGAAGGCGAGATTTTATAAGGAAGCATAATTGTTTGTTTTAACACTGTGTGTAAGGCAACTATAGCCACTTTGATAAAAATAAAAAGATTGGATGTTTATAAAAAGTTAAGAGAAAAACAAGAGTCACTATTTTATAGAGAAAGGTGTGAACAGGTATGAATCAGGTAAATGACAGATCAAGGGATATCGGTGCATTTGTTCCGGCGCCGGATGATGATATGATCATCTGCAGGTGTGAAGAGATTACCAAAGGAGAAATTAGAAAAGCGGTGCATGACGGTATGTTTACCATGACAGAGATCCGCAGGTATTTAAGAACCGGTATGGGGCTTTGTCAGGGACAGACTTGCGCTAAGCTGGTAAAAGGAATTGTGGCAAGAGAGCTGGGCATCTCTCCGGCGGAGTTAGAGCCTGCCACATCCAGAGTGCCTATGCGTCCGATTGAGATGCATATTTTTGCGAACGAGGCAAAATAGAATTGCTTTGTTTAAGAATCGGGAAAGGAAAAGGTAACAATATGAGTAACTGTGCAGAGGTTGTAATCATTGGCGGCGGTATCATCGGTTGTGCTACTGCTTATTATCTGGCGAAAAAAGGAACTTCCGTCATTGTATTAGAGGGAAGCGATCATATCGGAAACGGCGGTTCTTCCAGAAACGGCGGCGGTGTACGCCAATCAGGACGTGATCCCAGAGAATTACCGCTTGTAATGTATGGTATTAATCATTACTGGCCGACTCTTTCCGAAGAGCTGGAAGTGGATTGTGAATATCATCAGGACGGAAACCTTCGTCTGGGTAAGACGGAGAAGCATTTACAGATTTTACAGGGATTGACGGATCGTGCCGTGGCAGTTGGATTAGATGTACGGATGATTGACAGTGATGAGGTCAGGGCAATCAATCCTTATTTATCGGAGGAAGTGATCGGCGCAAGCTGGTGCCCTACTGACGGACATGCGAATCCCCTTACCACTACACTCGGATATTATAAAATGGCGCGCAGATTAGGAGTTCATTTTATTACCGGGGAAAAGGTAAAAGAATTAAGAAAGATCAAAGGTAAACTCCGTCAGGTCATTACAGAAAATAATGTGTATGAAGGAGAAACGGTCGTTCTGGCGGCAGGACTGGACAGCAGGCAAATTGCCGCAACCGTAGGGATTGATATTCCGATGCAGGCTGCCATGCTGGAAGCGTTGGTGACAGAGGCGGAACCTCATATGTTTGATCAGATGTTAGGAACGGCGGAAGCGGATTTCTACGGACATCAGACGAAACACGGCTCCTTTGTCTTCGGTGGTTCCTCCGGGTTGGAAGGATTTACGAAGGATAACGGAACTCCGGTAACCAATTCCCTGACGGCACCCTGTATCTGTCGCGGTATCATGAAATACTTCCCGATTCTGTCGGATGCCAAGATCGTGCGTACCTGGGCGGGCTGGATGGATAAGGTAGTGGACGGTGTTCCGGTGCTTGGAAATGTGGAAGAAGTGCCCGGTTTGGTGCTTGCCTGTGGATTTACGGGACACGGTTTCGGTATTGCGCCCAGTGCTGCCAGTCAGTTAGCGGAATTGATCGTAGACGGTACTACTCACGTGGATTTAACGGACTTGCGTTATGACAGGTTTAAGGCTAAGATATAAAAGAAATAAAGATACATTATAGTGAAGGAACGCATAAACGGAATCGTCTATGATTTGGAAAAAAGATAAGCTGAAACCGACACAACCTTATTTTGTATTAGAAACGGATTGCTTTTATCAGGAAATTTTCTTACAGCAGGGCATATCTCATTTTTATCATTTCGCAATACATGACAGAAAAGAGATAGGGGTTGTTCCCGATGGCTGTATTGATATGCTGTTTGAATATAAACCGGACGGCAGAATAGGCAGCTTTGTGTGTGGAAGTGTGCTTAAGTTTGAGAAACACCTATGGGAGAGCGCCAGCGATGTGTTTGGAGTCCGTTTCATGCCCGGTTATCAGCCTGCCGGTTTAAATGTGCAGCAGAAGGATTTGGTGAACCAAAGATTACCTTTGGCGGAGTTATTAGAAGATCCGCATATGTATGATCTGTTAGAACAGGAATATGATTTTTTTCAAAGAATCCGTATTTTCCTGCAGCAGTATACGAAGGCGGTTCATAAACAAGACAAACCCTACGGGAAGCAGGAGCTTGTCTTGGAGGTAAAGCGTCTGGTATATCAGACGGACGGTAAAATCAAAATATCGGAATTGCAGGAGCAGACAGGCTACAGCGAACGGTATATCAATAAGGTGTTCATTGAGGAAATGGGATTTTCACCTAAGACCTTTTGTAAGATTATACAGTTCCAATGGGCGTTAGAATTCTTAAATTATGGTGCGCCGGATAAAATGACCGATGCGGCGGTGGCGCTTGGTTATTATGATCAGGCACAGTTTATCAGGGATTTTAAGAAGTACGCCGGGATGACTCCTAAGAAATATCTGGATTATAGACAGAGAGAAGAATATGTAGACAGGGTAAAAGGGAATGAAGTTATACTAAGGCAGTAGAAAACACAGCCTAAGTATAACTAAATCATTCCCGGAAGAATGACTTTGAGAAGTCATTCTTCCAAGGGATGTTTCTACTTTGGTTCTGATTTATACAATTTTTATCCCGGTGCAGGGCGTAAAGTGTTATATAAATCAAAAGACATAGCAAAGGACAAAGACGTCTGGCAGCAGAAGCTGCGCAGGCGTTTTTCTTTTGCGGTAATTTATGCAGGCACAAAATAAAAGCGGCGTTGCGGAGAGTTTGGCTAACGCCTGCTGATGCAGAGAGAGGAGAAAATATTATGGAATTTGCAAGAATTGAAATTATCACATCTATGAATAAACTGACGGCCTTAAAAGCAGCTTTAAGCAAAGCGGGTGTCAGCGGTATGACAGTAACGCAGGTGATCGGCTGTGGTGTACAGAAGGGTACATATGAGTATGAGACAGAATTGCATGCGGAGATGGAGCTGCTGCCGAAGCAGATGATCACCATTATTGTAGAAAGTGAAATTGTAGACAAGATTATTGAATTGATCAAAAAGGAATTATACACGGGTCATATCGGAGACGGTAAGATTTTCGTATCGCCGATTACGCAGGTAATCCGCGTCAGAACCGGAGAAGAAGGAATGGATGCTTTAGCATAATGCGAGAACGGTATTTTAAGGTATGGAGGAGCTGCTTATGGAAAAGAAATTAGGTTTACCCAGTGTCATAGCTACAGGCGTGGGGCTGATTGTGGCGACTAGCTGCCTGATGTCTCTGGGGCAGGGCGCCGGGGCGATTGGAACACCTTTTATCTATGCGATGCTGATTGCCTGTGCAATCAATATCTGTACGGCATTATCTATGGCGGAGTTAAATGCGCTGATGCCGAATCTGACAGGAGGACTGGCACAGTATACATTAGCCTGTATGGGACCTTTTGCAACGATTGTCTCTATGGTAGGCGGATATCTGGTGTGTAATACGATCTGCGGTTCAGTGGAATGTGCGATGTTCGGTAATTCCATCAATGCCGTATTTCATACGAATATTCCCTCCAGTGTATTCTGTATCATCCTGTTAGTGATACTGATTGTTGCCAATTTAAACGGTATTGATATGTTTGCCAAGATTCAGAATTTAGTGGCTTACGGATTGATTTTGTCACTTGTTATTTTGGGCATCATGGGAATTTTCGGAATCGGTACGGGGGAAAAAATTGACCAGCCATATGTATTGTCATCGGCACCCTCGGATGTATTTTCTTTAGTAGGTTTGGCATTCTTCCTGTTTCTTGGATGCGAGTTTGTTATTCCCATTTCCAAGAGCGTGAAGAATGAGAGAAGAAATGTACCCCTTGGCATGGTGTTAAGTCTTCTCATTGTTTGCGGCATGGAAGTTTTAGTCATCTTCGGTATGCACAATTATACAGACTGGGGTGAGCTTGCGGTTAACACGTCCCCGCATATCTTTTACGGAAATTCCTTATTGGGAACGGCAGGAAGTATCTGGATGATTCTCGTATCTATCTTTGCGGTGGTCAGCACCGTGAATTCGGTAATTAGTTCTTTGCCTTATATTTGTGCCGGTATGGCGAAGATCAACCTGCTGCCTGCGGCTTTTGAAAAGAGAAATAAAAAAGGTGCACCTTATGTAGGAATCCTGTTGATCGGCGGTATCATGATTATCATCAATGCCACCGGATTGTCCACCAGCGACCAGTTGTCATTTCTCATTTTGATCGGCTGTGTCTTCTGGATGGTGGCGTATATTATTTCGAATATCAACGTGCTGATCTTAAGAAAGAAGCTGGCAAAAGCGCCGAGAACCTTCAAGGTTCCGTTTGGACCGGTTATTCCCATCTTAGGAATTGCGGGGAACGCTTTTATGATTATCAATATAGACGGTAATCCTAATACAAGGTTGTTGATATATGAAATCTGTATCGGAATCTTTCTGCTGCTTGGCATCTATGCCGCAATCTGGATCAAGAAGGTCATGAAAACGCCGATGTTCAAGGCTGTGCCGATGAAAGACGTCATGGCGATGGAAAATGATTTGTATATGATAGTCCGCAGAAGAAAATGAAAAGGGAAAAGGGAAGCAGCATGAGATAGCTGCCATGACAAATGTTATAAAGTTATAATTTTGAAAGAATAAAAGATAGAAATCATGAAAGCAAAATCAATAAAAATATAAGAATAGTAAAAAATGCAGAAATCTGTAAAAGCAGAAAAAGAGGAGGAAACCAGAATGGCTTACCCAAGAATTGATTTTTTATATTTAAGTGAACAGGATATGATTAAAGCCGGCGTAAAAGACATGGCAGGCTGTGTGGATGCAATGGAGGAAATGTTCAAGCTCTTGAAAATAGGCGACTACCGAATGGGCGGAGCCAACGGCAATTCCCATGGGTGTATGGTTATGTTTCCTGAGAAATCCCCTTTCCCGGAAATGCCGATAGACGGACCCGACCGCCGATATATGGCGATGCCTGCATACCTGGGTGCACCTTTTGATATGGCAGGTATGAAATGGTATGGATCGAATGTGGCAAATAAGGAAAAAGGGCTGCCACGTTCCATTTTGACATTGATCTTAAATGATAAAGACACTGGCGCACCGCTTGCCTTTATGTCTGCCAATATCTTATCCGCATACAGAACCGGAGCGGTGCCGGGTGTCGGGTTTAAATATTTTGCAAAAGAGGATGCAACCACCATCGGTATCGTCGGTCCCGGCGTTATGTCTAAGACCGCGTTGGCAGCAGCCATGGCAGTCAGACCCAGTCTCAGGACAGTCAAAGTAAAAGGGCGCGGCAAAGCGTCTTTGGATGCTTTTATCGAGCATGTGCATACAGAATATCCGAATGTGGAAGTCTATGCAGTGGATACGATCGAAGAAGCAGTGCGGGACAGTGATATCGTGTCCGTGTCTACCTCTTCTCCTACGGGAGATCCGGCGCTGTATCCGTATATTGCGGAAGAGTGGATTAAGCCCGGTGCAATTATTGAGTCTACGGCAGCGCTTCGTTTTGATGATGATTTTATTATTAACCGTGCCAGAACTGTAACTGATAACATCAAGCTCTACGAAGCATGGGAAGAGGAAATGAAACCTGATGCTTATAATATCGTGCCGATTCCGGCGGTTCGCGTGATGGATCTAATCGCCGAAGGAAAAATGAAAGCAGAGCAGATCGATGATTTAGGCGACGTGATTATGGGTAAAATACCTGTACATAGAGATCCCGATGAGGTAGTAATCTATTCCGTAGGCGGCATGCCGATTGAAGATATCGCATGGGGAACGATTGTGTACCGCAATGCTTTGGAAAAAGGTATCGGGGTGAAACTGAATCTGTGGGAGACACCGGAACTTGCATAAGGTATCCGGACAGGAGGAAACAGGAATATGAAGATTTCAAAAAGAAAAGTGGCTATTGTGGGTTGCGGGCTGGTAGGTTCTACTACCGCATTTAGTCTGATCACGCAGGGTATATGTGATGAAGTGCTGATGATTGATATCAATAAGGAACGCGCTTACGGTGAAATGCTGGATCTGCAGGATACCATCGAGTATCTGAATAAAAACGTGAAAGTTAAGACCGGTGATTACAGTGACTGCGGCGATATGGATATTATCGTTATCACGGCAGGCGCGCCGCCAAAACAGGGACAGACCAGACTGGATACACTGGAACTCAGCGCAAAAATCTGTAAATCGATTGTAGACCCGATTATGGAGAGCGGATTTGACGGAATCTTCCTTGTAATATCCAATCCGGTAGATATCATTACACATTATGTACAGTTTTTATCCGGGCTTCCTAAGAATCAGGTGATTGGAACCGGTACGGCGATCGATTCTGCAAGATTACAGAATATGATCGCACAGATTGCGAAGGTTGATCCGAGAAGTGTGCATGCCTATTCTATGGGTGAGCATGGTGATTCCCAGATGGTGCCCTGGTCTACGGTTACCGTGGCTGGTAAGCCTTTTTATGATGTGATCGCGGATAATAAGGATATGGTCGGTGACGTGGATCTGGATGAATTAGTCTATAAGACCACGCAGGAAGGCTGGGAAATTTTAAACCGCAAGGGTACGACTTATTATGGAATTGCCACGGCTTGTGCGGGTATTATTAAAGCGATACTGAATGACGAGAATCGGATCATTCCTGTGTCCACGCTGCTGGAAGGCGAATATGGCGAGAAAAATGTGTATGCGGGTGTGCCGACTGTGCTTAACCGTTTCGGAGCCTCTGATGTATTGGAGATTCATATGACGCCGGGAGAATTGGCGCGGTTTAAGGAGTCTACGAAGCTGATTAGAGAGTACACTGATAAAATTATGGAAATTCATCAGAGTTTGTAAAAGATAAAGTGTAAGATTACAGATTGTTTGGATATCGCTGTTAGAGGGGCAGGTTAGTAATATTTTCTAATCTGCTCTTTTGTAATATTGTGGTAAGAATCATTCTTGATAATAGCTTCATAAACTGCATTGAAATCATGGAGCAGATCTTTTAAGGTTTCTGTTAACGCCTTTAATCCTTCTTCTCTGCCTTTATTAAGCCCTTCTAATAGTCCGGTTTCTTTTCCTTCTTTTTTTCCATCTTCTATCAATTCCGTAATTGCTCTGCACATATCAAAATCCTCCGTTTGGCTTGATTGTCTGTAGTTTATCAACTCTTTGGAATATGTTAGCGTTCCCAACACTCGAAAAGTGTCATTGTCTATATTTTTACATTCATCATGATTTGTTAAATATTCTAAGAAAGAGTGTTTATCCTGCCTTCTGGAATAGAGTTCCAAAAGAGTTTTTAACTCAGTCTGAAAGTAATTGTAATGCTTTAATGCAGATATATCGACGAAGTGCAGCGGGTACTCCGGAATAAGTTTCTTTAATCTGTCTATCATATGCCAATGCTTCCTGCATCATGATACGTACCGGCATACTATAATCTACATAAAGCTGATTCTCGACGATCCAGGTAGAATAGAAGCTGCCGTCGGATGTTTGCTTCATAGTAATATCTGCTGTGCGTTCCAGCACAGCTTGTTCATCAGCTTTTCCCATGACAGTGTTCAATGGAGAAAGCGTTTCGGGTTTGATTATTTGCTGACCCTGGAAAACACAACTATTCCATAGATCTGCGTATCTTCTGACATCAGACAGATAGTCTTTGAGTGTAATGTCCTTTTTACCCATAAGAACCTCCTTGTAAAATTGTTTTGCAGAAGGTCTCATGTGGAGCGAAACCGTCTGCCTTACTTAGTTTTGGAATAAAAGCATGATTTCGCTGGACGTCCTGACGGACCAGATGACTAAAATAGATGCTTTTCAGATAGTATAGCACTGAATATGCGTTTTGTCATTATATTTCTGAAATTTAATATAAACGAAATTACGATATACCATTCTATTTTCAATAGAGAAATAAAAAAGTTTCTAATAAAAAGTGATAGAGTTCGGAAATATCTTTGTATATAATTTTTTATAAGTTAAAGTTCAGAAGAACATTACTATTTCTTAGATTGCGGACCGAGAAACGTGCATGTGTTTGTATTTGACACTTTATGCTGAAGTGACAGATAGGATTTGAGGAGATTATATGAACGAAAATTTTGCAGAAAACTTATATTGTTCCGTTGAGATTACTGGATGTTGGCTGCGGAGAAGGGCATCTGGCAGAGATTTCTAATGTTTCAGTAGATTATCATGACTGGAAGATTGAGTTATTGGAAGAGGTTATTTTTGATTGTGACAGCAGTGGTGTGCCGCATCAACATTGTATGGATGTGGTAATTGCCGGAAAATACGGATGAATTTCATAAGACGGCATGGTATAATGCTCTTGTGCATAAGGGCATTAGCGTGAAAGCAGAACTTTCATTACTATTTGTGCCGTCGGCTCAAGATGGCGGAATGGAGATTTCTATGGCGAAATATTTTAGAGGCGAATCTAATTACAATGTGCATTATGAGGTCGATATTAGAGATTTGTCCCCATTAAAGAAAGTAATGTGCATACTGTGTTTTATTCTGTGGATTCCCTTTGCAGGATTTCTGTTTATACCGGGTATGTTAAAGCTCGGTGTGGTGGGTTTGATTGCAATTGGAACCTTGTATATACCGTTTGTCTGCATCTATGTGCCGGATCTGCGGGGCCGGCAGAGAACTGTGCCATATATATTGATGAGTATCGGTATTCTGGGAGAGATAGGTTATTTGCTGGCTTCTGCGTACATAGAGCGACATGGGTTTACATTGGATGTTATGGTACTTATATGCTGTGTTCCGATTTTTTTGGGCTTTTCCATCCCCGGAATCTGTATGTCGGTAGCCGGAATCAAGAGAAACCGGAAATGGAAGATCTATAACAGATCGGTTATGGCAACGGTGGTTGAATATAAGAAACTGTCAAAAAGGACATTTTCGTTTGACAATGAGGTGCCGGGGCTGAATAATCCTGCGAACCAAACAATTGTGTATAGTCCGGTGATACAATATTATGCGGATGGAAGGATATACACTGGAGAAGTTGATTCTTATTTTGGAAAAAGTCAGGTTCCGGCGGTGGGTGAGCAGATAGAGATACATGTCAATCCCACTAATCCTAATGATTTTATTCTGCAAATGCAAAGTGGCGGAATGTTAATCGGTATGGGAATATCCTTTATTGTTGTGAGTATCGTTGCCGTTATCATGGGTACTGTGGTTATAGCGCTAACGAGGATGATGTTTTGAACGTGATTTTAAAATATAGAGTAGTGAACTTTACTCCCGATCAACTTTTCTCCAATTCCAGCCACTGTCCATTGCACAGAATAAAACGGTAACAAAAATGATCCAAAGCTGTACATGGTATAGCCTGTATACCCGACAGAATTCCTCCATGTTATAATACATCACCAGCATGAATGGAAGACAACCGGATATCAGGCGAAACAGCATTCCGTGCATACATAGATAGACGGCGCATGGAAGAAGCCATATCGCAATGTTTGACAGGATTGCCTGAAAATTATTCTTCATTTCAGAGGAAATCCAGATACAGATTGCAGTGTGCATCATTAGACCGGCTAATATGATGATTACATATTTCATTACATAAAGATCGATTCTGCCGCGCATCAGACTGTCAAACCCGTAACCATGTGCGGCGATTGCAGCAGGCACATCACTGCCGTCCAGTCCGAATACAGACCAAAATAATAAAAATGAAATTCCTAAGAAAATAAAACCTGCTGCCAGACAAATAGTAAAGGCAGCCCCTATCTTTGCATGGATATCCGTATGAAGACCATTCTCTGTTGTGAAAATGAGAGAACGGGTATTATTCTGCCGTTCTTCACTGAACAAGGTGGAGAATGCAATAATAAACCATGCACTCAGAATCTGTGCACCCATCTGTAAATAATCTAAGAGCTTTTCCCATCCTTTGGTATAGGCAAATGGAAGCGGAGAATCCACATAGATATCTAGACGGGATTCTGCCATAGGAATAATATGTTCTGCAACTTTATATTCTCCTTCTTCCCATCCCCGTATGTATCCGTCAGACAGATAATCTGTAACAAATCCATTTAAATAGTTGGAATCCTGCCAATAGCCGTACTCCCACACTACTTTACTGGGAAAGCCGTATCTTGCAATAATCTGTTTCGCCTTTTCGTCAGTGAAAATACCTTTGTATTCTTCTGTGATTTCCCGGTCTGTCTGTATCGCCTCATAACCATAATAATCGATGCCGTCAATGGTAGTATGCTCTTCTGATATGAGCATATAGAAATAGAGCGCCATCCATAACAGCATCAGAATACCTAGCGCAAGGACAAGCTTTTTATGTAATATTTTATATAATTCCATTTTGTATAAACGCATAAGGGACCTCCATCTCTTAACTTTCTTTGTCACAGAAATTTTTATCAAATTTATGATTTGTGAGTTGTTTATATTTTATGTCGGGTTAATTGCTTAACAGAAAGCTGTAAGCAGTTGCTTTTGCTTTGTTGTGTTTATTGCTTATAGTCTGTATTTAGACCGCATTCAGTGGATAAGTAATACAGATAAGCATCTTCCAGTGTCGGAGCTACATTTAATGCATCTGCCGTAGGAGCAGTATCTGAAACAATTCTGAGTAATACCCCCTGTTCCACATTCTTAAGATTGCTGACAAGGTACTTTGCACTGAACTGATCGGAATCCTTCTGTGGGATGGTGCACTCCCAGACTGCTTGTTTCACAGGTTTGATCATTTCGTCCGGTGTTCCGCAGACAGCCAGTTTACCGCTCTTCATCATCAGTATGTTATCTGCGATATACTCGATATCCGATACGATATGGGTAGAGAGTATAATGATCCGGTCTTTGCTGAGTGAACTGATAATATTACGAAACCGTACACGTTCCTTGGGGTCAAGACCGGATGTGGGCTCATCCAAGATCAAAATTTCCGGTTCATTGAGCAGTGCCTGTGCAATACCGACTCTTTTTAACATACCGCCGGAAAAGGTTTTGAGCTTTTTATCTTTGACATCAATCAGGTTTACCAATTCCAATAGCTCAGTAACTTTTTTCCCGGCATAGTCATCCGGCAGGGCTTTTAAAGCAGCCATGTACATGAGAAAACGCCATGCACTATAGTCAGGATAGTAGCCGAAATCCTGAGGCAGATAACCAAGCAGTCTCCGGTAAGAACCGCCCATTTTTTCAATTTCCGTGCCGTCACATAGTATTTTGCCTTCGCTTTTTTCCAGCAAACCGCAGATCATTCTCATCAGCGTTGTCTTTCCGGCACCGTTTTCCCCTAATAGTCCGTATACACCGTGTGTTAAAGTGACATTTATGTTATTTACAGCCTTTTTTCCTTTGTATTCTTTGCTGACTTTATCCAATGTTAATTCATGCATAACAGATCACCCCTTTTCATTTTTTCCAGCATCATGGCAGCTTCAAAGCTATAACCTGCAATACATAGCAAAAGTATGAAAACCCAGATACCCAGTGCAGTTTGCTCATAAACTTCGGAAAAAGTTGAAATTTCAAGCCATAGGACGGTCATAAAAAGCCCGGTGGCAATCAGACCGTAATTATTTTTTCTTCCCCATCCCATCAGCAGAACCATAAATTGAACACATCCTGTCATCAGAAAGGGAACCAGAAAGTAAATGCCTATTTCGACTGCATTTTTTTGGACATTGCCGGATAGGGCAAGTGAGATAACAGTCATAAACAATAGATTTACAATGCCATATAAGATCATCCGCAGGGCACATATCTGGCGATGGTTAAAAAAGCAGCTTCCGGCAAGTTCTGCTATACCAAATGTCTCCTCGCGGCTGCAGCCAATCATCATAAGCATACTGAAAATCGGAGCGGAAGCGGAAATCGGAATATAAATAATCCTTTCCTGCATCGTATTGTGGAAAAACCAGTATACTGAAAGCAGCAGCAGTAAACAGATACCCTGAATTGCTATGACTTTATAATCAAGGAACCGCATTTGTGCTCTGATGATTTCTCTTTTGGAGGATAACGGGATGATTTTTTTATGTTCTATTTCCTGATGTAACAGAAGAAGAGATTGCTCCTTTTTCTTCTTATCAACCGGAATCTGCAAACTGTCCTGATGAAATATTTCCGTTAAGTTTGTTTTCCGGACAGGGCTTGGTTCGGAATTTATTTGGAGTCTTATTTTTGCTTTCATGTTTGATTCCACCTTTTTTGTAAATTTATGATTCCAAGCCGCAGCCTGGATTTGACGGTAGATAATTTTACATCGAGGATTTTTGCAATATCTGTATATTTTAGCTCATGATAATAGCGCAGGATGATTACTTCTCTCTGTTCTTCCGGTATTTCGGCAAGCAGATCTGTAAGAAGCATTTGATCTTCAATCTGCTTGTAAGCATTGTATCCGTTTGTTGCAGCGTCTTTTTCCTGCGGAGAAATATCTCCGGTCAATTCTGTCTGGGTCAGAGATTCGGTCACTGTATTTTTCCGCAGATAATCCATACACAGATTTCTGGCAATGGTAAGCAGATATCCTTTCAGGTTCCGGCACTCGTAAGTGTCCACACAGCGGATGAAACGGCAGAAGGTTTCCTGTGCCAGATCATATGCGTCTGCGGTATCTTTTATCTGATACATACAGAAGTGTAAAATTTCGTCATAGTATTTTTCTATTACATCCTGAAGCAGTTCCTTGTGACCATGCTGGATCTGACGGATGATTTCTTTATCTTGCAAGACGGGAGTTTCCTTTCCGTGATATTGAGTACTCTATATAATATAACTGTTTTGGGGTATAAAAAGTTTAAAGAAAATAAAAATTGCGATTTTGAGGTAAAATGGGCTTTAAAAAATTGCGATTTTGAGGTAAAATAAGAAAAACAAAATTGCGATTTTGAGGAATGGGATAATGTTTAAAAGAAAAATATATAACAAATTTCTTGAATGGAAAAAAGAATCAAATGGAAAAACAGCGCTATTGGTTGAGGGTGCACGACGTATAGGGAAATCTACAGTGGTAGAAGAATTTGCAAAGAATGAATACGAAAGCTATATTCTGATTGACTTTTCAACAGCATCAAAAACTGTTCGGGAACTGTTTGAAGACATATCTGACCTTGATTATTTGTTTCTGCAGTTGCAGCTTCAATATAAAACGGATTTACATGAGCGAAATTCTCTGATTATCTTTGATGAAGTCCAGTTATGCCCCTTGGCGAGACAGGCAATTAAGTCGTTGGTGAAAGACCATCGGTATGATTATATGGAAACAGGGTCATTGATATCTATTAAGAAGAATGTTAAAGACATTTTGATACCGAGCGAAGAAAGAAAAATCAGTATGTATCCGATGGACTATGAAGAGTTTTTATGGGCAGTTGGTGATACCGCTACAACACAGCTTCTTCGTAAATGTTTTGAAACAGCAAGACCGTTGGGAGAAGCAGTTAACAGAAAACTAATCAGAGATTTTCGTTTGTATATGTTAGTTGGCGGGATGCCGCAGGCAGTAAATGAATATATACAAACAAACAATTTTAGGAAAGTAGATGAGATAAAGAGAGACATTTTAAATCTGTATGAGGATGATTTCAAAAAGATTGACGCAACAGGTAAGGTTGCCATGCTCTTTGATGCAATACCGGCACAGCTTAATAAGAATGCATCAAGATATCAGGTGTCAAGTGTGTTGGAACATGAAAGAGCAGACAGTATTTTGGAATTGATTGCGGAATTGAAAGATTCGAAGACGGTTTTGGTTTCTTATCATGTAAATGATCCGAACACCGGAATGTCAAACAATAAGAACCTTGGAAAATTTAAATTATTTTTATGTGATACAGGGTTATTTACAACTTTGATGTTTAAAGATCGTGATTTTACGGAGAATGTTATTTATGAAAAGTTATTAAATGATAAACTAAGTGCGAATCTGGGATATTTATATGAAAATGTTGTAGCACAAATTCTAGCCGCCAATGGAAACGAATTATTTTATTATACATTTGCAAATGAAACGTCCAGACATAATTATGAAATTGATTTTCTGCTTGCAAGGAAAAATAAAATATGTCCTCTGGAGGTAAAATCTTCCGGTTACAGAACACATACATCACTGGATGTATTTTTTGAAAAGTTTTCTGACCGGATTTTGCAGCGATATTTAATTTATACAAAGGATTTGGCTAAAGACAAAGATATCATATGTCTGCCCGTATATATGACGCAGTTTTTATAACATGAAAAATACATGGGATATTCCCAAGTAGTGAATTGGAATATCCCGTATATTGTTATTGTTTTTATTAGGACGATATATTTTCGCTCGCAAATTCCTATTTTTCCTCACACACCTGAAAAACATAAAACTTAAGATAATACGACTCCTCAGCCGCCCAAAGAATCGGATGATCCGGCGCCTGCGTATGAAACTCCACCTGACGCAGTCTCTTATGTGCACCCCTTGCCGCCTCACGGATCGTTTTTGCGAAAAGCTCCGGGTCCATGAAATGGGAACAGGAACAGGTAGCCAGAAACCCGCCATCCTTTACCAGCTTTAACCCCCGCAGATTGATCTCACGATAGCCTTTGACAGCATTCTTCGTTGCCTGTCTGGACTTCGTAAAAGCAGGCGGATCAAGGATAACCACATCATATTTTTCTCCCTGTGTTTCCAACGCAGGCAGCAGATCGAATACATCTGCACAGCGAAAACGAACACGGTCTTCCAGATGATTAAGCCGGGCATTTTCTTCCGCCTGTCTGACACCCAGCTCCGAAGCATCCACGCCAAGGACAGAGCTTGCCCCTGCAATTCCCGCATTTAAGGCAAAAGAGCCTGTGTGGGTAAAGCAGTCTAAGACCTTTTTATCCCTGCACAGCTTCTGAATGGCTGCGCGGTTATTTTTCTGGTCTAAGAAAAATCCGGTTTTCTGACCGTCCTGCACATCCACAATATATTTCACGCCGTTTTCCACGATCTCCACTTTCGTGTCAAAAGGCTCTCCGATAAAGCCCTTATGACGGGGCAGTCCCTCCTGTTCACGCACTTTAGCATCGCTTCTTTCATAGATGCCGCGGATCGTAATGCCGTCTTCTTTGAGAATTCTGACCAGCGTATCCAGGATAAAAGGCTTTAACTTATCAATCCCAAGCGCCAGAGATTCCACCACCAACACATCAGAAAACTTGTCCACCACCAGACCCGGCATCCAATCTGCCTCACCGAAGATGATACGGCAGCTGCTTGTATCGATGACCTGTTTGCGGTATTCCCATGCGGCGCGCACCCGCTCCTGCAGGAATTCTTTTGTGATGGGATGATCTTTATAGCGGCTCATGATCCGCACCGTGATCTTAGATTTCGTATTGATAAATCCATAGCCCATAAAATAGCCGTCGAAATCATGTATGGTCACGATATCCCCATTTTCGAAGTTACCCAGAATAGAGTCTATCTCGTTATCATATATCCAGGCACCACCGGACTTTAAAGTACGCCCTTCGCCTTTTTTTAATGTAACAATTGTATTATGCATATGCCGAAATTCTGCCTTTCTTTTTGGATGATAAAATTATTATGATAATTATAATGAAATAATTATGATGACAGAGCTTAAAATTGCTTATATACTAAGTATCAGTGTACTTTATATTTTATGTCCGGTCAATGCGGTATCGAACAAGCCTTTTTTTCGAAAAGGCAAAATGCAATTGTATCTGTTTAAATTTACCGCTATACTATTCTTAATATGGGTATATGTGTCAATCGGGAGGCAAAAGGATTGGCGTAATGTGCAGTAAACAGAATAGTAAATAAAATATTTTTAGAAGAAAGGATGCACACCTCTATGAAAAAAGATGCGAAACTTGATACGAAGAAAATGGAAAAAGAAATTGAGAAAATAGTGAAAAAGCTGACTTTGGATGAGAAACTTGCCATGATCCACGGTGCAACCCTGTTTCAATCAGGTCCTGTAGAGAGATTAGGCATTCCAAGCGTGTCAACCTCTGACGGTCCGATGGGTGTCAGGGCGGAATTTATGAGTGACAGATGGATTCCTTCAGGCAGCAATGACGACATGGTATCTTATCTGCCCAGCAACAGTGCGCTGGCTTCCACTTGGAATGCGGAACTGGCATATGAAATGGGACATGTGCTCGGCGCAGAGGCAAGGGGACGCGGCAAGGATATGATTTTAGCGCCGGGTATCAATATTAAACGTGATCCTAAGTGCGGCAGAAATTTTGAATACATGAGTGAAGATCCGAAGCTGACAGCCACCCTCGCAGTGCCTTTTGTGAAGGGCGTACAGGAGAATGATGTGGCAGCATGTGTGAAGCACTTCGCTGCTAACGGTCAGGAGACAGACCGTCTCATGGTAGATGAAGAAATCGATGACAGAACACTATATGAGATTTATCTTCCGGCATTTAAGGCGGCGGTACAGGAGGGAAATGCCTATTCCGTCATGGGTGCTTATAATAAGATAAACGGTTACCATTGCTGTGAGAATAAGAACTTATTAGACCTGATTCTGCGTTATGAGTGGGGATTTGACGGTGTTGTAATCAGTGACTGGGGTGGTGTTCATAAGTCGAAGGAAGCGGCAGAATGCTCTATGGATTTAGAGATGTCCGTATTCCCGGATTTCGATAATTATAAATTTGCTAATCCTTTAAAAGAATTGATTCACAAAGGGGAAGTGTCCGAAGACAGAATCGATGCCAAAGTCCGCAATCTCTTACGGATGATGTATCGCCTGAAAATGATCGGCAAACAGAAAGAGAACAGAAAACCAGGTGCCTACAATGCGCCCGAACACAGAGAAGCGATTCTGCGAACGGCAGAGGAATCCATGATCTTATTGAAAAATGAGAAAAATACGCTTCCGCTGGATGCTAAAAAGATTAAGAAATTAGTAGTAATCGGACAGAACGCTGCCAAGATACATTCTGACGGCGGTGGAAGTGCGGAGATCAAGGCATTGTATGAGATCTGCCCGCTGATGGGACTTAAAATGTATCTGGGCGGCAACGTACAGGTAGAATATGTGAAAGGCTATCATGTGCCGGACAAGCCGAAAACCTTCGAGCAGAACTGGCAGGCAACCAGCCTGGATGAACTGGAAAACAGCAATATAGGACAGGCAGTCCGGGATGAGGCACACCAGGAAGAGAACCACCGCAAAGGAGAAGAAGCAAGACTGGCTCAGTTAGAGAAAGAAAAAGCAGAGATTCACGAAAAGAATGAAAAGCTTTTTGCACAGGCAATCGAGGCTGCTAAAGATGCCGATGCGGTAATTTTCGTAGGCGGCTTAAATCATGATATGGACAGTGAGGGATTTGACCGTTCTGATATGAAGCTTCCTTATGAGCAGGATATTTTAATAGAAGAACTTCTCAAGGTCAGAGAAGATATGATCGTAACGCTGATCGGCGGTTCTCCGGTGGAGATGCCCTGGAGAAAGAAAGCGCAGACAATTCTGTGGAGTTATTATGCAGGCATGGAGACGGGTAATGCTTTTGCCGGGGTAATCTTCGGTGAGATTAATCCGTCCGGAAAGCTGGCAGAGACTTTCCCGGTTAGTTACGAAGACTGTGCCACAGGCCAGAACGGTCAGTTCGGCAAATGGGGTTCGATTAAGCTGGAAGAGGGATTATATTACGGTTATCGCCATTTTGACCGTCAGCGGATTGCGCCTGCATTCTGTTTCGGGCATGGATTATCTTATACCAGCTTCGAATACAGCGGTTTGTCCATGAAAGCGGAGAAAGGCAGAAATGTGAAGCTGTCCTTTACGGTTAAGAATACCGGTAAAAAGGCGGGTGCCGAGATCGTGCAGGTATATATCGCACCGATTGCACCCAAGGTAGACCGCCCTGTTAAAGAATTGAAAGCATATGCGAAGGTAGAGCTGGGAGCAGGCAAATCTAAGAAAGTGAGCCTTACATTAAATCAGCAGGATTTTGCATACTTTGACGAGCATCTGCATGATTTTATCGCGGATGCAGGAGATTATGAGATTCTGGTAGGCGCTTCCTGCGAGGATATTCGTTTGAAAGGAATCGCTACGCTGGCGTAATATATCATGTAAAGATTCTTCTTAATGAAAGAATGTAAAAGCAATATTTATCTAAGTATATTTTTGCTGCGACAGGTACATCCTAATGACAGAGTCATACGAATAAAATCGTATGTTAAGAGATTGCAGAAAGGATGTAACGGTAGGAGCGATTGTTCCTTCTTGTTACAAAGGAACAGAATATGATGGATTATAATGATTTACCGATTGGCCTGGGGCTGGCATTTGCTACAAACCGGGCGGCAATGGACCGGTTTGTGGACATGACGGACAGCGAGAAAGAAGAGTTTGTGGAGAGAAGCCGCAGTGTAATGTCTAAGAGTGAAATGGAGCGTCTGGTCGGTTCTCTGGCAGAGGATGACGAGGAGCCCGAACTTCATATGGAAGATGTTAAGGATATCTTCAAAGGACCGAGTATCGGCTAGAATAGGAGTATGATTACAAAGATGAAGATACAGTTGCCTGATAAAGTGCATAAAATCATTGAGACCCTGCAGGCAGCAGGATATGAGGCATATGCAGTAGGCGGCTGTGTCCGTGATTCTATTCTGGGAAGAGAGCCAAACGACTGGGATATTACTACCTCCGCGAAGCCGGAGGAAACGAAGCGCCTGTTTCTAAGAACAATAGATACCGGTATCCAGCACGGTACGGTAACGATCATGATGGATAAAGAAGGGTTTGAGGTCACGACCTACCGTATTGACGGAGAGTATGAGGACAGCCGTCATCCGAAAGAAGTGACCTTTACGGCCAGTCTGGAAGAGGATCTTAAGAGACGTGATTTTACCATCAATGCCATGGCATACAATGAGCAGGACGGGCTGGTGGATATCTTCGGGGGAATCCGGGATATGGAAGCCGGTGTGATCCGGTGTGTGGGTGATGCCAAGGAACGCTTTACGGAAGATGCCCTGCGTATGCTGCGGGCAGTGCGTTTTTCGGCGCAGCTTGGATACCGGATCGAAGAAGCCACCGGGCAGGCCGTCAGGGAACTGGCACCCAGCTTACAGAAAATCAGTGCGGAACGGATTCAGGCGGAATTGGTGAAATTGGTGACCTCCCCTCACCCGGATTATCTTCGTATCGCTTATGAGACGGGGATAACGAAAGAGGTTTTGCCGGAGTTTGACCTGTGTATGGAGACACCGCAGAACAATCCGCATCATTGTTATAGTGTGGGCGAACATATTCTGCATTCCATGCTTGCCGTAGAGCCGGATAAGGTGCTGCGGCTGGGTATGCTCTTTCATGATATCGGTAAGCCTCAGACATTGACGATAGATGAAGAGGGTATTACGCATAATAAGATGCATCCGGTTGTAGGGGAAGAGATGACGAAGAAAATACTGCGCCGGTTGAAATTTGATAATGATACAATAGATAAAGTATCTAAGATTGTACTGTATCATGATCAGGAGATTGCTTTGACAGATACCGGCGTTAGACGTGCCATGAACCGTATGGGAGAAGATATTTTCCCTATGATACTGGCGGTGCACCGTGCGGATATCAGTGCCCAGAGCGATTATAAGAAAGAAGAGAAGTTAGAGAAACTGGCTTACATAGAGCAGACATATGAGGACATCCGTAACCGGAAGGAAGCGGTCTCTCTTAAGGATCTGGCAGTCACAGGAAGTGATTTGATTGCATTGGGAATGCAGCCGGGCAGACAGATCGGAGAGGTACTGCACGAGCTGTTAGAGCTGGTTTTGGAAGATCCGGCATTGAATCAAAAGGAAGAACTTCTCGAAATCAGTAAGGTTAAGATACAGAAATTAGCCGAATATTTATAACCGGAAAGAAAATTGTCAAATGAAATTCATACTTTCCCACCGCTATTCATAAGATAAGATAGACGAGAAAGCGGGGGGTATTCGTGTGAATGACAGAGCTGTCAGTTTATTAGACCAATATGAAATAGAAGTGAATCGCACTTGGAAGGGAAGGGGAGCGATTCTGTGTGAATCGGATCAGGGTTTACTTATTTTAAAAGAGTATGCCGGACCGGTGGAGAAGGTTAAATTTCAGGATTACCTGTTAAAGCATATTAATGAAAGCGGCGCAGTCCGGGTGGAATCTATTCTGAGAACCAAAGAAGGGGAAATGATCGTCTATGATCAGGACAGAGTCGCCTACATAGTTAAAACCTACTGCGACGGCAGGGAGTGCAACCACAGAGATTTGCAGGAGTGCGGGCAGGCAGTCCGCACACTTGCGAACTTGCATAAGGCGTCCGATCTGTCGGATTGTGAGCTGTTGGAAGAACAGCCGGTTTTTCGAATTGAGAATGAATATGAGAAGCATAACAGAGAACTGAAGAAGGTAAGAAGATTCTTGCGGGAGAAAAGCCAAAAGACGGATTTTGAAATCTATCTGATGCGTCACTATGATTATTTTCTGGACATTGCCTTGCAAATTACAGAGGAATTGCGGTATTATGCCCTTGAGGAAGAGTCTTACGAGTTTCCTATTGTATGTCACGGAGATTATCAGTATCATAATATTATTCAGACACAGGCAGGAAGTGTGCTGATTAATTTTGAGAAATGTGTGAGAGATTACCCTGTCAGGGATTTGTACCTGTTTCTGCGTAAATTATTGGAAAAAAATAATTGGTCGCAGACACTTGGGGATTTGCTTTTGGAGAGTTATAATAGAGAGAAGCCATTGACGGACAGGGATTACAAACAGCTATATTACCGGTTCTCATATCCGGAGAAATTCTGGAAGATTGTGAATTTCTATTATAATACCGGGAAGGCATGGATTCCTGAGCGGAATATGGAGAAAATAGAGAAATTATTTGCACAGGAGCGGGAAAAACAGCTTTTTTTGGAAAGTATATTTAAACAGTAGGAGTTTGTGTTCGGATAGAAAGGATAAGGGTCTTACATGCACAAAAGAATTTTACAGGCAGTTACAGTCATGATGATGGCGGTAATGCTCATCACAGGCTGTGCTTCGGAGGCAAGCAACATCGGTCTTGCCAAAGATAAAGAAAATAATACGGTAGATACCGGATTTAGTGTGACTACGGTAGGCAGTTATGATTCGGCAGATACGGCAGTGGTTATGTCCGTTGATTCGGATAATAGCAGTGTGAGCTTCATGAATATGGATACGGGAAAGCAGTACACACTGTATTATGACGGTACGACTTATGTAAAAGATAAGTATGACGGACCTATGACGATTTCCCAGTTGAAAGCGGGAGATGTGGTAGATGTTAATTTCTTAAAAGGAAAAAGGCAGATTGCAAGCATACAGTTATCTCCCAGTGCATGGGTGTATGATAATATCAAAAATTATGATCTGGGTGGAATGAATAAGACCGCCAGCATCGGCGCATCTACCTATTCCCTGCCGGAGAATGTAGTTGTTTTGTCCGGCGGAAGACGTACTGAGATAATGGATGTAGTGGCACAGGATGTGGTTACGATTTCCGGTATTGATCATCAGGTTTACAGCATCAGTGTAGAGAGAGGGCATGGATATCTGCGCCTGAAAAACGATCAGGCATTGTTAGGCGGCTGGATCGAGGTTGGCAGCAGTGTGATCAAAGAGATTACGGAGGATATGCTGTTGGTTGTACCGGAGGGAAGCTATCAGGTATTATTATCCAATGATGGCATTAGCTGTACGAAAGATGTGGTAATCGAGCGGGATAAGGAAGTTGTACTGGATGTGGGCGATGTGGAAGTTGCCAAAGATAAGACCGGTAAGATAATCTTCAGTGTTACGCCGGATAACGCGGAAGTCACGGTAGACGGCAAGCAGGTCGATATCAGCAGGGCAATAGAGCTGCCATATGGTATTCATCAGGTACATCTGGAAGCAGAAGGATATGATTCTTTGACGAAATACATTCAGGTCGGTTCTGAGAATGCAAGTATCAGTTTTGCCTTGGAGAAGAGCAAAGAGGAAGAAGAAGATACTGCAGGCAGCATCAGCCAGAACAGCCTGGTGGAAAATAAACCGAATACAACAGTAGAAGATACATCCAGTATCAGCGAAAATACAATCAGTGCTACAAGTAGTAACAAAGTATACGTTGATGCTCCGAAGAATGTTGAGGTCTATCTGGACAGCAACTACGTAGGTATTGCACCCGTAAGCTTTAAGAAATCGGTAGGAAGCCACACGATCACATTGCGCAAAAGCGGCTATAAGACGAAGAGTTATACCATTTATCTGTATAATGACGGTGAGGATATTACCTACTCCTTTACGGATTTGGAGAAGGAATCGGACACAGTGAGTGGAAATAGCAGTACTTCTACCAGTACCACATCCTCTAATACTTCAGAGAATACTATGGAGATTGAGTCACCGCCATCGAATACAGTGAGTGGCAATATCAGATACTTGTACTAGCTAATATTAGAAACCGCAGACTTAAGAGAAAGGCATGGATCGAACGGATGGACAAGCAGGATCAGAAATACAGTTATGAAGAATTACTGGAAATCATCAAGGTACTCAGGAGTGAGAATGGCTGTCCCTGGGATAAGGTGCAGACCCATGAAAGCCTCAAACCCTGTATGATGGAAGAGGCGGCAGAACTTCTTGCATCCATCCGTATCTATGATCAGACAGGTAATCCTGAGAATATGCTGGAAGAGTTGGGAGACGTTCTTTTACAGGTCGTTATGCATGCGCAGATTGCTTCTGAGGAAGGTCTATTTACCATGGAGGATGTGGTAGATGAAGTCAGCCGTAAAATGGTTCGGAGACATCCACATGTATTCGGAGCAAAGAATGCCGATACAGCAGACGAGGCACTTACCAATTGGGAAGAGATCAAGAAGGAAGAGAAGAAGGATAAAGAGTGGATTGAATCGCCGCTTCGGGAAATTCCAAGAGAGCTGCCTGCCCTGACAAGGGCAGCCAAGGTCTTAAAGAAGATTGATAAGTTTTATGAGAAAGGAAGCAGCTACGAACAGGATGTGGAGGCACTGGAAAAAGCAGTAGATGCTTTGAAAGTATGTAAGCCGCAGACTTACAGTAAAGAATTAGAACAGATTATGGCAGATATATTGATCGGATTATCGGATATTGCCAGAATTTATAAGATATCACAGGAGCAGATTCTCACAGACCGAATTGAAGATATGATAGAAAAATATGAAAGAGGTCTTTGAAAATCCCGAAAATGCCGTAAAAAAGGCATTTTTGGCTTGACAAGTACATGAAAACCGTCTATAAATATGTATAGACGTTTCAAAAGAGGAACATCTAAATAATAAAATGAAAACTCATTTAAGTAGGAGGAGTTCAAGATGAACAAGACAGAATTAGTTGCAGCTATGGCTGATCAGGCAGGATTATCCAAAAAAGACGCAGAGAAGGCATTAAAGGCATTTACAGATGTTGTTGCAGAAGAGTTAAAGAAAGACGGTAAAGTACAGTTAGTTGGTTTCGGTACTTTTGAAGTATCCCAGAGAGCAGCCAGAGAAGGAAGAAATCCTCAGAGCGGTGAAGTTATGAAGATTGCAGCTTCCAAGGCTCCTAAGTTCAAAGCCGGTAAAGCTTTAAAGGATATGCTTAACGCATAATTGGACAAGATCTGTGAAAGCCTGTATGTAGATGCATACAGGCTTTTCCTATGTCCTTCAAAGGCTTGGAAGAAAAGAAAGATAAACATAAATACTTCGAAAGAGAGGGAAATATGAGATTAGACAAATATTTGAAAGTGTCCCGTCTGATCAAGCGCCGTACGGTGGCAAACGAGGCGTGTGATGCGGGAAGAGTTTTTATTAACGATAAGCCTGCTAAGGCATCTGCGAATGTTAAGGCGGGTGATATCATTACGATTCAGTTCGGTAATAAAGAAGTTAAAGTGGAGGTTCTGGATGTGCAGGAGACTGTGCGTAAGGAAGAAGCGAAAGAATTATTCCGGTATCTGACATAATAGATATCAATAACATAAATGATATAAATATCATCAGGAATATTTAGAAAAGATCAGACATACATTTAATAAGTACCATTGTTATGGGAGGGCATGTATGGAAGATCTGAATAATGTGAATAGAAAACCGCATAAGCTGATGCTGACAAACAGAAGGACATGTAACATCAGCGGTGTCAATGACGTACTTTCCTTTGACGTGAATGAAATCTTATTGGAAACCGAGCAGGGAATGCTGATGATCAAGGGCAATGAGCTGCATATCAGCAGATTATCCCTGGATAAGGGCGAAGTAGATGTAGACGGTCGCATTGATAGTTTTACTTATTCGGAGGCAGCCGGATACAGCGCGAAAGGTGAGTCAATACTAGCCAGATTGTTTAAGTGAGATTTCGGGGGAAATCATAGAGTATGAGTCAGGACATTGTGCAGGAAATTACTTTTTTTCTACATTCTATCCTTGTAGGTCTGTTTATTACGTTTGTCTATGACTGGATATTGATTTTTAGGAAATTAGTAAAGCATGGTACCGTTCTGGTATCGATAGAGGATTTTATTTTTTGGCTTGCTTGCGGGATCGGTGTTTTCTATATGCTTTATAGAGAGAACAATGGTGTCTTAAGATGGTTTGCCGTAGTGGGAGCTACCCTTGGGATGCTTTTTTATAAGGCATTGATTAAAAATAGATTTGTATACATTATGTCAACAGGTATACACAAGATAATGTGGTTTGTTTTTCGTGTCATACAAGTTATGCTAAAACCGCTGAAATGCGCATTTTTCGCGGCAAGAAGGTTTGTTCGATTTCTGTTTAAAAAGTTTAAAAAGTGCGGTGGATTTGTAAAAAAGCGGTTGACGGTTTGCATAAAAATGCTTAAAATGGTTTTATGTAAACGCTGAAAAAACGTGGTGAAAGAGGGGGATCATTAACAGTATGGCAAGGAAAGCAGCATATCGTAAAAAGCGCCAGAACAGAATGGGCATGCTTTTAGTTACCACAGTTGTGTTGATGATGCTGCTCGTGGTTACTGTGAAGAGTGTAGAGCTTCGTGAGAAGCGTGAAACATATATGGCGAGAGAAGCGGCTCTGATGGAAGAGATTGAGGCGGAGCAGGCGAGAACAGAAGAGATAGCCGAATACGAGAAATATACACAGACCAAAAAGTATGTGGAAGAGATTGCCAAGGAAAAATTAGGGCTTGTATATGAAGGCGAAATCATATTTAAAGATGAGAATTAAGCAGGTTGCGGATCAAATCCGTAATCTGCTTTTTATATGATGGAAAGTGTGCGGCAATCGAACCGGGCTTTTTATATGAATAATCCGGGAAGTCCTCTCATATATTGATTAAAGATGAATGTTAGTGATATAGATGCGGGAAGTGTGTGAAAGGAATGGAGGATTATCATGAAAAAACAAGCACAGGCCAGGGACGAGAATATTGTAACCATCATACCGGAATACGGCAGGCAGAGGCTTTTGACTTATGCGGAATCTTTCAGGGATCTGGCGGATTTATTCGAAGGGGAAGAAGAAGGTACGGACGGCAAGGGAGTACAGACAATAGAGGACAGACAGGATTATTTGTGGAAGAGAAAGATGCAGGAGAATCAGGAACTTCTGGCAGAACATCTCAAAGAGATGGCGCATATTATGTCAGAGGTGGCCAAAGAAACCTGTCATTACCGCCCTATGGGGGAAAGACGGTTTAAGCAAATGTCCAGAATACTTCGTGAATCCGGCATTTCTCTTAAGAATTTCTTTGAGATAGAGCATGAAGACGGGCATACGGAGATCAGCCTGACAATGAGATATATAGGTAATAAATATATGAAGTTGGGAGAGAGTGAACAGATTTCCGTAGACGATGTGGCAGACTTTATTTCCGTTGCCATGAATATGAGACTGTGTGCGGCGAAAAATTCGCCTCTGTATCTGACAAGAAATTATAACACGTACTATTTTCAGGAGGAACCGGACTACCATCTGCTGACAGGGGTTGCCAAAGCGGTCAAAGAGACGGAAAAGATATCCGGAGATAATTATTCTTTCTATGAGGCAGATACGGGAAGGATGATGATACTGCTTTCTGACGGGATGGGTTCTGGGGAGAAGGCATGTGAAGATTCCGAACGGGTTATTGAGATTATGGAAAGCTTTCTGACTGCAGGATTTCGCAAGGAGTCGGCTATTCAGATGATTAACGGAGCACTTGCGGCAGCCGGACAGGAGCAGAGCATGTCCACTCTCGATCTTTGTGATATTAATCTGTATACCGGAGAATGTGAATTTGTAAAAGTCGGTGCTGCCTGTACCTATATTAAAAGAGGTCATCTGGTGGACAGGCTGTCGGCGCAGAATCTGCCGTTAGGAGTGTTCGGGCAATTGGATGTGGAAAGCATGGGCAGGACATTACAGAACGGTGATTATATCATTATGCTGTCGGATGGCGTAACGGATGCCCTTTCTCAGGGAATCGGAGAGGAAGTATTGCCGGAAATTATCGGAAGAATGGATTATGCCAGTCCGGGTGAGATCGCCAATCAGATTCTTGCGTACTGTATTAAGCAGAGCAACGGTCAGGTTCGGGACGATATGACAGTGCTTGTGACGGGTATCTGGAATCAGACAGAAGATTGCATTTTGTAACAAAAATGAATATTATAATAGGGAAAGGTGCAGGGATATTGAGAAGTCCCGCGATTACTAAAGGCAAACAGTCAGGATTAGGATGGAAGATATTACATATAATAAAGTGAGAAAGTTCATAAAAAAGCATCATATGATAGCAGCGGGTGATCTGGTGGCAGTCGGTGTATCCGGCGGAGCGGACTCGGTTTGTCTGCTGCATCTGTTATGTCGGCTGCAGCAGGAGATACCGTATCGGTTGCTTGTCATACATGTGAATCATTTGGTACGGGAGGATGCGGCGCAGGATGCTGCATATGCAGAGCATTTATGTGAGCAGATGGGTATTCCGTATTTTCTGAAAGAAGTGGACATGAAAGGGTATGCGGCAGATCATAAGCTGTCTTTAGAAGAGGCGGGCAGGATTCTCAGGTATCAGGCTTTTGAGGAAATATTGGCTGATCAGGCAAAGGCAAATGAAACATATAAGATTGCAGTTGCCCATAATGCTAATGACAGGGCTGAGACAATGCTTTTTCATATATTCCGCGGAAGCGGAATCAGAGGAATCGGTTCCATCCAACCGGTCAGAGGGGCTGTAATCCGCCCGGTACTTTGTCTGGAAAGGAAAGAGATAGAGGCGTATCTTCAGAGATATAAGCTTGCCTATTGTACGGACAGTACCAATGAAAAGGATGCCTATACCCGCAATAAGATCAGACATCATATTCTGCCCTATGCGGAGCAGGAAATCTGTCAGGGGGCAGTAGCGCATATGAATGAGCTGGCGGGTATTCTGTCAGATACGGAAGAATATCTGGAACAGCAGACCAGACGCTTATGTGACGCTTACGTGGAAGTGCTGGAAGATGACGAGGTAACGGGAATGAGCAGACAGAATCCGGGTATGATAGGATACGGTCTGCGGATTCAGGCGGATCAGTTATTGTCGGAGCATCCGATTATGGTTTCCAGAGTGTTGCTTTATTGTATGGAGCAGATGATCCCTCACAGAAAGGATATTACCGGACAGCATATTGCTGATCTGGCAGAGCTTATGAAGAAAGACGGCAGCAAAGAACTGTCACTTCCCTGGGGTGTCAGGGCACATAAGGAGTACGGTATCTTGTACCTTATCAGGGGAGACATTCGGCTCAGAGAGGAGCTTCCGACTGCCGGACAGGTTCAAATGGGCGGCGCAGTATATGAAATCAAGCCTCCAACGGAGGTTCACATACCGGACGCAGGTGATTTCGAATTTACATTATTGGATCAGGCATCCGGTTTATACCGGCAAATTTTCTGCAATAAGGAACAAAATATTCCAGAAAATAGATATACGAAATGGTTCGATTATGATAAAATAACAACGACTCTATTGTTGCGGACAAGGAGGCAGGGAGATTATCTTACCATTGATACTTCTCTTTGCACGAAATCCGTAAAACAATATATGATCAACGAGAAAATCCCGAAAATACAGCGTGGAAGCATGTATTTACTGGCTGACGGAGCGCATGTCATGTGGATACCGGGCTACCGGATCAGTCAGTACTATAAAGTGGATGAAAGTACAAAGCGTATCTTACAGGTAAGCATAAGAGGAGGGCGTAATGGCAGAACGAGTTGAAGTATTATTAACTGAAGAAGAAGTAGATAAGAGAATTCAGGAGATAGGAGATCAGATTTCCAAAGATTATGCAGGAAAACAGGTACATTTGGTGTGTGTTTTAAAGGGCGGCAGTTTCTTTATGTGTGAGCTTGCCAAGAGAATTTCAGTACCTGTCTCCTTAGATTTCATGTCTGTATCCAGCTATGGCGGAGACACGAAATCCAGCGGAGTTGTTAAGATTGTGAAAGATTTAGACGAGCCTCTTGGCGGAAAGCATGTATTGGTAGTGGAGGATATCGTAGATTCGGGAAGAACTTTAAGCTATCTGTTAGAAATGTTAAAGGACAGAGGCCCGGCAGATGTAAAGCTCTGTACATTGTTAGATAAGCCGGAGAGAAGAGTGGTAGATGTAAAAGTAGATTATACAGGCTTTCAGATTCCTGATGAGTTTGTAGTAGGCTACGGACTGGATTATGACCAGAGATATCGCAATCTGCCTTATATCGGTGTTGTGAAATTTGATGAATAAGAAAGGATAACTGTTCAGGGAAGCAAAGCGAAGGAACTGAATAGTTGCGAAAGAGGTTTACTTTGAGTAGGAATAATAGAAATTTTTATTTATATTTTGTTATCATTATCGGATTGCTTTTGTTTACTGTCTGGATCGGTACACTGCAGGTACAGCATACCGGATATACCAGAGGACAGTTTGAGAGCCAACTGGCAAACAATGAGGTTGCGGTCGTTACTATCTGTCCGAATAAAGATACGCCTACGGGATCTTTGGAAATTACGTTAAAGAGCGGGGAAGAGAAAGTTCTTTATGTGACGGATGTAACAGAGATAGAGACATTAGTCAGAAGTTATAATATTGATCCCATCGTGGAGAATGTGCCGGAGGAAAGCTGGTTTTTGAACAGTATCCTTCCGATATTGATTGTGATTATTGTCTGCGTATTCTTCTTTGTGATGATGAACGCCCAGAACGCCGGAGGCGGCGGTAACGGCAAGATGATGAATTTCGGAAAGAGCCGCGCGAAGCTTACCATGGGCGGTGAGAATAAGATTACACTGGGAGAAGTGGCGGGTCTTAAGGAAGAGAAGGAAGAACTGCAGGAGATTGTGGAATTCTTAAAAGATCCCGGCAAATTTACAAAAGTCGGTGCCCGTATTCCCAAGGGTGTGCTCTTAGAAGGCGCCCCCGGTACTGGTAAAACACTGCTTGCAAAAGCGATTGCAGGAGAGGCAAATGTGCCGTTCTTCAGTATTTCCGGTTCTGATTTCGTGGAAATGTTTGTGGGTGTAGGTGCATCCCGTGTACGTGATATGTTTGCGGAGGCCAAGAGACATGCTCCCTGTATTATCTTTATTGATGAGATTGATGCAGTGGCAAGGCGGCGCGGTACCGGTATGGGCGGCGGCCATGATGAGCGCGAGCAGACTTTAAATCAGTTATTGGTAGAGATGGACGGTTTCGGTGTGAACGAGGGAATCATCGTGATGGCGGCAACGAACCGTGTAGATATATTAGATCCGGCGATTCTTCGTCCGGGACGTTTCGACAGGAAAATCACGGTGGCATCTCCCGATGTTCGGGGAAGAGAGGATATTCTTAAGGTACATGCCAGAAATAAGCCTCTTGGCGATGATGTGGATTTACAGCAGATTGCACAGACTACCGCCGGATTTACGGGTGCAGATCTGGAGAATCTCTTAAACGAGGCGGCTATCAATGCGGCAATGGATAAACGTATCTTTGTGAAGCAGGAAGATATTAAGAAAGCCTTTATCAAGGTCGGTATCGGTGCGGAGAAGAAGAGCCGCATTATTTCCGATCAAGAGAAGAAGATTACGGCATATCATGAAGCCGGCCATGCGATTCTGTTCCATGTGCTGCCCGATGTGGGGCCGGTCTATACGGTATCCATCATTCCTACGGGATTAGGTGCCGCAGGATATACGATGCCGCTTCCTGAAAAAGATGAAATGTTTATGACCAAAGGAAAGATGCTTCAGGATATTATGGTATCTCTTGGCGGCCGTATTGCCGAAGAAATTATTTTCGATGATATAACAACAGGGGCTTCCAGTGATATTAAGAAGGCTACTAAGAGAGCCAGAGCCATGGTAACACGGTATGGTATGTCTGATAATATCGGTGTTATTAATTATGACGATGACGATGATGAAGTATTTATCGGCAGGGATTTGGCCCATGCCAAGAATCACAGTGAACTGGTTTCCGGAGAGATAGACAAGGAAGTCAAAGCAATTATTGATGACTGTTATAGAAAAGCAAAAGATATTATTATGGAGCATGAGGATGTATTGCATAATTGCGCAAAGCTTCTGTTAGAGAAAGAAAAGATTAATCGTGCAGAGTTTGAGGCGTTGTTTGATCAGTACTATCCACAGCCGGAAGATCCGGATTCAGAGATAAAAACCGAAGAATAATTGTGAAAAATGCACAAAAAATGGACGATGAAATTGTAATATTTGTGAATCCTTGGTATTGTGGACGAGCAGGGGCTATGCTATTATACTACTTGTAACCCCCCAATACATTATATAGTTTTTTGCTATACCCCATAAGAAAGAAATACCTTCTCTAAAAAGGACAGCCTTCGAAAAGCTGTCTTTTTTACTGTCCATTATTTCAAAATTGTGGAACTGTAACAAAAATGGTATTCGAAATCGTTTAAGCTCTTGAATCTCCACAATATATAGTATAAAATAGTAATGTATTTTTTTCGTATTTTTTAGAAGAGGGCCAGTACGAACATGGATATCAATCAATTTCAGAAAGCAGAGAAAAATCAGCAGTATATAGCGGGCATGCGGCCGGTGTTTAACCGGAAAGCATTATTTTCGGATATGACGGAAGACTATGTCTGTCCGCCGGAACCCAGTGCTTATGGGGAAGTTGTGATTCATTTCCGTTCTGCAAAGAATAATATTGACAGGGTGTTTTTTGTCTGTAAAGGTGAGAAGCACATTATGATGAAAACAGAATCGGATGAATACTTCGACTATTATTCCCATTCCGTACAGTTAGAGAATGAGAAACTGATTTATTATTTTCAAGTGCAGGCAGGCAAGATTTCCTGCTACTATGATACAAGGGGAGTCTGTAAGGACATCAACGAATACTATCATTTTCAGTTGATTCCGGGATTTAAGACACCTGAATGGGCGAAAGGAGCAGTGTTCTATCAGATCTATGTAGACCGTTTCTATAATGGAGACCCATCCAATGATGTGCTGACAAACGAGTATCAGTACATTGGAGATAAGACAGTCAAGGTAGAGGATTGGAATAAGTATCCTGCCACGATGGGAGTCAGAGAATTCTACGGCGGTGATTTGCAGGGTGTTTTGGATAAAATGGACTATCTGCAGGAACTGGGTGTTGATGTTATCTATTTTAATCCGTTGTTTGTATCTCCGTCCAATCACAAATACGATATTCAGGACTATGACTATATAGATCCTCATTTCGGAAAGATTGTGCATGACGAAGGAGAACTGCTTCGTCCTGATCAGCAAGAGAACCGCTTCGCGACCAGATATATCGACCGTGTCTCTAATAAAGAGAATCTGGAGGCCAGCAATGCTCTTTTTGCAGAGGTGGTGAAAGAAGCCCACAGGAGAGGCATGAAGGTTATTCTGGATGGTGTATTTAACCATTGCGGTTCTTTCAATAAATGGCTGGACAGAGAGCGGATTTATGAGAATGCGCCGGGATATGAGAAGGGAGCTTATATCACGAAGGACAGCCCTTACCATAATTATTTTCATTTCTACGATGAGAATAAGTTCCCCTACAATGGCTCTTATGACGGCTGGTGGGGACATGATACGCTGCCGAAGCTTAACTATGAGAATTCCAGAGAATTATATGATTATATCTTGTATATCGGAAGAAAATGGGTTTCCCCGCCATACAATGTAGACGGCTGGAGACTGGATGTGGCGGCAGATTTGGGACACAGTCCGGAGTTTAATCATAATTTCTGGAAAGAATTCCGTAAGGCGGTGAAAATGGCAAATCCCAATGCGATCATTCTGGCGGAGCATTACGGCAGTCCGAAAGACTGGCTGCAGGGTGATGAGTGGGATACGGTTATGAACTATGATGCTTTTATGGAGCCGGTTACATGGTTTTTAACAGGAATGCAGAAGCACAGTGACGACTACAGAGAAGATCTGCGCGGCAATGCGGACAGCTTCTGGGGCGCCATGAGACATCACAGCGCAAGCTTTACCATGCCTTCTTTGTTAGTGGCAATGAATGAACTGTCGAATCATGATCATTCCCGTTTCCTGACGAGAACGAATCATAAAGTAGGAAGAACCAATACTCTGGGACCGCAGGCGGCGAACGAAGGCATTAATAAAGCGGTTCTGCGGGAGGCAGTAGTGATTCAGATGACCTGGCCCGGAGCACCGACGATTTATTACGGAGATGAAGCCGGAGTCTGCGGATTCACCGATCCGGATAACAGACGTACTTATCCATGGGGACAGGAAGACCAGGAATTGATCGATTTTCACAGAGAGATCATCAGGATTCATAAGGCACATAAGGAATTTCTGACCGGCTCTTTGAAGTATATGGAAGCAGAGTATAATGTGATCGGATATGGCAGGTTCACCAAGCAGGGACAGTCTGTTATTTTGGTAAATAATAATGACCATGAGATTACGAAGGATCTATCGGTATGGTATCTGGGAATTCCGAAGGAGTGTATGATTAAGCAGCTGCTTCTCACAACGGCAGAGGGATATACGACAGAAGAGAAGGAATATCCGGTTATCTCCGGTAAGGTTACCGTGACGCTTCCTGCGACATCGGCGATTATTCTGCATTATGAGGATCATGCGTTAAAAAATTTCTTGCATTTTATGGAATGATATGATATAAATGATACTTGTGAGACATACTAATGGACTCACTATGGATGGATTCCCGAGTGGCCAAAGGGGACAGACTGTAAATCTGCTGCAAATTGCTTCGGTGGTTCGAATCCACCTCCATCCATTTGATTTGCTTATACTTTTGCCGGCGTGGCGGAACTGGCAGACGCACAGGACTTAAAATCCTGCGGGGCTAACCCCCCGTACCGGTTCGATTCCGGTCGCCGGCAGTAAAATACCTCATCGTTCGATGGGGTATTTTTTTGTACAGTAAGAAACTTAAGAGTTTTCCTTATGGGGCGATATCGCTAAAAAACAAGGTACAAAATCATGAATTTGTTTGGTATTCACAGAAGTTCTGAAATGCTATACTGATAGTAACATATTGCGGTTATGTGACAGTATCGGCGGATCGTGAGAAACGGCATACGGGGGATAAGCGAGAGCATGAAAAAGAAACATATATTGACAGCGGCTGCGGCAGTGTTATGTGTTGCAGCGGCTCTGTTGGCAGGACTACATTATAAGAAAAGGGAACCGATATACGAAGAAACGCTCATGATAGATGTTTTTGATGCACTTGCCAACGATCAGGGTATTCAGTCCGGCTGGTTTGCCAAAATCGTCAAAGACAAATTTAACATGGAACTGAATATTATTGCACCGAATGTGGCAGGCGGCGGAAATACCCTTTATGAGACCAGGGCGGCAGCAGGCAATCTGGGGGATCTGATTATCTGCGATGGCAGTAACAATAACCTGCGGGATCTGGTAACGGCAGGACTTGTAATGGATATGAGTGAATTTCTGGAGGATAAGGATATCATGAAGTATGAAACGGCTATCCGCAGCTATAATGATCCGGTATCCGAGACGGCAATTTATGCCATTCCCTCCGAAATATCCTTAAATAGCTGTGTAAAGCCGAGTGAAAATACGGAGCCTACCTTTGGACCGTATCTGCGGTATGATTTATATACGGCAATCGGAGCGCCGCAGATGGAAACGTTGGAAGATCTGCTTCCGGTATTGAAACAGATGCAGGAGGCATATCCGGTCAGTGAATCAGGTAATAAGACTTATGGTTTCAGTTTTTTAAGGACTGGGACGGCAATATGATGAGTGCTGCGAAACAGCCCGCATGTTTCTATGGTTATGAGGAATATGGATTTGTTTTATATAAAGTTGACGGTTCCGATTATCAGAATATTTTAGATGAGGATTCTATTTATCAGCGTATATTGAAATTTTATTATACGGCTAACCAGATGGGACTGATAGACCCGGATTCTGCGAATCAGAAATACATGGATGTTTTCAGTAAATGTGCTCGGGGAGATATTTTGTTTTCCTACTGGCCATGGCTTGGCAAATCAGCTTATAATACAATAGAAAACAGGGAAAACGGCAAAGGGTTTATGTTAGTGCCTATTGAGGATTTACAGATTCTCTTTAACGGCTGCAACCCTATGGGGCGAACCAATACTATTATAGCGATCGGTTCCGGTGCAAAAGACCCGGAGAGACTTGCCGCGTTCATAGACTGGCTGTATTCCCCGGAAGGCATATATGCTAACAGTGCACAGCCGGTGTCCGGTACGGCGGGCCCGGAGGGCCTGACATGGGAAATGACAGACAGGGGCCCCGTACTGACGGATTTTGGCGTGCGGGCATTGTCCGGGGAGAATGTGAATGTGCCGAAGGAATGGGGTGGCGGTACCTGGACCACAGGGTGTTCTGATTTGAACTTTAACAGTGTTGCCCTAATTGACGAAGATCCTAACGGTTATCCTTATTTCTATACATTATGGGACTCTTATCAATTTTTGGAAAATACGAAATTAGACGTTGCCTGGCGGGAGAATATGCAGTCAGATACTTCGCTTAACTATTTGCTTGAGCATAACCAGTACCTTGTATGTCCCGGTATTACCTATCAGGCAGCCGCAGAGAATTCAGAATATGCCACACTGAGAAGCCAGTGCAGCAGTGTGATTGTAGATTATTCCTGGAAAATGGTGTTTGCCAGGGATGAAGAGACCTTTTACGCATTGCAGAAAGAAATGCGCACTTCGGCTGACAGTCTAGGTTATGAGCAGGTCTTGCAGGAGGATATGAAGAATGCCAAAATACAGACACAGATACGCGAGCAAGCCATAGAAGCAGAGCAGGCGGCAGATTGATATACTTTTAAAATATAAGGGAGGTATTGCAATGATTGAGAGTGAAAAAGTTAAGAAGATTTTGTACGGCGGAGATTATAATCCGGAACAGTGGCCGGAAGAGACATGGGAAGAGGATATGCGTCTTTTGAAGCTGGCGCATATTGATGTTGTAACATTAAATGTGTTTAGCTGGGCGGCGCTGCAGCCGGATGAAGAAACCTACTGCTTCGATCAACTGGATAAAATCGTGGATATGGTGACAAGGCATGGCATGAAAATCTGTCTTGCTACCGCTACCGGAGCGCATCCTGCGTGGATGGCAAGAAAACATCCGGATATTCTCAGGACGGATTTTAACGGAATGAAGCGAAAATTCGGCTGCCGTCATAATTCTTGTCCCAACAGCCCGACTTATCATAAATATGCTAAGGCATTGGCCGCAAAGCTTGCCGAAAGATATCAATCCTATGACAATATTGTGGCATGGCATATCTCCAATGAATTCGGTGGGGAGTGTTATTGTGAGAATTGTGAAAAGGCTTTCCGCAGATGGCTGCAGGAGAAGTATAAGACGATAGATGCGGTGAACCAGGCGTGGGATACGGCTTTCTGGGGACATACCTTCTATGATTTTGAGGATATTGTAGCGCCGAATATGCTTTCTGAACATTTTGATTATAACAGCACTACTTTTCAGGGTATTTCACTGGATTACAAAAGATTCAATTCAGAAAGCATACTAAATTGCTACAGATTAGAATATGACACCATCCATGCGATCACACCGGATATTCCGATTACTACAAATCTGATGGGAACCTATCAGCCGCTGGATTATCAGATGTGGGCGAAATACATGGACTTCATTTCCTGGGACAATTATCCCTCCAATGAAGCGCCCTTTGAAGAAACTGCTATGAGGCATGATTTGATGCGGGGGTTAAAACAGGGAAAACCATTTGCACTGATGGAGCAGACACCCAGCGTTACCAACTGGCTTCCGTACAATGCCTTAAAGCGTCCCGGCGTCATGAGGCTTTGGAGCTATCAGGCGGTGGCGCACGGTGCGGATACGGTTATGTTCTTCCAGATGAAGCGCAGTATCGGTGCCTGTGAGAAATATCACGGTGCCGTAATCGACCATGCAGGACATGAGCACACGAGAGTGTTCAGGGAAATTACAGAGCTGGGTGCAGAACTTGATAAAATGGGCGCGCTGACGCTGGGTGCCAGAACAGATGCCAAAGTGGCGATTGTGTTTGACTGGGACAACTGGTGGGCCACTGACTATTCCGCAGGCCCCAGTGTGAGTCTGCATTACTGTGATGAAATTTTTAATTATTATAAGGCATTGAATGATCTGAATATCTCTGCCGATCTGATCAGCGTGGAAGATGATCTGTCCTGTTATTCTCTCGTTATTGCCCCTGTGCTCTATATGGTAAAACCGGGATATGATGAGAAAATCAGAGAGTTCGTAAAAGAGGGAGGCAGATTTGTAACGACCTTCTTCAGCGGCTATGTGGATGATCATGATTTGGTTACGGTAGGCGGTTATCCGGGTAAGCTGCGGGATATTCTGGGTATCTGGGTTGAGGAAGAGGATGCGCTGCCGGAAGAGACAAAGAACAGCTTTACCTATGGCGGAGTGACTTATCCGGCAGTTTTAATCTGTGATTTGCTGCATACGGAAGGTGCGGAAGTACTGTGCAGCTATGAAAAGGATTTCTATGCGGGAATGCCTGCTTTAACCTGTAATACTTTTGGAAAAGGTAAGGCATATTATGTTGCAACCCGGTCTAACGCAGCCTTTTACAGTACATTTATCAGAGAACTTTGTGCCCAGGCAGGCATAGAGCCAGTGCTGGACACGCCGGAGTGCGTGGAGGTCACTAAGCGCAGCAATGCAAACGGAACCTTCCTTTTCCTGCTTAATCATGATGCGGAGAGTCATGAGATTATTTTGCCGCAGGGAGGCAGGGACATCCTGAAGGATACCGAGTATCAGGCCGGCGATGCGTTGGCGCTGGCGGCTAAGGATGTAGCTGTTATTCATACGAAGTAGCAGGGGATCTGGTTTCGTGTAATAGCCGGGAGCGTAAGAATAATAGGCAAGAAGCTCTGTTATGGGAAAAAGATAACGGAAAATAAAGCAGAAGCATTCAGACAGATTTCAGGAGGGAAGAGATTCTATGGTATCAGATAAAAAGGCGGAATATCTTGCGCAGATTCAAAGGATCATTGACAGAGGCCCATATCACGATACGTGGGATTCTCTGACGGACTTTGAGATGCCGGGCTGGTTTGCCAAAGCGAAATTCGGAATTTTTATCCATTGGGGGCTTTATAGTGTGCCTGCATTCCGCAATGAATGGTACTCCCGGAATATGTATATTCAAGGAACACCGGAATATGAACATCATATCAAAACCTATGGTGCGCATAAGGATTTCGGTTACAAAGATTTCATTCCGATGTTTACGGCAGAGAAATTTGACCCGGAGTTGTGGGCGGACACTTTTCTCAATGCGGGTGCGAAATATGTCGTTCCGGTGGCAGAGCACCATGACGGGTTTCAGATGTACCGGAGTGAGCTTTCTGTTTACAATGCCGCGCAGATGGGGCCCAAGAGAGATATTCTCGGTGAGCTGAAAGCTGCTTTCGAGAGACGGGGCATGATGTTTTGCACTTCGACTCACAGGGCGGAGCACCACTGGTTTATGGGGAACGGCAAGGATTTCGACAGTGATATCAGGGAGCCGCTGCACTGCGGCGATTTCTACTGGCCTTCGGAAAGACAGCAGCCAGACCAGCAGGATCTGTTTGCCAAACCATATCCTTCTGAGGAATTTCTGGAAGACTGGCTGTGCCGTACCTGTGAAATCATAGACCGTTATCAGCCGGGGCTTCTGTATTTTGACTGGTGGATTCAGCATGAGGCATATAAACCATATCTGCGCAAAATTGCAGCCTATTATTACAATCGCGGTCTGGAATGGGGCTTTCCTGCTGCCATTAGTTATAAGCATGATGCCATGGCATTTGGCAGCGGTATTGTGGATGTGGAGCGGGGCAAATTCGCAGATGCCAAGCCCTATCACTGGCAAACTGACACAGCCATTGCCCGCAATTCATGGTGTTACACGACCTCTTTGGATTATAAATCAAGTTATGAGATTCTCTGTTATCTGGCGGATGTGGTCAGTAAAAACGGTAATCTTCTGCTTAATGTGGGACCTAAAGCGGACGGCTCTTTTGCCGGGGAGGATATGACCATATTACAGGAGATCGGCAGATGGCTGGCGGTTAACGGCGAGGCAATTTATAATACAAAGCCCTGGCGGTATGCGGCAGAAGGGCCTACGGAAGAGACGGAGGGGCAGTTCAGTGACGGTGCAGCGACCGTTTATACCGGGGAAGATATTCGTTTCACTGCCGGAAGCGGCTGTATATATGCCATCTGTCTGCAATACCCGGAGGATGGGCATATAACGATCCGCTCGCTGGCGAAGACCAGGGATGCCAATAAACCGAATTTCCACGGAATTATTAAGGATGTTGCGATTCTCGGACTGGCACAGAAGCCCCAGTATCATATCGATGAAGAGGGACTTCATATAACGTCCTGTGCAGTTCCCGGCATAAATCCTGTGGTGATAAAGGTGAGTGTGGAATAAAGAAAACGGTAAATTCACGGAGCATTTGAGAAATCAGATGCTCCTTTTCTACGGGCTTGTGTACAGACAGCGGTTTTCTTGCACGAAAAGGCGGTTCATGTTATGCTTAATACTATAACAATAATCATGTTGATAGGATGTGTAATATTTCTTTTGAGGACGTGGGGAAATGCAGGAAGAGAAGGAAACATTGTTTATTGCGGATGACGAGGCTTCCATCAGGGAAGGACTTAAAGTTATTGTCGATTGGGATCAGTTAGGCTTCCGGCTGTGCGGGGAAGCCGCGAACGGAGATGATGCGCTGTCTAAAATTCTGGCATTACGTCCAAGTCTTGTTCTATTGGATGTAAAAATGCCGGGGATGCACGGTACAGAGATTATCCGCCGCGCAAGGGAAGCCGGATTTATGGGCAAATGCATCATTTTAAGCGGATATTCTGATTTCAAATACGCGCAGGAAGCAATTAAAAGCGGTGTCAGCTATTATCTGACTAAGCCTTTGGATGAAGAGGAATTATATCAGGTCGTCAGTGAAATCAAAGAATTGATCGACCATGAGAAACAACAGTCCAGTCATATTGTAGATCTGAAAAATAAAGCGAAAAATATGATTTTGTATGAACTGATTACCGGCACAATCAGTACGCCGCTGTCGGAAGCGGACAAGGAGCATTATCATCTGACAACAGACGTATACCAGATTGTGATCTGTGAGGACTTTCATACCCGTTCTGCCGTAGCGCCGTATACCTTTGCAGAGCTTCTTAAGGTTACCAACAAGGAAAACAATACTTTTGAGCATTTGGAGGTGGACAATAAGGATATGGTTTTGCTCAAAGGAAGTCATGGACAGTATAGGCTTATGGATTTTCTGGAGCATTTGGAGGAGCAGCCGCTGCAGTCCGGCAGCCCTATGGCATCTATGTTTTTAACCTACGGAAGACCGGTTACCTCAGTGGAAGACATTCATCTCTCCTACGAGGACGCACTGGCGCTCTTAAACCGTCGATTTTTCTGTGCGCAGGAACAGCATGCTCTGGGGTATGAGAATCTTCCGGGGATTATAAGAAAAATAACAGATATTTCTCAGAGCGGATCTTTGACATTCGGTGAGGATACTGCTTTTGATTTCGCTAACCGCATTGCCGGGTATATACAGTCCTTTAACCGGAAGATGGTAGTTGCCATCTTGCAGGAGCTGGAAGATGTCTGTACCAGGGTTTCGGAGGATATCAATACGATTAAGCTGTTTCTGACAGATGTATATCTGCAGGTCAAGGAGAAAATTAACAGTACCTATACTTCTGCAGAGATTCCGTTTGAGACCAACTCGGCAGTGATAGATTTTATTACAAACCAGAATTATCTTTACGAAATTATCCGGTTTCTGTCTAAGCAGTTTGAGATGATTATGAATGCTACCGGCAATCCTTCCAGAGATACTATTTTAGACGATGTGCTGTTTTATATTGACCATAATTTTAAGAATAACATTAAGCTGGAAACGATCGCTCCGTTATTTGGTTATAACAGCGCTTATTTGGGGAAAATTTTCAGCAAGACGGTAGGAGAGAGTTTTAATACTTATCTGGATCATAAAAGAATAGAATATTCCAAGCAGCTTCTTATGGAAAATAAGCTGAAAGTCTATGAGATCGCCGAACAGGCAGGCTATAAGAACGTAGATTATTTTCACAAAAAATTTAAGAAGTATGTAGGAGTCAGCCCCGCAGAATTTCGCAAGTAGATATAAATATTAATTAACTATTTAAAAACTGCCGCATCTGTGATCATGAATCACGGATACGGCAGCTCTTATTTTTCGTATGAAAATTTTACTGAACTAAAGAAACCTTTTCGGCAATAATATCTGTTAACATCTGTTCTGCCTCTGCCATACCGGTTGCTTCAAGTTCGTCTAACATGGCCTCATAGGACGCATCAAAATCTGCCTCAGAGCCCATAATACAGCCAATTAAGGACGGCCATGCAATTTCATCGAGCTGGTTGGCGATTTCATCAAACTCCATTGGTTTCGCATATGCCCAGATTGCGGAATACGGAGGTGTTTCGAATTCATCAGCCTGAGGGAATACATCAACCATAAGCTCTACACCCCATGCCTCACATGCTGCTTTCTGTTCTTCGTTGTATTCTGCAGCAACGGATGCTCTGCTCTTGGTTGTGTAAGTGCTGCCTGTAGAATCTACGATACCGTCACCATAGTAAGGGAACGGATAGTTGTGGAAGCCTACACCTGTTGTCTTCTTGTACTCTGTGTCTTCGTTTGACATCTTGATTTCTTCTTCTGTACGATAACGGTGTCCTTCTTCATCTACGAAGTAGTTCTCATCTTCGATACCCCATTGTACCAGTACCTGGCCTTCATCGGAACAGAGGAAGTCGAGGTATTTAACAGCAGCCACCGGATCTTCACAGGATGTGGAAATACCTACGCCGTAACCGGTTGTAAGTCCCTGATACATTAGTGCTGCACATGTGGTGTCTTTATCCATTGTAAGCGGAAGAGGTGCATAAGTGGAACCGTATTTTCCGTCTGTCTTTAAAACCTTCTCACCGTCTGCGTAATCCCAGTCTGTATCAAAGAGTGCCACAACGCGGCCGGAAGCGATTTTAGCGATGTAATCTTCATGTGTTTGTGTAGCAAAGTCAGGATCAAGGATGCCTTCGTTGTACATACGGCACATCCAGCGGAAATATTCTTTTTCTTTATCGGAACGGAATTTGTATATAGCCTGATTGTTTTCGTCAATTAACCACTGTCCGTTATCAGGAGCGCCGTCAGCGATAAAGCCGGCGGGATTACCCAGAGTAATCATCCAGTGCCAGTCGGCGCAGGATAAGGTAAAGCCGATTCTGTCAAGTCCGTCCTCTGTTGTCGGGTTGGCAGCCAGATAATCCTTAATCATTGTTTCAAATTCTTCTAAGGTATCCGGAAGCTTGTAGTCATTGGCTTTCAGTACATCCCACTGAACCTGCGCGGTTCCTGCGTGGGTAAATACTTCGCCGCCTACATTGTAGGAGGAAAGCTGGTAAATAGAAGGGTCTTCTGCCGAATATTTTAGCTTGTCAAACTCTTCGCCGTATAATTTCTTGATATTCGGGCCGTATTCTTCGATCAGGTCTGTCATGTCGATTAATGCGCCTGCATCAATTAAGCTTCCTGCATCACCTTTTGCAAAGATCATATCGGGATAATCCTGCTCCGCGATCATCAGGGCGATGGTTTCATCATCCTGGGAGATCGGATATTCGGTTTTAAGCTTGATGCCGGTTTTGTCTGTAATTGCCTGTGCTACAGGGTCTGTCCAGGGGTCTTCCTCACCGTCTGCATTGTAGAAGGTTAACTCGATTACCTCACCGGAATCGGAGCCGCTGTCTGTCGCTGTTTCGTTACCGGTGGTTGCTGCTGTGTCGCCGCCGCATCCGGCAAGAACACCTGCTGTCATTGTCACGGCAAGTAACAATGCACTGATTCTTTTCTTTTTCATAGTTCTTTCTCCTTTCACGCCTTTGCGCTTTGCTTTTCGTAATTTATTAACAGAAAAATACCGGATTCAGTATTTCTCAAAGCAAACATTAAGTAAATGTCCGGTTTTCGTCAGTCTTTGACTGCACCGACTGTCATGCCGCCTACAAAGTACTTCTGCAAGAACGGATATACAATCAGAATCGGAACCGTTGCAATGATGGTAATTGCCATTCGCACAGAGAGCGGTGATATCGTATTTTTCGTCTGCTGGGCCGCGGAATGGGGATCTATTTTCATTTGTGCCTTTTCCATAATCTCATAGAGCACATACTGCAGAGTCGGTAAATCCTTGGCATATAAATAGGTATCCATAAAGGAGTTCCACTGTCCCACTGCTACGAATAAAGCCACTGTTGCAAGTACCGGTTTGCAAAGAGGAAGAACGATTTTCCACCAGATCGTAAAGTCATTGGCACCGTCTACTCTTGCCGCCTCCTGCAGAGCAATGGGAAGTCCGTCGATAAAGGAACGGATCAGGATAATGTTATATACCCAGATCAGACCCGGAATAATATACACAAGGAAGTTGTTTCCTAATTTTAAAGTTCTCATAATTAACAGGTATTCGGGAACCAGACCGCCGCTGACATACATGGTAATTACGAACAAAACGGTGAACAGTTTGTTGAAATAAAAGTCCTTTCTGCTCAGCACGTAAGCCAGCATTGCCGTACAGATGACACCGGCCAGCGTACCGATCAGGGTTCTTGCCACGGAGAGCAGAAGTGGTGTGATCAGATGGTTTTTCTCAAACACATAAACATAGTTGCTGACCGTAAATTTTCTCGGAATAATGAAATTAATGTTCCGCATCGTATCAATCGGATCATTGAAAGAAATTGCCAGTACGTTTAAGAACGGATATACGGTTAATAAAATAATGAACAGAAATACTATTAACAATATGTAATCCAAAATATTGTCCCGGCTTTTTATTTTATGATAGCTGTTTTTCACTTTAGCCACGGTAACCCCTCCTTTATATCAGTTTGCTTTCGCCAAGCCAGCCGGCAATCTTATTAGCGAGGAATAACAGTAAAATTCCTACTAATGACTGGAACATGCCGATTGCGGTACCAAGTCCGTAATTGCTTGTTCCGATACCTCTGACATAGGCAAACCAGGAGAGTACCATTGCGTGATCCTGTACAATCGCGTTGCTTAAAAGCATCTGTCTCTCCATTCCGACATTCAATGCACTGCCGATACTCATAATCAGCAGTACCACAACTGTGGGCTTAATACCCGGAAGAGTTATGTGCCAGATTCTCTGCAGACGGGTTGCCCCATCTACCTTTGCTGCTTCATAGAGTCCCTGATCAATACCGGCCATTGCGGAAAGATATACGATGGCATCCCATCCCATCTCTTTCCAGATATTGATCAGACAGACAACCACCCAGAACAGTGGTGAATTTGTACTCATCAGATTTAAGTTCCTGCCAAACAGGGTATCTATCATACCGCCGTCATTTAATGCCATTTTTGCAATACTTGCGATAACAACCCAGGATACGAAGTGTGGCAGATAGGAAATGGTTTGTGTTACTTTTTTAAATCGGTTAAAACAGATTTCATTGAGCATTAAGGCGAACAGAATTGCCATGATCGTGCCCAGAGCAATACCGAGAATGCTCAGACCGATCGTATTAATCATGGTCTGTCCGAATAATCTGTCGGAAAATGCTTTTATGAAATTGTCAAAGCCGACAAATTTTCTCTCCCAGACAGGCTGTGCAAAGGTTTTAGGCTTTACTTCCTGAAATGCCATTGTCCAGCCCCACAGGGGTACATATTTGAAAACAATCAGCCATATAACAAAAGGAACAGACATCATGAGCAAATATCTCTGCTTCCACATTAACTGCAAGCTGAACTTTTGTTTTATGATCTTCTCTTTACTCTTGGCTTTCATCCAACTACCTCCTCTAAATCACATTTTCAGGCCTCAAGTTTCGATGTTGGAATCATTATATATAAAGGAATAAGATAAAAATACCGTAAATATTTGACTAAAAATATCTTACATTTTTTATCTGAGCCAAGAGCATATTTGTTTATGATGTTTTATCAGGTTTCATCTGATCCGTAGGGATCATCAGTCTTACGGTAGTGCCTTTGTGCGGTTCGGAATAGACATGCAGGCGGCAGGTGTCTCCGTAATAGAGCTTCATTCTTTGGTTAATATTGTACATACCGATGCTTTTACTTCTGCTCATATCCCGCACTTCTATATCCCGGCGCAGCTTTTCAAGTACTTCTTCTGTCATGCCGTTTCCGTTATCCGATATGTCGATAAAGAGAAGCTCAACACCGGCGGGTATCTTTCTGTAGACAGAAAGCGTAATAATGCCGCCATGCTCTATATCCTCTAATCCGTGGACAATGGCATTTTCTACGATGGGCTGGAGAAGAAGGGGTAAAATGCGGTAATTGCAGAGTTCTATTCCAATCTCTATATGCTTCTCATATTGAATGCGGTCGCCGAACCGTAGCTGCTGAATCATCATATACGTATCTACATGGTCGGATTCTTTTGCCAGTGTGGTAAAAGAAGTGCCTGTATTTTCAAGGACATAGCGCATCGATTTTCCCAACAGTTTAATGGCGGTAGCCACTTCCCGGTCTCCTGCGGTAAAAGCCTTCATGCGGATCGTCTCCAATGTATTGTATAAAAAATGGGGATTGATCTGACTTGCAAGCATTTTAAATTCCATTTCCTGCTGGCTGATTAAAAGCTCCTTTTCCTTAATCTGCGCTTCATAGGTTCTGGCTTCCTGTTCTTTGACGTTATGCACCATAATCTGTAAGTCCGCAAAGGCTTCCGATAATTCATCGTTTCCCTGAAAGGTGGGTATCAGCTCATAATCCTGATTGCTTGCCTTGTGCATTTCCTGTCTGAGAAGCCCGACTCTGCCTGTAAAATAGTCGGTAAAAATATGAATCATAATGCCGGGAATGGTAATTGCCAGCAAAATAATTGCCACGCAGATATATAAAATATTCTGGATGCTTTGATAGCCCTGTTTGTCCATTGTAGTGATATACAGTTTGGAGTCTGACTGATAAGTGTGCAGTGTGGACACATTGACAAAGCATTTCCGGTCGTCCTGTTTCAGTTTGCCGCTGTGCTGATAATACGGTTCCGTATAATCTATGGCAACCGGAGGGCGGGTGCCGTAAGCTGTTCTGTCTGAGCTGTAAAAAACGGATTCTTCATCTATGGAAACCATATTGATATATTCGCTGCTGTCAATTCTTGTCCGCAGATAATTATCGCTGATTGAGATGACAAGCACTGCATGGTAAGGGGAATTCATAAGAGGGATTTTGCGGACAAGACAAAGATTCCAGTATTCATTGGAATAATCATCTGTTCTGGACATGCCCTTCCAGAAAATACCGGATTGGGATATTCCTTTTTGGTACCAGTCTTCTGCGGTATTCTCCGGTGTCGCCTGCATAAACTGCTTGTATCCGGCGATGGAGGGGTTGTCCGTATAAATGCTAATCTGGCTGATTTCCGCATAGTTGTCCATATAATGATCCAACAGGCTGATGCGGTCGATTGCATCCTGACAATCCCCATCCGTGGCAAAGCTGTCTGTCAGGACATTCTGAATCGTATTGTCGAAGGAAATATTTTCGGAGATATTATAAATCTGGGTGGTAATTTCAAAGAGAATATTCCTGACGCGGCGGTTATCCGATTCCAGTAGATCCCTGTGATAGTTCATCATCATGCGGTAGTTATTTAACAGCAGAAACATTCCTATTAATATAATAGGAAGAACGACTACGATGGCATACATCAGATATAGCTGCTGTTTGATACGGGCTTTGTAGAAGATTTTGGATAATTGTATTTTTCGGTTCATATAGTTGTCACGATTTCCTTTTCTCTAGTAATTACCGTATTTCAACTCCAAAAAAAACGGTATACTTTCTCTTTTGCAATTTTTATAATAGTATAGAATTTAAAAATTTAATATAGTAACTATTTGATTTTCTTTGCAGTTACTTATTATTTTGTACAGAAAACAAACAGGGAGCGTCCGGGGCGGATCAGGAAACCGGCGCTCGGAACGGAGGTTATTATGAAATTCAGCAACGGATGCTGGCTGTTAAAAGAGGGTATGGCATGTTTCTCCCCGCAGCAGGTTTATTACACCAAGATCACAGACAAAGAAGTCACTTTATGTGCACCTACCCACAAAATTAACCATCGCGGTGATACTTTAGGCGGTGCTAATCTGACAATCCGCATTACGTCTCCGATGCCGGACGTGATTCGCGTACAGACTGATCATTATATGGGAACTTGTCCGAAAACACCCGCTTTTGAATTGAACCTGGATCATCCGCAAACCCTTCAGGTAGAAGATTTTGAAGAGAAAATCGTTATCACAAGCGGTTCCCTGTCTCTGGAAATCGGCAAAGATACCTGGTATATGCGTTACATGAGAGATGGTAAGGTAATTACCCAAAGCGGCAGCAGGGATCTTGCAATGATCAAAACAGACTGGAAGGGTGACTGTTATGATATAGGCGGTGATCTGGAGAATACCTATATGCGCCAGCAGCTTTGCATCGGTGTAGGTGAACTATTATACGGTACGGGCGAGCGTTTTACCCCGTTTGTGAAAAACGGCCAGACGGTGGAAATCTATAATGAGGACGGCGGCACCAGTACAGAGCAGTCTTATAAGAATATTCCGTTCTTTGTATCGAACAAAGGATACGGTATTTTGGTGAATCATCCCGAAAGAGTTTCTTTCGAGTTTGCAACGGAGAATGTGACGAAGACTGCATTTAGTGTGGAGGGCGGTTCCTTAGACTATTTCTTCTTCAATGGCCCTACCATGAAAGAGGTTCTGACAAGATATACGGATTTATCCGGTAAACCGTCTCTGCCGGCGCCGTGGACATTCGGATTATGGTTGTCCACCTCTTTTACAACCAATTATGATGAGGCTACTGTTATGAGCTTTATAGACGGTATGTTAGACCGCGGGATTCCGCTTCGTACATTCCATTTCGACTGTTTCTGGATGAAAGGCTTCCACTGGTCTGACTTTATCTGGGATGATGAGGTGTTCCCCGACCCGGCAGGGCTTTTGCATAGAATTAAGGATAAGGGATTAAATATCTGTGTGTGGATTAATCCTTATATCGGGCAGGAATCCGCACTTTTTGCGGAAGGAATGGAGAAGGGCTATTTCATTAAGAGACCGAATGGTGATGTGTGGCAGTGGGATATGTGGCAGCCCGGTATGGCGCTTGTGGATTTCACGAATCTGGAGGCATGTAGATGGTTTCAGGATAAGCTGGAAGTCTTACTGGATATGGGTGTTGACTGTTTCAAGACGGATTTTGGCGAGAGGATTCCGGTGAACTGTGTGTATCATGACGGTTCCGATCCTAAGAAGATGCATAACTTCTATACATATCTTTATAATAAAACGGTTTTTGAATTGTTGGAGAAGAAGCGGGGCAAAGGAGAAGCGGTCTTGTTTGCTCGTTCCGCTACCGTAGGCGGTCAGAAATTCCCTGTACATTGGGGCGGTGACTGCTGGTCTGACTATGAGTCTATGGAAGAGAGTCTGCGCGGCGGTCTGTCTTTGATGATGTCCGGTTTCGGTTACTGGGCGCATGATATCGGCGGTTTCGAGAATACCTCTACCGCGGACGTATATAAACGCTGGGTGGCATTCGGCTTATTATCCTCCCATAGCCGTCTGCACGGCAGCAGTTCTTACCGCGTTCCGTGGGTTTATGATGATGAGGCAGTGGATGTGGTAAGGACTTTTACGCGCCTGAAAGCATCCCTGATGCCTTATCTGTACAAGACGGCAGTGGATACTTCTATATCCGGTGTTCCCACTATGCGCAGTATGGTTCTGGAATTTACGGAGGATAGAAACTGTGCTTATTTGGATAAGCAGTATATGCTAGGTGATCATCTGTTGGTAGCTCCGATTTTCAATGACGAGAGACGCGGTATTTTCTATCTGCCGAAGGGGACCTGGACGGATTTCTTTACCGGAGAAGTGACAGAGGGTTGTGTCTGGGTAGAGAAGGATTATGACTACCTGCATCTGCCGTTGATGGTGAAGGAGAACAGTATAGTGGCGCTTGGCGCTTGTGATGATAAGCCGGACTATGATTATGCGGATGGCGCTGAGCTTCGGGTATATGCATTAGCGGACGGCAAGGAGGCATCTACTGTTATTTACGATATGAAACAGAAGGTTGCACTGACAGCGTCTGCTGTCAGAAACGGTACTAAGATTACGATACAGGCAGAGGCTGAGAAGCCGTATACGATTCGCCTTGTGAATGTGAAGGCTTCTGCTGTACGTGGCGCCGGGATGCAGATTGAGGGAAATGATACGGTGCTGATGCCGGAAGCAGGAACGATTGAGGTGGAACTGTAGAGGTCTGTGCGTTATTTGTAAAAAATAATTTATTTTTATCACTCAATTGCAGACAGAAAACGAAAATTATTATTGGAATGCGGAGCGGGAAACTGCTCCGTATTCTTATATTAACTGAAAAAAGAATAAAAAGAGTTGTAATATGATTTTATAAGTGCTATATTAAATGCAAAGCATAAGATTTCTTTAAGCGAAAGCTTATTTTAGCAGCATAGCTGCGTCTCACAGAATCAATCTGTTCTTAAAATCCTGAAATCCTGCTTTAAGAACCCTAATAACTTAAATACAGCAGGATACAGGAAGACGGAACGGACTGAAAGTTACCATACCTGTATTCCTGCACAAAGGAGGAAAGTGTATGGTAAACGAGGTAACCACAAAGCTTGAAGAATTGAATCTGGTGGATAAGTTTCTATTTGATGAGACGATGGAGGACAGGGAAGCCTATCAGGCACTCATCAGTATTGTGCTTGAAAATGAGATAGAGCTTCTTGATAAACCGCAGACAGAAAAGGAACTGCGTGTATCGCCGCAGTTGCGTGAGATCAGACTTGATGTAGTGAGTATGGATCAGGCACAGCTTGATGTATCTCTTTTAGAGCCGGGAAGCAGTAACTTTAATTTGCTCAATGACAGTTGTTTTATTCTGATAGCTCCTTTTGATATTTTTGGACGCAACTTGTATCGGTATACCTTTGAAGGAGCCTGCAGGGAATGTCCCGATCTCAAGCTGGGAGACGGGGCAGTCAGAATCTTTATTAATACCAGAGGAACGAACAGGGGAGATTTTTCGCAGGAATTTCTGGATTTTATGGGATATCTCACGGAAACAACCGATGCAGCGGCTGACAGCACAAAAAGCAGCAGAATAAAGCTGATTCATAACAAGGTTAAAAAGATCAGGATATCAGAGAAGATAGGAGTACGATATATGCAGCGGTGGGAAGAATTAGCATATGCCAGACAGGATGGAAGAACTGAAGGAGAAGAATATAAATTAATTAAGATGGTCTGTAAAAAGCTGGGAAAAAATAAAACTCCCGAGGAAATAGCAGAGGATTTGGAAGAAGAAATCAGCACAATTGTATCGATTTGCGAATTGGCAGAGGAATTTGCGCCGGAATATGACAGTGAGAAGGTATATGATAAATACCGTGTGGCATTTCATGGTGCTTTTGAGTCTAAAATTTAAAAACAGAAATATCCTTTGTTTCGTATTAGCTTTGTTGATCGGTTGAAAAAGGACTTACAAGCTGGTAATATTTTAAAATAAGCCAGTTTAGTTGGCATCTCCCGGAAAGGGTAACAGGATTATGAAAATACTTAAGAGAATACTGGCAGTTATAGGAATTATAGCAGCGTTATTGTGCGCGCTGATTCTCTTATGCGCCATGAATCCGAATATTACAGAGAAATTGGCAAACCTGGTTTCCCAAAATGAACAGCAGGCAGAGCCGGAGGATAGTGCAAATCAAGAGGTCAAGGTGCCGGAAGAGACAAGAGAGGGTATTCCTGTGGCGGAGAAGAAAGACGATACAGATTCTTCCCAAAGCGAGCAGATATCAAATGTGTCAACAGACAGCATGACATCAAATACGGATGAACAAACAGAAGTTATAAGAGGAAGCAGCGGTTATGAGGTTCCTTCCGAGGCTGATGTTGTTGTGCCTGAGGCAGTAAACGGCAAAGCGGGCTATCAGCCAATGACGGAGAAGTCCGAGGAACTTCCGGGTGCGGAAGGCGGCGAATATACCAGTGATTTAGGTTATGGCGAGACGGGAGACGGTCTTAGCTTCGATGCAGCGTTTTATCCCTATTATCATATGCTGGATGCGAAGGGGCAGCATCTGTACCGGCAGATTTATGCCAATGCAAGTGCGCTGAATGAGGCTTTTGTACCTATTGAGGCAGTACCTTCATCGGAGATTCGTGACATAATTTGTGCGGTTTATAATGATCATCCTGAATTATTCTGGCTGAATACAGCTTATGTCTGTAAATATGATAAGAACAGGATTTGTGCAGAGCTTGAGTTAGATTTTAATGAGACGGCAGATGAGTTAGACAGTGCATCTGCGGAATTTAATAATACGGTAAACAACATACTGACTCAGGTACAGAATCTTGGGAGTAATTATGAGAAAGAAAAGATGGTACATGATCTTTTGATTGATAAGATTACATACCTTAGCAATGCAAAGATGAGTCAGAGTGCCTACAGTGCGCTGGTAAACGAGGAGACGGTGTGTGCCGGATATGCCAGAGCTTATCAATATTTGCTGCAAAAGCTGGGAATACCCTGTTATTACTGTACGGGATTTGCGGGTGAGGATCATGCATGGAACATAGTTGCACTGGATGACGGTTACTATAATGTGGACGTGACATGGGATGATACACCGGGTGGAGAATATGACTATTTCAATAAAACAGATCAGGATTATGCGGATACCCATGTGAGAAGGGAGTTATCCATCAATCTGCCGCCGTGCAACGGACAAAGATACCGGAATCTGGAGCAGTCTGCCGGAACGGAAGATAAGACGCTTGAGAGTCTGGAGGATTTGAGGTTGTCAGAGGCTGATGTGCTGCACAGTATGCAGGAATTATCGGATTATGGGTATAATCAGATGGTGCAGCATGGTTTTGGCAGATATAGCTTTAGCTGTGTACTGGATGCGGCAGTACTTAAGCAGGAATCAGGCAGTTATGCGATTGATGATTCTGTTTTACAGGACTTTGCGGGCAGAGCCATGGAAACGATAGGCGCGCAGGAATGGCATGTAGAGTGGGAAGCGGAGTTATTGCAGGGCGAACGGGTTTTGTTTACATTTGATGTGGAGACGAGGTAAAAGATTATATTATTATTACTATCAGTACGAGGTAAGTGCTGTTTGTGGCTGTGCGGTAACGTGTACATATTACACAAATTCGGCGTTTTAAAATAATGAAAAATGACAGTTTTATACCTGCCGTATTGACTTTTGAAAATATGGCGGGTATTATTATATTCACAAGAGGACACGTGTACGCAAAAAGCGTACGCATATTTTTAAAGGCAAAATGTACACGTGTTCGCAAAGAAACTGATAATGAACATGGGAGGCATTCGTATCGAGCGCTTCAGAATGGAGGAAAGTATGAAAGTAAAAAGAGTAACAGCAGGGGTATTGGCAGCGCTGTTTGCGGCAATGTCTGTAACAGGATGCGGCAGCAGTGATGCACAGACAAGTACGGAAGGAGCATCGGCTGAGGAAACGGGAACAGAAGCGGCAGAAACGGATACTGCGGCAGCAGAAAGTTCTGAAGGTGAGCCGGTTACCTTACAATTCTGGAATGTTTTTACCGGTTCGGATGGAGATATTTTAAGAACGATTGTTGATAATTACAATAAAACAAATACGGATAATATCACAATAGAAATGGATATTATGCCAAACGATACCTTACAGCAGAAGCTTCCTGCGGCGATCGCAACACAGACCGCACCGGATCTGGTTCTGTTCGGTGTAGAGAATCTTGCACCGTATGTCAGCAATGATTCTTTGGAGGATATCAGTGATTTCTGGGATGTGACAGGCGTGGACAAAGATAATTTCCTTGAAAATGTGACAGAATTGTCTTATGTGGACGGTAAATTATACGGAACACCAATGCAGTACAACGTATCTTATTTATATTGGAATAAAGATTTGTTTGAAGCTGCCGGATTAGACCCTGACACACCTCCGGCAACCATGGATGAATTGGCAGAATATGCAGAGAAACTGACAGATCCTTCTAAGAATCAGTACGGACTGGCCATGCCTACCAACGCTACCTATATGCAGTTCTTATGGGCAAACGGAGGTGATGCGGATGATCCGGATACAAACACGAATCTGCTTGATTCAGAAGAAAATTTGAAGACATTAGAGTGGATGCAGGATCTGGCTGTGAATAAGAAAGTAACACCTGCGAATGTGACAGGTTCCGATGCAGATGCGATGCTGCAGGCCGGACAGATTGCGATGTACATGAGCGGTCCGTGGCAGATTAACGGACTCAGGGAACAGGGAATCAACTTCGGTATCGCGCCCTGTGTTGCAGGAAGTGCAGGTTCCTTCTCACCGGCAGGCGGATGCAGCTATGTGATCCCGAAGGGAACGGACGAGGTAAAGAAGCAGGCTGCTTATAAGTTTATGCAGTACTGGCTGACCGATGAAGTGTTAAAAGAGTGGTCTCAGAAGAATGGTTTCCCGGTTTGGTCTAAATCTTTGGCACAGGATGCGGAAATCCAGAATGATGAAGTCTTAAATTCCATTTCCAAGGCAACGGAAATCGGGCGGGCATATAACCTTGGATACTCTCTGGCAAGCCAGATTGATAATGATGTAATGATTCCTATGTTTGAAAATGTCCTGACCGGTGCAAAATCACCGGAAGATGCCTTAAAAGAAGCATCCGCAGCAATGGACAATGTATTGGCACAGTAAGCAGATAACAGGCGATTTTCATGAGACTACTCCCAAAGTCATGAAATGACTTGAGGGGCAGTTCTCTTTCTATGAGAGGTGAAGCATATGAGTAAAACTTCTATTCAGAAAAAGAAAAAATATAAACCGCAGCAGCAGAAGAGTGCGTATCTTTTTATTTTGCCGTCCATGTTGATTCTTACAGTATTTATATTCATTCCCTTATTTGCATCTTTGGTGATCAGCCTGTTGGATATGAACATTTTTATGAAAGATATTTCCTTTGTAGGATTGCTGAATTTTGTAAGAGCCTTTCAAGACAGCAGAGTACATAATGCGACATTAAATACTTTTTACTTTGCGGTTTTGGAAGTCCCTCTGCAGGTAGGGATTGCGTTGCTGCTTAGTATATATGTGGCGAAAGACAATAAATATACAAGAGCACTTCGTTCGGTTTATTATCTGCCCTTTGTCTGTTCTATGACGGCAGTAGGAATTGTATGGTCGATGCTGTTAGATCCCAATTTGGGAATGCTGCCCTATCTGCTAAGATGCATCGGTATAGAATCCATTTCCTTTTTAAAAGATCCGAATCTTGCCATGCCTACCATTATCGTAGTCAGTGCATGGAAGGGCTTCGGGTATACGCTGACTCTGATAACCGCCGCAGTTTTAAATGTACCTTCATCCCTATATGAAGCGGCGGAGATGGACGGTGCAAACACGTGGCAGAAATTCATCCATATTACCATTCCGGGCATATGGCCGACCGTAAGCTTCTGTATTGTGACGACGACGATTTCCGCTTTGCAGATGTTTGATCAGGCCTACGTCATGACGCAGGGCGGCCCTCTGAACAGAACAGAGACTTTAGTGCAGTATATTTATGACCGCGGTTTCCAGACTGCTCCCTATGATTTGGGATACGCCTCTGCGATCTCTGTGTATCTGTTTGCAATTATTGCGGTTATTACCTTTATATTGCGGAGATTTATTCTGGAGAAAGGAGAATGAAGAGCGCTATGAATAAGTATAGAAAATCAATAGGAAAGTTTCTCGGTGTCTTTCTGACCATGTGTGTCGTAATCATCGTGCTGGTTCCCATTATCTGGCTGTTTGTTTCTTCTTTTAAGACGGATTCGGATGTTATTTCCTATCCGCCCCACTTTTTTCCGCAGGAATGGACTTTGGCGCAGTATAAGTATGTGGCATCCAGTATACCGATCTTTTCCATGACAAAAACAACGGTAATTTTCGCAGGCGGCGTTACGATTATCAGTGTTATGTTTGATTCCATGGCAGGGTATGCATTTGCAAGAATGAATTTTAAAGGTTCTAAGCTTTTATTTTCCATTATATTACTGACGATGATGGTACCTTTCCAAATCATAATGACACCATTGTACATAGAGGTATATAAGCTGAAATTGCTGGATACTTATTTAGGATTGATATTGCCGCGTGCCACAAGTGCATTCGGTATTTATATGATGAAATCATTTTTCCAGGAGCTTCCGAAGTCGATAGAAGAGTCAGGACGGATAGACGGCATGAGTGAATTCAGAATCTTCCGCTCTCTGATGCTTCCTTTATGCAAACCGGCATTGGTGAGTCTTGCTATTTTTCATTTTATGAATAACTGGAATGATCTGTTATATCCGTTAATGCTGACCAGTTCCAGCGACAAACGGACTCTTTCGGCAGGGTTGGCGGTTTTAGTCGGTAATAAAGTGATTAAGTATGGTCCTACGCTTGCAGCCACTATGATATCTTTGGCGCCTTTACTGATTTTGTATATTTTCTGTCAGAGATATTTCGTGGAAGGAATTGCTACGGCGGGTGTTAAAGAATAGGCTGATGGGGAGACAATAAATTATTTGGAGGAAGATATGAAAGCAACTGTAATTGTAAACCGGAATTTTACAGTAGGAGAGATCGATAAGAGAATCTACTGTTCTTTTGTGGAACATATGGGAAGAGTTGTATATTCCGGTATTTATGAACCGGGACATCCGAGGGCGGATGAAGACGGATTTCGTCAGGATGTATTGGAGAAGGTAAAAGAGATGGGAGTGACAGGCATACGCTATCCGGGTGGAAATTATGTATCTTGTTATGACTGGAGAGACAGTGTCGGTCCAGTGGATCAAAGACCGCGGAGACTGGAGATAGCATGGCGGGCAATTGAAACAAATGAGTTCGGCATCAATGAATTTATGCGCTGGGCGAAGAAGGCGGATGTAGAACCGATCTTTGCAGTCAATTTGGGAACAAAAGGAATTGAAAATGCTGTTTCCATCGTGGAGTACTGCAACATTAATAAAGGTACCCTTTACAGTGACATGCGGCGGGAGCACGGTGTGGAAAATCCATACGGAATCCGGACATGGTGTCTTGGAAATGAAATGGATGGAGACTGGCAGATCGGACATAAGACGGCAGAGGAATACGGAAGACTGGCACAGGAAACTGCCAAAGCAATGAAACAGGTGGACAGTTCCGTTAAGCTGGTATCCTGCGGCAGTTCCAAGTCGGATATGCCCACATATCCCGACTGGGAAGCCATTACACTGAGCTATACATATGATTATGTTGATTATATTTCCCTGCATCAGTATTACGGCAATCAGGAGAAAGGGACGAAATATTTTCTGGCTCAGTCAGTGGATATGGAACAGTACATTAAAACAGTGATTGGCACCTGTGATTTCGTCAAAGCAAAGAAGCGCTCCGGGAAGGAATTGTATATCAGCTTTGATGAATGGGGCGTATGGTCTATCCCGGATGTGGAAGTGGCATCTCAGGTAGATGAGACACCTTGGCAGATCGCTCCGCATCTTAGTGAACAGATTTATTCCATGGAAGATACGTTATTATTTGCCAGTATGATGATGAATTTCCTGAAATACGCAGACAGAATCAAGATAGCCTGTCAGTCACTGTTAACCAATATCAGTGCAGCGATCATGACGGAAGAGAAGGGTGATGTATGGGTACAGCCTATTTTCTATCCGTTCTCCCATATGGCAAGGTATGGAAAAGGTGTTGTATTACAATCCGTAACGAATTGTGAAACCTATGATTGTGACCAGTTTAAGAAAATACCCTATTTGGATCATGTAGCAGTCTATAATCAGGAAGACAATGAGGTTGTTGTTTTTGCGGTAAACCGCAGTGAAGACGAGAACATCAATCTTGCGTATGATCTGGAAGGCTTTGAGGCGGAGGCTGTTGCCGAGCATATTAAAGTAACCCATCCTGATAAAAAGGCAACAAATCTGCATAACCATCAGGAGATCGTACCTTCGAAAGAAGACAAAACTTATGTGGAAAACAATCAGGTATATGCCGATTTATCTCCCTTATCATGGAATATGATACGAATTAAAGTAAAATAAAGGAAATGAAAGCAAAAAAGGCGGCGGCTTCTGCAAAAAGAAACTGCCGCTATACTTATATCCATCAGCCGTACTGTTATAGGAATTTTCATGCAAGAATGTGAATAAGAAAAAGATGCTATTTTTCGTATAAAATGTTAATATAGTAAGAAAGCATTCATAGTAAAATATCATCACCTTAAAGGAGCGGCACAATGGGAATCACGACAAAAGATCTGGCGCAGATATGCGGCGTATCCAGAACCACAGTACACAGGGCATTACATGGAACCGGCAGAATCAATCCTGATACCAAGGAGATGATACTGCGCGTGGCGAAGGAGAACGGTTACCGCCCAGATCTTCTGGCAAGAGGGCTGGTAAAAGGGCAGACCTTCTATATCGGTGTGGTGGTACTGGATGTCAAAAACCGTTATTTTGCGCAGATGTTGAGCACTATTGGGGCCGAGGCCAATAAAAGGGGATATTTTGTGAATATTACATTACACGGAGACGATAAAGAGACGGAAGAAAACCAGTTGACACGGCTGGCGGACTATCATGTGGACGGGATCATTGTTTCTTCCGTTAATGAGGGAGACCAATATAAGGAATTTCTGGAAAGCTTAGATATCCCGATTGTCTCTGTGGACAATAAAATTGCAGAGGGAATTCCTTTCGTAGGGATCGATCAGAAGCAGGCGATGATGGATGCCGCCGGTAAGGTTATTGACCGGAACTATGAAAAAATAGTGTTTGTCTGCCCACCGATCAACAATGCCGGGGAACGAAATGTTTATGTTCATAGAGAGCGGTTAAAAGGTTTTCAGGAATTGATGGCTCGATATGGCAGCATAGAGACAGGATATCTTACGGACTGGAACTATCTGGAGCACTTGGATGAGATGATAGACCCCGTAAAAAAGACGGCTTTTGTCTGTACGGCGGATGAGTTTGCGCTGAATATTATGAAGCGGTTAAAGAAAAGCGGTCTGAGGGCAGGGACGCATTACGGCATGATCGGATTTGATAACATTGATATTTTAGACTATGTTACACCGAGACTGACGACCATATCCAATTCGGTAGAAGAGATTGCCGTAACGGCGGTGAATCTGCTGTTTGATTTAATAGAGAAAAAGAAGGAAGGGATCGTCCCTGAGCCGGAGGAAATCGTTAAGATACTTCCGTATCAGTTTATAGAGGGAGAGACAGTTTAAATTATGATGACCAATCAGCAAATACTGCGGATTGCGATGGAGCAGTCGGCGATAGACCTAAATTGCAGGGCAGAGGATTTTCAAGCGGCGGAAAATAAAATAGTGCTTTCACAGAAGAGCGAAAATGCACGGCGGTATCTGACACTTCCTTTTGTATGCAATCTAGTGTCTTATGGAAATAATGTAGTGGCTTCCGTGCAGGAAGATTTACGGGAGATGGTAGAAAGCTATATCGGGAAATATCCGGTGGAGCATCTTTTTGAAACGCCCAATATGCAGGTCATCAATACGGCACTTGTACAGAAAGGATATCAGGTTTGCTTTATGGCAGAATATTTCCTGCCGGATGTGAAAGCTTTGAAAGAACTGTCATGTAAATATGAACTGCGGATATTGGAAAGCAAAGACTTTGAAAAGCTGTATGTGCCGGAGTGGAGCAATGCGCTTTGTGAGGACCGCAGGCAATTGGATGTGCTGGGCGTAGGCGCTTATGACGGTGACAGGCTGATCGGTCTGGCGGGATGTTCTGCAGATTGTGATACCATGTGGCAGATCGGAATAGATGTGCTTACGGACTACCGCAGGCAGGGAGTTGCGGCGGCTTTGACCAGTAAGCTTGCCTTGGAAGTATTAAACCGTGATATAGTACCCTTCTACTGCGCTGCGTGGTCTAATATTAAATCCGTTCGTAATGCGATCGCATCCGGTTTCCGGCCGGCGTGGGTGGAAATGACCGCTAAGGAGATTGCATTTGTGGAGAAGATGAATCATAGATAAGCAGTAATGTAAACGTTTAAAATAAACTAGGTAATTGCGAAACAGATTCGCAATCTTGATTCCAGCAGGGTAAAAATCCGGTCATGCCGGATTTTCAGGAGGTGGATGTGGGTAACCGGATTTTAAGACATGAAAACAAAGCAGATAGGGATATCTGCCTGCGAAAT
>JAGBEO010000021.1 GCA_017936885.1 Lachnospiraceae bacterium | reverse complement strand
GTCCTCTGCTCTACCAACTGAGCTATCTGGGCATCTTATGTACTGCCATCAGCACTTGCGGAAATTATTGTACCGTGATATCAGAAAAATGTCAAGGTTTTTCCTATACTTCTATGCATCTGTTATGGTAAAATATAATAGATTAATAACATCTGTATTAATCGTTAGAACCCTTATATGACATGACAAATCAGACATAACAATGAAAGGTTTTTACAATGCTGACAATTACGGGACAATCGATCTCTTCCGAAATAGCAATCGGAATGATCCGCTTCTATCGCCATAAGAAAAATATTGTAAATGATGCCGTAGCAGCAGATCCCGATGGGGAATTATCCCGCTATCAGGTGGCCTATCACAATGCCATGGAGCAATTACAATTACTCCATGATAAAACCTTAGAACAGATCGGTGCTGAAGAAGCGGAAATATTTGAGATGCACCGTATGCTGTTGTCCGACAGACAGTTCCACCACGCTATCCTTCATTCCATCATACAGGATCACAAAACAGCGGAGTATGCCATCTATAGTGTGGGTGAAGAACTATGGAACCGTTTTATCCATATGGAAGACCCATATATTCAGGCACGCGGCGCTGACATTCAGGATATTATGAACCGTCTGCTTTTCCTGCTGTCCGGTAAGAAAGAAAGCTCCATGGACGCCACAGAGCCTTTTATCCTAATGGCAGAAGACTTATCTCCCAGTGAAACTGTGCAGTTAAACTCTGCAAAGCTATTAGGCTTTATCACTCGTCAGGGCAGCCCCTACAGCCATACGGCAATTCTTGCCAAGACTATGAATGTTCCTGCGCTGATGCATATCGATATTAAGGAATCCTGGGACGGACATCCGGCTATCATCGATGGTGAAAAACAGTGTGTCTACATTGATCCTCCTAAAGAGCTGATTGAGAAGTACCGGATCAAGCAGGCTTCTATGAAGAAGAAGCGTGCAGAATTACACGCACTGAAAACACTTCCGGCAGTCACATTAGACGGACATTCTGTAGCAATATATGCCAACATAAATGCACCTGCTGATATAAAATCTGCCATTGATCAGGGCTCCGAAGGAATCGGTCTGTTCCGCTCCGAATTTTTATACCTGAATACTCAGGAATACCCTGACGAAGAAGTGCAGTATCAAATCTACCGCCGTGTGTTGGAGCAGATGCCGGGCAAGCACGTAGTGATCCGTACTCTGGACCTGGGCGCCGATAAGAAAAGCCCATATCTTGCTCTGGAGCCTGAGGAAAATCCCGCACTCGGCTACCGTGCTATCCGTATCTGCCTAAGCCGTCCGGAGTTGTTTAAGATTCAACTGCGGGCACTCCTTCGCGCCGGTGCACATGGACAGCTGCACATTATGTTCCCCATGATCACCTCTCTCTGGGAAGTCCGCAGGGCAAAAGAACTTGTGACCGAATGTAAGGCAGAATTATCTGCGGAACAGGCCGTCTACGGCAATCCGATACTCGGCATTATGATCGAGACACCCGCAGCCGTGATGGTGGCAGAGGATTTGGCTAAAGAAGTGGATTTCTTCAGCATCGGCACCAACGATCTCGCACAGTATACTCTGGCTTTAGACCGTAACAATGCCAAACTGCATGACTTCTTCGACCCCCATCATCCTGCACTGATCCGCATGATCCGCATGGTCGTGGATGCCGCCCATAAGGAAGGGATACCCGTGAGCATTTGCGGAGAATCCGGAGCGGATCTGACTCTGACCAGAACATTTATGGAAATGGGAATTGATGCTTTGAGTGTGGCACCTAATTCCATACTTCCCCTGAAAAAAGCAATCCGGGAGATTTCACTTAACTAGTGAATATCTTCCGGATTTTCATAATTTGCCACATCTTTACGAAGCTGTTCCCATGCATCCTCGTGTTCCGCATAATAGAGCGGGCACAGCTTTCCGCCGCAGTCATAATGCCGCAGGATATCATCGGCAGATAGATCATACTCATCAATAAGCCATGCCAGAGTATGTACCAGCGTATCATATGTTTCCTGTGTAAAAGAACCGTCCTCAGCCAGATAACAGCATTCGATGGAAATGGAATCTCCGTTGCGCGTTTTGACCGCATATGCTTCTTCGTCAAGAGGAATACACTGCAGCAGCGTGCCATCATAGCCAATGATAAAATGTGCGCTTGCCGACCGCTCATGAGTCTCTGCCAGGTTAGCAAAATAGCTGCGGTTTTGTTCTGCCGTTGTGCCTGCATTTGCCGTATAGTGCACGAAAATGCTATTGATCCGTTTCAGTTTCGTACCGGGACGGGAATAATCATTGATTTCCAGAAAGTCTTCTATAATATCCGGCGGAACAATTTTCCTGCCTGTCACTGTGTCCGACAGGATCTGTACCACTCCCCTGCCCGTATCAGTATGCATAGAACGGTAAATCACTCCGGTCATGAAGTAAATCAGTACGAGGCATAGCACAATGCCCGATAAGGCTATCGTTCTGTAGAAATACACTTTTCTGCGCTTTGCCCTGCGGCGTTTAATGGACTGCACCGGTCGTGGACTTCCATGCCTGCGCGGATAGGACTTAGCCTGTTTATGCTGTTTGGAAGGCTGGCTTTCCCTGCGAAGCTCCCAGAGTTCTACATCTTGATACTGTGTACTTCTTTTACTCTCTCTTTGTCCCTGTCCGGTATATTTTATGATTTCTCTGCTGTTTCCTATTACTTGTATGCCACTGTCCGCCGTCCGGTTACTGCTTCTTAACTTAGGGTTGCTGCTTCTTGTTGTCCCACTATCGCTCCTTCGCTTTTGGCTGCTGCTTCTTGCCGGTTCCCTGTCAGTTTTTTGCTCTCGGTTGCCGCCTCTTATAGTTTCTCTGCTTTTCCTCGCTGTCTGCCCCACTTCTTTGCCCCTCTTTTGTATTACTGGCAGGGTGTACTAGGTTATGTAGTACATCCCTCTATTATATTAGAGACTCAAAGTTAAGAAATGGTTGCATATTTCTTAATTATTTATAAAGAAAATTTCTATCGAACAACATATTTTGCAGCCTATAACCCAATCATCTGAGATTCTGTTAATAAATCTGCTCATCTTTGCTGCTCAAATATTCTACAATATCCGAGTACAATATATACATGTAATCAATAAACTGTTCTTCTTCACAGTCCTGATACCGCAGCCCGAATTCGAATACTTCTTCCAATTCTGTTCTATAATAAGTCCAGCTTGCCTCATTACTGTCGCCTACAGCAAACACACATTCATCCATATTACCAATGCTTGCAAAAAGCATCACCGCATCGAAAAAAATCATATGAGAGTCTATTTCGTCCAAGCTTTCTACAGTCATATCATAATTGATGCAAAGTGTATATTTTCCTTTTTCTGTACTGTCTATGGACAACCCGTTATAAGATAACCCTTCCGGTGTGGGTAAAGCATATACCAATGCACCTACCTCAGAAGCATTTCCGATATACATGGTCTTATGCTTTGCCAGATTTTCATAGAGTTGGTCTCTATATTCCTTCGTAAATCCCAACAAAATGACATCTTCTGTGACTGCCTCAAGCTCCCCATTGATAAACTCCATCTCTTCCAGATACTTGTCTTTTACCTTACTGTAATCTGCTTTCAGGTAAATATAACAATTACTTCCTGACAGATCATCTATATTCACATCCTCCGCACAAGAACCTGTCTCTCTAATTTCTTCGTTCGGAATCTGCGTTATTATAATCTCCTCGGCAGGCAAATAAACCACATCATCTTCTGACTCTTCATGAATCGACTCTGCAGCCATTTCAACCGGTTGCTGTGTCTCACCTGTCACCAAAGCCCCTTCTTCTGTCGGTGCATAATTATGTATTGTCGCGCTCACGTAATCTGTATATGTACCCATATTAGGTGTATAGGTATGCTCTTCCCTCTCCCTTGTAACTCCCAGCTTATCCCACAGCACATAGTTATATCCGTAATCTCCCAAGGGAACGATATGCCGTCCCTCATCCATAAGCTGCAAAGCTTCTTTCAAATCTCTCTGACAGAACCTGCCCACCTCTTTGCCGGAAGCCACTTGGTAGATAATGATATCCATTTTTCCCTTTGAATTGATCTCAGAAACATTGCCACTGATTCCTCCGATGCTTGCAGGCAGGGTGATCTGCATGTCTTCCGTAGTCATCGTGATTTCAGACTGTCCAAGCACTCTACCCCCTTCATATCTCGGATCTTTGGTAAAACAAAAGATAATGTTTCCTATAACAAACAACAAAACTGCCGCCAGCGTGATGCCAAGCATCTTCGGCTTTTTCGCTATCAACTGAATCCGTTCCTTAACGCTCTTGCCGCTTCCGGTCATAGTCGTTGCGGTACAGGCAAAGTCGGACAGCTTCCCTTTTCTGGTAATAATAGAAAGCAGCGTCTCTCCATAAGGAATCCGCTCTTCTTCACCCAGCATGAGTAATGCTGCTTCATCACAGGCAAGTTCACAATCTCTCTTAGACAAAACCGCTGCCACCCACACAAGCGGATGAAACCAATAAACTGTAACTAAAATACTCCGCAGTAATGACCAAAAGCTGTCACCATGTTTCTTATGACATAACTCATGAGCCAGTACATGACATAATCTATGATTATCACTGACAATATCCGGCGTCAGATAAATTACCTCTTTACCCGGCAAGCCGTAGAGACAGGGAGATGCCAGATTGTCTATGACATAAAGCTTTACACCTTTTTTGCTGCTCTTATTACTTCCTCTATCTTTATTACCTGTCTCTCCTGTCACACCCTCTTCCTTGCGGCATCCGGCTTCTATACCAGCGCCAACAGATAGCTTCCCGCATACTTTGAGCGGTAAACTTTGGCATAGGAAAGAGACCGCTTCTTCCGACAGTTCATACGCTTGTCTCTCCCGGTGCAGCCTACGGCAAAAAACCAGATTCGTCACAAGCATCCACAGTGCCGTCACCAACATACCGCCGCACCAGATCCAGCTAAGAATATCCAGCCAGCTAACCCTCAGTCTGCCTGCTATGAATACACTGGTAGGACCGTCCGCTCCGCTGTACAGGTCATACTCCTCTGTCGGTGAATGTGTAGGTACACCGGCATCTTCCGGCATGAAAAACCGTATAACCCGTTCACCTGTGTATCCTGCCATAAATGTAATAGGTTCTTCCAAACGCTGCATAATGTCTCCGGTATCCGCCTCCACACTTTTCACCAAATCCATCAGGCGCAGCTCATTCAGATCACCAATCTGCACTCCTACGGGAATCATGAGCCGGAGCGCCACTAAAAGCCATAATGCATATTGAAGACGGCTGCTGATTTTTCCCTTAAACAGCAAACGAAGCAACATGATACATAAGATAAGTACCGAAGATGTAATTATAATTTCTTTCATATGTATGCTCCTTCCATCTTCTATTTCTTTTTCGCCTGCTCTAAAATATCATATAATTCCTGTATCTCTTCTTTAGACAATGCCTGATCCTGCACCATGGCATTAACCATCATCCCCACGCTACCGCGATACACTTTCTGCAAGAATCCTCGCGTTTCTTGCATGGACACTTCCTCACGGGACACAAGCGGATAAAATATCTTGGCTCTGCCGCCTTCTTTATGGGAAATGGCAGCTTTCTTCTCCATACGGTTTAACATTGTAATGATGATATGTTTATCCCATCCGGTTTCTCCCTGCAGCGCACTTGTAAGTTCTGTAATCGTACTGTCCTTCTCCCAGAGCTTATTCATAATTTTCCATTCCCCATCTGACAAATTAACCATTTCTGTGTTCTCCTTTCCTATCCATCTGCTCCAGATCATTACAAAAGCTGCCCTAACCGGATAAGTCCGGCTGAAAAACCTGTATATCCATGTAATTTTTCAGTCTGCTTTTATAACCGCTTTCTCTTTTAGGTATACTTCTGTTTACCTCATATTACTCCTTAGGTATACGCTTGTCAACCTTTTATTTTTTATATAAGACAATTTATTTGTTACTTTTATAACAATATTTCTACATTTACTGCTTACTCGCTTTTGTAAAACTCTGTCAGGAGTTTGGCTGTTCTGCGGAAGAGACTGCAGACAGACTGATGAAAGAATTTCATCTCATGAAAGAAGCTGCTTATACAAATATAGCGAGGTACTGGCTTAAATAGCCTACTGTACCCCGCCATATTTCTCATATAATTCCTGCAGTTTCTGCATATCTTCGGCTGATACGCTCTCCTGTAGATAATCCTTGACTTCCGCGATAGACTCGTCGGTAACTCCACCACTGACGATATCCATGCAGTCTGACAATGTATCCGTGTCAGCATACTTTTCAATGATCTCTTCTGCCTGCTGCTTATCGGATTCATCCATGTTATTTACAATCTCTTTTGCCTTGGCTGCCGCCTGCGGATCACCGGCATTTTCCAGCGCTTTCTGCACCGCTTGCTCCATGATCTGCTCCGTAGCTTTCTCTACTACCACGTTCTTGATGCCATCGCCAAGCGTTCCTTTAACCAGCCCGGCAAGAACCACGACACAAATGACTATGACCACACACAAAAACACGATCGTGCCTGTGCCTTTTTTCTTTTTACGGCTTCTGCTCATGCTTTTTCCTTTCAAACTGATCTTTTTTAATCGATTGCAAAACTCATCACAAAGTTCCAATAATTGTGTAAACTGCATAACCATAAACAGACCCTTGGTGGAACGGAGTGCAAGCGCATCTGTGTTGGTTATGCAATTTGTACAATTTCAACAAACACGAACAAGTTTCACAATTACCTATACTAATCTTACCGTTTCTCTCGCAATAGCAAGCTCTTCATTAGTAGGAATTACCATCGTGGTAACTCTAGCATCCGCATCGGACAGAATGACTTCCTCACCGCGAAGCTTATTCTTCTCCGCATCAATGTTCGTTCCGAGGAATCCGATATACTGCCCGATCAGTGCTCTAACCTCTGCATTATTCTCACCTGCACCCGCGGTAAATACGATTACATCCACTCCGTTCATGGCTGCTGCATAAGCGCCAATATATTTACCCACACGATAAGCATATGCATCCAACGCATCTTTAGCGGTTTCGTTACCTTCCGCTGCTGCCTCTGCCAGATCACGGAAATCACTGGACAAACCGTCAGATAAGCCGAGTACACCTGACTTTTTATTACAGATATTGATCACTTCCTCCGCGCTGATTCCTTCTTTGCCTGCAAGGAAAGTAATGATCGCCGGATCTAAGTCGCCGGAGCGGGTTCCCATGATAAGTCCCTCTAACGGCGTCAATCCCATGGAAGTATCCACAGATTCACCGTTTTTCACAGCGGATACGGAAGCGCCGTTGCCTAAATGACACACAATAATCTTTAAGTCCTTGATATCTTTGCCCAAAATCTCAGCCGCACGCTTGGATACAAAATCATGGCTTGTACCGTGGAATCCGTAACGGCGCACTTTGTATTTCTCATAGTAAGATAAAGGCAGTCCGTACAGATAAGCCTTCTTAGGCATGGTCTGATGGAATGCGGTGTCAAACACACCAACCATCGGTACGCCCGGCATGATCTCTTTACAGGAATTGATACCGATTAAGTTCGCCGGATTGTGAAGCGGTGCCAGATCATTGCATTCTTCGATAGTCTTCAGCACTTCATCATTCAACACTACAGAAGTGGCAAACTTCTCGCCGCCATGCACGATGCGGTGTCCCACCGCGTCAATTTCATCCAAAGTCTTGATTACGCCCACCTCTGCATCCGTCAGCTTGTCGATCACTAACTGCACAGCCACGGTATGATTGGGCATATCCACCTCAGTCTTAACCTTCGAGCCGCCCGCAGGCTGATGGGTAATGGCACTGCCCTCAATGCCGATTCTCTCACAGAGTCCTTTCGCCAGCACTTCTTCACTTTTACTGTTGATAAGCTGGTACTTCAAAGAGGAAGAACCGCAGTTTATTACTAATACGTTCATGGGAATTGTCCTTTCTATGTATATTTTATGTATTTTGATATTTATTATAGCACGATTCTTGTTTCTACTCCATAAGGTTAAAGCCATATCCCCAAAATAAAAAATTTTGCGTTGCTTTAGAAGTCCGCATTATCTGACAGGTAGATCTTAAAACTGCCGCACTGATTCAACATCAGCGCGGCAATTCTAACTTTATATATAAAATACTAACAAGCTTTGTTTAAAAATTTTCCAGTCTCAATCCCAATCAGCATTAACTCCAATGTCTGCGGATTGGTATTTCTGTATTTTAGATGATAAAAAATCTGTTCTACCAACTTCTCTACTTTTTCTCCATCTTTCTCCGCACATTTCCAGTCAGAATCGAAACATCCTGACGCCTGCAGCAATAAGGATAAAGCAAATTTCTCATTAACATATATATAATCTGTTCCTGCACCTTCTTTCAGTTGAAAAGGTTTCCTCTTCAAACACCATGAAGCCGTGTATGCCATCAGCTTAATATAATTAACAAGATCAATATCATGAAAATACTTAAGCCTTGCTATATCCACAAAAATATCAACCAGACAGTATTCAAATACCGAATCGTCAAAATAAACCTTATCTTCTAACTTTTGCTCCTTATAAAAACTGTCTGCCATTTCATGGATCAGCATACCCGCATTATATATGTATTCATCAGTAAATGTACTGTTTAATTCTTCCTTCAGCGTTTTATATATCTTATCGTCCATTGGACTGCCTCTTTTCTACAAGTTCTTTAGTATGTCTTTAAATACATCCTGTGCGCTTTTCAATTCCTTATACTTATCTGCCTTTTTAATTTTAGAAACTATATTCGCTTTTACCTCATTGTCACTGCAATGTTCAAGCTGTTCTAAAATATAACTGTAAACTTCATTCTCGTCTGCCACTCCCTCTTCCATCGCATGCTGAAATTCTTTTAGGTAAGCATGCAGAAAGGTTCCCATCTCATCTGCCATACCTGTAGCGCGATTCATAATTCCCAAATATGAACTAATCATTTCATTGGATAAATCATAAGGATATCGCAATTTATGGTCAATCTCACTCCATGCTTCTTCGAACAAAGTCCTGACTTGTATTTCCACACATAAACCAGACTTTTTATCCCGAACCAGATAATGAACCGATCTGTAAGGTTTTTCTTCAATAATCTCAACTTTGCCTTCATACAGACTTCTGTCATCACCCTGTCGTATGTATGCGAATGGAGCTTCAGCTAAATCATCGCCAAACTGACTCATCAAAAATTCATGCACACCTGTCCAATCTTCTTTAAACAAAAGAAGAATCCTGATTCCCATTAAATCATTAATGTATTCTGAATAATTACAAACCGATATGGCTTTTCCCTGTTTCAGATATTTAGGATTTTTCCTGATAATTTTCTCAATCAGATGTGTAACATCTTTGACCCTATAACTCAAAGAATGAACATATGTACACTGCTGTATTATTTCAAAATAACTCTTTACAGTTGCCGTATGTTCATTCTTTTTCTTCGAATAATCTTCCGCTATCAATTCCAACTCGTTCCACGGTAACATCGAATCACGGAATCGTTCTTCCGAAATATTGAATTTTTTCAAAAAGACCTTTGGTTCACCAAGAGATTGGCACATATCCCCACCTTACTTCTTACATGTAGCTTTCTCAATAATACCGGAATTTAACAAATTGGTATACGAAGAAAGCTGTTTTTGAATAAAATCCTTATCAATTTCCGGTCCTTTATTCGGCTGGTTATCCTTTGCAAAATCATCTGCCTTTAATTTATCCATAAAACCATCCATGAACTCTTTAGCTTTCATCATATCCATCACCCCTTATCCCTTTCAGTATTATATGTGCAGGAACTATATTTACCAAAAAAAGACACTTGTGTCAACTTTCTATGCGTGTTAATTATGGTAACACATTTTCATACTTTTATACAAGACTTTTTTACAAAATTAATTAAATTTTTTACAATTTTACAACAAAGAACAAATGTTTCGGCATTTTAAAATCCATCTATAGCCATCAAACGCAATTCTTCTCTTACCAAAGGATTTGACCTCTTTCCCATCCGCAAAAAACTCAATAAGTGTCGCACAAAACCACTGCTGCGCTTCGCTAACACTCTTCTCCCCGCCTTCTATCCTGACATTCACATTGGACTGGATCATCATAATATTGATTAGTGCATCCAAATCAAACTCCCATGACAAGGTGAGCGGTATCTGCTCCACTATCGTAAATCCCGCAGGCTCCACATCTGCCTGCGTCCAGACCTGCTCGTTACGATACGGTTTCGGAAATTCCCTCAAATACTGCTCGTGCCACCATGTAGAATATGCCTCACAATCCTCCATGCGATCGCTGATACAGAAGTCATAGATCACTACCACGCCGTCATCACTCATGATCCGACGCAGATTCTGTAAAAAAGCATCTCTGTCAACCCACTGCACCACGCCTGCTGCCGTGACAATATCATAGGAAGTATCCGCACACGGTACTTCTTCCGCCTTACATGGAAAAAAAGTGAATCCCTCTGCACCGCATATTTCCTGTGCCACCGCGATCATTTCCGGTGATATATCCGTACCTGTCACATTCTTACAAATCAATTTCAATGCCTTCGCGGACAATCCCGCGCCACAGCCTACATCCAAACCGTTTTCATATTGCCTGGCACCGTAATCCTTCTGAAACTGTTCAATGACCTGTTTATGCAGAAACGGACGGTCTTTGTAGCCTTCTGCAATTCTTTTATGGTCAAAAGATCTATTGTTCACGTATCTTCTCCTCTGACATTTAATGTACAATATACTTCATGTTTCTGTAGAGTTGCTTCTCCTCTGTAAACCCGCATTTTTCATATAAAGGATATCCTTCCTCCGTTGCTTTTAATTCAATAAAGTCCAGACATTCCTTTTTCGCATAGTCAATTAACATTTCCATCAGTTTCGTCGCGATTCCCTGCTTCTGGTACGCTTTTTGGGTATACACATTTAAAGCATTTCCTGTTTTTCCATGGATAAAATGCGGACTGGATGGTTTTTCAATCACAAGCAAAAAAGCTGTAGCAACTACTTTGTCGTCTTCTACCGCAATAAATGCCATGAGATCTTTTCCCAGATGTTTTTCAAAATAAACAGGAAGAGCTTCCGACATTTTCACTCTGTTTTCATCACTGATATAACCGTCATCACATTCTACATATTCCAAACGCATTCTGACTAATTCCGGAATATGGCTTTTATCTGCCAGAAGAAATCTCATGAATGCTCCTCCACATACTTTAGGAACTCCTCCGTCTTAGACCAATACTTGATGCCCCAATTTTCAAAGTTCCACTCATCCATGTAATCATTGCATTCGTAATCCACATAATACAAAATGCCGTCCTGCATGATAAAATTGGTCGGGAAATAATCAATATTGGTATGCGCCGGATAAAGCAGCTTGCACATCGCTTTGACCTGCTGTAGGCAATCTTCCGGCAAAGCATCATGAATCACCATATCATAGACGGTGTCGCCATCAATATATTCTTTGAGAATGCGTTCCTGTTCCGTATCTACGTCCAGCATCTTCGGCATGGAAATACCGATCTTTTTCAGCCTTTTATAATCATTCAACTCAGCCTCTATCTTATTACCGAATTGATAATAGTCACAAGGCTCATGGTGGATCTGTTTTAAAACATACTTGGTACTCCCATCTGTTGCCAGATAGGAGTAACCGCCTTTTCCTTTGCCTAACAGTTTCAGAATTTCGTATTCCTTTCCGTTAACCGACAAAATCATCTAAATAACCATACCTTTCTAAACCTTAGTACGCTCTTCCCCAGTAAACCATCTTTTTCGCAGGCTTTCCGCAGCATACGCAGGTCTCTCCCAGATTCTCCTGCTCGAAAGGCATACAACGGCTCGTAACTGCCAGTTCTTCCTTAATCTTATCCTCGCAGTCCTGCTCGCCGCACCACATAGCTTTGACGAAACCGGATTTCTCGTTAAAGGTCTTACGGAACTCATCCATATCTTTCGCTACATAAGTATGCGCATCTCTGTGTACTCTTGCGCGCTCCAGCATTTCTACCTGCATCTTGTCTAAGATTTCCGCTGCCTTAACCTCAAGCTCGTCTAAGGAAACCTCGATCTTTTCTCTTGTATCACGACGGCAGATCACACACTTATTCGCCTCGATATCTTTCGGTCCGATCTCCACACGAATCGGAATACCTCTCATCTCCTGTTCAGAGAACTTCCATCCGGGACTCTTATCGGCATCATCCACCTTCACGCGGAAGTTGCTTAAACGGTCTCTCAGCTCATATGCCTTATCCAGCACGCCTTCCTTTTTCTGCTGGATCGGAATGATCACGATCTGGGTAGGTGCGATTCTGGGCGGCAGTACCAAACCGGAATTGTCACCGTGTACCATAATAACAGCGCCGATCAGACGGGTTGTCATGCCCCAGGAAGTCTGATGTACATATTTTAATGTGTTGTCTTTATCCGTAAACTGAATGCCGAACGCTTTGGCAAATCCGTCACCGAAATTATGGCTCGTACCGGACTGCAATGCCTTGCCGTCATGCATCAATGCTTCAATCGTATAGGTTGCGGTAGCGCCCGCAAATTTCTCTTTGTCCGTCTTACGTCCCTTGATAACTGGAATCGCTAATACCTGCTCACAGAAATCCGCATAGACATTCAACATCTGAATGGTTCTCTCTTCTGCCTCTTCTGCCGTTGCATGAGCGGTATGTCCCTCCTGCCACAAAAACTCACGGCTTCTTAAGAAAGGTCTTGTCTCCTTTTCCCAACGTACTACGGAACACCACTGGTTGCATACCTGCGGCAGATCACGATAGGACTGGATCGTGTTCTTATAATAATCACAGAACAATGTTTCTGAGGTAGGTCTGACACACAGTCTCTCCTGCAATGGCTGTAAACCGCCATGGGTTACCCATGCTACTTCCGGCGCAAAGCCTTCCACATGATCTTTCTCCTTATTTAACAGGCTCTCCGGGATGAACATCGGTAAATACACATTCTGCACACCTGTTGCTTTAAATCTCGCATCCAACTGCTGCTGAATCAACTCCCAGATCGCGTAGCCTGCCGGTTTGAACACCATACAGCCTTTTACGCTTGTGTAATCGATCAGCTCTGCTTTCTTGACAACATCCGTGTACCATTGCGCAAAGTCATCTTCCATCGATGTAATCGCTTCTACTAATTTCTTGTCTGCCATTTCTTTCTCCTCCGTTTTTTATTATTTACAAAATGCTATAAACACTTTTATGCCTTATCATATATCCCTATGGATAATAGCATGTGCCATTTATACAGAACACAAAAACCGCCGGAAATTCCATCCCGTAAGGGACCGAATTTTCGGCGGTACCACCCTAATTAACGCATCTGCGTTCTTCTTCTCCTACCGTTATCGCCGGTGCTACGCTGTGCTCATCACACAGGACTCCGAGGCCGGTTCCGGATATTTCCCGTAAGGATCTTCCACCTGTGATCCTCTCTCTGTCACGTTCCCTGTCCGTACTATTCTCTTCTTCGTCACGTAAGTTTTCATCTTGGACTTTATTTTAGAAGTGAAATACGCTTTTGTCAACCGTTATCTGCCGTATTCCCCATGGGAAATGCACAATACAAGATTTTGTACTTTTCGCTTTCAGCTTTGTAAATTTATTCTATATGTTGATATTCGTATGTTTATTACCTTTATTTTGTTTCGTTTTTTCTACATGCCTGACTAATGAAACTATTTGTTTTTCTGTTTCTTTTATGATATAAATAATTCATTATCTTTGAATTATCTAAAAAATGTTATATTATTAACACATCTATATGACATTCTATGAAGGACTATTCGTTCTGTCTGTTTGATGAAAGGCACTCTCTATGAATCAAAAACCAAACACATCTCTGAAAAAAGCAAAATCCAAACGGCACTGTGTCAACTGGCACGAGGCTGCAATCTGCGCCCTAAAGATTGATTTACGGGACTATAATCATTTTCTGGAATTTCAATCTGAATATATTCTTGGCAAAAACAGCTACCGGATTGACCTGCTTATTATTAAAAAACTCAACAAACAGCCGATTCCCAAGAACATAGCACATATTTTCAGGACTTACAATTTGTTTGAGATCAAAGGCATGGGCACCTTTCTCAGCACGGATTCATATTATAAAACAATCGGCTATGCAGGGCTTTTCATCAATCAAACAGGTAAAAAGAATCAATACACCAGTCTTGATATCAGTTTGACCTTTCTAAGTATGCATTATCCAAGAAGGTTAATGAAACATCTACAAAAAGAACGTAATTTAATAGTTGAAAAATATTCTCCGGGAGTATATTATGTCATTAAAGAGATATTTAATATTCAAATTATCGTCATAAAAGAACTTCTTCCGGAAGAATACCTGTATCTGCATTGTTTGACTGACAAACTGCATGACAGCAAACTGATCGCTCAACTTGCTGACGATTATAAGATCCATCAGGATCAGGACATTTATATTAAATATCTGCACCAGTTAACCACCGCCAACACCCGAAAGAAAGGAGACTCACTTATGGTTTGTGAAGGACTATTAAATCTCTTTGGTACAAGCTCCGAAGAAATTATTGAACGCACGAAACAGGAAGATGCTGAGTATTATCTGCCGCAAATTGACTATTTAAAGGATCTATTGCGCAAAAATAACATTCCGTTTGATTTGCCATCCCGGCAGTAGCCTTCTTCCTTACGTAAAATATATTCTCCGATTCCCAGCAGAATAAAGATAAACGGGGTACACAATACCTGCTGGTAACAGAAAAAATTATATGCCATATAAGATACGGCGCAAGCCGCCACCCCTGTTACCAACAAGTTCCCCGGCCTTTTTTTCAGGAAACGGAAAATTGCAGTCACAAAAATTCCGATATATGCCACTGCTCCCAGCAATCCTGCGTTAATCAACATATTCAGCCATTCATTATGGGCGTTTGTCAGAAGCTTCTCGCCCCATAGAAGCTGTGCTTCCTCGCTGTAATATGCCGTCACATAGCTGTTGAAACAGTCCGGTCCCACTCCAAACAGTTTATGAAGCAGGCTCTCTTCTCCATACATCCGCACAGAGAAGCTCCAAATTCTTCCCCGTCCGTTTCCCCAGCTATCATTCCAAGTAAAATAAGATATCGTTTGCAATCTCTCTGCAAGAGCTTCCGGCAGTAAATTCTTTGCCTGCAAGACAATCATCAATATCACTCCTGCAAGCAAGCCTCCCACTGCAAGAAAGATTCCCTTGCGCGTCCGGAACATCTTCTCCACAGGATAGGTATTTTGATTCCCTTGAAAAAGTTTTTTTCTGACAAACAGTATCACACATCCGAAAAGGCACAAGACCAGTAACACCCAGGTAGCCGCCGAGCATAAAATCCATCTTGTAATCACATCATATTCCAATGCGGGATTAGGATTGATCTGTAACAGAAAATACATCAGCTTGCCCGCCGCAAGAAAAAGCGTACAAATCAACACAAACCGATAGAGACTATCTCTCTTTTCCACAGAAACCCCAAAAAATACGAGCATAAATCCTGCCAAAGCAAAATAAGCGCTGTCACTGTTCTGGGTAACCAGCGTACAGAATCCAAGAAAAACATACATACCGCTTATCACACGCCACATCCGATTTTCTGTATATAGAAATACCGCTATCCCCAAGGGCAATACCACCACCAAAAAACTGCCATACCAGGTCGCTTGTCCTAAAGTAGATAAAAATTGTGCTTTCTGGTAATCTGCCAGTCCGTCATAGAAACCGATGGGATCTATCAACATACGATGAAGCACTCCGATCAAAAAAACCACTGCCGCCACCGAACATAAGACGGCTATAATCAGTCGGTAATATCTGCCAAACCTTGATAAAAACAGATACAGCAATACAAAACTAAGCTGAGACAGGAATCCCATATTCCATCCCGAACAGCCCCACAGCGCATCTTCATAGAAGCCACCGGAAACTATGGAGATTCCCGATAAAATCAGATATCCCACTACCATCATGTCTGTGACAGACACATTCCATTCCTTCTTATCTTTGAGCCAGAAGATCAGATAAACTACTGTCATTACAAACAGCATGACGAAACCAATCATCAGTACAGACTTGTATGCCGTAAATTTTGCCTCCCCTATCTGATGATAGCCATCCCTGGCATAAAGCGGCACTGCAATACATACCGCCATCACGATCATTGCCAGCATATACTCCATAATCTGACCGATGATCTCCACCCCGGCGTTGCTATATGGTTCTTTTTCTCTCTTTATCTTATTACTCATATCAATATTCTACTCCGAAGCAGTTTTTCTTGCCAAAAACCCTCGCACAAGACTTTCTCCCATACCTAACACTATAAAGATATAAGGCGTATTCAAAATTTGCTGAAAACTGACCATATTATGTACCATGTATGCCAACAAGCTGAGTAAGCAGACATACAGTAACGGCTGCTCCTTTGCCCTCTTCCAATAACGAATTGCTGATGCTATGAAAATTCCCGCATAACAAAATAACCCTAACCATCCCATGTTCACCAATATGGTAAGCCACTCGTTATGAGCGTTGGTCAGTCTCTGGTTTCCAAACTGATCTATAAGCTGTTCCGCTAGTTCAGGAATCTCATAAACATAATCGGCAAAGCAATCAGGACCGATTCCCACGATCTTATGTACAGCATCCATACTGCGGTATGCACCGATTCCACAGTTCCATGCAGTTCCTCTGCCGTTGCCCCAATCTTCCTGGAAAATAAGCCCTGCACCACCGTATGTCCCAGCACTCGCTTCATTTTCATGCCCCAATACATCACTATGGAATACAAGAAAAACTGACAAGCCAATCATTAACAACACCAGCCCTGCCGAGAGAAGCATCTTGAGATGTCCATGTTCTTCTATCCGAAATCCCCGCCGCTTCTCTGATACTCTTAAGAGACCATAACACAACAATGCTCCTGCAAACAACCATAGCATTGCATTGCCATTCAGCAAAAGATCCGTAATCCACGACCCTGTCGGATAACTTTCATTTCCATAATTATAACGAAGCCCCGGAATATAACGCATGAGCCTGCCGATCTGACAGCTGACCGCAAATATCATGCACAATTCCAGCAATCGATAAAGTCTCCGGTTACTCTGCACGGAACATATCAACAATACCCCATAGACAATCAGATAAACGAGATAGGCGCTGCTGCTCCCCTGTGTGATACCTGCCAGAATCGCAATCACACTGAACAGCCCCGCTGCCACCCGTGCCAACCTGCGCTCACTGCACCAATACAATGCGATTCCTATGGGTGCGGATACCGACCAGTATCCGCAGAACCAGTTGATATTACCGAGAGTCGAGATAAACGTCTCCGTCTGTCCTTCCATCACTATGGGATAAACAGAGTACCGGTTCAGAATCCCTAACAAAAATACCCCTCCCGCAGCCGTCAGCCAGACAGCCAAGCATTTACCATTACATGAAAAATAGCGGGAAATTAGAAAATACAGCAGAATCAAAATCATCTGGGTTACGACACCCATATGCCAGCCATCCACGCCCCACAATGCATCTTCCTTATAGGCAGAGCACAAGTACGACAGCATGATCGTAATCAAATAGCCATACACAAACCAATCCGGCACAGACATATGCCGGTATTGCTCCGCAATCTTCCCCGCACTACGCTTTTGAAGCAATGACACCGCTACGACCAGAATCATAACTGCCACGGTAACTAAGGTGACATTGCGGAAAAAAACATATTTCACCTCTCCGATCCGCAAGTATCCGCCGGGCGCATAGAAGGGATAGATCACCGCAATCATCAGGAAATATGCCATCATAATGCCCTGTCCTATTTCTTTGCACCAGCCTGACCCACTATTCGTATGTACTTCTTTGCTTTCCTCTGTGTTATACATACCCGCTTTCCGCCTTGTTATTTTATATCTATTTCCTGTCCTTTTGTACAGACCCGCTATCTCCTGCTTCATTATCTGCCAATTTTTCTTAAATATTTTATTTCTATAATTCCAAAAATACTGTTTTATCCCTATAATCAACCCTTGGAAGAATGGCTCCTTATTCCCTTTTATCATATACGCACTGTACTTCTTCGTCAAATCCGGTTTTCATAATCTCATAAATCACGATCAGCGCCAACGGTCCTTTTAAGATTCCACCCACCCCGAACAGCCTAACACCCGCATAAACAGCAAACAGCATCATAACCGGCGCTATTCCGATCCTCTTTCCGATCAGCTTAGGCTCCAACAATTCCCTGACCAGAATACACACTCCGTATAAAATAATACATACGACCATCTGTACATATCGTTCATTTACTAACTGCCAGACAGACAACGGCACCAGCACAATTCCGGTGCCGATAAAAGGAAGCATATCAAGAAGCCCCGCCAGCAGCCCCAACAAAGCACCTCCCCCAACTCCGGCAATATACAATACAGCACTGCATAATATGCTGATAATACACAAAATCACCCCCTGCGCTTTGATAAAAGTTATAATGTAGGATAAGACTCCCTCAATCACTGCCCAGATAAAACGAAGCTCTTTCGAAGTCTTCAGCCATTCTACTGCCCCTGTATAGTCCTTTTCCAGCAGAAAAGCAGCAATGCAGGTAATCGCCAGAAACCCTATAACAGAAAAAATACCCTTAAAGCAACTATATGAAGATGACAAAATCTGCGGAACCACCTGAATCTGCACATTCTCCATGACAATGGTCATCTGTTCTATAATATAATGCTCTATCTCCTGCCCGTTCCATCCAAACTTGCCGTCCAGTCTGCCACAGCACTGGTGAAAAAAGAACTCCATCTGTTCTCCCACCTGTGTACAAAAAGATGGCAGTCCGTCTAACTGCTCTATGCCAAATACCATAATGACCCACAGAATCCCTATGATCAGCAATAAAAACGGTACAATAATACCTACTGCCAGAAATTTCTTTTTGACCGGAATTTTTTTCTGCATTTTCACGAGCATCGGATAACAGAGTGTAATTAACAAAAACGCCAGTGCAAAAGGCGCAATCAGTGTAAATAAATATCGAAAGAAAAAATAAACGATAACAGACACGAAACATGCCTTTATGACCTTGTTACTTTTAAAAGCCTCTATCTGCCCGGACAAATTCCACTCTGACATTTATGCGTTCCTCCTACCAGGATTTCTATCACAAAAAGAAGCAGAAAGTTCACCTTCTGCTTCTTGCCCTATATCATTCTATATATATCACTCTCTATTTCTATTATATATGTTTTCCTGAATCCTATTCGAAAAATAGCGGTCTATCTGCGCTCTCCTGCATGGCAATTTTTTCATCTTTGATAAATGAAAACATAGAAAAACTTTTACCTTCCGGCATAATTTGAAACTGCAGTTTCCGCCTTGACCCAGGATGCTCAAATTCCAGCCTATAGGCGCATAATGCAATCTCTTTTATTTTCATCCGCTCTGACAATCCGACCGTTTCTTCATCCGCGTATTTATAATCCCCAAGCAAACTCATCCCCGCGCCGCGCATCTGTACCCGGATCTGATGATGCCGTCCGGTCTGTAAATGTATCTTAGCAAGGGCAATCTGCTTCTTTCCCTCATTCGGCGACTCTGCCGGCTGCCGGTCCAAAATCTCATAACTAAGCTTCGCCAGTTTAGCGCCTTTAACTTCTTTCGGCACGATACGGGAAGTGTTAGTCTTTCCATCCTTTACTAAATAATCCGCAAGTTCTCCCTTGTCAGGAAAATCCTGTCCACAAACAACCGCATAGTAATACTTCTCCATTCCGTCATCTGCGATCTGCCTGCTCAATGCCGCCGCTGACTGCTTATCTTTGGCAAATACAAGTATACCCTCTACCGGCTGGTCCAGACGATGAATCAGTCCAACATAAGGTGTCTGTAATCCATTCCGCTTAGCCTGCTGCAATGCTGTTTCCTGTTCCTTACATACCAGATATCCTTTTACCTCGCTGACCATATCACGCTGTCCTACACGCGCGGTCTGCGTCGCGATACCGGCAGGCTTGTGAACTACTATGATATTGTTATCCTCATACAGAATCCGTGATTTCATGAAAATATCCTATTATTATCTTCTTGATACAGCCAAGAATAAGTCTGTATCTATTATATTCACACTTATCAGCATCCCTTATGCAATATACTCTTTAACAACTTTGAAAAACTCTTCTGCTCTGTGATACTGTTCCTCTGCATCCCGCTTAGATATAATAAAAAAATCATCATAATCACAACTGTTTCTAATCTGAAATGCCTGTTGTAAATATTTAGAATATTTTTTATCAAAAATACCAGTTTTTATAAATTCTCTTTGAAAATAGGCAATTACTCCGGCATGCTTGGAAAAATCCACCTCTCTTGTTGCAAGTACCGCTCTTATCGCCGTAAATATAGCATAATAGGATCTTCCGACAGAATCCTTATATAAACCTTTCTCCAGAAGCACATTTGCCGAAATCAATCTTTCTTTGGCATCATCTAGGCGATATTTTACTAAATCATCCAATTTTTCGCCCTTCTTCTACAATATTACGGTAATATGGAAGTGTATGCTTATATTCCATAAATTCATCATATGGAATTACTGTTGGAGAAACTACAATATCATTTTCCAAGCCAATTTCAGCAGATATATCCCAAACTCTCTTCATTTTTTCTTGTAGGTCTAATCGTGAACCTCGAACAACCGCTACAATATCAATGTCAGAATTTTCTGTATAATCTCCTCTTGCATATGATCCATAAAGCATAATATCTACAATATCATGACCATATACTGCCTGGTAACACTCCACCATAGCCTTCACAATTTTATTTAACTGAAGCTCTGTACACATCCATATCACCTCCCCGAATTATCATCCTATTTCAGCCATAAGCCTATTCAATTCCACCTTAAATTTTAAACCGATACCCAACTCCCCAAATCGTCTCAATATACTGCGGCTTCGCAGTGTCATATTCTATCTTCTCACGAATCTTCTTAATATGCACCGTAACCGTGGCAATATCCCCTATGGAATCCATATCCCAGATCTCACGGAACAGCTCTTCCTTAGAATATACATGGTTCGGATTCTCAGCCAGAAAAGTTAAAAGATCAAATTCCTTGGTTGTAAAAATTCTCTCCTCGCCGTCCACATAAACTCTTCTGGCGGTCTTATCTATCTTAAGTCCTCTGATCTCTATGATATCATTCATCTTCTGGTTACTGCCTACCAGCCTGTCATAACGCGCCATGTGCGCTTTCACCCTGGCAACCAATTCGGAGGGGCTGAACGGTTTCGTCATATAATCATCCGCTCCCAAACCAAGACCTCTGATCTTATCAATATCATCTTTCTTAGCAGATACCATGATAATCGGGATGTTCTTCTCTTCCCGGATTTTCTTACAAACTTCAAATCCATCGATACCCGGCAGCATCAGGTCTAAGATGACCAGATCAAAATCCCCTGCCAGCGCTGTTTCCAGCCCTTTGTCTCCCGTATTCTCTATGGTTACCTCAAAGTCACTCAATTCCAGATAATCTTTCTCTAAATCTGCGATTGCCTCTTCATCTTCTACAATTAAAATTTTACTCATAACATCAATCCCTTTCTATTCTTCTATATTATCAACTTCCGGCGGTGCCTGATACTTACGGATCACGAAATGCATACAGGTTCCTTCGTTCTCCTTGCTGGTTGCCCAGATATAACCGCCGTGATCTTCTACAATTTTCTTTACGATAGATAAGCCGATTCCGCTGCCGCCTTTGGAGGAATTGCGGGAGGCATCCGTCCGGTAGAACCGCTCAAAGATATTGGGTAGATCTTTCGCCGCGATGCCCTTTCCGTTATCCTCGATCTCCACCCGGATAGCATCTACTTCATCCAAAATACGGATGTCAATGACACCTTTTTCTTTATCCATATATTTCACGCTATTGCCGATAATATTGTTAATCACACGTTTCATCTGCTCAGGATCTGCTATGATCTGTGTGGACGGTTCCACCAGATCTTCATAATTAAGCTGAATATTCTTGGATTCCAGATCCAGACCGACTTCTTCCACACAGTCACCGAAATAGTCTGCTACGTTAATTCTACGGAAAGTGTAAGGAATTCTGTTACTGTCAATACCGGAATAAGTAGTCAGTTCATTGATGAGTCTGTCCATGTCATTTGCTTTATCATAGATAATATTAATATACTTATCCATTTTCTCCGGCGTATCTGCCACGCCGTCCATGATTCCTTCCACATATCCTTTGATTGCCGTAATCGGTGTCTTCAAATCATGGGAAATATTGCTTACTAACTCCCGGTTCTTCTGTTCGTGTTCAAACTTTTCATCTAAGGATTCCTTAAGCCGAAGCCGCATGTCCTCATAATTTCTGTAAAGTTCGCCGATTTCTCCCTTTTCACCCGTGGCAAGCATATATTCCAAATTGCCTTCTGCAATATTCTGCATTGCCGTATTAAGCTGATTAATCGGATGAAGAATCCCGCTGTAAATCCAACGTGTCAGCACAATACTGGTAAAAATCAAAACCAGCATAAATGCCGTTATCATATTTCTCAATGTCGATTTCGAAATCAGAGAACTTATACTGGTTACAATAAAGAAACTTCCCTCGCCGCCATCCGAAAATTGAAAATCAATCTCTTTGACCAGCTTTTTCATATCGTTATAATAATAACCGGTCTCAGCATTTGGCATTTCATTCCCGTATTCAGGCAGGATGTTGAAAATCTTCCTGGCCGCATTATGATTGCCGGAATAATAAATACTGTCATCTTTTCTTACAATAATATAGGATGACTTATTCTTTAAATCGGCGGTGATTTCATCCAGATAGCTTTTGTCCTCCAGCCGCTCCGGTTCCGTTGCGATCTGCTCTTTGACTTTTTCAAGGACTTCTTCCGTAATCTCACTGTAATTTTCTATTGTATACGTAAAGGATGCACTGTCACGATCTAAAATTCCCGCTTCCGCATCCTCAATACGGCTGCCTATCAGCAGAAACGCTGCAATCGTCAATAAAAATGGCACTAATATAATCGAAAGCGATGTGATAACCAGCCTTGTCTTAAATTTCACCGGAACACTTCCTCTCTGTTGTCCGTAATTGATCGGAACCTACTGTTCTGAGTTGTTATCACAAATAATATACCACAATTTCTGACGATAGAAATAAAACATATCCGATAATCTTATAAAAAATTTATAAATTTCAAAATTTATGATTGACACATGCATTTATTTTGCTATAATGAATCATGAAATCAGTAATGATTACTATTTTTAAAGGAGGATTCCCGATGGCATTAAAATATAGCCGGCAACGACAAGTCATTAAAGATTTTCTGATGAGTCGTAAAGATCATCCGACTGCTGATGTTGTCTATATGAATGTCAGACAGGAATATCCGAATATCAGCCTCGGCACGGTATACCGCAATTTAACCCTTCTTGCAGATATGGGCGAAATACAGCGGCTTCGTGTGGGCGATGGTGTTGACCATTTTGATGCAGATACTTCTGCACATTATCATTTCGTATGTTCCGAGTGCGGCAATGTAATTGATCTTAAAATGGACAATATCGACAACATTATTGATATCGCCGGATTGAACTTTGACGGTGAAATACAGGGGCACGTTACCTACTTCTACGGAATCTGCGGTAACTGCCGCAAAAAAACTTTATCATAATTTAATATGGTTTAGTGCAAATTACAAAAGAGGTACTAATAAGATGTAATATAAAATCCCTATGTTTTATTGCTACATCTTACAATCATAAAATTTATTAAAAGAAAAGGAGAATAAGAGTATGAAATTTGTATGTCAGGTATGCGGTTATGTTTATGAAGGAGATGCAGCTCCTGCAAAATGCCCACAGTGTGGTGTAGGCCCGGAGAAATTCACAGCACAGACTGATGAGAGAACATGGGCTGCTGAGCACGTGGTAGGTGTTGCTCAGGGTGTCAGCGAAGACATTATGGCTGATTTAAGAGCAAACTTCAACGGCGAGTGTACAGAAGTTGGTATGTATCTTGCTATGGCAAGAGTTGCCCACAGAGAAGGCTATCCTGAGATTGGTTTATATTGGGAGAAAGCTGCTTGGGAAGAGGCAGAACACGCTGCTAAATTTGCAGAGTTACTTGGTGAAGTTGTAACAGATTCTACCAAGAAGAATCTCGAAATGAGAGTAGAAGCTGAGAACGGTGCTACAGCAGGTAAATTTGATCTTGCAAAGCGTGCTAAGGCAGCTAACCTTGACGCTATCCATGATACAGTACATGAGATGGCTCGCGATGAGGCTCGACACGGACGTGCATTTGAAGGTCTTTTAAAGAGATATTTCGGCTAATCAGAAAACCGGATATTATGAAACTTGGTCTAAGGGTATGTCAGATTTTTCTGACATACCTTTTTTCGTCACGTTAACTTCTGCATCAGCTATGCTTCCCGCATCCATGTTCACCACATCTATGCTCTTCGTCATGATGGTGCTGATCGTGATGCCCGCACTTTACATCTGGATTGAAATTAAGCCTGCCTGCAAGAAATGACTGAACCGCCTCATCACATTGCCCGCTGACTCCTCCGTATAGCTGAATGTCTGCTTCTGCCAATGCATTTTGTGCGCCACCACCGATTCCGCCGCATATCAGAACATCTGCGCCTACATCAGAAAGGAATCCCGCAAGCGCACCATGACCCTTTCCGTTGGTATCAATTACTTCGGAGGAAACAACTTTTCCATCCTCAACATGATAAATCTTAAACTGTTCGGTACGGCCGAAATGCTGAAAAATTTGTTCATTTTCAAAGGTTACTGCAATTTTCATAATCTTTCTCCTTATAGATTCTATAATTCAATGCTCTGCCCGCAGGACAGATAATGAAGCCTTGTCATATATTTTTTCATAAATGCAAACTGCTTTTCTCCTGTGCAGTGACAGGTATAGTATTCGGTATTATACTCGTTTAATACTCCGGCATAGCCTTCCAGCTTCTCGTCAAGAAGCAGCTTGGAGAAATGAAAACCGCCTACCAGGACATCCGGGTGAAACCACTGCACAATATCCATTATTCCCTTATGTGAACAGCCGCTGATCAGCACCCTTGTGTCCTCTTCCTCTATCAGAAGATACTGCTCATGGTGAAAATCATCCGGCACAAATCTGTCCTCCTGCGCCACATTCAACCCGAAGCTGCCCAGATGATAACTGCGCTTATTTTCATTGCAGGAATAAAGTGTCAGCCCGTCATCAACTGCTGTTATGTCGCCGGTGTAAATCAGCCTGTCATTCTCTTGCAAGTCGGTATCAAGTCCGATATATTTTTGCGTTCCATTATAGTGCGGCTCGAAAGCATAGCGGCTTAGATATACGGGTGCTTTTGTGTTAATTTCCAGAAACTTGTTAAGCCCGCCGCCATGATCATAGTGTCCATGTGACACAATGGCTGTGTCAACTGCGCAAAGATCAATCCCCAGTGTCTCTGCATTCCGGGCAAATAAATCGGTCTGCCCCATATCAAAAAGAATTTTATGTTCTGCAGTTTCAATATAAAGACTCAGCCCATGCTCAATCAACATATCCTCGCGGGCAGTTGTATTTTCAAGTAAAGATGTGATTTTCATTTAACATTAATCCTTACACTTTCTATTTGCAGTATATATGCCTTCGGAATGTTGTAAAGCAAAGCCTCCGACTTCTTTAAGCTACTCTGTCAGTTCCATCAATCCCTGCATAACCTGAGTAATCTCCTCCATGACAGCGGCATTTTCTTCCTCTGCATTCATAATCTCACTGGCATGTGCGGCTACTTCTTCCGAAATAGCAGAAATCGTCTGAACAGAATCTACAATCACCTCATTCGCCGCTTTAAGCTCTGAGACAGATCTGTTCATATACCCCATATGATCAGAGATTGCATTCGCATTACTTTGAATGATTTCAAAACTATTCGCAGCATTAGAAACACCCTGCTTTTCATCATTGATACCTGAAATCATCCTTGATATAACACCCACAACCTCATGAATAGCAGAAGACACATTGTTGATCAGCTCTGTAATACTCACGGTTGCTTCCTTCGTACGGGTTGCCATACCGGAGATTTCGGTGGCAACTACAGAAAATCCTCTTCCTGCTTCTCCCGCTCTTGCAGCTTCTATACTGGCATTTAAGGCAAGCAGGCTTGTCTGAGATGTGATCCCTCCAATGAGTTCAACTATCGTATGCATCTCTTCCATGTAATGATTAAGCGCTTCTAATTTCTCCGTTACAGTTGTTCCGTTTGCAACTGATGTTTCTACCTCTGTTACCAACTGTGCAACATCACGGTTTCCGTTCTCCAAAGCTTTCATGGTATGCTGCATACTCTCATTAATCTGTGCAGCTATGCTGCTTACTTCATCTACCTTATTTTGGATAGCTTCGGTCTGCATCCGCTGGTTTTGCACACTTTCCGCCGTATCACCGGCACCGCCTGACAATTCTTCCATAGCATATGTTGTCCGTTTGGATGCAGCACTTAGCTTATCCATTTTATTATGTATGTCCGCGATTCCGGCAGTAAGTCTTTCTGATAATTCTGAATTAGCCTTCAATATTCAATAATCGCTCCGTCTGCTCCTGAGATTTGCTGATATCCTCTATTTTCTGACTAGAATTTTCCAACAATGTTTTCGCCGTATAAATAGAATAAGCACCTACCATGATCATGACGACGATCTGAATGATCGCAGAATCTATTCCCTGAAAACCAAATCCTCCTTTAGTGGCCCCAAGTATTACCACTAAAATACTTTCCAAAATAGTACCGGTATTGATCATCAGAAGATATTTAATATCATTATAAATTGACACTACAAAAATCATGGGAATAACAAAAACAAAAACCAGATTATTGGATGCAGTGAATAAACAAATTGTATAGAAAGCAGCAAAACCAATCGCCGTCAAATGCTTAATCATCACCGTTTCTTTATCTTTTTTCCAGAAATAAATTTCCATTACTATCGGTATCAGACCTACGATCGTTAAAGCCATCGCATATAGAAATGTTGCACTTCCGCCGACGGCCTGCAAGAGAATAAAAATGATCATGATCAAAAATGTAATAAAATGAGTGGTCATCGCTGTTTTATTATTTCTTTGAAGTTCCGTAATTTCGTTATTTCCCATATCCTACCCCTATTTTCCTAAAATATTTTATCTGTGTTTAACTTACTATATTTATGATGTTTTTACAATATAAACATAGACTTATTCATATAACTTATACGAAAAGGCACTGATTCCCGTCTTTAGGATTTAGCACTATATTCTTTTGGAGTTCAGTTTCATATCAAATCATTGTAGTCAGCATAAATGCTGGCTTTTTTCATCTAAAAAAAATTTGACAAAAATGTTTTTATGCTCTTTACTAAATGGTGCCAT
>JAGBEO010000020.1 GCA_017936885.1 Lachnospiraceae bacterium | reverse complement strand
TAAATATAGTAAATCCCGGGAAAGTTGCTTACAAAACGGGATTTTTATATACAAAATGGGAAAGTTGTTTACAAAAAGAGATTTTCATTTATAAAATGGGAAACTTGAAGTACAAATGGGAATCTCGGATTGCAATTCATCCTTACCATTCATCGGAAATCCCGAAATTTTTGAAAAGTATTGCTGTTGTACGCACATATTGGTATAATAAAGCTATAAAAGGAAATGCTAGGATTTGAGATAGGAGTGTTGTACTATGGGAACAAAATCAGCCAATCTGTACGCAAGGATAGAGCCGGATGTGAAAGAACAGGCAGAAAGTATTTTATCTGCACTTGGAATTCCCGCATCTAATGCAATCAATATGTTTTATAAGCAGATTATTTTGAACAGGGGTCTTCCGTTTGAAGTGAAAATTCCTACTGCAAAACTTGTAAACGTAGAGGAATTGACAGAAGCAAAGTTACATGCGGAGCTTGAGAAAGGGTATGAGGATATGATTGCAGGAAGAACCAGACCTGCAAGACAGGCATTTGCCGATATTCGCAAGGATTATGATATATGATTTATGAAGTGATTACCACCGAGCAGGCGGATGCAGATTTAAGGGGAGTGTATGAGTATATTGCACTTGAACTGTTTGCCCCGGACAATGCGGCAGGACAGCTTGACCGGTTAGAGGAACACGTCATAGGGCTTGAGGAATTTCCGGAAAAATTCAGACTCTATGAGAAAGAGCCGTGGCGCAGCAGAGGATTAAGGGTAATGCCCGTTGATAATTATCTGGTATTTTATATTCCAGATAAAGAATCGGGAATTGTCACAATAATCCGTGTGATGTATGCGGGCAGGAATATTGATAAGCAGTTAAAGGATCACACAGTAATGTAAATAGGAACAGAATAATACTAATCCAGAAGGAGATTTTTATGGCAAGTCAAAGAAACGCCCACCTGAATGCACGCCATTCATCAACAGCTTAATTTAACATTATCAACCGGAAGATGCCTCGTATGTAAAGGGAATGCCGGAAGCCAACTTGATTTTACTCGTCTATCCGTATACAATAAGGGCGTGCAGATGCATCAGGATGTGCGAATAAAAACCCAAGAATCGAGGTGACAGTATCGAATGATAAAACAGATCAGATACTTTCAGGCAGTAGTCCGCTGCAAGAGCTTTACGGAGGCAGCAGAAGAATGTTTTATTTCGCAGTCTGCCATATCACAGCAGATTCAGGCATTGGAGCATGAGCTGGGTGTGAAGCTGCTGAACCGTGAGAACCGAAAATTTTCCTTAACACCGGCAGGTGAACATTTCTATCAGAAAAGCCTTGTACTGATGGCAGATTTTGAAAGGCTGTGCCATGAGACCGTGCGTATTGCAAACAAAGATAATGCCGAACTCCGTATAGGTTATCTCAAATGCTATGGCGGTCAGGAGTTCCGGCTGGCTGTTGCAGAATTTTCGGAAAAGTATCCGGATGTTTCCGTACATATTATAAACGGAAACCATGAGGATTTATATGATGCTTTAAGAAACGGCGGCGTTGATTTGATACTCAGTGACCAAAGACGGGCATTTTCTGACGAGTATGTAAATTTTATCTTAACAACGAATGAATGCTACATCGAGCTTGCCGCAAGGAATCCGCTGGCATCCTATGAATGTGTTGAAACAGAGGATCTGAAAAATATATCTTGTATTCTAGTGGCTTCGCCAGAACAGCAAGAGAATGAAAGGACTTATTATAAAGAGATTGTAGGCATAAAAGGAGAGTTTTTGTTTGCACAGAATTTGGAGGAAGCACGGCTTCTGGTGATTGGCGGAAAAGGGTTTATGCCAATCGAGGGCGGAGAAAATGAGCCGGAGTTTGCTGCAGCACTTCGCCGGATGCTGCTTACCCGTAAAGGAAAGCCTATCAAACGGAATTACTGTGCATTTTGGAAAACAGACAATTCAGGATATTACGTCGAGGATTTTGCGGATATACTGAAGTCAAAATTTCCGTCAGGAAGCGGAGTATAAAATAATAAAACTGTAATGGAAAGACCATGCCTGTCAAGCGGCAGATATGGTCTTTTTTTCGTATAAGTTTTTCTTATGGAACAGCCCGTGAATCCGAATTGTTCCACAGGGAGCAAATGCGTAAAATAAGAATTGTTAAAAGCGAGTGCGAAAGCAAAGGAGAGAAGAACGATGAAAGTGTTGGCAATTAGTGCAAGCCCCCGCAAAGGCGGCAATTCAGATGTTTTGTGTGATCAGTTCTTAAAGGGGGCCGCTGAAAACGGGAATGAAGTTAAGAAAATCAATCTGGCAGATATGAACATAAGCCCCTGCGTTGCCTGTTATGGCTGTACCAAATCGCATCAGTGTGTAAAAAATGATGACATGGGGCAGATTCAGCAGGAACTCACCTGCGCAGACGTTATTGTTCTGGCAACACCGGTGTACTTCTATTCTATGGATGCGCAAATGAAAATTATGATTGACCGCTGCCTGCCGAGGTACAGAGAAATCAAAAATAAGGCTTTTTATTATATCATTACCGCCGCCGACCCGGAACACTCTGCGGCAGACGAGACGATTGCGGGACTGCGTGGGTATTTGCGGTGTTTGCCCGGTGCAAAGGAGAAAGGAATCCTCTATGGAACTGGCACATGGGATAAAGGTGATGTTTACCGCCATCCGTCTTTTGAGAAATCCTATGCGATGGGCAAAATGATAGGAGCGGTAAAATGAGAACATTTTTTGAGAATGTAAAAAAGAACTTTGGCTTTGGGTGTATGCGTCTCCCTATGAAGGATGGAGAGGTTGATCGGGACGAAATGTGCCGGATGGTAGATACCTTTTTGGAAAACGGCTTCAATTACTTTGATACGGCGCATGGGTACCTGGGCGGCAAAAGCGAAACGGCCTTGCGGGACTGTCTCACCAGCCGTTACCCACGAGACACTTACATTTTAACCAACAAGCTGTCCACCCATTTCTTTAATAAACAGGGGCAGATCAGGCCTTTGTTTGAAAGCCAGCTTGCGGCCTGTGGCGTTGATTACTTTGATTTCTTTCTGATGCACGCCCAGAGTGCGGAGATTTACGCGAAATTTAAGAAATGCCGGGCCTATGAAACCGCGCTGGAGCTGAAAGCAGAAGGGAAAATCAAGCACTTTGGTATTTCGTTCCATGATAAGGCCGCCGTATTGGAACAGATTTTGACTGAGTATCCGCAGATTGAAATTGTGCAGATCCAATTTAATTATGTGGATTATGAGGACGCCTCTGTAGAAAGTCGGAAGTGCTATGAGGTTTGTCGAAAGTTTGATAAGCCCGTGATTGTTATGGAGCCGGTCAAAGGCGGCAGTCTGGTAAATCTTCCGGAGAAGGCACAGACAATTTTAGATGAGCTGCATGGCGGCAGCAACGCAAGCTATGCTATCCGCTTTGCCGCTGGATTTGACGGTATTATGATGGTGCTGTCTGGCATGGGAAGTATGGAAATGATGCAGGACAATATCAGCTATATGAAGGATTTTGTTCCCCTTTCCGACAAAGAGCAGGAGGCCATTGCAAAAGTACGGGAGATTTTCCGCGCACAGGGCTTAATCCCCTGCACTGCCTGCCGGTATTGTACGGATGGGTGTCCGAAGCAGATTGCCATTCCTGACCTGTTTGCCT
>JAGBEO010000005.1 GCA_017936885.1 Lachnospiraceae bacterium | reverse complement strand
ATTTCGCAGGCAGATATCCCTATCTGCTTTGTTTTCATGTCTTAAAATCCGGTTACCCACATCCACCTCCTGAAAATCCGGCATGACCGGATTTTTACCCTGCTGGAATCAAGATTGCGAATCTGTTTCGCAATTACCTATAACTGAATACGCGGTAGTCAACTGATGCAGATACCGGTTATAAAGACTCTGATCCCGATGGGATTCATAATCTGCAGCAATACGATTGAGCACATCCGTTTCCGGTCTGTTCCGTGCCAAACAGTGCAAATACAGATTTTCTTCAGACGGAAGCTCTTTTGTAACGATAATCTGCACAGAAAATATCTCTTTACAGATAGTATAAACACCGGGAGATGATTTTTCAACCATTAAATTCCGATCTTGCGTCAAATGCTTTATCAATTTACGCGGATAGTGCATACTGAGGAAAGTCAGACTGATATCAAGTGCCGTATATTGATTCTTTCGTCCGGTCTGGTCGATGAAAAGTCCGGCATATCCAATCGTTTTATAATAAGTATCTGTTCCTGTGGAAGAACTAATACCTTTGATCTCGAGAATATTATAATCAAGATATGACAATAAACAATCCTTTTTCATAAAAAGAACCACAATATGTTGTTTTGTGCACTTTTTCCGCCATTTTCCGCCCGCGACCACTAACAGTTCTATTTTTCCCCCACATCTTATATATTGATAATACAATACTAAAAGGAATTCCTGTAATTCCGCGTGTAGAAGGGAGAAAAAACATGACAGATAAGGTAATTGAAAACAACCAGGTGGCAATCATGGGGGAGATCGTGAGTGATTTTACCTTCAGCCACGAGATTTTCGGAGAGGGCTTTTATATGGTAGATATCAGTGTGGACCGGCTCAGTGAGTCGAGAGATATCATACCGGTGATGGTGTCCGAGAGACTTTTGGACGTAAATGAGGATTACAAGGGTGTGAAAATCAGCATCACGGGACAGTTCCGCTCCTATAACAGACATGAAGAGAGAAAGAACAGGCTGGTGCTTTCTGTTTTTGCAAGAGAGATTGAATTTGTAGATGATATCGGTGAGAATGCCAAGACGAACCAGATATTTTTAGACGGCTACATTTGCAAGGCGCCTATTTACCGTAAGACACCGCTGGGACGTGAGATCGCTGATTTACTGCTTGCGGTGAACAGACCCTACGGCAAATCGGATTACATACCTTGTATCTGCTGGGGCAGAAATGCCAGATTTGCAAGCAATTTTGAAGTGGGAAGCCGTTGTGCGATCTGGGGCAGAATTCAGAGCCGTGAATATATGAAGAAGCTGTCCGAGGAAGAATTGGAGAGACGTGTGGCATATGAAGTATCGGTCAGCAAGTTGGAGATTATAGAAGAGGAGTAGCGTGTATTATGGCTGCGGCAACCGCAGGGGAAGCGGTGAGAAGCAAAAGGAAAGCTGTCAGGGAGGATCAGAAAGAAATTGGCAAAGATCACAGCAAAGGTCAGCAGCAAAGGTCAGAAAAAAAGAAAAAGTTGCATGAAAATGTCAGTTGTGCTATGATAGGCAGACATAGAAAGATGATTTTCAAATAGCTTGTTTGGCAGAGGATGCTTCATGAGTACGACAGTCTGTCAAGGGAAAGGCATGGTTCATAATGATGAAGAAAGGCATGATTCAGATCTACAGCGGAGAAGGTCATGGAAAATCACCGGCGGCGCTTGGAAGGGCTGTGCAGACAGCGTGCAACGGAGATAATGTTGTGATTATCCAGTTTTTGAAGGGCAGAGGCCTGACAGACTCTGAGTTTGTCAAAAGGCTGGAGCCGGAGATTAAGATTTTCCGCTTTGAAAAATCAGATGGTGATTTCGTCGATCTTTCGGGAGAACGCAGGGAAGAGGAAATCCGCAACATCAGAAACGGTCTTAATTTTGCTAAGAAAGTGCTGAATACCGGGGAATGTTCTCTTTTGATTCTGGATGAAGTGCTCGGGCTGATTGACAACGAAATCATAACGGTGGAGGAATTAAAGACTCTGCTTGCTGCCAAACCGGAGGAAATGGATATCATCATGACCGGTATTGCACTAAATGATGATGTGTGTGTGCTGGCAGATGAGGTGACTAAGGTAGAAACCATGCGTTTCAAAATCTGGCAGTAAAAGTTTCATCAGGCAAATTGTTGTAATTTGCTTACCATTTAGCATCTTTTGCGTTGACAGACAGAGACCGGAATGCTATGATGAATTCAATAAATAAATAGAAATTGATAGAGGTTGCGTTTTTCATCAGTAGAAATTTGGATGTGGCAGGCACAGAAGAAGGATTTTGAAAGGGGAAAATGCCGAAAGGGGAAATGTCCTGTGTGTTTTTGCCTTGGGCATGCAGTTAAGAACTGTATGACTGTCATCGGATCGATGGGGAGCTATCAGATAGAGAGTAAAATCGAAGCTGGCCCTGTGCGGTCAGCTTTCTTTTTAATATCCGGTATGGTCAAATTCTATATGTTTATAATATTTATCTATTGATACAGGAGGACAAAGTTATGGCAATTTTTAAAGGAGCAGGTGTAGCGATCGTCACACCGTTTCATGAGGACGGAAGCATAAACTACGAGGTTTTTGCACAATTAGTAGAAGAACAGATTGCAGGCGGCACGGATGCGATTATCGTATGCGGCACAACAGGTGAAGCGTCTACTTTGACTCATGAGGAACATTTGGATCTGATTAAATTCTGTGTGGAGACGGTAAACGGCAGAGTACCGGTTGTTGCAGGTACGGGATCTAACTGCACAAAGACTGCAGTTTATCTGTCTACGGAGGCAGAGAAGTACGGTGCTGATGCCCTGCTTTTAGTAACACCATACTACAATAAAGCGACACAGAAAGGATTATATGAGCATTTTAAGACAGTAGCGGATGCTGTGAAACTGCCGATCATCCTTTATAATGTACCGGGCAGAACCGGCTGTAATATCCAGCCCCAGACTGCTGTGAAGCTGTGTACGGAAGTAAGCAATATCGTAGCGATTAAGGAAGCAAGCGGCAATATCTCCCAAGTGGCTAAGCTGATGTCTCTTGCGGGAGGAAAGATTGATTTATACTCCGGTAATGACGATCAGATCGTACCGCTCCTGTCTCTGGGCGGCAAGGGTGTTATCTCTGTTTTATCTAATGTAGCGCCCGGACAGACTCATGATATCTGCCAGAAATTCTTTGACGGAGATGTGGAAGGCAGTATGAAGGAACAGCTTCGTGCGATTGATTTGTGTGATGCGCTGTTTTGTGAAGTAAACCCGATTCCGGTTAAGACGGCTCTTAATCTGATGGGCAAAAACGTAGGCCCGCTTCATATGCCGTTATGTGAGATGGAACCGCAGAATGTGGAGAAACTCCGCAAAGCGATGCAGGAGTACGGAATTCTTTGATGCCATGAAAGCGGCATGACTGAAATGGTGACAGGTTGTATGGAAACGTCTGCCAAGAGCTGATCTGGCAGGCGTTTTTCTGGATTGTCGCAGTGTGATCACAGTCTTATTGCGGAAAGCAGATTGAATAACTTAGCAGATGTGTTGTTTTCAACGGCAGACTTTGACAACAGGATGCTTTGTGATGAAGGTGCGGCTAGAATTGGGAAGAAATGCTGACAGAATAATAAGGTGGCATGGAGCATGAAAAAGTGGTAAGATAGAAGCGTGCCGGAAAGTCCGGCGGCAACGAGTAGAAACGCTTCGGAACGGAGGACAATATGGTTAAAGTGATTATGCATGGCTGCAACGGCAAAATGGGTCAGACCATTGCAGGGCTGATTGCAGCGGACGAGGAAATAGAGTTAGTAGCAGGCGTGGATGCTTTTGATGCGGGTAAAAATCAATTTCCTGTGTTTAAAAGTATTGCCGAGTGTACCGTGGAGGCAGATGCCGTGATTGATTTCTCGGCGGCACCGGCAGTGGACGGACTCTTAGATTATTGTGTGGCTAAGAATCTGCCCTGTGTACTGTGTACTACAGGACTGAGTGAAGCGCAGCTTGCCAAAGTAAAGGAGGCATCTGAAAAGGTGGCGATTTTAAAATCAGCCAATATGTCTCTTGGCATTAATATGCTGCTTAAATTATTAAAAGAAGCGACAGGAATCTTAGCACCGGCGGGGTTTGATATTGAGATTGTGGAGAAGCATCATAACCAGAAAGTGGATGCACCCAGCGGTACAGCATTGGCATTGGCGGATTCTATCAATGAAGAATTAGACAATTCTTATCAGTATGTATATGACAGAAGTCAGGTTAGAGAGAAGAGAACGCAGAAGGAAATCGGTATTAGTGCTGTCAGAGGCGGTACTATTGTAGGTGATCATGATGTGGTCTTTGCAGGTGCGGACGAAGTGATCACCTTCTCCCACAGAGCTTATTCCAAAGCGGTATTTGGCAAAGGCGCGATCCAGGCAGCTAAATTCCTGGCAGGCAAACCGGCAGGCATGTATGATATGAGTGATGTGATTGGATAACTATTACATTATGGGAGAGTTTATGCGGAGCCTGCAGCGGGTGAGCAAAAGGTTTGATAGAAGGCAGACAGAAAGACATAGAGGAACACATGGACGAATTAGAATTGAAATACTTGAAAAGTTTATCAAAGCAGTATCCGACGATTGCGGCGGCATCCACTGAGATCATCAATCTGCAGGCAATCCTGAATCTGCCAAAAGGAACAGAACATTTTATGACGGATATCCATGGGGAATACGAGCAGTTTAATCATGTTTTAAAGAATGGATCGGGTTCCGTGCGGCGTAAGATTGACGAGGAATTCGGCAATACCTTAAGCATTAAGGATAAGAAAAGCCTTGCCACGCTCATCTATTATCCCAAGGAAAAGCTGGATATTGTACTGCGGGAGGAGGATGAGCAGTCTATCGAGGACTGGTATAAAATCACACTTCACAGACTGGTACAGATTACGAAAAGAGTATCCTCCAAGTATACCAGATCCAAGGTGCGCAAGGCGCTGCCGAAGGATTTCTCCTATATCATTGAGGAATTGATTACGGAGAAGGCAGAGATTCAGGACAAGGAAGCATACTATAACGAGATTATCCATACCATTATCCGGATTGGCAGAGCGCCGGAGTTTATCATTGCACTGAGTAATCTGATTCAGAGACTTGTCATTGATCATCTGCATATCGTAGGAGATGTGTATGACAGAGGCCCCGGTCCGCATATTATATTAGATACCTTGTGCAATTACCATTCGGTAGATGTGCAGTGGGGAAATCATGATATCGTATGGATGGGAGCAGCCAGCGGACATCTGGCATGTATCGCCAACGTAGTGCGTATGGCGGCCAGATACGGCAATCTGGATACTCTGGAGGAAGGCTACGGCATCAATCTGATCCCGCTTGCCGCCTTTGCACTGGATACCTATAAGGATACGAACTGTGATGTGTTCGCCATCAAATACAATACCAATTATGATACGAAGGATCTGAGCATGGATATGAAGATGCATAAGGCAATCGCCATTATCCAGTTCAAGCTGGAAGGACAGCTCATTATGCGAAGACCGGAGTTTATGATGCAGGACCGTATGCTGCTTCATCATATTGATTATGAGAAGAAAGCACTGGTGATTGACGGTGTATCTTATACCATGAAGGATGTGGATTTCCCGACCATTAACAGAGATCGCCCCTACGAACTGACACCGGAGGAAGAACAGGTGATGGAGCGGCTTCGTCAGGCCTTTGTGAAGTGCGAGAAATTGCAGAAGCATGTCAGATTCCTGTTCTCTAAGGGCGGATTGTATAAAGTATACAATTCTAATCTGCTTTATCATGGCTGTGTGCCGTTGGATGATGAAGGCAATTTTAAGAAGGTTAATGTGTACGGACAGGAGTATAGCGGTAAAGAGCTGTATGATGTACTGGATCATTATGCGCGCAAAGGTTACTATGCTCATAACAATTTACAGGAGAAGCTGAAAGGACAGGATATCATCTGGTATATCTGGGCAGGTCCCAATTCTCCGGTCTTTGGCAAGGACAAGATGGCGACCTTCGAACGATACTTTCTGGAAGATAAAGAGACCCATAAGGAAACGAAGAACAGCTATTACAGGCTTCTTGATAATGAAGAAGTAATCAAGAAAATTCTACGGGAGTTCGGACTGGACGAGCAGCATTCCCATATCGTCAACGGGCATGTGCCGGTGGAACGCAAGAAAGGAGAATCGCCGATTAAGTGCGGCGGTAAGCTGCTGATCATCGACGGCGGATTCTCGAAAGCATATCAGGATAAGACGGGTATCGCCGGCTATACGCTGGTGGTCAATTCCTATGGGATGCGTCTGGTAGCCCATGAGCCGTTCGAGTCGACGGAGTCGGCGATCCTGCATGAGTCCGATATCTTCTCGGATTCGATTATTTTGGAAACAAGCAGAATGCGTCAGAAGATTGCGGATACCGATATCGGTACAGAGTTGAGGGAAAGTATCCATCAATTGGAGGAACTGCTTCAGGCATATCGGGATGGTATTATTATAGAGAAAGATGTATAGCAGATGAAAGGGTGTACCTTGTAAGGCGCACCCTTTTTGAATCCTGTTAACGTGTACCCATTCCGGTGTCAGAACTGCCCATGGTGCCCCTTGTGCTGGTACCTGTAGCAGTTGTACCGTTAGTTGTGTTTGCTGTGTTAGTGCCATTACCGTTAGAACCGTTGGAATCTGTTGCGTCATCTACCATATTTTCTACACCGGTAGCAGCATCGTCGATGATGTCAGCAGCAGCATTACCTGCGTCGCCTACGGCTTCTCCGGCATCGTCTAAGATAGAATCGTTGTTGTCGTAGTCACCGGCTGTCACATCGTTTACGTTGTTATTCGTATCGCCGGCTGTCCCTGTAGTTGTGTCGCCTGTTGTATCGCCAACTGCAGCATTTCCGTTGTCGGCAGTACCGTTTGTGGTGCCGTTATCGGTTGTTCCCGCATTATTGGTCGCGGAACCTGTATTGGTATCGCTTGCAGTGCCGGTTCCGTTTCCGGAATTTGCAGAGTTGTTGCCATTATTAGTGCTTCCGCAGGCCGTCATCATGGACATGGTCAATACCATGAGAGAAACAAATAGCAATGTTTTTATTTTTTTCATGATTTCACTCCTTTACCTGAATTACTGATATTTATTCAAACAGAATGTTTGGTAAACTTCCTGTTCTTGTGTTATTATGTCTGTTAGAAAATATATTATTCTTAATTTTTGTAAAATTAATTAGGAAGAATTAAAGGAAGGTATGCCTGAGGGTAATTTGGCATGAACGCTTCGGAATGGAGGAAAAATGGAATTTCGTCCCTGTATCGATATTCATAACGGCAGTGTGAAACAGATCGTAGGAAGCAGCCTGCGTGATCAGAATGATGCTGCAAAGGAAAATTTTGTTGCCGTACAGGATGCGGCATTTTTTGCCGGACTGTATCGGGAATACCGGATCAGAAACGGACATATCATATTGTTAAATCCGGTGAGTTCTCCTTATTATGATGCGACGAAAAAGCAGGCGCTTATGGCACTATCCGCATATCCCGGCGGCTTGCAGGTGGGCGGAGGAATAACGCCGGATAATGCGGGAGAGTTCCTGGATGCCGGGGCAAGTCATGTGATTGTGACATCCTATGTATTTAAGGATGGCAGGATTCAATATGATAAACTAAATGAATTAGTGAAAAAAATCGGCAAGGATAAGCTGGTTCTTGACTTAAGTGCACGCATGAAAAAGGAACGTTATTATATTGTGACCGACAGATGGCAGAACTATACGGATGTGGAGCTTACGGAAGAGACACTGGATGCATTGGCTTCCTATTGTGATGAATTCTTAGTGCATGCTGTGGATGTGGAAGGAAAGGCGAACGGGATAGAAGAGCCGCTGGCGAAGCTTTTGGGTGACTGGGGTAAAATACCGGTTACTTATGCGGGCGGCGTACATAATTTCGAGGATTTAAGAAAATTGAAAGAACTGGGACATGGGAGAGTCCATGTGACGATCGGCAGTGCCCTGGAGCTGTTTGGCGGGCACATGAAATTAGAGGAGATTCTTGCTTATATCAGGGAATAAAAAGTCAGGTTGCCGGGCATTTCCTAATACATAAACTACATAAAAAAAACCTGTCGCAAGACAGGTTTTTTCTAATCCGTTATGACAATACTGCAAATTCTAAATAAAATTCATCATTTATATTTAAGAACAGGCACATCGTGATACTGATTATAATGTTATAAGTCCGATGTTTCTTATAACTTTGTTACGTTTACGGCCTGAGGTCCTTTTTCGCCATTAACTACTTCGTACTCAACAGCTGCGCCCTCTTCGAGAGACTTGAAGCCTTCCATGTTAAGTCCTGAGTAATGAACGAAAACATCGTTACCCTGCTCATCAGAGATGAAGCCGTAACCTTTTTGGTTGTTAAACCATTTTACTGTACCTTTGTTCATTGTAGATACCTCCAAAAATATTAAAAAATACGTTGACTCTGCCAACACCCATAGAATAGCACATGTCTTTGTAAAAGTAAAGCATTGTTTTTGTGATAATTTGGGGTTTATGCCAAGTTTTTGAAAAGATGATGCTTGTATCGCATAAAATCCTATGCTATAGTGTAAAAGCTGAATCATTTGTCTGATGATGGATTAATGCAGCCAGGAATTATGAGGTGTTTATCAGTGATGGAAGGCGACACAAGAAGAAAGAAAATTATTGAAATATTGCAGCAGGAAAGCCGGCCAATCTCAGGAAGTGAGATCGCGAAGCGTGTTGGCGTAAGCCGTCAGGTTATTGTGCAGGATATCGCGCTGCTTCGCACCTCTTATGAGAATATTTTTTCCACCAACAGAGGTTATCTGTTGTATGAAAGAGACAGTAAGCCGGAATGTGCCAGAAGAGTGGTGAAGGTAAAACATCAAAAGGAAGATATCGTGCGGGAATTAGATATCGTCGTAGATGCCGGAGGACAGGTTATTAATGTGATTGTGGAGCACGAGATTTATGGTCCTTTGACGGGGGATCTGATGGTACGCAACAGGGCAGATGTTCGGAACTTTATGCGCAGGGTGGAAGAATATCAGACCAAGCCGCTGACAGATCTGACCGGAGGCGTGCATTTCCATACGATTGAGGCGGAGAACGAAGAGACGCTTGACGAAATCGTAAAGCAATGGAAAGAAGCGGGGTTTTTGACAGAATAGACATTTTTAGTTGTTACGATATTGTTACAATTTTATGTAAACACAGATTGTCTTTTAGGGGTCACCTATGGTATACTGTACCTAATAATGCAGAGATACCGGAGGTGATTTTTGTTTGCAGAATAAGGAGACTATGAGTGCAGAAAATAATGAAACTGCAATGGACAAAAATGCAAAAGCGAAACGAAAAAGAAAATATAACTATACATTGATGCTTTTCGTCGATTCGAAGGAGGGCAGAATCAGACAGTTGGGGATCGGTCCTACTGTGATAGAATCTCTGGCGGTGGCCGTGCTTGTTGTTGTGATCGTATTATCAGTTCTGTGTGTGACGCGGGGGAATGAGATTGAGGCACTGCATAATCTGAATGACGGGCAGGCCGACAGAATCGTTGAGTTGGAAGAGGAAAATGCGGATTTAACAGCCCTTCGTGAAGAATTGACGGATAAGGTGACGATCTTAAGTGATACCATTAACCAGAAGGTTGAGGAAGAGGAAGCGCTTGAGGAGGCCCAGGCCCAGGCTCATATGCCGGTAGGATTTCCGATGTCTTCTTCTGCATCGTTGGAAGAGGCAGATACGGATGATCCGATGGTTAAATTAAATGGTGCAGAGGGGAATAGTGTTATTGCCTCTGCGGATGGCACGGTAATCTCCATTACCTCAGATCCGACTTACCTTCACTGTATTAAGATTGATCATGAGAACGGTTATGTAAGTATTTACCGCAATGACGGAGACGCTATGGTCAAAGAGGGCGACGAAGTGGTCAGGGGCGCTATTCTGTACGTGATCGGAGAGGAAAATACGGAGTTAGGGTATCAGATCACATATGATGAAAGGTATATGGACCCGATGGAACTGATCAATATAGATGGTTAGTATTTAGGGATGGTTCGCATTAGGGCCGGACAGAAGATATAAAACAGAGAGTGATTAGTTAAATAAGATAAAAAGGGCGCCTTATCATTACTTGTTAAGGCGCTCAAATACTAATTGATATCCATCGTTTCCATAGCTGAGAGAGCGGTTTACACGGCTGATCGTAGCGGTGGAAGCACCGGTCTTCTCGGCTATCTCCAAGTAGGTCTTACGGCTTCTTAGCATAGATGCCACTTCGAAGCGCTGAGACAAGGACAGCAATTCATTGACAGTACACAGATCTTCAAAAAAATCATAGCATTCTTCTTTGGTTTCAAGACTCAGGATCGCATCAAATAAATGATCTACTGCGTCTGTTTTTAACTTCTTATTCATAAGATATATTCCTCCTGAACGGTCTTGATGACACTTTCGCACGTTAATACTTTACTACTTTTATGTATGAATATATCATAAAACTGTGCCTTTGTAAATGTCAATCTTTGATGGGGAAATGTTAGGGTAAAAATATATAAACCACTTGTCATGTAGTAATAAAAACTATATAATCAAGTATATATAATTATTAGAAAGGCAGAAAAAATGACGATCAATCTTGAAGATTTGCTAGGCAGTATCACGGAGAGTCTGGACAGGATAGAATATATTAAAGCGGAAGATATTCCCAATATTGATCTTTACATGGATCAGGTCACCACTTTTATGGAGTCGCATCTGAGAAGCTCGACCAGGAAGCCGAAAGAGGATAAAATTCTGACCAAGACCATGATCAATAACTATACGAAGAATGATCTTCTTCCGCCGCCGGTTAAGAAAAAGTATTCCAAAGAGCATGTCCTGCTATTGATTTTTATATACTATTATAAAGGCATTTTATCAATTAGTGATATTCAGGAGTTATTGCAGCCGATTACCGAGCATTTTTTTGATGCGAAGGGAGAGTTTGACTTAGAGTGGGTCTATGAGGAAGTGTTTGGGCTGGAGCGGGAACAGAAGGATGTCTTGAAAGCCGATGTGGAGGAAAAGTTCAAAATTGCCCAGCAGACATTTGCAGATGCACCGGAGGACAAGCAGGAATTTTTGAAGATCTTTTCTTTTATCTGTATGCTCAGTTTCGATGTTTATGTCAAGAAACTGTTAATTGAGAACATCATTGACGGATTCGTCGGTAAAAAGAGCGAGAAGGAAAGAAAAAAAACGAAAACCCCAGATGATGCTAGCCAAACAGACAAATAGTATGATAGAATGTTTTGGGTATGAATTTTAGTTATTATATGAATGGAATGGAGGATGTAAATGGAACCGGTTCGTACAATTGACGATTTAGAGAATAGGGGATTTGATGTAGAAGAAGGAATTGCTATGTGTGCCGGGGATGAAGATATTTATCTGGAAGTTTTGGAAGCAGCATTGGAAGAGGGACAGGAGAAGATCCCTCTGATCAGACAGCTTTATGAGGAGAAGTCTTACGAGCGGTACTGCATCGAGGTGCATGGTCTTAAAAATGCGATGAAATCTATCGGCGCCAATCACTTATCAGAGGCTGCCAGGGTACAGGAATTTGCGGTAAAAGAAAATAACCTTCATCTTGTCGATGAAGGCATCGATGCACTTTTAACAGAGTATCAGAATGTGGTGGATGCTTTGGAAGAACTGATGGAGAACCAGTAAACCGCAGTGCCGGTACATAAGAAGCAGAGAAATAGCGATAGGAACAAAAAGCCTGACGTGGGATGCGTCAGGCTTTTATGTTGTTATTCAGTTGCTTTTGTTGCAAACTCGGTGTTGACCAAATCTGCATATGGCACCCGTTCCTCCAGTTCTCCGGCTTCCTCCAAAATATTCTGTAAGAGCGTGAAACTGTCTTCTGTAAAGATCAGATCAGATTTCCAGGTGTCCTGAGAGGCGTAGCGGTCTACGATGGTGGTGATGGTTTCCAGATCGGTTTCCGCAAACTGCGGTGCGATCACTTTGGCAATTTCCTCAGAAGAGTGGGTCTGTACATAATCCATGCCTTTCTGCAGGGCATTGGTGAAGGCCTGAATGACTTCGGGATTGTTCTCCATGTAGCTCTTCTTGGCTGAGAATGCGGTGTAAGGCACATAACCGGAGTCTTCTCCGAGAGAAGCCACTACGTAGCCGTCACCTTTGGCTTCCAAGGAGGTGGCGTGGGGTTCGAATTCTACGGAAAAATCTCCTTGCCCGCCGGAGAAGGCTGCGGCTGTGGAACCGAAGTCGATGCTCTGGTCAATCATTACATCCGTGGCGGGATTAATGTCGTTTTTCTTTAAGATGTATTCAAATACCATTTCCGGCATACCGCCTGCACGGCCGCCCAATACGTTCTTGCCGATTAACATATCCCAGTCAAAATCATCAATGGGCTCTCTGGATACTAAGAAATTACCGGCACGCTGGGTCAACTGGGCGAAATTCACCGCGTAGTCGGAAGCCCCCTCTGCATAAGTATAGATGGTACTCTCACTTCCCATAAAGCCGATATCGGCTTCATCCGTCAGGAGTGCGGTCATTGTCTTGTCTGCGCCAAATCCCGTGACCAGTGTTAGGTCAATGCCTTCTTCTGCAAAATAGCCTTCTTCGATCGCTACATACATAGGTGCATAGAAAATAGAATGGGCAACCTCATTGAGCACGACGGGAGTACCGGAAGCAAGAGCTGTATCGTCTTTTTCGCCGGACTGGGCGCCGCAGCCACAGAGGATGCCCATTATGATGGTCATCGTGAGAAGTAAACTTAATATTCTTTTCATAATCCTCCTTGAATTGTCCTGAGACAATTCTTGAAATACGCATTTACTATAGCGTATGCAGAGGAGACAGATTGGTGCATGATTGAGAGGATAAAGGGTGGTGGCTGAAAGTGTATTAAAAAAGCTATGAAATGCCGAAACCAGGCACTTCATAGCTTACTGTAAGCAGATAACGGGAATCGAACCCGCCTCTCCAGCTTGGGAAGCTGGCATTCTACCGATGAACTATATCTGCATGAACATAGTATACCACCCGAATGCCAAAAAGAAAAGCAAAAAATATTACTTTCGGAAACGATGACAGTGTGATATAAAAGAAGAGGTCTGATAGAAATACAAAACAGGAGAAGTAAGATGTGGATGTGGCTGGTGCTCCTTTACGGAGTGTTTAAAGGATTCAGAGAAATAGTAAAAAAGAAGGCACTAGAGAAAAACTCTACCATAGAGGTATTGTTTATGTATACTTTACTTGCTTTTCTCATGGTTGTGCCGGATGCAAAACACGCCTTTGGAATGGAATTGAAATATTATTTTTATATTGCGCTGAAATCCTTTGTTATTTTCCTGGCATGGATGTTCAGTTTTAAAGCGATTAAGAAAATGCCGATCAGTTTGTACGGCGTGCTGGATCTGTCCAGAGTACTTTTTGCTACACTGCTTGGTGTAGCGGTACTGCAGGAGGTGTTAGGCACATGTCAGATAATCGGGCTTGCCCTCGTATCTCTTGGACTTCTTTTGCTGAAATATAAACCCGGGGCGCTGACCGGAAAGCGGACAGAAGGGGAAGAAACCGTTGATATTAAGTTGGTGGTAATGGCATTTGCCTCCTGCCTGCTCAATGCTGTCTCCGGTCTGCTTGACAAGCTTTTGATGAAAGATATCAACAGTTCCCAGTTACAATTCTGGTACATGTTGTTTCTGGTGCTTATATATCTAACATTTATTCTTGTAACGAGAACACCGGTGCGTATGGGAAGCGTGTTGAAAAACTACTGGATCTGGATATTGAGTATTCTGTTTGTGATTGCGGACAGGGCGCTTTTTGTGGCAAACGGTATGGCGGACAGCAGAGTTACGGTGATGACGCTGATCAAGCAGTCAGGCTGTATTGTTACCATACTGGCCGGACGCTTTCTCTTCCATGAGAAAAATACCGGACATAAGCTTGTCTGTGCGGCGATTATGATAGCAGGGATCGTGATGGGGGTTCTGTGACAGATACCGTGACAGATACCGTATGAAAAAATGTTGTGTGGGGTAATTCGCATATGCTATAATGGGATCAGTTCATTGCATTTGCTGAGTTGGAAGCGTCCTGTGGATTTTTCCGCTCTGAGATAAATGACAAACGTCTGCGTAGCAGATAGAAAACATGGGTATGTAAGGGAGGAAAAAACATGGGAATTATGACAAGATTTAAAGACATTATGGCAGCAAATTTTAATGCACTTTTAGACCGGGCAGAAGATCCGGAGAAAATGATTGATCAGTATCTTCGGAATCTGGAGCAGGATTTTGCCAAGGTAAAGGCTGAGACAGCCTCTATTATGGCAGAAGAGAAGAGTGCCAAAAGAAAGCTGGATGAGTGCGATGAAGAAATGAACAGAATGACAGAGTATGCTAAGAAGGCAGTGGCGGCAGGCAATGACGGAGAGGCAAAGCAGTTTTTGACAAGAAAAGCTGAGCTGACCGAGAAACGGGCAGTCTTATCCCAGAACTATACATTAGCATGTGATAATTCTGCTAAAATGCGCCAGATGCATGACAAGCTGGCAGGAGATATTTCTTCTTTGAAGAGTAAGAGGGATATGTTAAAGGCTAAAGTGAAGGTGGCAGAGACCCAGAAGAAGATTAATCAGATGGGTTCCGGTCTGGCAGATGCAGGCAATAACATGGCGGCTTTTGACAGAATGGAAGATAAAGTGAATAAGATGCTGGATGAAGCCAATGCCATGGGTGAGTTAAATGCGTCCGCAGAAGGAAACAGCATTGAGGAACTTGCCAAGAAATATGACGCGCAGGAAGATAACTCGGCGGTAGATGACGAATTGGCAGCATTGAAGGCAGAGATGGGATTATAACAGGATGGACAGATTTTCCGGTATGCTGCAGATTTGGTTCGCATATAAGAAAATCAGGGGTTTATTCGGAAAGGTATGGTTGGATAAATGGGTTTCTTTTCAAATCAGTTTTCCAATGTAGTGGAATGGAACGAGACTAGGGAAGGAGTTCTGTTCTATAAGTGGCAGAATCAGGAAATTAAGAAAGGCTCTAAGCTGATTATCAGACCGGGACAGGATGCCATTTTCTTATATAACGGTGTGGTAGAAGGTATTTTCGAAGATGAGGGAAACTACGATATTGAGTCGCAGATTATTCCTTTTTTAACTACCCTAAAGAGCTTTAAATTCGGATTTAACACGCCGCTGCGTGCGGAAGTGCTTTTTATTAATACGAAGGAGATGCTTGTCAAATGGGGTACCAAGAATGCCATTAACTTACCTGCGCCGGGGCTGCCGGGCGGTATGCCGATCCGGGCATTCGGTACGTTCAATTGTAAGATTGTAGAGCATGATGTGGTGATTGATAAACTGGCGGGTATTCGTCAGATGTATACCGTGGAGGATGTAAAAGAGCGTATTATCGCAAGCTTAGACCAGCTTTTGATGAGCTGGATCAGCAAAGAAGGCAGGGATATGTTCAATCTGCAGGCAGATGCCAGAAATATTGCCAAGGGCATTGAGTCAGATTTGGACATGGATATGCGCAAGATTGGCATCGGCATTACTGATTTTACCATTGAGAGCTTCTCCTATCCGGAAGAAATCAAGCGGATGCAGGAGAAGGCGGCGGCCCAGTCTATGGTGGGTGATATGAACAGATACACCCAGATGGCGGCGGCAGACGGCATGAGCAAAGGACGCACAGGCAGCGGTATTGCTTCCGATATGGTAGGACTGCAGATGGGTATGGCATTAGGACAGCAGATGGTAAATCAGATGAATGGAAGCGGCACGGGTGCGACACAGCCGGCAAACAGTGCAGGACCGAAGTTCTGCCCGAACTGCGGTACGCCCACGAACGGTATGAAATTCTGCGGAAATTGCGGAAATCAATTATTTTAATGATTCAGAACTATAGGGAAGTATTGCAAATGAAAGTTCTGTATGTTTCTGAATGGTTAAAAATTTAATTTACAGGATACAGAGGAAAGTCAGATGAGTATTTATGATACATTGAATGAAGAACAGAAAAAAGCGGTTTTTACCACCCAGGGGCCGGTACTGGTACTGGCAGGTGCAGGAAGTGGTAAGACTCGTGCTCTGACCCATCGTATTGCTTATCTGATGGAAGACGGAGTGGCGCCTTATAACATCATGGCGATCACCTTTACCAACAAGGCAGCAGGGGAGATGCGGGAGCGTGTCAATCAGTTGATCGGCTACGGCTCTGAGCAGATATGGGTAGCAACCTTCCACTCCACCTGTGTGCGGATTTTGCGCAGGTATATTGACAGACTTGGGTTTGATAATAATTTCACGATTTATGATACGGATGACTCTAAAGGTATTATGAAGGAAGTCTGTAAGAAGCTGCAGATTGATACGAAGATGTTAAAGGAGCGGACTATTCTCGGCGCTATTTCTTCCGCAAAAGATGAACTGATCTCCCCGCTTGAGTACGAGATGCAGAATATGGGAGATTATAACGGCAGCAGGATTGCCAAAGCCTACAAGGAATATCAGGCGGTACTGCGTAAAAATAATGCCCTGGATTTCGATGATTTGATTGTCAAGACGGTGGAATTATTTAAAAACTGTCCTGAGGTGCTTAATTCTTATCAGGAACGGTTCCGTTATATTATGGTGGATGAGTATCAGGACACGAATACGGCACAGTTTGAATTAATTCGGCTGTTGGCCGCCAAGTATAGGAATTTGTGTGTGGTAGGTGACGATGACCAGTCGATTTACAAATTCCGTGGTGCGAATATCCGCAATATTCTGGATTTTGAAAAGGTGTATCCGGAAGCCTGTGTTATTAAGTTAGAGCAGAATTACCGCTCTACCCAGAATGTGTTAGATGCCGCCAATGCGGTGATCAAGCATAACGTAGGACGGAAAGACAAGGCTCTCTGGACAGAGAAAAAGGACGGCAGCCTGCTGCATTTCAAACAGTTTGATACAGCTTATGACGAGGCGGAATATATTGCAGAGGATGTGCGCAGTAAAAACAGAGAGGGTGTTGCAGAATACGGAAACTGCGCGGTGCTTTACCGTACCAATGCCCAGTCCCGTATGCTGGAAGAGCGTTTTATTATGAAAGGCATCCCCTATAACGTGGTCGGGGGTGTAAACTTTTATGCCAGAAAAGAAATTAAAGATATTCTCGCTTATTTGAAAACAATTGATAACGGCCGGGACGATGTGGCGGTGAAACGAATCATTAACGTACCCAAACGGGGGATCGGTGCCACCACGATTGTGCGGGTACAGGAATATGCGGATGCCAGAGGTATCAGTTTCTATGATGCGCTGCGGGAATCGGATCAGATTATGACGATTGGAAGAAGCGCGTCCAAACTCCAGCCTTTTGTGAATATGATGCAGGCATTTCGGAGCAAGATGGAATTTTTCAGTCTGGAAGAACTGGTCAAGGATATTCTGGAGACCACAGGATATGTGAAGGAACTGGAAGCTTCCAATGAGGATGATGCCGAGGACAGAATTGAAAATATCGATGAATTTATCAGTAAAGTAGTATCCTATGAGGAGACCCATGATGAAGTGACCTTAAGCGGATTTTTGGAAGAAGTGGCTCTTGTGGCGGATATTGATCAGGTTGACGGGGACAACAACAAAGTATTGCTGATGACATTGCATAGTGCAAAGGGATTAGAGTTTCCCCATGTCTATCTTGCCGGATTAGAGGATGGCGTTTTCCCAAGCTATATGACCATTACATCAGACGATCCGATGGAAATCGAAGAGGAGCGGAGGCTTGCCTATGTGGGGATTACCAGAGCCAAAGATGATCTGACCATAACATGTGCCAGATCGCGCATGATACGCGGTGAGACACAGTACAATCCGGTCAGCCGTTTCGTGAAAGAAATCCCGCCGCTTTTGTTAGATCATAAGCTGCCGGAGCCAAAGCGCAGGGATTATGATGATTATGACGATGATTCCTATGAGAGAAGTCATTTCAAGGCGAAGCCGTTCGGAATGTCTGGCAGGAACGGTTACGGTTTGGATCAGGGCACAGACGATAGTCAGGTGCAGACAGGCGGTTTCCGCAGGAGCAAAGACGATTATGCCGCCACGATACAGGAGAGCGCTTACAGCAGACAGGCGGACAGCTATGCGGCGACGGCAAATTTGAAAGAACCGGAGCCGGGTTACAGCAGAGCAGGAGCAGCAGGCACCTATCAGAGCAGATTCGGGAAGAATGCGGATACGGTTTTTGATAAACCGAAGCCTAAGGCAGTGGTCAGACCGAAGCGTACCGCACTGGAGAATCAGCCCTATATCACCAAGGCGGCACAGGGAATCGGCGCGGTATCTATCCAACCGGCAGGGAACAGAAGTCTCGGATATGATGTGGGTGACAGAGTACGGCATATGCGCTATGGCGAAGGCACTGTTATGAAGATTGAGCCGGGACCGCGGGATTCGCAGGTAACAGTGGTTTTCGACGAAATGGGGCAGAAGATTATGTATGCCGGTTTTGCGAAGCTTAGGAAAGTGTGAAAGATATGAAGTTACTTAGTTTGAAAGTGTTAGGAAAAGGGGCAGGACAATGGCACTGACTCCGGTACAGAATCTGCAGTTGCATCATCTGATTGAGCATGTGCTCCACGTACAGGGAAACTATCGGGGCGGTATTCTGGAAATGGCGATGGTGATAGACTGTGCATATGAGAAAGAGCAGATCCAGACCTTGTGTGCGGATATCATTACTTCCTGTAAAAGACAAAGCGAAGTCTTCCGCAATATCCGTCTCAATGTGGTGACATGGCGGACGGAGGAGGTACAGACAGAAACGGTGGCGTCAGCTTATCTGCAGATGGGAACTTATTTTGAAACTTATAAGGCAGAAGAAGCAAGTGCAAAGCCTGTGGAGAAGATCTTGAACTATCTGAAAGTATTTCATGCCAGAAGTAAGCTGATCCTGTTGCTGACACCGGATACAAAAATAGAGCATCGCATAGAAGATAGAGAGGCGGCTTTATCAGCGCTTAATCCGTTTTTGAAACAAAAGCTGATCTTGGTTACGCCGGAGGGAATGGAATTAGGGAGCCGGATGGCGGTCAGACTGTAAGATTTTATAGAAAATTTATCAGAAAATATAGTAAAAAAAGCGGAGAAGTGGTATATTATATAAATAATGAAACAGAAAATGCTTGGATACGGAAATGAAAAGAAAGAGAGGGTATTGTGATGAGCAAAACAGAGATTTTAAATAAATTGGATGAGATCATGGATAATGCGGGAGTGAATGAACTTCTCGGCAGAAAGAAAGAGGAAGAGAAGTGCAATAAACTGTTGTGGGTATTTGCGGTAATCGGTGCTATTGCGGCAGTAGCTGCTATCGCTTATGCAGTATACCGTTACCTGACTCCGGATTATCTGGAAGATTTCGAAGATGATTTTGACGATGACTTTGATGATGATTTCTTTGAGGATGAAGAAGACGAGGACAGTGCAGAATAACGGAAGAAAGATTCCGGCCAAAATGAGTATTGGGAACAGAATGTTTTACAAAGCAGAAGCGGGATGTGTATGATGCATCCCGCTTTTTTTGAGAAAAGAATTTATCGGCGGCAAGAGATGCCGGGCATGGAGGGATTATGAAAAAAGGCCAGATGATAGAAGGAATCGTACAGCGGGTGGATTTCCCAAACAAAGGGATCGTAGTGTCTGAGGAAGGAACCTGTGTTGTGAAGAATGCTCTGCCGGGGCAGAAAGTGAAATGTTCGGTGAATAAAGTAAGGAAGGGAAAAGCGGAAGGGAGGCTGCTGGAAGTGACAGAACCTTCTCTTTTAGAGTGCAAAAGCCCATGTCCGCATTTCGGCATCTGCGGCGGCTGTACCTATCTTTCTTTACCTTACAAGGAACAGCTTCGAATCAAGGAAGAGCAGGTAAAGAGACTGTTGGATTCTGTGCTGTGCAGGCAGGAAAGCTATCAGTTTGAAGGGATTAAGGCAAGCCCGGTCTGCTTTGGTTACCGTAATAAGATGGAATTTTCCTTTGGTGATGAGGTCAAGGACGGGCCGCTTTCACTGGGAATGCATAAACGGGGCAGTTTCTATGATGTGGTGTCCGTGACGGACTGTCAGATTGTGGATGAGGATTACCGTAAGATTCTGCGCTGCGTCAGAGAGTATTTTGCTTCTTTGCAGGAGCAGGGTGTTATGGTCAGTTTCTATCACCGACTGCGTCATGTGGGGTATCTGCGGCATCTTTTGGTGCGCAAAGCAGCGAAAACGGGGGAAATATTGATTGCGCTTGTGACGACAACACAGATTCCGGGGAAGTGCGGGAAGGATGTAGAAAATGTTGCGGAACAGACCACAAAAGAGCCGATATCGGAGGAACAGATTTTAGACGGTATGAAGAGGGAACTGTTAAGTTTGTCTCTGGACGGTAAAATTGTAGGAATTTTGCACACGAAAAATGATTCTGTTGCAGATGTGGTACGAAGTGATGAGACTGATCTTTTGTATGGACAGGATTATTTCTATGAGGAATTGTTGGGACTGAAATTTAAAATTTCCCAGTTTTCCTTTTTCCAGACGAATAGCCGAGGCGCTGAAGTGCTGTATCAGACAGCCAGAGAGTATATTATGGATTTCATCAAGACGTCCGCAGAGGCAGGAAGCACAGTGGCGGAAGATAGGATGTCAGAGGAAGAATGCGTGCCAACGGCGGGCAGTGTGGCACTGGGAGAGAAGGTACAGGGGAAGGTGGTTTTTGATCTTTACAGCGGAACCGGAACGATTGCCCAGTTGATGGCGCCTGTGGCGAAGAAGGTAATTGGCGTGGAGATCGTGGAAGAGGCGGTAGAGGCTGCGAAGAAGAATACGGAGTTGAACGGTTTACATAACTGTAAGTTTATTGCAGGGGATGTATTGAAAGTGTTGGATACCATAGAGGAAAAGCCGGATATTATTATCTTAGACCCGCCACGGGATGGGATTCATCCTAAGGCATTGGATAAGATTATCCAATATGGGGTGGATCATATTTTGTATATTTCTTGTAAGCCTACGAGTCTTGTCAGGGATTTGGAGGTGTTTTTGGAGCGTGGTTACCGGGTGGACAGGGCTGTGGCGGTGGATCAGTTCCCTTGGACTGCGAATGTGGAAACATGCGTCCTTTTGTCGCGTAAAAAATCAAGTGGCAAATCCACTAAGATTGAGATAGAAATTGATCTAAATGAGGCAGATAGGCGGGAGTGTATAGGCACAGCAACCTATCAGGAAATTAAGGATTATGTATGGGAGCATTATCAGGCGAAAATTTCTCACTTGTATATAGCACAAATCAAGAAAAAGTGTGGCTTGGAAGTAGGCGAAAACTTCAATAAACCCAAGACAGAGGGAAACAAAGTTCCCACCTGTCCACCAGAGAAAGAGAGGATGATTAGAGAAGCACTGGAATATTTTGGTATGATAAATAAAGAGTAAATAGCAAACTCCCTGAATGGCAAGGTTCAGGGAGTTTCAGTATTTTTGATTTCTTCAATTTGAAAGTGCGGTGTACATGAAATTGTCTCACAGAAAGCCCATATTTTATATGAGTGCATATCACCATATTTATCATTACATTTCATTTTCATGTTAAAACAGCAATTATTCTCAGTTAAAGCTGGATTGCCTAAATATATACTGATTTTATTATTTGCTTGAATTGTATCGAGATGAATGGCTGATTTTTTGTTCCATAAAATTTCCTTTTTTGCTGAGAAAATTTTTACATCATATAGTACAATATCATTTGCGATGTTTTCTGAAATATTTTCTATTTCCAATTGCATTTTTTGTAGGTTTCCTTGATTACCATTATACCTTAGTTTGAATCTTGGCATATTGCTTTCACGTTCCCGCTGTTCAAGCAGTGCAGTCCTCTTATCTGATTCCTGTTTGATTATCTGGTTTTGGTATAAGGATAAAGCACCTAAAATGACTGTTCCTAGAAAAGCAAGGATTGAGCCATAATAACTCAATAATTCACCAGCAGTCCATTCTGCAACAAAGAAATCAATATTTGAATGAAGTTTAAAGAGAACATGGATTATAAATGGTATTCCAAATATTATCATAAAAGTAATAAATGCAATCAGTTTCTTATGGTTTTTCATCCAATTGAACATATAGAAATCCCCTTTTATATAAATTCATATCCAAGCATCACATTGATCAGATTATAGTCAATTACTGCATCTATGTATCTGCACACATCATAATCATAAATATCTGTATTTGGAAACAATTTAAATGGGCTTTTTATGGTATATCCGTTGAAATTCAGGAACTTCTCTATTTCGTTGGAGGTTGGCAAGCCTAAAAAGAATGCCATCTGTAAATAAAAATGTCTTTCCTTTACAAATTTCTTCTTAGTTGCTTTCTTATAATCAAACCATGAGTTACCTGTCAGCCCTTTTGCTACCAAGTATGAGGTAAATGTAACTCTTCTGTTATCTTTGATGATGAAGAAATCCCTAAAATTTACAGTGCTATCATTTTGGAGTGTGGTAAATATATTGTCGGTAATCCCTCTCAGCATATCAAAACGTTCTTTATTGGTTTTCTTTTGCTTTAAGGTTTTATTTAAGGTTTCTGTGTCGTAACCCACAAGATCATAATTGATATAGTAATAAAACTTTTCCCTCGCTTTGACAAGATTTACGACTGCATTTGTAAAACTGTTTTGCAATGCATCTACTTTATGGGTACAGGTATCAAGGCACATATATGGAAATACCAAATGAGAGATACCATAGAAGCTATCAATAAGAAGATTGCAGGAGCAAATATTCCTGCAAGAATTGGTTACAACTTGCCGAGTGTGGAAGATATGCTCATAAATATTGAGAGTGAACCCGCTATGCTGAAATACTATCTGCAGACACTTTTAGATATGGTAAACAATCTGTATCAGTATAAAGAAGCAAATAAGAGTATTGATATACTGAATGAAGATCATAAAGAAGAAGTAGATACTTTGAAAATGGAAATGGATGAATTAAAAAAACTGTTGGACAATCAGCAGGATATTCTTAACAGATATATTCTGTCCTCTGCTTCCAAACAGAAAAGAGAGCAGGAAGGAATCAAAGATAATATCATTCAGCTTGATGCAGAAAGTCTGAAAAGATATGATGAAATGTTTGAAGCATTGATGAAATAGAAAATAATAAGCAAGCAGAGCAATTCTGTTTGCTTTTTTAGCATAAATTGTGGGTATTCGCTTTTTGAAAAATTGAGCATAAAATGCAATATTATAATAATTTATGAAACTATATTTCAATAAATGAAACAATATAGCAAACAATGAAATAAGCTGTCATAAGATGCTCAAAAATGATTCAAAAATCAATCTATTGTATAGGGAAAGAAAACTTTAAATATAGCCAAAGATTAAATTTTATAGCCCAACGGGTCGAGCGCATCTCGAATGAAAGAAGACAATAAGCTCCAGTGGAGGTTATTGTTTTCTGGAATGTCCCGCATCAGGTTGCTGGTCCCCAAGCTAAAATGTGCAGCAAGCTGCACATTTTACCTGATAGCTCCATACTTTTTGGAGCGTCAAGGGCGAGACAACCTGTTTAGCAAGGAACTTGCTAGGTTGGCGAGACCCGTGTACTTTGCAGGTGATACTTTATTAGAGTGTATGCTGTGGGTACTGGCTTTATTTGGATTTTCTGAATTGAAGCGAATACCCAAAGATGGGCTAAATGGTATTATACATAAATTTGCTTGCAATCTGATAAAGAAGCATTATAATGATACCATAGGAAAAAATTTTGAACATAAAAGGTGATGGTAATGAACAAAATAGAATTTTTTACAAATGATAGATATTTGGTATTGAAAACATTATATGAACATCAGATAGAGATTAACAATGCGGAGATATGCCCTATCACCCAACAGGAGATAGCAGATAGTCTTGGATGCAGCAAGGCGAAGGTAAATATGGTTCTAAATGAGTTGATTGACAATGGTTATGTTCAAATATACAAGAATACAAAGGGCAGATATATCCTGACAGAAGATGCAAAGAAGATAATGAAGAAATTAAAGTCCTGAAAATTGGACAGATAAAAGATTAGAATGTAAAAATACAAGGAGATAGAGAAATGGCATATCAAAGTGAAGCACAACTTGAAGATAAACTGATTAAAAAGTTGAGTACTTTAAATTATACTTTTGTGAAATTGGATGATTATGATGCTTTAGAAAAAAATTTTAGAGAGCAAATAAGTATTTTTAATAAAGATACTTTAGGAGATGTTCCTTTGTCTGATATAGAATTTAACCGTTTAATTCAGGGGATTGCACATGGAAAGTCTGTGTTTCAGTGTGCAAAGCAATTAAGAGATAAATTTGTGTTGGACAGGGATGATAATAGCAGAATTTATTTACAGTTTATGAGCCAAAATCCAGAAGAAAATATATGGCAGGTAACAAACCAAGTTACCGTTGTTGGAAAATATAAAAATAGATATGATGTGACACTTCTATGTAATGGGCTTCCACTTGTTCAGATCGAATTGAAAAGAAGTGGAATTGACATTAAAGAAGCGATCAATCAGATTGACAGGTATCGTATACATAGTTACAAAGGACTGTTTCATTTTGTTCAGGTTTTTATAGTTTCAAATTCTGTAGAAACAAGATATTTTTCTAATACAGATGATACAAGAATTATGAAATCATTAACTTTTTATTGGACTGATGAAGCAAACGAGAGAATTAATAATTTAGATGATTTTTCTTCTGCATTTTTAAATCAAAATCGCTTAACGAAGCTGATTCATAGATATATGGTTATCAATGAAACAGATAAAAATTTGATGGTTATGCGACCTTATCAGATTTTTGCAACAGAATCGATCTTACGGAAGGCACTTACTACTGATAAAGGTGGATATATTTTCCATACAACAGGTTCAGGAAAAACACTTACTTCTTTTAAAACTGCTCAACTACTAACGAAAGAAAATAAGATTAAAAAGGTATTCTTCTTAGTAGATAGAAGTGATTTGGATACCCAAACTATGCAGGAATTCAATCGTTTTGAAGATGGTTGTGTGGATTATACAGATAGAACAGATACATTAGTAAAGCAGATTGAAGATCCCAATAAAAAATTGATTATCAGCACAATTCAGAAAATGGCAACTGCAATTAGAAAGCCTTATTATCAGAAAAAAATTCTTCCATATAGGGATGAAAAAGTTATATTCATAATAGATGAATGCCATAGAAGCCAGTTTGGAAAGATGCATAATGATGTCAAGAAATTCTTTACGAAAGCACAATATTTTGGCTTTACAGGTACTCCAAGATTTGTTGAAAATAAATCCCAGGATGGAAGAACAACAAGTGACGTATTTGGAGAGTGTTTGCATCAATATCTTATCAAAGAAGCTATTTTTGATAAAAATGTTCTTGGATTCAATGTCGAGTATATTAGCACCTATGAAGGGCAGTATGATGAAAATGATGGCACTTTGGTAGAAGCGATTGATAAAAAGGAAGTCTTAGAATCAGATGAAAGAGTTTCTTTGGTTGCACAGCATATTGTAGATCATCATAACACAAAAACTAGGATTAGTGGAAATAAATATACAGCTATCTTTGCGACATCATCCATTCCGATGCTTATGAAATATTATGATGAGTTTAAGAAGATAGACCACAATTTAAAGATTGCTGCTGTATTCAGTTTTGGCACAAATGAAGATTTGGAAGATAAGGTGGAACATAGCAGAGATTCCTTACAGAGAATCATGGATGATTACAATAAAATGTTTGATACAAAGTATACAACAGATACCTTTGCTGCATACAATGCTGACATTTCAAAAAGATTAAAAGTGAAGAAAATTCCTGAAATTGATTTGTTGATTGTCGTAAATATGTATTTGACAGGTTTTGACAGCAGACCGTTGAACACCTTATATGTAGATAAAAACTTAGAGTGGCATAATTTGTTACAGGCTTTTTCAAGAACAAACAGAGTAGAAAAAGAAACAAAGCAATTTGGAAATATTATTTGTTACAGAAACTTGAAGAAGCAGACAGATGATGCTCTGAGATTATTCTCTGGTGGCGGCGATGTGACAGGAGTGCTTCTGAAACCCTATGAGTACTATGTTGAACAATTTAAAGAATTGGCTGCAATTCTTCATAATGAAGCTAAAACACCAGCAGATATAGATCATATGCAGAGCGAAGAGGAACAAGCAAAATTTGTTATTGCTTTTAGGGAACTTTCCAAAGTGCTTTTGACGCTTGAAACTTTTACAGATTTTACTTGGGCAGATATTGAAGATAGTATTGAGCAACAGGAATATGAAGATTTCAAAGGCAGATATTTTACGATTCATGATAGTATTGTAAAGGGAAGAGAGAGCGAAAAAGTATCTATTTTAGATGATATAGATTTTAGCATTGAAATTATCCAAACTGATAAGATAAATGTTGCTTATATTATGAATCTACTGAAAAATATAGATATGAAAGATAAGAAACAAAAAGAGAAAGATTTGGCTCATATCTTTGATGAATTAGATAGAACAGATAATCCTGAGTTAAAGAAAAAGGTTGATTTAATCAAAGCATTCTTAAATGAAATGATGCCGATAATACAGGAAGATGAAGATGTATTAGAAAAGTATTCAGAATATGAAGACAAGGCAAGAACATCAGAAATTGAGGCATTTGCAACGGATAAAAATATTGAGTTTTCTTTCCTCAGAGGCTTGATTTCTGAGTTTGAGTTTAGTCATATTTTGGATAAAGATGCTATCAGAAGCGAATTGAAGGGATCATTTTCGTATAAAGAGAAAAAGTTGTTAGTAACAGAGATAATGGAATTCATTATCGAGAATTGCAATAAATATCAATTATAAGAATAAAGGAGAAATAGAGAATGGCAGATGTAAATAAGCAAAAACAATTAGCACAAGAACTTTCTACAAAACTTTGGGCTATGGCAAATGATCTTCGTGGAAATATGGAAGCGTATGAATTTAAGAACTATATTTTGGGATTAATTTTCTATAAACATCTATCTGATAGAACAGAAAGTTTTATGAATGAACTATTACAGGATGACGATATTTCCTATGTAGATGCATGGGAAGATGTTGCCTACCATGATGATTTGGTGGAAGACTCCCTTTCTACACTTGGCTATGTTCTTGAACCAAAATACCTATTTGGTAATGTTGTAAAAATGATAGAGAATGGTACATTTACCATTGATTATATGGAAGAAATTATCAATTCCATTACAGAATCTACACTTGGACAGGATTCAGAAGCAGATTTTAATGGTTTGTTTGAAGATATGGATTTAAAATCCTCGAAACTTGGTAAGGAAGTATCTCAAAGAGGAAAATTAATCGGAAAAATTATTCAGACAATAGATACAATCAATTTCCAGATGGGTGATACGGATGTTGATATTCTTGGCTCTGCCTACATTACATTGATTGGTAATTTTGCTTCAACAGCAGGGAAGAAGGGCGGGGAGTTCTATACTCCCACTAATATGTCAAAGTTGTTGGCAAGATTAGCAACAGTTGGACTCTCTGATGTGTTGAGTGCATGTGATCCTGCTTGTGGTTCAGGTTCCTTATTGTTACAGGTTGGAGAGTATGCAAATGTCAGAAAATATTATGGACAGGAAATGACAAGCAGCACTTATAACCTTGCAAGAATGAACATGATTTTGCATGACATTCGTTACCAAAATTTCAATATTGTTAATGTAGATACATTGGAAGATGACAGTAACTTTGAAGATGAAAGGTTTACAGTACAGGTAGCGAATCCGCCATACTCAACAAAATGGTCTGCTGATATTAAGTTTTTGGAAGACGAAAGATTTTCTGCTTATGGGAAATTGGCACCTTCATCAAAAGCAGACTTTGCGTTTGTGCAGCATATGATTTATCATATGGCAGATGGAGACAGCAGGATTGCCGTTTTGCTTCCGCATGGAGTGCTTTTCAGGGGTTCTTCAGAAGAGGTAATTAGAAAATATATTGTTAAGGAATTGAATTATCTTGACGCTGTTATTGGGCTTCCTGCAAACTGCTTTCAGGGAACATCTATTCCAGTAGCCTGTTTGGTGTTTAAGAAAGAGAGAAATGGTAATTCTGATGATATTTGCTTTATAGATGCAAGCAAGGAGTTTGTGGCGGGAAAAGCTATGAACTATATTACAGATGAGCATATTGATAAGATTGTAAAAACTTATGAAGAAAGAAAAGAAGTAGAAAAGTATTGTCATATTGCCAAAATGGATGAAATCATAGAAAATGACTATAACCTCAATATTCCTCGTTATGTAGATACATTTGAAGAAGAGGAAGCAGTTGATCTTTATGAAACATTCAAAAAGTTGGATGAAACACAGACGAAAATTGCTGATGCAAAAGTAGAAGCAAACAAGTTCTTAGAGGAATTGGGATTGCCAACATTCAGAATTTAGGAAGAAAATTTTATGAACATAAAAAATGAGTGCTACCATTTATCAGTAGCACTCTATTACTATACAAACATCTGTTGCAGAAGTCCTTTTTTTATGGTTTTTAGATATTTAAGATAGTTCTTTTCTTCCTGTAATACATTGTCTAAGGATGTAAGAAAATTGGCGATTTTTTCTTGCTCTTTAAGACATAAAGTAGTTATAACCTTTATGTTGTTAAGCGTGCTGTATGCTAAAAATGGCATACCACTTCCAGCACAAATTTTATCTATTTTTCTATTTAATAATAAATAATATCCATATTTGGGAACGATAGCTGCTTTATCTTTTGGCTTGGTTATTGTTCCGTTGTAAGTTACAAAATGTTTTCTATCTTCCCATAAAACGGAGCCTGCATATGCTCCCATATGACCAATAATAATTGATTGTTCTGCGTTATACTTAGTATAAGATCCTATTATTCCATTGGCTCCATAAACGGGATATTGTCCTCCGTTACTCGGATTGTTATTCCCTTCTCCGTATTCAAAAATATATAAATCTTTTAATTTACACTCAATCCAATCAGGGAACTCATTTCCGTTATCATCTTTAAACCTAATTTCCTGTTTAAAAATTTGAGAAATTAGTCCTTTATTATATGTCTCTAGGATCGAGATGCTTGACTCCTGAATTGATATTAAATTATCTATACTACTTAAAAATAAGGCAATTTTTGATTGCTCCTCCTTACAAGGAATTGAAATATTTATCCCTTTTAAATCATTTGAATTAATGGCAGGATAATTACTCCCTGTACATCTAAGTAAGACATCATTTACAAATTTATTTGCAAAAATAAATTCATATACAAACATAGGATTTATATTGTTACTTCTTATCTGAGCATATCCTGTTGAAGCAACACTTTGCTTATCTCTGACTTCTCTGAAAAAGTAATTGTTTTTTTGATATGGCCTGACCATTTGAAATAATATATCATTTTCTTTTAATGTTCTTTGGGCTCTACTTGGGGCATTACTTTTAAAAACAATTTTTTCATCTAATAGCTTTCCATCTTCAACACTTTCTAAATCAATATAATAAAATTCATTTTCTAATTTATCTGGTTTTGGATTTATTTCACATACAGTACCTATAGGAGCATACTCCCACTCAGGATACTCATTTCCATCTTTATCTTTAAACTTTATAATTGAGGACACATTATTATCTAAAACAGTATTTTCTGTCATATTTGTTTTCCTTTCCAACTTTAGTATTTATATATTATAGCATATACCTTACCGTTAATTAAGAGTAATTTTGCATTACCTTATAACATACTGTTTAAGGATTCCATACATTTTCTTGATTGTGATAGGTTGCTACGCCCATATACATTCAAGGTAAATGAAGGATTCTTATGCCCCATAACATATGCCAAACTTTTAATATCAAATTCAGGATTCTCTATTGCCCTAGTTGCAAATGTGTGTCTAAGTCCATGAAATTTGATTTGTGGCAACTCATTCTTTCTCATAAAATTTTGATAATATCTCCGATAGGTTCTTGGCTCTGTATAATTTTTTGTTCCTGTAAGTACATAATAATTACTTTTATTTTGAATTTTTTGCATTATCAATGCTAATTGAGATGGGATTGGAATGATTCTATAAGAAGATTCTGTTTTAGGCGGACCAATGACTATTTTGCTTTTGCATCCTTTTTTATAAATTCTTTGTAATGTTTTGTTGATTGTGATTGTTTTGTCAGCAAAATTAATGTCGCTCCATTTCAAAGCACATAATTCTCCGATTCGTAAACTACAAAAAGAACTAATGAGTAATCCAACAGATTTGGGAGTTAAATCTAAGTAAACTGCTTGTACCAATTTATGTTGTTCTTCTTTAGTTAAGGTTACTAATTGATCGTCAACATATATTTTGGGATATTTCAAGTCAAAAATAGGTTTGTTGATCAGATTCTTTCTTGCTGCTTCTTTTAACGATAACTTTACAACAAGAATTATATCCCTGATTGTTGCTATTGCAAGTCCTCCCGTTCCATCTAATCTTCCTTCTTTTGACAGATAATAAATAAATTCTTGTATAGAATTGTTATCTACTTCTTCAAGTTTATAATCCTTAAAATAAGGAATTATATGATTTTGAATATGCAAATCAAAGCTGGCACATGATGATTCTTTAATTAAATTTTCTTGTTCTAACATCCATTTTTCTAACCAATCCCTAAATAATAAATCTTCCATAATATAAAGCTCCTTTCTATTTTTTGAAACCCTACATTATACAAATTTACTATTTATAAAGTAAACGTCAAATCATACGCTTACCGATAAATTAACGCCGCCAGATTGTTAGCGGCGTGGTTTTCTACATTCTTTCGGAAGTTCCGTTGACCAGGGCAACAGATGATCCAGTTTTGTAGAATCTATATTTCCTTTATCATCACAGAGCTTTGGAAGTTCTGTAAGCAGGTGTTTGAAATAATGATACGGTCTCAGGTTGTTGAGCTTTGCTGTTTCAGACAGGCTGTAGATTACAGCGCTTGCCTGTGCTCCTTTCACGGAATCATGGAACATCCAGTTCTTCTTGCCAATGCAGAAAGTACGTATGGATCTTTCGGAGGCCGAATTATCGATTGGTACATTGCCATCCTCAAGAAAGACTTTGAGATATTGTTCCTGATTTACACTGTATTTTAAACCATCAGCAGTTTTGCCTTTGGGCAGAACTGTTGTACCAGATAATTGTTTTTTTACCCACGTAAAATATTCCTCAACAAACGGCTTGACCGAGTTCTGCCGTTCCTGAAGACGCTCTTCGGGAGTCAGGTCTTTTAAAGTACCTTCCAGTTCATATATGAAAGCAATTCGCTTCAATGCCTGATAGGCAATGGAACGTTTTACCGCTTCGCCATCTACTTTGTTTGCTGCTTTTATGGCATCTGCGTAATCACGCCTTGCGTGTGCCCAGCAGTTCTCATTCGTAAGGCCTGGGATCTTATCCTGCAGCAGATGATACTGCTTTAATCCATCTGTCACAAGTATTCCGCTATAGTCCTGATAGAATGCCAATGGTAGTTCGTGGTTTCGACCTTTTTGATATTCATAGATAACAATCGGACATTCTTTGAAGAATTCACCGGATCTGTGCACCCACATATAACTCTTGCTGCCTGGACTACGGTCATCATGGACCACCTGAGTCGGTGTCTCATCTGACTGTGTAACAGGAAGTTTCAATAGCTCCTGCTTCATTCGTTCCACAAGCACAGAAAAGTAACGATTGGAACTGTTAATGATCCAGTTTGCCATCGTTTGTCTTGATATATTTACACCATTACGCTGGAATTCCTGTTCAATTCGATAAAGTGGTGCGGAATTCACATATTTTACATTCAGAATGGATGCGAGAAGTGACGGGGTGACAATACTGTTCGGGAAGATATCCTTTGGCCTGTCTCCACGGACAAACTCATCCTGGTGATAACCATCTGTTCCGACGTACACTTCGACTGTATGGACTTCGACTGTCCATGATTCCGGTTCATGGCGCAAACGTTTGTAAGTTTCATCCGGCATACGTTTCCAGTTTCCTTTTCCATAGAATGTATCCAGTGCATCTTCGGAAACACCATGTGTCGGAATGATCTCTTCCGGGAAATCTTTCAGGTCGATGTTACGCTGTCCCTTAGCCTTCTTTTTACGTGGTCTTGCAGGAACGACTTCATCCGTCTCTGGTTCCACTGCATTAGGGTCGAACAGAGTGTCAGCTTCATCGAAAAAAGAGAGTTGTCCATCCATGTATTTTAAAGTTTCCGTACTGCGGCCAAAACGGTGCTGATTCGCAAGACGTACCTGTTCTATGAGTTTCTCGATATTGTCATTCAGTGTATCGAGCTGTCCCTGCATAGTCAGAACAATCGTGATCAGGTCTTCACGGCTCATGTTATTCAGTTCGTTCAGGGTATGTTTCTTACTCATATGGATGCTCCTCCTGGATTTTATTATACAGCAAGTGCCAGGATATGGCGAATCTTCCTTCAGGTGCCATTCGTCAAAATGCCTATGGCTAAAAATGCGTAAATACTTTACTGACGAACAAGGAAATATAGCGTTTTCAAGGTTCATTTTTTCTTCTGTGCCATTTATATGACCAGATAGAAGCGGTTTGATGACGGATGTAAAAGTCACCGTACAGACCATATATTTTAGTTTAAATCCATTGAAAAAATCTCTGTTTTGCATAAAGATCAGAAGATTTTCTGCGGGTTGACATCTTTGATTTTGGGATTTAACGGATTCAGTCCCATCATGAGCATACGGTATTGTTCCCGTGTCAGTTCGGCAGCTTCCTGAGGAGTACGCGGCCACGAGAATGAACCGGCCTCCAGCCTCTTATACAAAAGCAGGAAGCCATTTCCTTCCCATAGGAGTCCGCGTATACGGTCACCACGGCTTCCACAGAACAGGAACAGAACATCTTTTTCAAAAGGATTCAGGTCGTATTTCGTGCCAATAAGTTGGGCAAGGCCATCAATACCCTTTCGAAGATCCGTCCTTCCACAGGCAATGATGATCTTTTTTACACCAGCTGCTTCAGCGAGCATGATGAGCTGCCTCCAGAAGCCGGGATAATAGTGTATCAGATATCGTGTTTGATATGCCGATCACCATAGTTCCGATATGTATAACAGCATCTGCCCGGAAGGTATCCGTCAGGGAATTCTGCTGATTTGGCAGTGGAATCTCTGCGAAGGTTACGGCAGGTTGTTGTTCCTGCGAAGGTCTGACAGCAGGAAATTCTTTTTCTGCATTGGCGTAAGCTTCTTTTCTCAGCTTACGTAACCAATAGTAATAACTTTTGTCACTGATTCCGTTGTCGCTGAGCCATTGCTTTGCAGTTGTTCCAGCAGGACGGTTGTTGCATTGTTCAATTATTTTAGTCCAGTTTGCAAGCCGGACTTGATGAGTGATTCGGTCCATTCATGTGCCTCCCTTACTTAAAAAAACTAATTAGTTTTCTGAGTTTTTTAAAGTTTTGCATGAATCGGATTAAAATTCAAGGCGGAGGATTTGACGTTTACTTTATAAATAAGATACGTCCTCAATTATAAAGAAAGAAGGAATTCCAAAACTTCGATTTCCTGAATTTGATACTCTTTGGGAACAAATCTCCTTTAGTGATATATTTGATATATTGCAAAATAATACTTATGCAAGAGCTGATTTGAATTATAAAATTAAAAATACAAAAAATATTCATTATGGAGATATTTTAGTAAAATTCAATGAATATGTAGATGTTCAGAATAATAATGTTCCTTTTATCAATAATGAGAAAAACTTATCAAAGTTTAAATCAGAAAGTTACCTTAGAGATGGCGACATAATAATTGCAGATACAGCAGAAGATGAAACTGTTGGAAAAGTGACAGAAATTTCAAATACAAATGAACAAAAGGTTCTATCAGGTTTACATACTATTCCATGTAGACCTAAAAGAAAATTTGCTTCAATGTTTTTGGGGTTTTATATGAATTCTGAAAGTTTTCATAAACAATTAATTCCTCTCATAACAGGTATCAAAGTTTCTTCAATTAGTAAAACTTCAATAGCCACAACGACTATATCTGTACCACTATTTGAAGAACAAGAAAAGATTTCTAAGTTTATGATCGCAATAAATAATATGATAAAAGAACAGGAGTCAAGCATCTCGATCCTAGAGACATATAATAAAGGACTAATTTCTCAAATTTTTAAACAGGAAATTAGGTTTAAAGATGATAACGGAAATGAGTTCCCTGATTGGGAAAAAGTAAAATTATTTGATCTGGTAGAACATTATGGAGGTACTGCATTAGAACCGTTAGTAATAGAAAATGGAAGCTGTAAATTCATTTCTATTGGTAACTATTCTCCAAATGGAAAATATATTGATAATGGTCAAAGAATTAATCCTGTTGGGAAAGCAAAAGATAAACAATTAAAAAAAGATGATTTGGTAATGGTACTTAATGATAAGACGAAAAATGGAACAATAATTGGCTCGACTATTTTAATTGATGATGACAATTATATTTATAATCAGCGGAGCGAAAGACTAATATGTAAGAAAAATGTTTTACCATATTTTTTGTGGTCTTATATCAATTCGCCATTGATTAAGAACAAAATATTACAGTTAGTGCAAGGCGGAACGCAGATTTATGTTAATTTTTCCAGTGTTTATAATATGGATATGCATTTACCAATTATGGAAGAGCAAAATAAAATAGCAAATTTCCTAAAACAATTGGATAAAATATTAGAACAAGAAAAAGTGTATTTGGAACAGCTAAAAACAATCAAGAAGGGATTGTTGCAACAAATGTTTATATAGGTTATAATGAAGTCTACTAAGCATTTAGTTTTACAAAATCATAGCACTTACTAAAAGGGGAAATACTATAATGATAAAAGTAGACAAAGAAAAACTGACAATTCCTATTTATCTCAATACAAAAATTGTTTTTGATATGTTGGCAACAATCGAAGATGGTTTTTCAGAAATAAAAAATGTGCAAACTTCTAATTCCATGAGCAAAGAAGAAGAGGCAAATGCAAATATAGGCGCAAGTAACGTATTTTCCTTGTTGCAAATTGGAATTTCTGGAAATAAGAAAAAATCAAATAATGATGAGCAAATTGTAACAGAAGAAAAAACCCATACCACAGTATCGCTATTTCAAAAACTAAAATCATCATTAGAGGAAAATCAATACATCAAACAAGATACAGATGAATTGATGGAAGGTGATTTTGTAGAGTTGCAAGGAACATTAAAACCTAATCCAGTAATTGATTTATTGGTTAATTTTAAAGAATTAATGGCATTAGTTAACGTTTTTAGTGATAATAAAGGAAACAAGAGCAAATCAAGAAAAGTAATGGAAAGTCAAACATTCAATAAACAGATAGATGCTCTTATAAGTGGATTACAGGTGAATGGGAAAAAAGATATTATATGTAAAACAGATAATATGGAGATTGTAATTCCTACAGATGAGAATTATTTTTTAAATAGAAATATGAGTGAGTTGACGGATGGGAACTATAAGATTTTAGGAAAAATTACAAAAATATGTGAAGATGGCGACTCAATTAGTTTGTTAAGGAATACAGCATTCTCTAAGTTAAAGTTAGATAAAATGAAAGAATTTCAAGACATTTTCAAAGATGAATCTTTGAGCAAAATAGTTGATCCAAGAGATATAAAAACTGAAATAAAGGGACCGACACTTATGGTGATTCCAATAGCAATATATATTTAGCAACAGTGATTGTATGTATGAGACTAAGACCAAAAATCTTAGTCTTTTTCTTTGATTTTCGATGCAAAAATCACACTCAAATGCGTGTGAAAAACACGGATTTTGGGCTGCATCTACCATCTTACTGCGCTATAATATCACTTAGAAATACACAGTATATGGCTATTTCGGACTGTGAGAAAGGAGAAAGTGTTATGGCAGAAGTTAAGACAATTAGGCAGTACAGGACAAAACAAGACGGAAATACATTGATTGAACTTCCAGTTGTAGACGAAGAAAGCAAAAACATTATAGAAGTGAATTTCAATCAATACATGCCTTGTGTTTGGAATCATGCAGGGAACAAAAGATAATTATGCTGAATTTATTCATGCTGTAAGCGATACAAATTGATACCATCAAGACTGAGTGGGAAATAAGGGATCAGATGAGAGAAATGATTGAAAACTTCAGAGATCAGGGAGAAATAGACAGATATGATGAATATATGGAGATGTTGAGAGAGCAGCAGTTATCCGCAATAGATTTTACATATATAAATATGCAAGGAATAGAATGCGGGATTGAAGTTACGACAAATAGTTATTTAGACGGGGATATAGAGGGAAAAGAACTCTGTTCAGAAATTATAAATGTGTCTGTGAGCTATGTCGGTGCATAAAAAATACTCCCATCATATGATGGGAGTTTCCAATGAGTCGCCAAACCCATTATAACTGATAAAAAAATCCGAATGACCGCCAAGCCATTCATAACTGTACCTTTGTTTAAAACAAGTGTACCACTTTAATATATGCAATGTCAACTGCTTTATGCCTTGTCCTTTGGTTGTTTTTTCAAGTAGTCAATTTTTCCGCTTAAAGAACTGATAATGTTGTCTTTTTTCTTTACAATATAGGACAAACCTAAAATGTTTAACAATTTTGTATCCAATTCTGACATTTCTGCAGACAGTTTACATATTTTTGCAGAAATAATCCGTTCTTTACCGATGGTCTTAATCTGTCCTAAGTCTATTGTTCCTGAGAGGGTTGCAGGTTTTCCGTTAGGATCAGTGTAAGAATAAGTGCCAGTAATAGGAATTTGGATGTCAGGTATTGTTGCTGGACTTGTGGATATAATGGCACAAGTGAATACTGGAGAAGAAATATTATAGGAATTAGACTGTATGACAACGACAGGGCGTATTTTGTTTTCTTCGCTTCCAACATTCTCTCCCAAATCAACAAAAAATACTTCGCCTCTTTTGACAGTCCAGCTTCGCTGATGCCGTTTCCCGACACAATAATATAGTTTTTTAGAATTCCAAGAATTAATCCGCTGTGCTTTGCCTAATAATTGTTTTTCTTCGTTTGTCAAATTACATCTCCGTTTTTACGCATTATAGCATATGGGGAACAATTTGTCACTTCTTGAATTTTTTTGTGTATGAAAGTGAGAATATCCGATTAAACACGAAAATGCATCAACAAAGGGAATCACGTTGAAAGTATCGCGTTTCTTCGGAAGAGCAGCCGGAAATCCAAACCGGATTCTTATGCGAAATTGAGCTTGGATATGGAAGATTATTACCGGATTGAGGATGCAGAAGGAGATATGAAAATTGAATGATTTTTCAAAGCAAATGGAAATGGTATTGTACAACTCAGAAGATGGAGATGTATCAGTAAATGCATATATTAAGGATGAAAGCTTGTGGGTTACTCAAAAAGCAATGTCTGAGTTTTTTGGTGTAGATAAGTCCAGAATTAGCAGGCATTTGAAAAATATTTTTAGTATCGGTGAATTAGATGAGAAAGTGGTTGTTGCAAAAATTGCAACAACCACTCAGCATGGTGCAATCAAAGGAAAAACACAGACATCTGAGACTAACTATTATAACCTTGATGCAATTATATCGGTTGGATATAGGGTAAATTCCCAAAAGGCCACTCAATTCAGAATATGGGCGACAAAAATTCTGAAAGGATATATGCAAAAAGGTTTTGCTCTTGATGATGAGAGATTGAAACAGGGGCACAGTAAAGAAAAGCGGTAAGAATTGACAGAAAAAGTATAATCTTATATAAATGAAAAAGTTGAGGAGAGATTTTTGGAGGCTAGTATAAATGTGAGTTTGGACAACGATAATTATTTTGACATTTCGGTGGTTGTTGATATCGGGTGTGGGAACACAGACGGAAATTAAAGGTTTTTTGGATTTCACTTATCTATGTAGTGTACATTTTGCTGATAAAATGCAGGCGACAATTTTTTAGAAATAGTTGCAAAATAGGTCGGAACACTTGCGCCTACCATATTAATGGGAGTAATTACTTTTAATTTGCCATCGAATAACACATTAACATTTCAGAAACAAAATTCAAATATTACGAAAACAATCTATTGATATCTTATACCTACCAAATAAATAAGAAAAGGAGAGAAAAGACATGGCAAAATTAGTCAAAGCAAATGAAAAAATTGCAGAAAATGTAGTTGGTGGGTACAAGAAAATCGAAGAAGGAGTAGTCGGCGGCTATAAGAAAATCGAAAACGGCGCAGTGCAGAGCTTCAATAAGATTGCAGATAAATTCGTGAACAATTTTCTGACGAAAGAAGGCGAGTCCGTAGAAGAAGCAAAGACAAGACTGGCACAAGAACAGAGAGTAAGGGAAGAAGCCGGGAGAAAGGCAGGTGTCGAATCATGAAGAAAAGTACATTTGTATCTATGATTTTAGGAACAATCGGCGGTATTTTGTTTGCACTCGGTATGTGCATGGTGCTGATTCCCGAGTGGAATGCATTTCAACCCGGCGTGATTATGGGATTGATTGGAGCAGTTGTGCTGCTGATCATGGTGTTAGTATGGAGAAGGATGGAAAATAAAGAACCGATTAAGCTGTCGGGAAAGGCAATCGGCTCTACACTGATTGGAATTTTGGGAGCATTACTGTTCGGTGTCGGCATGTGTCTTACAATGGTATGGAGCCATATGATTGCCGGAATCCTAATCGGAATCGCAGGCATCGTTGTTCTGCTCTGTCTGATTCCCTTTATCAAAGGCTTAAAGTAGTTCACAATTTGGACACAATTTACAAACAAAACCAAAACAAGCCTAATATATTATAAAAAGAGTGATCCTAATAATAAAGCAGTAGAAAAGGAATTGGCAATCATGAAGGCAGAAAAAGAAACAAAGAAGAAAACGCAAAGAATACATGTGCCTTCTTTACGTTTTCGTTATCGGATGATCCTGTATCTGCTGACAATAGTCTGTATTGCATTGTCTCTATGGCATGTGGCTGCTGATTGCTTTCCTTATGTTGCAGGCATAACAGTTTACGTGCTGGCAGCCGTAACACTTACCGCAAGCTGCTATTATATCGTTGTTCATATCAGACACGATATCCGGGAGGTAATAAAACCTGCAATAGCCGCAAATCCATACACGAATAAAGTCACGACCGATTACAGGCTGAGAACCATTCTGTTTGCAGTACCCGGAATGGTGAGCAACATTATTTTTGCCCTATTCAACGGCATGATCGGAATCACCAGTCATTCTGCGTGGTTCGGTACTTTATCGGCATATTATATTTTGTTAAGTATTATGCGGATGGGAATCGTCAGGCAGGAAAGAAACATTGCTGTTATCAAAGAGAAAAAGGAGCATATGTGCCGGGAACTGTCAGTTTATCGTAGAAACAGTGTGTTGTTTATTTTGATGGCAATCGTGTTAGCGGGAGCGGTTATCCTGTTGGAATATTCCAAGGGCGGCAAAAACTATCCGGGATTTACGATCTATGCAGTGGCGGCGTATACTTTTTATAAGATTACCATGTCAACCATTCATGTCATCAAGGTGGCGAAACGAAAATCGCCGCTCCTTTCCATAACCAGAAGAATCGGATATATTGATGCCTGCGTTTCCATCCTGATACTGCAGACGGCGATGTTTGCTTCTTTTGCAGAAGGGGAGGAAGGATTTGTAAAGCTGATGAATGGAATCACCGGAGCAGTTGTATGTGTGATGGTTTTGGGTTTTGGCATATGGGGAATCTGTTCTTCTCAAAGTCAAAGGTATGTGTAAATCCGTCCCCTTGGCTTACTGCTTATGGAAATAAATTTGCTGACAGGAGGTAATCATGATGATTCATATACTTGTAGTGGAAGATGATGCAAAACTGAACCGGGTTGTCTGCACGTATTTGAATGACAGCGGATTTCAGGCAAAGGGGTGCCTGTCTGCAGGCGAGGCATACGAGGAAATGTACAATCATCTGTACGAACTGATTATTTCAGATATTATGATGCCGGGAATCGACGGATTTGAATTTGCAAGGTCTGTCAGACAGGTGAATAAAACCGTTCCGATTTTATTTATGTCGGCAAGGGATGATCTGCCGTCCAAGCAGAAGGGGTTTCAGTTGGGAATCGACGATTACATGGTCAAACCCATTGAATTGGACGAACTGCTGCTGCGTGTCAGAGCACTGCTTCGCAGGGCAAATATAGAAATGGAACGGAAAATTGCCGTGGGTAATCTGGAACTGGATGCGGATGGGATGAGTGCCGCCATTGACGGAGAAGAAATCAGCCTTACTACAAGAGAGTTTTATATCATATACAAGCTCTTATCTTATCCGAACAAAACATTTTCCAGAGCACAGCTAATGGATGAATTCTGGGGCGTGGACAGCGATACAAGTCTTCGCGCCGTGGATGTCTATGTGACGAAGCTGCGGGATAAACTCTCGGCATGTGACGGTTTTAAAATTGTGACGGTAAGAGGTCTCGGGTATAAGGCGGTGTTAGTTTGAAAAAAGAAAAAAATTTCGAACCGATAAAAGAGAGCAGGTTCCCGATTTCCCTGTTCGCGATTTATCTTGTGGTACTTCTTTGGATGTCCGGCATCCATACGGGATTGATTGTACTTATGAACCGTATGGCATGGAACTCGTTAGTGCAGAGCATCATTCCGATGGTATATTGGGGAGTGGTAGCGGTTGCGCTTACTTTGTTTACCAGAAGAAAAATCCGTGCCGCCTATGAAGAACCCATGCATAAGCTGGCGCAAGCTACAAGCCGGGTGGCAAACGGAGATTTTTCCGTGTATGTTCCTGCGCTTCATACACAGGATAAAAGGGATTATCTGGATGTCATGATTATGGATTTTAATAAGATGGTGGAGGAACTGGGAAGTATTGAAACGTTGAAAACCGATTTCGTGTCCAATGTTTCCCATGAAATGAAAACACCCATTGCCATTATCAAAAACTATGCAGAACTGCTGAAAGCAGACCATATCACAGAAGAACAGAGACAAGAGTATGCAGAAAGCATCGAGGGAGCGGCCATGAGGCTCTCCGATCTGATCAGTAATATTCTGAAATTAAATAAACTGGAAAATCAGAGGATTATCCCGGAAGCAGAGGCTTATGACGTGTGCAGACAGTTATGTGAATGTATCCTTCAGTTTGAAGATGCGTGGGAAGAAAAAGAAATTGATCTGGAAACAGAGATAGAGGATACGGCAATGGTTGAAGCGGACGAAAGTCTTCTGGAGCTTGTGTGGAATAATCTGATGTCTAATGCGGTCAAGTTTACGGAGCCGGGAGGAACTATTACGGTGAAACAGACAGCAGATGATAACAATGTAAGAATATCTGTTTCAGATACAGGATGTGGTATGGATCATGACAGTATAGATCGTATTTTTGACAAGTTTTATCAGGGTGATACTTCCCATTCGAAAGAAGGAAACGGACTGGGACTGGCGTTGGTAAAACGGGTGTTGGAGTTGTCAGACGGTGATATTCAGGTTTACAGCGAACCCGGAAAAGGCAGTACATTTCTTGTGACACTGCCCGCAGCCAAGGGATCTGATAAGGTGGACGGAGGAATACGGTGATGGATGATGCGGGGACAAAGAAGAAAGAATTTGTAGGATATGAGTATAAAGAGGTCATTACCGATCAGAGCAGAGTGGCCTTTCTGCTGGACGGATATGAGAATTTCGGATGGGAATCAGATGGGAATATTTGTGAGGATTTCAGGGAAAAGACAAATCCGCAGAAGCAAAGAAAAGTAATCCTGAGACTGAAACGAAACCGAAAGATTATAAATAAAATGGAACTCACAAGGCTGCAGCGCAACTTTGAGGCCTGTGTCAGTGAGATTGAAGCATTGGAGAAATCAAAGAACTCTGCGGCAACTGTGTATGCACTGATTCTGGGAATCCTGGGAACGGCATTTATGGCCGGTTCAACATTTGCAGTGACAGCGCAGCCGCCCCATGTCATATTGTGTATATTACTTGCCATACCGGGCTTTATGGGCTGGATACTTCCTTATTTTGTCTATAAGAGGGTACTTGGGAAGCAGACAGAGAGAGTCATGCCGCTGATTGAAGAAAAATATGATGAAATCTATTTAATATGTGAAAAAGGAAATAAGCTGCTGTATTGGCAGTGAGAAAATAATATTGAAATATCTGAAATAGTCCTGACAGTTTTCTATATAGTCAGGACTATTTTTTGTACAGAGTTATTCGTCTCTCTGCCGTACGGCAGCAATAAATTTATTTACCAAAGGATTTTTGGAAGACTTCTTATAGAAAATGCCGTGCGATACGGGACTGCTCCCGGTCAGTGGAACATAGGTAATCTCGGAATCCACTGAAGTTCCCTCAGGCAATATGGCAAACCCATATCCGGCTTTAATAAGCGAAAGCATTACCTGTAAGTTTTCACAATAGTAAGTGGATTCCGGTAAAAATTGGTTTTCCAGCCGGAGCTGAATATTGGCAACTTTGGAAGGAATCTCGTAAGAATTACAGACAATGATATTCTCCGAATATAACTCCTTTTCAGAAATCTCCTTTTTCTTCGAAAGGGGATGACCGGTGGGGACAGCACAGCAAATCCTGATTTTATTGAGTTCTTTATAGACAATGCCGTTGCGGATGGGAATATCATCCTTGCACCCGAAGAGTATGTCAATGTCACCGTGAATAAACAGATTTACAATTGATCTGTGCGGAATGATTCTGAGGAAAGGATGCAGCTCAGGTATTTGCAGTCTGCACCGGGAAAGGGTTTTGGACAGATAAATCAGATTGGACTCATTGCTGCATGCAATGGAAATGATCTGTATGTTGGTTTTTTCATGATTATGCACCTTTAAAGAAGCCATCTGCAATTTCATAAGAACATCTTTGGCATCGTCCAGAAAACTCATTCCCGCCGGTGTTAAAAACACACTTCGGGTGGAACGGTTAAATAATTTAGTTTCCAGTTCCGTTTCAAGGGAATTGATCTGACGGGAGACTGCTGACTGTGTAATATTTAAAACTTCGGCGGCTCTTGCAAAATTAAGATTTTCCGCTACCTGGATAAAGCTCTCTAGCTGTTGGGTATTCATTCACATTCTCCATTATTGCATCTATTTCATTAATAATATCATTATTTTACATTGATTTCAAGAATAATCAGCGGCTTGATACAAGGTTGTATATTGTTGCGTTTTGCACATTAATAATGACAATAATTCAATTCACTTTTGGAAACCATTGTGTTTTAATATGATTCACAAACCGACCGATTGAGAACAAACTTCCGCACTCTATATTCGTTCTGGCACATTATTCTGACAGGGATATTTATCGCAAGGCCTCCAAAGAAGAATCGAATATTAGAAGTACCATGGGTGTTTTTGGAGAAATGGAAAGAAAATAAGAAAATTATGCTTTTGAAGTGATGCAAAAGGGATGGAAGACTGCCATATTGCTGCAATCATTTATTGGGAAAAATGTATTGGGAAACAAAATAAAATCTTTATGAAAGAAAGGACATGAAAAATGAACACGAAAGCAAAAATTGACCTACTCGAAAGAAGACTGCAGGTATTAACTGCAAGAGAAAAGGAAAATCAGGGCGTATGCAGAAGGATACGTCGTGATATCAGAAATCTTAGGAAAAAAGCAGAATAGTAGAAGGATTCTGCTTTTGCTGCTTAGAAAAGAACAATGACGGAAATAATGGAGGTAATACATGGAAAAGATATGGAATAGAAAGTTTGTTTTACTCTTTATAACAAACCTGCTGATGATGGCTACATTTTATGCTTCTGTCCCGATTTTGCCGATTTACTGTCAGCAGAATGGGATAACAGGTTCAAAAATCGGTATTGTATTGACTGCAATGTCAGTAACTACCGTATTATTCAGACCATTTGCCGGATATATTCTGGATAATTTCAACCGTTATCATGTGTATATGCTGTTTTTGGCGTTGTTCTGCCTGCCGTTTTTAGGATTTGCAGCCTTCCCCATTTTTGGGGTGCTGGTATTGCTGCGTCTCTATATGGGTGTCGTATATTCCGTATGCGGTTCTGCGACTACTACACTGGCTGGAGATGTTCTCCCGCAGAGCAAGGTGAGAGAGGGTGTTAACCGTTTTGCACTGACGATTTCTATCGGTATGGCGGCAGGCCCCTTTATTGGTATTCAGGTTCAGAATCACATGAGCAGTAAGGCATCTTTCCTTGTATTATTTGCGCTAACTGTAATTGCTTTAATCTGCGTATCGTTTTGTAAGATATCCTATCCGAAAGTGGAAAGGAAGAAATTCGTTCTGGCAGATGCTTTTTATAAGCCGGCTCTGCCGTTTATGTTCAATATGATGTTTATCATGGTGCCTTTCGGGGCGGTTATCGCATATTCCTCCATATTTGCGCAGGAAAAAGGACTGTCGGCAGTGATTCCCTATTTCTATGTTTTTCTGGTGGCGGGAATGCTGATTTCGAAATTTTCCACACAGAAGATGATTGATGCAGGGAAGCACAGAATCCTGGTGGTAGTCAGTTTGCTCGTTTTACTGGTTACAATGGGAAGTTATTACTTTATGGCGACGGCATTCCATCTGCTGCTGGCAGGCTTTCTGTTAGGACTTGGTTATGGTATTTTACAGCCGCTGTTTCAGTCATTCGTAACCGGGACAACGCCGGCGCCGAAACGCGGAACTGCCAATGCTACATATTTATTGTCATATGATATTGGAATCGGTATAGGTTCTTTCCTAATGGGTATGTTTCAGGAAAGCATCGGGCTCGCATCCGGTTTTGCGGTTACTGCTGTGACCTATATCATTGGCGGTATTATCTATGCTGTTTATGTTGATCGGTATTATTCCAATCTGTTGAAACATAAACAGGAATAGGGAACAGTATATTGCAAATAGTTTGCAGATAGAAAAGTGTTAGAAAGGTAAAGATATGAAGATGGTCAGACTCAGCGGTCCAGCAATTGCTTTAACCGATACAGTCCCTCTTCCAAATCTTCCATGCTTGCCGGAGTGGTAACGGATATTCTGATTGTTTTCGGTGCTGGTTTATTTCCTATGACAAATCGTTCTGCTCCGTAGACCTGGACGCCGGCTGCTTCCGCACAGATTTCAAAACTCCTGCCTGTAAAATGTTCCGGTAATTGCAGGTAGCGCAAAGGGCAGGTAAGATCCCCCGCAACAGCATGGCCGTCCAGTATTTGGTTGACAAGCAGATTGCGTTCAACGATTTTCTTCTTCCGTTCGGCGATGATTGCATCGGCAATGCCGTCTTCAATCAATCCGGCTGAAACAGTTGCAAGCAGCGGAGAGATTGAAATGTTCATGGAATACAGTGCGGTGACCAATTCCTGCCGATACCGGTTGGGTACATGGATGAACGCGGTACGCAATCCTGCAGAGACAGTTTTAGACAGGCTTGACAAATATACGATATCATCCGGGGCAAAGGAAGCGATGGGCGGTGCCGGGTTCTCTTCCAGCAGATTATTCAGCCCGTCTTCAATCACTAGCAGCTTTCTTTCCCTTGCCACCCTTGCGATCATTTTCCTTGTTTCCACAGACATAACGTGGGTGGTCGGATTATGAAAATCCGGTATCACATATAATCCCCTGATATTTTCATTCTGTATGGCATATTGAATGCCTTCTTCGGTCATCTCGTTATGGTGGCTTCGGATGGGGATTAACCGGATTCCTAACAGTTTGGCGGCGGTTTTTACACCGGGATAAGTCAGTGGGTCTGTGCCGATCTTGTTCCCCTGTTCGAAGAAGGCACCTAAAGCTGCGGTCAGTGCATTTTGACCGCCGGCAGCCAGAACGATATGTTCACTGTCCGTGCAAAATCCTGATTTGCGCATCCATTTTGCCCCTGCCTCACGGTGTCTTCTTGTTCCCTCGGGAGCACCATAGGAGAATAAATCCGGTGCATCCGGTCTTTTCAGCATTTTTTCCATATACTGTTTTACTTTATCGTTACATTCCACAGCCGGAACAATCGCGCCCATCTCAATGATCTTTCTGGTTTCGCTGCCGCAAAGCAGCATAGGCTCTGTAGTGGCACCAGAAGACACATAGGTGCCGTTTCCCACGGATGCCGATAACAGACCTTTTTGTTCGCACAGTTTGAAGGCTCTTGATATGGTACTTAAATTTACATCCAGATAATCTGCTAATTCACGCTGCGGCGGCAGTTTCGTTCCCGCTTTCAGCACACCGTTTTGAACATCTTCTTCCAAGAGAGCAGCCAGTGCCCGATATTTGGGACCGGAGGTTTTGCTCAGATCAGGTTTCCAGCTCATGGGATAATTTTCAAAGGAATTTACTGACATAATCTATTCTCCGCTATTTATGTTTCTTTTGGGTATGACAATAAGTGAAATTGTCTTCCAAACAATTTTATCATTGTTTGCTTTTAACCTCAAGATTATAATAAAACACAATATATTACAGAATGAATCGAGGGATAAAGGTATGAGCATTGAGAATTTATTGTCAGAAGGAATCAAATTAACCCCGCCTTCTTTTGTAAGAGGGATCTTAAAGGCGGCTTCCGATCCGGAGGTTATCTCTTTTGCAGGCGGACTCCCGAACCCGGTTTCTTTTCCGCAGGAGGAACTGTTGGAATCTATGGAGCGTATTGTGAAAACTTATGGCAGCAAGGTGTTCCAGTATTCTGTCACGGCAGGCTTGCCGGAACTACGGCAATATATTGCGGACAGATACCATCGTAAGTTCGGTCTGAATCTTACGATGGACAATGTGATCATCACGACCGGTTCCCAACAGGCGCTTGATCTGATCGGAAAGGTTTTTCTGGATAAAGGTGACAGAATCATCGTGGAGAAACCTACCTATCTTGCAGCGATACAGGCTTTTTCCCTGCATCAGCCGTATTTTTGTCCGGTGGAACTGACAGAAGAGGGGTTGAATCTAAAGCAGCTTGAGGAAGCCTTGCAGCATAATGTCAAATTTATCTATACAATTCCGGAGTTCCAGAACCCTACAGGACTTACTTATTCTGCCGAAAACCGAAACCGGATTTATGAGATGCTGAAAGACCGGGATGTCGTTCTGATTGAGGATGATCCTTACGGGGAACTGCGGTTTGAGGGAGAGCATCTGCCTTATATCGGTGCCGGAAGATTGCCGAACAGTATTTTGCTTGGAACCTTTTCCAAGACGGTTACGCCCGGTATGCGTATCGGTTTTATTATTTCCGGGAACACAGAGCTGCTGCGCTGTCTTTCAATCGCCAAAGAAGCCGGAGATCTGCATACCAATATTTTTGCCCAGTACTTAATTTGGGACTATCTGGCAAATAACGATTTGGATGGGCACATTGCCAAAATCAGAGCGCTGTACCAGAAACAGGCGCAGGCAATGCTTGATGCGATGGATCGATATTTTCCTGATACGGTAAGCTATACCAGACCCCGCGGTGGCATGTTTTTATGGGTGACGCTGCCGGAAGGGGTCAGCGCCATGTCCATGTTCCGGAAAGCTTTGGAGAAAAAAGTTGCTTTTGTGCCGGGTGATCCTTTCTACACGGATGTAAAGGGTGCCAACACCATGCGCCTGAATTATACCAATGCCGATTGTGAGACCATTGAGGAAGGGATTCGCAGGTTAGGGAACTTGTTGAAGGAACTTTGTTAGTTGCCCGGCAGTTCTTTTAGATTGTTTTGTATGGAAGGATCTGGTGTGTTAAATTTCGGTTGAGGGTGGTCTCGTTATTGAGTATAATAGGAGATAAGTGTTGAAATTAGCAGAAGAAACCTGCCGCTTTAGGGAGATACCTCATATGAAAAATATGTTACGAAAGATAAAGAATAAAGGAAATTCAATCCGGTTCATCCATATTTTTATGATGATCTCCATGCTGTTACTGTGTGCATTGCTTCTTTATTCTAATATCAGACTGCAATCGGAATGTACTGCGCTTAAGAAGAACATGGATGCCGGGCAGCAGATCATAGAGAGTGGATTAGCAATTGCTGCACATCAGATTAAGATACAGAGGATATGGATCATTGGCATCGTTTTAGTGCTTTGTGTGAATGAGGCATTGTTTTATAGAAAAATAACAAGTGTTACCGAACGGCATGTGAGGTGTGCAGCGAGCGGTGAATCAGCGGATGGCGGCGATGCCTGTGAACTCCGGTATCCGGCAGAGAATTATAATGATAAGAATGGGAAACATAAGAATACAGAAAACAGACTTTTGGGGCAGACAGATCCTGATGGGGCGAATACGATAGGGAACCGGGGAGAATTTGAGAAAAGCATCCGTACAAGACTGGCTGGGGAAGAAAAGGGCCGTCTTTTGCTGATTGATGTAGACAAGCTGAAAGAAATCAATGATTCTTACAATCATGATATGGGCGATACCGTATTGAGAAATGTGGCATTAACAGTCAGACTTTGCTTTAGAAACTGCGATGATATCAGCAGATTAGAGAGCGATGAATTTGCAGTCTGGATGAGGGATTTATCCCAAGACAGTGTGGATTGCATCAGGCAAAGGATTGCATCGGTCAATGACAGGCTGCTGCACCCTGAATATAGCATACCGCCTGTTTCCATAAGCGCGGGAGCTGCCTTTAGTGAAACAGGAGATGATTTCAAGAGTCTGTATAAGAAAGCAAACGGCGCCTTATACAGAGTGAAGGTAGGCGGCAGATGCGGTTTTGAGGTGTATACATGAAAGTGTGTGTGGCACGATCTGCTCGTATGATGCGGCAGCATCCGTGTATTTGATAATAAATTCGTCAATTTATATATTGCCCTATGTCCGGCTTTTTACTATACTATAATTCGGGATGAGATTATCCCGAAACTGACAAACACAATCTGAGGGAGAACATCATGGGTGGATTTTTTGGCGTAGCTTCGAAGGAAGACTGTATTTTTGATTTGTTTTTTGGAACAGATTATCATTCTCATCTGGGAACAAGACGTGCGGGTATGGCGCTTTACAGCAAGGAGAAAGGATTCGACAGAGCGATTCATAATATCGAGAATGCACCTTTTCGTACGAAATTTGATAAAGATGCAAACACCATGCACGGAACGCTTGGAATCGGCTGTATTTCTGACTATGAACCGCAGCCGTTAATCATTCGTTCCCACCATGGCACATATGCCATCACTACGGTAGGTAAGATTAATAATAAAGACGAGATCGTAGAGGAATTGTTTAAGAGCGGCCACGGACATTTTCTGGAAATGAGCGGCGGCGATATCAATGCGACAGAATTAGTAGCGGCTGTTATTAATCAGAGGGACAACCTGATTGAGGGAATACAATATGCGCAGGAGCTGATTAACGGTTCCATGACCATGCTTTTGATGACGCCCAAGGGCATTTATGCTGCGAGGGACAAGTACGGACGTACCCCTGTAACGATCGGAAAGAAAGAAAATGCATACTGTATTTCATTCGAGAGCTTTGCCTACTTAAATTTGGGATACACACCGGAGAGAGAGCTGGGACCGGGAGAGATAGCCATTGTGACGCCGGAAGGGACCAGAACCCTTGTGGCACCGGGGAAGGATATGAAGATATGTACCTTTTTGTGGATTTACTATGGGTATCCTTCTTCTTCCTACGAGGGAATCAGCGTAGAGAAAATGCGTTATGACTGCGGTGCGATGCTGGCGAAGCGGGATGATGTGCATCCTGATATCGTGGCAGGCGTGCCGGATTCCGGTACGGCGCATGCCATCGGGTATGCCAATGAAGCCGGAATCCCTTTTTCCAGACCGTTTATCAAATATACCCCTACCTGGCCCAGATCCTTTATGCCGACGATTCAGAGCCAGCGTAACCTGATTGCTAAGATGAAGCTGATTCCGGTGCATGATCTGATTAAGGACAGAAGCCTGCTTTTGATAGATGATTCTATTGTGCGCGGTACACAGCTTAGGGAAACCACAGAGTTCTTATATCAGAGCGGGGCCAGGGAAGTGCATATCCGGCCTGCCTGCCCGCCGCTTCTTTACGGGTGCAAATATCTGAATTTCTCCAGATCTACCTCGGAGATGGAGCTGATTGCACGCCGCGTGATACAGGAGATGGAAGGGGATAATAAATATCCGAATCTGAATATTTATGCAGACCCGGATAGTACGGAATATCGCGATATGTTAGAGAAAATCAGGGAGAAGCTTAATTTCACTTCCCTGCGTTATCATCGACTGGACGATATGATCGAGTCAGTCGGTATTGATAAATGCAAGCTGTGTACCTACTGCTGGGACGGACGCGAGTAAGGATCGATATGCTGCTGGTGCAGCCAGCAATGAATGATGAATTTCTGCGGAAGCAGTTTAGAACAGATATGGCAGATGTTGACATAGAGGCTGTAGATCGAGAGATCTTTGCCGCGGTCGGCATCTGCTATTGCTTTCTTTGCTACTTTCTCCGGGGAGGACATACCGAGGAAACTGGAAATATTTCTGGCAGCGCCGATGTCAGCCCTGCTAAAGAAATCTGTTTTCATCCAGCCGGGGCAGACAGCGGTAGCTGTGATGCCGCTGTCTTTCAGTTCTATATGCAGGGATCTTGTGTAATTGCGCACGAAAGCCTTAGAAGCGCTGTACAGATTCATATAGGGAAGCGGTTGGAACGATGCCTGGGAAGCTATGTTGATGATGTGGGCACCTCGGCACATATAGGGAATACAGGTAAGTCCCACAGCCACTACGGCATTGATATTGAGGTTCAGCATATTGACGGATTCTTCCACGCTAAGGTCATCATAGGAGGCGAATTTACCGTATCCGGCATTGTTGATCAGATAACAGATTTTTACATCGTTGTCAGATAACATCTGCCCCAAAGTCTCTATCTGGGATAAATCGGATAAATCCATAGAAAGCGTTCTGACCTTCTCACCTGTCTGGGCTTTCAGTTTGTCCAGTTTATCCTGATTTCTGGCGACTGCCCAGATTTCCTGAATATTCTTTTTCTTATTTATAATTCTGACAAATTCTCTTCCCAGCCCGGAGCTGGCACCTGTTATGATTGCAATTTTCTTCATATTAATCCTCCATGTCAGAGCAATTTATTGCGATTTTTCAATCTAATCCTCCGATCCGAAGCGTTACGGGATGTACAAATCAGGGATGCTTCGGCATAAATGTATGGCTGAAGCCATAATTTTATTCATTATATCAAATCATGTGTGCAAAGAAAAGGTTGTATTTGAAAGGTTATTTTGTTTGATCGAAAAGTGGCCGGGTCTGACTTTTATTGGAAAAAATTATCAATTAGCGTTGACGAATATACATCCGGTCAGTATAATATAATCTAATGAGGGAGTAGTCGGCACTTATATCTGAGTGCGATATGCCAACATACTGAAGGAAGTACTGTGAGAGGGATCCGGGGATTTCGTTCTGGTATATCTTAATTGATGAGACTCATGTATAGCGGGGAATGCTATGCGTGTGTCTTGGGAATGTATGTAGAGGATAGATACCGTATAGTATCTATCCTTTTATTATGCTTATTATGTGCGAAAACAGGGAAAATATTCATATGACTGTTAATTCGTGCAGAAAACTACAAGAGATAGGAGAGAAAGGTATGATTATTTTTTGGACGGTATTGGCAACGGTTTTTATTGCGGAAATGGGGGACAAGACGCAGCTTCTGCTGGTGGCAATGGTAGGGAAATATAAGATTTCCCACATCCTGACGGGAACCTGGCTTGCGACGGTGGTGCTCAATCTATTGGCAGTGGGCGTGGGAGTGGCACTTGGCAGTTATCTGGATATGCGTGTGATTAAGATGATAGCAGGTCTTGCGTTCTTCTGGTTTGCATATGCTACTTTAAAGGGTGAGGAAGAGGATGAAAAAGAGAAGGAAATGAAGCATAGTCTCGGCCCTGTGCTTGCCATTTTCGGTTCTTTCTTCCTCGGTGAATTGGGAGATAAGACGCAGCTTGCAGGCATTACACTGGCCGCTGCTTATACCGATCACAGTATCATGAATGCCTTTTATGTTTTTCTGGGTTGTACCCTGGGGCTTATTCTGGCGGATCTGATCGGTCTGATTGTAGGTGCGGTATTGAAAAGTAAGATGCCTGCCGGTATTCTCAATACGATATCCTTCTTTATTTTTGCCGTATTTGGTGTCATCAGCATTCGCGAGGCGATGCGGCTGATCTTCGGGGCAGGCAGTGTTCTTGCAGTTGCGGGATATATGGTAATATCCGTGGTTTTTGCGGGGATCTGCATAGTGACCTTTTATCATCGTGCAAAGGCGGATGGAAAGACGCTTTAAGCTGATCTGCCTGGCAGGCACTGATCGAGAGATATTGATGATAAAAGAAAAGGATGTCATTTTATAGAGTTTTCTGTTAGAATAGGATGTAAAGTGAGAAGTGCAGGAGAGGGGACTGTGACAGATGTTATTTAAATGTAAGAATTGCGGCGGTAACGTGATATATGAACCGGGGAGAGGGCGTATGTACTGTCCCCACTGTGAGAGTGAAGAAAGTCAGGATACACTGCAGGCCAGTTCCATGACACAATGTGTCAACTGCGGCGCACCGATTGAGGTGAAGGACTATACCTCTGCAGGCAAATGCGAACACTGCGGCAGTTATCTGGTATTTAATGAGCGGGTGGAAGGTATCTATGAGCCGCATATGATCCTGCCTTTCCGGGTGAACAAGGACGCGGCGGTAGAGGCGATGAACCGGGAGTTTCGAAAAAGGCTTTTTACGCCGTCTGATTTTATGTCCGCCAAGAGCTTAGAGAAGATGGAGGGCATCTATGTGCCGTTCTGGCTTTATGACTATCAGGCAGAGTATGATTTTGCAGGAGAGGGCACGAAGGTAAGAAGTTGGAGAAGCGGAAATACAGAGTATGTGGAGACATCTTATTATGAAGTGCTTCGTAAGATGGATGTGGATTTCGATAAGATCCCGGTGGATGCGTCCTACGCGATGGAAGATGGGATCATGGATCTGATGGAACCTTACAGCTATCAGGAATTAATCGGGTTTGATCCGAAATATATGTCCGGCTTCTACGGTGAGGTCTATAATCAGGGGGCACCGGACTTAGAAGGCAGGGCACAGGTGAAAGCCCGCAATGCCTCGGAGGAAATGATGCAGGCATCTTTGCGGGAGTACGGTACAATCAAACCTTACCGGAAAGATTTAAATCTTGCAAGAAACGGAGTGAACTACGCATTGATGCCGGTATGGCAGTATGAGTATCAGTATAAAGGTCAGACCTATCAGTATCATGTGAACGGCCAGACAGGCAAAGTTATAGGAGTTACGCCTATTTCGAAAGAAAAGGTTCTGTTGTACGGAGCATCCGTATTTGCAGTGGTAACGGCGATCTGCGCTTTGGCAGTACAGGTGTTGGAGATATTATAGAAGCGGTAGGAAGTGTTCGTGCCGCCGAAAGCGGCATGGCGGAAGGGTGAGAGGTATATGAAAGAATATTTTCGTTATTTTAAATGGCTTTATCTGATTTTGGGAGTGCTTCTTCTGCTTCTTCTCGTATTGAATGTAGGACAGTGGGGCATTGCCAGGGCGGTGAATTATGAGAGAACGAATACACAATGCATGACAGAAGAGAGAGTCTTCGATTACGGAGATGTCCTGAGCGATAAAGAAGAAGAAAAGCTGCGCAAGCTGATTGCCAGGCGGGAAAAGCAGACCGGATGCGATATTGTGCTGATTACGCTGAACGAATCCCTGAAAGAGTATGCAAGAGAACTGGAACCCGGCGTCAGCTATGATGAGTTTGTGCGGGTTTATGCGGAGCGTTTCTGGGAAGATAATAAGATGGGATTTGATGTGCCGGACGGAGACGGTGTGGTACTGGTGGATAACTGGTATCGGGAGGATGACGGCAATATCTATACATGGCTGTGTACCACGGGCAGGGCGAAGTCGGCCTATTCGGATGTGGCGGTAGACCATATTCTTGACAATGTATACCGTTATGTAGAGTCCAATCCTTATAAGGCATATAAAACTTACGTCAATGATTTCTATCATGATATGGTGGGTGTACAGATTTTCCATATGTATGTACCCGGTGTTTTTCCGTGGATTGCGGGATTGGTTGCAGCTGTTATTTTTATAGCATGTAACTGGAGATCCAAGAAAGGAAAGAAAACAATTACGGCCACTACCTATGTGGTTGACAGACAACCCCATTTCAGGGTACGGGAGGATCGATTCTTACGCAAATCGGTAGTAACTCATAAGATTCAGTCTAACAGCAGCGGAGGTGGCGGAGGTCATAGCGGCGGCGGTGGCGGAGGCGGCCATCATGGCGGCGGAGGGCATCACCGCTGACAGTGCGGGGAGAACTTCTAAGGCGTCAAAGTACGCCGCCTAAGAAGTTCTGCGGTTCTTCATGAAAAGGTTTGGAAGAAAGATTAGAAACAGAAAAAAACACTTCGCATGACGGTACGAAGTGTTTTTTATTATAATAGTATTATTTTCATCATGATAAAAATAAAAGCTTTGCTGTCTGACTTATGCCATTTTATTTACGGCAACGCTAAGGCGGGATACTTTTCTTGCAGAAGTATTCTTGTGATAAACACCCTTCTTAGTAGCCTTATCGATAGCGGATGTAGCAGCAACTAATGCGCTTTTAGCGGCCTCTTTATCATTAGCCTCAATAGCAGCATATACTTTCTTGATTGCTGTCTTAACACCAGACTTGATTGCTTTGTTTCTGTCAGCTTTCGTCTTGTTTACTAAGATTCTTTTCTTTGCAGATTTGATATTAGCCATGATTACACCTCCGATTTGAATTTTCTTTATTAGGACGTGTCTCATTAAAGCCGGACACGGACGTTTTAATGGAAACACACGCATATTATTGTAGTTTATGGCAATCGTGATGTCAATACATATTTTGTTTATTTTTGCAAAAAATAGAAAAGCAAATGAGCAACTGCAAAAAATACGCATATAGTAAGATAAAATGCGGGAAATGAGGATGAATATGGATAGCTGGTCGACTGTCAGGACTGACTTGGCGTTGGAAGCCAGAGAAAGTATCGAGGAAAAAGAAAATTCATTGCATGGGGTTACCGTGGAAGAAGCTTATGACGAGGCGAGTGATGTGCGCATTACCAAGGTGGTAATCGAGACAAAGAACGGCGCGAAAGCGCTTGGCAAGCCGATGGGAACCTATATTACCCTGGAGGCCCCCAATATGACGGAGCCGGAGGAAGATTTTCATCAGGAAATTTCGGAGATTCTGGCAAGGGAGCTTAGAACGGTGCTCCCGGACCCTGACAAGGAGCAGTCTATCTTAGTAGTGGGGCTTGGCAACAGGGAAGTGACGGCGGATTCTCTGGGGCCGAACGTAGTGGATAATCTTTTCGTGAACAGACATATTGTGTTAGAGTACGGAAAGGTAGCCTATAACTGTTCCAAAATGCATCTGGTAAGTACTTTGATACCGGGTGTTATGGCAAAAACAGGTATGGAATCTGCGGAGATCATTAAGGGCGTTATAGGGGAAACCAAACCGGATTTGGTCATTGCCATAGATGCGCTGGCGGCACGGTCAACAAAACGGTTAAATCGCACCATTCAAATCACCAATACAGGGATTCATCCCGGCTCCGGCGTGGGAAATCATCGGAATGCCATTACGCAGGAGAGCCTGCATATTCCGGTGCTTGCATTGGGAGTGCCTACCGTGGTGGATGCAGCTACCATAGTGGGAGATGCCATGGGAGAGAGACCGGCTACGCTGAAAGAACTTAATAATATGTATGTAACGACCAAGGATGTAGACCTGCAGATTAAGCAGATCAGTCATATTTTATGTGACGGAATCAATAAGGCTCTTAATTTCTAGTATGGAAGCTCTTCCATAGTCCGGACAAAGACGCAGAAGGAATCAATCAAGTTCATTTAGAGCGGGTACTGGCATGAAGTCATGTCCATGCTGCATATAATGTTTTAGTATGGACATGAAAAGAAAAATACTTAAAATAATTATAATAACATTTGTTATAATATCTTCTTTTTTTGTGATGTCGGAATTGTTGGAAAGCCGGGGAGAGCAGGAAAAAGGACAAGATTCCATCATCAGTCTGTTGCAGGATTGGATTCTGGAGCCTTATCTTCCCGGTGTCCGAAGGCTGAATGCTGTCGGCAAAGAAAATCCGGACAGCAGTATTTGGATGAGAGGGCTGTTTGCGGAATATCCCGTTATGCTGTATGGGTTGACGATGGATGGGGAAGAAGAGAGCGTGACGGAAAGCGATTATGCCAGACTGCTTATGCTGGAAGGCACGGATGAAGACCGCAAATCAATTGAAGAGGAGGCTCTGGAATATGATGAGGATGCCATGCATTTAGATCAGAGTCTGGAGGATGCCCTGCTTGCGGAAAACGGAATGTATTTGGAGAATCAGGCGGCGCAGCAAAACGGTGGGGAAGAAGTACAGGAGGAACTTGGAAGTACGGATTTTATTCCGGCGCAGGAGAAGCAATATCATTATCAGTGGGATGAATTGCAGGAATATGAAGCGGTGATCAAGGCTTTTTATGCGGTGGACAGTACTACCAAAGCCGACGCAGAGCTGTTAGAGACAGAGGCGTTATTGTCAAAGGACATGCGGATAGAAGGTGGTGCTGATGCACCTCAGATCTTGATTTATCATACCCATGCGCAGGAGGCATTTGCAGATTCCGTGCAGGGAGATTTATCTACGGGTATTGTGGGGGCAGGGGACTATCTGGCGGCACTCCTGCGGGAACAGTACGGCTACAATGTGATGCACCATACGGTAAGTTATGATGCGGAAGCGAGAGATTATGCGTACAGTAATTCCCTGCCGGCAATAGAAAAGCTTCTGGAAGATAATCCGTCCATAGAGGTGGTGATCGACCTGCACAGGGATGAGATGCCGGCGGACCGCAGACTTGTGGTGGATATACAGGGCAGACCTACGGCGCAGTTTATGTTTTTTAACGGCTTAAGCCGGACGGCGAAAGGAGAGATCGCATATCTGGAGAATCCTTATTTACAGGATAATCTGGCGTTTTCATTTCAAATGCAGGTGGCATGTAACGAATATTATCCGGGGATTGCCCGCAGGATTTATTTGAAGGCTTACCGGTATAATATGCATGTCTGTCCCAAAACACTGCTGATCGAATTGGGGGCGCAGAACAACACGAGGGAAGAGATCTGGAATGCGTGTGAGCCGCTTGCGCATGTGCTGGATCTGGTACTAAGCGGTGTAGAGCCGGAGCGGTGATACATAATTTTACAATATTAATAGTGTTTTATAAGCTCTGCGGTACACCTCGGATTTTAAGGGATGTTTTTTGCAGGTGTGGACATATTTTCTTCAATTTGCTATACTTATTTTCGTGTGGACAGAATGCCTGCTCTTGGCATTCTTCAAGGGATAATTTGGCCTGTTTAAGGCAGTGTACTTTACAGACTTATTGAAACCCTATTCTCTTTTCACACTTTGATAAGGAGGAAGTTTATGGCAGCCATAGACCAGAGCAAAATCAGAAATTTTTGTATCGTAGCCCACATTGATCACGGCAAATCCACTCTGGCAGACCGGATTATAGAGAAGACCGGACTTCTGACCAGCAGAGAGATGCAGGCCCAGGTACTTGACAATATGGAACTGGAGCGGGAGCGCGGTATCACCATCAAAGCGCAGACGGTACGTACTGTATACACGGCAAAGGACGGCAATGAATATATCTTTAACCTGATCGATACGCCCGGACACGTAGACTTTAATTACGAAGTAAGCCGCAGTCTGGCAGCTTGTGACGGCGCGATTCTGGTAGTAGATGCCGCGCAGGGAATTGAGGCGCAGACCCTTGCTAATGTTTATCTGGCGCTGGATCACGATCTGGATGTATTTCCGGTCATTAATAAGATTGATCTGCCCAGTGCGGAGCCGGAACGTGTGAAGAACGAGATAGAGGACGTGATCGGTATTGAAGCCCAGGATGCGCCCTTGATTTCGGCCAAAAACGGAATCGGTATTGAGGAAGTTTTGGAAGCGATCGTAGAGAAGATTCCGGCACCGAAAGGTGACCCGAAGAATCCGCTGCAGGCGCTGATTTTCGATTCTGTGTATGATTCCTACAAGGGAGTCATCGTATTCTGCCGTATCATGGAAGGTACGGTGAAAAAGGGTACAGCCATCAAAATGATGGCAACAGGTGCTACGGCTGATGTGGTGGAGGTAGGATATTTCGGTGCAGGCCAGTTTATTCCCTGCGAGGAACTATCTGCCGGTATGGTAGGATATCTGACAGCCTCTATTAAGAATGTAAAGGATACGGCAGTGGGTGATACGGTGACTGATCTGAATAACCCCTGTGCAGAGCCGCTGCCCGGTTATAAGAAGGTTAATTCCATGGTGTACTGCGGTATGTATCCGGCGGATGGAGCTAAATACCCGGATTTAAGGGATGCTTTGGAGAAACTGCAGTTAAATGATGCCTCTTTAAATTATGAACCTGAGACATCCATTGCCCTTGGATTTGGTTTCCGCTGTGGTTTCTTAGGACTGCTGCATTTGGAGATTATACAGGAGCGCCTGGAAAGAGAATATAATCTGGATCTGGTGACAACCGCACCGGGTGTTATTTATAGAGTGCATAAGACCAACGGTGATATGATTGAACTGACGAATCCTTCTAATCTGCCCGACCCGTCGGAGATTGATTATATGGAAGAGCCGATTGTCAATGCGGAGATTATGGTTACCACGGAGTTTATCGGGCCGATCATGCAGCTTTGTCAGGAACGCCGGGGCAAATATCTGAGCACGGAATATATCGAGACTACAAGAGTGCTTTTGAAATACGAACTGCCGCTCAATGAGATCATTTATGATTTCTTCGATGCCTTAAAATCCCGTTCCAGAGGGTACGCATCTTTTGACTATGAATTAAAGGGATATGAACCGTCTAAACTGGTGAAATTAGATATTCTGATTAACCGGGAAGAAGTGGATGCCTTATCCTTTATCGTACATGCAGACGGTGCCTATGAGAGGGGCCGTAAGATGTGTGAGAAGCTGAAAGAGGAGATCCCGAGACATCTGTTCGAGATTCCGATTCAGGCTGCCGTGGGAGGCAAGGTTATTGCAAGAGAGACCGTTAAGGCACTGCGCAAGGACGTGCTGGCGAAGTGTTACGGCGGTGATATTACCCGTAAGAAGAAGCTTTTGGAGAAGCAGAAGGAAGGTAAGAAGCGTATGCGCCAGATCGGTACGGTAGAGGTTCCGCAGAGCGCATTTATGAGTGTTCTGAAATTGGATAATGATTAAATAACGGCTGTATGCATTTGCGGATCAGGCATACAGGCCGGGAATAGAAGGCAGGGATTACTGATGAGAGACTTGAGCATTTATATACACATTCCGTTTTGTGTCAGAAAATGTCTCTACTGTGATTTCCTGTCTTTTCCTATATCAACAGGAAACGAGAAGACAGGAAAAATGTCCGGTGAAGATATTGAGAGTTATGTAAATTTACTGGTAAAAGAAATTGAAGAACAGTCGATATTATATAAAAACCACAGAGTCATCTCAATATTTCTGGGCGGCGGAACCCCGTCTCTGTTAGAGACAGTGCAGCTTAGAAAGATTTTGGAGCAGATTTATACGCATTATACGTTGTCGGAAGCAACGGAGATTACCATGGAGATGAATCCGGGCACAGTCACAGAGGAAAAGCTTCGAGAATACATAACATATGGTATTAATCGAATCAGCATTGGTTTGCAGTCAGCAAATAATGAAGAACTTATGCGCATCGGGCGGATTCATACTTATGAAACTTTTTTGGAAACTTACCGTATGGCGCGCAGGGTTGGATTTACCAATATCAATATTGATCTGATGTCGGCATTGCCGGAACAAAGTACAGCATCTTATCGTGACACATTAGAGCGCGTGGCTGCACTTGGGCCGGAACATATCTCTGCCTACAGCCTGATTCTGGAGGAAGGTACGCCGCTCTATGAGAGACAGGACAGTTATTCTTTTCCTTCGGAAGAAGAAGACCGGCAAATGTATCTTATGACAGGTCAGTATTTGGCAGAGCACGGATATCACAGATATGAAATATCCAATTATGCACAAGAAGGATATGAGTGCAGACACAATAAGGTGTATTGGCAGCGCGGCGATTATGTGGGGTTCGGACTGGGTGCCGCATCTATGGTGGAAGAAACCCGGTGGAGCAATCCGCCTGACCGGGGACAGTACGCGGAATATGTACGGACCGGATGCGTGTTGTCGGCAGGATGTTCAGGGCGGATGAAACCACCGGAATCGCCGGAAATGGATAGGTCAGAGCAGAAGAGGACAGCGGAATTGTCAGAGCCGGAGCAGGCAGCACAGCCGGTTTGTCCGCAGCGGCATCAGATTACAATTCACGAACAGATGGAAGAATTCATGTTTCTGGGGCTTCGCATGATGTGCGGCGTGGATCGTAATGTTTTTTATCAGAAGTTCGGACAGAAGATCGAAGAGGTGTATGGAGATGTGCTGCAAAAGCTTTGTGCGCAGGGGCTTTTACTTAAGGAGCAAGATTGCATTAGATTAACGGAAAGAGGCATTGATATCAGCAATTATGTTATGGCTGAGTTTTTATTTGACTGAAACTGTTTGAAAAGTTTGATAATTTCATCTGTTTTCCACTGTTTCAAGACATTGTGTGTTGAATTTTGAAAGTTGTGTTTGTATAATATAATTCATGGAAACTAATTCTGCTTTTCAATATAGGAAACGGAATTGGCAGGGCTGATATATTTTTGATGGAAAGGCACTTAAGATGTCACCGGGTCATAGAATAAAGTAAATGGACTTTGGAGGCTTCTTTTGAAAACATTTAGCCAGCCATTAACTGCGAAGGAAGAGGCCGAATATCTGAAACTGCTTGGAACGGGAGACGAGACAGAGCGCAGGGAAGCCAAGGAAATATTGGTAGAGCGTAATCTGCGTCTGGTAGCGCACATAGCCAAGAAGTATCAGAATGTAGACGAGGACATGGAGGATTTGATTTCCATCGGAACGATCGGACTTATCAAGGCAATTGATTCCTTTGATGCCGGTAAGGGTAAGCTGAGCACTTACGCATCCCGCTGTATCGATAATGAATTGTTGATGTTGCTCAGGGCGAAGAAGAAAACTTCCAGAGAGGTGTCCCTCTATGAACCGATCGGTACGGACCGGGAGGGCAATGAGATTAACCTGCTTGACGTGATAGAACAGGAGCAGGTTGATGTGGTTGACAGGATGGAAGTAGAGGATAAATTGAGCCGTCTCACCGATATGATCCATGAGAAGTTAAATGATAGAGAACAAGAGATCATTATGCTGCGTTACGGTCTGCCTGACAGAGAAGAGATAACACAGAGAGAAATCGGGCGTAAACTGGGAATTTCCAGAAGCTATGTATCAAGAATAGAGAAAAAGGCACTTGAGAAGCTGAAAGCAGGATACGATGCACTTTGAATGAGCCGGTGTCAGTGTACGAGGAGGAAAACATAATGCTTTTTGTGAAAAGGGAGGATCTGAAGGCGGGAATGCGGCTGGCACGGCCTATTTACAATAAGAATGGTGTCCTGTTGTATGAAAGAAATTCGAAGCTGACCCAGCAGGGGATTGAGAGTATTAAGAATTTTGGTTTGATCGGGATTTTCGTGCTGGAACCGGCAGAACCGGTACCTCCTATGACACAGGCTGACATTGATTTTGAGAGATTTCAGACGATGTGTGTGTTTTCTATTCAGGAGGAACTGGATAAGATTCTGCAGACGAAACGTGTCAGTAAGATGCTGATGATTGCATCCGATATTATTAAAAATTACGGGCATTTGGAGCAGAAGATTAATTTTATACAGAATCTGCGCAGTAAAGAGGATTATATTTATAAGCACGCCATGAATGTGGCGATTCTGTGTGCGATGATGACTCATGTGCTTAATATGAAGGTGGATGAACAGTTAGAAACGGTGCAGTCGGCAGTTATTCACGATATCGGTAAGCTGATGGTGCCCAAGAGCATTATGGAAAAGAATGAATGGACGGACGCAGAGTGGACGCAGATACAGGCAGCCGAGCTGGAGGGATTCGACTTGATTGACAGTGTTTATTCTTCCAGTCCGAATATTAAGCGTATCTGTGCACAGTCCCAGAAAGTGCTTTCCAGTCTTGAGACCGGAGAAGATATTTCCGCAGTCAAGATGGTAGGCGGGGCGAAGGTGCTTGCGGTAGCGGAACGGTTCGACACGATGACGGCGATGCGGTTTGCGGGAGAGCCGGTGTCTGAGGTCGCTGCACTGAAGCATTTGTTGGAAAATCCGCAGGTATATGACAGCAAAGTGGTAAATGCATTGATTCAATCGATTCATATCTTGTCACCGGGAGTCAGTGTAGAACTGAATACCGGCGAAAAGGCGTTAGTCATTACCGCCAATGAGCAGAATATTTTACAGCCTATGGTGCTGATGTTTCGGGATAACAGCATTGTAGATTTGAGTAATGAGAGAATGTACGGTGACCTGGAAATCAAAGATATTATGAAAACCATGGATAACCGGTATGTCATGGATATGGATATGTTGAAGAAATCCGGTATTCAGGTGGAGACGCCGGAATACGTGGAAGTTTCGCGGTCATAGGATAAGAGGAAATATGGAAAACAGAACAATACCAACGATACAGGAAATTATGAAAGTGGCAAATGATGCAGGCGCATCGGATGTACATATTACAGTAGGAATACCGCCGAAGATGCGTGTGAACGGCAATCTGATTACGATGGATTATCCGCGTATGCTGCCCGATGACACACAGCAAATAGCGTATTCCATCATGAATACGATACAGAGAGAACGGTTTGAGGAACGGGGAGAGTATGATATGTCATTCTCGATTCCCGAACTGGGCAGATATCGTGTCAATGCTTATAAGCAGAGAGGCTCTGCGGCACTGGCGCTTCGTCTGGTAGGAACGAAGGTTCCTGCGCCGGAGAAGCTGGGAGTGCCGGAGTCTGTTATTAATTTATATGAACGTAAGAGAGGACTTATTCTGGTAACCGGTCCTACCGGCAGCGGTAAATCCACTACCCTTGCGGCAATTATTGATAAGATCAACAATAACAGGGATGCCCATGTTATTACACTGGAGGATCCTATTGAGTATCTGCACCAGCATAAGATGGCGATGGTCAACCAAAGGGAGATAGGATTGGATTCCCAGAGTTATGCCAATGCGCTGCGTGCAGCACTTCGAGAGGACCCGGATGTGATACTGGTAGGAGAGATGCGGGATTTCGAGACCATCAGCGTTGCTATCACGGCAGCAGAGACCGGGCATTTGGTTCTTTCCACTTTACATACGATCGGTGCGGCCAGTACGGTAGACCGTGTAATCGATGTATTCCCGCCTCACCAACAGCAGCAGATCAGGGTACAGTTTGCCAATGTATTGGAGGCTGTCATTTCCCAGCAGCTTATTCCTACAGCGGACGGTGAGGGACGGGTGGCAGCCTTTGAAGTTATGCATGCGAATCATGCGGTCAGAAACCTGATCCGTGAAGGAAAGTCCCATCAGCTTGCGACAATTATGCAGACGAACCGTAAATTAGGCATGATCACGATGGATGATGCCATCATTCAACTGTTCTATGAAGGTAAGATTGACCGGGAGATGGCGATTCAGTTTGCGCAGGACCCGGATGGGATGCAGAATAAAGTCATGTAAAGTGTGAGAAGAACTTCTAAAGCTCGCACCAGTGGGTGCTTCGCTAAGAAGTTCTAAGTCTCACACGGAAGAATGCCAAAAGCGGGCATTCTTCCCGGGCGTAGTTTTTAGGGGTTGGGAGAATTTTTTGAGGAATTATTTTTGGGTGAATTGCGGAAAGGCTTGACAAGAAGCTGCAATATAGATATGATTAGTTCATCTGAATTCTAAGTTATTCTTTATTCGGGCGTATCGCCGCAGATTTCAGAGATGGTAGTGTTATATTTTGGTTAGCTGGTAATGGGAATTGGCTTGTTAATTTGCGCTTTTGTACTTAAGTTAAAGCTATAACAAGCAGATTTGCAGATGCCTGATTTATGATAGGCGGTTTTGAAACGTACTCAGGTTTGTACAATGATCGGGACGTTGTGACGGGTTTCGCAATTACCTAATGACTTATGAAGAAGAAAAGGAGGAATGAGGTTGCTTAGTACAATTACATCAGGGGCGGTCTATGGTATGCATAGCTGCATGATTCAGGTGGAAGTGGATGTGTCTCAGGGATTGCCTTGTTTTCAGATTGTGGGGCTCCCCGGGTCTGCGGTGCGGGAAGCCAGAGAACGGGTTAAAGTGGCATTGAAAAATGTGGGAGTGAAGCTGCCGCCCATGTGTATCAACATCAATTTGTCTCCGGCGGATTTGCCCAAGAGCGGTACGATGTTTGATCTGCCCGTGGCGGTGGGGATTATGATTGCGTTATCCCAGTTATCACCGGAGGCGGTGCGGGATACGCTGCTTTTGGGAGAATTGGGACTGTCCGGTGAACTGAAACCTGTAAAAGGTGTGCTCCCTATTGTGCAGGAAGCGGCAAAGCATGGTGTTAAGAGATGTATCCTGCCGGCAGAAAATGTATGGGAAGGTGCACTGATCGGGACGATGGAGAGTATAGGTGTCCCGAATCTGAAAGAGGCGATATTATATCTGCGGGGGGAAAAGGAGAAACAAGAAATAGAGTGTAGGGCAGCTCCCTTTGATTTTAGTGAAATCATGCAGAGAGAGCATGAAGAAAACAGGTTAGATTTCGCGGATATCAACGGACAGGAAGGCTTAAAAAGAGCCGCTGAAGTGGCGGCGGCAGGATTCCATCACCTGTTGATCATCGGACCGCCCGGATCGGGCAAAACCATGCTGGCAAGAAGAATTCCAACGATTCTTCCGCCGCTGTCATTAGAAGAAAGTCTGGAAGTATCTAAGATCTATAGCATATCAGGGCTGTTACAGCAAACCCATTCCCTTCAAACCAGGAGGCCTTATTTGAATCCGCATCATACTATTACAGGACAAGCTCTTGCAGGCAGCGGGAGAATTCCTTCACCCGGCATCATCAGTCTGGCGCACAGGGGTGTGCTGTTCTTAGATGAACTGTCGGAATTCAAACGGGAAACATTGGATATTTTAAGACAGCCGCTTGAAGACAAGCAGGTGCAGATCGCCAGAAGCAGCGGCACTTATGTCTATCCGGCGGATTTTATGCTGGTGGGAGCTATGAATCCCTGTCCCTGCGGTTATTATCCGGACCTGGCTAAATGCCGCTGTACGCCTTATGAGATCAAGCGGTATCTGGGGCGGATATCGGGGCCTGTTTTAGACCGGATGGATATCTGTGTGGAAGCTTTGCCTATGGAATTTCAGGATATTGCAGAACATAGAGCGCAGGAAAGCAGTGCACAGATCAGAGAGCGGGTGATGGCTGCCAGGGAGAGACAAAGAAAACGGTTTGCAGGGACGAACATCAGGTTTAACAGCGAGATGGGAACCGGTGAAGTGGAGAGATTCTGTCTGCTTGAAAAGAAGGAGAAGCGGTTTATGGAAAATATGTATCGCAATATGCAGTTGTCTGCCAGAAGTTATCACAAAGTACTAAAGGTGGCCAGAACCATTGCGGATTTGGCAGACAGTGAAGAGATTAAGGAAATACATCTGGCAGAGGCAGTCTGTTACAGGCAGACGGATCAGAAGTATTGGCAGGGATAAGGGATTAAGGAGCTGCTCACTAAGGAAATTGTGTGCTGTAGGAGTGGCATGACAGAGAAAAAGGGTACTGTGCGACAAAATAAGAGAAAGGTATGAGTGAGATACATATGGCAGATCGGGACAGCAGACAAGAGGAGAACAAGAAGGAAGAGAAATCTTACATGCACTGGCTTTATCAGGCGGTTGGTATGGGGAATCACAGATTTCTAAAAGAATTGGAAACGCTGGGGTCGCCGAAGGAAATCTATGAGCTGGTACGAACAGGGCAATTAGAGGAAAAACTTGGAAAACGGTATCAGAAGAAGGCATTGCAAATGTCACAGTTTACGCTGGAATATGATGTGACAGGCGAATATGAAAGAATGATAGAGAGAGGAATAAAATTTATGACGATAAAGGAAGACGGATATCCCCGAAAACTGGCGGAAATGCCGGACAGCCCTTATGCCATCTATTATATCGGGAAAATGCCGGATGAGAATCGTAAAAGTGTAGCAGTTATCGGCGCCAGGGTTTGCTCTGAGTATGGCAGATACATGGCCAAATTGTTTGGGGAAGAACTGGCAGAGGCAGATATACAAGTAATCAGTGGTATGGCAAGAGGGATAGACGGTATCAGTCAACAGGCGGCGCTGTCAGCCGGAGGATATTCTCTCGGCGTTCTGGGATGTGGGGTGGATATTTGTTATCCGGGGGAAAACAGACGGCTATATGAAGCATTAACTGACCGGGGCGGTGTCTGTTCTGAATACCCGCCGGGGACGGCCCCCAGAGCCTTGCTTTTCCCACCCAGAAACCGTATTATCAGTGCGCTTTCCGATGCGGTGGTGGTGATTGAGGCGAGGGAGCGCAGCGGCACCCTGATTACCGTGGATATGGCACTGGAACAGGGAAGAGAAGTGTATGCACTGCCGGGGAGAGTCACAGATCCGTTGAGTGATGGGTGTAACCGTTTGATCAAACAAGGCGCCGGGCTGATCACTTCGCCAGGGGAACTTTTGGCAGAATTGTCAGGGACATACCGTAAGGAAACGTCATATCGGCAGCAGGAATTCATTTTCCCGGAAGGACAGCAGGGAGAATTGCTGCAGCTGCTGGATTATCAGCCCCAGTCTGCACAGACTCTGCAGGCCAAATATGAGGAGCGCTACGGCAGACATCTGACGATCCCGGAACTTCTGCATGAATTGATGCAGCTGTGTGTAAATGGTTATGCCAGGCAGATAAGCGGGAGCTATTTTACGAAGTAGACAGTTTCTGGTATGGAATATGAAGTAAATTGCTGATCGGACCGCATTATACATATTGCCGGTATGATGCCGGAGAAAAGAGAGAGGCTGGGAAAGGGAATTGGAATCGAATCTTGCGTGCAGAATGAAATAATAGTAGAATAATCATAAAGTGTTTAGCAACTCGGAATGGAGGAAAAGATGGATTTTAACAGAAAAAAGCTGCGTTTGGGTGACGTGCTTGTCAATAGCGGAGTCATTACCGCAGAGGATTTGCAGAGAGGTCTTGAGCTGCAGAAAGGCAGCGGACGTAAGCTTGGTGAGACTCTCGTAGATGAAGGGCTTGCCACGGAAGAGAATATTGCCAAAGCGCTGAGCAACCAGCTGCAGTATGATATGGTAGATCTGCAGAATGTGGAGATTACGGAAGATGTGTTGAATCTTGTGCCGGCAAATGTGCTGAAGAAGTATAAGATGCTTCCCTTTGAGTATTCGCGGGATAATATGAATGTACTCCGCGTGGCAATGTCTGATCCTATGGATATGGCAGCGATGGATGATGTTAATATCATTACCAATCTGCAAGTGGAACCGGTGGTTGCGACCACCAGAAGCGTCATGCTGGCAATCGACAGATATTATGGACAGGCAGAGGTTAACTCCGCGCTGGAAGAATATGCTAAGGAAAAAGAAAGCCAGTTTGTGGAACAGGAGGATATCTACAGTGAAGATGTCAACAATTCTCCTATCGTGCAGTTGGTCAAAGGTATGATTGAACAGGCAGTCAGACAGCGGGCTTCCGATATCCATATTGAACCTATGGAACGACAGGTAAGAATCCGTTACCGTATTGATGGTGCGTTATATGAGAAAGCCACTTATAATATCAGACTGCTCCCGGCGATGGTAGCACGTATTAAGATTATCGGCGGCATGGATATTTCAGAGAAAAGAAAACCCCAGGACGGACGTATCACACAGGTGGTAGACAGAAGAGAGTTCGATATCCGAGTATCCATTCTGCCTACTGTATATGGCGAGAAGATCGTTATGCGTCTTACATCTAAGAATGCTTTGACAAAGGAAAAAAGCCAGCTTGGCCTAAGCCCGGCAGAGTTGAAGAAATTTGACCATATTCTGCAGAATCCTCATGGTATACTGTTGGTTACGGGCCCTACCGGAAGCGGTAAGTCTACTACCCTGTATACAGCGCTGAGCGAATTGAATAAGGAAGATGTTAATATTATCACCGTAGAGGATCCGGTAGAGGCAAATATTGACGGTATCAATCAGGTACAGGTCAATAATAAGGCAAATCTGACCTTTGCATCCGCTTTGCGTTCGATTCTTCGTCAGGACCCGGATATTATTATGATTGGTGAGATCCGAGATCAGGAGACTGCTTCCATCGCGGTACAGGCATCTATTACAGGACATTTGGTAGTATCCACGCTGCATACCAATTCTGCAGCCAGCACAATCACCCGTCTGGCAGATATGGGTATAGAACCGTATCTGATTGCGGATTCTACTATCGGCGTAATTGCTCAGCGATTGGTGCGCCGTCTGTGTCCGGAGTGTAAGAGGGCGAAAAAGGCGAATGCGGATGAATTGGAGATGCTGATGATGGAGCCGGGCACGGATTTGACCATTTATGAGCCTTGCGGCTGCCCGAAATGCGATGGTACAGGTTTTAAAGGGCGTATCGGCGTGTATGAGATTATGGAAGTGACCCAGCCTCTTAAGACGATTATCAGCAAAAACGGCTCTGCCGAGGATATCAAGGAAAAAGCATTGGAAGAGGGAATGAATACCCTGCGTATGAGTGCTACCCGGTATGTGCTGGACGGTATCACTTCTGTGCCGGAGATGATGCGTGTTTCTTTTGATATATAGAACTTTTCTATTTGAATGAAAATTAACAAGAAATAATAAACGATATTTCGTGTTCTATTTCTTTGAAAACAGATTGACATCTTATAAATCAAAGCGTATTCTATAAGTAAGCAAATGGTCATGCGGGAGCATGACCGGCTGCTTACTTTTCTAATCTAAGCGGGTATCATGCCTGCATCAAACCTTCCGGCAGATTCTGCCAGATATTCACAAGGATGGCAGACTGTCTGAATAGCAATATTGTTCCGGCGTGCTGCCTGATGAGCCGACAGAAAGAGAAAGGGGCACAATGGGACAAAAGGATTTAGTAAGTAAGAAATTGGAAAGAAGGCCGGAGATCTATGCGGATATTATCAATGCTTTGCTTTATGAGGGAAAGCAGATATTGGCACCGCAGAATTTATACCCGGCACCCGTAGAATCCATCTATGAAAGGGACGATGGCGCTTTACATAGCCAATATAATGATGTGAGTAAATACGAAATGCATCATGGTAAAATCATGCTTCGATATACGTTGGAGAATCAGACGACACCGGATTATAAGATGCTGTTTCGTAAAGCCGGATATGAAGGGGCAATATACCGGGAGCAGTATGACGGAACGGAGACATATCCGCTGATTACATTGGTGCTGTACTGGGGAGAGGAAAACTGGCATCCGGCTTTTGATATGCACAGCTATTTTAAGAGAAAGAAAATCCCTGAGAACGCATGGCAGTATATTGATAATGCAAAGCTTTATGTTTTTTCTATGCGAAAGCTGCCGTGGGAAGTCAGACAGAGATTTCGAAGCGATATGAGGATCATAGTGGATTATCTTGCAGAAGGTAAAGCATATGAGCCGACAGATCAGGAAATTCGGAACATAGATGATGTGATGCGTTTACTTTATGAATTAACGGGTGACATGGGATTCATAAATAAAATGACAGAACTACAGCACAGGCAGAGGAAGGGAGAGAAAATAACGATGTGTGAAGTGATAGATAAATTTGTGGCGAGAGGCAGAGAACAGGGGATACAGCTGGGAATAGAGCAAGGAATAGAGCAAGGAATACAAAAAGGAATACAACAAGCGCGAACAGAGTATGCCCAATCTTGTACCAATTTGTACATAACCCAAGGGCAATCACAACAGTCTATTCTGGATATGCTGCAAACCTGTTTTCAGTATGATAAGGAAGAAGCAAGGGAATTGTATAAGGAATGCATGAATTAGACAAGAAATTGATGTGAAACAACACTGACTATAAATGAATTGTCGATTGCATGAGTGATAAAAAGCATGAGTTTGACCGCTTAATGGCACAGACTCGTGCTTTTTTTGATGTGGCTATTCTAAAATTAATGTCTAAATAAGTTGAAATAAACAAATAAAGATTAAAATCTGTTTTGTATTGAAAAAAATGTCTAATGTGTATATAATAAAATAGATATAAGTAACAATGAAAAAACAAGAAACACATGAAAATATGTGCAAAAAGTATAGAGCGGTGTTTGCAAAGGAGACGATATGGCGACTTGGGGTTACGTCGCAATTGATAAGAGCGGTAAAGAGATAAAAGGCAGCAAGGACGCCGAGAATAAAGAAGTAGTAGTCAGGGATCTTAAAAATCAGGGAATGATCGTACTGGAAGTCAGGGAACAAAATGTCCTGACAAAGGATATCAACATTGATTTGGGTGGCAAACCGACTACGAGAGATATGGCAGTATTTTGCAGACAGTTCGCCAGTATTACAAGAGCAGGTGTCACCATTATCGAGACATTAAATATGCTGGCAGAACAGACAGAAAATCCTAAACTGCAAAAAGCTCTGCTGGCAGTGCGTGCGGATGTGGAGAAGGGTGAGAGTTTTGCAGATTCTCTGGATCGGCATCCCAAAGTATTTCCGGAACTGCTGATACAGATGGCGAGAGCAGGCGAGGCTTCCGGTAGTTTGGATACTGCCATGGAACGTATGGCGATTCAGTTTGAGAAATCTGCCAAGACACAGGCATTGGTTAAGAAAGCTATGATTTATCCGGTTGTGGTTGCTTTGGTTGCGATTGCGGTAGTTATTGTCATGCTTGTGTTTGTTATTCCGCGGTATATGGATATGTTTGAAGAACTGGGAACAGATTTGCCTGGAATTACCTTAATGGTTGTACATATGAGTAATATTATACAAGGCTTCTGGTACATTATCATTCCTGCTGTCATAGCTATTGTATTTGCATTGAAAGCATGGGCGAAGACAAGCAGCGGTAAACATATATTAGGTAAAATGCAATTAAAGATTCCGGCAATCAAAAACTTGGTTGTGAAGTCGGCATCCTCTCAGATGTCCCGAACACTTAGTACGTTGCTGGCAGCAGGCGTGCCACTTGTGGAAGCTGTGGATATTGTGGCAGATACCATGACTAATATATGGTTTAAGGAGGCATTAAAAGAAGCTGTGTCACAGATTATGATTGGTGTGCCGCTATCCCAACCGTTACAGACAAGTGGTTTGTTTCCTCCTATGGTGTATCATATGATACATATCGGTGAGGAAGTCGGTTCTACCGAAGAAATGCTTAATAAACTGGCAGATTACTATGAAGAAGAAGTAGAAATGGCTGTACAGTCGCTGATGGCGGCTATGGAACCAATGATTATTATTGTACTTGCTTGTATTGTAGGTGTGCTGATTGGCGCATGTATGGCACCTATGGTTTCAATGTATCAGGCATTGGATAATTTGTAGAAAAAACAATATATAAAAAGAATTAAACATGATCGTTGGTAGGGAACGGTTGTGCTTAAGATATAAGGCGTATCGCAAACGCTTGAACTAATTTAAGAGGAAAAAGGAGAAGGAAAAAATGAAAGAAAGAAAAATGAATAACAAAGGTTTTTCCCTTGTTGAGTTAATCATCGTTATTGCTATTATGGCAATTCTGATTGTCGTATTGGCACCTCAGTATTTAAGATATGTAGAGAGATCACGTAATTCAACAGATCAGAATAATGCTGCGGCAATGGAAAGTGCATTTTTGGTATGGGGTACAGAGACCGATACATCTTTGGGTACATTGTATCAAGTGGATGGAACTGGTTCTACAGCAACAGTTACAGATACGGGGACTACTCTTGTTGGTACTAATGCGGCTGCACTTGAGGACGCTTTAGAGAATGCCGGACTTGATACATCGGTTACATGTATAAGCCAAACAGCATGGACACAATATGTGATAACAGTGACGGTTGACGGTGAGGGAAATGTTTCTACGAACGTGGTTTATAATTAGTGAGTAAAGTATTGTTGATATACCACGTGCATAAACGTAAACATTTTATTAGATAAATAATAAATTGTATTTATTGCAGAAAGAATTAATATTTTAGTAATTGAAAACCCTAACTGACAAAGGAACAGCTTATGACAGCAGTAATATTTTTTTACATCATCATATTCCTCTTCGGCATCACGATAGGCAGCTTCCTAAACGTCTGCATCTATCGCATTCCGAAGCACGAAGATATTGTAAAAGCCAGATCACACTGTATGACCTGTGGATACCAGCTTAAGTGGTATGACATGTTTCCGGTGTTCAGTTATCTGTTTCTGCGGGGCAGGTGCCGTAAATGTAGCGCAAAGCTTTCCATTCAGTATCCGCTTGTAGAGATACTGAATGGAATAGCATATTTATTAATTCTTTTTGTAAATGGGGTAAACGTAGAATCCCTACTCTACTGTTTGCTGACTTCGGCACTCCTTGTGCTGAGTATCATTGACTTTAGAACTTATGAGATTCCTTTCGGAATTAACGTATTTATACTGGCATTGGGGCTGATTCGGGTGGTGACAGATTACCGTAACTTTCTTACTTACCTGATCGGCTTCTTGATTGTCAGTGGAGTGCTTGCCGTGCTGTATTATGTTTCTAAAGGCAGAGCAATCGGCGGTGGTGATGTGAAGCTGATGGCAGCTTGTGGGTTGCTGCTTGGCTGGAAATTAATTATTATGGCATTTTTGTTAGGATGCATATTAGGTGCCGTGATTCATGTGATACGCATGAAGGTAAGCGGCGAGGATCATGTGCTGGCGATGGGACCGTATCTTTCCATGGGAGTTTTTATCGCAGCATTATGGGGCAATCAGATGCTTACATGGTATCTGGGACAATTTTTGTAATTACATAATGAGATGGACAGAAATACCTGCTTGGTGTGACCGGCAGGTTTATTGCATAAATAAGGACATGACTAAAGGAGGAAACGATTCATGGCTGGTAAAGTGATCAGTATTGAAATCGGTTATTCACTGACCAGGGTTTGTGAAGTAGATTACAAAGCCAAGACTCACAGAGTATATAAAAGCTTCACCATTCCTACGGCAGAAGGTGCAATTAATGACGGTGCGCTGATGATTACACCTGAATATGCGGATGCACTGAAAAAGGCTCTGACAGAGAATAAGATGAAATCCAAGCAGGTAATGTTTACAATTACATCTGCGAAGATAGCCAGCCGTGAGGTTGTGATCCCCTTTGTAAAAGAAAATCGTATTGCGGATGTGGTGAACGCCAATGCGTCAGATTATTTCCCAGTAGATTTAAGTCAGTACCAGCTTGCGTACAGTATACTGGGCGTGATTGGTGAGACGAAGGGCACGCAGCAGTATAAGCTGCTTGTTATGGCGGCTCCAACAGCACTGCTTAGCGGGTATTATGATTTGGCTAAGGCATTGAAGCTGGATGTTGCGGCGATTGACTATGCCGGCAACAGTGTCTATCAGGTGGTCAAGGAAGAGTGTGCACAGGGAACGAATCTGATCGTAAAAATAGATGAGCGTTCCACGTTGTTGATGGTGGTACAGAACGGTGTGTTAGCCTTTACCAGAAATGTAGCCTACGGTGTGGATGAGGCAGTAGATACGGTCATGGAGTCCAGACAGTGGGGAGATATAGAGAATATCGGACTGGCTTTGCAGATTATGACAGAGAATGACTGTGTGGCGGTACGGGAGCCGGAAAACGGCATGGTGCCACAGCAGGAGCAAACTTCGGAAGAACGGGCAAAGCAGGAAGTTACACAAGCATTGTTGCCGTTAACGGGCGGTATTGCCAGAGTTGTAGATTATTACGTATCCCACAACGCGAATATTTCTATTGACCGTGTGATTATTACCGGATTGGGTGCCAATATAAGAGGTATGGCGGAACTGCTTGCGAGGGAGATTAATCATTCCGTAGAAATCCTGAGACAGGCATCAGGATGGAATCTGGAGAAGAATTTCAAGAAAGAATATTATGGTGAATATATCGCCTGTGTGGGCGGTGCATCCGCACCTCTTGGGTTTAAGAAAGAAGCAGAAAAAGGAAAGGCAAAGGGTGAAAGCGGCGGTAAAAGCGGCTCTGGCGTGAATGGGATGTTCCTTGCAGTGTCGTTGTTGGTGATTGGAATTATTGTATCCATTGTCTTGATTGTCATGTCTGTAGTACGTTACGTCGGAGTGCAGAAAAGGAATATGGAGCTGAAAGCGCAATCCTCTGAACTGGAAGAAATTATACCGGTTTATAACGAGTTTGTTACTACCAATGCGGAATATGTTAAGGTACGTGCTATGTATGAAGCCACGGAGAACAGAAATGAGGGCTTGTATGAATTGCTGGAAGAATTGGAGAGAAAACTTCCGAGCAATGTAAACGTGTTGTCTTTTACCAGTGATATTACTACGATAACCATAAATATGACGGTAGCTACCAAGGATGATGCCATTGCAGCCGTGGAGCAGTTGAGAACCTTCGATTCTCTGATCGGGGAATCGGTTACGGTGTCTGCACTGACTACGGAAGAAGAGGAAGAAGGCGAAATCACAGCCATTAACTTTACGGTAGCAGCTTTATACAGACCGGTAGGGGATGAAGAACAGACGGAAGAAAGTGCGGAATAGGAGGAACACAAAATGAAAGTATCAAAGAGAGACATCATACTTTTGATCGGCTTTTTAGGAATTCTTGCTGCTGTGTGTTCCTATCTGTTTGTTTTTCAACCGACCATGGAAAAGGCAGACAATTTGGAACAGGAAAATTTGCAACTACAGCTTCGAATCACGGACTTGAGCGCTAAGATGGCGAACAAGGACAGTTATAAGGAGCAGACCGAACAAATGAAACAGGAAATGAAAGCTATTTATCAGCTTTTTCCGGTAGATGTTCGTGAAGAGGACGCTATTTTGCTTGCGATTAATCAGGAACTGATGGCACCGATGGAGATAGATTCCATGACGATTGAAGCATTGCAGGATGTTACTTTTCTGGATGATATAGACACCGGGGAAGACGTAGAGCATACCTATGAGATTGATGAAATAGAGCAATATGAGGCACAAGAGGGGATAGCGGACGAAAATACGGCAGCAGCCACACAAACGGATGTTAATGCGGACAGTACTTCCCCGTTTTCTTTGAAGAATCGCAAGGTGACCATCAATTATTCGGTTTCTTATGAGGGATTGAAACGCAGCATGAAGAATATTTTCATGCAGACAGATCGTATGACTATTGATAATGTGACAGTTGCTTTTGATGAAACAACAGGACTTTTGCAGGGCATGACCACGGTCAATATGTATTGTGTATGGGGACAGGAAGATAAAGAATATGTGGCACCGGATTTCAGTTCTGTATTGTTAGGCACAGATAATATTTTCGGTACCGTTACGGTGCACAGCGAGGAAAATATGCCGGATCTGGATGAGGATACAACGGAGACGGAAGAGTAAAAGTTGTAGAGAGACGTATAGGCGATAAGGAGCGGGATATGACCGGAGAAAATAAGCAAAAACTGAATAAAAATGCCGGCTTTTCTCTGGTAGAGTTGTTGATTGCGATTACGATTCTTGCTATTATCGTGATTCCGCTGTTAAATGTCTTCTTAACATCTAACAAACTGAACATCAAATCCAGACAGACGCTGCGTGCTACAACGATGGCGCAGGATATTATGGAGGGGTTAAAAGCCTACAATATCGACGAATTAAAGGAGCAGTTTAAAAATCCGTCAGAAGGCTTCTATGTGATTGATGACAGCATAATCAAAGGAGAGATCAAGGAAGAATTTTCTTTGGAAGTGGATGAGCATGGCGATCCTTGTGAGGGACTTTACTATTTTTCTTTGAGCAAGGTTACTTTGCAGGGAACTGAGTATGATGCGTTGATTAAGGTGGATGCCAGAGAATATATGGAAGGCGGTTCCCATACGAATAATCAGAAGAATATGGGTGCGGATGGCAGCACTCCGGTGGCGCATAATAATGATGGGATTGCCAAAGTTGGCAATGTGAATAATAATGACAAAAAAAGAGTAAATAAAGATGGGCTCTTTGAAGAAAAAGATATGCATGACGAAATATGGAAGCTGTTTAAAGAAAAGTTTGAAGAAAATGATATAGAGGAAGACGAAATTTGCTACAACCTACCGGGATTTACTGGAAGGAGAACATTTTGGGTGGAGATTGAGGATAGTGGATCAAAAGACGAAGAAAATAATATAATAGCTGATGCTACTATAAAAACAGAATATGAGTTTTCTTATGAGGGTGAACTTAAAAGTATAATTAAGACAGATGTTACAAGTTTTTCGTCTGGAAATTTGTATTTCTTTTATTATCCACAATATTTTTATTCTGTGATGACAGATGAAGATAATATAGAAGTTGATAATAAGGATAATTTAGATCTTTGTATGACAATTGTTAAGCAGATAAATGAGATGGTGAAGTTGACTGATGCACAGTTAAGTATCAAAGAGAATCAATATCGTGTGATTGCAAAATTTAAAAATTGCGATGCAGATAACCTTAAAGTGCGTACGAATCTTGGGATTAACTTAGTGAACAGTAAATATCTGGGAGCGGAAGGTAAACTGCCGGAGGTGCCGAATCAGGTTACGTTTATATTAAATGGTGCAGAAAGACATGATCTGAATATTTACGACTTATCCGGTGTGCGCAATACAAGTTTGGGGGCTGCGGGTACTGATGATGAGATCACGGAGTTGATCTATGACGTGGAAGTCGCAATTTACCAAGAAGGTGCGGCTGCCGGCGGTTTTCAGGATGAGGACAAGAAGATTATCATAGAAGGAAGTAAGAATAATTAGAAGTATGATATTTATGCCGTATAATATTTCCTGAAGAAATGACGATCGAAGTTATGAAACAAAAGTAATAAAACAGAAGTCATGGGAACGGACTGTATGAGTAGATTGAGTAAGAAAATGGCAAAACTGCATAAAGTCTTTCGGCAGAAGCGGGATGACAGAGGTTCTTCTATTGTTATCGTTATTATTGCTATGGCGATGATCGGCATTCTGGCATCTACTTTGCTGTGGATGTCATATATGAATTATATGATTAAAGTTGCTGATATCAGAAACAAGGCAAGCTTCTATTCTGCTGAGGAAGTGGTGGAGCAGATTATGGCAGGACTGCAGAATACTTCCTCGGAGGCGGTAGGTACCGCTTATAAGGAAGTGATGGCGAACTGGAGTAGCCTGGGAACGGAAGAAAATCGTTATAATATTTTTGCTACTACCTATTTCGATGTGTTGATTGAGCGGTTGGAAGATCCGGTGAAAGGAACCGGATACTATGACCGGGATAAATTAAAGGACTACGTGGATGCAGACATTTTTAATGAAGCTTCCGACACTGTCGGTGTGGATGTTGATGCATGGGAGAACGGTAACGCGGTGGGAGAGGCACAGGCTGAACCGAAGATGGAGATGGTCAATGATAACAGTCTCATTTTACATAATCTATATGTCTCCTATACGGCTGATGACGGCAGAGTGTCGATTGTGCAGACGGATATCTGCTTAGATGTGCCGAAATTGATTTTTAGTCAGGAAGGTTCGATTGATAAACTGTATGATTATGTGCTGATCGGCAATGAAGGAATCGAAGTGGAAGGTGGAAGCGGTACCGTTAACGCGGAGGGCAGTATTTATGCCGGAACGGATGCCGACAACAAAGGAGGCATTTTGGTTAATGCTGCCAGTACCCTGGCAGTAGATGAGGGTAAAAAGGTAATTTCCAAGGGTGATATTACGGTAGAAGGCCCGAAGGCAGGATTCGTGGTCAGAGATGTGCTTAATGAGAGAAACAGCGTCTATGCGCGGAATCTGAATCTGAACAGTGGAACCATCAGTCTGGACAGTAATACTTATGTGGCAAATGATTTGTCTCTGAACGGATCAAGTAGCAAGGTGACTTTGTCACAGACATATTACGGATATGGCATATCTACCTTTAACGGATTAGCAGGAGAGCCGGATATTGATTCCGCAAATAGCAGCGCTATTATTATTAATGGCAGGAATTCTACAGTGGACATGACCGGTGTCAAGAAGCTTTTGATTGCAGGACGCGCTTATATCGGGCAGTCTGTAACACGGGCAGAGGCAGATTTAAAGCAACAGCAGATCGAAGCCGGACTGATTACACCGCTGCAGCCTGTGATGATGGGTGAATCCATTGCGGTTAAAGGCAATCAGATTGCCTATCTGGTTCCTGCGGAATGTATCGGCATTCTGGAGGGAGAGATTGTAGGCGGGCAGAATCCGCTAAGCAGTGATAAAGAAGCCGACATGGTAACCTATCAGAATGAATATGGGTCTGCGTTTAAGGAAGTAGACTTCTTTAAGCCGGTATATAAACTTGGAAACAAATCTCTGAGCGATTTCGGCGTGGTAGACAGCCAGCATATCAGAAAAGTATATGTACCGTATAACGGCAGTTCGCTGGTTTATTATTATTTGGTTATGGATAAAGCCAATGCAGAGAGATATTTTGTGCAGTACTATGATTTCAATGCGAACAAAGAGACCATTGACAGTTATTTTAAGAAATATGCTTCCGGTGGAATTTTGTTAGGAGATTATAATGCCAATCAGTATACGATTCTCGGCAACAGTCTGGTATCCAGTGCTATTGCGGACAGCGGTGTCACCCTGCTTACAGGCTTGGATCAAAGCAGTTTGTCTTCCGAAGAAGATAAAACAGAGAATGAGGGAGATAAAGAAGACTCGGAACAGGAAGAAACAGCTCAAGAAGACGGTGGTTATCAGGAGATACAGGAGAATGCAGATGAGGTTCCTAATTACAGGGATGAAGCGGATGTAATGATGCTTTCTGCAGAAATTGCCGGTACCTATCAGGCGTTGACTACTAATCTGACAGAAGATGTGTCTACTATTGGAGTAGATCAGAATGTATTTAACAGTATTATCAAAGAAGATGAGTTAGAAGAGTATTTGAACAATAACGGAGCCAATACCGTTACTTATACTACGGATGCCGGACTTAAGGCTGTGGTGACGAAGCGGAGTAAGGCGAAGCTTTCAGAAATGGGGGACAGTTCTAAAGTACGGCTGATCATTGCTCTTGGGGACGTTATCATTGACAGGAACTTTAGCGGTCTGGTAATTGCAAAAGGCAAAATTACAATAGACGGTTCGGTTCCGAACGGTGCCGCTTCCGTGAAGTGGAATAAGATGGAATTGTATAAGGTGTTAAGTGCTACAAGCAGTCTGCCCGCGGATACGATTACACCGCTTGATATTTTTGTCGATGGACAGGGAAGCATGGTGAATGGTGCAGAGGAAGCGGAAGTGGATGAAGCGGGCAATTTGGAAATTGATTATGGTGAGATTGTCCGTTATATGAACTGGATTAAGAAATAAGATGGAAGGGTATGCCGGATTTGGATAGACAGGAATGTTATCATGACAAAACTTATATAACTAACGGTGGTTATTCATTGGTGGAGTTAATTATTGTCATTGCAATTATGGCGGCACTTATGGGCGGTGTGTTTTTCTCAGTCTCCATGGTGTTTGGAGCCAATGCAAAGACCTGTGCCAACAACATACAGCGTGCCATCGCAGACTGCAAGGTGACTACTATGGGTAAGCAGGACGCCTATTTGGAACTGTATCGGGATGCCAATGGTAATGTGTATACTAAACTCTATGTGTATGAGAAGAGCGGCGCTGCCCCTACAGAAGGGGAACCGCAGAAGATGGGAAACAGCCGGGTGTATGTAGGATATGCGAAAGCGGGAGAGAGTGTGGAAGCGGCACAGAGTCTGAATGAAGGAGACAGTGTGGTCATTAAGTTTGACCGCAGTTCCGGCTCTTTTGATGAGACAGCTTATACAGACTGCGCTCAGATTGTTGTGCGCGGCGGCAGTAAAAATTACGCGCTGGAATTTATTCAACTGACAGGCAAATCAGAACTTAAGGTAATCGACCCGCTGCCGTAGTTTGATCAGAAGAATGAAGCGGGCTGCGCAGGATAGAAAGGAATCAGAATGATGAGAAAGGATCAATCAGGCTTCACATTAGTGGAATTGTTGATTGCGATAGCTATTATGTCTATCGTGATTGCGGCAGTGTGCGGTTTTATTATTGTCGGTTCCAGAAGCTATGCTTCGGGCAACAGTGATATTAGTGTTCAGCAGGAAGCACAGCTTGCATTAAATCAGATGTCGGATGTTCTGATTGATACGACCAGAAGCGTGAATTATGCGGCATATGATGAATCCGGCACGGCGGTTCTCGGGCTGAAAGATGCCGAGTTTGCTTTTGAACCGGCGGGTAAGATGCTGTATGTATCTAACGGGGTCAAAGTGAAGGTAGATGACACCAATGAGGTTACGGAAGAAAGCAATGGTAATGCAAATTATCAATTTTACTGGGATAAAGCGGAAGAAACATTGTTTTTCTACTCCACAGTGAATGCTGTAGACGAGAATTTCTGTCAGCCGGGCGATCCCGGCTGGGTAGTGCTGGCAGAGAATGTAACGGAGTTTTCCATTGACCTGACACAGGTGGAAGAGAAACGGATCGTGCAGATTGCCATGACCTTTGTGAACGGTAATAAGGAGTATAAAACTTCTAATAATATTACCATTCGTAATAAAGTAGGCGTTAATGACGCTGAGATTCCGGCGCTTAACAGGTCTGTGGAATTAACGGTTACACCCAAGGAAATCTCCGTAATCTTAGAGCCGGGAGAAGAATATCATTTTTCTACCCCTAAAGTGAGCGGGAAGAATGTGCTGGATAAAAGTGTAGTATGGTCTGTTGAGGGAAGCGGTTCAGGGGAGCCGCCGGCAGGAGGTTCTACACCGGACGGTTCCGCTTTTATAGATACCGATAACGGTATTATACGGATTGCTTCCACAGAGACGGCAGCCTCTTTTAAAGTTGTTATTACGACAAACGCAAAGGATTCTCAGGGAAATCATGCATCGGCAACGGTAGTTGTCTATGTGAAGCGGGCGCACAGTGTAACGTTATCCAAAAGAAATGCCGGAGACGGTGATACAAGTGCGGCATCAGAGCTGTCGGCAGGACAGGATTTTATCATTGATGCCAATGTGGAAGGTGTGCAGCTCGGTGTTGCATGCGATGGTTGCAGTAATAATGTCTCTAGAGATAAGGACGTAGTAACCGGTAATTCTCTGTATGGCTGGCAGGTAACAGAAGGGGCAGATCTTATTGCGGCGGTCAACGAGACAACAGAGAAACAGGCATCCTTTACCTTGTCTAATCAAGCCAAGAAAGGTGATACGATAACGATTCAGGCGACTTCCTATCACTCTGTTCAGCTAAGAAACGGCGGTGTCTACGGACCTGTGCAGGGAACGATAACACTGACGGTTACGAAGCAGCGCGATGCGGATTGGGTGCCGTTGAGCAAGGGATTACAGTATGGGTATGGAGATCACCGTTATAATGACATTCCTGCTGCTGCTGGTCTGGATTATACACATGTACCGTTTATTGTCTGTGTGCGTGTAAGAGAAAGTCTGGATGCCAATAAGGATGATGATAAGGTATTGCTGTACTATGCAATTGGCGGTTCCGACATCAGTATTTTCCCTGACCTGTTTGATCTGGATTTGCAGAAATCCTATTATTTCCTTGTGCAGGTCTTAGATCCGGTGGGTGAAGGAGTGACCAGAGACCAGATCAGAAACATGGAGAGCGAAATCATAGCCGATTATAACGCCAATTTGGATGATAACGGCAAATATATCGGCAATAAGGCGGCTTCTAAGCAGTATATAACCTCTATAGACAATACGGCGTTGGCGTTTAACTATAAAAATGAACTGTATCTGGATAAGAGTATCACTTATGATACTGTTTATCTGGCTAATGTGGAATCCACTATTATGTCCAAGATATATCCGAATTATTATGATAGCCATAATGTGTTCCAGGACTCCATTGTCCATGCGGTCACATACAGCATTTATATGGGAGACGGGGATGACATGTCGGGTTGGAAGAAGCTGTATTATCTCGATCCCGATAGCTTATCCTATGTGAACGCGGACGGCAGCGGAAATACAATACGAAACGGTTCGATCACGGTAGATTTGCAGCAGACGAAATACGGTGACACGCCAATGTATGATATGGGTGATCCCTTCCTGAAATTTGACTTTAACAGTTCCCATAAGGCTGATGCTTGCGGAACCTATCATATTGTGCCGGGACTGGTTTACAGGAACGGATATCGTGACGGCAAGCTTTATTATCCGGATATAGAAAGCAGGTATGAGATCATCTATCAGCAGAATGTGGTATCTGATCATACTAAATTCAAGGCAAAGTATTATGAGTACCCGAACAGCACGATGCATATCACGGTGAAATTGGGGAATTTGCATTTCGATAATTCCAAATTCAAAGGTGATGTTTATTTCCCGTATCCGTCAGACGGTGCTTTCCCGTTTGAGAAGGGAATGACGGATGTGCAGTATAAATCTGATTATTGGTTTGCAGGATATCCGACCTCCGGGGGTTCCAAACAGTGGATCGGTTATGAAAAGGTTTCCTGTAAATATATTGCGGCGAAAGATATTTATGAGATAGAATTTTCTTATTCAGAATGGTCAAGCGAGTTAAGTAAAGTGGTGACACGTTCAGGCGGTGTCTATCAGTGTTCATCTGACGGAACGGAATGGGAAATGGTAAAAGTGGCATATTAGTGATGTGCGACATTACAGGCGATGTTAAGGATAAGAAACATGAAGAAGGAGAAAAGACAACCAAAACAGCATAACAGCAGGCTGCTTGCAGGCACGGTGGCATCCGTGCTTGCCGTTGTTGTGGCAGGTACCGGAGTCTGGCAGCAAATGCAGACAGTACCGGTGGAGGCGAAAGAATCCTTTCGAGGGATTGGACAGATTGTAAAAGAGCATGAGGAAGATCCTTTTGTGATTCTTGATGTGATACCGGGAGATGCTTCTGCAGACTGGACGGATGCAGATGGAAACCTGCACACTTATGAACTTTACATGGGGACGATGGGATATCTGAATGCCGGACAGGCGCCTGTTGAGCAGGATTTGCAAAGGATTTTTACTGCAGAAGAAGAACAGGCGTTATTTTACTCTTATGAGAATCGGCGGAGTCTGGCAGAAACAATAGTTCCGACAGGCTATGAGACGGAGGAGAATGGTTTTCGGATTTCCTATGAGGAAGCTTACGGTGGGGTGTCCGATATCGGGGAGAACAGCGGATGGATTAAGCTGTATGATGCTGCAGAGGTTGATATGGAAACCGATCTGCCCACTGATGTACCCGTCGGATATTTTGAGGGATATTATGAGGAAGTGGGCGAAGGAGAAGGTGACTTCGTATTATTGGATGCTGATGGCAATATAATGACGACAAGTTCCTCTGCCTTGAGAGAAACAGATATGCCGGACGTAATATATGAATATGATGAAGAGGGTGATTTCCGCGTTACCTTTACAGAGTCGGGAGAGGCAATGGAAGGATACATACCGCATGTTATTTCGACTGATCCTGCCTCTTATTCTTCCAGAACTTCCGTGTACCGTTATGTGGATGGCGTCTATGTCTGCGCAGGACAGGTCAGAGACGTGATTGAGACAGAGGATGATGGCAAAGGTGATGAAACGCCGGTAGATCCGGATGATCCTGTTAAGAATGAGGAGGAAGAGAACCCGGAGGGAGAGGGTAAGGAAGAAACACCGGAAGATGACGAAACCGGAGAAGGTGATGAAGAAACACCGGAAGATGACGAAACCGGAGAAGGTGACGGAGAAACGCCGGGTGATGATGAAACCGGAGAAGGTGACGGAGAAATGCCGGGCGATGATGAACCCGAAGAGGGTGGCGGAGAAACGCCGGGCAACAACACAACCGGAGGAGATGAGACATCGGAAGGTGAGCAAAGCGGGGAAGACAGTGGAAAAGAAGAAGGCAGCAGTATGACAACATCGGCTGACGCATGGCAGAGGTATGTTGCGGAAGATGTGGATACAGAGAAAGATAATTCATCAGAAGATGATACGGACGAGTATTATATTCTGAGCTTTGAGTACGTTACCGGTTTGGAAGAAGCGCAGATGACTTATGAGGTAGCAGGTGTATATGCATTGTCTGAAGAAGACGGCGTTATCAGACCTGCCGATACATACTCAGCGTCTGCATCAGACGATTTTTTAAGGGATGTTTCGGATGATGAAGCTGCGGACGGGGATACGGATGAGTCTGTGGATGCAGATGCGGTGTTTTATTACATGGGTGCTGGGAAAGGCAGTTATCGGCTGACAATGGCTGATAAAAAAGATACGGGGAGTTCTGATGCCGATGACGGGCAGAACGGTTCTGATAATGGAGACACTGATGTTGACGATGGACAGCAGGATGCCGGAGTGGACATCGACACCCCGATTATGATAGAAGTTCGGAATGTGTCTGTTTATTTCCGCTGCTGCAGCAATGATTGGATTAGAAAGTATGTATTTAATTCACTCAGTCATGGGGATAATGAGTCATCTGATTTTAGAGTGGATGTCAGAGTGATGAGTGCAGATGAGGTTACGGGACAGGACATCTATGATGCCGATCTGGTTTTTCTGGAGGACGGTATAGAAGATTTTATGCCCGCAGGCGTGACTAAAAGCTATATTACACAGGATGAAAAGGAAGATATGAGTGACGAGGCAGCCTCTGTGCTCCTTAGACGGGCGGTGGAGGATTTATTGCCGGTAATTGTGGATTACGATATTGTTACGGATAGGGATTATTATGAGGATTCCCAGTACCAACAGGTTGCCAAAGTATTTAGGAAGGAAAATTTGTCTGATTTCTTCTATCAATTTGACGGTGATCTGGATGACATGTATATGAATCTGTCTAAAGATAATAAAGAAGATAATTCCTATCATTACGTAAATAAGAATGTTTATTTTATAAATGATATGTTGGTGGGAGCCGATTTTAACGAGGCTTTTGAAGAGGATGAGGCGGATGCCGGTTTCGGGGAAATACAGACAGCCATCGCTGCGGAGAACACTGCCATTGAGGATGATGATGACAAGCTTTCCAAGAAGATCAGCAAAGCGAAAGCGGTACAGTATATTATCAATTATTCGGTGGGAATGATTGGTGATTATAAGGATTTGACAATTTTGGAACTGCAGCCGGGTTTTAATGTGCAGTCAGATTTTTATCGTGATGTTGACTCTGAGAAAGAAAGTGTTGTGCTTTACTGGAAGAGAAGTGACTTTGCCGAGTCCGGACAGCAGATATTACGCAGCAATGGGTTGATTGAGACGGATGTGGTGACCAAGTCCGTGGCACAGTTTAATGGTGAACTGGAAGATATCAACCAGATTTATGATATGGTATTTATCGGTCTTGACGGACAGACTTTAAACAAGGACAGCAAAGGAAAGGATACGGTATATAACAATCATGATTTAGACGGGAAGATTTATCACAGCGGCGATGAGGCATCGGGTTTGGATGCGTTGTATGACTACAGTGATATTTCCGAACAGAAAAAAGATGCGCTTTTAGATTATATGCGTGCGGGCTATCCGGTTGTTGTGGAGAATGGCTGTTTTACAAAGAGCACAGCGAAGGATGTTAAGAAGAATGAGATCAACACGGATTATATCGACAGTGATACACAGATGTATGATTTCCTGAGAAAAGCATTGGAAGAGTACGGAGATTATCTGTATACAATCAGTGATGTGCGTGGAAACGCGGCTTTCCGTTCCCAGTTAAACGTGATGAAACCCCGGATTACATACAGAGCAACGGCAGATGATGACCAGACAGTAGCTGATTATTCTGGTGTGCAGGTCATGACAGAGACAGAAAACGGCGAATATGAGGGAACTATTCTTTATGAATTATCCAACGACCGCGGTGAGGAATATTATGGCGACACGGTCATGCATCTTTATCTGGATACGAATTATGATGGTGTTTTCTCTGTAATGGAAGAGGTTGATACCTATACCAATGAATATAACGGCGGATATGGACAGATTGATCTGCTGCTCAATGGTGTCCTTTCCGGAATTGTTCCATGGAAACTGGAAGTTACAGATGCGGGTAACAGTTCCAGAAGGGCTGCTATTTGCGGACATCTTGAATATATCGGACAAAGTGAGGTGCCGGTTTCTGTTCTCCAGATATTAAATGATAAGGAGAATGATTATGCTAATCTGCAGGCAGCTTACAGTGAAATCAGAAATTCTATGCTCGGATATTATTTAAGAGGAGCAGAAGGACTGGCGAATATATCTTTTACAATCAAGACAATGAGTGTGGATGAGCTTAATGCGAAGCTTGCGGAGAATGCGCATTATCTGAACCAGTGGGATGTTTTGGTACTTGGCTTTGGAGGAGGTGATTCTCCCGGGGATGCCGTAGAAGCGATCAGTACCTATATCAGTGAAGGAAGAAGCGTGGTAATATCCTATGCGGGAGCGTCGGAGAACAGGCTTGGATTGTCATCGGGTTTATTGGGGCAGTCGGATAGCCCTACTTATGCAAAGCTTGGCAGTGTAAGCGGACCTTATTACCGATATGCGGATTTGAAGCAGTATATGTTTGAAGAACAGGCAGGTCTTAAGGCTGACCGGATCAATGACGGAAGTATATCATATTATCCTTACCGGGTGGAAAACGCGGCACTGGGGTCGGCGACAGCGGTGAAAGCACCGGAGTATTTGCTGGATATTGACAGTAATACGGAAGATGAAAATGAGACTTGTGTGACGGCCTGGTATACTCTGAATAAGACAGACGGAGGGATCAATGCTTATAATGTATCGCCCAGGGATGCAAGAAATAATTACTATATCTACAGCAAAGGCAATGTGGTATATGTAGGGCAGGATGAATACCCTTATGGTTACGATGCTGATAATAATAAGGCACCGGAAGGAACAGGGACGGATGAGTGTAAGCTTTTTGTCAATGCACTGATGATGGCTTACAATGCAGGCGTACATAATTCCAGAATCAATATTGTAGCAGGATTTCATGCATCCTCTGCAGCAGTCGATAGTATTGCGATTCCCTATGATCAGGAGATTCGCGATGCCGGCGATGAAGATGGCGGTATCTTGGATGAGACTGTAGATGTGTATTTCAAATTTGCAGATAACAATCTGGCATTGCAGAAAGAAATAGTAGTTAGATTTTATTATGAAGATCCTTCGGGTACGCCGGTCGATCTGGGGGATAAAACGGTTAATGCGCAGGAATTTGGCAGCAGTATTTATACGGTGGAAAATAACCAACTGATGGAGGTGGCGCCATCCCAGATGAAGCAGGGACAGGTATATCGTATGAAAGCGCCGGTGGTGGCTCTTCAGAAGGATGAGGGAGTGACAAATGCGGATATTTATGTGGTATTAGAGACTACATTCAGGAAAGCGGGCAGAGAGTGTCGCCTTATCTCTAATGATTCCATTACCTTAAACCGTGCCCAGTTATTCTTATTAGAGTAGCCTCTTTGCAGTAGTCATTAAGAAATATTTGGAATAAATTATGTAAACCGATTAAAAGGCCTTGGACAGTTATGTTCAAGGTCTTTTGCGCGTTCTATTTAGACTTTTTTAATCTTTTGACCTTGCCACGGGGAAAAATTTGGTGTATAGTGGTTCACGTTAACAGGCTCATTCGAAATTGCCTGAATATAGGATCTGAACTCAAAGATACAACTTGAATATATATAATAAGAAGAAACAGGGGAAATTGCTATGGCAAAATATTTAGTGATCGTGGAATCACCGGCTAAGGTGAAGACCGTCAAGAAATTTCTGGGTGCCAATTATGAAGTGGCGGCCAGCAACGGGCATGTAAGAGATCTACCTCGCAGTACGCTGGGAATTGATGTGGAGCATGATTTTGAACCGAAGTACATTACCATCCGCGGTAAGGGAGACATTCTGGCAAACCTTCGTAAAGAGGTGAAGAAAGCTGAGAAAATCTATCTCGCAACCGACCCGGACCGCGAAGGAGAAGCTATTTCGTGGCATCTGCTGTATGCATTGAAGCTGCAGGACAAGAAAGTATACCGTATTACTTTTAATGAGATCACTAAGACAGCAGTTAAGGAATCTCTCAAGAATGCGAGGGAGATCAATATGGATCTGGTAGATGCGCAGCAGGCGCGTCGTTGTCTGGACCGCATGGTGGGATATAAGATTTCCCCGGTGCTCTGGGCGAAAGTAAAGCGCGGGCTTAGTGCTGGGCGCGTACAGTCTGTGGCGCTGCGCATTATTTGTGACAGAGAAGAAGAAATCAATGTTTTTATTCCGGAAGAATACTGGACATTGGAGGCGGCTTTTTCCATTCCGGGGGAGAAGAAACCTTTGGTTGCCAAGTATTATGGCACGGTGGAGGAGAGGAAGACAATCTTTTCCCAGGAAGAGCTGGATGAGATCAAGAAATTGTTAGATCAGGCAGAGTATCGGATTACTTCTGTGAAAACCGGAGAGCGTATTAAGAAAGCACCCCTTCCTTTTACGACTTCCACATTGCAGCAGGAGGCAAGTAAGGTACTGAATTTTTCTACCCAGAAGACCATGCGGCTGGCGCAGCAGCTTTATGAAGGCGTGGAGATCAAGGGCAGCGGTTCGGTAGGTATCATTACCTATCTGCGTACCGATTCTACCAGAGTATCGGAAGAGGCAGAGGCGGCTGCTAAAGCGTTTGTGACCGAGAAGTACGGTGAGGAATATGCAGCAGGAACAGAGCAGGAGCGTAAGAGCAATCAGAAAATTCAGGATGCCCATGAGGCAATCCGTCCCACCGATATCAACAGAATCCCGCTGGAAATTAAGGAATCATTATCCAGAGACCAATTCAGACTCTATCAGTTGATCTGGAAGCGTTTTGTGGCAAGCAGGATGGCAAGTGCCAGATACGAAACTACTTCTGTGAAAATTGATGCGGCAGGACAGCGCTTTACAGTGGCAGCTTCCAAGGTGAAGTTTGACGGTTTCATGAGCGTTTATACGGAAGAGGATGATAAGGAAGAGAATAACACGCTGGTGAAAGGCATTACACAGGATACGAAGCTGTCTTTGGTTTCGCTGGAAGAAAAACAGCACTTTACCCAGCCGGCACCTCATTATACGGAAGCGTCTTTAGTGAGGGCGATGGAGGAGCTGGGCATCGGCCGTCCCAGTACCTACGCCCCCACCATTACTACGATTCTTGCCAGAAGATATATTGTGAAGGAAAATAAGAACCTCTATGTGACCGAGTTAGGAGAGGTGGTCAATGCCATGATGAAAGAGGCATTTCCTTCTATTGTGGATGTGAATTTTACGGCAACGATGGAAGCTTTGCTCGACGGTGTGGAAGAAGGCCATGTGAAATGGAAGACAGTGGTGAAGAATTTCTATCCGGATTTGGAGGAAGCGGTAGAGAAAGCGGAGAAGGAACTGGACGAAGTCGAAATCGCAGACGAAGTTTCGGATGAGGTGTGCGATGTGTGCGGCAGACAGATGGTCATTAAATACGGACCCCACGGCAGATTTTTAGCCTGCCCGGGATTCCCTGAGTGCCGCAATACCAAGCCTTATTTTGAGAAAATCGGCGTGGAATGTCCTAAGTGCGGTAAAGATATCGTTCTTAAGAAGACTAAGAAGGGCAGAAAGTATTATGGCTGTATCGGGAATCCGGATTGTGACTTCATGGTATGGCAGAAGCCGGTCAACGAGAAATGTGACAGATGCGGTTCTATCCTGCTGCAGAAGGGAAATAAACTTGTATGCTCCGATGAAAACTGCGGGTTTATCAAGGACGCTCCTAAAGCAGAAGTATAGAGTGAAAGAAGATTTATACTCTGGCTGTGAACTGACGGACGGCTTGTTTGCGGATAGAAACAGGATGTCAGAAAATTCCGTACAATATGTTTGAATTGTGGTTAAATTGTGCCGAAAATACATTGAAAATGCTCAAATGGTGTGATAATATATAATATATATTCAATTGTGTATCAATAACAGAGTCGGCTGTGCGGATATCTGCATATGCTGCTGTATCAGATTGAGGAGTAACATACATGAGCAGTGTTCAATTGTTGGATAAGACGAGAAAGATCGGTAAGCTTTTACACAACAATAATTCAGGTAAAGTAGTTTTTAACGATATCTGTGATGTGTTAAAGGAGATTCTGGTTTCCAATGTACTTGTCATCAGCCGGAAAGGCAAAGTACTTGGGGTTGGGGATATTGATTCGGTGGAGTCAATCACGGAACTTATCGTAGATCATGTCGGCGGATTTATTGACCCGATGCTGAATGAGAGATTGTTGGGAGTGTTATCGACCAAGGAGAATGTGAATTTAGAGACCCTTGGTTTTGAAAATATTGACACGAAGCGGTTTCAGGCAGTTATCGCGCCGATTGAGATATCGGGAGAGAGACTTGGTACGCTCTTTCTCTATAAATGCGATGCGCAGTATGATATTGATGACATTATCCTGTGTGAGTACGGTACTACGGTAGTGGGATTGGAGATGCTCCGTGCAGTCAGTGAGGAGAGTGCGGAGGAGAACCGGAAGATTGCCGTGGTGAAATCTGCGATCAGCACGCTGTCGTTTTCGGAGATGGAAGCCATTACACATATCTTCGATGAATTAAACGGTATGGAAGGAATTCTGGTAGCCAGCAAGATTGCGGATAAGGTGGGAATAACCCGTTCGGTTATTGTGAATGCACTGCGTAAGTTTGAAAGTGCCGGGGTGATTGAATCCAGATCTTCCGGTATGAAGGGAACGTATATTAAAGTGCTGAATGATGTCGTGTTTGATGAAGTGGAGAAGCTGAAAGAACAGGGCAGATATTAGCATTTAGCATAACTTATGTGAAAAGAATATAAGACAAAGGATTGTCAGATGAAACAGGGTTTCGTCTTTGGAAAAGGATTTACATCAAGCGTAAGCAGCCGTACTGTAAGTCCTTTTTCTATTATTTTAACACATTTTTAACACAGGACGAAATTGTGAAAATGAATCGAAAAACCTTGTATTTTTTCATATTTACTTTATAATGGATTATGGATTGTATTAATGTGGAAGGAGTATGACTATGAGTTCATTAGTAGATACCAATGCATTTGATTACATTAACGTGTTGGACAAGGCGGCAGACGCTTCATGGCTTCGGAATGATGCGATTTCCAACAATATTGCCAATGCCGACACACCGGGATATAAGAGACAGGATGTGAACTTTGAGACACAGCTTGCCAAGGCGCTGAGAAGCTCCCGATATACGTCGATGGATGCAAAGGTTGCCAACGTGAAGATGAATCGTCTCAATCCGATTACCTATACCGATTATGCGGGATATTCCTATCGTATTGACGGCAATAATGTGGACCCGGATACGGAAGGCGTGTATCTTGCGAAGAATCAGGTGGTATATCAGGGACTGACACAGAGCATTAATCAGGAATTTCAGAACTTACAGTCAGTTATGAAATAATATAAGCATACAGAAAGGACAAGTATCTTATGGGAATGTTTACTGCTTTTGATATCAACGCTACCGGTATGACCGCAGAGCGTTATCGTATGGACATCATATCCGAGAATGTTGCGAATGCCAATACTACCCGTACGGAGGATGGTTCGCCGTACCGCAGAAAGGTAGTGGTTTTTGAAGAAAAGAATTCTCAGACCCCTTTTCATCAGGTGCTGAATAAGGCCACAGACCGCTACTCCGGTACCGGCGTTAAGGTGACAGGTGTCTATGAAGATAAGTGGACTGAGGGGAATATGGTATATGATCCGTCCCATCCGGATGCAGATGAGAACGGTTATGTTATGTATCCGAATGTGAATATTGTGACGGAGATGACGAACCTGATTGATGCCAGCCGTGCATATCAGGCCAATGCAACTGCATTTGAGGCAAGCAAGAGCATTGCGACAACAGGACTTAGCATGTTAAATGGCTGATCGGCCTGAAGAAAGATAAGGGAGTAAGGGACTGACTGAATCATGGAGGAAGTAAAATGGCTTTAGATATTACTGCACTGTATAATGTTTCTTCGGGTGCCGTTAAGGATGCGGCTAAGACAGCATCCACGAATAAGGCTGATACATATACAGACAAAGGATTTGACAATTTATTACATACCGCGATTGACAATTTGAATACGACGAACAGTTATTTGTCAGATGCAGAGAATGAAGAGATTAAATGGGCACTTGGAGAGACCGAGAATACCCACGATTTAAGTATTGCTTTACAGAAAGCATCTACGGCGCTGCAATACACGGTGGCGATCAGGGATAAGCTTTTGGAGGCTTACAGAGAGCTTATCCAGATGCAGATTTAATATTTGCTTAAATTTGTGAGGGAAGTACTGAAGGAGAACGAGTTGCTGTGGATAAATTGGTAGACAAGTTAAAAGAATTAGGGAACCGTCTGCTGGAATGGTGGAATCGGTTTACTGCAAAACAAAAAACTTTGATCGTCGTGATTCTGTGTGCGGTGATTCTGGCACTGGTAGGTATCGTGACGATGCTGACGCAGCCCCAATATGTGCTTTTGAGAGAATGCGAGACGACGGCTGAGGCGGCGGAAGTAAGAGATTTATTAGAGGGAGAAAGCCTGAGTTTTAAAATATCGGATGACGGACTTACGGTATCCATTCTGAAATCACAGCAGTCAGATGCCAATCTGCTGCTTGGTGCAAACAATATTCAGGCGGCAAGCTATGACATCAATAATGTGACGGACGGCAGCTTCTCCACGACAGAATCTGATAAACAGAAGAAGTATGTGGTGTATATGCAGAAGTACTTAGAGCATGATGTACTTTCCAAATTTACGGCTGTCAAGAGCGCCTACGTAACTTTAAACATTCCGGAAAATGACGGTACACTGATTGCTTCTGAGGAAGAGTCCTCTGCATGGATTCTTTTGGAACTCAAGGATGAATTTTCCTCGGAAAGTGCTGCTTATCTGGCGCGTGCGGTGGCTACTGCGATCGGCAATGAGACAACGAACAATATCGTCATTATGGATACAGAGGGCAATATGCTCTTTACCGGTGACGATAACTATACTGTATCCGGTACTGCCAATGCGCAGCTTTCGGTGAAAAATGAGGCGGAGCGCCTTTTAATCAACGAGGTGCGCAAGGTTATTCTGGGTACGAACGAATTTGATAATGTAGAGGTGGCAAGTAATCTGGTATTGGATTTTTCCACCACCGATAAAACAGAACATACATACACGCCTGCGGACGGACAGACCCAGGGTGTGCTGAGTCATGAGGATATTTTTAATTCCGAGAATACCAGCGGTGTGGGCGGTGTGCCCGGCACGGATTCCAATGATGATGACACGACCTATGTGTTGGAGGATGGAAGTACATCCTCTTCCACACAGAGTGAAGAATCCCGTGATTATCTGCCGAACGAGACAATCACCACCACCAGTACGCCGGCGGGGCTGATTGATTACAGCCAGTCATCCTTAGCGGCATCTTTGATTCGTTACAATGTGATCAGGGAGGAAGATGCCGAGACCCAGGGTCTGCTGGACGGTATTACATGGGAAGAGTATAAATTGGCGAATACAGAACGTACCAAACTGGAGGTAGATGAAGACTTTTATGCTACGGTAGCGAATGCCACAGGTATTTCCTCGGAGAATATTTCTCTGGTGGCATACAGCGAGAATGTATTCTTTGATAAAGAAGGCACCAATATTACTGCAACAGATGTCCTTCAGATTATCCTGATTGTTGTGATCTTGGCACTGCTTGCGTTCGTAGTACTGAGAAGTATGCGCGGCGAGAAGCACGAAGAGGAAGAGGAAGAACTGTCCGTGGAGAATTTACTGCAGTCTACATCCGAGGTACAGTTGGAAGATATCTCTTTGGAGAATGAGTCTGAAGAGCGGAGACTGGTTAATAAATTCGTGGAAGAAAATCCGGAAGCGGCAGCGAATCTGCTGCGTAACTGGTTGAATGAAGAGTGGGGGTAAGACAGATGGCAGCAAGGGCAGAGGAAAAGATTAACGGACTGCAGAAAGCGGCTATTTTAATGATCGCTCTGGGACCGGAGAAATCCGCAGCAATCTTTAAACACCTGAAAGAAGAAGAAATTGAGGAATTAACCTTAGAAATAGCAAACACCCGGAGTATTACACCTCAGGTGAAAGAAGAGGTAGTGAATGAATTTTATCAGGTGTGTCTGGCACAGCAGTATATTGCAGAGGGCGGTATCAATTACGCCAGAGAACTTTTGGAGAAGTCTTTCGGTGCCGAGAAAGCGATGGACGTTATCGGCAAGCTGACGGCGTCCCTGCAGGTAAAACCTTTCGAGTTTGTGAGAAAGACAGATGCAACACAGTTGCTTAACTTTATTCAGGATGAGCATCCGCAGACGATTGCCCTGATTCTGTCTTATCTGTCTGCAGCGCAGTCGGCGCTTATTATATCAGCACTCCCGCCGGACAGACAGTCAGATGTGGCGAAACGTATTGCAGTCATGGACAGAACGAGTCCTGATGTTATTAAGGAAGTGGAGAAAGTATTGGAATCTAAATTGTCCTCTTTGGTCAATCAGGATTACACGATTATCGGCGGTGTGGATGCTGTTGTAGAAATTTTGAATACGGTAGACCGCGGTACAGAGAAACATATCATGGAAACTTTGGAGATCGAAGAGCCGGAACTTGCAGACGAGATCAGAAAGAAGATGTTCGTATTCGAGGATATTCTGCTGCTTGATGACAGAGCTATCCAGCGTGTACTGAGAGACGTTGATAACGGAGATCTGGCTATTGCGCTGAAAGGTTCCAACGAAGATGTACAAAACGCAATCTTTAATAACCTGTCTAAGCGTCTGGCTGTCATGATCAAGGAAGATATGGAATTCATGGGCCCTGTACGTATGAAGGATGTAGAAGAGGCACAGCAGAAGATTGTAAATATTATCAGAAAACTGGAAGACTCTGCGGAAATTGTTATCTCCAGAGGCGGAGGTGACGAGATCATTGTCTAGGAATTTATATAAATCATACTGGGTTGCTGTGGCTGATGATGATAAGTGTGTCATTGACAGTAATTCCCGTGTTGCACAAAGAATTGAGGAATGGGAAGCACTTCGCAGGAAACAGCAGGCTCAGAATGCCGGTTACGGTGAAGAGTATGAAGGAAATGACGAGTTTGTAGGCGGCTTGGGCGGTGAAGCGATTGATGCGCTGTTTGCGGACGGAGGAGACGGCGAAGAAAGCAGAGGCGGCATTATTAAGGCTGCTGCTGTTGATATGGGACCGGATCTGGATGAGATCAAGGCACAGGCGCAGGAGATGATTGAATCGGCACAGGCGCAGATAGATGAGATGAAAGAGACTGCCAGACGTGAAATCGATGTGGAACGCCGTAAAGCGATGGAAGAGGGCAAGAAACAAGGTTACAACGAAGGCTATCAGCAAGGACTTTCCGAGGCAGATGCAATGAAACAGTCTCTGGCAGAAGAAAGACGTAAACTGGAAGAAGAATATGAACAACTGTTAGAGGAGCTGGAACCACAGTTTGTTGATGTGATCACAGCCGTTTACAGTCATATTTTCGGTGTAGAACTGACAGATAACAGAGATATCCTGGTGCATTTAATTGACTCTGCTTTGCGAAAGGTAGAGAGCAGCAGGACTTTTATTGTACACGTTTCTGCGGAGGATTACCCTTACGTCAATATGCAGAAACAGTCCCTGGTGGAAGGGGCAATAGCAGGAAGAGGTATGATTGAGATCATAGAAGATATTGCGCTTTCTAAAGGTGATTGCCTGATTGAGACGGATGGCGGAATTTTCGATTGCGGCATTGGAACACAATTAGAAGAACTGACGAAGAAATTGCAGGTGCTGTCTTTTGAGAAAACCTCATAATCTGTATGCGAGAGTGATGTAACGAATGGATGTAACGATTGATTTTCATAAATACAGTAAAATAGCAGATGATACCTTTTTCAGGAAAAAGGGACGGGTTGAAAATGTGGTCGGACTGACTATTGAGTCGGCAGGACCGGAGGCGAAGCTGGGAGATTTATGCAGGATCTATCCGGCAGATGAAGCTTATGCACCTATTGTGGCGGAAGTAGTTGGATTTAAAGACCGCAAGACACTTCTCATGCCCTGTGATAAGACGGACGGTATCGGGCTGGGATGTATCGTGGAAAACACCGGTGAACCGCTTGCGGTTCCGGTAAGTGATGATCTTCTGGGCAAAGTATTGGATGGTCTGGGGAGAATAAACGGCGAGTATATGCCGGGAATCTCATACGCCGTAGAGGCGCAGCCGCCCGACCCGATGAGCCGTAAGATTATATCGGAGGTACTGCCGTTAGGTGTTAAGGCGATTGACGGTTTGATGACGGTAGGCAAAGGTCAGCGTATCGGTATTTTTGCCGGTTCCGGTGTGGGTAAATCCACCTTGATGGGTATGTTTGCGCGGAATACGAAAGCGGATATTAACGTGATCGCCCTGATCGGTGAGCGAGGCAGAGAGGTGCGCGAATTCGTAGAGCGCGACCTTGGTGAAGAGGGGATGAAACGCTCGGTCGTCGTAGTGGCGACTTCTGATAAATCGGCACTGGAGAGAAATAAGGCGGCTAAGACGGCTACCGCCATTGCGGAATATTTCAGGGATCAGGGGAAGGATGTACTGCTTATGATGGACTCCCTGACCCGTTTCTCCATGGCACAGCGGGAGATCGGACTTGCCAGCGGGGAACCGCCGGTATCCAGAGGGTATCCGCCCAGTGTCTATTCCGAGATGCCGAAGCTTTTGGAGAGGGCAGGATGTGCGAGTGTGGGTTCTATTACCGGACTTTATACGGTACTTGTAGACGGCGATGATATGAATGAACCGATTACAGATACCGCCAGAAGTATTCTGGACGGTCATATCATGCTGAACCGTAAACTGGCGCATCAGAATCATTATCCTGCCATAGATGTATTGCAGAGTATTTCCAGATGCATGAGCCAGATCGTCAATAAAGAACACAAGGTGCTTGCCGGTAAATTAAAGAATGTACTGGCAACCTACAACGAGGCAGAGGATCTGATTAATATCGGTGCCTATAAATCCGGCAGTAATCCGAATATTGATTTTGCAATTTCTAAGATCAGTGCGGTCAATGAATTTCTGATGCAGGATGTGGATGCCAAATATGACTATGAACAGGCGGTAGATATGCTGCGGGAGCTCTTTGGTGAGTAAGAGGTAACCGGTCATGGCGAAATTCAAATACAGAATGCAGAGTATCCTGAATATTAAGTATCAGTTGGAAAACCAGGCTAAGATGGACTTGGGCAGAGCACAGGTTAAGCTGATGGAAGAAGAGGAGAAGCTTAAGACATTCATAGACAGGAAAGAAGCTTATCTGGAAGAAGGCAGACGGATGAGAAGTAAGATGCTCAATGTCAATGATTTGAAAGATAACAGTTATGCCATGAAAACCATGGATGAAATGATAAGCGGACAGAAAGAACAGGTCGCCCGGGCTGAAGAGGAAGTGGAGGCGGCAAGAGTGAAACTGCAGGAGGTCATGCAGGAACGTAAGATGCATGAGAGGCTTAAGGAGAAGGCGTTGGAACAGTTTATGCGGGAGGAAAATGCCGCAGAATTCAAGGCTGTAGATGAGCTTACGAGTTATACTTACGGACAGCGTGGAAAAGAGGAATAAGAATGGCAGATGAACTTTTAAATGCCCCGGTGGATACCAAGGCAGAAAAAAAGAAGCTTAAAGAAGAACGTAAAAAAATAAAGGATGAGCAGAAGGCGCAGAAGAAGGAAGCAAAGCAGAGAGCCAGGGAAATATCGCAGCAGGAGGCGAAGCTTTCAGAGGATGAAGAGGCCGGCGGTGTGTCTGTGTTTTTGGTAACGGTTGTTATTGTTGTTATATGGATCGCCATACTGTGTCTGCTCATCAAACTGGATGTGGGTGGTTTCGGATCGGGAGTACTGGCGCCTGTCCTGAAGGACGTGCCGGTAATCAATAAAATTCTGCCTGCTGAGACGGTGGTAACGACCGATGATGAAGAAGCTTATGGCGGCTATACCAGTCTGCGGGAAGCAGTGGATTATATCATGGAACTGGAGCTTGAATTAGAGCAGGCGCAGTCCGAGAGCAATGTAAGTTCGGAAGAACTGGAGGAACTCCGTGCGGAGATCGAACGTTTGCAGACCTTTGAGGATGCTCAGGTTGAGTTTGAACGTATTAAGACGGAATTTTATGAGGAAGTAGTCTATGCCGAACAGGGGCCGGGACCGGAGGAGTATCAGAAGTACTATGAAACGATGGATCCTACCACGGCAGAGTATCTCTATAAACAAGTGGTACAGCAGGTAGAGGCGGATCAGGAGCTGCAGGACTATGCCCAGGCATATGCGGAGATGAAACCGAAGGAAGCGGCGGGAATCTTCGAAGCTATGACAGATAATCTGGAACTGGCCGCTAAGATTCTGGATCAGATGAGCGCGGAAGACCGTGGTAAAATATTGGGTGTTATGGACCCGGAGGTTGCTTCCCGTTTGACAAAGATTATGGACCCGGATTCATAGGATGTAACAGAGACGCTTTAGAAAAGCAGATAGAAATCCGATATATATTATGTGGGAAGCCACATGTTATATATAAGCCGTAAGGCACAGAACCTTGAAAATTAAAGAAAGGAGGAGAGAGCATGACTGTAAACAATGTGAACGCTTTGCTTAATTACACCACAAGCCAGACGGTATCTGCGGGCGGCAGTCAGGAGGAGATTGTCAGAGAGGGCTTTGATAAGCTTATGACGAAGATGAGTGACCAGCTTTGTGAACTGCAATCTGATACAGACAGCAGCCGGATGATGACTAAGAGTACTGTTATGGAGTCTGCATCTAAGAAAGATAGGTTACAAAATGACAGTAATAAGCAGATTGATGCCGCGAAAGATTCCGCGCAGTCAGACAAAACGAAAGACGCAGTGCAGCAGGATGGAAACAGAGAAGTCTCTGAGGATACGGTGGATGTCAAGACGGAAAATGTGCAGGAAGAAGTGGAGAAGAAAGGCGAAGAGCTGGTACAGGATATTGCAGAAGAGATGAATGTGACACCGGAAGAAGTGGAAGCAGCTATGGAAATACTTGGTTTGACAGCGATCGAATTATTTGATCCCGATAATCTGAAACAGTTGTTATTAAATCTTGCGGGAAGCACAGACGAGTTGTCTCTTGTGACCAATGAGACGCTTTATGGTAATTTGCAGAACCTGTTAGGGGCAGTGGAAGAAGATCTCGGTGCATTAGCCGAAGAACTTGGCCTGAGCAAAGATGAACTTAACACATTATTGACACAGATGGTTTCCGAACAACAGGAAACTGACATGCAGGATCTGACACCGGCGCAGGAAACACCGGAAGTGAGCCTGGAAGGTATGAAAGATTATACCGTATCCGTTCAGAGAGATGGTGAGACGGTGCAGATGAAAGTGACCGTTGATGATGCGAGCGGCGCAAAGAGTGTCACGGAAGAGGTGACAGATACGCCTAAAGCGGAGGTACAAAGCTTCTCGAAACACAAGGAGAACAATGCTTCCGACATGGGCAGCAAAGGAGAGGGTAACTCAGCAGGAGGTACTTTACTGCAGACACCGATGCAGCAGACAGAGGTGAGTGAGGTACAGCAGGCGGAACCTGTATTCCAATCGGCCCAGACAGAAGAGATTATGGATCAGATCATGGAGTACATGAAGATCAACTTAAAGGCTGATACACAGGAACTGGAAATGCAGCTTCATCCCGCCAGTTTAGGTACTGTGAATGTACAGATTGTAGCCAAAGACGGTGTGCTCACGGCACATTTCACGGCACAGAATGAAACAGTCCGCGCGGTGATCGAGACCCAGTTAATCCAGTTAAAGACCCAGTTTGAAGAACAGGGCATTAAGGTAGATGCGGTAGAGGTTACGGTTGCCAACCATGCATATGGTGAACAGTTCTCAGAGCAGAATGAGAATATGGCACAGGAGCAGGGTAAGGCCAAAAAAGGAGTCAGAAGAATCAATTTAGACGAGATCGGTGAAGAAGAGGATCTTGGTATGATGGAAGATTCCGAGCGCATTGTAGTAGAGATGATGCAGGCAAACGGCAGCACAGTAGACTATACAGCATAGATGTGATAATCAGAAAGGAGTGAAAGGAATGGGAGTAGTAGGAAAAGTAGAAGATGGTAAACTCGTAGAATCCAATTCGGCAGCTTCCCTGGCGAATAAGAGTGCGGAAGTTAAGACCGGTAATTCCAGTCTGGATAAGGATGCGTTCTTACAGCTTTTGGTAGCACAGATGAAATATCAGGACCCGTTAGAGCCGACTTCTAATACAGAGTATATTTCCCAGTATGCAACCTTCTCAGAACTTGAGCAGATGCAGAATATGAGTGCATCTTTGGAATTATCCAGAGCATCCGCGTTAGTGGGGCAGACAGTACTCATGAAGATCACAGACAGTACAGGCAGAACAACCAATGTACAGGGTAATGTGGATTACGTTGTATATGAGAACAACAAAGCGTATCTTTCCATCAATGGAGAGTTGTATTCCATGGATGATCTGGATACCGTAGCAGATCCGGTTTATCTGGAGGCATATAAGCTTGCAGCAGAATTCCTGAATATATTCAACAAGCTTCCGGAACTTGGCGTTTTATCTTTAGAGGACAGAGAGAATGTAGAGAAGCTTGATGAAATGTATCAGAATATGACCGAGTACCAGAAGAATTTTATCACGGATGATTATGTGGACGATCTGGAGGATTATGTCAGCAAGATGAAAGATATTGTGGCAAGCGCGATAGCAGACGGCACGCTTAATGCGGACGGAACGCCTAAGGAAGAATAGTCATAGGACTTTATAGTTATCTCAAGGAGGAGAGAATATGAAGATTCAAGGCAATCAATTTCTTTCCCTGGAACAGCTGCAGGATCAGTATTTAAGCCAGAACAGACAGCAGACGGCATCCGTCAGTAAGAATGGACTGAGCTTTCAGGATATCCTGTCAAGCAAGACAGACAGTACGCCGGAGAACGGTGAAGTTAAGTTCTCCAAACATGCGGCCAATCGTCTGGTAGACAGAAATATCGAACTGACAAAAGAGCAGGTGGAACGCCTGAATCAGGGGGCAGCTAAGGCAGGCGCGAAAGGAATAAATGAATCCCTGGTTATTGTGGATTCCCTCGCGTTTATCGTGAACGTGCCGAATCACACGGTTATCACGGCGATGGATCAGACAGAAACCAACGAGAATGTATTTACTAATATTGACGGAGCCGTAATTATGTAGCCGGACCTTTATGGAGGCTTATGTTCCTGACTGACAGAAGGGACACAACGGTTTCGATAAGAATGAAGGAGGTCATTTCACTATGATGAGATCACTTTTCTCTGGTGTTGCAGGTCTTAAGACTCACCAGACAAGAATGGACGTTATCGGTAATAATATCGCGAACGTCAATACAACAGCTTATAAATCACAGTCTATGGTATTCAGTGACTTGTTATACCAGACAACACAGGCAGCATCCGGTGCCAATGCGGCTACCGGACGAGGCGGTATCAACCCCAGACAGATCGGTCTTGGTTCTAAGACGGGTGCCATCTCCACTGCAATTACGACACAGGGTTCCGCACAGTCTACGAATAATCCGTTTGATATCATGATCACGGGAGATTCTTTCTTCGTAGTCAATAACGGTTCCCAGAACTTCTTTACAAGAGACGGTTCTTTCACCATTGACGGTGCGGGTAATCTGGTAATGTCCACGACTGGTTATAAGGTAATGGGTTGGCAGGTAGATCCGGAGACCGGCGATATCAGGGCCGATACGGTATCTGCATTGCAGATCATGAATGAAGAGAATCTGGTTGCCGACCCCGAGGCAACTACGAGAGGATATGTGGCAGGTATTCTGGATAAAAATGATTCTGATGTTAACAGTACAGCCGGTAAAGTTATCACACTGACGTTCTTTGATAACTTGGGTTATCAGTATACTGCTAAGTTCAGTATTCACAGTAAAGGTTCGGAAGGTCGTTACCGTGTGCAGTTAGACGATATTATTGACTCTGACAGTGTGTCTTTGGTTAAGAAGTATAATCTGTCTAATATCAATCAGATTGCAAGTTTTGGTTCTGATTCTGATTTGGAAACAAAAATGTTGTATAAATTCAATGAGGATGAAATTGATTATGATAATGCTACCAGCACATATAGTCTGAACACACCGCTTTCTGAAATTTTGGATGGATATAGTGATAATGCATTGCTGATGGCATCCAATACAGTTGAGGTACAAGGAATTAATGATGGCACAGCAGTTGCCAGCGGCACGGATGTTACAGTAAAAGGCAGTGTAACACTTACCAAGTCCCAGTTGGAAGCAGAACCGTATAACTTAATTTACAGCGAGACTGAGAAGAAGTATTATACGAAGGATGCAAACGGCAATGCGGTGGCAGTCGGTACCGGAGCAAATGAAGTTTCCTGGCCAGATGCTTTGAAAGCTATGAAAGGTTTGGAAAATGTTGACAACATAACAGTGACTGACGGAGCCAACGGATCAGATAAGACGATTAGCTTTACGGTAGACCTTCCTACCAACCGTGATGCTACATACAAGGCCAACAGCTTTGGAGTAGACTTGAAATATCCGGATGATGCAGATGCTATTTTGAAACAGGTATTCCAGTTGGAGAGTGGAACAAACGGTAAGAATTATGCGATTGATTACATCGGACCGGATGGATATGCCCAGATCATTACCACAGAGAGTAACCGTGGTTTTGAATTGGTATATGATGTGGATAACGGTCACTTTTCTTATATCGGCGGTCAGGGACAGGACAGTGTTACGTTAACTTTTAATACGTCAGCTTCTTCCTTGTCAGGAGATAATATAAGTTTAACGCATTTTGAGAATATAGATATTGATTTCTCCAAATCCAATATGTTTAACAATGGCAAGACTTCAACCATAAGCGGAACCAGCGGCGCCGGCGATGAGAACAATACGGGCAGCGGCAGAAAACGTGGTGAGATGATCGGTGTTGAAGTAGGACAGGATGGTAAGATTACAGCTTCCTACGACAATGGTATGACCAAACTGCTCGGTCAGATTGCGGTAGCCAATTTCGCCAATGCTTCCGGTTTGGCAAAGGCTGGTGACAACCTGTACTCCGCGACCATGAACTCCGGTGAGTTTGACGGTGTGGGTGAGGATATCACAGCCAGCGGCGGTACCATGACCTCCGGCGTATTGGAGATGAGTAACGTTGATTTGTCCTCCGAATTTACGGAGATGATTACCACACAGCGTGGTTTCCAGGCTAACAGCCGAATTATTACCGTATCCGATACTTTGTTGGAGGAACTTGTTAATTTGAAGAGATAACGGTTATTATTTGACCGGATAAAGAGGAACTTTCTGATTGTAATGAGAGGGTTCCTCTCTTTTCTTTTATGTGGTTCGGGTTTCCGGCAGTTTATATCTTAACGGTTTTTATACAAAATTTTTTTGCAGTTTGTGAAGATGTATGGTAAAATGAATAAGTTCTATATTAACATACTTAATGTGTTTAATTTATGGCTTTGAGATTACATATAGGAGCATACGATGGTAGAGGTTACGAAAATTAACGGTGTTAAAGTGCTGATCAACCCGGACTTGTTAGAACTGGTAGAGGAGACACCTGATACTGTGCTTTCTTTTACGACCGGACGGAAAATAATTGTAAAAGAAAGTAGACAAGAAGTGAAAAATTTAGTAAAATCGTATAGAAAGGATATTTTTGCAAATTAGTGTGAAAACGGGTGGATACAGATGGATTTAGCTTCAATTATCGGTTTAGTATTATGTTTTATCTTGATGGTTTTCGGTATTTTATGGGGTAATGAAGCATCGGCAATTTTACGATTTCTGGATATGCCGTCAGCCCTTATCACATTCGGCGGTTCATTCATGTGTATTCTTGCAAGTTACCCGCTGCAGGGGTTCCTGAACGGACTTAAGAGCTTTCGATTGATTTTTAAAACATCAACTATGAATGTCCCTGAAATTATTCAGAAAATTATAGATTTATCCAACGTAGCACGTAAAGAGGGTCTTCTTTCCCTGGAAGAGGCGGCAGAAGATGTTGAGGATGGATTTCTTAAGAAAGGAATTCTGTTGATCGTTGACGGTACTGATCCGGAACTTGTTCGTGCTATTATGGAGACAGAGCTTGTCAGCGTAGAAGACCGGCATAAGGAGAAGATCGGATTCTGGGAGAATCTGGGAGCGATGGGGCCTGCATGGGGTATGATCGGTACATTGATCGGTCTGATTAACATGTTACAGGATATGAATGACCCTTCTTCGATCGGTCCTTCTATGGCGGTTGCATTGATTACTACATTATATGGTTCCATTCTTGCAAACTGGATCTGTAATCCGGTAGTGACTAAACTGAAGGGCAAGAATGCAGAAGAAATGATGATGAAGGAAATAGAGATTGAGGGACTTTTGTCTATTCAGGCAGGAGAGAATCCTCGTGTTATTGAGGAAAAGCTGAAATCCTTCCTGGCACCGAAGGATAGAGAGACCCCGAATGAAGAAGGCGGAGGTGAAGCAGATGGCTAAGAAGAAGCCAGATGAACCCCCAAAAGGCGCGCCGGCCTGGCAGTCGACTTTTGCGGATTTGATGAATCTGTTACTCTGCTTTTTCGTGTTGCTGTTTTCTATGTCTACTGTGGATGCACAGAAATTTGAAGAAGTAGTAGCGTCCTTTAATCAGACGTTCTCTATTTTTACGGCAGGAGCAACAGCGATTGGTGACGGCGTGCTGATCAGCAATGGTGTCAGCCAGTTGAATGAGTTGGATGAATATATTAACAGTACCGGTAAGATGGACGACGGCGAGATCGTGTCCGAGGACGTGGCGGAAGCGCAGCAGCAGTTGGAAGAGGCACAGATGGAAGAGTCCGAGGAACTGGCTGAGAAGATACAGGAAGCGGTTGACGAGAGAGGAATGGGTGAGGATATAGATTTGGAATTTACGACCCAGTATGTTCAGCTCACGTTGAAAGGCGCACTGCTTTTTGATTCGGGAAGTACCTTGCTTAAGGATGAAGCGAAGCCTGTGTTGGATCAGGTGGGCCTGATTTTGGAGAAATACGCAGAAGGTACCATTGAGATAGAAGGACATACGGATAATGTGCCGATGTCCGGCGCAAAGTACTCTAACAACGATGAACTTAGTTCGGGACGGGCATTATCAGTGTTTAATTATCTGTTATCGGTTACCAATCTGGATCCGGCCAATATAAAACATGCCGGCAGGGGCGAATATGTACCGATCGCAGATAATGCTACAGCAGAAGGAAGAACGAAAAACAGACGAGTAGAAATTAAAATATATACTCCGCTCAGTTCGTACTGATTGAGATGGTTTTGCTGTGAGAAGGTTTCCATAATAAGTAAAAGGAGAATATACAGCTATGAAGAAAAACATGATTTCCATTATTATATTGGCGTTGCTCATTGTTAATATTGTATTGACGGCCATTATGATGTTCAGTGTAACGAGTGCATCCAGGAAGACCGCGGCACTGGTGGATAATATTGCAACAGCTCTTGATTTGGAACTTGCAGCGAACGGAGGCGAGGATGCTGCAGAGGAAGTGATTCCGATGACCGATACCGAAACTTATCAGATTTCAGAGTCCATGACCATTCCGCTTAAGGCAAGTGAGGGGGATGACAAGGATCACTATTGTCTGGTGTCTGTTACGTTATCAATTAATACCAAAGACAAGGGATATAAAACATACGGTTCTGATTTATCAGAACAGGAAAGCCTGATTAAGAGTGAAATTAATGATACATTTGCACAGTATACAATGGAAGAGGCAAGAAATAATCAGGATCAGATCAGACAGGAGATCCTTGAGAGAGTACAGACCATGTTTGATTCCGAATTTATCTATAATGTGTCATTCAGTGACATTATGTTCCAATAGTATGCCGGGCGGCTCAATAGGGAACCGCGCAGCAGCAAGGAAATAAAGATTCTTGCGGGAATATGATGTTTTAAAATAGTACCACAGGAGGTGAACTTTCGTGGGAGAGGTACTATCTCAAAGTGAGATTGATAATCTGCTCGCTGCCTTAAGCAGCGGTGAGTTAGATGCAGATGATATGAACGATGCCAGTGACAAACAGGTGAAGAACTATGATTTTAAACGTCCTACAAAGTTCTCCAAAGAGCATCTGCGTACGCTGGAAATTATTTATGAACACTACGGACGGTTGCTGTCAACCAATCTTCCGGTATATCTCAGGAAAAATATACAGGTTTCCGTAGCAAGTTCCGAGACGGTTATTTTCTCAGAATTTACCAATGCACTTTCCAATCCGGTTATTTTAGGTATTGTAAACTTCCAGCCTTTGGGAGGTACTATTATAATAGAGTTGGCAGCCCAGCTTGGATTTGCAATGATAGACAGAATGCTTGGCGGGTCGGGAGATCCGCTGGATAAGAACCGGGATTTCACGGAGATAGAGATGACGATCATAGAAAAGATGATGGTGGTCTGCATGCAGCTTATGCGTGAACCGTGGAAGAATGTGATTGATATCAATCCGGTGATGGAGAGAATTGAAACCAACTCCCAGTTCGCACAGGTTATTGCACCGAATGATATGATTGCGATCGTTACGTTAAATGTGAAAATAGGTGAAGTAGAAGGGTTCATGAACGTTTGTCTTCCGTTCTTTACTTTAGAGAGCGTCATGGATAAGCTGAATACCAAGTATTGGTACGCTAACATGCAGGAGCAGAATGAAGAGGATTTCGAGGAATATATCGAAGCCTTAATCAAGAGGGTAGATGTTCCTGTTAAGGCAGTACTTGGCAAGACCAATATATCGGTCAACGATTTTGTTAATCTGCAGGTCGGCGATATTATACGATTAGATACCGAGGTAGAACAGGATCTTACGGTCTATGTCGGCAATATTAAGAAATTCACCGCATTACCGGGTTCCAGCAAAGATAAATATGCTGTCAGAGTAACGTCGGTAATTAGAGAGGGGGAGTAAAGCATGGACGGAATGTTATCACAAGATGAAATAAATGCGCTCTTAAGCGGCATGGATTCGCCAAGCGATGTCAGTGATATCGTGGAAGCTGCCGCGGCATCTGTAGCGGAACCCGAGGCATCCGGTGGTGCTGAGTTAGATGGATCGCTTTTGACAGAGATAGAGAGAGATGCGATTGGTGAAGTGGCTAATATCAGTATGGGGTCTTCGGCCACGACGCTGTATTCACTTGTTAATCGAAAAGTTAATATTACAACTCCGGTTGTTACTTTGGCGACATGGGAGAATGTTTTATCGGAATATGAGAAGCCATGCGTATTTATTCAGATTAAATATACGGTGGGCTTGGATGGATCTAACATTCTCGTATTAAAGGAACATGATGTAAAAGTTATCACCGATTTAATGATGGGCGGTGACGGAAGCAATACGGACGGAGAACTGGGAGAATTGCATTTGAGTGCGATTTCCGAGGCGATGAACCAGATGATGGGTTCTGCCGCCACATCTCTTTCCACTATGCTTGGCAAGATGATTGATATCAGCCCCCCGGAGGCTAGTTTAGTTGATCTTACAGCTTTCAAATCCGGTGGTGATATAGCAGAATTTTTGGAAGGAACCTTTTGTAAAATTGCTTTTCGTATGCAGATTGATGATCTGGTTGATTCCACGATTATGCAGTTGTATCCGATTGATTTTGCAAAAGAATTATACAATACTTTCATAAGCAGTCAGGGTGGTGGAGATACCACAGAACCGGCGCCTGAACCGGCCGCACCGCAGATGTCAGCACCTTCACCTGCACCGCAGATGGATATGAGTCAGCAGATGGCACCACAGATGGACATGAACCAAATGGGTATGAATCAGATGGGCATGGGGCAGATGGGAATGCCGCAGATGCAGATGGGAATGCAACAGATGCAGATGCCGCAGATGCAAATGGGAATGCCGCAAATGCAGATGCAGCCTAATATGAATATACAGCCTGCACAGTTTCAAAGCTTCTCCAATGATTTTAATCCGATGCAAAGCCAGGAGAATATCAGCTTGATTAAAGATGTGCCGTTGGAGGTTACCGTAGAACTTGGAAGAACCTCTAAATCCATTTCAGATATTCTGGATTTCGCTCCGGGTACTATCATTGAACTGGATAAAATTGCCGGTGAACCAATCGATGTATTAGTCAACGGTAAATTTGTTGCAAAAGGTGAAGTAGTAGTAATCGAAGAAAGTTTTGGTGTTCGAGTAACTGAAATTATCAAATAATATGAAATAGGAGAAGAAAAATGGCAAAAAATATTTTAGTATGTGATGATGCAGCGTTCATGCGTATGATGATCAAAGATATCCTGACCAAGAACGGGTATAATGTAGCCGGTGAAGCTGAGAATGGAGCGAAAGCAGTTGAAAAATACAATGAACTGAAGCCGGATCTTGTACTGATGGATATTACAATGCCGGAGATGGACGGTATTCAGGCTCTTAAGAAAATTAAAGCAGCCGATCCAAGCGCTACTGTTATTATGTGTTCTGCCATGGGACAGCAGGCAATGGTTATTGAGTCTATTCAGTCCGGAGCAAAGGATTTCATTGTAAAACCTTTCCAGGCAGACCGTGTGTTAGAGGCGGTTAAGAAGGTAGTGGGATAATGATACTTGCGGTATCGGACAGAGCTGATTCCTATATACAGTTCATAACGATATTAATCATCTTTGTATTTGTGTTAGCGCTTACCTACTGGGTTACGAAATGGACGGCGGGATATCAGAAGAGCAAAACCGTCGGTGCAAATATGGAGATGGTTGAGGCACTGCGCCTGACTAATAATAAGTATATCCAGATTATCAGAATCGGAAAGAAATATTTGGCAGTTGCAGTTTGTAAAGATACTGTTACAATGTTAGCAGAGATTCCTGAGGACGAGTTATGCTTTTCCGAGGGAGAAATGTCTAAAGTATCTTCTTTTAGGGATATTTTGGCTAAAGTGCAAAAAGGAAATTTTCTGGAAAAAGAAGATGGGCGAGACGAATGAAGAAATATTTTTCCGGATATTATTTGGCAAAACTGGTATGCCTGCTGTTTATGGCAGGCATATTGTGTCTTAGTCAGAAGACGACGGCATATGCAACGAATGACACTCCGTACCGGGAGTCCAATCTTACAGGTACGAATGAAGAGCGGACTAATATTGAGGAACCCGGAGCATCGGACAATGCCGATGATTTATCAGAACTTAATATAGCCAATACGGTGACGGTTACATACAACAATGGTAATGGAAGTGTGAATGGCGCTTTGCGTATTCTGGTAATCCTTACCCTAATTGCTATTGCACCGTCATTGATTATAATGTTAACCTCGTTTACCAGAATTATCATTGTTCTGCATTTTACGAGGCAGGCATTGAATACGCAGACGGCGCCGCCTAACATAGTATTGATAGGTCTTGCGCTCTTTTTGACGTTCTTCATTATGCAGCCCACACTGGCAACCATTTATACGGAAGCGGTAGTTCCGTATGAGGCGGGAGAACTGGAGCAGGAGGAAGCGCTTACGAAGGCGGTTCAGCCGATACGGGAATATATGTACCGGCAGACACAGAAGAAAGATGTCAGCCTCTTTATGGAAATTAACCGTACGGAGTGGGACGGAAGTCTTGACGCCATTCCGATGAGTGTGCTGGTGCCGAGCTTTATTATCAGCGAGTTGAGAATGGCTTTTATTATCGGATTCCTGATTTATATACCGTTTATTGTAATTGATATGGTTGTGGCATCGACCCTGATGAGTATGGGTATGATGATGCTGCCGCCTACTACCATTTCCATGCCGTTTAAGATTCTGCTCTTTGTACTGGCAGACGGATGGTATCTGGTGATCAAGGAACTGGTAGAGAGTTTTTATATCTATTAGCGGCCATTTGCTGACTGCGGGATGTATTAGCTACGGGGATTTGAAACCGGATAGAAGCAGGATTCATGAATTGGGAAAGGATGTGAAGATATGACAATAGATGACGTCACCGCCATTGCCTCAGAGGCATTGTTTACCATCATCAAATGTTCGGCACCTCTTTTGTTGGTGTCGTTAATTGTAGGTCTTATTGTCAGTATCTTTCAGACGGTTACATCGATCCAGGAGCAGACACTTACCTTTGTACCGAAGATACTTGCTATTTTTTTGACGCTTATTCTATTGGGACACTGGATTATGAATACAATTGTAGAATATATGACAAACCTATGGCTGAATTTTAGTGCTTATATCAGATAAAAGAAAGTGGCAGAATGATCGATTTTACTTTTACTTATGCAGATTTAGAATACTTTTTACTGATTCTGGTCAGGATTAGCTGTTTTATCTATATTGCGCCCTTTTTCAGTATGACCAATGTGCCCCGGAGAGTGAGAGTGGGATTTAGCATTTTTCTTGCGTATCTGGTTTTTCAGGCGGTAGATCATAATGAAGTTGTCTATGACAGCCTGCTTGGTTATGCTATTATAGTCATGAAAGAGGCATTGACCGGTTTCCTGATCGGATGGGGAGCGCAGATCTGTACTACGGTGACTGCATTCGCGGGAAGCATTGCGGATATGGAGATCGGCGTTTCCATGGTTTCCCTGATGGATCCGACTACCAAAGAACAGGCAACCTTTAGCGGTGTCTATTATCAATATTTGTTTACATTATTTTTGATTATTACAGGCATGTATCGGTATCTGTTACAGGCACTGATAGATACCTTTACTTTAATACCGATTAATGGAGCGGTATTTAAGACGGAAGCGTTACTGGAATCCGTTATAATGTTTTTGTCGGATTATATTGCGATCGGTTTTCGTATCATACTTCCGATTTTTTGTACCATGATTTTGTTAAATGTTATTCTTGGTGTACTTGCCAAGGTATCACCGCAGCTTAATATGTTTGCTGTGGGTATGCAGCTTAAGATGCTGGTGGGACTGGGGATCATGTTCTTAACAGTCAGGATGCTTCCCGGTGCAGCGGATTTCGTATTTACGGAAATGAAGAGAATGATCGTATCTTTTGTGGAGGGGATGACGTGATTTTAGAGTATAATCTCCAATTCTTCGCCAAGGACGGACCCGGCGGGGAGAAAACAGAAGAGCCTACTTCCAAGAAACTGGAAGATGCCCGTAAGGAAGGCCAGGTTGCCAAGAGTAAGGAGGTAACCAGTGCCTTTGAATTGTTAGCGATCTTTGCGCTGCTTTATATCTGGATTGAAAATATGGGCACTTATTTTGTGGGAAATATGTATGATATTTATTCCCAGATACCTGAGTACATCAAGATGTATGACGGCAATGTGCCGGAACAGACTCTCAGCGCAATATTTATTAAATCAATGAGCAGAGTGCTGATGATTCTGGCGCCCTTTTTGCTGGTTGGATTTATTGTGTCATTTGTATGTAATGTGGTGCAGGTAAAGTGGAAGCCCACTACCAAGCCAATGAAGCCGAAGTTCAGCAAATTAAATCCGGTTAGCGGATTCAAGCGTATTTTTTCGGTTAATTCACTCGTGGAATTATTAAAATCCATTTTAAAGATTGGCTTGATCTCTTATGTGGTGTTTTCCTATTTAAAGAAAAATATGCCGCCTTTATATCTGTTCTATGATCTGTCTTTAAATCAGGCAATCGCACAGGTAGGAACGCTTGTGATGGGACTTGGGCTGCGCATTGCACTCTGGTATATGGTTATCGCGATCCTTGACTTCGCTTATCAGAAGATCAAGTTTAAGAAGGATATGAGGATGACCAAGCAGGAAGTGAAGGATGAGTATAAGAATCAGGAAGGTGACCCGCAGATCAAGAGCAAGCAGCGTCAGAGAATGCAGGAGGCATCCAGACGGCGTATGATGCAGCAGCTTCCGGAAGCAGATGTGGTTATTACGAATCCGACACATTTTGCAGTGGCAATTAAATATGATCCGGATTTATATGATGCTCCTTATGTGGTGGCTAAGGGTGCGGATTATCTGGCACAGAAGATTAAGGAGACTGCGAAAGAGCATCATATTGAAATTGTGGAAAATAAACCGCTTGCCCGTATGCTGTATGCTAATGTAGAAGTGGGCAGCGTGGTGCCGCCGGAACTGTATCAGGCGGTGGCAGAGGTGCTTGCCTTTGTATATCACTTACAGGGCAAAGTCTAGTGTGAAAAGAAAAACAGGGAAAGGAGAAGAAACAGATGGGAAACTTGAAGAAGGCTGATCTGGGTGTGGCTGCGTATGTACTTGCTGCATTTATTATGTTGATTGTACCGATTCCCTCGGAGCTTTTGGATGTTCTTCTGGCATGTAATATTGCAGTGGCATTTACTGTCATGTTCGGCTGTATGTTTGCAACAGAAGTGTTAAATATGTCTTATTTCCCTACGATCTTGCTGTTCACCACGGTATTCAGGATCGCATTGAACGTTTCTTCTACCCGATTGATTCTTACGACCGGTGATCCCGGTAACGTCGTACAGACATTCGGTCAGTACGTAGGCGGCGGTGATCTTATCATTGGCGCTATTGTCTTTATTATTTTGATTATTATACAGTTTATGGTGATCAACAAAGGTTCCGAACGTGTGGCTGAGGTTACAGCCAGATTTACTTTGGATGCCATGCCGGGTAAACAGATGGCGATTGATGCCGACTTAAATACCGGGGCGATTACAGATGCCGAGGCGAAGCGGCGCAGGGATAAGATTCAGGAAGAATCCAGTTTCTTCGGTTCCATGGATGGTGCGGTGAAGTATGTTAAGGGAGATGCTACCGCAGGTCTGATTATTACTGCCGTCAACATCATAGGCGGTATCGCCATGGGTGTGACACGTCAGGGCATGGAGATGAATGATGCCCTGAACAAATATACGATCCTGACCATCGGTGATGGTCTGGTCAGCCAGATCCCGTCGTTGCTCATTTCTTTGTCAACAGGTATTCTGGTTACGAAAGGTTCTAAAGATGCGGATTTCGGTACGGTGCTGATCAGACAGTTATTCGGTGTGCCGAAGGTACTGTATCTGGTGGGGGCGGTGATAGCCGGACTGGGTATTGTCACACCGCTGAATACATTTATTTTCGTCGGATTAGGGTTTGTTTTTGTCATAGTAGGCAGAGTTATGGCAGGCACCATTGAGACAGCCGAGATTGAGCATGAGGCGGATGAGGAAGAAGCCGCTGCAGAGGAAATCAGGCAGCCGGAAAACGTCACGTCCCTGCTGCAGGTAGACCCCATCGAGCTGGAGTTCGGTTACGGTATTATCCCGCTTGCGGATGTGAATCAGGGCGGCGACTTACTGGATCGTGTTGTTATGATCCGCCGTCAGATTGCTTTAGAGCTTGGTACGGTAGTGCCTATTATTCGTCTTCGTGATAACATACAATTGAATCCAAACCAATATATTATTAAAATAAAGGGTGTGCAGGTCAGTGAAGGAGAGATTCTGTTTGACCATTATATGGCAATGAACCCCGGATATGTAGAAGAGGAAATCACAGGTATTCCGACCTTTGAACCATCGTTCCATCTGCCTGCCATCTGGATTACGGAGGGACAGAGAGAACGTGCGGAAAGTATGGGCTATACGGTAGTTGATCCGCCGTCCATCATTGCGACACATTTGACGGAGATTATCAGACAGTACATAGCAGAACTTCTTACAAGACAGGATGTACAGAATCTGGTCAACAACTTAAAAGAGTCAAATCCTTCGCTTGTGGAAGAACTGGTACCGAAGCTGCTTGGGCTTGGTGAGATACAGAAAGTACTGCAAAATCTGTTGAGAGAGGGCATTTCGATCAGGGATCTGCTTACTATATTTGAGACACTTGCCGATTATGCGGCGACAACAAGAGATACGGATATTTTGACAGAGTATGTCAGACAGAGTCTGAAGCGGGCTATTTCCAATAAGTTCTTCCCGGTGGGTGAGACCACCAGTGTGGTGACTCTTGATCCGAAAGTAGAGCAGGAGATCATGGCGAGCGTGAAACAGACGGAGCAGGGAGCTTATCTGACTTTAGATCCTGCCAAGACGAAAGCGATTATGGATTCTGTCGGTGTGGAGACGAAGAAACTGGAAGATCTGGGTAAGATGCCGATCGTAATTACTTCGCCTATTGTGAGAGTGTACTTTAAGAAATTGACAGAGGATTATTATAAGGATCTGGTTGTTGTATCTTATAACGAGATAGAGTCCAGTATTGAATTACAGTCTGTTGGGATGGTGACAGCATAATGATAATCAAGAAATTTACTGCAAAAACTGAAAATGAAGCAATTTCTGCGGCAAAGAAGGAATTAGGGGAAGGCGTAGTCGTAATGAACGTCAAGAATGTGAAGAAAAAAGGATTTCTGGCATTCCTAAAGCCCCATATGGTGGAAGTTACGGTTGCGCTGGAAGAGGAAAGTGAGAAATACACGGCGGCAGTGTCTGCGATCAACAGTGTGATTGCTTCCAGCCAGAACAGGGAGGCAGAACTTGCTAAGAGCGCTCCAACTGCGGCTGCGGAACCGCCTGCAAAGAAAGAAAGCAGTGCCATAGAGGAGAAGTTAGACAGTTTACAGTCTCTGTTGGAACAGCAGCTTCAGAGACCGGAAGAGGAAAAGGAAGAGAAGGAAAGCAAGGCGGAAGAAGAGAAGAAAGAAGAAACAGAGACGGATAAATTCATGCGGCTTCTTCACTGCACTATGCTGGATAATGAGGTAGATGAGAAATATGCCAGGGAGATTATAGAAGAGATAGAACAGCTTAATAAGCCCAATCTGCCCTTTGACTATGCACTCGCCAATATTTATCAGAAGATGATCCTTAAATTCGGCAAGCCAAACGGTATTACACCGGCTGCAAACGGTATTAAGATGGTATTCTTTATCGGCCCTACCGGTGTAGGCAAGACGACTACGATTGCTAAAATTGCATCTAAATTCCGTGTGGATGAGAAGAAGAAGGTGGCCCTTCTGACAGCGGATACTTACCGTATCGCTGCGGCAGAGCAGTTACGCACATATGCCAATATTCTTGAAGTGCCGTTTCGCGTGATTTATACCGTGGAAGAACTTGAAAAAGCAATGGAAGATTTTAAGGACTTTGATTATATTCTGGTGGATACGGCAGGCCATTCCCATCAGAACAGCACACAGAAAGATAACATGAGTAATTTTATTCACTCCGTGGATGATAAGGTGGAAAAAGAGGTATATCTGGTCGTAAGTGCTACAACGAAGTACCGTGATCTGATCAGTATAGCAGATTCCTATAAAGAAATGGCAGACTATAAGCTTATTTTTACAAAACTGGATGAGACTACTACATTAGGCAATTTACTGAATTTGCGGCTATATACGGGAGCATCTTTATCTTATGTGACACATGGACAGAATGTGCCGGATGATATGGAAGACTTTAACCCGCAGAAGACGGTCAAGAGATTGCTCGGAGGGAAGAACTAAGGAGGAGGCCTATGGATCAGGCTGAACAGTTAAGAAACATCATTAAAGCTAATAGCCGGCCGCAGCGTCCTTTGGCGAGGGTGATAACCGTAACAAGCGGTAAGGGCGGCGTTGGCAAGTCTAATACAGCCATTAATCTGGCAATACAGTTCCGCAAGATGGGACAGAAGGTCATTATTCTGGATGCTGACTTTGGATTGGCAAATATAGAGATTATGTTTGGGGCAGTACCGAAACATAACTTGTGTGATTTAATATATCAGGGTAAAAATATTAAGGATATCATTACCTGGGGGCCGATGGAGGTTGGTTTCATATCCGGCGGATCGGGAATTGCCGGGATGTCCAATTTAAGCAAAGACTATTTGAATTATATTATTCAGAATCTGGTAGAATTGGATGAGATGGCGGATACGATTATTGTTGATACCGGAGCGGGGATATCAGATGCCGTGCTGGAGTTTTTGGTTGCCAGCGGGGAGATTCTTCTGGTGACTACACCGGAGCCTACTTCCATCACGGATTCCTATTCACTGCTCAAAGCACTGGGCAGACATCCGCGCTATTCCAGTAAAGATTCACAAATCAAGGTGATTGCCAATAAGGTGTCAGATGAGGCAGAGGCAGAGGCTTTATATGCTAAGCTGGAAGCGGTGGTGAAGCGTTATTTGAAGGTACCGATTGCTTATCTGGGAATGATTCCGCAGGATTCACAGCTTGCTAAGGCAGTGATGCAGCAGACGCCCGTATCTTTGGATCATCCGAAAGCAAGGTCAGCAGTTGCATATGAGATGATTGCAGCGAAACTGATGAATAAAGAATTAAATAAGAATTTAACAAAGCGTGGTATGGCAGCATTTTTCTCGCATATCATATCGAAACGATAAACGGGGGAGGGAGAAAAATGGCTAATCTTATATCAAAGTATGTGATACCCGGCTGCAGGGTTGACTTACAGGCAATTAACCGTTCTGCGATTCAGATGGATGCAGGAGGACAGCGAAAAAGTCATCAAAGTAAGGTGCTGGATATTCTTTCCGAGGACAGAATAGAGATTTCCATGCCGATGGAGAAATCCAAACTGATCCTTCTGCCGATAGACGGAGAATATGACCTGTATTTTTATAGCGATAACGGTTTGTATCAGTGTTATGCGAGAGTGGTAGACCGGTATAAAAATAACAGTATGTATATTCTGGTACTGGATTTGATCAGTAATCTGCGTAAATACCAGCGCAGGGAATATTACAGATTCAGTTGTGCGCTGGAGATGAATTCCAGGCAGCTTCAGGAGGAAGAGATCTCTTTTACTGATCAGGGGAAAGATAAGCTGATTCCGGAGCTCCCGCTCAAAAGCAGCGTGGTGGTAGACATTAGCGGCGGCGGGCTCAGATTCGTGGCTAATTATGCTTATGAGGAACAAAGCATGATTTTGTGCAGATACCGATTGCTGATCAACGGTCAGGCGAAGGAATATAATCTGGTAGGAAGAGTCCTCTCCGTGAAAGAACTGGAGAATCGCAAGGGTGTATTTGAGCATCGTGTGCAGTACGTTAATATGGATTCGGAAGAACGAGAAGAAATTATAAAATACATTTTCGATGAGGAGCGTAAGGCCCTCAAGAATCAAAAGGGTTAAGCTCGTAAAAATGGAACAGGCAAAATAGCAAGAAATAATTAGATGAGAGGCGTGAGAATATGAAAAAAAATATATTGCTTGTTGACGACTCTGCACTCATGAGAAGGGTGCTGTGTGATATAATCAACAGTGATGAGAGATTTCAAGTACAGGATCGGGCTGTCAATGGTCTGGAAGCGCTTGATCTGCTTAGCAGAAAAACATACGATGCGGTTGTGCTGGATGTAAATATGCCTCAGATGAACGGCCTGGAATTGCTGAAGGAATTACAGAAACGCAAGATTTCGGCAAGGGTTATGATGGCAAGCACCGATACGAAGGAAGGTGCTAAGACTACATTAGATGCATTGGAGCTGGGGGCGCTTGATTTTATTCATAAGCCCAACAATGCTATGGACTGCAGAAACGGTGAATTTAAAGAGAAGATGCTCCGTATTCTGGCAGTGGTAGCAGATTCCAAGACACCTACGATAGGCAAGACATTTACCATGGAGGAATTGAAGACTTCCAAGAAGATGGTAGAGTTAGTCAGCAAACATGCTTCTTCCGTAGGCGGCAATAAGGTGGTGGCACTTGCCAGTTCTACCGGAGGCCCCAAGGCACTGCAGGCTGTTATACCGAGACTGCCTAAGAATCTGAAAGCGCCTGTTGTAGTAGTGCAGCATATGCCGGCAGGTTTTACGGCATCTTTAGCCGAGCGGCTGGACTCCTTAAGTGAGGTTCATGTCAGGGAGGCAGCGGAAGGCGATGTGTTAGAGCCGGGAACTGTGTATATTGCTATGGGCGGTAAGCACCTGAATGTTCTGACGATGGCGAGCAAATACAGTATCCATTATACGGACGAGCCGTCCAGAGAGGGTGTCAAGCCTTGTGCCAATTATATGTATGAATCTCTTTGTGACAGCAAATATGATCAAATCGTATGTGTTGTTATGACAGGGATGGGTGCCGACGGTACGCAGGGAATCCAAAACTTGAAAAACAAGAAAAAAATCCATGTAATTGCTCAGGAGGCAAGTACGTGTGCAGTATATGGTATGCCGAAAAGTATTGTAAATGCCGGATTGGCAGATCAGATCGTACCGCTTGAGCAGATTGCACAGGAAATAATAATGAACGTGGGGGTAAAATAACATGGACGTAAGTCAATATCTTGAGATTTTCCTTGATGAAACAAATGAACATTTACAGAACCTGAATACCCAGATCCTTTCTTTGGAGCAGGACCCTGAGAATATGGATACGATCAATGAGATCTTCCGCGCGGCTCATTCCTTAAAGGGTATGGCAGGTACCATGGGTTATAAGAGAATGCAGAACCTGACCCATGATATGGAGAATGTATTTTCAGAGGTTCGTAACGGTAATGTTAAAGTAAATGCGGGCATGATAGATGTACTGTTCCAGTGTCTGGATGCACTTGAGGAGTATAATACAAATATCAGAGAGAGTTCCGATGAAGGTACCAATGATAATGAACCTTTGATCAAACAACTGAATGCCATTATGAACGGTGAAGACAATGGCACAGAGACTGCTGATGCGGCTCCTGCTGCAAAAGCAGAAGAAACAACTGCCACCAAGGATAGTACGGAAGGCAGAGAGTGGCTTGATATTAATCTGAATGACAGCCAGCGAACCGTCTTAAAAGAAGCTGTGAAACAGGGTAAGAATGTATACGGCCTGACGGTAAAGGTGCAGGAGTCTTGTATTTTAAAGGCGGCGAGAGCTTTCTTAGTATTTAAGGCAATTGAGGAGACCAGCGAGATTATTGTTTCAAACCCTTCTGCACAGGATATCGAAGATGAAAAATTCGAGCTGGATTTCAGTTTGATTATCATATCTGATGCAACGATTGATAAGGTGATTGCTGCAGCCAAAGGCGTATCTGAGATAGAGGATGTCATCGGCGGCGTGATCGATATGGACAGTGTTGCACCGTCTGATACGGAAGAAGCAGCAGAGCAGACACCGGCAGCACAGGAAACTTCTATGGAAACTGCGGCTGTTGCAACAACGGAGGATGTCAAAGCGCCTGCGCCTGCACAGACAGCGGCAAGTGCTGCATCTGCGGCTAAGAAGCCGGCAGCGAATAAGCCGGTAGTAAACCGGACTGTCAGAGTTGATATTGAGAAGCTGGATACGCTGATGAATCTGGTGAGTGAGCTTATTATCGCTAAGAACTCCCTGGTATCGGCATCTGCCATGTCCGGCACTTCCAGCCAAGCGGTAAATGAACAGATTGAGTACTTAGAGAGCGTTACCACATCCCTTCATGAATCTGTTATGAAGGTTCGAATGGTGCCTATTGAGAGTACCGTAAATAAATTCCCCCGTATGGTTCGTGACCTGCAGAAGAAATTAGGCAAGAAGATGGAACTGTATATGTCAGGTGAGGATACAGAGTTAGACCGTACGGTAGTGGATCAGATCGGTGATCCTTTGATGCATTTGCTTCGTAATGCCGCAGACCATGGTATTGAGTCCGCGCAAGTGCGTAAGGAGAGAGGTAAGCCGGAAGTTGGTTCTATCTTCTTAGATGCATATCAGGACGGCAATAACGTAGTGATCGAAGTTAGAGATGATGGTAGCGGTATTGATACGGAAGCTGTTAAGAATAAGGCAATCGAGCGCGGTGTTATCACACCTGAACAGGGTGAAAACATGAGTGATAAAGAGATTACAAATCTCTTATTCAATGCCGGCTTCTCTACTGCGAAGGTGGTATCTGACGTATCCGGAAGAGGTGTAGGTCTGGATGTCGTTAAATCCATGATTGAGTCATTAAGCGGTGAGGTAGAGGTGAAGTCCAAGCTTGGCGAAGGAAGTTCATGGATTATCAGACTGCCGCTGACGCTGGCGATTATTCAGGCACTTATGGTAGATATCGGCAATGAGAAATATGCGATTTCCCTTGGCTCTATTCAGACGATTGAAGACATTTCCCCTGCTGACGTGAAATTAGTGCAGGCGAAAGAAGTGATCCAGTTAAGAGATCTTGTTATTCCGTTGATCCGTCTGAATGAGATTTTGGACATTGAGAGCAAGAAAAATCCGGAGGATAACTTAGTCGTGGTTATCGTGAAGAAGGGCGATAAGCTTGCAGGATTGGTTGTAGACGAACTGATCGGACAGCAGGAAATCGTTATTAAGTCACTGGGTAAGTATATCAGTAAGTGCAAGATCATCAGCGGTGCAACGGTTCTTGGTGACGGTGAAGTAGCACTGATTCTGGATGCCAACACGCTTATTTAGTCTAAGGGAGGAACAGCGACATGGAAGAATTAAAAGTAGTTAGTGAAACCACACAGTTCATTGTCATTCAACTGGGAGATGAACAGTATGGTATTGATATTAAATACATAGACAACATCGTTAGAATGCAGCATATTACCAGAGTACCGAAGGTGGATGCATATCTGAAAGGTGTGATCAATCTCCGCGGTGAGGTAATTCCTGTCATGAGCATCCGCATCAAGATGGGCTTAGAGCCGGATGTGGAAACCAAGTCCAGCCGAATCATTATTTTGAAGCTGGAACAGCAGGGCACCATCGGTGTTATTGTAGATGAAGTAAAAGAGGTTGTTACGCTGGAGAATGATCAGATTGAGAAGATTGCATATGATTCCAAAGATGAAAAAGATAATTTCCTGTGCGGAATCGGAAAATATGATGGCGGGCTGATTTCTCTGTTAGATCTTAATTCAGTTGTTCTTGAAAGTGTTTAGGAGGAACCGTAGTGGGCGAGATTACCTTAGAAGAAATGTCTAATGAATATTTCGATGTCCTGAAGGAGCTGGGGAATATTGGTGCAGGCAATGCCACCACTGCATTGGCACAGATGATGCAGTGTAAGGTGGATATGTCGGTTCCGCAGGTTAAACTGTTGGAATTTAAAGAGTTAGGCGAACTGATGGGCGGCGAAGAGTTGATTATGGCAGGTATCTATCTTGGTATTGAGGGAGATATCACGGGTAGTATCATGTTTCTTTTGGAGAAACAGGCTGCAAGACATCTTGTCAGTAAACTGATGGGTATGGAGTCGGAAGGTGAGGATTTCTCTGAAATGGAACTTTCCGCCTTGAAAGAAGTAGGCAATATTATCACGGGAGCATATTTAAATTCCCTGTCTGGACTGACTAATCTGGTCATTTACCCTTCCGTACCTGATTTATGCGTAGATATGGCGGGCGCAATTTTAAGTGTGCCCGCAATCCAGTTCGGCGAGCTTGGCGATAAAATATTATTAATTCAGACACAGTTTTTCGACGAGATGGTTCTGGACGGATATTTTATTCTGATTCCGGATTTGGATTCTTATGGCAGGATATTATCAGCACTGGGAATTGGTTAAGCGTCGCACCGATAAGTGTAAACAGGAGATGGCAATAGTATGGGCAATGTGATAAAGGTCGGTATGGCCGATTTAAATATATGTGTCAGTCCTGATAGTATTACAACATTAGGACTGGGTTCTTGTGTCGGGATAGCACTTCGTGATCCTGTTACAAAGATTGGCGGGCTGGCACATATTATGCTTCCGGACAGCACGGCAATCCGTAATAATTCGAATATCCCTAAATTTGCGGATACGGGAATAGAGGAATTGGTAAAGCGGGTAGTAGCGAAAGGGGCCAACAGAGGGCGTCTGGTTGCCAAAATTGCCGGGGGTGCGCAGATGTTTGCATTCCAAAGCAAAAACGAGATGGTTCGTGTAGGAGAGAGGAATGTGGAGGCGACGAAAAAGAAGCTGGCACAACTTAAGATTCCGATTCTCGCAGAAGATACCGGGAAGGATTACGGTAGAACTGTTATATTCTATCCGGAGACAGGAAATTTCGTGATTCGTGCGGTAGGCAAGCAGGAGTATTCGATTTAACCGGAGCAAAGGTAGGATGGAAGGGAAAAAAATTGGCTATTGAAGAAACAAACCCCAAGGAAGAGAATACTGAGAAAGTATCCGGTAATGGTATAGATACGCCGGATAATCTGGCAGAGCCGGAGACGGCGGCGGAGAGAGAAGCAAGAGAAAAGAAAGAGGCAGAGGAGAGGGAAGCAAAGGCGAGAAAGCGCAAGCTGATCCCTCCTTTTGTCATGTTGTTTGCAGGTGCGATTACAAGTATTACGATGAGAGTGCTGCACTACGAGATGAAGACGATGTTAATAGTCCTTTTGTTTGTGCTGCTGGGATTTTATTTTGCAGGCTGTATTCTGAAGGGTATGCTGGACAGATTTGAGCGCCAGATCGAGGAAGCAGCGATGGAAAAGGGAGAAGTTATAGAGAAAGAACTTTCGGAAGAAGAGACTGTACGGAATGTAACAGTGAATGAAAAGGGTGAATAGAGATACCTATGGATGAAGCAGGCAGAAAGAAACTCTGGGACGAATATGCAAAGACGAAGTCTCCCGAGATAAGGGAAAATATTATATTGGAGTATGCCCCGCTGGTGAAGTTAGTAGCCGGTCGCCTTAGTATGTATCTGGGTTATAATGTGGAGTATGAAGATCTGGTAAGCTATGGTATCTTCGGGCTGATCGATGCGATAGATAAATTTGACTGTCTTAAGGATGTCAAGTTTGAGACTTATGCCAGTCTTCGCATCAGGGGAGCTATCCTTGATCAAATCCGTAAGATGGATTGGATTCCGCGGACGATCAGACAGAAGCAGAAGAAGATTGATGCTGCAATCAAGGAAATTGAAGCCAGATACGGCAGGAGTGCCAAGGATGAAGAAATAGCGGTAAGTCTTGGTATTTCCGAGGATGAGTATCTGGAGTGGCAGTCCCAGATGAAGATTACAAACGTGGTATCGCTCAATGAGTTTTTAGAGCAGGGAAGTGAAGTGCCTAATGAGGCAAACCGCAGCAAGAGTTCACAGTTTGACAGCCCGGAAGAAGCGTTAGAGAAGGAAGAATTAAAGAAAATTCTGGCGGAGGCGTTGGATCTGCTGACAGAGAAGGAACGGAAAGTTATTTTACTGTATTATTACGAGGAATTAACATTAAAAGAAATCAGTAATATTTTGGAAGTGTCCGAATCCAGAATATCCCAGTTGCACACAAGGGCTCTTCAGAAGATGAAAGTTAAGCTGGGCAATTATATTGGTATATTGACGAATACAGGCAGTAAATAATAGAGGTATGTATGAACGGTTATTTCAGACTGATAAATGAAAAAGGAAAATCCGGCATGAAACTGATACCGCCCACGGGGGACGGTAAAGCGGTCAATATTAATGATGTGATCGAGTATTTGACCATGAAAGATTATGCCTGCGATCTGCCTACCCTGAAAAAGGCGGTAGCGGCAGCGGAAAAAGAAGAGACAGTGCTGGTGCTTGAATACAGTACCAGGTATGCGGAAAGAGAATGTTATAAACTGACTGTCACACCGGATAAGATGAAGGCTTATGCTAAGTTCTATGCGGCTTCCGTAGGTGCTGAAAATATGACCGCGGAAGAAATGCTGCGGGATTTGGAACTGAAAGGAATTCAGTGCGGTATTAAGCGGGATGTGATTGAGAAGTTTTTTAAGAACAAAGAATACTGCGAAGATATCCTGATCGCGGAGGGCATTTCGCCGGTACAGGGCAAAGATGCCTATATTGAATATAAGTTTAATACAGATAAAAAAGCGAAACCCACATTAAAGGAAGACGGGAGTGTGGATTTCTTTCAGTTAAATATTTTAAATCACTGTGCCAAGGGGGATGTACTGGCTATACTGCATCCGGAGGAGCCCGGTGTGCCGGGACAAAATCTGTATGGAGAACAGATCAAGGCCAGTGATGTGAAGAAAGAAATACTCAAATATGGCAATAATATAGAAATCTCCGATGACAAAACCACTTTGATTTCTATGGTAGACGGCCATGTTGAATTGGTGGAGGGTACAGTATTCGTATCGGATGTATTGGAGGTCGAGAATGTAGATAATTCTACCGGTAATATAGAATATGAAGGTAACGTACAGATTAACGGCAATGTATGCACGAACTTCTCCGTCAGGGCACAGGGAGATATTATGGTAAAAGGCGTGGTAGAGGGCGCGTCCTTGTGGGCCGGCGGTAACATTATCATTGTCAGGGGTATGAATGGTATGGGTAAGGGTATGCTGCAGGCAGAAGGCAATATCGTTGCCAAGTTTTTGGAGAATGCTACTGCGGAAGCCAAAGGATATGTTACCTCTGAGTCGATTCTGCACAGCCGTGTCATGGCAGGCGAAGAGGTCAATGTGGATGGCAGACGCGGTTTTATTACCGGAGGCAGGGTGTGCGCTACAGGAAGTATCAATGTGAAGACTTTAGGTTCCGAGATGGGAACCGATACGGTTGTGGAAGTGGGTGCGGACCCGAAGATTAAAGAACGGATTGCGCAGTTGCAGAAGCATATGGATGAAGACTTAAAGACACTGGAGTCTATTCAGCCTATATTAGTATCCACGAAACAGAAGCTTGCACAGGGTGTGAAGCTTACACCGGACCAGCTTAAGTATATTCAGTCACTGGTATTGGCAAATAAACAGAAGACGGAAGCGATTACGGCAGCTAAGGCAGAACTGGAAGGGTTGAAAAAACAGGTGGACGACAGCACAGGTACGGTGGTCAGAGTCAAAGGGATGGTATATCCGGGCACCAAGATCTGTATCGGGGATGTATCGATGGTGGTACAGAAAAATTCCCATTACTGCCGCTTTGTGCGGGAGCGCGGCGACGTGAGGATGTTACCGCTGTAGATTTGGACGAGAGTAACATGATAATGTAATAAATATAAAACATGAGAAGGCAGACAAAATGGCTATAGGATTTGTGGAAATGCAGGGACAAATTACGCGGGCCCAGGATTTTACAACGATCAAGCATAACGAAGATACCAAAGGCATGGTGGAACAGGCGAATGTGGGTCAGCAGATGACCAAACAGGTGGAGCGACAGGTGAATCGCGTCAATAAGGGCGACCAGCCTGAATATCATGAACGCAAGTTTGATGCTAAAGACAAAGGAAGTAATGAGTATCACGGCGATGGCGGACAGGGCAGGAAGGATAAGCAGGAGCAGGATACAGACGGTAAGGTGCTTCTTAAGGGAGTCGGTAATTTTGATTTCTCTTTATAGGATACATTGGATTATGAAAAGGAATGGAGAGTAGTATGAGTGCGATAGAGATCGTTCTAATCATAATAGGAGTGGTAGTATTTCTGCTAGGATATCTCTTGCCGGCAAGGAAGAAAGAGTTGGATGAGGAAGTACAACTGATTAGTGAGGATGAAGTCAGGAAAATGGTAACCGGTGAGATCGAAGGTGCCAGAGGCAAAATCTCTGACATTGTGGATGAAACGGTTAATTATGCCATTGAGAAAACTGAGCGTGCCATGGAGCGTGTAACCAATGAGAAGATCATGGCTGTCAATGAATATTCCGATACTGTGTTGGAGGAAATCAATAAGAACCATAAAGAAGTTGTATTTCTCTATGATATGCTCAATGATAAACATGATAACCTGATGACTACGATTAACGAGGCAACACAGGCTGCTGACGGAATTAAGCAGGCGGTAAAGGATGCTGAAATAACGGCCAACGAAGCAGCCGGGAATGTTAAAAATGCTGAGGCTATATCAAATGAAGCAGTTGATATAGCGAGGAAAGCAGTTGCGGCAGCCAATGAAGCGGTGGAAATGGCAAAGGAAGCAGTGGCAGCCGCCAATGAAGCCGTAGAGAATGTAAGACACGCTGAGACTGCGGCCAGAGAAACACAGAAGGCTGTACAGGATGCGATGCAGTCCGTAATGGAAGTGGCAGGTAAAAAGAACGACTTGGAAGCGCTTCACAGTGCCCAGCCATATCATGCGGATGTGGTGGAAGAAGTGCAGAATCTGATGCGGGATGAGAACGGCGAAACTGCAGGATTAAAGAAGACAGGAGCACCAGTACCGCAGCCGGAAGGCGACAATATAGATTTTACACCTATTTCACCCAGAAGAGTGGAAATTATTCACCAGCCTGACGGCGATTATGTGGCGGAGGGACAGGATATTTCCACCAGTGCCGCCTTTGCGGAGATGGGAATTTTTGCACCGAAGACAGAAGAACCGACGGAGCCAAGGCGGAGACCGAGAGCCAGGAAGGCTTCCCGGAAAGAAAGTGTGCCGGAGGATAGCTATGGTGTAGACATTCAGTTTGCCAAAGGCAAGGATAACAGCCGGAACAGCAATGAGAGAATCTTAGAGCTTCATAAGGCCGGAAAATCAAATATGGCGATTGCCAAGGAACTGGGTCTGGGACTTGGTGAAGTGAAGCTGGTTATTGATTTGTTTGAAGGTATGTAGAGAAAGGCATGAAAAGTTATATGGAGCGGAAATATTATTTACGCGGTCTGGGAATCGGGATTGCAGTGACTGCGATTATAATGGGAATAGCGGTGTCTGACAATCAGACGATGACGGATGAAGAAGTGATTGCCAGAGCAAAAGAACTGGGCATGGTGGAGAATACGCTTCTGTCAGATATGGCGGAGGAAGGACAGGAAGTAGAGAACGGCGCTGAAGATCGTGCGGCAGAACAGAGTGGTAACGGGGATCGGGCGGCAGAATCGAATAATACGGACAACAGTGCGGCAGTTGATAGTGTAACAGCTGAGGATACCGCAGATGATATCGTAACAGATAAGGATGCAGCAGAGGATAATGCAGCAGATGAGGATGCCATAGATGATACCTCAGCAGATGAAGATGCTGCGGATGCCCCGGCAAAAGACGGTGATGCAGAAGTCGATAGGACAAGAGAGAATGCAACCGGACAGTCAGAAGATATCACTTCTGCCGCCATTAAAACCATCACAGTCACTAACGGTGACGGTTCCTATACGGTTGCAAAGAAATTAGCGGATGTGGGAGTAGTTACCTCGGCTGAGAATTTTGATACTTATCTTTGTCAGAACGGATATGATAAGAAACTCAGAACAGGAACCTTTTCGATTCCGGCAGATGCCAGTGATGAGCAGATTGCCAGAATTGTTACGGGAGCAGAGTGAGGATGCTGATTCCTGCTGTGTTCAGATTATGACACAGACGTGAAAACCGGATGGCAGGAAAGGCAGCAGCAAAGAGATTGGCAGGAAATACGAAATCCCCCTTGCATGGGGGGATTTTTTATGTTATAGTATCTAAGTGTGCGTGTGCACATGGTTTGGGTTATGATTCAAACCGAAACAAGTAATCACATATGCCCAGCATCTGCCGGTGCCTCGTGACGCTGAGGTGGCAGAAAGCGAAAGGTATATGGCAGACAATCAACCAAATGGAGGTAGAACAATGAGCGTTATTTCAATGAAACAGTTATTAGAAGCAGGTGTTCATTTCGGACATCAGACAAGAAGATGGAACCCTAAGATGGCTCCTTACATCTTCACAGAGAGAAACGGTATCCACATCATCGACTTACAGAAATCCGTAGGTAAAGTAGATGAGGCTTACAAAGCAGTATTTGATGTGGCTTCTCAGGGCGGTACTATTCTTTTCGTAGGAACTAAGAAGCAGGCTCAGGATGCTGTTAAGACAGAGGCAGAGCGCTGCGGTATGTACTATGTCAATGAGAGATGGTTAGGCGGTATGCTTACTAACTTCAAGACCATCCAGTCCAGAATCGACAGATTAAAAGCGATCGAGACAATGTCTGAGGACGGTACATTTGAAGTGCTTCCTAAGAAAGAAGTTATCAAGATTAAGAAAGAGTGGGAGAAGTTAGAGAAGAACTTAGGCGGAATCAAGAACATGACAAGAATTCCCGACTGTATCTTCGTAGTTGATCCTAAGAAAGAAAGAATCTGTGTTCAGGAAGCTCACACATTAGGAATTACTTTGATCGGTATCGGTGATACCAACTGTGATCCGGAAGAACTTGACTATATCATTCCCGGTAATGATGACGCAATCAGAGCCGTTAAACTGATCGTTGCTAAGATGGCAGACGCTGTTATCGAGGCTAACCAGGGTGCAGAGAATTATGTAGAAGAGGCAGAAGCTGAGAAGATCGAAGAGGCTGACGAAGCTGAGGCTTAAGATAGAAAGAGGATATGAGGATAATCTTAGGCAGCAGGATTTTGCTGCTTGAGATTGCCTGACTCAGAAGATATAAGAGAATAATATAGATGGAGGAAACAACAATGGCTATCACAGCAGCAATGGTTAAAGAATTAAGAGAAATGACCGGTGCAGGTATGATGGATTGCAAGAAGGCTCTGAATGAGACCAACGGCGATATGGATGCAGCGGTAGAATATTTAAGAAAGAACGGACAGGCTAAAGCTGAGAAGAAAGCTAGCAGAATCGCAGCAGAAGGTCTTTGCCGTGTAGCAGTGAAAGATGATAAGACTGTAGCAGTAGTAGAAGTTAACTCTGAGACAGACTTCGTAGCTAAGAATGCAGATTTCCAGGCATATGTAGAAGCTGTTGCCAAGCAGGCAGTAGAGTCTGATGCAGCAGATATGGATGCTTTCCTGGCAGAGAGCTGGCACTTAGATTCTTCTAAGACTGTGAAAGATGCATTGGTAGATAAGATTGCCGTAATCGGTGAGAACTTAAGCATCAGAAGATTCGAGAAAGTAGTAGCTAATGATGGATGTGCAGTATCTTACGTACATGGCGGCGGAAGAATCGGTGTTATCGTAGAGGCAGCTACAGATGTTGTAAACGATGCTGTGAAAGAAGCACTTACCAACATCGCTATGCAGGTAGCAGCTCTGTATCCTAAGTATGTATCCACAGAGGAAGTATCTGAGGAATACAAGGCTCATGAGAAAGAGATCATCGCTGAACAGATCAAGAATGATCCTAAGATGGCAGGTAAGCCTGAGAAGGTTATTGAGGGCGCAGTTAACGGTCGTCTGAACAAAGAACTGAAAGAAGTATGTCTGTTAGAGCAGGTATATGTTAAAGCTGAGGATGGTAAGCAGAGCGTTGCTAAGTACATTGAGCAGGTTGCTAAGGAGAACAATGCTAACCTTTCTATTAAGAAGTTCGTCCGTTTCGAGACAGGTGAAGGTCTGGAGAAGAAGGAAGAGAACTTTGCAGAGGAAGTTGCTAAGCAGATGGGAATGTAAGAAAGAGTAGAAGGCAACTTCCTCTTGGGAAGCTTGCTAAGCAGATGGAAATCTAAGAAAAGCCGGAAAGCAGTTTTTGTTTGTGAAGATTGCAAGGCAGAATGTAAGATTTACAGCAAATTTTATAATGAGAAAGAATAAACCCGCGGGCGTAAGTCTGCGGGTTTTATTTTCCGAATTGTTCGCCAGATGGATATTGTTTGTAATCTGTGGTAAATCAAAGAACATTGGATCAAGTATTGGAGTTTGCGGACTGCATAATAGGTAAGTGCCTATAGCTATTATAAAACATATATATTTTACAAATAATATAATCTATGATAAATTCTTTTTGCAAGAGAAAAAAAGTTTCATGGAGGTTGTTATGAAAAAAGATTACAGTAAACTATGGACATTGTTCAAATCCATGTTTGTCTTAAGTGCCTGTACCTTCGGCGGGGGATTTGTCATTGTTTCCCTGATGAAAAAGAAATTCGTGGAGGATCTGCAGTGGCTGGAAGAAGATGAAATGCTGGATGTGACAGCAATTACCCAGTCATCTCCCGGACCGCTTCCTGTCAATGCATCTGTCATTATCGGCTATCGCATGGCAGGGGTAATAGGTTCCCTGACGGCAATATTAGGCACCATACTTCCGCCGATGGTTATTATTTCTGTCATTTCCGTGTTTTATGAGCAGTTTCGTACCAACCCCTATATCGCCGTGGCATTGCAGGTTATGCGGGCGGGCGTAGCAGCGGTTATCTTTGATGTGGTAATCAATCTGGCAGGCAACGTATTAAAGACGAAGAGAGTTCTGTATATTGGGATGATGATTGTGGCGTTTATCGCAACGTATCTTTTGGATGTGAGTGCCATGCTTGTGATTTTAACCTGTCTGGGAATCGGACTTGTTGACCTTGCAGTTACCCTTAGAAAAAAGAAAGGAACGGTGGCATAAATGTTATTATTGAAATTATTTTTTGCTTTTATTCAGGTTGGTTTATTCAGTGTGGGCGGCGGCTATGCTGCCATTCCGTTGATTCAGGAACAGATTGTAAATATACATGGGCTGATGACTTTGGAAGAGTTCTCCGATTTGATTACGGTGGCGGAGATGACACCGGGGCCGATCTCGATTAATTCCGCGACCTTCGTTGGCATGAGGATTGCGGGGATTCCGGGAGTATTACTGTGTTCCATCGGGTGTATTATTCCATCCTTCTGTATCTGTCTTATTTTGGCCCATTTTTATTATAAATACCGTACGGTGAGCGGAGTGCAGGTGGTTCTGGGAGCTATGCGTCCGGCAGTGGTAGCCTTGATTGCTTCCGCAGGAGCATCCATTCTGATGCTGGGATTGTTTCAGGCTGAAATACAGGATGCAGTACTAAATAATCTTCGGGTAGTTGAATTGGGAATATTTGTTGCAGCGCTGTTTTTACTCAGGAAGTTTAAGATGAATGCGATCACAATTATTTTAGGCAGCGGGGTAGTAGGAACCGTGATATATGCTTTGATGGGAGCAATCTAAGGCGGGGACGGGGTGAAAAACCATACGTTGGGATTTGTATTTGTTCGCCCCCGGTTTGTGCGTATACCACAAATTTGAGACGTACAAAAGAAGGTGCGCAGGGAGGAAATTATGACGATCCGTCATTTGAAAATATTTACTGTAGTAGCCGATGAGGGCGGGATGAGTAAGGCAGCAAAGAAACTGTATGTTTCCCAGCCGACCGTCAGTCAGGCAATTGCCGAGTTGGAGAAATATTATGGTGTCAGGCTTTTTGAACGGCTTTCACAGAAATTATATTTGACAAGAGAAGGGGAGCTTATGCTCTCTTATTCCCGTCATATACTGGATTCTTTTGAACAAATGGAAGAGGCGGTATATCATGCGGCGCGCAAGCCCAGCCTGCGTATCGGATGCAGTGTGTCAGTGGGAACCTGCCTGATCAATGATATATTGGATGAAGCGAAGGAAAGAATACCGGAATGTGAGATCAATGTGCTGGTTGAGAACTCTGCAGACATCGAGCAGGCTATCTTAAATAATGAAGTGGATTTGGGTATTGTGGAAGGAATTCTGAAGAGCAGGGATTTGAACATAACACCGGTATGCGAGGATGAACTGGTTATTGTCTGCGGCAAAAATCATCGACTCTCCCCAAAGGGGAAAATTACGTTAGATATGTTGGAAGGACAGGACTATATCAGCCGGGAAATCGGCAGTGCAGAGAGAAACCAGATTGAAAAAATATTTGAGGAGAAGGGGATTCATTTAAACAGGGTTTTTTACAGCACGAATACGGAGGCGATAAAAAATGCAGTTATCCGGGGACGTGGGATAGCCGTTTTTTCCAAAATGGTGATTGAAAGGGAGTGCAGAGACGGAGAGATTGTCATTCTTCCGTTAGAGGGAGTGGAGGCAACCAGAAAGATCAATCTGGCGATACACAAAAAAAAATATGTATCGGATCATATCAGAATCTTACAGGACATTCTGAGGTATCTGTACGGAAACGGCTGAGAGGGAATTTTCAGCCGTTTCTTTACGGCTAAATGAGAAGTTTTGGTGATTAATATCGCTAAGAAAATCCGAAAAATAATTGACAGAGAATCTATAGCAGGCATACAATATAACGGTATTATATAACACTGTTATAAAGTGCTGTGATATAATGATGCGATGCACAAGTATTTTCCGGAACCGCAGTAAGGAGAGGATAAAGATGCCGGATACAAAAGAGCAATCCACACTCGAACTGATACATAAGGCAGCGAAAGCCGAATTCATGGAAAAAGGCTTTCTGGCAGCTTCTCTCAGAAATATTGTGAAAACGGCTGGCGTGACAACGAGAGCCTTCTACGGATATTATGGCAGCAAGGAAGCTTTGTTCGAGGCGATTGTAGGGGAAACTGCGGAGTATGTGTTGCATATGGTCTGCGGTACGATAGATGATTTAGAGAAACTGCCGGGAGAAGCGCAGACGGAGCAGGCTGGGAAGCACTTCTGGGCGTTAAATTTGGCAGAGAAAAATAACTCTTCATATATGGTTTTTGATATGCCGTAGTTTGAAGAGTTTTATATAGATCAATAGTTAGCCAAAACTAACTCAAGAAATCACTAGGAATTGCATAACCAACAAAGACGCGCTTCTGCTCCGTTCCAGACGCAGCGTACACCAGGCTCGAAAGAACCTTGCCAAGGTCGGCGTCTTCCATGGGTCTGCTTATGTTTATACAATTTGCACAATTAGAGTTAAGCGGTGACGAGCTTTGCAATTACCTATCATTTTGATAGAAGCTACGGCAAATGTGGACCCGGAGAACGAAAAGGAGCTGGTGGAGGCGATCGATGCCCTGACCAGGGAGAAGACCATCTTTATGATTGCTCACAGGCTGAAAACCGTGAGAAATGCGGACCGGATTCTGGTCGTGGATAAAGGGAAAATCGTGCAGCAGGGCAGACATGAGGAGCTGATGCAGCAGGAGGGCATCTATGGAAGATTCGTGCAGTCAAGAGAACTGGCTGCCGGGTGGAAACTGTAAGGTAAATTTGCGATAAGCTTCGGGGACTGCGGAAAAGATCGGTTAAAAAAATGCTTTATGTGTAAGAAAATGAGGGAATGATAAACAATTCCCTCATTTTTTGCGATTTCGTTGTATTTTCGGAAAGAGTGGAAATATAATCCTGAAAGAAAGCCGTTGGTTATCCGGGGACCGAGACAAGTAGGGAAGACCGAATCTATTAGAAGGTTTGGCAATCAAAACTATAAGAATGTCATAGAGATCAATTTTGTAGAGGAACCCAAATATAAAAAGATAATAGCAGATGGATACAAAACAGATGATATTATTAAGAATATTTCGCGCATTGATCCGGGCAAACGGTTTACAGCCGGGATGCAGAAGCTTACCCCTTTTAATGAAGTGGAACTTTCTGTTTGTCAAAATATGTTTCTTGATTTTAGTATTCTCGGCGGAATGCCGGAGGTGGTTCGGGATTATATCGTTCAGGGCACCTTTGAAGGTTCTCTTGAAACGCAAAGACAGCTTCTTGCTGATTACAAGGAAGATATCAGGAAATATGCTGTCGGTATGGATCAGACAAGGATTCTGAATGTATTTAATCAGATTCCGATACAGCTTGCAAAGGATAATAAGAAATTTCAGATTTCCAAGGTCACGTCCGGAGCGCGTTTTAAGGATTACAGAGGCTGCATCGAATGGTTAAGTGACGCCGGGATCATAAATGTATGTTATTGCATGAATTATCCGGAATTGCCTTTAAAGGGCAATTTTGATGATACAAAATATATTTTGCAGACAGCGGACTGCTGGTAGCCATGTTTGACGAAGAAGCACAGGATGATCTGCGTGCCAATAAAAATATGGATGTATATAAAGGTGCATTATACGAAAACATTGTGGGCGAAGCACTTGTAAAGAGCGGCTACAAGCTATATTACTATAAACGCGAAGATTCCACTTTGGAGGAAGATTTTTTTGTCCGTACGGCTTCGGATTTAATTCCCATTGAAGTGAAAGCAACGAATGGGAGAGCGAAATCCCTGCGCACTCTGATTGAAGGAGAAAAATACGAAGACATTCATTATGGAATCAAATTTACGGGCGGAAATGTTGGCTTTGATAATAATATTTATACGTTTCCATATTTCTGTGCGTTTTTATTAAAGCGATATCTGAAATCCAGGTGATGTCAACATCATACAGTTTTAAAGATGATGATCGTCAAAAAACAGAGAGTGTCTTTTGAGGAGGTATTTGATAGAAAGTATCAATTACCTCCGTTTTCTTGTCTATGAATGATGTTATAATACAAGTTAGTCATAACTAACGCACAATGAGATGAAAATAAATTTTGCAATCATCTGGAACACGTAGAAAAGAAAGGAAAACATAATCCATGGCAAAATCAGCAGAAACACTAAAAGCATTGACTCTTAACGAGTTTAACAAAGCAGCGCAGCAATTTGATGACAGCAATCCGAGCGTGTACAATCTGTGCCGCAAAGATTATCCAGATATTCTCGCAGAATTGGAAAAAGAAGAGTTTACGGACGTGCTGGACGCAGGCTGCGGCACGGGCGCCGTCATAGCGCTGCTGGCAGAGAAATATCCCGATAAGCATTATACAGGAATCGATCTGTCTCCCAATATGATTCGGGTCGCATCTGCCAAGGGAACGAAAAACGCTGAATTTATATGCGGAGATTGTGAAAATCTGCCTTTTGATCCTGATTCCTTCGATGTGGTAACATGCTCCATGAGTTTCCACCATTATCCCCATCCCGTAGACTTCTTTCACAGCTGTGAGCGGGTTCTCCGTCCCGGCGGACGACTGATCATCCGGGACATGACCGCGGCACCTTTTTTATTAAAACTGATAAATGCGGTTGAAATACCGTTAGTCCATCTCATAGGAAAGGGCGATGTCGCTTGCTATGGTAAAAAGGATTTTGAAAAGTTCTGCCGGGAATCCGGGTTGAGGCTGGAATTGTTTGAGCAGCGAAAAGGATTTCGTCTGCATAGTGTCATGAGGAAGAAGTGAATCTTATAACAGAAGAGGAAGGGTAGGGCATATCCGGCTGATTCTGTCCCTGCATAAAATGTATGTTGTGGCAAGTCTATTGATATTATGAGAAAGCAACTTAACCTTGACCTAGGCGGTTGCTTTTTTGATATCATTTGGTTAGATTAAAATGCAGTGATTAGGCGTGGGAAAAATCATAGTTGTATGGTAGAATAATGTTTAATGGCAAAGTTGAATGGAGTGTAGGTTTGAGGTCTTGCAAGAACAGAGAGTTACCAAAAAGGCCGGATAAGTTTTTTAACGGTGAAAGAAGTAAAAACGAAATTTATGGTGAAAATGATGAAGATGAAAACAATAATCATGTCCGTTACAGCAGTGCTGCTTGCAGTTTGTTTATCCGGCTGCTCTGTCGGGCAGGATAGTAATAAATCGGATATGACGATTAAAGAAGGGATTTATAGAAAAATCGTATATTCCCTTGTATCAAGTGCGGAGAATTCCTCCCTTGATTATGCAGAACAGTATTCCTATATTGAAGATATCGGTGATGGCAGAGGATATACAGCCGGAATTATCGGTTTTACTTCCGGGACAGGGGACTTGCTTGAAGTCATTAACCGATACATAGAATTGAAACCAACGGATAATGTATTACAAAAATACGTTTCTGCACTTGAACAAGTTAATGGTTCGGATTCACATGTGGGGCTTAGAGACGATTTTATTTCGGATTGGCAGAAAGCATCCAATGATTCCGAGATGATACAGGCACAGGACGAAATCGTTGATGAAATGTATATGGACACGGCAGTTAAATATGCAAATCGTGATGGATTAAGTTTGCTTGGGGAATTTATTTATTATGATGCACTTGTCGTTCATGGTCCGGGGAACGATGAAGACAGTTTTGGGGGAATCCGTGGTGCTGCAATACGAGAGGTGAAGACGCCGGTAGACGGCGGTGCAGAGGGAGAATATCTGCTTGCCTTTCTGGATGCCAGGTCAATTATTATGATGAAAGAGGAAGCGCATTCTGATCTATCACGGATAGAAGCGCAGAGAAACTTTATTCATGACGGCAACTACAATTTATCACTTCCACTTATATGGACAATGTATGGAGACGACTATGAGTTAAGTGAGGAAGATTTGAAATAGTAGAAATTTGAAAAGGTGAAATACAACTGGGAGAAAGCAGTGTTTATCCGGGCATGAATGGTTTTCATGTGAAAAGATAATGTGGAAACTTAGAAGCCGATATTGACTTTTGGTTATTGATATTTTAATATATCAATATAGAAAGGTGCTACCGTAAAGCAAACGGTTCGCCTCAGTTAATATTGTTAAATCAAGAAAGCAACCTAACTTTGGCGGGTGCGGTTGCTTTTTTGATGTCTTTCTTTTGTCTTTTGCAGCATGTCTACTATCTTGACAACTGTACTGATAGATGTAACGACAATGCCGACAATCTTGACAATAATAATCAACGTCATTATGTACTAAAGTACCCTTTCTAAAGAATCATTCATAATAAGACCCCCTTAAGAAGTCCTCAGATGAAGCAGATCACCATTAAAACTTGCACTCAAAATATCCTGCGGTATAATGTAACTATCTGTTACAACTCATTGATAGAAGGAAGTGCACATAATGGGAATGGAAATTAAAGTGTTAGATTTCATACAAACGATCCGCACGCCCGCAGGGGACGTGTTCATGTCACACATTACCAGGCTGGGAGATGCGGGAATCATCTGGATTATACTTGCAGTGATTTTATTGATCATACCCAAAACAAGGAGAAGCGGAATCATAGTGACGGCAGCACTGCTTGTGGACGTTGTTTTGTGCAACTGCATACTCAAGAATGTGTTTGCACGCGTACGGCCCTATGACGTAAATACTTCCGTGCAGCTTTTGATCGATAGGCAGAAGGATTTTTCTTTTCCGTCTGGGCATACGGCTGCTTCTTTTGCGTCGGTAACGGCACTTTATTATGCCAGAAACAGGAAATTATGCACAGCAGCGCTGGTACTTGCGGTAGTGCTGGCTTTTTCAAGACTCTACCTGTATGTACATTATCCCACAGATATTCTGGGGGGCATTGTGATAGGTATCCTCTCGGGTTATATCGGTTATCGAATCGTAGATAAAAGTAAATGGAAGAGTAGATGGCACAGGGGGCTGGCAGGATGTCTATGCCTGTGTCTGATAGGCTGCGGAGGATGCGGCGCGGTGACGGAGCAGGGAGCGGCAGGTCAGTCTGCCGACGGCAGCTTGCCAGACTCTGCCGTTATGCAGGCTGAAACGCAGGGAAGCGAAAACGCGGCGCAAGGCGCGGAGAAGAGCGGCGTATGGGCAGAAGAGAGCGGCACAGGGGTGGAATGGCTGCCACCGGAGCGCGTTGCCTTATCCTACGCACAGGAATTTACACTGGATCATTATACGAACGGCTGCACGTTGATCACCATATCCGACGGCACCTGTTATCTGGTGGTACCGGAAACGCTGGCGGCAGCCACAGACGAAGAATTGCTGCAGGGAGTGCAGCAGAGTGGAGGAAGCGGCATCTCGTCATCGGATGGTGAAATAAACGGCGCATCAGACATTACAATCATCCGTCAGCCCGTAAACAATATTTATCTGGTGGCATCCGCCACCATGGATATGTTTTGCGCACTGGACGGTTTAGACCACATCCGCCTGTCCGGTACCGATACGGACGGTTGGTACATCGGGGCAGCCAGGGCTGCCATGGAGAAAGGCTCCATTGTGTATGCCGGTAAATATAGTACGCCGGATTATGAACTGATCCTCTCGGAAGGCTGTGAACTGGCGATCGAGAACACGATGATCGAGCATACGCCGGAGGTCAAAGAAAATCTCATATCTTTCGGGATTCCGGTTCTGGTAGACCATTCCAGCTATGAGAGTCATCCGCTGGGACGGGTGGAGTGGATCAAACTCTACGGTGCGCTGCTTGGCAAAGAAGCGGAAGCCGATGAGATCTTTGCTGGTCAGGAGCGGATTCTTGCCGAAGTAGAAGAGGATATCGCGGCAGGTCAGGAGGAAAAACGCCCAACGGTTGCCTTTTTCTATATTACTAACAGCGGCGCAGCCAATGTGCGCAAGGCTTCGGATTACGTACCGAAGATGATCGCACTGGCGGGAGGAACTTATATTTATGACGATTTGGGAGACGAAGAAAGCCGTTCTTCGTCCATGACGATGCAGATCGAAGAATTCTATGCCACCGCTAAAGATGCGGATTACATTATCTATAACAGTGCCATTGACGGGGAGATACACAGCGTGGATGAACTGTGTGATAAGTGCGGGCTGCTTGCGGATTTTAAGGCGGTACGGGAGGGACATGTCTACTGTACCACCCGGAATCTATATCAGGAGTCTATGTCCATCGGCGGGCTGATTCGGGATATCCATGTGATGATCGGCGGCGAAGACGGAGAGGAGCAGATGCAGTACCTGTATTCGGTACAGTAGAGATATGCGGCTGTGAAGACCGAAGCTTTCGGGCATCAAGCGGAAACTGATATGGTGGAACTGATGAAGGAACTATAATAAAGGAGGCATTTAGGACAGAGGCTTAGGCACATTACGCTGGTCTTGCATGGAAAAGTGTTGTATAATAAACAACATGAACAAACGTGCAGATAAGATGATCATAATTTCAAAGAAGGAGCATAAGCGAAGCAAAGGCAGATACACAGCAGCCTTTTGCTTTCTTTTGGCGCTTCTTCTTTTTTTAATGGCGTGTAATTTCGGTATCGGCAGCATCAGCATACCTCTTCGGGATGTCATCGACAGCCTGAGAGGGCTGGAAATAGAAGATACTTATGAGAATATACTCTGGCAGATCCGTATGCCGAGAGCCATAGCAGCAGCCGTTTTAGGCGGGGCATTAGGGTTGGCAGGCTATCTGTTACAGACCTTTTTCCATAATCCGATTGCGGGACCTTTTGTGCTGGGTATCTCTTCCGGTTCCAAACTGGCGGTGGCGCTGGTGATGGTGTTCCTCTTGGGAAACCGTATCCGTGTGGGATCGGGAACCATGATAGTGGCAGCGTTCATAGGAGCTTTTCTTTCCATGGGATTTGTGCTCATCATGTCCGGTAAAGTAAACAGTATGTCCATGCTCATCGTCAGCGGTGTGATGATCGGATACATCTGTTCTGCGGTCACAGACCTTGTTGTAACCTTTGCGCAGGATGCGGACATTGTGAATCTCCACAACTGGTCGAAGGGCAGCTTTTCGGGAATCACATGGAATAATGTGGCGGTTATGAGTGTTGTGGTATTTTTAACAACGACTGTTATCTTATGGCTTGCAAAACCCATCGGCGCCTATCAGATGGGGGAAGGCTATGCGGCAAGCATGGGAATCAATCTGCGAAGGCTGCGGGTGATGCTTGTGCTGTTATCCAGTCTGTTAGCGGCATGTATCACGGCATTTGCGGGTCCGGTTTCCTTCGTGGGAATTGCGGTGCCCCATCTGGTAAAACAGCTTTTCCAAACCGCCAAGCCGATCATCATGATACCGGCGTGTTTTTTAGGTGGCGGTGTGTTTTGCCTGTTCTGCGATCTGCTGGCGAGGACATTATTTGCCCCGACGGAACTTAGCATCAGCACTGTGACGGCAATTTTCGGCGCACCGGTGGTTATCATCGTCATGCTCCGTAGGAAGAAAGAGAGGGGCTAGACGATGGCGGATTATTTTTTTCAGACCAAACAGTTAACGGTAGGCTATCAGGTCCTCCCGGTTTTAAAAGATGTAACGATAGGGCTCAACAAAGGCGAGATACTGACCCTGATCGGGCCTAACGGGGCAGGCAAGTCTACGCTTCTGAAAAGCATCGCAAAGCAGCTTAAGCCACTGGGCGGAAGCGTTTATCTGGAACAGCAGGAATTGGCAGGCTTAAGCGGTCATGAACTGGCAAAGAAAATGGCGGTCGTATTTACGGATAAGCTGTACACGGAAATGATGACCTGTGAGGAAGTAGTGGCAAGCGGCAGATATCCCTATACGGGAAGGTTTGGCATTTTATCTGACGAAGATCGGAGAATTGTGGAAGAATCCATGGATATGACATGCGTGTCGGAATTAAAGGGCAAAGATTACAATAAGATCAGTGACGGGCAGAGGCAGAGAGTGCTGTTGGCGAGGGCACTCTGTCAGCAGCCGGAGATCATCCTGTTAGATGAACCTACCTCTTATCTGGACATCAGATATAAATTAGAGTTTCTGGCAACCTTGCAGCGTCTGGCGAAAGAAAAGCAGTTATCCGTCATTATGTCTTTGCATGAGCTGGATATGGCAAAGCGTATTTCAGACCGGATTCTATGTATCGGCAGGGATGGAATAGAACGTTACGGAACTCCGGAAGAAATTTTTACAGAAGGATATATAACAGAATTATTCAATATCAGGACTGGAAGCTTTGAGGATGGCAGTACAGATGCAGAGCTTCCTAAACCGATAGGAGAGCCGGAAGTGTTTGTACTGGCAGGCAGCGGCAGCGGCAGGGAAACATTCCGGAAGCTGCAGCGGGCAGGGATTGCTTTTGCTGTTGGTATTTTATATACGCATGATCTGGATTATCCGGTGGCGCAGGCACTGGCGGCACAGGTGATAGCGGTGGAGAGTGCCGAGGCTATGGGTGAGGCACACTATAAAGAGGCAAGGCAAATGATAGAACGGTGTCAGCATGTGATTGTATGCCGGGAGAAGTTCGCACCATGGGAGAAAGTCAATGCCGGATTGTACCGGTATGCCGAGACATATCGGGAGAAGAACGTGGAGGAATGGATTGATAAGCAGACCGGGAAGAACTTAAAGAGGGGAGAATGAAGATGGCTGACACAGAAAGGCAGACAGGGGACAAGGCGAAAGAACAGATGGAACAGCAGATAGAGCGGAACAGAAAATTGCAGATGGGCATCATGCATGAGGTTAAGACGCCTATGATCTGTGTCAGCAGTATTCTGCGGGAAATGGTCGGAAAACAGGAAGTCGATTTTGAAAAATTGGCTATGTGCCAAAGCACGTTAGACAGGCTTACGAACTACATTGAGACAACTATCAGGATGATTAATGAAAGCGACCATTACGTGAATCTGGAAGTGGAAGCACTGGATTTGAATATTTTTCGGGAATATTTGTACAAATTCTTCGGTTCTTTGGTGGGTGAAAAGAATATTACACTAAAGATAGAAGTGCACAATGAGGCATTTAAATGGCTGTATCTTCCAAGGGTTACCATACTGCATGTTCTCAGTAATCTGGTGACTAATGCGGTTAAGTTTACAGATCCCGGTGGAAGGATCGAGATTATTTTCAATGTGTGCAGATTGGAGGAGTACCGGGCTGGACTGTGTTTGACAGTTGCTGATAACGGCAGCGGCATACAGAGCGATAAGAAAACTGATATTCCGGGGAACGGTCTGGGTATGTCCTGTGTAGAAATCATGGTAGAGGCTATGCGGGGAAGGATGGCAGTCACTTCACAGAAAGGAGAAGGAACGCAGGTTATGATTGATCTGGAAGTGGACGGCTCGGACGAAAGATATGAGCGGCATGAAAGCAAAGAAGAGAAGGTGAACAGTTCCTTGGCATCCGACAGCCGCACACAGGGAAACAAGCAGCAAAAGCTACGGAATATGAAGAAAAAATATGCAGGTAGGAAAGTACTCGTTGCAGAGGATGATGAGTTGTTCATACAATGGGTTGAAGGTGCGCTTGGCAAATATGGGATCTATACAGATAAGACCTATGACGGTAATGAGGTGGTCGATTTATTCAAGGATTCTTTGATCGGAGAATATCAGGCAGTGCTGATGGATATGGGACTGCCTGAGAGAAATGGCAGGGAGGCAATCCGTATGATCCGGCAGATGGAGAGAGAAGATGCAGCTACAGTCCCGATCCTTGCCTTTACAGGTATGCCGATTGAGGATGAAGAAACATTTCTAAAGCAATATGATATGACAGGCATTGTTCCGAAGGTATTTGAAGAAGAGCAACTGATTTGTATTCTGGATATGCTGTGGGAGAACATGAATGAAAAGCAAAGTGAACATACAAGATAAAATATTGAATTATATTATGGTTGTATTTATAATTATAATTATTTTGTTTCCATGGGAAATAAGAATTATGCGCGGCCATTGGAATATGAAAGAGTCAGAAATCCGGTTCTGGAATTCTGGGTGGTATGTGGTTACGGATGCAGGGGAGATACCATGCGAACTGCCTTATACGGCAAGGATAAAACGGGGAGAGAAGGTTATCATCAGAAGGGATATCACAGAAGATGATTGGAATAAGTGGCTCGTTCTGAGCATCTTAAATGAGTTCTTTGAAGTTTATATAGATGATGAATTGATCTATGAGCAGGAGACGTGTTATTCGCCCAAATATGGTATCGCACCCATCGGAGGCAGACATTATATATGCATACCGGAAGGAACTAAGCAGTTGCGCATGGAAGCATTCAGCCCTTATAGTAACAGTGAAATCAGATACAGTCATGTCGGTGTGGCAGACAGTGAAGGAACTCTTCTAAGGGCATATCAGGCGGCATATCAATACCATTTACTGATAGATATGGCACTGATCATGGCAGGGCTTGGCTGCAGTATGTGGGGAATTAATATGTATGTCAGGGGAGAACGCAAAAATTTACTGATAAGATTAGGTATGCTGATGATTACTGTCGGTTTATGGCTGCGTACAGGAACCACTAATATAGATATGTATTTTTTGAGTGTAAGCGTACAAAGACAATTAGCCTATTTGACTTTCCTGTTGATCCCATTCTGTATGTGCGGGATGATGAAGTGCTATTTCAAGGATAAGTACCGGAAATATCAGATATGGCAGTATTTGTGTCTTGCACTGTTTATAATATACTATACACTGTATTTTACGGGAGTCTTTGAACTGCTGGAAATGATACCGGCGATTCATTTGGTGCTCATAGTGTTGATGGCCAGTTACTTTGGCGATAGCCTGATAGTGCTTCAGAGGGAGAGAAAAACGAAAAGATATATCAGAATGACAGCGATGATGCTGGTTTCACTGGCAGGTATTGCCGAAATGATTGTCTTTTATGCAAACAGGAACAGGCTGACGGACGGATACTGGATGCGTATAGGTATTCTCCTGTGTATCACATTGCTTACGATAGAAGAAATCAGCAGCCGTCGACGAAACAGGATGGAAGAACTGCAAAATCAGGCAGTGGAGAAAGAATTGCGTCTGCAAGTGACCTTAAGCCAGCTTCAGCCTCACTTTCTGTTCAATGCTTTGGGGGCCATTCGGATTATGATACATATGAATGCTGATGCGGCATATGATATGTTGTATGATTTCTCCGGCTTTCTGAGAAGCTGTATTGGCAATCTGCAGGAGCAGAAGTCCATTCCCTTTGGTAAAGAGATGAATCAGATTAGAAGTTATCTGAATATAGAAAGAATAAGATTTAATGAAAGAATACAGGTGGTTTATGAACTGGAAACAGAAGAATTTAGTATCCCACCGCTTACTGTTGAACCGCTTGTGGTCAATGCAGTGCATCACGGATTGCGTAAAGGAAAAGATCGAGGAACAGTTACCATCAGAACCAGACAGGAAGAACAGCGCATTATTATAGAAGTGTCAGATGATGGTATAGGCTTTGATATAGATGCATGGAATAGGGACCATCCGTTTAAGGAACAATATGAGTCTGAGAAAACATCCTACATGGGATTAGAAAATGTACGAAGCCGACTGTATCATCAGGCGAGAGGCTTAATGATGATGGAAAGCCGGCCTATGGTCGGAACAACGATAACCATTATACTTCCTGCCAGTCAGGAAAGTGCGGCGCAAACGCTGTAGAAAGAACGTAATGACCTGTTGACAGAAAATAGTTTATAAGAGGGATTGCCATGAGAACAATAATAGTAGATGATGAGGTCTGGGCACTGACCCAGTTGCAGAGAGAATTAGATTCCTTTAAACAAATAGAAGTGGTAGGCTGTTTCGAGGATCCTAGAGAGGCGCTTGAATATGCACAGTCGAATCCGGTAGATTTTGCACTTCTGGATATTGAGATGCCCTTTATGGATGGATTGGAGCTGGGCATCAAGCTGAAAAAGCTTCATGAGGGGCTTGTATTGATTTATCTGACTGGCTATGATGCGTACGTAAAAGATGCTATTTTAGATGTGAAAGCGGATTATTATTTACTGAAACCATACGATCATAAGGATATAGAAAGCGTGGTAAACCGTGTGATTGCTCTGGGGGCCGAGCGATTGAGAAAGGAAGTGAGGATTACGGTTTTTGATGGTTTTGAGCTGTATATTCACGGAGAGATGATACATTTTGTCAATAAGAAGGCGAAAGAATTGTTAGCATTGTGCGTGCATATGGAAGGAAAGCATGTATCGTTAGAAAAAGCGGTAGATGTATTGTGGGAAGACCACCCCTACGACAACAGTGTCAAAAGCCTGTACCGTAAGGCCGTAATCTATTTAAATACGATATTCCGCGAGCATGGCATCGACAACGTATTCGAGAATGGCAGAGGTTATTGCTGTATTCACAGGGAAAATGTGGAATGTGACTATTTTGATTACTTTGATGGCAAGCCTGTTCGGGAGAACCTGGACTTACAGGAGCGCTATCTGCAGGAGTATCCATGGGCAGATTATTTGCTTGCTGCGTGGGATAGAGAGATAAGATGAAAAGGCTGCAAAAGCTTTCCTGAAGAGTGTTTGATACATCTTATCTATGAAATTGATAATGGAGAATTGATATAAAAACAAAATAAGCAATCAACAAAAAGCATTTGGAGAATAGATATCCGGATGCTTTTTTTGGTGATGCAAAGAAATAGAGAAACAAAATACTCTTCTGGTTTAACCACTCGATTCTGTGCAATATTTACAATAAGGAGACCGAAAACTTGGAATAATTGCCCAAAATACTGAATTTCTTTCAAATATGAAAAAATGTGTCAAAAAGGCAGAAAAAAAGGGGTATTAGTTGCACTGGGTTCACACTTTGTATGGTAAGGTTGAAAAATCCAACGAATTAATAAGATAAAAGGTCATCGTGTATCTGAGAGCAGGTCAGAATGAGACAGCTTGGGAAGACATTTAATGATCTGTAGGAATCAGGATAATTGATTTCTAACGAAGGTGGAGAGAAGGAGAGTATATGAAGAGTAGAAGAGTAAGAAAGAGAATTGTGAGTTTAATGCTGGCACTTGTACTGTGTGTAAGTACATGGGCAGGAGATTTTCAGATGGTTATGGCGGCTGAAGACGGACTCGCAGACCAGAATTCGCCTGTGCAGATGCAGGAGATTGAGAATGAAGGAGACAACAATGAAGAAGCCAAAGAAGACAAATCCGGAGGAGATGAAAACGGAGGAGATGACGGCGGAGAAGACGAAGGAGACGGAACCGAAGACGGAGGAGACGACGGAACCGGAGAAGACGAAGGAGACGGAACCGAAGACGGAACCGGAGAAGGCGAAGGAGACGGAACCGACGACGGGATCGAAGAAGAAGAAAACGGCGGCGACGAAGACGAAGACGACGACGGAACCGAAGAAGACGAAACCGACGAAGATGACGGAACAGAAGAAGAAAACGACGACGACGGAACCGAAGAAGACGAAGAAGAAACCGCGCTGACAGACGAGGAGATTGAGACGATCAGCGAGGCTATTTGCGATGCGCTGTATGATGAGATAGAAGAGCGCTTCTATGAGGAATGGCAAGAATTGTATGACTCTTTGGCAGAAGAGTACGGTCTGGATGATGAGGACAACGGGGAGAGTGCGGAGGAACTGTATACGCAGCTTTATACTGCGCAGTTCTATACTGAACTTTATAAGCAGTCATGCGCACTGTTAGTCCAGGTATTGACAGAGCAACTGGACATTGCTAAGGAGCAGGAAGCGTATGCTGATTTACAGAATGAGGCGGTATATAACAAGGTATATGACAGTATTTATAATAAACTGTATGAAGAGTATGTAGCGGGACTCGATGATGTAGATGTAAGCAGGTATGCCGTGATGGCAAACGGAGTGGATGGGCGTGACGCTGACAGAAGTGATCCGGTTGATCTGGTTGCGGAAGGTATATTTGAGGATCAGATTGAAATAGATGGCGATAACACGTGGGTAAAGGTAACGATTGGTGATGTGGTAAAGTCTTATAAACCGGGAGAAAGCATTGACTTATCTACAGAGGATTCCAATAAGACGATCAGCTTTTCCATGCAGACAGCTTATAAAGTAAAATATGGGCAGTACAATGACGAACATGAGGTGGATGGCTCGGAAGAGAATAGAGATTTAATTGGAGGCGACTTCTTTACCGTATCCGGTATCCCGGCGGCATTAGAAATCACCCCAATAAATCCAACCACTTTGACGGCAAGTATAGATGGATCAGATGTGGGCATGGTTAATGTGGAAGGGCCAAATAAAGGAAGTGATGAGAAATCCTCTATTACGTATATTTTTACAGACAACGTTGACAAGAATAATGAAACACTTTATCTGGGCATTGCGTTTAAGGCAGGTCTGCAATTTACTTTAAATAAGGAAGAATTAAAGGACTCTGACACAACTGAGTTTGAATTAGGGATTCCGGGCAATACGCATGTGATTACATTGCCTAAGAAAGCATCTACACTGCCGGATTCGATTAGCAAATCAGGACACTATAATGATGATCATACAATTACATGGACCATTGATATAGGACCGGACGCCAGGAGTTTAGCAGGGTTTACGGTGGAAGATGTCCTTGATACAACATATCAGGAACTGGTCAGCGTCTCCTGGGCGGGAACCACGCTTTATGAATATGATTGTGATAAGGGAGAAGAAAAGGTAAAAAACGGTGATATTACCATAAATGATAGCAGGAGCGAGATCTCTTACACATTCGGAGATACGGCCTCTACATCGGATGGCAAGTTCATTGTGAAGACACGGTTAAATGATCAGGCGGAATATGAACTTCTTGCAGGTGCCAAGAATAGCAGTGCAGCCACATTAAAACCAAAGAATAGTGCATTTTTGACTCCGCCAACGGGAACTGCTGCAACAATAAATAACGAAGCGGAGAATAAAGAGGTAACAGTAACCGGTACTGCCAATCCGGTGATAGAGAAAGCATATGAGCAGATTTCCGCAGATGTGATTCGTTGGACGATTACTGTCAATCCCGATAAAAATCGTATCTGGAAAGCTGTTGTGACAGATGAATTGGCATATTCGCCTGTGAAGCTGTCTTTAATAGAAGGTACGGTTAAAATAAATGGCGCGCCTATAGGCAAGGATAATACAAGCCAAAGCACTTATTATACTTACGATGCAAAGGGTGACAATGCGGAAGATGTATTGGCAGTTACCTTCCAAAATGCATTTTTAGCAAATAAAACATGCAAACTTACTTTTGACACTCAAATAAAGACAAACGCGAGCTATGATGTTAATCATATTACAAAAATTAAGAATAAGGCAACTATTGTCTGCTCTTTTCCTGATGGCTCCGGAGTCGGACCGAGTGAGGCTTGGGAAAGCGGTACGATAGAATGCCCGGCATCAGAACATATGCTGAGTAAGGAATTCGTCAGCTTTGATAAGCAGACAGGCTTAATTACATGGAGATTGAAGCCGTCCTGCGGTTCCACAGCGTTTGAGCATGCTGTGATTACGGATTATGTGGGTGAGACCAGTAATGAAAGCGGTTCCCGGTCGGAGAAGGGTAATCAGCAGTCTTTACATGAGAAAACGGCAGATGTACAGGTAATGGTAGGGGGTAAAAACGCAGAAGAGGGTTCCTATAGATGCGAGATTGATGAAGACAATAAAACCCTTACGATTGTATTTAGCGGGGAAAATGACACGAGTTGTTCAACAGGGCATTCCGTACAGCTTTCTTCCGTAGACCTGAACAAGGTATCCATTACCTATAAGACACATGCAGAAGACTGGGGAGTATCCGCAGTAAATGGTGCAGCAACAGCCCAACGATATTATAATACGGCGTCTTTACAAGTGGATGGTAAAAAGACCATATATGCAAATGCTGACACTGGTGTTCAAGAGGATAATATGATCACGAAGAGTGCAGATTCCTACTATGCTGACGGCAACAGCGGTTTCCGTTATACCATCAAGGTAAATAATGATAGGGTTAAATTAGCTGATAATGAAGGTGCTGTTTTAGTGGATGATTTGAGCAAGTTGGAAACCACCCTGAAATATCAGAAAATATTATCCACGAATACTTATGTAGACGTCACCCCGGCAGCAGATGAAAAAGCGCAGCTTGTTTTAGATAAGGTGATGTTATCGATAGATGGCAGATCTGATATTCCGATAACCATTGATTCATCTAATTACACGGGAACTGAAGACGCGTTAGGAAAGTTAACACTGGACTTATCCGAATATGTCAGTCAGGGACAGCAGGTAACGGTTACCCTGGATGTAAAGATTGAGAACAGCCAGGAACTGTTTATGGAAGGCTATGTGGTGTATGGCACCAATACCGCTTCCGTAACGACTAAGACACCGGAAGGTGCAACAGGAACCTTTACCGCATCTGTCGGCGCTCAGGGTGAAGGACAGATTAAGAATAAGAGGGTAGAGAAGTCATATTGGCCTGACCAGGCAAACAGGGCGATTACATACACGATTAAGGTAAATCCCTGGGCTGCTGACATGGGAACGGTTAAATTACAGGATATCCTGACAGACGAAAATGTAGAATATGATGACGAAAGCTTTCAGTTGTACGAAGGCATCAATAATGGGCAGGGATCTCTGTCAAAGGGAGCCGAGGTAACATCCGGTTGGAGAGTTTCCTTTGTAAATAATGCGGACGGAAGCAAAGAGGCAGATGTCATAATTGATTCCTGTACAGAACCATATGTGCTGGAATATAAGGTCATGGTGCTGGATGGTGCCACAAGTCCTGTTGTAAACAATGTAGAACTTTACTCAAGAGGAAATGAATTGGATTCTTCTACTTGTTCTGCGGATATCAGCAGTTGGGGAACTGCAACCGGTGGTACGGTTGATAAGATTACCGTGAAGAAGTTATATAAAGACCCGGTTACGGGACAGGATACCCCGCTTGCAGGAGCAACGTTCGGTCTGATTAAAAAGAATGCAGACAATCCGCCCAGTAAGACAGTGGTTTCTAATGAGAATGGAGAGGCAGTATTTAAGGGACTTGCTTTAAACACAGATTACTGGATCAAGGAACTGGAAGCGCCGGAAGGCTATGAAGCGGAGAGTGGTGACGCACATAAGATTCACACCAGAACACCAGAACAGGTAGCAAACAAAGCAAATATCGAGTCTGTCACATGGGAGTGTTACAACAAACGTTCTACCGGTGAAATCGAGTTTACCAAGGTAGACGACAGTGCGGAACATAATGGTCTGGGCGGAGCCGGATTCCTGCTCTATTATGAGGAAGCTGGTACAACCAAACTTGTTAAGACCAAATGTGTTGAGGAAGGTACATATAAATTTGTGGAATTGGTATCTAAGAATGCTGATTTAGATACGGATAAGGAAGCGGCAGGCGGTTTGATATCTTCTGCATCTGCGGGAACGGTAGGTAATGTGAAGGTAACTGGTATTCCATGGGGAGACGGTACGTATTACTTCGTAGAGGCACAGGGACCTAACGGATATATGGTAGATACAACCAAACAGTATAAATTCACGGTTCGAAAGGCAGATGGACAGGAGAAACTGGAGATCGAATACGATACGAAGTCTTCTCACGGTAACTTTGTTACGGATACTATCAGCGGTGACACAAGATATACGATCCTGAACAGTAAATATCAATTCGAATTGATAAAGCAGGATCAAAATGAGAAGCCTGTGGAGGGTGTTAAGTTCGGATTGTATAAGGATGCCTCCTGTATAGAACTGCTGAATTTCAGTGGAGAGAGCGGCAGTACGAATCCTTTTTGGACAGACGAGTATGGCAGAGTAACGATTAAGGACAACAGTATTAGGAACGACACAACGTATTATCTGAAAGAAATCAGTGCACCGGCGGAGTTCGGGGTCAGCACGGAAGTGGTCTCTTTCCAGATTGACAGCAGAACTAAGAATTTGGTTGTAACGGATCGTACACCGAACCAGAATGGTGTAGTCACATTAACGGATTACACGATAAATACTAAGCAAAAGCTTTTTACGGTAACAGATCAGGCGCTGCTGGCTTCCGTGGAACTGTTTAAGAAAGATTCTGTAACAGGCGAAGGAATTAAAGGTGTTGCCTTTGACCTTTATAAACTGGCAGATAAGGATGTCGCTGCACAAGAGCTGGGGGATGAAACCAGAGCAGTACGGATCATTCAGAATCTGGTAACGGATGAGGAAGGTTGTTGGCGAAGCAGTGAGGATTCAACCGGCTATACGGATTCTGTCGGAAACAGCCGGACAGTATCCGATGGTCTCACAGGCGGCTGGTATTGCTTCAAGGAGATAGCAGTACCGGATAATGTTATTATGAGTACGGAGCTTTATAAATTCTGTATTAAGCAGGATGTCACTGAGGATGGGAAGAAAATAACGGTAGTGACAGATGAGCAAGACGGAACATTGCCAAGCGGTGGAATTGATTTATCCAAGGATGCCAGATTTGAAATTCTAAACAGCAGGATCAAGGCATACCTTCGCAAAGAGGGCGTTGACAAAGAGGGTAATAATAAGGGATTGCTGACAGATGCCAAGGATGAGCTGACTTTGACACTCTATGAGAAGCAGAACGACGGTACATGGAGTGACGGGATCGATTTTAAGCCGGATAATGTGCCTGTAACGGATGGTTCGCTGGGAACTTATGATGGATATAGTAACGATATCAGTCAGTATTTAAAAACCGGCAAAGAGTATAAGATTGTAGAAACGAAGCCCCATTCTTCCCTGACGTATATGAAAGCCGACGATTACTATTTTGCAGTAGATGCGTCGGGAGATTTATATCCTATGACCTTGCAGGAGGACGGCAGCTTTAAGACCGCCGAAAGCAAACTTGATCAGGCAGTGATTGTCATGACGGATGTGGAAGCGACTATGTCGATTCAGAATCATTATACACATGAAGGAATATTTGTATGTAATCTTACAGACAGTCAGGGAAAGAAAATCGTTGCAAACCAGACTTTGATTAAAAGTAATGAGGGTTCTGCGCATGATATAACAGTAGGCGGTATAGACGGCACGTCCGGTGGCGCAACGGCATCTCTGTATATGCTGCAAAGAGGAGTCAAATATACACTGACCAGTACCTATTATCTGACGGAGGATGACTATCAAAAGAAGAGAAACAGCTATCAAACAACCACTGTGGTAACTTGCAATGAATATGGACGGTTAGTAATGGCTGACGGAAGAGAACTGACGGATAACACATTCCATATCTATGGTGCAACACAGATAGTTGTCAAGAAAGTGGCGGCAGACGGTGTCTTGAAAGACAGGGAGATTCCGGGAGCGAAGTTAATGCTGATGAAGGACGGCAAGCAGGCTCCACAAGTAGAATTTAATGGAAAATCTGTTACCTGGAGCTGGACGACCGATGGGTATAAACCGGTTGAGGATGGCAAGGATACCGTAGGTGATAAAATTGAAGGTACAGACGGCAAGACTTATGTATATGAAGACCCGGATGGCAATTTGAATCAGCGGGCAGGCTATGTTGCCGGATTCTCAGGAGCGACAGTCTTTACCCTGAGAGAGACTAAGGCTCCGTCAGGCTATAAGAGAGCCGCGGATATTAAATTTTCTTTGGATGACGGTGGTAATATTGAAATTTTGAGCGGCGCAGAAGATGGTCAGATCACTTATGATAGTGCTGCTGGTATTGTGACCATAACCATGAAAGATGAAGAGGGTTCTGATTATACTTCCGGTCATGGAAGCTCACATAAGAGCAGCCATGATGTGGAAGCGGTTATCGGAACCGTCTACAGTGCCGATGAAAGCAGCTCAGATACGGATACAGCATCTTCTGCAGTGCAGTTACTGGTTGCAGAAGCCGATGTGAATGAGCAGGATAAAAAGGAAGGACGTAATGTAAAGACGGAGGATAAAACCCCGATTGCACTTTATCTGATCTTGTCAGTTGTGACATTAGGTGCTTTTGCAATCCTGACATTGTTACTTAAGAAAAAGAGATCGAAATAAAACACAGCAGCTAAAGAAAGAGAAGCGTATTATGTTGCGGTCATAAGAGGAAAGAAGTCAAAGGGAGCCGCAGGGGCAATGGATGTTCCTGCGGTCTCCTTGATTTTAGAAGAGTTAATTGATAAAGCTGACCCTTTGGGGATGGAGAATATCATGGAAAAACAAGCAGGAAAACGAACAGGAAGGCAAACAGGAAAACAAACAGAGAGTCATGAGAAAAATCAGGATAAGAGTATCCTTGTACTGCAGGCTGCCAGAATCATCATGGGATTGGCATTTATCGTGCTGCTGGGGCTTCTGGGATATCATCTGTATGAATATTGGCAGGGAGACCGGATCTACAGTGACATCAGACAGACAGCGGTCCCGGAGGATACGCAGGACATAGCCGGAGCGGACGATGCCGCAGAGCCGGCTGGCGAAGAGGGGATCATCGACTTCGAAGCGCTCCGCAGGATCAATCCGGACTGTGTGGCATGGATCTGCGGCTGTGACGACGGCATTGATTATCCGGTAGTCCTTTCTCAGGATGATACTTATTATCTGACTCATACCATTACCGGAGAGTCCAATAAGGCAGGCAGTATTTTCGTGGATCAGTATGCGGAAGCGCCTTTTGCGCAGTTTCAGACGATTCTGTACGGACACAATATGAAGAACGGCAGTATGTTTCATGCGCTGTTAGACTACCGGGATAAGGAATATTGGGAAGATCATAAGACCATAACCGTATATCTGGCGGGTGAGACGAAAGAATATCGTATCTTCGCTGCCTATTACAGCTATTATGAAGAACTTCCGGTCTATGACAGTATGGAGACGATGAAGGAGCGGGAAGCGTACATTGACAGGATCGAAGCATTGTCTCTCTATGATACGGCGGTGGAAGTCACCGCAGCTGATCAGATCCTGACCCTGATCACCTGTGAGTACAGCGGTGAAGATTACCGGATGGTGGTGCATGCGGCAGAGGATTTGGAACAAGATGAATAACGGTTCTTCTGCCTGATGGCCGGTGTTTGTGCAAATCGCTGAAATTCCTCAGGACGGCGCTGAATGCGGAAGAAAGTTGCGTTCGAGTTGCAGAAATGATGTTATGCTGTGACCTGAAACGGCAGTCATTTATGAGAAGAGGAGATAGGTAAATATGAAACTGAGGATGAAAATATTGCTGTTGGCGTTGGTTCCGGTGCTCGCGCTGGGGATCGTCATGTTTCTGGTGGCATGCGACAGGATTGCCAATGGTATCTATGACGAAGCGTATATAGGGATGCAGGCTACTGCGCTGGCAGTTCGGGATATATTCGAGACAGGCAATGACGAGCCATATGTTATGGATGAGAACGGTGAATTGTGGAGGGGAAATCTTAACATATCCCAGGCTACGGATATTACCGATCATATTAAGAGCAATACGAATATGGAAGTTACCGTATTCTGGGGAGACACCAGAATTCTTACTTCCATCGTGGATGAGAATGGGAATCGCCAGATCAATACCCAGGCTTCCGCACTGGTGAAGGAGCGTGTGTTGGAGAACGGGGAAGTGTATCAGGCGAGAAATGTGGAAATACTGGGAACGGAATATATCGTGTGTTATATTCCTGTCTACCAGTCCGGAAGTGACGAAGTGGTAGGTATGGTATTTCTGGGGACGATACAGTCCACGGTCAGCCGGTTGATCAATAAGGTGCGTATGCAGTTTCTGCTCATTATCGTATGCGCTGTAGTCCTGCTGGCAGTTCTCGTCTACTTCATGGTAACCAGAATCGTGAATGCGCTGAACAGAAGTATGCGGGCTCTGAACGATATTGCAGAGGGCGATTTGAATGTTGTTGTGGAACCGGATGTGCTGAAGCGCAAAGATGAGACGGGCGATCTGGGCAGGAACGTCGTGAACCTGCAGAGTAAACTTCACGACATTGTGATGGGGATTAGTGATAGCAGCAATAATCTGGACGGGGAAGTCTCCAATATTGAGAAAGTTGCGGGAGATGTTTATCAGGTTATGCAGGAAGTCAATAACGCGGCGCAGGAGATGGCTGTAAGCTGCTCCACACAGGCACAAAGCGCTAATGAGGCGAGTGAGAATGTGGCGGTTATGGGAGAGATGATCGGTGAGAACGGGGCAGAACTCATGCAGCTGAATGAGGCATCAGTACATATGCAGAACGTATCGGAGCAGGCGGTACAACAGTTTGTACAACTGAATCATACGGTGGATAATGTCAGGGAGACCATTCATTTCCTGGCCCGTCAGACCGCGGAGACTGATGAGTCGGTAGCAAGAATCAGTTCTGCGGCGGAATTGATCACGGCGATCGCCTCTCAGACGAAGTTATTGTCATTGAATGCCAGCATTGAAGCGGCACGCGCCGGGGAGCACGGTCAGGGGTTTGCGGTTGTCGCAACGGAGATCCAGCAGTTGTCGGAACAGTCCAATAGTGCGGCGGGAGAGATCCAGAAGATGATAGCGAATCTGAATACCAATTCGAAGCAGTCTATGAGTCGTGTGGAAGAGGTGAAAGAGATCATCGAGAGACAGGAAGGAGATATCCACAAGACCAGCGAGATCTTCAAGGGCGTCTGCGACGGTATCAAAGAGTCTGTGGACGGCATGGGCAGGATTATGAAGAAGGTCGAGAACCTGGAGGACATCAGAGTAAACACTGTATCTCTGGTGCAGGAGGCGGCATCTGTCTCACAGGAGAATTCCGCGAGCATCGAAGAGATGATGGCATCTGTGGAGAATATTTATAATGATCTTGGCAATATTATGGAGAAGACCCATGATTTGATCGATCTTTCACAGCAGATGAAGGACAGCGTCAATGTATTTTCTGTTTAAATGGAAAAGATCTTTGTAGATTATTTTGTCGGATGATTGGATTTAGGGATGCAGATAGTCTTGATTTGGACAGGTTTATGCAATAAAAGTGTATATATTGTTTGAAATAAAGGATTCCGGCAGAGTTTTGATTACTTGCCGGAATTTTTTTCTTGTTCTTTTTTTATAAAATTTCTTTTCGTAATCAGTCAGATGTGATATAGTATAAAAGAATAATGTATCTTCGATACATGGAATAAGGAGTCGATGAAGATGGCAGGGATTGATGCCGAACTGGCGGCCAGACGCCGGCGTATCCGGTTGTTAAAAAAGCTGATCATCATCGTTCCCCTTTCCACAATACTGATCCTGTTTATATTATGTATCATATTGGGGGTCAGATTATATTTTGTGACGAAGGAATTACGTAATTTACGTACTCAGATAGAAACAACAGCCGTTATTGAACAGACTGATCCGGTGGAAGATACCGTTGAGTCGGATAGCTTACAGTTATATACGACTTCTGAGGTGGATGAGTCTGAGAGAATCGTGGATGCAGGACTTGAGGAGACACCGGAAGCGGAGGAAGGAATCCGAAAGGTATATTTAACCTTTGATGATGGTCCGAGCAGCAATACAGGCAGAATTTTGGACATACTGGCTGAGTATGATGTGAAAGCGACTTTCTTTGTTGTGGGGAAAGAGGAAGAAGAATATCAGGCGTTATATAATAGAATTGTACAGGAAGGGCATACACTTGCGATGCATTCCTATAGTCATAAATATAATGAAATTTACCAGTCGATTGACAGTTATGCGGCAGATCTGAATAAGCTGCAGGAGTTTCTGTACGACACTACGGGAGTATGGTGCAGATACTGCAGATTTCCGGGAGGAAGCAGCAATACGGTCAGCAGTGTGGATATGCATGATTTGATTGCTTATCTGGATGAGCAGGATATGACATATTTTGATTGGAATATTTCCTCTGGAGATGCAGCCAGTGCCTACATAAGTCCGGAAGATATTATTAAGAACTGTACGGGGAATATTCAGGATTTTGATAAGGCGATGATACTGATGCATGATGCTTCGAATAAAGATTCGACGGTGGAGGCGCTGCCTGCACTGATCGAGACGATTCAGGCATTGGAAGATACGAAGATCGTTCCGATCACGGATGATACGGAACCGATTCATCATATAAGTAATGACTAAAGAATGGAGGATTTAGAGAATGGGTTTTTTCTCAGATTTGAAGGAAGACTTATCCCAGGCTGTGAATGAGCTGATGCCGGAAGAACAACTGGATGCGGTTCTGGCAGGCAATGCGGGCGCACAGGAGAATGCTTCGGAGGATAATTTGTTGGCAGGAGTCGGTGTACCGGATGATATGACGGATCAAAAGGAGATACCGGCAGCGTCAGAGACGATAGATTCCTTTGACTTAAGCAGTATGTTAGATAAATTGGATGATATGGGTGTAGAGGAGCCGGTGGAAGAGGAAATCACAGGGCCGGAACTTGCTAAAGAACCTGTTATGGATACGCCTTTTGGAATGTTAGAGGAGCCTGTTATGGAGGAAATTCCGTCTGCCGAAGAAGAGATACCGGTATTTGAGACAGTGGAGCCGGTGCCTGAGCAGGCAGTAACGGAAACGGTGGAAGAACCGGTTCCGGATCAGGCAGAAGAAACCGCATTGGAAGAGGAAGCAATTATGGTGCCGCAGGAAGTGGAAGAGACGGCAGAAGATAAGACTACAATCCAATATAACGGAGGGGAAGAGAAGAAAATGGATGTACAGACTAATCGCGTAGCTGTAGATGAGACAGCAGTTGTAACAGAAGGAATGACAATAACAGGTGATATTATTTCAGAAGGCTCTATGGAGCTGATCGGTACCGTAAATGGTAATCTTGACATTTTAGGTAAGTTAAATATTACAGGTTCCATTCAGGGTAATTCCAAAGCGGCAGAGATTTATGCAGAGGGTGCTAAGATTACGGGTGAGGTTAACAGCTTAGGCAGTGTCAAGATCGGACAAAGCTCTGTTGTGATCGGTAATATTCTGGCTACCAGCGCAGTGATTGCAGGCGCCGTTAAGGGTGATATCGATGTAAAGGGTCCGGTTATTTTAGATACGACAGCAATTGTGATGGGTAACATTAAATCCAAATCCGTACAGATCAATAACGGTGCAGTGATTGAAGGTATGTGTTCTCAGTGCTACGCAGATGTGAATCCGTCATCCTTCTTCGAGGAATTCAAGAAGAAAAAATAAATTGCTTCGGAATGGAGGATTACTATGCAGCGTATACTGTTGAAGTTAAGTGGAGAAGCCTTAGCGGGCGATAAGAAGACAGGATTTGATGAAGAAACCGTGCGCGGTGTAGCCATGCAGGTTAAGCAGTTGGTGGATGACGGCATTCAGGTCGGCATCGTAATCGGCGGCGGCAACTTCTGGCGCGGACGTTCCAGCGAGAACATTGACAGAACCAAAGCAGATCAGATCGGAATGCTTGCCACGATTATGAATTGTATCTATGTATCCGAGATTTTCCGGTCGGTGGGTATGATGACGAATATTCTGACTCCTTTTGAATGCGGTTCCTTTACGAAGCTGTTTTCTAAGGACAGAGCCAATAAATATTTTGAGAGGAATATGGTAGTATTCTTTGCCGGAGGTACGGGACATCCGTATTTCTCAACGGATACCGGAGTAGTGCTTCGGGCTATTGAGGTGGATGCCGATGTGATTCTGCTTGCAAAGGCAGTAGACGGTGTGTATGATGCCGATCCGAGAACCGATCCCAATGCGAAGAAATATGACGAAGTGACCATTCAGGAAGTGATCGATAAGAATCTTCAGGTAGTGGATATGACGGCTTCTATTTTGGCGAGAGATAATAAGATGCCGATGTGGGTATTCGGACTGAACGAAGAGAACAGTATTGTGAATACTGTGAAGGGCAATTTTAACGGAACGAAAGTGACCGTATGATGATGAAAGATAACTGGAGGGCTGCAGAATGGATGCAAGATTAAAACCTTACGAAGAAAAGATGCAGAAATCGTACGATTTCTTAGTGACAGATTTGGGAGCGATCCGTGCGGGGCGCGCTAATCCGCATGTACTTGACAAGATCAGAGTGGATTATTACGGAACACCTACTCCGATTCAGCAGGTGGGTAATATCACAGTGCCGGAACCGCGTATTATTCAGATCGCACCTTGGGAGAAGAGTCTGATTAAAGATATTGAGAAGGCAATCATGATGTCAGATGTGGGAATTACCCCCAGTAATGACGGCAGTCTGATTCGTCTGGTATTCCCGGAACTGACCGAGGAGCGTCGTAAAGAGCTGGTGAAGGATGTCAAGAAGCGCGGCGAGGAGAATAAGGTTGCAATCCGTAACACGAGACGTGACGGCAATGATGCTTTCAAGAAGCTTGCTAAGACGGATGAAGTGTCTGAGGATCAGATCAAGGAATTAGAGGAAGAATTACAGAAGCTGACTGACAAATTCATCAAGGAAATTGATAAATTGGTGGAAGAGAAATCCAAAGAGATTCTTACCGTATAAGCGGAAGCATTTTTATTGTAGTGTACAATTTCAGACAGCATAAGAGAGAGGGGCTTACAGAATATAATATTCTGTTGTCCCTTTTCCAATTTTGCAGTTTACATAATGTTTGGACATTGCTTTTTGTTGTGCGATTCGAGTTTACATAACATATCAAGGAAAATAGAGGGAATGGAAAGGGAGAGGTTATAGTTCAGCTATGGAGGAAAATATGAAAATTCCTAATCATGTGGCAATTATCTTAGACGGCAACGGAAGATGGGCTAAGAGTAAAGGGATGCCGCGCAATTACGGACATGTACAGGGCGCTAAGACAGTGGAGGTAATCTGTGAGGAAGCGTATCGTATGGGAATACAGTATTTGACTGTTTACGCGTTTAGCACGGAGAACTGGAACCGGCCGAAGGATGAGGTAGATGCCTTGATGGGGCTTCTGCGCAATTATATGAAGACCTGTCTGAAGACGGCAGCTAAGAACAATATGTGTGTGCGCGTGATCGGTGATAAAACCGGGCTGGCTGAGGATATCAGAGCACGTATTGCGCAGTTGGAGGAAGCGACGAAGAACAATACCGGACTGCATTTTCAGATTGCTATTAACTATGGCGGCAGGGATGAGATAGTCCGTGCTGTCAGGAAAATAGCCGCTTCTGCGGCAGAGGGCCGCTTGAAGCCGGAAGAGATTACCGAACAGATGCTTGATGATTCACTGGATACCCATGACTTGCCGGAGCCGGATCTTCTGATTCGTACCTGTAATGAACTTCGTATCTCCAATTTCCTGTTATGGCAGCTTGCTTATACGGAGTTTTATTTTACTTCGGTGGCGTGGCCTGATTTCTCGAAAGAAGAATTAGAGAAAGCGGTGGAAGCATATAATAAGAGAGACAGACGGTACGGTTTGGTAAAGGAAGCGTAGGAAAGGGATGGAGAATTAGATGTTTCGTACGAGATTGATAAGCGGTATTATACTGGTGCTTATTGCACTGGTGACGATTATGTCCGGAGGAATTGTTCTGGCAGCCGTACTGTGTGCAATATCCATGATTGCCTATAGAGAACTGACGAAAGCGTGTGGTGTGAGCAGGGCAGATAAGAAATTCGGTGCACCGGAGATTGCGGGACTTATTATGACGGTGCTGTACTATGCGGCATTGTATGCGGCATTAGATCCGGCGGAAGACGTAAAGCAGCTTGATATCGTATATCCGGTTGTGATGGCGGCGGTTGTTCTGACCATGCTGATTCTTTTGTTTATTTATGTTTTTACATTTCCAAGCTATCAGGCGAATCAGATTTTTGCAGCCATGTTTGCTTATCTCTATGCCCCGGTGATGTTGTCTTTTATTTATCTGATTCGGGAGGGATTTACGCAGGGAAATTATCTGGTGTGGTTTATTTTCCTCTGCTCTTGGGGCAGTGATACCTGTGCTTACGCGGTAGGTGTACTGATCGGAAAGCATAAGATGACACCGAAGCTCAGCCCGAAGAAGTCTGTGGAAGGAGCTGTGGGCGGCGTGGCAGGAGCAGCACTTTTGTTTGTAATATATACCCATTTCGCCATCAACCGGTATACAGATGCCACTCTGCCGCTTGCTTTGGCAGCGGTGCTGGGAGCGGCCGGCGCTTTGGTATCCATGGTGGGAGATTTGGCGGCATCCGCTATCAAAAGAGATCATGACATCAAGGATTACGGGAAGTTGATTCCGGGACACGGCGGGATTATGGATCGGTTTGACAGTGTGATTATCGCGTCACCGCTTATCTTTATCGGATTGGTGCTGATTAGCCGGGTGAGCGGGATTTAAGGTTGAGAGAAAGGTACGGTTATAGGATGAAAAAGATAGGAATACTGGGTTCTACGGGGTCAATCGGAACCCAGACTTTAGATATCGTCAGGAAAGAAGAAGACCTGCAGGTGGTGTCTATGGCGGCCGGCTCCAATGTGGAGCTGATGGAGAAGCAGGTCAGGGAGTTCAAACCGAAGGTGGCAGCCATGTGGACGGAAGAAGCGGCGAATGACTTGCGCACAAGGCTGGCAGATATGGCTGTTAAGGTCGTATGCGGTATGGAAGGATTACTGGAAGTATCCACGGTAGATGAGATGGAAGTATTAGTTACCGGAATTGTGGGAATGATTGGTATTAGACCAACGATTGCGGCGATTGAACACGGTAAGACGATTGCCCTTGCCAATAAGGAGACTCTCGTAACGGCGGGGCACATCATTATGCCGCTGGCGGCGGAAAAAGGTGTGTCGATTCTGCCTGTGGACAGTGAGCACAGTGCGATTTTCCAGTCCATGAACGGTGAGCGGAAAGACCGTGTCAGCAAGATTCTGCTGACAGCATCGGGCGGACCGTTCCGCGGTAAGACGAGGAAAGAGCTGGAACATATGACGGTGGAGGATGCATTGAAGCACCCGAACTGGTCGATGGGAAAGAAGGTCACGATCGATTCCGCATCGCTGTGCAATAAGGGCTTAGAGGTGATGGAGGCGAAGTGGCTGTTTGATGTGGAACTGGATCAGATTCAGGTATTGATCCATCCCCAGAGTATCATCCATTCCGCAGTAGAGTATGTGGACGGCGGTATTATGGCGCAGCTTGGAGTGCCGGACATGAAGCTGCCGATCCAGTATGCGCTGTTCTATCCGGACAGAAGACAGATGGATAACGGCAGAGTGGATTTCTTTCAGTTAAAGCAGTTGACCTTCGAGGAACCGGATACGGACACCTTCCGGGGACTGGCGCTGGCATACAGGGCAGCCAGACGGGGCGGCTCCTTGCCGACAGTCTTTAATGCTGCCAATGAGAAGGCGGTTGCCCTGCTTTTACAGAAGAAAATCAGGTTTTTACAGATACCGGAAATCATCGAGGCATCAATGGAAGCCCATACGGTAGTTGATCATCCGACTGTGGAGCAGATTCTGGAGGCTGAGGCAGCTACATACGAGTATATTAAGCAGAAGTTTGGAGAGTAGGTATAAACTGCTCTGACATGGAGGAGTATCTTGATCAGGACGATTATATTATTTCTAATTGTATTTGGCGTGGTGGTAATTTCCCACGAGTTTGGACATTTTCTTATCGGCAGGAAGAACGGCATCCGGGTAGTGGAGTTTGCAGTAGGAATGGGGCCCACGCTGTTTTCCTTTGAAAAGGGCGGGACGAAATATTCCTTAAAGCTGTTACCCATAGGCGGCGCCTGTATGTTTGACGGTGAGGACGGTGTAGAATCTGTCAATGCCCAAAGACAGCCGGGCGGTGAAGACGATATCACTAAGATGCAGGCTGACGATATAAAGGCAGCGCCGGGCACTACTTTTACGGAAGCGGGCGTCTGGGCGCGGATTGCTACGGTGTTTGCGGGACCGTTCTTTAACTTTATCCTTGCCTTTCTGGTCGCATTGGTGTTGATTGCCTTTACGGGGGCAGATCTGCCTGCGGTAGGTATGGTAACAGAGGACTCTGCCGCTTTGGAAGCGGGCTTGCAGGAAGGTGACGTGATCACACAGATCGGACATGAGCGGATTCATTTCTATCGGGAAGTGATTCTGATCTCTTCCATGAACAAGGGTGAACCGTTGGAGATCCATTATGAGAGAAACGGAGAGAAAGGCGTGGCGCATGTGACGCCGAAGTACAGCGAAGCGGATCAACGGTATTATATCGGCATTGCAAACGGCGGTGCCTATCTGAAGTGTAATCCGCTGCAGGTATTCCAATACGGATTCTATGAAGTGGAATACTGGGTGAAGCTGACCTATAAGAGTCTCGGCATGATGCTTAGAGGGCAGGTGTCAAAGGATGATGTGTCAGGGCCTATCGGTATTGCACAGTTTGTGGGTGAGAGCTACGATCAGGCAGAAGAGAATTACGGTACTTCTTCCGCTATTCTTACGATGCTGGAAATCGTGATCCTGTTATCTGTCAATCTGGGTATCCTGAACTTACTGCCGTTTCCGGCATTGGACGGCGGCAGGCTGGTCTTTATGCTGGTAGAAGTGGTGCGGGGCAAGCCTGTGCCGCCGGAGAAAGAAGGCATGGTGCATTTCGCCGGACTGGTGGTGCTTATGCTCCTTATGGTATTTGTAATGTATAATGATATTATGAAGCTGGTGCGGTAACGCACCGGCTTTTTTCTACGGAATTTTCCATATTCTTTTTTATGTAGGGTTTAATACATTTACGAATTTTATAATGGCGCGGGCGTGCCGATTTACGAGAGTGACGACTTGCTTACGTGGAAACAGATCGGAAATATTCTGCAACGGGAAAATTCAAATAGGCAAGTTTAATTTTATTTCCGGGTTGCATACAAGCACCGGATGCAGTATACTAATCCCATCAGATTCCGTTCAGGAATCTACAGATGTCCGCGGGACTCCCGCAGTATTTCAACCAACAGGACAGAAGATGAATAACGATTGTTTCGGAAAAGGAGCGTGGTATTTTCGTGCAGTATTTGACAGGAGTATATTGGAACCGCGGCAGTGCGGCAGCACACAATCAGGATTCCCTGATTGTGCAGCAGGTGCTGACTGATCGGGGCAGGGTGCTGATGGCAGCGGTTTGTGACGGTATGGGAGGCTTGCAGCAGGGAGAAACTGCCAGCGGCTATATGGCAGAGCGGCTGCAGGAATGGTTTTATGGATTTCTGATGCGGGCTGTGCATAAGAAGAAGCCTTATTGGATGATTCGCAGATCGATAGAAAGAATGGTATATGATGCACAGGAACAGTTACGGCAGTATGGCAGAAAGGAACAACTTGCATTGGGTACAACCATGTCCATGCTCGTACTATGGGAGAATACTTATCTGATCTGGCATCTGGGAGACAGCAGAATCTATCATATATATAGAACAAACAGGCATAGCCGTAAGCTGATTCAGAAAGGTGGCAGACAAATAGAAGCGGAGTGTATGACTGAGGACCACGTAAGAGGGCGTAACCAACTGACGAAATGCGTGGGAAGTTTTGGGTACTACAGACCGGATCACCGTATCGGGACAGCAAAAGCGTGGGAAGTGTTTCTGCTGTGCAGTGATGGTTTCTATCATTGCGTTACCGATCAGGAACTGGCGGATATTTTGTCCCCGGAGCAGCTTCGGGAAGAAGCACAGATGGAACGAAGACTGAAAGAAATCGGAGATGCCTGTATGAAGCGGGGAGAGACAGATAATCTGTCTGCTGTTTGTATTAAATTGATACGATAGGAGCATTATATGAAAAATCAGGAAAAAGATCTAACGCATATCGGGAAATATACTGTACTGGGGATTCTGGGACAAGGCGGTGAAGGATGCGTATATCTGGCGCGGGATGAGCGGTTGGAGCGTATGGCGGCGATCAAGAGAGTGTGGGAAAGCGGGGAAGAAGCACGAGAAGGGATGAAAAGGGAAGCGGCATTTTTACAGCAGCTCCGGCATCCCATGCTGCCTGTCGTATATGACCTTCTGTGGGACGGCGCATGGTATCTTGTCATGGAATACATACAGGGTGTAAGTTTACATAACTACATAAAGAAAAACGGCAGGGCAGGAGAAGAACAGGCACAGAGATGGGCGGAACAATTACTGGACATCCTGCAGTATCTTCACACAAGAAAACCACCTGTTATTTATCAGGATTTGAAGCCGGAAAATCTGATCCTGTGTCCGGACGGCAATCTCAGGCTGGTGGATTTCGGCGCAGCCTATTTCAGAAATTATATCGGAAGCATGGCAGAGAAAAGGGCTGTAAGTATCGGATATGGGGCACCGGAGCAGATGCCGCAGTCGGGTAAGGATATGGTTTCAGATGAGAGAAGCGACATTTATGCTTTTGGAAAAGTAATGTATTATGTGCTTACAGGCGCCGATCCTGCATATCCGCCATACACTGAACTCCCCATAGCAAGCTATGCGCCTGAGATCAGGGGGGATTGGGAAAAGGTGCTTCGCAAGTGTATGCAGGACAATCCGCAGAGACGGTATCAGGTGGCAGAAGAAATTGAAAAGGACCTTAAGAAGTGTCGAAAACATCCATGCCGCAAAGCGCAGGGATACAGGAAACGGTTTGTAAGGCATATAGAGAAAAGCGTTCTTCTGACAGAAAAGAAATCCGCAGGGCTCATGGCACTTTGAGTGTACTTTTGAAAAGGATTCATGTATAATAATTTCATTATAAGATTTCTCAAACAGTAATTTGTGCGGAAGCGACACAAATATGTTTTGCAGGTCAATTCTGCAGTCTGACATGCAATTTTTAAGACAAATCGCTTCAGAATGGAGACTATTATGCATCGTGACCATACTAAGACAGTGAAAATCGGAGATAAAGTGATCGGCGGAGGAAACCCTGTTCTGATCCAGTCCATGACCAATACCAGAACAGAGGATGTGGAAGCCACCGTCGCACAGATTCTTAGATTAGAGCAGGCCGGCTGCGAGATTATACGCTGTACGGTACCTACCTTGGAAGCGGCGCAGGCAATCAGCCGGATTAAGGAACAGATACATATTCCGTTGGTGGCGGATATTCATTTTGACTATAAGATGGCGATCGCTGCCATGGAGAACGGAGCCGACAAGATCCGTATCAACCCGGGTAATATCGGAAGCCGGGAGAAAGTGGCGGCGGTGGTAGACGTGGCGAAGGAGCGTAATATTCCGATCCGTGTGGGAGTAAACAGCGGTTCCTTAGAGCGTGAACTGGTGGAGAAGTACCACGGCGTGACTGCGGAAGGAATCGTGGAGAGCGCTTTGGATAAAGTAGGGATCATCGAGGACTTAGGCTATGACAATCTGGTCATCAGCATCAAATCCTCTGATGTAATGATGTGCGTACGCGCTCATGAGGTGTTGGCTGAAAAGACGAATTATCCGCTGCATGTGGGTATCACAGAGTCCGGTACGGTACAGAGCGGCAATATTAAATCCGCTATAGGCTTAGGCATTATTTTAAATCAGGGGATTGGAGATACGATTCGTGTGTCTTTAACAGGCGATCCGGTGGAAGAGATTAAGTCGGCGAAGCTGATCCTGCGTACGCTGGGGCTGCGTAAGGGTGGTATAGAAGTAGTGTCCTGTCCTACCTGCGGCAGAACCCGTATAGATCTGATCGGTCTGGCCAATCAGGTAGAAGCCATGGTGGCGGATATTCCGTTAGATATTAAAGTGGCTGTTATGGGATGCGCCGTGAACGGGCCGGGAGAAGCGAAAGAAGCGGATATCGGTATCGCAGGCGGTCTGGGAGAAGGTCTTTTGATCAAACGCGGCGAGATCGTGAAGAAGGTACCGGAAGACCAGTTGCTTGATACTTTGCGGGAAGAATTGTTACACTGGGGCGAGTAGGATTATTTGTTCCAAAGTTTTCGGATGGATAGAAAGGTATTTATCGATGGCAAAGCAGTTTTTTGATGTGTTTCCTACGTTAAAACTGGATACGGGTTTGAAAGATCTGTTTGATCAGGTTACGGTGGAGAAAGTGACTGCCACCAAGCGGAAGGACTTTCTGCGCGTTTATATTGCCTCGGAGCGCCTGATCCAGAAGGAAGATGTTTTCAGGGTAGAGAATGAGATCAAGAGACAGTTTTTCCCCAATATGCCTATGGTGATTAAGCTCTATGAGCATTTTACGCTGTCGGCACAGTATAATCCCGAGAAACTGATGGATGTTTACCGGGAAAGTATTTTGTTGGAACTGAGGGAATATTCTCCGGTGGAATATAATCTGTTTAAAAAGGCGGATATTTCTTTTGAAGGAAATCGATTGCTGTTGACCGTGGAGGATACGGTGCTGGGCAAAGGCAAGGCAGAAGAGCTGATCCGTATTTTAGAGAAGATATATAGTGAGCGCTGCAATATGCCGGTGGAGGTTGTCATCGGTTATAAGGAGCGTGCGGAAGGTAAGTATAAAGAAGAAGACGAACACAGGCTTGCCATGCAGGTGGCAGAGATTTCAGCAAGGGCAGGTTATGCGGTATCCGGGAAGGCTGCGGATATCTTAGGATGGAATGAGACTGCGGAGAATGCCGGAAATCCGGCAGGCGGGATGTATGGTTCCGGTGTGGGCGCAGACGGCGCGGCGGTTCCCGGCACAACTGCGGCAGGCATGGAGGCAGGCAGCACGCTTCCGGGTGGTATGATGACAGGCGGGACGGCACAGGGGGCTTCCGGTACGGTCAGCAAAGGACTGGAAGGTTTACATAACAATAGAACCATGTCTGTTCCGGCACCGGGCAGGAAAGGTGACTGGGGCCAAAAGAACGATAAGCAGGATACCAGGCGCGCGGTGAAGCGTTCCGACAATCCTGATGTATTATACGGCAGGGATTTTGATGAGGAAGCGATGCCCATGGAGGAAATCGTAGGCGAGCTGGGAGAAGTGGTAATCCGCGGCAGGATCCTCAATATGGATAAGAGAGAGATCAAGAACGAAAGGACGATTCTGATCTATGACGTGACCGATTACACCGATACCATGACCATTAAGATGTTCGCCCACAATGATCAGGTGGCAGAAATAACAGATGGTATCAAACCGGGAGCCTTTGTGAAAATAAAAGGCTTGACGATGATGGATAAGTTTGATCATGAACTGACCATAGGTTCTCTTGTGGGGGTGAAGAAGATACCGGACTTTACCACTTCCCGCATGGACACCAGTGTGCGCAAGCGTGTGGAGCTTCACTGTCATACGAAAATGAGCGATATGGACGGGGTATCCGAGGCCAAGGACATCGTGAAACGTGCCTATCAATGGGGGCATCCCGCTATCGCTATCACAGATCACGGCGTGGTGCAGTCCTTCCCGGATGCCAATCATGTATGGGAAGATCTGTGGAAAGCAGAGAAGGCTAAACGCAAGGAAGCCGGTGACCCTGATCCCGATAAACAGGATTTCTTTAAGGTAATCTACGGTGTGGAAGCCTACCTTGTGGATGACTTACACGAGATCGCTACGAACGACAAGGGACAGGATTTTAAGCAGGATTTTGTCGTCTTCGATATTGAGACCACGGGCTTTTCCCCGGTGGAGAACCGTATTATTGAGATCGGTGCGGTGAAGGTGTCAGAGGGAAAAATAGTGGATCGGTTTTCCACCTTCGTGAATCCTGAGGTTCCGATTCCTTTTGAAATAGAGAAACTGACAAGCATAACAGATGATATGGTGGTAGGCGCGGAGAAAATAGAGACGATTCTGCCGCAGTTTCTGCAATTCTGTGAGGGATGTATGCTGGTGGCGCACAATGCCAACTTTGATATGAGCTTTATCATGGAGAACTGTGACAGACAGGGTATCGCCCATGATTTTACGTATATTGATACCGTGGGAATTGCCAGGGTCATGCTGCCGGGACAGGCGAAGCATACGTTGGATGCTGTGGCCAAGACATTGGGTGTATCTTTAGAGAATCATCACCGTGCGGTGGATGATGCGGAGGCTACTGCGGAAATTTTCGTGAAGCTGATTCCGATGATGGAGAAAGAGGGCATCACCACACTTTCGCAGATCAATGATAAAGGAAAATCAAGTCCTGCTATCATTAAGAAGCTGCCGACCTATCATGCCATCATTTTAGCCAAGAACAATGTGGGGCGCATGAATCTCTACCGGCTGGTATCTCAGTCCCACTTAACTTATTTTGCCAGAAGACCCCGTATTCCGAAGAGTCTGCTGAATCAGTACAGAGAAGGTCTGATCCTCGGCAGCGCCTGTGAGGCGGGGGAACTATACCGGGCGTTATTGGAGAATAAAGGGGATGCGGAAATAGCAAGACTGGTAAATTTCTATGACTATTTAGAGATTCAGCCCCTTGGAAATAATAAATTTATGATAGAGTCCGACAGGACACCGAATATTAATTCCATGGAAGACATCATGGAGATGAACCGTAAGATTGTGCGGCTGGGAGAGCAGTTCCGCAAGCCTGTGGTGGCGACCTGTGATGTCCATTTCCTGAATCCGGAGGACGAAGTCTACAGACGGATCATCATGGCAGGACAGGGATTCCCGGATGCGGATAACCAGGCGCCGCTTTATCTTCGCACGACGGAGGAAATGCTTCAGGAATTCGAATATCTGGGAAGTGATAAGGCAGAAGAGGTGGTAATTACCAATACCAATCTGATTGCGGATATGATAGAGTCCATGGCACCCGTACGTCCCGATAAGTGTCCGCCGGTGATTGAGAACAGCGACCAGCAGTTGACAGATATCTGCTATAACAAGGCACACGAGCTGTATGGGGAGAAGCTGCCGCCGATTGTAGAGGAACGGTTGGAGAGAGAACTGCATTCCATTATATCCAACGGCTTTGCCGTGATGTATATCATCGCACAGAAGCTGGTGTGGAAATCCGTGGAGGATGGTTATCTGGTAGGTTCCCGTGGTTCGGTCGGAAGTTCCTTTGTGGCGAACATGGCGGGTATTACGGAGGTTAATTCGCTAAGCCCTCATTATCTGTGTCCGAACTGCCATTATTATGATTTTGATTCCGAAGATGTGAAGGCTTACAGCGGCGGTGCCGGATGTGATATGCCGGATAAGAACTGCCCGGTCTGCGGAGAGCCGCTTCGGAAAGAGGGATTTGATATTCCGTTTGAGACGTTCCTTGGATTTAAAGGGGATAAGGAACCGGATATCGACTTGAATTTCTCCGGTGAATACCAGAGTAAGGCTCATAAATATACGGAAGTTATCTTCGGTTACGGACAGACCTTCCGTGCCGGAACCATTGGTACCCTCGCGGATAAGACTGCGTTCGGTTATGTGAAGAACTACTATGAAGAACGGGGCAAGCATAAACGCGTCTGCGAGATCAACCGGATTGTCACAGGGTGTACGGGTATCCGCAGAAGTACGGGACAGCATCCGGGCGGTATCGTCGTACTCCCGGTGGGAGAGGATATCAATTCCTTTACCCCGGTGCAGCATCCCGCCAATGATATGACAACAGAGACTATTACAACCCATTTTGACTATCATTCCATCGACCATAACCTGCTGAAACTGGATATACTCGGACACGATGATCCTACCATGATCCGCATGCTGCAGGATATGACGGGGATTGATCCGGTTACCATACCGCTTGACGATAAACAGGTCATGAGCCTGTTCCAGTCTACGAAAGCGCTTGGCATTACGCCGGATCAGATCGGAGGCTGTAAACTGGGATGTCTTGGTATTCCGGAGTTTGGTACGGATTTTGCGATGCAGATGGTTATCGATGCCAAACCAAAATGCTTTACGGATTTGGTGCGTATCGCAGGACTGGCACACGGAACCGATGTGTGGCTGGGAAACGCCCAGACTCTGATCGAAGAGGGCAAAGCAACGATTTCTACCGCAATCTGCTGTCGTGATGATATTATGATCTATCTGATCCAGATGGGGGTAGAGCCGGCGCTTTCTTTTACCATCATGGAAAGTGTACGTAAGGGCAAAGGCCTGAAACCGGAATGGGAAGAAGCCATGCTCGCGGCGAATGTACCGGATTGGTATATCTGGTCCTGTAAAAAGATTAAATATATGTTCCCGAAAGCACATGCGGCGGCTTATGTTATGATGGCATGGCGTATTGCTTACTGCAAGGTCAATTATCCGCTTGCCTATTATGCGGCATTTTTCAGTATCCGTGCTTCCGGTTTCTCTTATGCACTGATGTGTCAGGGGCAGAGGCATTTGGAAAATGTTATGGCGGATTATAAGCGCAGAAGCGATACCTTATCCAAGAAAGAGCAGGATTCTTACCGGGATATGAAACTGGTACAGGAAATGTATGCCAGAGGATTCGAGTTCGTACCGATAGATATCTTCTCGGTGCAGTCCAGATTGTTTCAGGTAGTGGACGGCAAGCTGATGCCGTCTCTTAACAGTATTGACGGACTGGGGGAGAAGGCTGCGGATGCGATTGTGGAGGCGGCGAAGGACGGACCGTTTCTAAGTAAAGATGATTTCAGGCAGAGGACTAAGGCATCTAAGACGATTGTAGATCTGATGAGTGACTTAGGACTGCTTGGCGACTTGCCGGAATCCAATCAGATCAGTCTGTTTGATTTTATGGGAGCGTAGTATCATAACTTCTTATTGCACAATTAACCTGTTGTGACGAGTTTTGTAAACAGTATAAATATAAATAAGACAGGAGGACATCACTATGAGAAAGATCATCACAATCGGACGGGAGTTTGGTGCCGGGGGCGGCGAAATCGGCAGGAAGGTTGCGAAGGAGCTGGGGCTGGAATATTATGATAAAGATATTATCCTGCAAACCGCTATAGCAGGTAAAAATTTAGACCCGGAACAGGTACGTAAGTGGGATGAAAGAGTGCCTAAGAATTTCGGCTTTGCCCAGAGCCTTTTTGATTTTTATAATAAACCGTTGGAAGAAGAAATTTGGCAGGCACAAAGAGATGCGATCCGTGCATTGGCAAACAAGGAAAGTTGTGTGATTGTGGGACGTAACGGAGATTATATTTTAAGAGAGTTCGACCATTGCCTGAGAGTGTTTATCCATGCAGGATTTGACTGGCGCGTAAAGCGTATGACGGCGATGATGGATCAGGTACCTGCGGATCAGGTTGCGGGTGATGTGAGGGCTGTAGATAAGGCACGGAAGAAATACTGTGAACACTATACGGATCAGATCTACGGTGATGCCAGAAATTATGATCTCACGTTAGATACAGAGAAATTGGGAATTGATAAAGCGGTGGAACTGATTCTGAACGCGGCGGAGACATTGTAATGCAGAAAGGCTGCGTACCTGTTTTGGAGGATATGGGTAAGTAACTTGCAATCGTAACACATGTATACAAAGATACAATTTCGCTTGACAAGACAATCAAAAATCCCTATACTAAGTAAGAAGCATCAAAGACGGTGTAATAGATAACGGTACACCGTCTTTTGTGTTAATAGGGCAGATGCCCGGAAGAGGAGAGGATATATTATGAAGAAATTATTAGCAATGTCTTTGATCGGATGCATGGCACTTTCTATGGTAGCCTGCGGTTCCGCCAAAGAGGAGGCAGCACAGCCTGCAACAGAGGAAGCAGCAACAGAAGAGGCAGTTTCTGAAGAAACTGAAGCAGAGGATGCGGCTTCGGAAGAAACAGCAGAAGCAGATGATACCGCATCTGCAGACGGTAAAGTATGGATCATCGCAACGGATACCGTATTCCGTCCTTTTGAGTTCACAGATGAGAACGGTGATTTCGTCGGTATCGACGTAGATGTTCTGGCAGCGATCGCTGAGGATCAGGGCTTTGAGTATGAGTTACAGAGTCTTGGATGGGATGCAGCCGTAGCAGCAGTTCAGGCAGGTCAGGCAGACGGTCTGATTGCAGGTGCTACCATTAAGCAGGAGAGAATTGATTCCGGTTGGATTTTCTCTGACGGCTATTATGATGCAACACAGACATTTGTACTTCCGGAAGGAAGCGATATTACAGGGTATGCTGATCTGGCAGGCAAGAATGTAGCAGTTAAGAACGGTACGGCAGGTGCCGACTTCGCTAACAGCTTAAAGGATGAGTACGGCTTTACCGTAACAGTATTCGAGGATTCACCGACAATGTATCAGGATGTTATTCTTGGTAACTCCGCAGCCTGTGTAGAGGATACACCGATCATGGCTGATTCTATCAAGACAGGCGGTCTTGCACTGGTAATTCCTGAGGGAATGGAGAGCGAGGGCGCACCTTACGGTTTCGCTATTATGAACGAGGGCAATCAGGAGCTTCTTGATATGTTCAACGCAGGTCTTGCCAACATCAAGGCTAACGGCAAGTATGATGAGATTCTTGCGAAATATTTAGGCAACTAATGTGAGCAGCTAAAGAAATAGTCCGGGCAGCAGGAATGCTGCCCGGAACATGTAATAATCGGACTGGGAAGAGTATCTGACGATAGAAGGGAATTCGTCGGGATCATTTGGGAAACGGTCCGGCAGCAGGTAAGGAATTGGAGAAAGTATTATGGTAATGATAATTCAGACGTATGGTACGATGCTGATCAGGGCACTGGGTCAGACTCTTTTATTGACTTTGCTGTCCCTTGTGTTTGCGATGGTCATCGGTATGATCTTCGGACTTATGAATGTGGGACATAACAGAGTGCTCAATTGTATCGGCACGGTTTATGTAGATGCGGTGCGTGGTGTGCCTCTTATTGTATTGGCATACTTTATTTATTTCGGTGTACCGGCAGGTATTCAGGGAATCGGGTTTACCAATTTCAGACTGAATGCATTGCAGGCAGGTACGATCGCATTGTCTATGAACTGCGGTGCCTATATGGCTGAGATTATCAGAGCGGGTATTCAGAGTGTGGACAGAGGTCAGATGGAAGCGGGAAGAAGCCTTGGGCTTTCTTACGGCGCGTCTATGTGGCTTGTTGTAATTCCCCAGGCAATCCGCACTATGATTCCTTCTATTATTAATCAGTTTATCATTACCCTGAAAGATACCTCTATTCTGTCCGTGATCGGATTCCCGGAATTGACCAATGTGGGTAAGACGATTATGGGCAATACCTTTAAGAATTTGCAGACATGGGCGATTATCGGTATTATGTATATGGTTGTTATTATTACCCTGAGTAAAGTATCCAAGAAAATTGAGAGGAGGATAAACCGTGGCAGATAATAAGATTTCCGTTCGTAATCTAAAGAAAAGTTTTGGTTCACTGGAAGTGTTAAAGGATATCAGTCTGGATGTGTCAGAGGGTGAAGTGGTAGTATTGTTAGGCCCTTCCGGAAGCGGTAAATCCACCTTACTCCGGTGCTTAAATCAGTTGGAGACAGCAACCTCAGGTCATATTATCATAGAGGGACAGGATGTTACGGATAAGCATACGGACATCAATAAAGTCCGTGAGAATATCGGCATGGTATTCCAGCATTTTAATTTGTTTAATCATCTGACAGTGCTGAAAAATATGACCCTTGCTCCGGTGCATCTTAAGACGTTATCTAAGGCAGAGGCTAAAGAGAAAGCGATGAAGCTGCTGGAACGAGTAGGCCTGGCTGATAAAGCGGAAGCTTATCCGAGCCAGTTATCCGGCGGACAGAAACAGCGTGTGGCAATTGCCAGAGCGCTTGAAATGAACCCCAATATTTTATTGTTCGACGAGCCTACCAGTGCCCTTGACCCTGAGATGGTAGGGGAAGTACTGGCAGTTATGAAAGAGCTGGCAAGAGAAGGCATGACGATGATCGTGGTAACCCATGAGATCGGATTTGCAAGAGAAGTGGCAAGCCGTGTTATCTTTATGGAAGGCGGTTATATTGTGGAAGAGGGTACGCCGGATGAAGTGATTAACCATCCGAGAGAGCCCAGAACCATTGATTTCCTGAGCAAGGTGTTATAGTTTATATACGATAAAAACATTAATTTTGTGTATTTTGCATATAGTTTAAATTTTTTGCAAAATTTTCAAAAAAACACTTGCATTCTTTAAGAAAATATAATAAGATAAACGAGTGCTAAACAAATGGCTTGTTGGTCAAGCGGTTAAGACGCCGCCCTCTCACGGCGGAAACAGGGGTTCGATTCCCCTACAAGCTGTTGACTGTTATATAACAGCCCAACTCGAAAGAGTGCTGGAAACCTTGAAGTTGTGAGGTTTGCGGCATTTTTGTTTTGTCAGGAAGTGTATTATTCTTCCGGCAGCATAGCCACCATTAGGAAGAACGGCAGCGAGAAGACCATAAAGTACACATATCGAAACTCCGTAGCCACAGGCGTAGCGATCAGCACGGTAAACAGCAGCGCTGCATTCGGCAGATAACAGATCAGCTTCTTAAATTCTCTGCGGATGATAACACTTCCCACACTAAACAGCATAATCCAGCAGGCTACACCCATACTCCACAAAGTACCGTAGATCGGCACCATGCTGCCCAGTTTGATGGCGATTTCCTTTGTCTTGATTACTAACGGCCCGCCGATTAACGGCGTGTGTGAAACGCCCAGCTTTGTAGCGCTGACACCTTCTGCTTCTGCTACCAGATAGAAGGAGTCGGGGTACCAGTAACCGTAAGTCTGCTTCACATAGGCGGTCAGATAATCACCGGGATATTTCAATCCTAATTCCAACCAGAGTCTGAAAAACTCACCTTTGTGTGCCGCCAGATACTCCTGATTCCCGGCACGGACTAACTCTTTGATATTATCTGCAAAGGTCGGATTATACAAATCCTTGATATAGGTCAGATCTACTACATTCTCGATTAAGTTTAACTGCGCAGGGGTTAATTCTCTGTCATTGCAGATAACAGCAGTGATCTGCTGCATGGGAATACAGACAGATTCGATGAAATCGGGCTGTTCCACATGATATGCATTCATGACCGGATATTTGATGAGGATGGCAGTGCACAGGATACCGATAATTGCCGGATAGAAAATCTTTGCTTTGCTCCGGTAATAGAACAGCAGAAAAGGACAGCATAGCAGAAAGCCGTACCAGCCGTTAGAGCGGAACAGGCAGATCATAATACCGGATGCAATAAATGTGAACAGTTCCTTCCAATATATATGGGACGAGTACATCAGACGCAGCATGGCGCATCCAAACAGCATCACGGCTGCCGCAAAAGGAATGTCTTTCCAGATCGTCACGGAGAATACCGCATGGTAGGGTATCAGCGCGTAGAAAGCCGTAATCAGAAGGAGCACGAAAGGTCTGACCTTCCGCATGCGCAGGGTGTTGATAAAATAGGCGGCACTGCCGGAAAGCAGGCACATTTGGAACAGAGTATAGACAGAAACGGCGATCACCATATTGTGGGTGAGAAAAAATCCGATGTCATAGCATGCTTTGAATAACATCGTATGCACCCATGGATGATGATTGCTGTAGGGAATCACCCCCAGAACCTGTTCGAACTGGTTGATGCTGTCAGGGGTCATAATGCCCGGATATTGATAGAGATAGTAAGGCATCCAGCATAACAGGCAGATCAGAAAAGTCATGCCCGCCGTATGGTTTCTGTACAGATTGATGATATGCGTAAGGACAGCGGACAGTCTGCGATACCGGCAGGAAAAAACAAAGGGGATGTCCTGATAGCAGGTGAACAGAGTCTCGCTCAGACGCTTCTTGTTACAGGTATAGGAAAAAAGAAATTTCAGCAAATAATAAAACAGTGTGGTAAAGCCGATGAATGTGATCAGAATGATCGTAAAGCGAAACAGGCGGTTTGTTAAAAGCTCTATATAGACAGGATAGTCTACCAGCATATACAGTGCCGTAAAGAGCATGGCGGTCATAAGGGATACGATGTTAGTCTTGCGGGTATGCATGATGGAATCATCGATCACACGATTCTTCAGTTCTGCACTATTTAATAGGAAGAGACCGGGATGGTTGAGACGTCTGCTTACATGCCGGTAGAAGAAGAACACCAGCAGAAAGAAGACGATGGTAAAAATATTGCCCGGTTCCATCCGGGCAGCTTTCATCAGTGCCCATGTTGTGAAAAAACTCTGAATGAGATGTAATAGTAAAGTCCGATTTATCCTGCCACGCATAAGCACTCCTTAGATCTGTTATATCCATATTTTGTTCCATTATAGCATAGATTACTTTTACATAGAAAGTTTTTGCTGACGGTTTTTTATCATATTTTGAATTTTGTATATTGACGGAGATTTTAAAATATGATAGAACAATCCTCGGAAGAAAAATTGCTAAGAAAATCTTAAGATAAGGAGAATTGAAAATGTTTAAAAAGCTGGAACGTATGAAATTGGATCACAAAATTAATTATGGCTATCATTTTGTTATTTTCCTGATGATTGTATCGGGTATTTTGAGTATGATTAGCCTTGGAATTTCTTACAAGAACTTAGTGTCTTATGTGAATGGTTCGCAGAGAGCGGATACCGCAGTGAAGGAATGTAAGATAGATATTAATGTGGCAGCCAGAAATATCCGTGAAATGATATTGAATGAGGATACCGGTACATATAGCGCTTATAAAGCAGAAATTGATGCCGATCTGAATGATATCGGTGTGGAACTGGAAGCTATGAAGAACACAGGAATGATTTCCGAAGAACTCTACGGCAGATTTGAAGAGTGTCTCACGAGTTGGGGTGGAGTCGGTTATCAGATCATAAATGAGATAGAGGCAGGAAATAAAGATACTGCGATTGCAATGATGTTTGATCAGTGTGTACCGACACTGGAAGAAGTGGAGACGATTTCAGATGAAATTGATATCGAAACAGATGCATTGAAGGAGCAGGCTATCCGTTCTGCCCAGATTTCTACTGTGATAGCAGGCGTGTTGATTGTCGTATTTATCGTGTTGGTAACTATTATGTCAAGAAAGATAGGTGAGCGTATTATTACATCTATTATAGTGCCGCTTCATGAAATTGAGAATGTGGCACAGGATCTGTCCCACGGTAATCTGCACAGTAATTTGGATTTCCATTCAGATGATGAATTAGGTGCTTTGGCACACAGTTTAAGAAAATCTATCCGTATCCTGAGCTCCTATGTAGATGATATCGGAAGAGCTATGCAGGAATTCTCAGAGGGTAACTTTACCGTACAGGCGGAAGTAGACTGGAAGGGTGACTTCGTAGGGATTTTGGATTCCTTCATGTCTTTTGAAGAGAGTATGTCAGAAGTAGTCAAAGGTATCCAGAGTGTTGCCAATCAGGTAAACAGCGGTGCTGAACAGGTAGCTGCAAGTTCCATGGACCTGGCGCAGGGTGCAACAGATCAGGCAAGTATCACACAGGAGCTGTCTGCAACCGTTGAGACTGTGTCTGAGCGTGTGATGCAGAATGCGGAGAATGCAAAAGAAATCAGCAAGAAAGTAGAAAAATCCGGTGAAGAACTTGATAATAGCAATAATATGATGCGGGAAATGGTAAATTCCATGAGTGAAATCAGTACCGCTTCCAGAGAAATCAGCAAAATCATTGCAACGATTAATGAGATTGCATCCCAGACCAATCTGCTGGCGTTGAATGCATCCATTGAGGCAGCAAGAGCAGGAGAAGCAGGCAAAGGCTTTGCGGTTGTTGCAGATCAGGTTTCCGTGCTGGCAGCACAGAGTGCAGATGCGGCTAAAGAATCCACATCCCTGATTGAGACTTCTGTGAGAGCAGTAGAAAAAGGTATGACCATTGCCGAAGAGACGGCACAGCATTTGGAGAGTGTTGTGGAAGGCTCCAAGATCATTACAGAAGAGGTCAATAAAGTAGCCGTAGCGTTAGAAGAGCAGACGGTTGCTATTGAGCAGATTAACAGCGGTATTCAGCAGATTAACGATGTGGTTCAGACCAACTCTGCAACTTCACAGGAGTGTGCGGCAGCAAGCCAGGAGATGAACAATCAGGCGGCAGCCTTAAAAGACAGCATCCGCAAGTTTACGGTAATATAGGAAAATACTTGAAAAATAGGCTTGCAAATGCCGTTAAAGGGTGCTAGAATGTGATATGTAATACGAATAGTTACTAAGATAAAGAGTGGACTTGCGAGTCCACTCTTTTCTGTGATAGGAGGCGTGCATGTCAAAGAGAGAGACATATGAAACCAGAACAGAGCAGCTTCTTGCACCCATTGTAGAGAAGTTCGGGGTAGAAATCTACGATGTGGAGTATGTGAAAGAGGGCAGTGACTGGTATCTGCGGGCTTACATTGATAAGCCGGAGGGCGTTAATATCATCGATTGTGAAAATGTCAGCCGGGCATTGTCCGATGTGCTGGATGCGGAGGATTATATCGCAGATGCCTATATTCTGGAGGTGAGCAGTCCTGGATTAGGCAGAACACTTAAGAAGGACAGACATTTGGAGAAGAGTCTGGGAGCAGAAGTGGAGATCAGGACTTACAAGCCTATTGAGAAGCAGAAAGAATTTTCCGGTATTCTGAAAGCGTATGATAAGGATACGGTTACAATAGAGGAAGATTCTATGGAACGTGTATTTTTAAGAGCGGATATTGCCCTCATAAGACTTGCATTGGATTTCTGAATATAAATTTATGATAAGAAACTTGGAACACAAAAAGGTAAACATAGGAGGATAACGGAAAATGAATAAGGAATTAATGGAGGCACTGGATATCTTAGAGAAGGAGAAAGAGATCAGTAAAGATACTCTTTTTGAAGCAATCGAAAACTCTTTGATCACAGCCTGCAAGAATCATTTCGGAAAGGCAGATAATGTCAAGGTTGAGATTGACAGAGATACCTGTGATTTCCTGTGCTATGCAGAGAAAGAAGTGGTAGAAGAGGTAGAAGATGACGTGCTTCAGATATCCTTAGAGGATGCACAGAAGATCTCCAAGATGGCTCAATTAGGGGATATGCTTCATGTGGAGATTAAGTCCAAGGAGTTCGGACGTATCGCCACACAGAATGCGAAGAACGTAATTTTGCAGAAAATCCGCGAGGAAGAGAGAAGTGTGATCTACAATCAGTACTTTGAGAAAGAGAAGGATGTAGTAACCGGTATCGTACAAAGATATGTAGGCAGAAACATTTCTATCAATTTGGGTAAAGCGGATGCTATCTTAAATGAAAGCGAGCAGGTAAAGGGTGAAAACTTTAAGCCTACGGAGAGAATTAAGGTATATATCCTGGAAGTGAAGAATACACCTAAAGGACCGAGAATCCTTGTAAGCCGTACACACCCGGAGTTAGTCAAGAGATTATTCGAGTCTGAAGTGACGGAGATCAAGGACGGTACCGTGGAAATCATGAGTATTGCCAGAGAGGCGGGCAGCAGAACCAAGATTGCAGTCCGTTCCAATAATCCCAACGTGGATGCGGTGGGAGCCTGTGTAGGTATCAACGGCGCCAGAGTAAATTCTATCGTAGATGAGCTGTGCGGTGAGAAAATCGATATCGTAAACTGGGATGAGAACCCCGGTAACCTGATCCAGAATGCTTTGTCTCCGGCTAAGATCGTTGCAGTATTTGCAGATCCTGATGAGAAGACTGCCAAGGTAGTTGTGCCGGATTACCAGTTGTCTCTTGCGATTGGTAAGGAAGGTCAGAATGCAAGACTGGCAGCCAGACTGACAGGATATAAGATCGATATTAAGAGTGAGACACAGGCGAAGGATGCTCCCGGATTCCGTTATGAGGATTACATCTATGATGATGAAGAGTACGAGGAAGAAGCCTACGGGGAAGAATATGCACAAGAAGGCTATGAGGAAGAAGCCGGCAGTGAAGAATACACGGAAGACGGCGTAGCAGAGACGTACGAAGAGGATGCGGAGACCGCACAAGAGCAGGAATAGACAAGGGTAAGCGGCAGAAGAGAAGAACGATAGGTTGTAAGAAAGGGATAGGAATCAGTATGGCTAAGAAAATATCCATGCGCCAATGTGTAGGCTGCGGTGAAATGAAAAATAAAAAGGATATGATGCGCGTGTTAAAGAGCGCAGAAGGACCTATCGTCTTAGACATGACCGGTAAGAAGAACGGCAGGGGAGCTTATCTGTGTATGAATAAGGAATGTCTGGTCAGGGCAAGGAAGAATAAAGGCCTGGAGCGTTCCTTTAAGATGAGCATTCCCGGTGAAATATATGAGAATCTGGAAAAGGAGTTTGAGGAGGGCGAGTATGAGTAACAAACCTGTGAAAGATAAGGTATTATCCATGCTGGGGCTTGCCACCCGCTCCCGAAATGTTGTCAGCGGCGGATTTGCGACGGAGCAGGCTGTCAAGAGCGGCAAAGCATATCTGGTTATCATAGCAGAGGATGCTTCGGATAACACCAGAAAGAAATATAGTAACATGTGTGAATTCTATGAAGTACCCTGTGCGTACTACAGCACAAAGGAAGTGCTGGGGCACGCCATGGGGAAAGAAGAAAGAACCACTCTTGCGGTGACAGATGAGGGATTTGCAGATTCGATACGGAAGCATTTATTAGATTCGAAATAGTTGGAGGTAGTGAGCATGGTGAAAATGAAAGTACATGAACTGGCAAAAGAGTTAGAGAAGCAGAGTAAGGAGCTGATTGCTTTTTTGCAGGATAAAGGATATGAAGTAAAGGCAGCACAGAGCTCTATCGAGGATGAGGCGATTGCACTGGTGCGCAAAGAGTTCGGCAAAGGTATGGCGAAGGCCGGAGAACCAAAGAATGAGGAGGATAAGGCTGAACCGAAGAAGGAAGCACAAAAAGCACAGACGCAGGCACCTAAGGAAGAGACAGCCAAAACAGAAGCCCCTAAGGCAGAAGGAACCAAAGCGGAAGCGTCTAAGCCGGAGATGGCGAAAGGGGAAGCACCGAAGAAGAAGAAAATCATCTTCGTCAGCAACCCGCACAATTCCAAGATGCCCGGACAGCGTTCACCACAGGGAAACGGAAACAATGGAAATAACGGCAATGCGAACCGTAACAACAATACAAGACCGGCAGGGAACGGCGGCCGTCCGGTACAGCCTCAGAATGCCCCTCATAAGATTATCAGACCGACCCAGAAGCCTATTCCGGTGACGGCAGAGCCTTATGAAGTGCGTCAGAAACAGCAGCAGGAGCGCAGACTGGAGCAGCAGAGAAGAGAACGTGAAAACGCTGCCGCCCAGAATAATAAGCAGGCGCCCGGACAGGAGAGAACAGCCAGTGCAGGAGAGAATCGCAGACCTGAGAATCAGAACAGACCGAATCATAACAATAATCAAGGGGATCGTAAAGGTAACATCAATAATGCACCTGGTAACAGGGGCGGTGGAAATAATGACCGCAGCCAGAGAGGCAATGGCGGGCAGGACAATCGATTTCGCAAAAATAACGGTCCGAAGGACTTTGCGCCTGAAGCACCCAAAGCTGACATGGAGAAACACAGAGAGGATGAAAAGCGCAGGGCAAATCAGGACAGAGATAAACGCTCCAAGAAAGATCTGATCTACGAAGAAGACGATATGGCGATGAAGGGCCGCAACAAAGCAGGTAAGTTTATTAAGCCTGAGAAGAAGGTGGAAGAGGTTGCAGAAGAGCAGATTAAGGTGATTACCATTCCGGAAGCCCTGACCATCAAGGATCTGGCAGATAAGATGAAGATTCAGCCTTCCGCGATTATTAAGAAATTGTTCCTGGAAGGAAAGATTGTAACCTTAAATTCCGAGATTACCTTTGAGGATGCCGAGAACATTGCCATCGAATATGAGATTATATGTGAGAAAGAGGTTAAGGTGGATGTCATCGAAGAACTTCTGAAAGAGGATGAGGAAGATGAAGCTACTATGGTAACAAGACCCCCTGTTATCTGTGTTATGGGTCATGTCGATCATGGTAAAACATCCCTGCTTGATGCCATCCGTAAGACCAATGTGACAGACAAAGAGGCAGGCGGTATCACACAGGCGATCGGTGCATATACTGTAACGGCTAACGGTCAGAGCATCACGTTCCTGGATACACCGGGACATGAGGCATTTACAGCGATGCGTATGCGCGGTGCCAATTCCACGGATATTGCAGTGTTGGTAGTGGCGGCAGACGATGGCGTTATGCCGCAGACGATAGAGGCAATCAATCATGCCAAGGCGGCAGGAATTGAAATTATCGTAGCGGTGAATAAGATTGATAAACCCAATGCTAATGTTGACCGCGTAAAACAGGAAATGACAGAATATGAATTAATCCCAGTAGATTGGGGCGGATCTACAGAATTTGTTCCGGTATCTGCCAAATCGGGAGAAGGTATCGATACGCTGTTAGAGACCATTCTTTTAACAGCAGAGATTATGGAGCTGAAGGCGAATCCGAACAGAAATGCCAGAGGTCTTGTGATTGAGGCGGAGCTGGATAAGGGACGCGGCCCCGTAGCTACCGTGCTGGTACAGAAGGGTACTCTGCATGTGGGTGACTTTATCTCCGCAGGTGCAAGCCACGGTAAAGTAAGAGCCATGATAGATGATAAGGGCAGACGTGTGAAGGAAGCCAAGCCCTCTACACCGGTAGAGATATTAGGTCTGTCCGATGTGCCCAGCGCAGGCGAGGTATTTATCGTACACGAGAACGATAAGAGCGCCAAATCCTATGCGGAAACTTATATGGCACAGCATAAAGAAGAGATGCTTGCAGATACTAAGACAAGAATGTCCTTAGACGACCTGTTCAGCCAGATTCAGGAAGGCAATCTGAAGGAACTGAATCTGATTGTCAAAGCAGACGTACAGGGTAGTGTGGAAGCCGTAAAACAGAGCCTGATGAAGCTTTCCAACGAGGAAGTGGTTGTAAAATGTATCCACGGCGGCGTAGGTGCCATCAATGAGTCCGATGTATCCCTTGCCTCCGCATCCTCAGCGATTATTATCGGTTTCAATGTCAGACCGGATGCCACTGCTAAGGCAATCGCAGAGCGTGAAGGCGTGGATGTGAGACTGTATAAGGTAATCTATCAGGCAATCGAAGATATCGAGGCAGCCATGAAGGGTATGTTAGACCCGATCTTCGAAGAGAAGATCATCGGTCATGCCGAGGTTCGCCAGATCTTCAAGGCATCCGCCATCGGTAATATTGCTGGTTCCTATGTCACGGACGGTGAGTTCCAGAGAGGCTGTAAGATCCGTATCAGCAGAGGCGGCGAGCAGATCTACGAGGGTGAGTTAGCATCCTTAAAGAGATTTAAGGATGATGTCAAAGAGGTTAAGGCAGGCTATGAATGCGGTCTTGTATTTGATGGCTTTGATAAGATGCAGGAGCTGGATATTGTAGAGGCTTATATTATGGTAGAGGTGCCACGATGAGAAAAAACAGTGTAAAAAATACCCGTATCAATGGGGAAGTGCAGAGAGTGCTGGCGGAGATCATAAGAGGTGAAATCAAAGATCCGAGAATCGCCCCCATGACCTCTGTGGTGGCTGTGGAGGTTGCTCCCGACTTAAAGACCTGCAAGGCATGGATCAGTGTGCTTGGCGATGAGAAAGCGCAGGCTGATACGCTGGCAGGGCTTAACAGTGCGGAGGGCTATATCCGTGGCCAGCTTGCGCGGACGATCAATCTGCGCAATACGCCGCAGATTACGTTTATCATGGATCAATCCATTGCGTACGGTGTGAATATGTCTAAGTTGATAGACGAAGTCAATAAAGGAATTGATGATAAATGAGAATAATAGATGAAGTAAAGAATGCGAAAACCATAGCAATCAGCGGTCATGTAAGACCGGACGGAGACTGTGTCGGTTCCGTGATGGGATTATATCTTTATCTGAAAAAGGAATTGCCGCAGACACAGATTGACATTTATCTGGAAAAACCGGCAGCTATTTTTGACTGCATTAGTCATATTGAAGATATCCGTTCGGAGTTTCAGTCAGATGTCGTATATGATGTGTATTTTGCATTGGACTGTAATGATGAACGGTTAGGGGAGGCGCTGCCGCTTTATCAGCGGGCGGGTAAAAGAATCAATATTGACCACCACATCAGCAATAAGGGCTGCGGAGATATCAACGTGATTGAACCGCAGATCAGTTCCACTTCGGAACTGCTTTATGATCTGATGGATCATGAAAAGATAGATATAGAGATTGCAAAGGCAATCTATATCGGTATCATCCATGACACAGGTGTGTTCAAATATTCCAACACGTCTCCCCGCACTTTGCAGGCGGCGGCGGAGCTGATTCAGTTTGGATTTGATTTCCCGGCACTGATCGAGAAGACATTCTATGAGAAGACCTATGTCCAGACCCAGATTATGGGAAGAGCAGTGTTAGAGAGTATGCGCTTTATGAATGACAGATGTATCGTCAGCGTGGTCAGCCGCAGAATGATGGATTTCTATCAGGTAGGACCGAAGGATTTAGACGGCATCGTGAACCAGCTTCTGGTGGTAAGCGGTGTGGAATGTGCTGTTTTCATGTATGAGACAGGAACCTTGGAGTATAAGGTGAGTATGCGTTCAAAGGGTAAAGTGGATGTGGCGGCCGTGGCTGTAAAATTCGGCGGCGGCGGACATGTAAGAGCAGCGGGATGTACCATGAACGGTACATATCATGACAACATCAACAATCTGTCCATCGAGATCGAAGGGCAGTTAAAGAAAGCGGCAGCGGTTTAGCTTTAAGAAGATGCCGGACTTAAGCGGTAACAGTTTTGCATCAAGTGAATGACAGATAACAGAGAGCATAGAAAGTGACAGGAGCAATCTATGTATAACGGAATTATAAATGTATATAAGGAAGCGGGCTTCACATCCCATGATGTGGTAGCCAAGCTTCGCGGTATCTGTAAACAGAAGAAAATCGGACATACAGGAACGCTCGACCCGGATGCGGTGGGAGTGCTTCCTGTATGTTTCGGTTCGGGCACGAAATTGTGCGATATGCTGACGGACTGGAATAAAGAGTATATTGCCTGCTTACGGCTGGGCATGGTGACGGATACCCAGGATTTGTCAGGACAGGTGTTATCCGAGGCACCGGCAGAACAGCTTGCAGCTTTGACAGAAGAGCAGGTGCGGGATGTTGTTATGGGCTTTGTGGGGGCCTATGAGCAGATTCCGCCTATGTATTCTGCCTTAAAAGTGAATGGCAGAAAGCTCTATGAGCTTGCCAGGGAAGGAAAAGAGGTGGAACGTAAGCCCAGAACGGTACAGATCGGGGAGATAGAGATCCTGCGGATGGAGCTGCCTGTGGTGGAGTTTCGTGTTGTGTGTTCCAAGGGCACCTATATCAGAACCTTATGCCATGATATCGGTGGAAAGTTAGGATGCGGCGGTGCGATGCAGTCCCTGATCAGAAGCAGGGTGGGGGATTTCCGGGTAGAAGATTCCTATACGTTAGCCGATTTGGAGCAGTTGCAGAAAGATGGCAAAATAGCGGATGTTATCATATCCCCCGATGCAGTGTTTGCTCATTACAAAGCAGTTACGGTGACGGAGGCAGGACAGAAGCCGGTGCAGAACGGGAATTGTCTCACTGCAAGACAGATAGCGCATATATGGCAGGCGGCAGACAGCGCACAGGAAGCGCATAAGGGCAGCGGACAGGCGGTGTTTACAGACGGCGAACAGATCCGGGTATATGACGGGAACGGGCGGTTCTACGGTATTTACGGGTATTATGAACGGGAGAAACTGTTTAAGCCGGTCAGGATGTTTCTGTCTTAGAGTTAGAAGGTTTTCGAATTTCAACCAATTCGCAGGTTAAGAAGGGCAGCTTATGTACATCATAGAGAATACGACAGAGTTTCAACTGGATGGAAGCAGTGCGGTTGCGATCGGCAAATTTGACGGCATCCATCTGGGACATCAGAAATTGATTCATAAGATAATAGAGCAGAAGGAGAAAGGAAGGCTGGCCACAGTCTTTACTTTTGACACATCGGCATCCGCTTTTTTTGCAGGGGAAGAAAAGGAACTGACCGTGAAGGCAGAAAAACGTGCGATCTTTGAGGCTATGGGAGTTGACGTGATTATCGAATTTCCTCTCAATCAGGAAACTGCCGCCACAGAGCCGGCAGAGTTCGTGCACAGATATCTGGTAAAACAGATGCGGACGGCGTATATCTGTGCGGGGACAGATTTGTCTTTCGGACGGAAAGGTGCAGGCAATTATGAACTGCTGCAGCAGTATGCGGATGCATACGGATATCAGGTGGAGCTGATTGATAAGGTCAAGATGGACGGTGAGGACGTAAGTTCCACCAGAGTGCGGGATGCGGTTCGGGCAGGCAGGATGGAAGAGGTTACGAAGATGCTTGGTGTGCCCTACAGTGTGAGTGGGATCGTGGAGCATGGAAAAAGACTGGGACGCACGATCGGTATGCCTACGGCCAATCTGTTGCCGGATCAAGACAAGCTTTTGCCGCCTAACGGGGTTTATTACTCTCAGGTGATACTGGGCGGGACAAGCTATCGCAGCATTTCTAACATAGGCTGTAAACCTACCGTGAGTGACAGAAAGATCATGGGTGTGGAAACCTATCTGTATGATTTTGAAGGCGATATTTACGGCAGGGATATTACCGTGCAGCTTCTTGCCTTCCGCAGAGCGGAAATAAAATTCGACGGGGTAGAGAGCCTCAAAGCACAGATGGAGAAGGATATTGAGGCAGGACGGAGCTATGGAATACAGGCTGGTTCTGTTTCTACAGAATGATTTTTTGGAACGATTTTTCAGATAGGGGCTTGTAAGTACAAATTATTTCCATTAGAATAAAAGTGTATGGTGTTTTTTGAGGAATAAGTACGAACGAAGGGAAAATACGAAGATGAATCTATCGATTATTCTTTCTATGGCAGGCGGTCTGGGACTGTTCTTATACGGTATGCGTATTATGAGCGACAGTATCGAGAAGGTTGCCGGTGCGAAATTAAGAGGAATACTGGAACGGCTGACGACCAACCGTTTTACCGGTATCTTAGTGGGTGTATTTTTTACGGCGGTTATTCAGTCATCATCGGCATGTACGGTTATGGTGGTCAGCTTTGTTAACTCCGGGCTGATGAATCTGACGCAGGCGGCGGGAGTCATCTTCGGTGCAAATATCGGAACCACGGTGACGGCGCTTTTGGTTTCCTTTAAATTAGAGAAGGCGGCTCCGGTCATTCTCCTTGTGGGTGTGCTTCTCGTGATGTTTTGTAAAAAACAGAAGGTTGCCCGGTTCGGAGAGGTTATCATAGGCTTCGGTGTGTTGTTTATGGGGCTTAGTACGATGTCCGGCGCCATGGCGGGAATGAAAGATTCTCCGGCTGTGTTACATATGTTTGCATCCCTGCAGTCTCCCATTCTGGCAGTGCTGTTGGGGACCGTACTTACGGCAGTCATTCAAAGTTCTTCGGTTACGGTCAGTATCATGGTACTGCTTGCCAATCAGGGATTGATGAGCATGGATATCTGTATGTTTATCATATTGGGCTGTAATATCGGTGCCTGTACCTCGGCTATGCTTGCTTCCCTGAACGGTAAGAAGGATGCCAAGAGAGCAGCGTCCATTCATTTGATTTTCAATGTGATCGGTACGGTTATTGTATTTATTATCTTTAAGATAGGCGTACGGCAGGTGGTAGAAGTGCTTACCGCAGCAGCCGGTAATAATCCTGGACGTGTTGTGGCATATGCACATATATCGATTAAGATTTTCCAGGTTATCATTATGATGCCTTTCATTAAAGGAATCGTTAAACTGACTTATTTGGTGGTACCCGGCGATGATAAGAAGGTAGGCTATAGAGACAGCTACCAGTTAAAATATATCGGTGACAAAGTGGTGCTGAATCCTGCAACGGCAGTTGTGGAGGTTATCAAGGAGCTGGATCGTATGGCATCTTTGGCATATGAGAATTTAAATCGTGCCATGAATGCACTGATTACCTTGGACAAGGAAGAGATAGAGGAAGTCTATGAGGTGGAGAAGAATATCGACTTCTTAAGCCATGCGATCACGAATTATCTGGTGAAAATCAACCAGACAACGCTGCCGATCGAGGACTTGAAGAGCATCGGTGCATTGTTCCATGTGGTGAATGACATCGAACGGATCGGTGATCATGCCGAGAATATTGCGGATTCGGCAGAGCAGAGAATCGAGACAGGGGTTGGCTTTTCCAAGGAAGCGCAGCGGGAGCTGGGCGAGATGTCGGATATGGTTAATACCATTTTGCGTTTCTCCTTTGAAATGTTTGTAAAGAGCACGGAAGAGCATATGGAGGATATCAAACATCTGGAAGAGGCTATCGACGAGAAGGAGAAAGAACTCCAGCAGAAGCATATTGAGAGACTGGCGAACAATGAGTGTACACCGGAAGCGGGTGCTTTGTTCTCAGAGATCGTATCCGGTTTGGAACGAGTGGGCGATCATGCAACCAATATTGCATTTGCGAATATGTACGGAGAACAGGATTAAATACTGTTTGATTGCTATGAAATAGAACTGTGGAGAAGAGATATCGGGAGATATCTCTTTTTTGCGGTTGATTGGAAAGTTCATATAACGCTATTGGTAAATATGTGAAAAAGATCTGTTATATTGACATAGTTTATCAATATTGCTATAATGACTCTCGTAAATATTACAAAAATGTTACAGATTTGTAATCTATAAGACACAATTGTAACATACAAAGCATGAGAGGAATGAAAGTAATGAAGAAACGGGAAATCCTGTGTTTGCTGGCCGGATGTCTGCTGCTTATGACACCGTTTACGGTACAGGCGATGCCGGTGTCGAATATGACGGCGATTGTAGAGTCAGAGACAGACACAACATCAGACACGGAAATCACGGAAGATAAATCTACAGAAGGGGATCAGTCTGTTTCGGAAGGTGCATTGCGGTCAGTATTAGATGGGATGTCAGCAGGGGCGGCTTTGATTGGTAATGAATCTGTGGAAGAGAAACAGGGCAGTGTTAAACTCAGTGATATTCTGAGCGCTTCCACTGTCGGTTCCGGTGAAATTCTGGAGTGCACGAAGACTGAGCAGGAGTATGCCGAAGCTTATGAGAAAGCTAAGAATGCCAATTGGGGATACACCAATCTGGGAATCGCAGACGTAGAGAGCGGGAATCTTAATATCCGTGCTGTGGCGGCAGAGGATGGTAAACTGGTAGGCAAACTTCCCAAGAATGCCGCATGTGAGGTGCTGGATTCGGATGATACATGGGCACATATTAAGTCCGGTGAAGTGGAAGGCTATGTCAGTCAGGAGTTTCTTTTGACAGGTATTCAGGCGAAGCGCCGTGCGGAAGAACTGGCGACTACGATGGCGCGGGTTACGACAGATAGTCTGAAAGTCCGGGCAGAAGCCAATACGGATTCCGAAGTGATCACAATGGTTGCGAACGGAGAGGAACTGGAAGTCATAGAAGTAGAGGGCGACTGGGTCAAGGTCGGTTTGGATGCAGAGGAAGTATTTGTCTCTGCGGAATACGTGGATGTCAGCTCCCAGCTGAGCACTGCCATTACCATGACGGAGTTGCTCTATGGACAGGGAGTATCCGATGTGCGTGTAGATATCTGTCAGTATGCCAAGGAATTCTTAGGCAATCCTTATGTTTGGGGCGGTACCAGCCTGACCAAGGGAGCGGATTGTTCCGGGTTTGTCATGAGTATTTTTAAGAAATACGGAGTCAGCCTGCCGCGAAATTCCCGTTCTCAGGCGAACAGCGGTACAACCATCAGCGTATCGGAGGCTAAGCCGGGTGATCTGATCTTCTATGGTAATGGCAAATCCATTAACCATGTGGCGATCTATATCGGCGGCGGACAGGTGATTCATGCCAGCAGCCCTAAGACCGGAATTCGTATTTCCAATGTGTCTTACAGAACTCCGGTTAAGGCGGTAAGGGTACTCTATGACTAATAGATGATAATGAAAAACGACCGGGCGGTTTCGTGACTGTCCGGTCTTATTATCTGCCCTGCGGCGCATATTTCCCGCAGGAAAGTTTTATGTATTCAGCAATCCTTTATCTTTTACAAGCTGTACGATCAGCTTTGCGGCGTAATCCTCCCCTAATGCACCGGTGTTGATCGACAAGTCGTATTCTGCGGGATCGAGCCAGTTCCTTCCGGTATAATATTTATAATAGTCCGTTCGATATTTATTCATTTTTTCAATCATATTTTTGGCGGAAGTTTCGTCTTTCTGCAATCTGTCCATGATATTGAATACGCAGTGTTCCATGGGCGCCTGAATGTTAATTTTTACAACATTTTTCAAACTGCGCAGAATATAGTTTGCAGCTTTTCCGACGATAATACATGACGTATTGCCATCCAGTGCAAGATTCTTGATAACCTCAGCCTGATAATTAAACAAATTTTCATCCGATAAAAATTCTTTGTCGTTTACATGATAGAGCCTGCCGTTGTAAACACCTTTCGACGAATTGATGGAAACAGTGCCCTTGCGGATCTTCTCATTGGCTTCATAGAAAAAACGCTCATTGATGCCGCTTAAATCAGCAGCCATTTGAAGAATTTCTTCATCATAGTAGGGAATATTTAATTCTTTTGAAAGTCTTTTGGCAATATGGCTGCCGCCGCTGCCATAGCCTCTTGCAATCGTGATAATATAGTTCTTCATACTGGTAACCATGCTCCTTTCCCGTTTGGCGAATGTAATACTGTTTGTTATTTGTAATATATCCGTGAATTAAGAATTTTGTCAATTACATCCAATAAAAAAGCGGGTTTTCGGGCAACGAAATGTGCACGGAGCACATTGACAATAAAAAAGAATTATCATACAATCAACTAAAATTAAATCGGAACAAGATTAACAAAGGCGTTAGATATGAAATCTGGCGCCTTTTTTGCGCGCATAAGCAGAAAAATAACAGAATGCGGAGGAGAGTTATGAATACGAAAATCTATAAAAATGCCAAATTGAGACATAAACAGGAATTGTATGATATCTGGGTAGAAGGAGAGAAGATCAAGGATATTGTACCTGCAGGTTTCCGGGGCTTTCCGGCAGAGGAAGCAAAGGATTTAGGCGGAAAGCTGGTATGTGAGCCTTACGTGGAATCCCATATTCATTTGGATTATGTTTATACGGCGGATATTCCTGCGGAAGAGACAGGCACGGGAACCTTATTTGAAGCGATCGAGAAATGGTCCGATTCCAAGAGCGTGCTGACCATACAGGATATCAAGGACCGGGCGTATAAAGGCATTAAAGCAGAAATGCGAAACGGCGTGCAGTATATCAGAACCCATGTAGATGTCACGGATCCCAACTTAACAGCATTGAAAGCAATGCTTGAAGTAAAGGAAGAAGTGAAAGATTATCTCTATTTACAGTTGATCGCTTTTCCACAGGAAGGCTACTACGCATACAAAGGCGGGGCTCAACTGGTGGAGGAAGCATTGAAGATGGGAGCAGACGTAGTAGGAGGAATCCCTCACTATGAATTTACCAGACAGCTTGGCGAACAATCGGTAAAGAAAGCCTTCGAACTTGCGGTAAAGTATGACAGATTGCTGGATATCCACTGTGATGAAACGGATGATCCGGAATCAAGATTTGTGGAAAACATTGCGGCGGAGGCATACGATACAGGGCTTGGCAGCAGAGCGACGGCGAGTCATACCTGTGCAATGTCATCTTATAACAATGCTTATGCCTTTAAGATGATGAATAAATTCAAACGGGCGGGCATCAACTTCGTATCCTGTCCAACGGAAAACTGTTATTTGCAGGGCAGATATGACGGTTATCCGAGAAGGAGAGGGATTACCAGAATCGATCAGCTTGTAGAAAACGGTTTAAATGTCAGCTTTGCACAGGATTCTATCTCAGATCCGTGGTATCCGTTAGGCAACGGCAATCTGATTCACCAGGTGGATTTCGGATTGCATCTTGGACATATGATGAGTCTTGAGCAAATCAGAAACGGTCTAGATTTTATTACGATCAACGGGGCTAAAACATTATCTGTCACAGAAGGATATGAACTGAAAAAAGGAAACAATGCTTCCTTTATCGTACTGGATGCACCGGATGAACTGACAGCGATCAGAGAACGCGCCCATGTACTGTTAAGCGTTAGAAACGGCAAAAATATTGTGGAGAAGAAGCCGGAACAGATTTTGAAGGAGCCTTTTTAGAACAGAAAGAACAGTTTGGGGAAGGAGTACAAAAATGGCTGTGACATGCAGCGATATTATGGAACTTAAGACATGCGGACGGTTAAGGCTGATCGGCGGCGCTTCCGGACTTGACCGTGTGGTTACCTGGCCATTTATCAAGAACATGGACACCATTACGGAATGGATTCACGGCGGAGAGCTGGTGTTTGTGATTGGTGCAAGAGAAGATATCTCGGAGCGGGGACTGTTAGCCCTGATGGAAGAGGCGGACAGAAACAGAATTGCCGGAGTTGTTCTGTTGATCGGTGAAGATTATATCAAGACAGTGCCAAGAAGTGTCATACGCTTTGCCAATGATCATACCATTCCTTTATTTAAAATGCCTTTCCGGTTGAAATTGATCGATATTACTCAGGAAATTTCCCGTTATATCCTAGAAGATAAGATTAAGAACAGGGAGCAGGGAAGTAAAGAGGAACAGAGTGTGTTAGAGATGCTTCTAAATAACAGAACCAGGGAAGATGTGCTGTCATACTGTTTTCGGAAAATACAGCCCCTGGTGGAGGCGGACAAGATCACAAGAAGCGAATATGTACGGACGCTGAAATGTTACCTGGCATGTAAGAACGATCTGCTTCATGCATCAGAAGCAATGTATATTCATCGCAATACAATGATCAACCGGATGAGAAAGATAAATGCTCTTTTACATACAGATGTCAATGATGCGGAAGTCAGAAATGAATATTGGAATGTATTCAAAATATTAGAGTATTACGGAACTGTTACTTTATGACGAACGGGGATCGTGAAAGGATTTCGGGAGTCAGGAAAGAGAGGAAGATGCGATATGCTTATCAGTAATTGCAGGATCAGGGGAAGGGAAGGCTTTTATGATGTGGAATATGAAAACGGAAAATTCACATCGATCGAATCCCATAGGGAAGAAAGAAAGGGCGGATATGATGCAGAAGGCAATATGATGATGCCGCCTTTTGTAGAACCGCACATCCATTTAGACTGTGTGCTGACAGCGGGGATTCCCCATTATAATATGTCCGGTACATTGTTTGAAGGAATTACGACCTGGCATGAATACAAGACAACACAGCCTCTTGTGGTATCAGAGATCAAGGAGCGTGCAAGGACTGCGCTTCGGTTGATGGCGGAATACGGTGTGCAGTTTGTTCGTACCCATGTGGATGTGACGGAAGTCTCGTTTCAAGGCGTGCAGGCATTAGAGGAACTGAAAGAGGAAATGAAAGGAATCATAGAGATTCAGACGGTCGCCTTTCCGCAGAACGGTATTCTTTCCTGCAAAGGCGGCAAGGAGTTGATGCGGCGTGCCATGGATATGGGCGTTACCTGCGTAGGTGGTATTCCCCATTATGAATACACAAGAGAGTATGGGCTGGAATCCATCCGGTTTATCTTTGATCTGGCAGAACAATATGATGCCTGTGTGGATGTTCATTGTGACGAAAACGACGACGAACAGTCCAGATGCTTAGAAGCGCTGGCAGTGACAGCCCTGGAAAGAGGATGGGGCAGACGAACGGTTGCAGCACATACCTGTGCTATGGGCTCCTACAACGATGCTTATTGCAGCAAGCTGTTTCGGCTCTTAAAGGATTCGCAGATCAACTTCAATTCCTGTCCGACGGAAAGTATTCATTTACAGGGCAGAATAGATTCCTTCCCGAAACGGAGGGGCATTACCAGAATCAAAGAATTGACCCATGAGGGCATGAACGTAGCTCTGGGGCAGGATTCCATAGCAGACCCGTGGTATCCCATCGGTGTAGGTAATCTGCTCAGAGTGCTGGAAATGGGAATTCATGTGGCACAGATGACAGGGTATGAGGATTTAAGCCACTGTCTGGATCTGATATCGGTAAATGGCGCTAAGAATCTTTGCCTCGATCAGGAATATGGAATTGAGGTCGGCAAAGATGCCAATTTCATTTTGTTGGGCGGTAAAGACGATGTAGAAGTGGTTCGTTTCCAAAGCCCGGTTATTTTATCAGTTCATAACGGACAAACCATTGTGGAGAAAATTCCCGCGAAGGTTTCCGTTAAGTTTTAGCAGTTCGAAGGAACTGTTGCATATCACATATGATAAGGAGGAGAAAGTTATGAAGAAATTCAAAAGAACTATCGCAATGCTTATGGTAACGGCAATGATCGCATTTTGTTTTACGGGATGCGGCAGCAAGGGAGGAAGCAGTTCTGATACGATCAAGATCGGTCTCGCATTTTCCCTGACAGGCGGAACGGCTATTACAGAAGAGGCTATGTACAACTCGGCAGTGCTTGCTATTGAAGAGATCAATGCGGCAGGCGGTATCAACGGAAAGCAGATTGAGTATGTGGTAAAGGATTATGCTACCGATCCTGACACGGCTGTAAAGGTAATCAAAGAATTGATCCTGCAGGATGAAGTGACAGCCATTGTAGGACTTTATACATCAGCTTCCCGTGTTGCGGTAGAACCGATTCTGGAGGAGTATGAAGTACCGCTTGTATATCCTACTTTCTATGAAGGAGAAGAACCCAATGACTATGTAGTATATACCGGCTGTGTTCCGAATCAGCAGGGAGACTATTTTGTACCCTATTTATTTGAGAATGTTTCCGAGAACTTCTATCTGCTAGGAACAGATACGACCTATGCGCAGGGAATCAACAGACAGGCAACAGAACTGATCAATAGTCTCGGCGGCAATATTGTCGGGGATGAACTGGTATCCTCAGATATTACGGAGTTTTCGGATATTATTGCCAAGATCAAAGATACCTGCGGAGATGAGGGATGTGTTATTTATGCGAACTTAAACGGTGACAGCGGTACTGCTTTTTATACACAGTTTGCGGCAGCAGGGCTTTCTGACAAGTATACGATTGCCTCCTTTATCATGGATGAATCTTTCTCCACTGCGTTAGGAAGTGCGGCGGCTGATACCTATGCATCCGTAAACTATTTCAATTCTATCGATTCAGAGGCAAACAAGGCATTCCTGACCGCCTATGGTGAAAAATTCGGAGAAGACAAGGCAAGCTCTGTTACAGCCGTAGGTGAAGCGACTTATGATGCGGTATATCTGTTGGCAGGATCTTTGGAAAAATGCGGGGATGATATTACGACTGATAATATTCTTGCTAATTTTGATGATCTAAGCTTTGACGCTCCTCAGGGAACCATTACCGTAGATCCGGAAAATAATCATATTTACTGTAAAGCAAGAATCGGTCTTGTACAGGAAGACGGAAGTATTGCTACGATATTTGAAAGTGATGATGTCATTAAGCCGGAACCGACAAAATAGAAATTGGCTCTGCAAAGAAGGTGGAAGATGCCATGAGCATTTTCCACCTGATTTTCAAAATGACCGGAAAGGATGAGTTCTTATGAATGGATCATTGATTGGACAATTATTGGTATCTGGTGTATGCAGTGCCTTCGTTCTTCTTCTTACCTCACTTGGCTTAGTGATTATTATGGGTTATATGAAGGTAGTGAATCTGGCACATACTGAGATGTTAATGGCTGGTGCTTTTATCTGTTACTATCTCTATTCCGTATTACATATACCGTTTGTCATAACGCTGATACTGGCGTATGGCATTTCTTTTCTATTCGGTATGCTGATAGAGAAAACCGTTATTTGTCACTTTTACGGTAAAATGGCGGAAACCTTGTTAGCAACCTACGCAATCTCTATTATTATGAAGCAGTTAGCGCTTATTGTTTTTGGAAAATCCTATAATCAGGTTGCCTACCCGGTTTCAAGCGTTATATATCTGGGACCGGTTTACATTGAAGCCTATAAGTTGATTTTGTGTCTGATCTCTGCTCTGGCACTGGCAGGTACGCTTATTTTTATCAATAAAACTTCTATGGGACGCAAGATCCGTTCCACTACACAGAACCGTACCATGACAGACTGTCTGGGTATTGATACAAGAAAAGTGGATACGATCACATTCTCTCACGGAATGGGGCTTGCAGGTCTGGCAGGTGCAGCCATAGCACCGCTTTCTACAGTGACCTATTCTTTAGGAGAGAGCTGGCTGACCAATACCTTTATGAACGTTGTTATGGGTGGTGTGTCTTCTCTGTTCGGAACGGTGGCATCTTCCTTTATTATTCAGGAGGCAATTTCCTTAATCAGCGGTTATTCTAACAGTGTGACGGCGCAGATCGTAGTGCTGCTTGTGGTAATTGTCATTGTCAGGATTAAGCCGGAAGGTCTGTTTACACCGAAAGGAAGGAGATAAGCGGTATGAAAGAGACTAAAAAGAATGTTTTTTTACAAAAATTCAGGAATCTGCCTGCAAATCGTTACATTGATATCGCCGTACTGATTTTCCTGCTGGTGTTTCCTTTTTTATGCAATACCTACTGGGTCTATGTGATGTCAGGCATCATGGCATATATTATTTTTGCGCTTTCGCTGGATTTATTGTGGGGTTACACAGGGCTTATGAGTATGGGACACAGCCTGCTGTTTGGTGCGGGCGGTTATATGATCGGTATTTCCTGTTCTTATATCAATCAGGCTGACTGGGTGGAATACGACAGGCTCCCCTGGTTTTTAATGCCTTTATCTTCGGAGCTTGGAGCCTTTATCATGGCGCTTGTGCTACCTGCGCTCATATCATTGATCATCGGTTTCTTTATGTTTTCAGGTAAGATTAAAGGTGTGTTTTTCTCCCTGATTACGCTTGCTCTTTCCGGTGTGGCGGAATTGTTTGTGATCAATCAGAGCAGATATACCCATGGAAACAGCGGTATTACCGTTACAAACCGTACGATTATTTCCCATGCAAAGGATGCGAGGATGAGTGACCTTGGATTTTATTTTGTGATTCTTCTGTTTCTGATTCTTTGCTATGCAGTCTGTATGCTTGTCGTTCATTCCCGTGTGGGAAAGGTGCTGCAGGCAGTCAGGGAAAATGAAGAAAGACTTACCTTCTTTGGTTATAAGCCTTCTGCCTTTAAGATGCTGATCTATACGATTTCCGGTGTTATGGCAGGTCTGGCGGGTGTACTGTATGTCCGTACACAGGGCAGTGTAAACTCTACGGCAGTGGGAATCAATCTGGCAACTTTAGTTCTGGTCTGGGTTGCTGTGGGCGGACGGGGCAACCTGACAGGCGCCATAGTAGGAACACTGGTGCTTCAGATTGCCGAGACGATATTAAATTCCGTGTTTTCCGGTATCTCAGCAGATTTCGCACAATATTGGAAACTGGTTCTTGGTATCATTATTCTGGTGATCGTGTTCGTTATTCCGAAGGGGATCATCGGAACGATCATTGATGTCCAGCAAAAATCAAAGGACCGGAAACGGAAGGAACAGATTCTTGCAAACGAGGAGGCGAAGCTATGAGTGACGAAAGAAAGGTTTTGTTGGAAGTGAAAAATCTGTCGGTAGAGTTTAACGGTTTCAAGGCTTTTACGGAAGTAAATATGAAAATATATGACGGCGAGCTTCGCGTGATCATCGGTCCCAACGGAGCAGGTAAAACCACTTTTATGGATCTGGTAACGGGGAAGACGACTCCTACAAGCGGCAGTGTGATCTTTGACGGACAGAATATTACGGGTAAGTCTGTCACCGAAATTGCAAGAAATTACCGGATCGGAAGAAAATTTCAGGGCCCCAATGTTTTTGATAACATGACGGTTAAGGAGAATATAGAGATCGCGGCAGAGGGTTACAACAGCCTGACCGGGTGCGTATTCTTCCGGAAAACGAAAGCTTTTAAAGAAAAAGTTAATGAAATACTAAAACTGATAGACCTCTATGAGTACAGACATTTTTTTGCCAGTGATTTATCACATGGACAGAGACAGTGGCTGGAAATCGGTATGGTGGTGGCGCAGAATCCGAAATTGATCATTCTGGACGAACCTACCGCAGGTATGACAGCGGATGAAACATACAAGACCGGGGAGATGATCAAGAGATTAAAAGGAGAGCATACTTTGATCGTGGTAGAACATGATATGGATTTTGTGCGTCAGGTAGCGGAATATGTTACCGTGTTGAATTATGGAAAACTGTTGGCAGAAGGAACCATGGAAGAGGTACAGAACAACGAGGAAGTCATTGCTGTTTATCTGAAAGAGGATTAAAACGTAAACGGTGATGTTTCGGAATGGAGGAAACTATGTTTAAAGCTACGGATGTCAATGTAAGCTACGGAAAAAGCAAGGTGATCAACAATCTGTCCATTGAAATAAAAAAAGGGAGCCGTACCGCGATTCTGGGAAGAAACGGCGTAGGAAAGACCACATTTCTAAAGAGTGCGATGGGTGTTCTGCCGATGAGCACGGGGACGCTTATCTTTGACGGACAGGATATTACGAAGATGAAGACACACAAACGGGCACTCTGCGGTCTTGGATATGTTCCCCAAGGAAGAGAAATCATTCCCCTTATGACGGTGGAGGAAAATCTGGAGTTAGGTGCCATGGGACATAAGGATATTAACATGCAGGAAAAGAAAGGATGGGTTCTGGATTATTTTCCTGCATTGAAGATCCATATGAAGAGAAATGGCGGTGTGCTCTCCGGCGGTTTGCAGCAGCAGCTTGCGATTGCCAGATGTCTGATGGGTGAGCCGAAGATGATTCTGCTTGATGAGCCGACGGAAGGAATTCAGCCAAACGTGGTTATGGAGATCGCTGATACGCTGAAGAAAATTGCACAGGAAACGGGGATAACCATTGCAGTGGTAGAGCAGAATCTGAAGTTCGCCAGAAGGTTGGCAGAGGAATTTGTTATTATACAGAAAGGGACTGTGGTGACCCGGGGAAATATGGAAGAATTAAACGACGGTATCATTAAAAAATATTTGTCTGTATAAGTGCTTGAAAAAGAGAATTCTATATGGTAGAATGTTCAAGTATGAGTTTCAGCCGATACTCAGAGCAGGGAGGTCTCCAACCCGTTCTTGGCATCCGGCGTTTATAAGACAGTAACAATCATAAACTGTTTGGAAAGAAAGGAGAAAACAATGATTTCTAAAGAAAAGAAAACAGCAATTATCAACGAGTATGCAAGAACACCCGGCGATACCGGTTCACCGGAAGTACAGGTAGCAGTTCTGACAGCAAGAATCCAGGAGCTTACAGAGCATTTGAAAGCTAATCCGAAGGATCATCATTCCAGAAGAGGTCTTCTGAAAATGGTTGGTCAGAGACGTGGTTTACTTGCATATCTGAAAGAGAAGGATATCGAGAGATATCGTACACTGATCGAGAGATTAGGTTTAAGAAAATAGTGTCAAAACTATTGGCGGATATAAGGTTGGGCTAGGCGCAGCCTTATCCGCCTTTTTTCGCGACTAAGCAGAGTCAGAAGTGATTTTCGACAGTAGCCGTGCTTGCACGAGCGGATGCCGAAAATTGCTTATGACGAGCAACGCGAACGAGAGACATTTATGTCTCGAGTCTCTGCTTAGTAGGTTGAGTTTAAGTGATTATTGTTGTGACGGGTGGAAGAAGCATCCGAGACCACAAATATGGATATAGATGTCGATTGTTGAAAGGATGCCGTATGGCGATAAGAGACAAATGCTATGTGCATATTTGTAGTTTCGGCATCTTCTGCCTTCAACATAAATTACGTTTCCGGTTTGTCTGACGATAAGCGGCAGAAGGAAACAGCATGAAAAGGAGAGAAGATTATGTACAAGAGTTACACAATGGACCTTGCCGGACGTACCCTTCGTGTGGACATCGGCAGAGTCGGCAAACAGGCTAACGGCTGTGCTTTTATGCAGTATGGTGAGACAACCGTATTATCTACGGCTACAGCATCTGACAAGCCGAGAGACGGGATCGATTTCTTCCCGTGCAGCGTAGAGTATGAAGAGAAATTATATTCCGTAGGTAAGATTCCGGGCGGATTTAATAAGAGAGAGGGCAAGGCATCCGAGAACGCAGTCCTTACAAGCCGTGTGATCGACAGACCGATGCGTCCTTTATTCCCGAAGGATTACCGCAATGACGTTACCTTAAATAACATGGTAATGAGCGTAGATCCGGAGTGCCGTCCTGAGTTAGTTGCTATGATCGGTACTGCTATCGCAACATGCATTTCCGATATTCCTTTTGACGGTCCCTGTGCCATGACACAGATGGGCTTGATCGACGGCGAGTTGATCGTGAATCCGTCTCAGGAGCAGTGGGCTAAGGGTGATCTGAAGATGACTGTTGCTTCCACATCAGAGAAGGTTATCATGATCGAGGCAGGCGCTAATGAAGTACCGGAAGCGAAAGTGATCGAGGCGATTTATAAGGCACATGAAGTAAATCAGACGATTATTGAGTTTATCAATAAGATCGTAGCTGAGGTCGGTAAGCCGAAACATGCATATGAGAGCTGTGCAATTCCGGCACAGATGTTTGAGGACATGAAGAAGATCGTAACACCTGAGGAGATGGAGACCGCAGTCTTCACGGATGAGAAGCAGGTGCGCGAGGAAAATATCAAGAACGTAACTGCCAAGTTAGAGGAAGCTTTTGCTGACAATGAAGAGTATCTTGCAGTACTCGGCGAGGCAGTATATCAGTATCAGAAGAAGACAGTCCGCAAGATGATCTTAAAGGATCACAAGCGTCCTGACGGTCGTGCACTGGATCAGATCAGACCGTTAGCAGCAGAGGTTGATATCATTCCGAGAGTACACGGTTCTGCCATGTTTACCCGTGGACAGACACAGATCTGTAACGTATGTACACTGGCACCTTTATCTGAGGTACAGAAGGTAGACGGCTTAGATGAGAATGTAACATGCAAGAGATATATGCACCATTATAATTTCCCTTCCTATTCCGTAGGTGAGACGAAGGTCAGCCGTGGACCGGGACGTAGAGAGATCGGACATGGAGCATTGGCTGAGAGAGCGCTTATTCCGGTACTGCCCAGTGAGGAAGAGTTCCCATATGCGATCCGTACCGTATCTGAGACTTTTGAGTCCAACGGTTCCACTTCCATGGCATCTACCTGTGCATCCTGTATGTCCCTGATGGCAGCAGGTGTACCGATCAAGAAGATGGTAGCAGGTATTTCCTGCGGTCTGGTAACCGGAGACACAGATGATGATTTCGTATTGTTAACAGATATCCAGGGTCTTGAGGATTTCTTCGGCGATATGGACTTTAAGGTAACAGGTACCCATGACGGTATCACGGCAATCCAGATGGATATTAAGATTCACGGTCTGACCAGACCGATTGTTGAGGGTGCTATTGCAAGATGTCGTGAGGCAAGAGAATTTATCATGGCTAACTGTATGGTACCTGCCATCGCAGCTCCCCGTAAAGAGGTCGGAAAGTATGCTCCTAAGATCATTTCTATCCAGATCGATCCGGAGAAGATCGGCGATGTAGTAGGACAGCGTGGTAAGACCATTAATGAGATTATTGCACGTACAGGTGTGAAGATCGACATTACAGACGATGGTCAGGTATCCGTATGCGGTACTGACAGAGAGATGATGGACAAGGCTGTAGAGATGATTAAGATTATCGTTACAGACTTTGAAGAAGGTCAGATCTTCAAGGGTACCGTAGTCAGCATCAAGGAGTTCGGCGCATTTATAGAGTTTGCTCCGGGCAAAGAGGGTATGGTTCACATTTCCAAGATTGCGAAAGAGAGAATCAATCATGTCGAAGACGTACTGACACTTGGCGATAAAGTAACAGTAGTTTGCTTAGGCAAGGATAAGATGGGCAGAATCAGCTTCTCCATGAAGGATGTGGCACAGGTATAATGCTTAAAATATAAGTCTATAAATGAAAAAGGATCGTGGGAAGATTTCCTACGATCCTTTTGTGATACGCGTTAAGCACTGAGCGTATCAGGGGGTACAATGTCCGGAAAGTGTTATACACTTTCGTGGAAAGTACGGCTGATAACATCTGCCTGCTGTTCCGGTGTCAGTTTAATAAAGTTTACGGCGTAACCGGACACGCGGATGGTTAACTGCGGGTAATTCTCGGGATGTTTCTGGGCATCCAAGAGAGTATCCCTGTTTAAAACGTTGACATTTAAGTGGTGACCGCCTTTGGTTGCGTAGCCGTCTAAAAGGTTTACTAAGTTATCTACTTGTGCATTCTGTGTCATAAATTTTCCCTCCAATATTTTTTATTTTTAATAATAGTAATCATTACTGTTATAATCATAATACCATATTTTTAAGAAAAGTCCAGCGTTTTGATAAATCAAATTGTATTTATTTGAAAACAAAATTAAAAACAGCATATTTATGCATATCATAATTGTTTGATTGACGCTGGGGAGAAATGTGGAGTATAATAAAGCTATTATTTATTGATATGGGGATATTTGGGGGATGCTGCGATGTCTATTGACGGCAAACAAATGGTAATGAATACGGAAGAAATCTATAAAAAGGAGAGAAGGTTATGTATCGAACTGGGATTAGATGCAGTTGTTTTGGATGCTGGCCAGTTCGATATTTATCAGCTTGCGGAGATTCGTAAAGGCCTGGAAAGCAAGATTGATGTAACCTCTTACTTAGATGCATCTATTCCATGGGCCCATATGGAAGAAATCAGATTAGAGCTTAGTGAGCATCTGGATATGTCGGCTTATCGTGAGGCAGGATTTGACTGGATGCAGCTTGAGGAAATCCGTTTGGGATTGATGGATAAGCTGGATGTATCTGTGTATGCTGTAACGGGATATTTGCCGGCCCAGATGAAAGAAATCCGTCTGGGATTGCTGGCAGGTGTACCTGTTTCTATTTATGCAAGTCAAAACTACGACTGGTTTCAGATGGAGCAGATTCGTCTGGGATTAGAGCATCAGGTAGATGTTTCCCTTTATGCTGATAAAGAGATTACAAGCCATAAAATGCGCCAGATCAGGGAGGCGTTGGAAGCCGGTATCGATATTATACCGTTCTTAGAATATGATGCGAAGATTCTGCAGCAGGTTATTAAGGCATCTCAGTCCGGAGTGAATATTCTTCCTTTTATCAGTGCGGGTTTTGCGGCGGACGCTTTGGAAGAGATCCGTATCGCATTAGAGCATGGCGTTAATATAACTGATTATCTGAATCCGGAATTCAGGGGTGTGGCAGTCCATGAGATCCGGATCGGTTTGGAAGAGAGACTGCAGGTAGAGCTGTATGCCAATATACAGTTCAATTATAAGCAGATGCAGGAAATCCGTCTTGGCTTAGAACACCGTGTGAATGCGGAATTTTATGCGAAACCGTTGTATCTGTGGCAGCAGATGCGTGAGATTCGTTTAGGTCTGGAGAAGGGGCTTGATGTAGAGAGCTATTCCAGCATGATGTATTCACCTACCGATATGAAGCGTATGCGGCTTCAATTGGAGGAGGAGAGTGAAGGAACCTTACCGGATTATGAGGAACTGGAGAAGAAGGTAGAGATCAGTTCCCGTATGGTGGTCAGTATCGGTCATAACAGTATGGAGGCATATCTGACGCTGGATTCCGGTTATGATCATAAGATAGAAGAAATCGTGAGTGTTTTAGAGCTGCAGGGCATTAAGAAAGGCATTGACCGGAATATTATCGAGAAGATGATTTCCAATCTGGTATATGATAAACCGATTCTGGTAGCTAAGGGTAAGAAGCCGGGAGAGGGTAAAGATGGGTATTATGAGTTCAAAGTAAGAGGAAATATGCCCCGTATTCCGAAAGAATTACCGGACGGCTCTGTGGATTATCAGAATATTGAATATTTTGAAGAGGTGGAGGCAGGTCAGGTCTTAGCCATATATCATGAAGCAGAGTATGGTGAAGAAGGATACGATGTTCTGGGCAATATGATTGCTGCAAGAAAAGGAATTGATAAACCTGTCCTGACCGGTAAAGGGTTCCTGCTGTTGGAAGATAAGAAGACTTACGTAGCGGCTTTTCAGGGTAAGGTTGAGATTAACGGCAGCGAAATGATCGTCTCTCGTCTGTGTGTATTAGAGGATGTAACATTGTCTACCGGTAATGTGAAGTTCCCCGGCAGCATATTGGTACGCGGTTATGTGGGAAGCGGTGTTGTGCTGGAGGCAGATGAAGATATTGCTGTGGAAGGCAATGTGGAAGGTGCCACGATCAAGGCGAAGGGCAACATCATGCTCAAAAGCGGCATGATGGGTAATGAAAGAGGGTATCTGGAGGCTGAAGGGAAGATTTCCGGTAAGTTTTTTGAATCGGTAATGATCAAAACGCAGCAGTCTGTATTTGCCAATTATGTAATGAACTGTAATATTGATGCCGGAGAACGCGTGGTTATTTCGGGAAACAGAGGTGCGATCATCGGTGGATACACACAGAGTGTACAAGGAATCAATGCATATCAGCTTGGCAATAGTGCTGAGGTAAAAACCGCCGTGAGGCTGGGCATGACAGAGCAGACGCTGCAGGAATGGTATGAAATCGGTAAGAATATCAGTAAGATTCAGGGAGAACTCAGAATATTTTATGAAGGAAGAGAGAAGCTAAAGAGAAAATATCCTTTGCAAAAACTTACAACAATGGATATTTTTATTAAGATTTTCCAGGCCATTGAGATTAAGGAACAGGAATTGGCGCGGGAGACAGAAAAGGCGCAGATGCTGCAGCAAAAGGTAGGGGATAACGGAGACTGCAAAGCGGTAATACGAGGGGGCGTATATCCGGGTACCAGTGTGGAGATTGAGAGAGATCTTTGGTATTGCAGATCCATGGTTAAAAGTGTTACGATTAAGAAGAAAGGTGCAAAAATTGCACTGTTTGCAAATTAATACAGCGTACCGGGCGAATGGTGCAGAATGAGAGGATATATGAAGAAACCAACAATATTAATAGTCGATGATGTTGACATCAACAGAGAAATCCTGTGTGAGATGTTTCGTGAGTGTAACACGCTTCAGGCAGAAAACGGTAAAGAAGCAATAGAGATTATTGCATCTAAACAGGATGAGATATCAGTAGTGCTCTTAGACGTTGTCATGCCGGTTATGGATGGTATGGCAGTTTTGGAAGAGATGAAGAAACGGAAATGGATCAATAGCATACCGGTTCTTTTAATTACGGGAGAGGCAACTACACAGATAGAACGAAAGGCTTATCAGATGGGTGTGAGCGATATTATCCGCAAGCCTTTTGACGCATTCATTGTTAAGCAGCGTACGAAGAATGTGATTGAGCTGTACTATAATAAGCGCCACTTGGAAGAAATGGTAGAACTGCAGACGAAGGTACTGCGCAAACAGGCAGAAGAACTGCAGAATATGAATGACCGCATCATTGATACCATGAGTAATGTGGTGGAGTTTCGTAATTTAGAATCCGGCGATCATGTCAAGCGTGTTAAGACATTTACCAATATTATGGCGAAATATGTGGCGAAAGCATATCCGGAGTATAAACTGGATGATCGTGCCATCAGTGTTATCACTTCCGCATCGGCATTACACGATGTGGGTAAGATTGCGATATCCGATGCGATTTTATTAAAACCGGGACGTTTGACGAAAGATGAATTTGAAATCATGAAATCTCATACAACCAGAGGGTGTGAGATTATCGATATGATGGCTGATATTCAAAAGGGCGATTATGGCAAGGTGAGCTATGATATCTGCCGCCATCATCATGAAAGATATGACGGACGCGGCTATCCGGACGGATTGAAGGGAGAGGAGATCCCGATTTCCGCACAGATCGTGTCGGTAGCCGATGTGTATGATGCGCTCGTTACTGAGAGATGTTATAAGGATGCTTATACTACGGATGAAGCGTATAATATGATTACCAGAGGGGAATGCGGTGTGTTCTCACCGAAACTGATGGATTGTCTGGCAATGGCCAGATCCGAGTTTGAAGCGGTTGCCAGGGAGAATCAGAAAGTGGCGGCGGAAGCGAGATAAGCGTAGGAAAGACGAAAAATGGATAGAAAATAAGGGAGCAGGATTATCCTGCTCCTCAATTTATTTCCATGTGGCAGTGGACTCACTTGCCTTCTCTTCGCAATATTTGCAGCGATAGATTTCCTTCGCTTCGTCTGCCAGTACGAAGATATGGGGAAGCTCCTGTTCAATAGAAGTGATGCAGCGCGGATTTCTGCATTTGATTACATTCCGTATTTCTTTGGGAAGTACCAGTTCTTTTTTATCTACGATTTCTCCGTCTTTGATCACATTTACGGTGATATTATGATCAATAAATGCCAGAATATCCAGATCCAGCGTATTGATGTCACATTCTACTTTGAGAATATCCTTTTTGCCCATCTTATTGCTGCGTGCATTTTTGATGATTGCAACCGTACAGTCCAATTTATCTAACTGCAAATGGTGATAGATAGAGAGGCTTTTGCCGGCTTCAATGTGGTCAAGTACAAAACCCTCCTCGATTTTTCCTACATTTAACATGGTATGGTTTCCTTTCTGATAATATAATACAAATTGGCTGTTTTTACATATCAAAAGTAACGAGTGTTATTTTACTTCGATTTCCAAAAGGGTAAGAATCAGCGCCATTCTGACATAGACACCGTATTGTGCCTGCTTGAAATAAACAGCACGGGGATCGTCATCTACTTCTACGGAAATTTCATTGACACGGGGAAGCGGATGAAGAATCAGCATATCTTCTTTGGCGGCTTCCAGCTTCTCTTTGTTTAGGATATAGAAATCTTTCAGACGTACATAATCCTCTTCGTTGAAGAAGCGCTCTTTCTGCACTCTGGTCATATACAGTAAATCCAACTGCGGCATACAGTCTTCCAGACGGATTACTTCTTCAAAAGGAATGCCCTTTTCTGTCAGCATATCCGTGATATAATCCGGCACTTTCAGTTCCGGTGGAGAGATAAAGATAAAGCGGATGTTCGGATAGCGGATCAGTGCATTGATGAGAGAGTGAACCGTTCTGCCGAATTTCAGATCGCCGCAGAGGCCGATCGTAAAGTCTCCCAGATGTCCCTTCAGGGAACGGATGGTCAAAAGGTCCGTCAGTGTCTGGGTCGGATGCTGATGGCCGCCGTCGCCTGCGTTGATGACCGGAATGCCGGAACGGCTGGCTGCAACCATTGGCGCGCCCTCTTTGGGGTGGCGCATAGCGCAGATATCCGCATAACAGGAGATGATACGGATGGTGTCGGATACACTTTCTCCTTTGGCTGCGGAGGAAGAGCCGGCATCGGAAAAGCCCAATACTTGTCCGCCCAGATTAAGCATGGCGGCCTCAAAACTGAGTCTGGTGCGTGTGCTTGGCTCATAGAAGCAGGTTGCCAGTTTTTTCCCTTCACATGCATGGGCATATTTATCCCGGTGGGTTTCAATATCATTGGCCAGATCAAAGAGCTGGTCCAGTTCCTCCACGGTAAAATCGAGAGGATTCATTAAGTGTCTCATAAGTTTACAGGCTCCTTTCTTAAGCAGCGGATGCATCGCCTTGGATTCATCCTTATGCTAAAAAAATAGAAGAGAAGGCTCTCTTCTATTTCTGTTATTATGATTGATAAGATAATAAATCATCCACGGGCTTTCTTCTGGGAGCGACAGGAGCTTCATCAGGATAGCCAACAGGGATTAATGCTGCCAATTCTCTGTCTTCCGGCAACTGCAGCATATCTGCGATCTTGTCTTCATCGAAGAGTCCGAGAATAACTGTACCGAGGCCCTGCTCATGAGCTGCCAGACAGAAAGTCTGGGATGCAATGCCTGCATCATACATCTGCCAGCGGTCGCCTTTGGGGGTACTGAAAGAACCGTCACGTTCGAAACCGCTGCGGTTTTTGATAATGGTAACAGCGATCAGTACAGGTGCATTGGCAATGATATTACCGTTGCCGGGGTAAATAGAGGTAGCTTCCTTGGCAATTTTATCTTTTAATGCGCCCTCGATAGCTATGTAGCGTGTGATTTGTGTATGTTTCCAACTGGGAGCATAGGATGCCGTTTCGACGATCTGTTCCAATAATTCATGTGGTACGGGATCTGCCTTAAATTTACGGATACTTCTGCGTCCTACGATACATTCTTGTGCTGTCATGAAAATACCTCCTTATTCTGTATGTCATATTGTTTCCCCAACTACATTTTGTATATCATATCATAAAGAAAGAGGGGTTTCAAGATAACACGGAAGAGTTTTTGGGGCAGTTTTTTGCATTAGTTTTTTAAGTGTTTGGATTGTCGAAAGGGGAGGGGTATGTTATAGTGGATAGAAGATAAAACAGCAGCGGAGAGGAAGACATTACCGGAGATGGAAACGGTATTGGGAATGGAGGAAGTTATGGCAGAAGAAATGAACAAGGATGTAAAAGAGCAGATACAGGATCAGGAAACAAGCCAGGTAAAGGCGCAGATGAAAGAACGCAGTCAGGAACAAGAACAGAGCCAGGCAGGCGGAAAGAACGGGGAGAATCCTCAGACACAGATGAGCAGGACAGAGACTGAGACAGAGAAGAAAGCAGAACAGCAGCCGGAGGAAGAGAGCAAAGAGTATGTGGAGCGGAAACGATGGCTGTTCTTCGGTCTTCCGTTTACGTTTACCAAGTATACCATTAACGAAGAGATTATTACCATTGATACAGGGCTGCTTAATACGGTAGAAAACGACTGTTATTTATATAAAGTACAGGATGTAGAGCTGAAAACCAGCCTGATCGAGCGTATTTTCCGGTTAGGAACCGTGGCATGCTATACGGGAGATAATACGCATCCACAGCTTTATTTGGAGCATATCAAACATGCGAAGGAGATCAAGAATTATATTCTGAAAACCTCAGAAGAGGCACGGAGAAAACGCCGCACGCTGAATACGCTAAATATCGATGCGGATGATTTAGAGGAAATGTAGGTGTGTTGCCTGTCCGTCCCGCGTGCCCTCAGTCTCAAGCAATGACCGGATCAGTCAGGACGAAGGGAAGCATCATTTTCTTTTAACAGCCGTTCGAATAAAAGACCGGCGGTAAACCAGCAGGGGGCGTAATCCAGACGGATCACGTTATGAAGATTCCATTTGGAACGTGCATAGTTCCAGGGACAAAGTTCCCGCTTATTCAGCCAGTTTCCGGTAATGAATTCTCCGGTGAAGATGATGCCCGTATAGACCAGACCGCGGAATATGAAGTTACAGTTTCGCATCATACGACTGACAGGGGCGAGGAAGGCGGCAAGTCCGTAAATAGGGAACATCCATATGGATGTGACGCCGGGAAGACGAAAATCACGTTTGCGGAATGCGTGGAAAGCGGTAAAGCTAATTTCCAGAAACCAGCCTAATAACCCGCAGTGTATGAAATTGTGGATAAATTTTCTCATAAGATAAGGATTGACAGATTGCAGAGATTTTATGCGGTACAGAAGCGGAAAATATAGCAATATATTTCCTGCAATAGAAAATGAGCGGAAGGGAGTATGCACATGAACTATAGAGAAGCTATGGAATATGTAGAGGATTTACAGCAGTACGGCAGTGTTCTGGGGCTTGACGGGATGCGGGAATTGTGCATGCGTCTTGGCAATCCGCAGGATCAGTTGAAATTTGTGCATATTGCGGGCACGAACGGCAAAGGATCGGTGCTTGCCTATGTTTCCACGGTATTACAGACCGCAGGATATAAAGTGGGCAGATATCTTTCGCCGACGATACGGGAGTATCGGGAACGGTTTCAGGTGGATGGCAGGATGGTTACCCAGGTAGGACTGTGCAAATATCTGGAGCCGGTAAAAAAGGCGGCAGAAGCCATGGTGACGGAGGGATTTGCACATCCCACGCCTTTTGAGATAGAAACTGCGGTAGCTTTTCTTTTTTTCCTGGATAAAAAGTGTGATATCGTAGTGTTGGAAACCGGACTTGGCGGGACATTGGATGCGACCAATGTTGTAAATACCACGTTGGTGGCTGTTTTTGCCTCGATCAGTATGGATCATATGGGAATATTGGGTGACACGCAGGATCAGATTGCGTTAGCTAAGGCCGGAATAATAAAAGACAGGTGTTATGTCATATCGGCAAAACAGTCACCGGAAGTGATGAAGATCTTAAGGCAGGCGGCGCTTCTTCGCAAAGCGAAGTTTTTTACTGCGGATGCAGCCAGAGCGAAGAATGTAAAATACGGTGTAACGAAGCAGCATTTTAGTTATGATAAATACAAGAATCTTGAGATTACGATGGCTGGACAATTCCAGATCGAGAATGCCGTGGTGGCGGTGGAAGTGATTATGGCACTCGCTAAGCTGGGGTATCCGGTTTCGGAAGATCAACTGCGCAGAGGACTGGCAGAAACGAAATGGCACGGCAGATTCGAAGTGATCGGTAAGAAGCCGCTCTTTATTGCAGACGGGGCGCACAATGAGGATGCCTCCCTGAAATTGGTACAAAGTATACGGTTTTATTTTACAAATAAGCGAATCATCTATATAATGGGAGTGTTGAAGGATAAAGAGTATGATAAAGTTATCCGCAATACTTATGAGTTGGCGGAGCATATTATTGCGGTAACGCCGCCTGTCAGGGAACGGGCGCTGTATGCCTATGATCTGGCGCAGGCAGTCAGGGAGTATCATGACAGTGTGACAGTAGCAGACAGTGTGCAGGAAGCGGTAGAGATTGCGTATCTGTTAGCCGGACTGGATAAGGATACGGTAATCATCGCGTTTGGTTCGCTCTCTTATCTGGGAGAGCTGATGGATGTGGTAGAACATAGAGATACGATCAGGAGAGATTCTCATGGTAGACTTGAAGAAGGTTGAGCAGGCGGTAAGGCTGCTGCTCGAGGGCATCGGTGAGGATGTGAACAGAGAGGGACTTAAGGATACACCCAACAGGATTGCCCGTATGTATGAAGAAATATATAAGGGGATGGATGAGGATGCGGCAGGGCATCTGTCTAAGACTTTTACGGTGGAGAGCAATGAAATTGTGCTGGTGAAAGATATCACCTTTTATTCTATCTGCGAGCACCATTTGATGCCGTTCTACGGTAAAGTGCACATCGCCTATCTGCCGGACGGCAAGGTGGTAGGGTTAAGTAAGCTTGCGCGGACGGTGGAAGTCTATGCGAAAAGACCGCAGATACAGGAGCAGATGACAACCCAGATCGCAGAGGCGGTTATGGAGCATTTGAAACCGCAGGGCGTGATGGTTATGGCGGAAGCAGAACATATGTGTATGACCATGCGAGGCGTGGAGAAGCCGGGGAGCCGGACCGTGACTATGGCAGCCAGAGGCTGTTTCAGTGAAAATCCGCAGTTGCAGCAGTATTTCTTCGAGATGGTCAGAAGATAGAAACTTACAGACGTCAGAAGCCGGAATGCATCCAGTGCAGATGATATTGGGAATACCAGGCAGAGTGCAAACGACCAGAGATCAAACGGACAGGCAGAGGAATATAAGTGAGATGGATCGCATCAATCAAATATTAAATCATGATTTATACAAATCATATATGGAGCAGAATGAACAGGCAGAAGCGGATCGTCGCTTCTGCCGTCATAACGTAGGGCATTTATTGGATGTGGCAAGAATCGGCATGCTGTTGAATCTGGAGGAAGGTTACGGGTTGCCGAAGGATCTTGTGTATGGTGCTGCACTTCTGCATGATATCGGGCGTTTCAGGCAATATGAGGACGGAACACCCCATGAGACAGCCAGTGCTGTGCTGGCACCGCAGATCTTGCAGGACTGCGGGTTTGAGGATAAAGAAGCGGCTGTTATTATAGAGGCAATCAGGAATCACAGGAATGCCTTAGTCAGGGAAGACAGAGATTTAAACGGGCTGCTGTATCGTGCCGATAAAGCGAGCAGGGCCTGCTATGTCTGCCGTGTGGCACAGGAGTGTAATTGGAGCGGCAGGAAGAAAAATCAGGATTTAATATACTGAAAAGGAATGCCGCTAGCGGGCATTCTTCCCGTTGAGTGGTGTGAGTTGTGTATATTGGGTTGTAGGTGATTGTTTTGCTATGGAGGGCTGTATGAGAATCGGAGAGAAAGAATTTGCAGTTAAGGGTCATACTTATGTTATGGGAATCCTGAATGTAACCCCGGATTCCTTTTCGGACGGGGGGCAATTCAATGAGCTGGATAAGGCGCTGTATCATGTGGAAGAAATGATAACGGATGGTATGGATATTGTGGATGTGGGCGGAGAATCTACCAGACCGGGATATACTATATTGCCTGAGGAAGAAGAGATTCATCGTGTCATACCGATCGTGGAAGGGATTAAATCCAGATTTGATATACCGATTTCGCTGGATACCTATAAGAGTAAAGTGGCACAGGCAGGGGTGGAAGCCGGAGTAGATATGATCAATGATATCTGGGGACTGAAATATGATCCCATGCTGGCAGACGTCATCGCAAAGTCGGGCTTGCCGTGCTGCCTGATGCATAACCGGAAGGAGCCGGATTATCACAGCTACATGGAAGATGTGCTGGAAGATTTAAAAGAAACACTTGTTATTGCTGATAAAGCAGGGATTGAAAATGATAAGATTATCTTAGATCCCGGTGTGGGGTTCGGGAAGACTTATGAGAACAATTTGGAGATCATAGACCGTTTGGAAATGCTTCACTCTCTGGGATATCCGCTTCTCTTGGGATGCAGCCGCAAATCCGTGATAGGACTTACGCTTGATCTTCCGGCATCAGAGCGGGTGGAGGGAACCTTGGTTACGACAGTATATGCGGTGCAGAAAGGCGCCATGTTTGTGAGAGTGCATGATGTGAAGGAGAATGTGCGCGCAATTAAGATGGCGGAGGCCATCCGTGACGGATACAGGCCGGGGCGTCAGGCATAGAGTAAGGAGACAGTTATGGATCAGATTCGGATAGAGAATCTTCGGATATATGCCCATCACGGTGTATATGCCGAGGAAAATGAGAAGGGGCAGAATTTTTATATGAATGCCGTGCTGGGATGTGATACAAGAAAAGCAGGTGTTATGGATGATTTGGATTTATCCACAAACTATGGTGAAGTATGCCTGTTTTTTCAGCGTTTCCTGACTGAGCATACGTATAAGCTGATCGAGACTGTGGCAGAGAAAGCGGCAGAGGAAGTGCTGCTTTCTTTCCCTCTGGTTCGATATATCGATCTGGAAATCCGTAAGCCGGAGGCTCCGATTCCGCTGCCTTTTGAGTCCGTGTCTGTGAAGATTACAAGGGGATGGAAGAAGGCGTATCTTGCCTGCGGCTCCAATATGGGGGAGCGGGAACGATACCTGAATGCGGCAGTGGAGGCGCTGTTGGCAGATCATAAATGTCGTGTGATGAAGGTCTCTGACTGGATGATGACCACACCCTACGGCGGTGTGGAGCAGGAGAATTTCTTAAACGGAGCGATTGCGATAGAGACGCTTTACACACCGGAGGAACTGCTGGAGCGGATTCATGAGATTGAAAAGGACAATGACAGAGAGCGTAAAGTACATTGGGGGCCCAGAACACTGGATTTGGATATCCTTTTATATGAGGACTGCGTCATGTATACCGATGATCTGAAAATTCCCCATGCAGACATGCATAACCGGGACTTTGTGCTGGCACCGCTTGCACAGATTGCACCCTATGAAATGCATCCGGTCTTGCGAAAGTCAGTGATGCAGTTGTACCGGGAAGTAAAGCAGCGTGGAGAGGAGCACGTGCTGTAAGTACGTATGGTGTAAACGCCGGGGATTGCCGGAAAGCATGTTATAGAAATACGGCGAACAGATAGTGCCCTGCCGGCATATGATAATGCAGGGTATATGATAATTGTAGTAGAAAGCAGAGAACTATGGCACAGTTACAGGTAAGGAAATTAACGTTAATACAGACAAAACAAATATATGATACTTATATGAGGGCAGATTTCCCACCGGAGGAGTTAAAACCGTTCTACATGATAGAGGATATGTGGAAGAGAGGGCATTACTTTGCTTATGGTTTTTATGAGACAGTGCAGGCAGACGGCGCAGAGGGGGATCTGTTACGCGCTTATGCATTCTTAGTTGCAGATAATAACAAACAGATGTTATTATTGGATTATTTTGCGGCTTGTGCGAACGCTCGGGGACAGGGATACGGTTCCATAGCGTTAGGGCAGCTTAAAGAAGCGTGCGGCGATTGGAGGGGTATTATAATCGAGGTGGAGGACAATGAACTGGAACTGGAAGAGAACATAAGGAACATCAGGAACCGGAGGATAGCCTTCTATACACGTAACGGCTGTCACATGACAGACACCAGAAGCCGGGTATTCGGAGTGGATTACCGGATTATGATACTGCCTGTTACGGATGAACGGGCAGGAGAGGGCATGGCACAGAAGGTAACAGGTATCTATCGCTGTATGCACAATGAAGAATTGTTAGAGAAGAACTTTAAAATAACGGCAGAGTAGAGTGTTCTATTCTGCCGTTTGTCATGTGATGAGTAATGCTTGATGATACAGGATTATTGTATTATTTCATATTATCTAACGCCGCCTGCATGCCGGCATCAAAGGTGGTCACATTGACAGGCCCATAGGTACTTGTTTTGTAGACAGGCGTCTCTTCGTTAAAAGCGTTAAAGTATACATATTGGGAGGTGATATTAATGTTTTGATAGACACCTTCCCGTACCAGTTCCTGTGAACTGCCGTCTGTAAGCATCCTTTTCAGTGCAGGAGCATCTTTGGAGCTGACCTGATAGTAAATGTAGTCGCCATATACGTTAAACATATCGATCCGGTCATTGGTCAATACTTCGACGATATCGTCACTCATGGAGTAGCGGCACAGCCTGTAGTTATCAGCCACATCCATATAATATATATAGCCGTTTTGATAGACCGGATTCCAGATATCACCCTGCCATAAGACGTCAGTGGTATCAGTTGCCGTGTTCAGCACGTGGAGATAGTGGTCTTCTTCGGTACCCTGATAGTAGATTTGGCCGTTTACGTAACAGTTAGGATTGATTCTTTCTGCGGCGAGAGTCTGTTGTTCTTTCTTATTGATCTTGATTTTGTCCAGAGAGACCGCATCTGTATTATCGTATTTCTCATAGTATAAATAGTTCCCGCATAACTGCATCGTGACGATATGGCATCGATCCAGACAGACAACGCCGCTTCCGTTTAACTTGCTGCGGTAAATGCCGGAAGTCTTGCGGACGAAACCGAGCCCGGAGCCGTTGGAATTGCTGGACATGGCATAATACAGATAATTACCGCCGGCATTGATGGAAGAGACGGAGTTGTCATTTAGCTTTTTTAAGTCTGTCTCGTCCGGATTCATGGAATACAGTGCGTAATTATCATAGGCATTGGCAAAATAGACACGGTCCTCTGTCTCGCAGAAATATCCACCGTTATTTAAGTTCCCGGCAGTATTGCCGGTGGTGTTTTCGTCATTGAAAGAAATATGGCCGCTGAAGATTACGAGTAAAAGCAGTAAAATCACCACAACGCCTGTTATGGATAAAATCAGAATGTTTTTTTGTCTGGTTGTCATGTCATCTATCCTCCGACTATCGCAACAGTTCGACCTTTTATATTCATAAAAGCACCTGTTGGGATTACCTTATTATATCTACAATCCGGCTTGCTATCAAGGGAAATTTGGGGTAAGATGATAGTAGTTTGTCAGGCTGTTACTGTTCAGACCGCGTCATGCACTCGCTGCATGATGCCGGAGCCGGTGTCCTAATGCCTGCCTTGGCATTTGTGTGTATGATAAACTAAGGATAGACAAGCACAGTACAGATAAGAAAGGATTGCCGAAGTATGGATTTATTAGACTTACGAGATCAGTTGGACGGAATCGATGAGCAGATCGTGAAGCTTTATGAAGAAAGAATGGAGATCTGTTCTCAGGTAGCTGATTATAAGATAAAGACGGGAAAGAAAGTATTTGATAAGACAAGAGAGGAAGAGAAACTGCGCAAGGTAAGATCTCTGACGCACAATGATTTTAACGCCCATGGCGTACAGGAATTGTTCGAGCAGATCATGTCCATGAGCCGCAAGCTTCAGTATAATAAACTGTCAGAGGCGGGAAGTGTCGGTAAACTGCCTTTTATCGGTGTGGACAAGCTGGAGGTGGAGAAAGCACGGGTGGTATTTCAGGGGGCGGAAGGCGCCTATTCCCAGATGGCGATGATGAAATATTTCGGGGAAGAGGTAAATTGCTTCCATGTAGATACCTTCCGGGATGCAATGTGTGCAATTGAAGAGGGAAGTGCGGATTTTGCGGTACTTCCGATTGAAAATTCCACAGCCGGTATTGTGAATGAGATTTATGACTTACTGGTCGAGTTTGAGAATTATATTGTAGGGGAACAGATTATTAAGATTGAGCATTGCCTGATGGGACTGCCGGGCACGGACTTTGAACAGATTCGCACAGTATATTCCCATCCCCAGTCTCTGATGCAGAGTTCCCGTTATCTGAATGAGCATGATACATGGCGACAGATCAGTATGCAGAATAATGCCTTTGCCGCCCGTAAGGTCAGTGAGGACGGAGACAAGAGCCAGGCAGCTATTGCCAGTGAGCAGGCGGCAAAAATCTACGGACTTGATATTTTAGAGTGCGGAGTCAACCAATCGGAGACGAACTCAACCCGGTTTATTATTATCACCAACCAGAAGATTTTCTTAAAGGATGCGAAGAAGGTAAGTATTTGTCTGGAAGTATCCCATGAGAGCGGTTCTTTATATCACATGTTATCTCATTTTATTTATAATAATCTGAACATGACCAAGATTGAGAGCCGGCCTATCGAGGATCGGAACTGGGAGTACCGCTTCTTTATTGATTTTGAAGGAAATCTTGCAGACAGCGCAGTGAAAAATGCTTTGCGGGGGCTTCGGGACGAGGCGCGGAGTATGAAGATTTTGGGAAACTATTAGGGGCAGGAGTATAAGAGGAGTCATGAGAGAAGAAGAACTGATCATCTATAAAGATTTTGTGGATGGAGAGATATTAAAGGATATGGTCTGGCTGATGGAGCATTACCGCTGCGGAGACAAAAAGGCGAGACCGCTTTTGTACGAGTGTATGCACGGACTGCTTGAAATGGCGGCAGATCACGGATTCTACGGCAACCTCTGGCATTGCTATCTGACGAATCTGTTAGTGAATAATGAGAACAGCTACAGCATGGCATGTGAGATCCGGGGAGAAGTGGAGGGCAGTATCAACGATCTGGTGCTGCATGATATTACCATTTTTAAGGAATTTTATGATTACGATTTTACAGAGATGATGGAAATTCTGAAGGCACCGGAATTTCGTACGATTTTGTCTTATGAAAGTCCTTCTCAGGACAGCAAGGTATATAATAAGCGTATCCGCGACCGCATATGTCATCTGACCAAGCAGTTCGCAAAGAATGAGAATGCGCAGGCAATGAAAGGCACATTGACAGAGTTTTACCGGGAATATGGTGTAGGCAAATTCGGTTTACATAAAGCATTCCGTGTGGTGCATGAGGACAAGGGAGCAAAGATTGTACCAATACAGAATATTGCCCATGTATATTTGGATGATCTGGTGGGATATGAGATTCCCAAGCAGAAGCTGATCGACAATACGGAAGCTTTTGTATCCGGCAGAAAGGCGAACAACTGCCTGTTGTTCGGAGATGCGGGAACAGGGAAATCCTCCAGCATCAAGGCGATAGCGAATGAATATTATGACAGGGGACTGCGTATCATTGAAATTTATAAGCATCAATTCCAGGATTTGAATGATGTGATTTCCCAGATAAAGAACAGGAATTATAAGTTTATTATCTATATGGATGATTTAAGCTTCGAGGATTTCGAGATAGAGTATAAATACTTAAAGGCAGTTATTGAGGGCGGCCTGGAGAAGAAGCCGGACAATGTACTGATCTATGCAACCTCCAACAGACGGCATCTGATTCGGGAGAATTACAGCGACAAGGATGACCGCAGAACGGAAGATATGCATTCGGGAGATACGGTACAGGAGAAGCTGTCTTTGGTGTACCGTTTCGGTGTTTCCATCTTTTTCTGTGCGCCGGATCAGAAGCAGTTTAAACAGATTGTGAAGACGCTGGCGGATCGTTACAGGATTACCATGCCGGAAGAAGAACTGTATTTAGAGGCAAATAAATGGGAACTTTCCCACGGCGGATTGTCCGGTCGGACGGCACAGCAGTTTATTGATTATCTACTTGGCAAGGAGGATTAGGATGAAGACATTTGCAGCGATAGATGTGGGCTCTTATGAACTTTCCATGAAGATATTCGAGATTTCTTCTAAGAGCGGTATCAGGGAGATCGATCATATCAGGCAGCGTATTGATCTGGGTACGGATACTTACACGACAGGTAAGATCAGTTACGGCAGAGTGGACGAACTGTGCAGAATCCTCAGAGATTACGGGGATATCATGAAGAGCTATAAGGTGGATGATTACAAGGCATACGGTACCAGTGCCATCCGTGAGACAGAGAATACCATGATTGTATTGGATCAGATCGCCCAGCGTACCGGAATCAGTATCGAAGTGCTCAGCAATTCGGAACAGCGTTTTCTGGATTATAAGTCTATTGCATCAAAAGGAGAGGTGTTTAACCGAATCATTGAAAAAGGTACTGCTATTGTTGATATCGGCGGCGGCAGTATACAGTTGTCGCTCTTTGATAAGGATACGCTTGTAACCACACAGAATATGAAGCTGGGTGTGCTGCGTCTGCAGGATCAGTTAGGAAGACTGAATATCCGGTCCGGTCAGTATGAGACGATCTTAGATGAGATGATCAGTTCCCAGCTTGCAGTGTTTAAGAAACTGTATATGAAGGATAGAGAGATAGAGAATATTATTGTGGTGGATGATTATATCTCCGCCGTTGTAGGAAAGAATGTTGCAGGACTTGAGCAGGATAGTATTGAAGCGTCTGCCATGGGGCATTTCTTGGAGCGGGTACATGAGAAATCGCTGCAGGATGTGGCTAAGAGACTGGGAATGCCGGAAGAGAAAGTTCCACTTCTGTGTATCTCAGGCATGTTGATTAACCGGATCGCACAGATGATGGATGCGAAGCTGATCTGGGTACCGGGCGTCAGCCTGTGTGACGGTATGGCATACGAGTACGGTGAGAAGAATAAAATTATCAAGGAAGATCATGATTTCGAGCAGGATATTATAGCCTGTGCACGAAATATCAGCAAGCGTTATATGGGCAGCCGACGGAGAAGCGAGACATTAGAGAAGATAGCGCTGACGATCTATGACAGCATGAAGAAGGTACACGGCCTTTCCAAGAGGGAACGGCTGCTGCTGCGGATTGCAACGCTTCTGCACGACTGCGGTAAGTATATCAGTCTGGTGAATCTGGGAGAGTGTTCCTATAACATTATCCTGTCCACGGAGATCATAGGATTGTCCCACATAGAACGGGAAATTGTGGCGAATGTGGTGAAATATAATCATATGGATTTCGATTATTATGATGTGATAAGCCGGAACAGTTCTATTGACAAGGAAGCCTATTTGAAGATTGCCAAGCTGACAGCTATCTTAAAGATAGCCAACGGATTGGACAGAAGCCACAAGCAGAAATTCAAGGATGTCAAAACCACGCTGAAAGATGAACAGTTAATTATTACGGTGGATTCTTCCGTAGATATTACGCTGGAAAAAGGATTGTTTACGAAACGGGCAGAGTTTTTCGAGGAAGTATACAGTGTGAAGCCGGTGATCAGACAGCGCAGATAACAGCTCCAAATACAGAACAGGGTTCGGCGGCATACTCATCAGAAGCAGATGTGTAACAGAAGGCAGACCGGATACCGGATGAAGCAAGGTTAGAAGGAGGCCGTACGGGATATGGCAAATACAGCAGATTTTTCCAGGAATGAATACTATACCAACAGAGAACTTAGCTGGCTGCTTTTTAACAAGCGGGTCTTAAGCGAAGCAAAGGATAAACAGATACCGTTATTCGAGCGGTTGAAATTCTTAAGTATTACGGCATCGAATCTGGACGAGTTTTTCATGGTACGGGTAGCATCCCTTGAAGATATAGTAAATGCGGGATACAAAAAGAAAGATATCGCGGGCATGACTGCGGAGGAACAGCTTGCGAAGGTGAATGAAGAGACGCACAGGCTGGTGGAGCAGCAGTATACGGTCTATAACCGTTCCCTGATGCCCCAGCTTTTGGATCATGGTCTGCATATCATCAGACACCACGAGAATCTGAACAAAGAGGACGGAGCCTATGTGGACCGTTATTTTGCAGATAATGTATATCCGGTTTTAACACCGATGGCAGTGGATTCCTCCAGACCGTTTCCGTTGATCAGAAATAAATCCCTGAACCTGGGAGCGCTGGTGACGAAGAAGAACGGTAATGGGGAGTTAGAATTTGCCACGGTTCAGGTGCCTAGTGTACTGTCCCGTATCATTCCGATTCCGTGCGAAGAGGGAACCAAGGTGATTCTCCTTGAGGAAGTGATTGAGCGGAATATTCATAAATTATTCTTAAACTATGACATTGTCTGTACTTATCCGTTCCGTATTATGCGTAATGCGGATTTGACGATTGAGGAAGAAGAGGCGGAAGACCTGCTGCAGGAGATTGAGAAGCAGTTGAAGAAACGGCAGTGGGGACAGGTGATTCGTCTGGAAGTGGAAGAGGGAATTGACGGCAGACTTTTAAAACTGATCAAAGACGAACTGGCAGTTCAGAAGGAAGATATTTATCCCATTAACGGGCCCTTAGATTTGACATTCCTTATGAAAATGTATGGCTTGGAGGAATTTGATGATTTAAAGGAGCACAGCTACTTAAAGCCCCAGCCGGTACCGGAACTGCCGGAAGATGCGGATGTGTTTGAGAAAATCAGGGAGGGTGACATTTTAATGCATCATCCTTACCAGACCTTTGAGCCGGTGGTACGTTTTATCAGACAGGCTGCCAAAGACCCTAATGTGCTGGCAATCAAGCAGACTTTGTATCGTGTCAGCGGTAACTCACCGATTATAGCGGCCTTGGAGCAGGCGGCGGAAAACGGTAAGCAGGTGTCTGTTCTGGTAGAACTGAAAGCACGGTTTGACGAGGAGAATAACATCGTCTGGGCGAAGAAGTTAGAGAAAGCGGGATGCCATGTAATCTATGGTCTGGTGGGTTTAAAGACCCATAGTAAGATCACGCTGGTAGTCAGAAAAGAAGAAAACGGGATCCGCAGATATGTGCATCTGGGAACCGGTAACTATAATGATTCCACGGCGAAGCTTTATACTGATGTGGGTCTGTTGACCTGTTCTGAGATGATCGGGGAGGATGCTACGGCAGTCTTTAATATGCTGTCCGGCTATTCGGAGCCCAGAAGCTGGAACCGTCTTTCTTTAGCACCGCTTTGGTTAAAAGACCGCTTCTTAAGCCTAATCGGCAGGGAGAAGGAACATGCGATGCAGGGCAGGCCGGCCCATATTATTGCCAAAATGAATTCATTATGTGATAAGAGTATTATTACGGCGCTGTATGAAGCCAGTGCGGCAGGGGTAAAGATTGATCTGATTATCAGGGGAATCTGCTGTCTGAAGGTGGGAATTCCCGGTGTCAGCGAGAATATCTCGGTGCGTTCTATCGTAGGCAATTATCTGGAACATGCCAGAATCTTCTATTTCGAGAATGACGGTAAGCCAGAGTATTACTGTGCCAGTGCAGATTGGATGCCGCGTAACTTAGACCGCCGTGTGGAAATTCTGTTTCCGGTGGAGAAGCCTGCGCTGCAGGAGAAGCTTAAACATATCTTAGACTGTCAGCTTAAGGACACGGTGAAAGCGTCTGTTTTGCAGCCGGATGGCAGCTATGAAAAGATAGATAAACGGGGCAAAGAAATCTTCAACGCCCAGCTTACGTTCTGTGAAGAAGCCAAAGCGGCTGCCAAGGCGGAGACGGATATCGGAAATAAGAGAGTGTTTATTCCGAAAATGCATCACACATAGTGTAAAAAGCGGGCGTTCTTCCCGTAGAGGTATAGTAGTGTGGAGATGCTGTGAGAGGAAGGATAATATTAGGAAGGATATAGAACATGAAAATATATTTAGCATCGGCATCACCCAGAAGAAAGGAGCTGCTTAAGCAGATAGGACTTTCTTATAAGACCATGCCGAGTACGGTGGAGGAGAATGTTACGAAGACGCAGCCAGATGAAGTGGTGGAGGAGCTGTCTTATCAGAAAGCGGTAGATGTGTGTACGAAACTGACGGAGGAAGGAAAGGAAGACTTCGTGGTGATCGGTGCGGATACTATTGTGTCCTGCTGGGGTGATATTTTAGGAAAGCCTAAGGATAAAGAGGATGCGGCAAGAATGCTGCATAAGCTACAGGGCGGCAGTCATCAGGTCTATACGGGTGTGACCCTTGCCTGGAAATATAAGGATATGTCCGCCATGTATGTGTCTTTCAGCGAGTGTACGGATGTTACGATGTATGCCATGTCGGAGGAAGAAATCAAGCGGTATGTGGACAGCGGTGAGCCCATGGATAAGGCGGGCGCTTATGCCATTCAGGGATTGTGTGCCGCATACATACAGGGAATCTGCGGCGACTATAATAATGTAGTGGGATTGCCTGTGGGCAGAGTGTATCAGGAATTAAAGAAACGGGGACTGCTCTCTTAGCTTGCTTCTGTGGCGGGTTATGTGTATCATAGGGGGAAAGATATTAAGCAAAGGAAACGGACAGAGTTACCATGATTAAATTGATAGCAACTGATATAGATGGAACGTTGGTGAAAGAATCTACCTCTGAGATCTATCCGGAGATGCTGGATGCCATCCGCCGGTGGACAGACCGGGGTAATTATTTCTGTGTGGCAAGCGGAAGACAGTATTACAGCATTCGTCATATGTTTGAGGAGGTTTCTGACAGAATCATTTATCTGGCGGAGAACGGCGCCCATGTACGGTATCGGGACAAGGATATTCTGGTGCAGAAGATGCGCAGAGACTATGTAGAACAGATCATGACACAACTTCGTACCTATTATGATACCTGTGACGTGGTGGCATCTTCCATAGAAGGCAGTCTGTTAGAGACAAAGAATCAGAAGTTTTTAGATTTTTTTGATCAGGGATACCACAATAAATACCGCATTGTGGAGGATATTCTGGCAGAAGGTGCGGATATCATGAAGATTGCCATCTATCGTGAGGGCAGTATCCGTGATCTGGGTGAAGAAATCCTGATTCCCCAGTGGCAGGATAAAGTGAAAACCTGTATGGCGGGAGAAGAATGGGTGGATTTCATGGATGCCACGGTTGATAAAGGAAACGGACTTAAGGTAATCCAGCAGTTCTTGGGTGTGACGGCGCAGGAAACGATGGCATTCGGCGATAATGATAACGATATCGGTCTGTTGATGGCGGCAGGTGAAAGCTATGCCGTGGAAAATGCGAGAGACAGTGTGAAAGCGCAGGCGAAGCATATTTGTCCTTCCTATCAGGAAAAGGGCGTGTATCATGTGATACAGCAATATATGTGCCTGTAAAAGCGGATGGAAAATAATGCAAATGGCGGAAGAATACGTAACATATATACCATATGCGGTGTGTTGCGGGATAAATACGGAGGTATGAGAAAATGTTTGATGAAAAAGTACTACAGTGCTTCTTATATAAGCAGTTACAGCTTTACCCGGAACCGGTGGCTGAGACTTTGAAGGAAGCGGAAGATTTTCTGGAAGAATGTATGGCTGTGGTTGTGAACTCAGTCAAAGAAGTATGGGAGTTTTTCGAGGAAGAGGGCGTTGATATGGAAGGCGCCGATGAAGATGGAATATTGGAAGCAGATGAGGTATTCGAGGTCGGAGACGGAAGATATCTGATCGTGGAAGGCTAGCACGAGAAGAATTTCTAAAGCATGCATCATAGGGTGCTTCGCTAAGAAGTTCTAAATCTCGTGCAGAAGAATGCCAAAAGCAGGCATTCTTCCATCCTGTGTAGTGTTTTGCTACCGTGCGAGCAGCTTTTTCATCATATCGGCAAGCCCGTCTTTGTCATTATCCAGATCAGTAATGACATCGGCATACTTCTTTACTTGATCGGTGGCGTTCGCCATGGCGATGCCTGTTCCGGCAGCTTCTATCATAGAGATATCGTTATCCGCATCTCCGGCAGCGTAAGCATCGGAGAGGGGGACGTCGAAGTAATCGCAGACGAAGCGTACGGCATTGCCTTTGCCTGCATTCCAGTCGAACAGCTCCAGATACATGTCGTTTGAATAGATCGTCTGGATTTTGTTCATGGCCCAGTCTGAGATGCTTTTACGGAAAGCTTCCAACTTATCGAAGTTGTCTAAGCTGATGGCAAGCATTTTATAGGGATCTTTTGTAAGCGCATCTTCAAGATTGGGGGACACAATCAGCGGCAGATGAATGCGTCTGCGATAGTATTTGATCTCATCATCATCTGCGGGAGAGATGATTGTATCATCCCGGTAAGTCTGGATGTGTAAGTCATATTTCTTCGCCTGTTCCTGTAAGTAGGAGACATAAGCGCGGGGCAGCCTTTTCTCCAGAATCGGGCACTCGTTGTCGCAGTCATACACTAAAGTGCCGTTGTTGCAGATTAAGAAGATTCCTTTCTGTGTCAGTCCCGCATCGTTCTTAACCTCTAACACACTGTTTAAGGGGCGGCCGGAGGACAGGATCAGTTTATTGCCGGCTGCTAAGAATTCATCTAAGAAGGCCTTTGTGTATGCGGAAACCTTGCTGTTGTTATTTAAGAGTGTTCCGTCTAAGTCAGTGAATAGTAATTTCATATCTAACCTCCATGTTAAAACAGTATTTTTCTACAGACAGCGGACCGAAACCATGGTGCCGGTACCTGTATTTAGTACGTGATTCATCCGGTCAGGAACGTGCTGACTTGATGCGGTCTAATATTTCTTCCGGTACAAAGAACTTACCGTAGCCCACAGCCAGATCCAGTCCCGGTTTATTGTCTCCGTGGAAATCAGAGCCGCCGCTTAGGAGCAGATCATATTTGTCAGCCAGTCTGCGCATGTCACGCTCATCCTGATTGGTATAGGTGCTGTAGATTGCTTCAATGCCCATGAGACCGGCATTTTTTAAAGAAGCAACCAATTTCTCCAGACGTTCTTTTCCCATATGATAGAGAGGCGGGTGCGCCAGAACCGGAATACCGCCTGCTTCCAGGATGAGTTGTACCGCCTGTGTGGGCGTCACTTTTTCTCTGGGAATGAAATACTTGGTGTGGTCGCCCAGATACCGGTCGAAGGCTTCCTGTCTGCTTTTTACATAGCCGTGGGCCTGCAGATAAGCAGCATAGTGTGCCCTGGTGATAACGGCGTCCGGGTTCTCCGCCTGCAGTTTCTCATAGGTAATATCGATATCTGCCTCTTGCAGTTTGGCGCACATCTTGATATTACGGTTGATGCGGGAATCCACGAAAGCATTTAACTGGGCTTGAAAAGCAAGGGCATCATAAGAGATATACAGTCCAACGATATGCACATCTTTTCCCTCGTATTCGGTAGAAAATTCAATTCCGGGAATGACTTCTAAGGAGGGTTTGCCCTGTTTGGAAAGATCGGCAGCGTAGGAAAGTGCTTCGTCTAATCCTTCCGTCGTATCATGGTCGGTGATGGCCACAGCCGTAAGCCTTTTTTGGATTGCGTAGTCCACCAGTTCGGTAGGGGTAAAAGTGCCGTCTGATTTGGAGGTGTGGGTGTGTAAGTCTACCTGATGCATAGCCCGTCCTTTCTTATAATATGTAATGGTCAATTGCGAAACTCATCATAACGCTATATTAATTGTGCAAATTGTATGACCATAAGCAGACCCTTTGGAGACGTCGGCACTTGGCGAGGTATTTTCGAGCCTAGAGCCGTTACGTTGGAAATGGAGCGAAAGCGTGTCTGTGTTGGTTATACAATTTGTGCAATTGCAATGTTTATCGTCTGCAATGGTTCTCACAGCGAATAAACAGACATGTCAAGAAGACATGTCTGTTTGTATGGTAGATATAGTGTTTAATCTTCGTCTTCTTCCTTGGCTGTACTTGTGTATACAGTACGCTTTCTTGCCATCTCATCGCTTGCAAGGTATTCGTCGTAAGTGGTGATCTTATCGATCAGGCTGCCGTCCGGCAGAATCTCCATGATGCGGTTGGCTGTGGTCTGCACTACCTGATGGTCGTGGCAGGAGAACAGCTCTACGCCTTTGAATTTCTTCATGCCTTCGTTTAATGCCGTGATGGATTCCATATCCAGATGGTTGGTCGGTTCATCGAAGAGCAGGCAGTTAGCGCCGCTGATCATCATTTTGGAGAGAAGACATCTTACCTTCTCACCACCGGATAAGACCTTCACCTTCTTCACACCGTCTTCTCCGGCGAACAACATACGTCCCAGGAAGCCGCGGACATAAGTGACATCTTTGACCGGAGAGAAGCCCATCAGCCATTCTGTGATCGTGTAATCATTGTCAAATTCTGCTGTGTTATCCTTCGGGAAATATGCCTGAGAAGTAGTAACACCCCATTTATAAGTGCCTTCGTCCGGTTCGATTTCCCCGGTCAGGATCTTGAACAGAGTCGTTTTGGCAAGCTCGTTGCCGCCGACGAATGCAATCTTATCATCATGACCTACAATAAAGGAAATGTTGTCCAATACTTTCTCCCCATTAATGGTTTTGCTGATGCCTTCCACGGTTAACACTTCATTACCGATTTCGCGCTCCGGCCTGAAATCAATATAAGGATATTTTCTGCTGGAAGGACGGATGTCATCCAGTTCGATTTTCTCAAGGGCACGCTTTCTGGAAGTGGCCTGCTTGGATTTACTTGCATTGGCAGAGAAACGGGAGATGAATTCCTGTAATTCCTTGATCTGTTCCTCTTTCTTTTTATTGGCTTCCTTGCGCTGCTTGATAATCAACTGGCTGGACTCGTACCAGAAATCGTAGTTGCCGGCGAAGAGCTGGATCTTGCCGTAGTCGATATCGGCGATGTGAGTACATACCTTATTCAAGAAGTAGCGGTCATGGGAGACTACGATAACCGTGTTCTCGAAGTCAATGAGGAAGTCCTCCAGCCATGCGATAGCATCTAAGTCCAGGTGGTTAGTAGGCTCGTCCAGAAGAAGAATATCCGGATTGCCGAACAATGCCTTGGCAAGCAGTACTTTCACCTTCTCGTTACCGTTTAAGTCAGACATCATACTATAATGCAGGGAAGTGTCAATGCCTAAGCCGTTTAAGAGCATGGCAGCGTTGGATTCCGCATCCCAGCCGTCCATCTCCGCGAACTCTGCCTCTAACTCGCTGGCGCGGATGCCGTCCTCATCAGAGAAATCTTCTTTTGCATAAATAGCATCTTTTTCTTTCATAATCTGATAGAGACGCTCGTTACCCATAATAACGGTGTCCATAACAGAATAAGCATCATATTTAAAATGGTCCTGCTCTAAGACGGAGAGACGCTGGCCGGGGGTAATGGTGACATCGCCGTTTGTGGTCTCCAGTGTACCGGATAAAATCTTAAGAAAAGTAGATTTACCGGCACCGTTGGCACCGATTAAGCCGTAGCAGTTGCCTTCCGTGAATTTGATATTTACATCTTCAAACAGAGCTTTTTTTCCTACACGTAATGTTACATTGTTTGCTTGAATCATGTCGATAACCATGCCTTTCTTTCAACCTGCAAAGTTCTGCCTGTACGCTGTTTCTATCGTAAACGGTACAGACTGTGCAAGGTACATATTTCTAGTCACTGTTACTATTATACACAAAGTAAAGGTTTTTTCAATGAAAATTGCGAAGAGTTCAGTATTCTTCCCCGCTGTAAGCCTTTTAAGAAAGAGAAAAAAGGCTTGCAGTTTCTGAGAAGCGTACTATAATCGGAAGAGAGATGATCAGGTAGTGCACACTAACTGATTGGCGATGCAGATTCTGTCTGCAGCCTCAGGGTATAGAAGGCAGGATCAATATGAGACGGCTGACAAAGGACACGAATCAAATATGGTATGGAATATTTTGCTGAATGTAATCGTTATCATTATCGGATTGGTTATTTTATATATGCTTGCAATTATGCCGAGGGTATTTCATTGCCCTGATACGGCACTTTTTAAAAAGGTATATTTTGCCCACAGAGGTCTTCATGACAATGCGGGAGAAGCACCGGAGAACTCCATGGCGGCATTTCGCAAGGCGGTGGAGGCAGGTTTCGGCATGGAGCTGGATGTCCATGTGACGAGGGACGGAGTGCCCGTGATCTTCCATGATTTTAAGCTGGAGCGTATCTGCGGTGTGGAAGGCAAAATTGAGGAATATACGTATGAGGAACTGCAGCGTTTTACACTATGCCATTCTCAGGAGAAGATTCCACGCTTCGAAGATCTGCTTGCCATGGTGCAGGGGCGGGTGCCGTTAATTGTGGAAATTAAATCAGAGTCCGTCGATGTGTCTTCCTGCAAAAAGATAGATGAACTGCTTCGGGCATATGAAGGCGCTTATTGTATCGAATCCTTTAACCCTATGGTGTTATGGTGGTTTCGCAGGAATCACAATGATGTGGTAAGAGGACAGTTGTCTTCCAATTTCCGCAAAGACGGAGGGTACACCCATGTGATGTATTTCTTTATGACGCATCTTTTGCTTAATTTTCTGACAAAACCGGACTTTATCGCTTATAATCACAAGTTCTACAAGGAGCCTGGAAGAAGAATCTGTCAAAAGCTTTACAGACGCCCGGCGGCAGCGTGGACGATCCAGAATCAGAAGGATTTAGAGGCGATGCGTGGGGATTTCGATGTCTTTATTTTTGATAGTTTTTGTCCATTGACGACGAAATAATGAATATTTGCTAAAAAAAATTAAAATGGAATATTTTTTTTAGTAATTTTTCTCAAAAAATCAGTGCTAAAATCCAAAAGTTATGATAAAATGTTAAAAAGGCACAGGGATGTGCAACTAAAATGCCATAAAATAACGATTATGGCATTTTGTAGTACTGCTTATAAAACAAAATCCGATAAAGGATGAAGAGTGGAAAGGAAGGAAAAAGGGAAAACTATGTCAAAATGGGTGTACTTATTTGAAGAAGGCAATGCCGACATGCGTAATCTTCTTGGTGGAAAAGGAGCGAATCTGGCAGAGATGACGAATCTGGGACTGCCGATTCCACAGGGCTTTACTGTGACAACAGAAGCCTGTACAGATTATTACAATAACGGAAGACAGATTTCCGAGGAAATTCAGAACCAGATTTTTGCCGCATTAGCTAATCTGGAAGAGAAGCAGGGCAAGAAGTTCGGCGATACGAAGAATCCGCTTCTGGTATCGGTTCGTTCCGGCGCGAGAGCTTCCATGCCCGGTATGATGGATACGATCCTGAATCTTGGTTTGACGGATGTTGCGGTGGAAGGATTTGCTGAGAAGACAGGTAATCCGAGATTTGCTTATGACTCTTACCGCAGATTTATTCAGATGTTCTCCGATGTAGTTATGGAGATTCCGAAGTCATATTTTGAGAGAATATTGGACGAGATTAAGGAATCTAAGGGTGTTAAGTATGACACTGATCTGACGGCAGATGATTTGAAAGAGATCATTGTCAGATTCAAGAATATTTATAAAGAGAACAAGGGAGAAGATTTCCCGCAGGATCCGAAGGTTCAGTTGATGGAAGCCGTGAAAGCAGTATTCCGTTCCTGGGACAATGAGAGAGCTATTGTATACCGCCGTATGAATGATATCCCGGGCGACTGGGGAACTGCCGTTAACGTACAGGCCATGGTATTCGGTAATATGGGTGAAACTTCCGGTACAGGTGTAGCATTTACAAGAAATCCGTCTACAGGCGCTAAGGGTATTTACGGTGAGTACCTGATCAATGCTCAGGGTGAGGACGTAGTAGCAGGTATCCGTACACCACAGCCGATCACGAAGCTGGAAGAGGATCTTCCTGAGTGCTACAAGCAGTTTATGGAAATTGCCAATAAATTAGAGAATCACTACCGTGATATGCAGGATATGGAGTTTACCATTGAGGAAGGTAAGTTGTTCTTCTTACAGACCCGTAACGGTAAGAGAACCGCTCCGGCAGCTCTGCAGATTGCATGTGATCTGGTAGACGAAGGTAAGATTACACCGGAGGAAGCAGTACTTCGTATCGAAGCGAAATCCTTAGACCAGTTACTGCATCCTACATTCGATGCAGATGCATTAAAGGCCGGTCAGGTAATCGGACAGGCGCTTCCCGCATCTCCCGGTGCGGCAGCAGGTAAGGTATACTTTACCGCTGAGGAAGCAAAAGCAGCTCACGAAAAAGGTGAAAGAGTAGTACTGGTTCGTCTGGAGACATCCCCTGAGGATATCGAAGGTATGCATGCGGCAGAAGGTATTCTTACCGTCCGCGGTGGTATGACCTCCCACGCAGCCGTAGTTGCCCGTGGTATGGGTACGGCATGTGTATCCGGATGCGGTGAAATCGCTATCAACGAAGAGGATAAAGTATTCGAGTTGGGCGGCGAAGTATTCCACGAGGGAGATTACATTTCCTTAGACGGTTCTACCGGTAAGATTTATAAAGGTGATATTAAGACAGTAGAGGCTACTGTGAGCGGTAACTTCGGACGTATTATGGAGTGGGCTGATCAGTATCGTACCTTGCAGGTTCGTACCAATGCGGATACACCGGCAGATGCAGCGAATGCCGTTAAGTACGGTGCGGAAGGAATCGGTCTTTGCCGTACCGAGCATATGTTCTTCGATCCTGACAGAATCCCGAAGATCCGTCAGATGATTCTGGCAAGAACCTTAGAGCAGAGAGAGAAAGCGTTAAATGCACTGATTCCGTTCCAGAAGGGGGACTTCAAGGCACTGTATGAGGTAATGGAGGGCAGACCGGTTACCATCCGTTTCTTAGATCCGCCGCTTCATGAGTTTGTACCTACTGAGAAGGATGATATCGATGATCTGGCAGTAGAGATGATGATGACTGCTGAGGAAGTACAGGAAATCTGTGATTCTCTGCATGAGTTTAACCCGATGATGGGTCACAGAGGATGCCGTTTGGCAGTTACTTATCCTGAAATCGCTAAGATGCAGACAAGAGCCGTTATGGAAGCTGCTATCGAAGTGAAGAATGAGAAGGGTTATGATATCGTACCTGAAATCATGATTCCGCTTGTCGGCGAGAAGAAGGAATTAAAATTCGTCAAGGATGTGGTAGTGGAAGTAGCAGAAGCCGTTAAGAAAGAGAAAGGCTCTGATATTCAGTATCATATCGGAACCATGATCGAGATTCCGAGAGCTGCACTGCTTGCTAATGAGATCGCAGAAGAGGCAGAGTTCTTCTCCTTCGGTACGAATGATTTGACACAGATGACGTTCGGATTCTCCAGAGATGATGCCGGTAAGTTCTTAGGTGATTACTATAAGAATAAGATCTATGAGTCTGATCCGTTCGCAAGACTGGATCAGAAGGGTGTAGGTCAGCTTGTTCAGATGGCAGCAGAGAAAGGACGCAGCACAAGACCGAATATTAAGCTTGGTATTTGTGGCGAGCATGGCGGTGATCCTTCATCCGTTGAGTTCTGCCATAAGGTAGGTCTTACTTATGTTTCCTGTTCACCGTTCCGTGTGCCGATTGCACGGTTGGCTGCGGCGCAGGCGGCAATTCAGAATAAATAACTTTTGGGGTTTGGAACAATTTAGCAAAAGTTTGTAAAAATGGCTTAAAATCAAAGAGTTTTAAGTATAGAGGGGTTCATCAGACTGACTGGTGGACCTCTTTTTTGGTGGTTTTGGAAGGTGGCTGATAGTATTGCGATTGGGGATAAAAGCACACAATTTAGCAAAACCTCCGGCTTTTGCCAAATTATATGGGTTTTGCCAGATTGTTTGGAGTTTCGCTAAAAGGTTTGCGGAATTTGTAGTTTATGGTATTCTATATATAAAATAGAGAACAAAATTTTTTATATGATAGGAACATCGTAAGTAGAGAGATTATAAGAATTGAGGGAGTAATCATGTGGCAAAAATACAGGAATTTAGATGAAATTATTATATGTCGGATGCAAGGTAAGAATAGAAGGTTTTAATAGGAGACATAGATATGGCGAATATAGCATTTGATTTCTTGACAAGTAGTTTTTTGTTTGATGAAAGATATATTGATGATGAATATAGAATAGTACCGGAAAAAGAGCTTGTTTTAGAATTAAATAAATACCATGATTATATAGAACATAATTTTGTTCAAATTGTCTCGGAAGTACAAAAGGGAAACGAAATGAATATATCTATAGAAGCTATTGACGATTTGCCAGACGAGCAGCTTCTTAAGCAGTTAGCACTGTATTTGGATAAAGTGATTATCTCTGATCCGATTTTTGAGATTGCATTACATGAAAATACTTCTCAAATGCCTATAAGAGAATTAATGCATCTTGATATGGAGAAAAATATAAATAGAAGAAAATTGGCATATGTTGCGAAATATATGAAGTGGAGTACTCCATTAGTAGCGACACAATTTATAAAATATGTACCAATTGCACTTTTACAGGAAGCACCAAGGGAATTACCAATACTATATTCAAAAGATGGGTTTGCATCTGAGTTATCTACGGAATTGTATCAATTTTTTTATGATAGAGTTCGGGTTAATAATGTACATATTAACGATGGGAAAATGACCTATAGTTTAGATGAAAAATTACAACTTGGAACAACAATAGCCGTTGACTTTGATGATGAAGATAAAAGGCATGGACATATTTTTCAGTTTATGCAAATGCAGAAAGCAAATTTTGATGAGGCAACTGGCAGGTTTGAAGTGTGTCAGTATATTCCTGATACTATAAGTGAATCGAGTTTTAGAGCATGGGTTAGTCAATCAATAAATCAAGCGGCAATTGGAGAATTTAGAAAAACATTTAGAGAAGTTATGCTTGCGAAAGAAATGCAATGTATGTATCTTGCAAAAACTAAATTTACTGCGGAATTGCTAAATAAAACTTTGGCTAAAAAAAGTGTTGATATTGATTTGGTAAATTTGTCTATGAATTTAGAACTTCCTGTTGTTAATAAGATTGCACTTCAGGATTTAATTAGCATTCGATATGATAATGGGGAGGCATTTCACAATTTTAGAACTTCACTTAATGCAAAACTTATCGAATTACGAAATATAGATGATAAAGAGACTTTGGCTAAAGAGTTGCAACGTGTTTCATATGAGCTGAATACGATTAATGTTGCAGAGGTAAATAAAGAGTACAAAAAAATAGCCCGAACATTAGGTCTGGATGCAGTACTATTAACAGGAAGTCTGGTAACAAGTTATTTTACAGGAGGACTTACATTGATAGGGGCAGCAGGTGCGATTACAAAAGGGAGCGTTGATTATATAAAGTATTTAAATCAAGTAAAAGAAAATAATGGTTATTTTATTTGGAAATTGAATAAAAGCATATAGAGTTGTTGAAAGCACTAGTTTTTGTTGATAGGTTTGTAAATATTGTTGAAATTGGGCAACTTTTACGTGATAGTTTATAGGATTTGAAGAGGAAATGTTATGGGAAGTACAGTAAAAAAACAGCATTACATTTGGCGAGAATATCTTACAAGGTGGACAGATACTGGGGATAGGTATAAAGGTAGATTGTATGTTATGCGTAAGATGTTACGAGGGAATCAAAAACGTATAGAATTTCGTGAACTTGAAAAGATTGGTTTTGAAAAATATTATTATGATGTAACAGGCTTTCAGGAAAAAGACAAAATTGTTTTACAGCAATTTCTTTCATATATGCAGAGAAAGGAGCATTTTGAACTTGGAATTGATCCCAAGGCATTTTCAGGAGCGGCAGAACAAAGAGATTATATTGAGAAACAGGTAATGTGTTCATATGAAGATATAGATAATAAGTGGAAATTTCTTGATAAGTTATCCAATGGAGATTTTTCTTTTTATAAGGATAGTAAAAGACAAAATATTTTGGATAATCTTCACAAGTGTGTGATAGATACTGTTCTATACCAAGAAAGCCCGTATTCGGATGAAGAGATTTTGAATATGGTAAATGAGTTTTTGGAAGATGGTTTGGAGGAAAATGATTTAAAGTATGAATTTCATAAATTTTTTTGTATGCAATATTTTCGTTCACCAAGAATTCATGATAATTTAGCATCCAATTTTGATGAACTGAAAAAAGAGAAAGACGAACTAAAAGATTTAGATACAAATTTTTATGTGAATATGGTAGCGATGTATTTTGCAGAACGTATGGCATTAAATATAACCATGCATTTTAGTACAGGAATGTTATTATATGAAAATAAAACAGATGTGCCCTTTATTACAGGTGACACGCCTATTGTTAATTTAACAGGAACTAGAATGGATAAAGCGACTATATTTCATTATCCAATTTCGCCAAGAATTGCCGTTGGATTGATGGTAGCCCCTAAATATAGTGAAATAGCGAAAATAAATCGCAATGTACATTTGGAATTAGAGCAAGAGCTTGTTACAATGGTTAAAAGTTGCAACCAAAAACTTGCTAATAATTGCGCTAATGAAATTTACTCAAATGATAGCAAGTATTTAAGTAAGATAGAGATAATAAATACATAAAAGGTTCTTTTAAGATTTCTTAGAATAAACATTTTAGGATGAAACTAGAAGAGATGACTCTAGTGCCCAGGGGGTGTCTTAGTTTCCGGTGGATAAAGTTGCGGAAATCCCACAAATCCCACAAATCCCGTAAATACGGCATTCTTGGCAGTACATAGGTCTGAAAGTTACATTATTTTTGTGTGCTTTTGAGGGCATTTTTACATTAGTGAGAGTGCGAACGGTTGTTCTGGGGTTCTTTTGCCTGATAGTTTATACTCGTAGGCAAAAGTCGGATACTATCACGGAAACTCGGATACAAACACGGAAACTGCGGTACTATCAGGCAAAAACCTTATACGAACACGGAAACTGTCTATGAGTTTTCGTGATAATATAAGGGTTTCCGTGATTGTATAAGTAGTTTTCGTGATAGTATACAGAAAAATAGCAAAAAGAGAATGAAATATTGATCAAGCGTGAAAAGGGGCTGTTCGATGGCTCTTTTTTGCTTTTCATTTCCGAAAAATAGCTGTTTCGTGCTATTGGGTAAAAAATAGAAAATTACTATGGTATAATTCAGTAGATGCTATTACTTTGGCAGGAACGGCTTTCTGCCGAAGTAATAGGAAAGAATGGAATCCATTAATAGCTTGTGAGGCTTATCGGCAAAGCACGGAAAATCTGAAATCCTATATGCAGCGCCAGTGGAGCCTTGTTGGAGGAATGGCTGGCACGTTCAGGGAGATGGAATAATAAGAGAAGGGAGTTGTATTGGCTCTCTTTTGAATTATACCAAGAAAAATATGTGAAACTAACACTAGTGGTATAAAAATTTTTTCGCTACTCATACCATTAGGGTGTTTGTTAAGATTATAGCTAATGGTAAAATGATGGTGTCAAATCATCAAAAATGGAAGGAAATAGATATGAAATCGAGGCTTGCCGAAAATATTAAAACGTTCCGAAAGGAACGGAAGATGACGCAAGAGCAACTTGCGGAGGCGATGGGAGTTACGGTTGGCGCTGTTTATAAATGGGAATCTCAACAATCAAATCCAGATTTGAACCTAATTATTGAACTGGCAGATCTGTTTGAAGTATCCACAGATGTTTTACTGGGATATGAGTGGCGTAATGGTAGTATGGGCGCGGCACTTGACAGGATCATTGTTTATCGCCAAGGAGCGCAATATGATGAAGGGGTTATTGAATCAGAAAAGGCATTAAAGAAGTATCCAAATTGTTTTGACATCGTGTATCAGAGTGCAGTTATCTACTCTGAAAAAGGCTATAAACAAAAAGACCAAAAAGCTTCTTTCCGCGCACTGGAACTTTTTGATATGGCCTGCAGACTGATTGAGCAAAACACGGATGAAACCATTAGTGAGTTGTCGATCCGCCGCCAAATGGCTCGGCTCCATTTATCGCTCGGTCACGCGGACATCTGTGTGGATATGCTGAAAAAATATAATGTATGCGGGAGCAATAACGCGATGATCGGAATGGTCCTGGCTGACTGTCACCACCAGCCAGAGGAAGCTATAGTGTATCTTGGCAAGGCGTTCACACAGAGCTTGGATGACCTGGATGCGATTATGATGGGCTATGCCAATGTTTTTTTTCAGAAACGTGATTACAAAACCACTGTTGCCTGCATCGAATGGTTACGCAGTACATTACGACCGGGGTATCCCCCTGAAACTACTACTTGGTTTGACAAGTATGATTGTGTTCTTCTTGTACTTTGTGCAGAAACATGTTGTGCCATGGGAGATCTGGGATCGGCTCGTGACTATCTAACAAAGGCTGCAAAACAAGCCGCCCGGTTTGATGGGGTGGACAGCAGCAAAATCTGCGAATCAAAATTGTTTGCAGAAATGGGAATTACGAATCAGACCCACTATGACAACTTCGGAAGGACTGCTATGGAAGCTGCAGAGCGAAGGGTAATGACTGATGCAGAGTTTGTACCGCAACTCCCAGCTATTTGGGCTGAGATAAGAAAGGATATAGAAAAAACGAATGGAATGATATAATTAACCCAAGTAACAGAGCGGCCAATCAGGAGGAGACATAGCGTGAGGAAAGTATATAAAAATTTTATAAGGTCTATTGTAGCAGCAGGTTGTATTTGTCTGTTTACAGGATGCGGGATTGTAAAATCATATTCAGGTGCGGAAACAACGGTAAATGCTGAAGAAATATCAGAAGAACAATTATTTGAGATTGCGTCTCCGGAAGAAATTGTGCTTTGCCAAGTTGTCGAACCAAATGCAATCATTGTATTTATTCAAAATGAAAAAATTGAAGAATGGGAATACGTAAATGAAATTCCAATGCAGGCAAAATTGCAATATACAATTACTTCTTATGAAAAAATAGCAGATGAATTTTGGAAGGAAAAAGGGATGCCTGAAATTAGTATAGGAAAAGACATTCTTTACGAGGATAACGGAGATTTTTACATTGAATCCGTTTTTGAAAGTGATTCTTCGTATTGCCGTATTCCAACATCAGCAGGAGAATATATAATGGAACTGGCAAGAAAAGGATCCGATATTTTAGACAAAAATGATATTTTCGCTTCATGGGGTATAAATAACTTTGATGTAGAAAATGAAGGTGAAACTGTTTTAAAGGAGCAAGATAAAATCTTAAAATCGGAAAATGAGGGAGGTAATCAGCTATACAATGCAGATGAACTTGCAAATGTTTCAAAAGAGCAAAAAATAGAAATTTTCGACCAAGATTTAAATATTGTCTGGACAATGACGGATTTAGAAAAAATAGCAGATTTTTATAATCAGATAAAACGTGAAACATGGTTGGAAATTGAATGTCTGCCCGAAGAAAAAAGTAACATATGTGAAATAACGATTTATCAACTGGAGCGGCATACAAGAGAGAAAAATCTGGTTGAAAATGAAAAATTGATATTATTTGAAGCTCAAAATCAATACTATATACAAGATGTTATTCCAAGTTGTTCAGAAGATATTGATGATATGGAGATTTTTTATTCCATTTCAAATGATATTGGAAACTATATTAATAAATTGGCGAATCAAAATTAAAATTTTGTTCCATTTCACTTTGTAGAATTGTAGCCAGTTAAAAACTGAATAACCGCCGCCAGAGGCAGTCAAAAAAGGAAATCCCAAAAAGATTTCTTGTTTTTTTGCGCCCATTTTTTGCATTTCAAAAATTGCCAGTATTATGCCGTGCAAAGGGGGATAGAAAGAAAATTCCTCTCCTGTTTGGCAAATCCGCAGGCAGGCCGGGCGGCCTGATAACGGAAATTACTTGGAAAGCAGGGAACTTAGAGGTAATATGCTTGCACAGTCAATATCGGTTATGTGCCGCCCTGCAGTGTTTATAGTCGTTTGATGCAATTTATGGGAGTTTCGTGCAATGGCGTTTGATAAGAAATCTCATAATCCGATATAATTTATAATGGAAAGGAATTCAGAATTGAGGGAAAGATGATGAAGATAGCAATCTGCGATGATCGGGATGATGACCGCAGCGCACTTAAAGCGCTGCTGGAAGCCTACGATCAGGATTTTGAAATAAAGGAATACGGCTCTGGCGAGGAGCTTTATGCAGATATGGGGTATGTACGGGAGTGCGGTATCGTGTTCCTCGACATTAACATGGACGACATGGATGGCTTGGAGGCGGCAAGGCAGATAAAGGCAGAATGCCCGAAGGTACATATCGTGCTGGTCACTGCCTATGTGAACTATGCGCTGGATGGGTACAAGGTAAAGGCGAGCCGGTTCCTTTTAAAAGATGATCTGGAACAGACCTTGCAGGAGTGCATGGATGATATCCTGCGGGAAATATGGCAGGAGGAGCGGGTGGTGGAATTTAGCTTCGTGGAGGGGAATATGCGCCTTAAGGTGGACGACATCATCTATATCGAAACGAGCAAACATAAGAATGTGTTTTATACGCAGGGACAGACTTTCAGCATCTACAGGAAAATGGACGAGCTGGAAGATGACCTGAAGGGGATGGGCTTTGTGCGGATACACCAGAGCTTCCTCATCAACATGAAGTACATCGAGAAGATCAGCAGCTATGTCATGATCCTTACCACGGGGAAGGAGATATCCGTGCCGAAATCAAGGTATCAGGAGGTAAAGCAGCAGTACACATTGTTTAAGGGGGCGGAGTGATTATGGAAATTGGAACGTGGTTACTTTCGTTTTGCATCATGGCGATAGAGACATGGGGGAGCATATATTTTTTTGATATCTTCATGGAGAGGAAAAGAACGGGGTGGTTGGATAAGTGCAGGTATGTTGTTTTATATTTTATCTGCGTGGACGTTGCGTCCCTTGGAGAGTACCTTGATTCGATGGGGATTAAGGTTTTTCTGATTGTTTTGATACACATGATATTCTGCAAAGTGTTCTATAAGGCAAACTGGTGGCAGTGCATTTTCTTTCCTGTGTTGAATTATTCGCTGCTGTTTTTGACAGACCTTTTTTCACTACAGGCTGAAAACATACTGATGGTCAAGGATGAGGCATATGCGTCTAAACTTGTCTTTTTGTCGCTGCCCGCAAAACTGGCCTGGGTCTTTCTGCTTTTCGTGCTCCGCAGAATATGGAAAGGGAAGAACAGCTACGGTGCGCTTTCCCATAAGGAATGGCGGAAATTCGGCATAGTGCCGCTGTTCACCCTGGCGTCCATGTTGCTCATGTATTTCTGTTACAGTAGTGAGAAAAAGGTGCAGGCTGTCTACCTTTTCCTTTCGGCAGGGCTGATTATGATAAACTTTCTTGTGATGGTGCTGATGCAGGACATCCTTGTGAAAGGGGAACTGCTGCGGGAAAGCGAACTGACAGACCAGAAGAAGGAAAGCCAGCTCGCTCATTACCGGGATATGCAGGCAGTCTATGAGCGGCAGGGGAGGAAGATGCATGACTATAAAAACCAGATAAGAACCATGCAGGTGCTGTTAAAGGAAGGCGACACGCAGGCCGCTGCCGCACTTGCGGAGCGGCTAACGGAGAGCATATCGGTGGAGATGTCTGTGGTTAATACGAACTACCCTGTCGTGAACGCAGTCCTGAACCAGAAATTCCATGCCGCAAAGGGACAAGGGATATCAATGATTTTCAAGGTGGGAGACATGAGCGGGATACGGCTAGATGAGGAGCAAACGGTTATCCTGTTTTCCAATCTGCTGGACAATGCCATCTATGAATGCGTGAAGGTTGTAAAAGCAGGACGGAAAGCGGTCATACACATCAAGCTGGTGCAGGAGGGCAGGAAGATGATCTTTTCCGTAAAGAACCCTGTGGCGCAAAAGGTACAGATCAGGGACAACATTGTTCTGGATTCCAGTGGAGGAATGCATGGTGTTGGACTTATGAACGTAAAGGCTGTGGTGGATAAATACGGCGGCGATTTTGCCGTCTCCTGTGATTCGGAAAAGTTCCAGGCGGTGGTGATGCTATAAACTTTATGGTCATTTCGTGCAAAAAATAGTCATTTGGTGCAGTCCAGGTTGGAAAAGGGGGTGCAACTGCCGATAAATTTAATGAAGGAAAGCGGCATATTTTGCAGGCAGGCCATGGTTGGCACAAAAATTATTTAGTCAGGGAGGATGATGATATGGATGTTTCAAGTGTAGGAGCGGCAGGCGGTTATCAGTACCAGCCGAAAACAGAAAATGATCTGAAGGAGGAAGTCAGGAATACGCCTGATTCCGAAAAGAAGAACTTAGGCGTGATCGTTGAGATTTCAAAAGATTTGCCGGAAGCGGTCCAGCAGAGGATACAAAATGGGGAGCGTGGAAAATATGGCAATATAGTACATAGGGCAGTCGGAAACGGTGCAAACGGAATGGCGAGCTTTTACGGTGTAAGTGTGACAAAAGAGCAGAGCGAGCAACTCCAAAGCGTGATTAAGGGATTGGAAGAACAGCCGAATGGAAACTTGGGTGATTCATGGAACGTTGGGGCTTATGCGCAGTTGGGGCTTAAAGTTTCACAGCTCTCTTATGCCTGTAAAGAGATTGGCTTATCTGGTGAAGCGGCAGAACAGATAACCAGTGCATACGGAAAACAGGCAGAAGAAAAAATCAATAAAGTAAACAGTATGATGGAGTCTGTTGCAAAGCAGGTAAAAATTGAACAGGAAAAATTTTATAAGGAGCATGGAACACCTAATTACAGAAAAGGCGCGGAAGAGATAAGAGAAAGCCTTGTGAATAAAAGTGCTTCTGGAAAAACCAGTGTTGAACTGAACAGAGAAGCGAACAGAGATATTTATAAGATGTTTTCAAATCTTGACGTGAGCAGCAAAGAAAATTTTGTGAATAGTTTTACGAAAGCGGTTGACAGCTTCAAAAATCATTATGCAGGCGGTGAAGTGCAGATATTTACGGGAACCGACAAGGAACAGTCGCAGTTAGATGAACTGGTAAAGAGATTCCATAGTTTTTTAGAAGCATAGGGAGGGGATGTAGTTGTGGCAGTTACAGGAATCAGCAGTGCCGATACGACGATAGGCTACCAATATGACGGATTTACAGTGGAAGACTGTTCCGTTCAAAAAATCTTGCAGGAACATTACGATAAAGTGTACAGAGAAAATATTTCGCACTCCGATCCGATGGCATATGTTCAGTCAAAGTATTGTGATGTTACTTCCCCAAATTTCTGCTCTTATATGACAGAAGACCAGCGTTCTATAGCTTACCGTACCGAAAAGCGGATGCTGCAGACAGGAGGAAAACCTGTGGGCGGATTTGCAAGGTATGATTATGCCCTGCAGAACAATAAGGATTTATATACGGGAGGTTCAAAAAGTAACAGCGGGTATGTCCGCAACACAGATAAGGAAAAACAATACGCCCGCAATGTCATAAACCAGCAGATTTCAGCCCTGCTTTCCAATCATGGGATATCAATATCAAAGCAGATGGACTTAAGATTTTCCATCAACCCATACACCTATCAATTAAGTGCATCGGGGAATGTTGATAAGGATACCTTGTCGCTGATTGAAAGGCTTCTTAATGAAGGAGACAATGGGAAAAACCTGTGGACTCACGCATGGATTTGTATGCACGATTCAGATAATGAGATTGTCGATTCCCAGGCAAACATGACAAAGGCAAACCAGTATTCCCTGTGGCATGAGTTGTATAACACAACCGGGTATGACATACGGAATGCATCATACCAGAATGGCACTTTTATTGCAGAGGACGGTACAGACCTGCTCGCATTGTTTAAGAAAACTGCCAAAAACAGCGCCGGTTATGAGCTTTATTCCAAACGGTTCCTGGAATATGCCAGAAACGGATGGGATGAAGGAAATGATTTAGTGCTGGAAATAGGTTTTGACAGCAGCGGGCTGTATGACATAGGGCAGGAAAAAGGCTATGGGATGAAACAGGACGCATGGATTAAAGGAAAAAACCAGAGCATATTTGATGCTAAAGTATGAGGCTGAAAAGCATAAATCGAAAAAGGAGGAACAAGTCATGCAGGTAACAAGGGATAATTATTCACAATATGCCAACATGGTACAGCAGATGTTAGGAAGTAAGAAAGGTTCCAGTGATCCGTTGGCGCAATGTGATTATGGGAATTTCGCGCTGCGCTTTACACCCGTTGACATCAAGTTCACGAAGCCGAATTGGGATAATATCATGACGAAGCGGGATAAGCCTGCAATGTCGGAGGAAGAGTTTGAGGAAGCCATAAAGGAGCTTGCAAGGAAAGAATTTGCTACCGGGAAAAGGGATGATGCGGCATATAGGAAATTATGTATGCAGCATGGCGAGACAGTTTCCCCGGACAGGAAAGCAATTTATGAATCAAGTATGAGAAAGACTGGCGGCAAGATGAATGCAGCCTGTATGTTTTGGGATTCGAATGGAAATAAGACACTGTCCTACAATCCGGAATCAAGGAACTGGAAAGCGATAAGTACGGATGAGGAATTTGCAAGGGCGAGGGTGTTTACATCTATCTACAACGATGAATTGGCACGTCTGAAAAAGGAGTATGGGGAAAACTCAAAGGGAACCGTATCATATCAGCAGATACAGTCAGACTTGGCAGCAGGCACGAAAGCACCATGTGCGGCAGGTGTTGGAGGTACAGTTGATTATACAGTTTAGCAGTTGGAATACAAATAATCCTTACATCCTATTCCGCAGAGGCACATAAACTTTTGCCTCTGCGGACTGCGAGGGGGCAGGGGTGGTTTTGAACGACAGAGGGGCTGCCACAGATAAGAGAAATGAAACTTTTTTGAAGGCTGTCTCGTGTTATTAGTGAAGGGAGGTGTTGGTGACAAAGGAAGTTAGGAAACGTGTTTGTGCAATTTATGTAGCAATAAAATGCTCGGACTTATCAAGGGGAGCAGGGGCGGCTCTGAACGACAGAGGGGCCGCTATTCAAATAAGCAGTATCAAGCATTTTTGTCGATAACGACAAAAATCCTGGTACACTTAAGTATAATTATTTCGGAGGGAAACATTATGTCAGTAAGTGGTATTGATAATAATACTGGAATTAACTCGAATTATATGACGGGTAAAAAGAGAGTTTTAGGTAAGAATTTTAATAATCAAATAGAAGATATAAACAGAGGAAGTAAAGTGAATGAACCATTGATGTCTTTTTCAAATCCAAAGACAGGGGAGAGCGTTGAGATACATCGTTCAGACATTTATTCGGATGATACGCCAATTTACATATTAAAGGGCAAGACCGCAGAGGGAGAAGAATTTGAAAGGAAGCACCATGCATGGATTATAGATCCAAGAAATTGTAACTATGCTGAACTTATGATGCTTAATCAGGAAATGGGAAATACATCTTTAGGAGATAAACAGAGATCAGATATCCTGTTTGAAAAGACAGGAGTGAAAAATTATTTAGATAAGGCAGACTACAGTACGGCGATAAAGGATGTTATGGAGGAATATAAAAGTTCCGGAAATTGGGACGCTTACCTTTCTATGGACAAGTGGCAGCAAAGTCTTAATGACTACACATCTGTGCCGGTGTATTTTGATCGCAGTATTATGGGACAAAATACAATGGAACGAAATGGAGTGAAAGGTTCTTGCAGTTTTGCAACAGTTAAAACAGCAGAAGAAATACAAAAAGAAATTGATGATAGAATTAAAGCGGCAGAGAAGAATGGGCCAACTTTACGAGAGGCGTTAGCAAATGCTTTTCCAAATGCAGTAAATTCTCTTTATAGTTTTGTGGAATCTTCTGTGGTTATGACATTTGATGAATATGTGAAATCTATGGAAGAAATATTAAGAAAATCCGAATATGAAAAAGTTTAAAAAGTTGTTAAGTGTAATGTCACTTGGAGTATTATTGATTACTAATGTTGTTTCGGTTAGTGCTGCTGAAATACAGCCTATGTGGAGATAACAAAGAAAAACGGGAAGTCAGAGCTTGCAGCGGGCGTGGCGCTTTACATGACCTGCGGAGATAATGAGTGGGGCGCAGAGGTTTATGGTTGTGCCTCTGACCGCCAGCAGGCATCCATCGTCTTTGATGTGGCGGTGGATATGGTGGAGCAGTGCCCCGCATTAAAGAAACGGATTAAGCCCGTCATGTCGGTAAAGCGGCTGGTCTATAAGCCAACGAACAGCTTCTATCAGGTGCTTTCCGCAGAAGCCTATACCAAGCATGGCCTTAACGTCCACGCTGTTATTTTTGACGAGCTACACAGCCAGCCGAACCGGGAGCTGTTTGATGTCATGACCAAAGGTTCCGGCGATGCAAGGACGCAGCCATTATTCTTTCTGATCACCACAGCAGGCACAGACCGCCATTCCGTGTGTTTTGAACAGCACCAGAAGGCGGAGGACATCCTGCAGGGGAGGAAGATAGACCCGACATTCTATCCGGTGATCTACGGTGCATCCGATGATGCGGACTGGTCTGAGGAGAAAGTATGGAGAAAAGCGAACCCTTCCCTTGGGCATACCATCGACATTGAGAAAGTGCGGAATGCTTACCTGAGCGCAAAGGACAACCCGGCGGAGAAAAATATCTTCCGGCAGTTACGCCTGAACCAGTGGGTGAAGCAGTTCACCCGGTGGTGCAGATGGAGAAATGGGATGCCTGCGCCTTTACGGTTGACGAGAGGGAGCTGCTCGGACGGGAGTGCTACGGCGGGCTTGACCTTTCCAGTTCCATTGACATCACCGCCTTTCTCCTGGTATTCCCTCCCCGGAATGATACGGAGAAATACATCCTCCTGCCATATTTCTGGATACCAGAGGATAATATGCGCCAGAGGGTGCGCCGTGACCATGTGCCTTATGATGTGTGGGCAAAGCAGGGCTTTTTGCAGACCACCGAGGGCAATGTCATCCATTATGGATTTATTGAAAATTTCATTGACGACTTGGGAAAGAAATTTCATATCAAGGAGATCGCTTTCGACAGGTGGGGCGCAGTGCAGATGGTGCAGAACCTGGAGGGGCTTGGCTTTACGGTGGTTCCCTTCGGTCAGGGCTTTAAGGATATGTCGCCGCCCTCCAAGCGGCTGATGGAGCTGGTACTGGAGAAGAACATCGCCCATGGAGGGCATCCGGTTCTTAGGTGGATGATGGATAACATTTTTGTCCGCACGGACCCGGCAGGGAACATCAAGCCGGACAAGGAGAAATCCACGGAGAAGATTGACGGCGCTGTTGCTACGATTATGGGGCTTGACCGGACGATTAGGAACGGTGGCAGCACGGGAAGCGTGTATGATGAGAGAGGTATATTTGTCGTTTAATTGAAAAGAATGTATATGCGGAAATGGAAAAATATGTTATAATTTAGAAAAACTTTGAAGGAGATTTCTATATGTTTTCTATTCCGCATACATTTGCTAATGAAGATGAGAGTTATATTACCATACCGGCTTTAAGACGATTTGCAAAGGAAAAAGGAAAAGAGGATCTGAAAACTACGGTTGATAGACCGCAGTTAATTGAGGATATAGAAAAATATGCAAATCAATCCGGAGAAAAACAAGAAGAAGTTCTTGATTGGTTAGATCAGGTACTGGTTGAGGGAATAAAAGATGTACAAATAAAATATTTGGATGATACTTTGCAGGTAGACTTACTGGAAAATGATGAATATGTGGAAGGTATATTAAATCCGGCTTTGGTGGATAATAATAATTGTCATCTATGTGGTGGAAATTATACCGAAAATTTACGTCTTTATAGATATGAGATTGTACCAGAAAGTGCACAGGGAAGGTGAATTAAAATGTACTTAGGTAAATTACTAAGTACATTTGACAAAAAGAAAGGTAGTGCTCAAACCCCCTATCCTATTTTTGTTGAATTGTTTTTAGATAAATCCCTTATTGTTGCACGAGCAAAGTCAAAGTCTGGTTTGTATAAATATATGGATAATTTTGTTTTGGAAGCAGCAACACCTACTTCCTCAGAAAAGCAAATGGGTGATGCGATAAAGCATATATGCAAGTTATTTTCTATAGATACGGCATCAGATTTTAAATCCAGTGAACATTTTAGAAATCAATTGTATTTGATGTTAGAAAAATATACAAAAACGCCCAAAGAAATTGTAAATTTAATGAATGATAAAACAGCCGAAATTGCTAAGATGGTTGATTCATTAATGAAAGATATATGTAATCTGCCAGATGGATATAAAGATGATGTGGAATCTAATGTGCTTAATATGGTAGAGAAGTATTTTTCTATAAGTTATCCTGATAAAAAGATATTTACGAGAGACCGAGATGCGTATCCTCTTAGATTGAATGCGACTGATGAAGAAGATTCTAAAGTCGAACAAACGGCAGCTCTGGAAACACCATTGCAGTCCAAGGCTATTTTTTTTGATAATAAGAAAATGTTGCAGAAAAGCCAGTCATGTGATGGTGTATCCTTTATGTTTAATAGAATCAATACGTTATATTGTACCAGACAATTCAAAGTAAAAATTGTTATTTACAAGGATTTCTGTACATTAAAATTTACGGAGTACACAATGGAGGAGGATATCATACATGTATTGTTCTCGTTTATCGGTACTACAGGAATTGCTGAGTGAAGATAAGATTGAAAAATTGGATAAGTATTTTGCTAGTCTTATCGGTAGTGCTTGTGAAAATATTACTGTGTCTAAAGTTGCAAAAGCAATAGGAGTGGCACCTAATATTTCAAGCAAAGTTTTAACAAAATGTATGAAGGAAGGGTTACTGAGGGTTTCCTATGCAATAAGATGCCCAGAATGCAATATGCTCATAAAAAGGGTTGAATCTCTATCTGAAATTCCAGATGAAGCATTTGAATGCTATGGGTGCAATGAGGAAATTGAAGTAACCACCAAGGATGTTGAAGTTCTGTATAGCTTGACAGATAATAGGGTTTTTATAAATGGGCAGCAGGTTGAAACTAAATTACCGGCTAGGACTGTTGTCCAAGAAGACTCTTTGGAGAGCGTTTTCCTAGCAGGTGGAGTTAATGAATATCTGTTTCAATTAACCGATGAGCAATATCAACATTTATCTGATAAGTATGCAAAGGTAAAAAGCAGGAAAGGAACCACTAAAAAAATTGGTGATACACTGGAAAATTTAGTAATAGAACTATTTAATATGTGTTCCGTATTTAATGCGGCGGGCATACGAACATCTACAAATCAGATTGATTGCTGTGTTCGGAATAAAATGTGCATTAATTATGGAGTTTTAAATACTCTTGGTTCGAGATTTTTTATTGAATGTAAAAATGAAAATGATACTCCGAGTGGCGGGTATTTATCAAAGTTACATAGCATTATATCAGTAACTAATGCAGATGCAAAAGAAAAGTGTATAAGGTTTGGAATTATTATTTCTAAGGAGAAAGGACCAAGTACATTTAAGCAATTGGCAGTTAAATATTATTTAATAAATAAAATTATTATTATTTCAATTTGTGGAAAAGAATTAGAGAATCTATTTTCCACAAAGGGCAATTTGTTAGAATTAATAGAGAGAAAAGCAACAGAGATTATGTTAGACGCTACCACAGATTTGCATGAGGCTGGTTTATATGAAATATGAGAGTATAGAAAACAGGGCACTTTTTCGGAAGTGCTTTTTTTATGCTGATTTTTAGGAGGAGTAATAAATGGAAATCAAAAAAATATTTGGCACAAGGGGTGTAAGGGATAAGCCAAAGGACAGCTACGGCGGTCAGGCTTATTCCTTTTTCTTTGGGAGAAGCACCAGCGGAAAAAATGTAAATGAGCGTACCGCCATGCAGACCACAGCGGTCTATTCCTGTGTGCGGATACTGGCGGAGGCTGTGGCATCGCTCCCATCCATGTGTACCGCTATACAGAAACAGGGAAGGAGCGTGTGTATGACCATCCATTATACTATTTACTCCATGACGAGCCGAACCCGGAGATGACTTCCTTTGTGTTCCGGGAGACACTGATGAGCCACCTGCTGATCTAAGGCAAACTTGGGTTTGATGTAATATATATTCAGGCAAAGAAATGGGATGTGAGTAGTACAATTGGCAGACCGGAAATTCAGAAGTTTTGTGGTGCTATTGCAGGACCAAAAGATAGTAGAGGCTTGTTTATCACTACTGCTAAATTTTCGAAGGAAGCAATTGAATATGCTAATAAACAGCGTATTATTTTAGTTGATGGATCTAAACTTACGGAATTAATGATTGAATATGGACTTGGAACGACTATTGAATATGAGTATAAGATCAAGAGAATCGATACTGATTTTTTTGAAGATGAAAATTAAGATTTGGGAATTACAGTAATGTCTAAAAGAAATATTATAATCTGTTAAGTAAAAGTTGAAGCAAAATAATTTTTTTGCTAATATATGCATATACTGTTTTGGCGAACAGTTTAGATATAACTAAGGTATACACACAAATTCATTTCAAGTTATTAAATCCAATATTTTAAAAATAAACTGGAAAATAGGAAGCAGCATGTATAATGAATTGTTGAAAGCTGGATTAAGCTATGATGTTTTAGAAAAATTATCATATCGCACATGTTTGGACAAAAGTCTTGTTCATAGTTTAAGGCATTTTGATAAAAAATTGGTATTTGTAGATATTAATAGAATGATTGCTTTCTACAATGATTCCGAGGAACTGGATGATTTGGCTATTGATTATCATATTAAAAGTGAAGATTCCTGCCAGCGGAAATATGATAAATTCTATCCGGATATGAGAGCAGAGAAAACTTTTAATGATGTGCTGGGATTTCGCATGTTGTGTGATAGTTATGAGGAAATATTAGAAAATGAGGATATAGATAAAATCAGAATTGTAGATTTGTCAAGAGGAAAGGCAAATGATGATGGATATAGAGGGGTACACCTTTATTATCAACTAGACCATCAGCATTATCCGATAGAAGTGCAGATGAATACTTATTATGATAGGCAGATCAATAACTGGCTTCACAAGTATCTATATAAGAAAAAGTATTCTTGTCAGATTGGTTTGGAATTACGGAGACAATATGAAGAGGGAAATATTTTGAATGAAGTTATGTTCAGAGAGGTGTTAAAAGATGTGTTATCTGATTGCAAAGGAATTTGAGAAACAAGGCTGTATTGCAGTAAAGACAAAACATGGAAAAGGGTTAAGTGCAACTGTTGAGGAGTTAAATAAAAAGGTTGCTGACAAGGGAGTACAGTTGGTTACGATCAGCAGACCTTCTGCATATGGAGAATATGAGCCATACGAAATGATAGACACAATGGATGACTTTAAAAAAAGAGTAGTGGCGCTTGTGTGACAATTGCTCACATCATGACCACTGCTATACAGGCGGCAATTCAGAATAAATGAGATGAGTAGATTGAGTAAATGTTAATAATGAGTACGGTTCATGCTTGCATGAGGCTGTACTCATTTTAACATTTATGAAAGTACAACGCATCCAGCCTGTCAGAGAATACATCGGATTTTTGGTTTATCTTCTGATATTCCTCATCTCTGTTTGTAATCTCATTCATGATGCCATTCATCCGAATGTCCATTAACTGGTACAAAATTGAGTTACTGTCCATGTAATCCCTCCTGACATGGTGTCGTATATTACCTCTGTTTTTGAGGATTATCAAGCGGAAAAAGGAGTAGACAAAATAGGTTTTGGTAGTTATATTCAGTGATTCATATTATAATTAAAAAAGGAGAATGGATACAATATTTATGAATTATTATTAATGAATGATGACACGGTACAAGGACGGATTTCGTTGCTGATAGACGGTTTTGTGGCACTTACAGCAAAAAGTGATTTGATTACATATTACGAAAAAGTATTACATGCGCGAGTAGCAAGAGGGCAGGGTATGTATATAGATGAAACGGCAGCGGGAAAAGAAAGGATCGAGAGAAATAAAAATGTATGATAGGAAGAAAAAGAGAGCTATAGCCATATTGGGAATTTTGGCGGCACTCATGTTGCTTGTGGGATGTGAAGGGCAGGGTATACAGAAACAAACGGAGCCGGAAGAGGTGGATACCGCTTTGCAATCACAGCAGAATATAGAAGAGGGAGGCTTATCGGACGAGATATCGCCGGATCAATCGGAGGAGCCGAAACAATTAGAGCAATCAGAAGATGCGGAGCAGTTATTAGGTGAGGAGTCCGGTAATCAGCTACAGAATAAATTGGATGCAGATAGAATTATAGAGGAACAGTCTTTTCAAGTAGAATTAAATGACTGGGGAGAAGTGAGGTTTGTGTCATATGAACCTGCTCCCTCGGAAAGAGATATGCAAGAAGATGTAACTTTCTATCTATTAAAAGATGAAGAAATCCTGTATCAGTTTCCGTATATCAGTGAGGATCATACCAGTGGTTATGGTTTGTATTGGAATGTGAAGTTTGTCATGTTTACGGATACAAATGCGGATGGAAAAGAGGACGTAGTCATAGGAGCGGAGTATATGACGGGTGCCGGACCGCAAGGTGCGATTCCTCATACGATAGTACGGATCTATGAGGACTACGGAGATTATTTTACTTATAACGAAGAACTCAGCGATAAAATAAATGACTATCTTCCGTGGGAAAGCAATGTGCTGGCGAAAGATATCAAAAGGCTGCTTCAACTGACAAATGGAAATGAGCCGCTTACAAATTATGAAAGTTATACGGGGAAATGGACGGTAGGACCCGGATATGTTGCGGCATATGAGAATCCTATGCCGGAAAGCGGAAAGGAACTGATATGCAGTATCAGCAATGGCAATGAATTTTATGGGAATCTTTTCACGGAGCAGGAAACAACGGAAAGGATTGCGTCGGTGGATGATATTGTCGGAACGATTCAAAATGGTGAACTGTTTTTTGAATTTACAGATGACGGCTGGGGCGGAACGGGAACGCTCCATATTATCTTTCTTCCGAATCAGATCAATGTGGAAGTATTGAACTATCAGATGGCGGAAGAAAATACAATCGGGTATGGAATATCGGGAAATTATGAGATGACCATAAGAGAGTGAGAAATGAGCAGGTTCCAGTTCAAATGATCTATCAGAGATTGACGTAATTCTTTTAGGGATTGCTATTAAGGCTCCTTTTGTTTGGACATATAAGGTGGAGTCCGTGAACGACACGGAGCAAAGCGTAGCGGGGGCTGTATGGCAGACTGGGTAAAAGAATAAAGAAATGGCTTAAAATCAAGGGATTTTAAGTATAGAGGGGTTCATCAGACTGACTGGTGAACCTCTTTTATTGTGGTTTGGGGATAGGGCTGATAGTATTGCGATTGGGGATTGGAGAATACAATTTGGCGAAACCTCCGACTTTTGCCAAATTGTATGGGTTTTGCCAGATTGTTTAAGGTTTTGCTGAAAGATTTGCGAAATTTGTAATTATATATATGAAGTAATTGGTATAGTGTAGATTTCCGTTCTTTTCCAAATTCCTTTTAGTGATGTTGTATCTTATTTTTGAACAAGAAAGCTATCAAGTGAAAAAATATTCAATAAAGATATTTGGATATTCTTTTTAAAATCATCCCGTTTGTTTTATAATCGTTCCTGTGGTTCTCATGATCTTTTTAGCTTCAGAAACTTTATAGTACGCTGGTTTCAGTTCTTCTATTTTTAATACTCTGAATTGAAATTGCTATATCCAGAAAAATAATCTTTATTCCTTATCTTGTATCGGTATTTTTACCCCATCCGCATCAATCTCATAGGTGGATTGTTGCTTGGCAGCCTCTGGGCATACATGTGTTATGAGTGTCACCTCAAGTTCAGGTATTTCTTCATCGTACCACATGGCATGAATGCAGTTCACATTCTTGTTGGATGCGGTGCGGATGGCATTTTCTATGTTCTTGGCATCCCGATTAGTGACTTTTCCGGCCATAAGAAAGGCAACATCAGATACTTCTGACAGATTGAGTCTTGAGATGAACTTAATCACACCTTGTGCCTGACCGGTAAGCTTTATACATTCTATGCTTCCATTGGTGACTTTACTGTTAATAACACTGATGCTCATGCATTCCATAAATTCCTCAACTGTAAATTCATCTATCGGATTGCCTTTAACCATAGGTGTTAGAAAGCAAAGAAGTTTTGGAAAGTCATAGGGCATATTTAGAACTTGCTGGCTTGAAACAACAGTAGAACCGAAGAAATCCCGGTTCCTAAGTTCTTCTATATCTGTATTTTGAGAGGTATACTCCTTAATCCAATTGTGGTCGTATTTATCCTTGGATCCTTTTGCAGCTAGGGGATATCTGTCGGCATTGCTTGTGGTTGCCTCTATTTCAGCATCTGTTGTAAGCTTGTTACCCGTCAATTTTGCTGTGGATTCCATGTCGGCAAATGTTGCAAGGTGTTCAATATCAGTGCTGTTCAATTGCTCGACTTCTTTACAGTCGGCAGCAACCCGGATAATACTTTTAATAAATTCTATCTGTTCAGAATTCTCATAGGCTTTAATCAAGCGTTCTCGTTGGCTCGAGGGAATCCTAGCACATTCCACAAGATGTCGGAGAGCATTACACATCCTATCGTATTCAAAGATGCCAATATAGGTAAGGCGTTCGATGAGTGCCTCATTTGAGAGAGTAATAAGAGCACTGCGATAGTCATCGGGAACAATGCGCTTTCCGGTTGCATAGTTAGAACTGGAAGAAGTTGAGATACTCGTTGCACCTGGTTTGATTAACAGGGCGTTCACAGTCTCTGTTTGATTCTTGGATTTGAGTGGTATGATGGCACATTGAAATAGAGTCGCGAGGTTGAGCGCGAAATTTAGTGCATTCTGCGACAATGTAACCACCACCTTTCTATATAAATCAATCAACAAGAGCCAATATATGTAAACTCATACACAATCTACTATACATCATTGAAATACAATTGTAAATAATTTGTTGAAATCAACAGAATATTCTGTTGATTTCAAAAAGTATTCAAAACGTTCACAAGACATACTAATTAATAAGGTGAAGGAGTCGTATATAGTCAGAACAAATTGGATATCGCCAGAATAAATTGGATAGCATGATGAAAACCGCGTTGAGCGTTTTTATGATAGGGTATTAGTAGGTGAGAAATGTAGATTAAGAGGAGTTATAAAATGATTACAAGCGTTTACATTTGTGTAGGCAACGGATAGGAAATACGAAAGAAAGGAGCGAGAAAGCGGATGGACAGTTTTGCAAACGATTACAGCGAAAAGTATAGAGCAATCGGGAGCAATATCCGCATGGTTAGAAATGCGACAGGTATTTCTCAGACAGAATTGGCTAATCGTGCTGGAAGCGACAAATCCGCAATCTCCCGTTACGAGAATGGAACACAGAGGCCATCGTTAGAGACGTTGATGCGAATAGCGGATGCTTTGGGTGTTGATGTAGCAGATCTTCTGAAAGAGAAGGCAGCCCCGTCGCTTGAGAAAGTAGTCAGCGAGTCTGACATGGATTGGATGCAGGCGTTGAATATTAACCTTACCAAAATGAGTCCGTCGACACGGCAGAGTTTTATAAGAAGCGTAATAGCGATGTATAGGGGCTATCAGGAAGATCTTTCTGAGGCAATATAGGCCATCATGACTGCTTACGGTAGCATGGTGGTTTTTATATATCAATTTTTTAGAATTTCAATGATTCTATTATCATCATGAGCAGTATATAGGACTTATATAGGGTTGCTTAATCAAGCAACCCTATATCTTGAAAGTTGTCTCAAACGGTAACGACTAAGGCAGGGAAACTTGGTACCATAATATCATCAAGAGGAACCGATTCATCATGATAAAAGTACAGCAAAAATAATAAGGAAAAGTGAGGATACGAGAATGAGAATATTTTTTATAATGGTACAGAGCATAATTGGAGTAGTACTTGGAGAATGGGATGGTTTGCTTTCTGCTTTGGTTTTATTTATGGTAGTGGAGTATTTGACTCAAATACTGGTTGCGATTTTGGATAAAAAAATATCCAGTGAGATTGGTTTTTGTGGGATAGCAAAGAAAGTATCTATCATGTTTTTAGTGATGGTCGGAAATGTGATCGATGTACTGATTATTCAGAATGGAAGTATAATTCGCACAGCAGTCATTTTCTTTTACCTTTCTAATGAAGGGATTACAATTTTGGAAAATGTAGCAATACTAGGTTTGCCGATACCACAGAAATTAAAAGATATACTGGAACAACTTAAAGATGGAAAGAAGTAGTGTGATGTCATTTGATATAAACTGGAATAATATTTTTAGCACCCAACGGTGTCTCCTTTCCCGGCAGATACGGACACGGAAAGCCTAGAAAGCCCGTAAATCCGCCACTTTTTGCACTACATAGATTTAAAATTTACATTATTTCTGTGTGCTTTTGAGGGCATTTTTGCATTAGTGTGAGTGCGAACGGTTGTTCAGGGGTTCTTTTGCCTGATAGTTTATACTCGTAGGCAAAAGCCGAATACTATCACGGAACCCCCGATACTAGCAGGCAAAACTCCGTATCATCACGCAAAACCCTTATACAAACACGGAAACTGCCGATGAGTTTTCGGGTTTGTATAGGGGTTTTCGTGATTGTATAAGCAGTTTTCGTGATAGTATACAGAAGAATGGAATATTGATAGCAGAAGGAAAAGAGCTGGCTGATGGCTCTTTTTGATTGTAATGTGTATTTATCTAAATATGCGGCGGTCTGCCATTTCCGCAGGCAGGCCAGGCGGTTTGATAACGGAAATTACTTGGAAAGTTGGGAGCTTAGAGGCAGTATGCGAGTGGCGGAATAGGCAGATTATATTATCAAAAATAGCAAAATCTGCGATTCACGTAGTCAGATTAACCATTCACGAAGTAGACGTTAGAAATCACCCTTCTTTTTCCGATAAGTTAGTTGAAGACTGGAGGTGGCAGATACGGTAAAAATTGCGGTGTGTGATGATGAAAAAAATATAAGGTCTTATCTTGTCTCACTTATCAAAAAGCAGGGAAGGGAATGCAGTATCACGGAATATGCCTCTGCCGATGCGTATCTGTCAGATGGCAGAGAGCATGATCTTGTATTTTTGGATATAGAGATGGACGGCTTCGGCACAGGTCTAGATGGCATGGGGCTGGCAAGGCATATCCGGGGTATGGAGACACAGAAGCAGCCCATCATCATTTTTGTTACAGGATATGAAAAGTATGTCTATGATGCATTTGATGTAGGGGCGTTCCAGTATCTAGTAAAGCCCGTGGACGAACAGAAATTTGCAGAGGTGTTTGAGCGGGCGGTGGGGCAGATTTTATCCGAGGCGGAGCAAAGGAAGAAAAAACTTGTGATCCAATATGCAGGAGAGGGAAAAGCTATACCGCTGAATGACATTTATTATATGGAAAGTCGGAACCACAATATCGTCCTGTACCTGAAAAGCGGAAATATAGAATTTTATGCGAAAATCGGGGATTTGGAGGAGAAACTGGTGGGGCTGTTTTACCGCATCCACCGGGGATACCTTATCAACCTTTTCCATGTGGAGGGGTATGACAGGACGGAGGTAAGGATGGCGAACGGGGATAAGTTGCTGCTTTCAAGGTATAAGTATGACGGCTTTGTGCAGGCATACATGGATTACATTTCGGAGGAAAGCCTATGAGCCAGTCACAATTTGAAATGATTAACAACATATTAGATATATGGAAGATTGCCATACAAGCCATAATGTTTCTTGTTTTATGGACGGCAGTTTTCAGCGTGAGAAAAGGAAAAAAGGATGGCATTGCTGCAGTCCTGATTATTTTTGTAAATGTAGGGATAGGGTTCCTGCCATGTGCCGCTTGGGTAAGGTATGTTGTATCGGCTTTTGCTGTATTGGGATATGGTGCAGTACATTATAAAAAACAGATTGGCAAAGCGGTTTTTGTAATGCTTGTATTTTATAATCTCCATAGCCTGAGTTTTCTGATTGCAAACAGTATCTATATGGAAGTAACAAACGCGATGATGAAAGAACTTGATGCATTACAGGAAAACTACATGCAGCAGGTGTACCACTGTATGGCAGTTGGGCAGACTGCATTCGATTTCTTTTATACCGCATTATTTGTGACAATGACCGTTATTTTTCACAGGCTTATAAAAGGGGAAACTGTAATGGCATGGCAGGACGTTATCCTGCTTTCTGTACTTAACTTTGTGGGGAGCATGACTACAAAAATTATCATTGAGCTGAGTACTGTAAAGATAGACGACAGTTTTTTCATTCTGTTTGATGAAAAGCCAGATTTGTTATGGAAGATGCCGCTGATTGCAGTTCTTATATTTATGGGGGAGGCCGCACTAATCTATTTCTGGCAGAGATACCGTACTCTGCTTGCTGAAAGACAAAAGCATTTTGTAGAAGAACAGCAGGTCAAAGCCATGAAGAAACGGCTGGAAGAGGCAGAGAACTTTTATGGCAGTATCCGCAAGGTAAGGCATGAGATGAAGAACCATATGGCAAATATCAAAGGGCTGGCGGAGACCGGGCAGTATGGGGAGATAGAGGAGTATGTTCAGAGAATGGATGAGACCATGCAGGCATTGGAATATAAGTATGTGACGGGTAATGCGGTAACAGATGTCATCATCAATGATAAATGGCGCAGGGCAGAAAAAGCAGGAATCCGATTTGATGCAGATTTTCGGTACGGTGGAGAAATCCCCGTGTTCGATTTAGGGATCATTCTGAACAACCTTCTGGATAACGCCATAGAAGCCTGCGAAAAACTGGAACCGGGGAAAGCATTTATACGCCTTTCCTTAAAGCGGAAGAAACAGTTTCTGTTGCTTGAAGTGGAAAACAGCTTTGACGGGAATGTGCCTGTGCAGGAGGGTGGTTCGCTCCCAATTACAACCAAACAGAATGTTTTGCCAGACATTGTCACTGAGCATGGGATAGGGCTTGAAAATGTGCGGGATATGGCACAACGGTATTTGGGAGGGGTAAAAATAAAAGTGAAGGGGGATGTTTTCCATGTGACAGTCATGCTACAGCAGGGGGGAGATGAAAGCAAAGTAGATTGAATTAGAGAAAATGATTTTACATTATCAATCAAATAAAAAATGGAGGATAAAAAAATGGCTATTAGTGGAGTAGGACTTAAATTTTATCAGAACAATGTAGCAACAACGAAAAGCACAAAAGACATAAACAGTACAGAAAAAGCAGATGGCTTTGCAAGCAAGATCGCAGAGAAAAGTTCTGTTTCCCCAGAAGATATGACTTTGGAGGAATATAAGAAATATTTCAATGAAAAGATGAACAGTCTGTATACCCATCCTTCTCAGAGGAATATGAATGATGTAATTGATATAACGGACGCAGCCTATAAGAGAATGCAGGCAGACCCGGAATATGAAAAAAAGATTCTTGATGCACTGGCACAAAATAAGGCTGTCAATTTCGGAAATAACATTCCCCAAATTGCATATATGCATATAGACGACACATGGGAGAAATGTTACGGTTATACGCAGGGCATGAAGGAGAATGTCGGTTATACCGGGGGTTCTTCCGCAAAAGGCGGGAATGATGCAGTGCGCCAGAAAAAGGAAAGGCAGAAGGAACTGCTGGAAGAATATCTGGAAAAGCGGGCACGGATGAAAGAATTTCAGCAGGAGGCGTTGGAGGAAAAGATTACAAAGCAGGAATTGGAGAAGAGTAGGCTGACAAAGACATGGAGCAGTAAGAGACAGATGGCGATGGCTTCCAATGTTTATGAGGCAAATATTATGACGGGAACTGCTGCGGGTAGCGGTTCGGTGTTTGGCTGAATAAGGGCATTATGCCCGGACTTACCATAAGGGGGCATGGCGGCTCTGAATGACAGAGGAGCCGCCATTGAAATATTTTTATCAAGGAGGATGATGGTATGTCAATGAACATTAGTGGATTTGGTGCAGGTAATAATTATTCTTACAAAAGCATCGACACAAACAGTAAACAGTACAAGGCGGCAGCGGATGAATACTTAGCAGACGTTATTGCAGAAGAGGCTATGATGACGCCTGAGCAGAAAATGCTGTATGAACTGCTTGGCGGGCGGGAAGCACATATGAGAAATGTAATGAGCAACTTTAATTCTGACGGGGATTTTGTTGGGCCGGGAGGAGTTGTAGTTCCCGGAATGTATCATGGAAGGGATGGTGAAGTAGACCGCTCAACATGGCAGCAGTTGATAGATGTTTCTGATGATGCACGGCAGAAGATGTTCGACAATGTGAAAAGGGAGTTCATTCAGGAGAATGGTATTTCCAATGGCGATATCACAAAAAGATCTAAGATATTCAGGGAGTACCAGTTAAGCGTAAAGAAAGAAGACCGTGCAAAAGGGACATGGACTTTGCAGCAGTATGAGGGGAAATACCGTTCGGCGATGTATGCGGCGGTAAAGGCAGCTAATTCGAAATGGGAGCCGGGACAGCCGTTTGATCCCGGAATACTGGACAACGTTATAAGGGAGTCCGTAGAAAGCACACTTATGAAAAGCGGTAATACCTTTGTGAAAAAACCGTCTTCGGGCAGCACATTGGATATACAGATATAATCTTTACACCGTAGTCCGCAGCATCGTTGAGTGCAAGTTCTAGCAGCATACCTGATACGGCTGTTATGAACGAAGCGTACCTGAGTGGCGTATCTTTGTCAAAACTTGACAGATGGAGACTCATGGCACCCGGAGCAACGAGTTACAAGACATCTTCAACTGGAAGTACTTATATAACCTATAACTTTATGCTGGTAGTTGTGTTATAAAGGCAATTACCAGCCATACAATAGAAAGGAGTATAAAATGATAGTAACATCAATTGGATCGGGGGCAGCTTGTTATAGTATGGATGAGGCGAAGGACATGAATTTGTCGGAGTATATCCGTGGCAAGCGCTGTACCATGGAGATTACAGACGAAATGTTTGCCCATACGCGAGACTTGTTTGAAAAAGCAGGTGTTCAGGAAGTCACTTATCCGCAATACACGAAATTTGCTGTAATTGATACCCCTAGTCAGGCCATAGAGAAAGAAATGGCTTTTGTTATGGATGGATTTTATACTGGAAGGATTAGTGAGGATGAGATAAAAGGGTTTTTCCTGGAATACGCACATTCAATGCAAGCAAGGAATGAAAGTAAGATTCTAAATTTATATGAAAGTTTTTTGAACATCAGTTATGAGCGGGCTGTCAAGGGCTGTTTTGACGAGGGAAAGGATATTGCAGAAAAAGAAGGCGTTGATACAAACAAGGCCATATATTATGATGCAGACTACTATTATCAGGCAGAAGAAATTCATGAGTTCTTAAAGGAGATTACAGAAGAGTATGCAGCAAAATATGGTGTTGAGATAGATATTGAAAAAAGAGAGTCTGGGTTTGACAAAAATCCAAATTATCTAACAGGCTACCCCTCTTTTAACAGCAAATGGAATTTCTCAGCGCATAATGTTTGCGGTTATGCAAGACTTCCAGAGCTTGATGCAGTACCGCCTAAAGGTTTTACCTTTTTTTATAAGCAGAGAGACAGGATGTTAATGGTTGGTGGGAATGGATGGTCTGAAAAAATGGATACGTCATCATCTCCAAGGGGGGCAAACAGGTATCCCCGTTTGTCTGATTTGCTTTATGTGGATAGCCAAAGAGAAGAATATTGGTCACAATATAATGATTTTATGAAAAAAATAATTATTGCCAGACAATGATATTTAGATAGTCTTTTTGTATAAAGATAAAGCGTTTCCAACGAAAGTAGTTTTCGATACTGCTGGAATAATTAACTTTTTAAACTTCGTTACGAAATATAGGAAATAGAAAGATATAGAACATAAAAGCTTACAGAATTCAGTAAAAGAAAAATAATTGTATTTGGGGGGATGCGAAGCTTTTACAGCTTTGCATCCTTTCAAAGAAATAGTTTGATATATTCGAAAAATATGTATGAGAATATTGGTGTTTGATTTTGAAAAAATGATACAAATAGATTGAAGGGAGAAAATGGTTTTTGGCTGTTTTCTATATTAAAATGATGGAGCTACGCACTAATTGATATGCTCCTTTTTTACTTTTGAGGCAATTCATTCTGTAAAGCACAGTGGATATATTTGGAGAAAAAGGGTCGGAATTTGCCGATATTTTTGTAAACATATGAAACTTTTGAGCCGTTCTATTCGTGTTTCTGTTAAAGATGGACAATATAATAATTTCGGAGGAATATAAAAATGGCTATTAGTAGAATTGGAGCAACAGGCTATCCGGCAGGATATGAAACAAGGAAAACGGAAAGAAACACGACTTCAAAGAGTTTTGCAGATCAGGCAGCAGAAGCGGTAAAAGATAAAATTGATTATGATGAAAAAGCCTTTGAGTCAGTCGGACCGAATGCGCCGGAGAATGTAAAACAGGCATGGATGGAAGCAGCAAAGGAAACGGGAACCAATGGGCTTGGGATGATGCAGAATGGAATGTTAAGTCATATTTCACAGATGGCGGTGCAGCGGGCAATTGATTGGTATAATGGTAAAGCTGACCCACAGGATATTTTGGGAAATACTGTGCAGTCAGCATTGAATGCGGCGAAGAAAGCCCTCTATGATTTAGAGAATCCACTGGAACCAGTCAGCCATAAAAGGCTAGAAGTACAGCAGCAGATTATGAAGGAAAAAGAATTTTATAAGGCATTCATAAGTAAACTGGAAAACTTTCGGTCTTAGGTAACAGTGGGAAAGGGGGCTTGGACTTATCATAAGAGAACAGGGGCGGGTCTGAGTGACAGGATGCTGCCGGATTAAGAATAATTGATGACAAGGGAGGATTTGAAAAATGAGTGTAAGTGGAATAGGAAACTATAATTATGGGAGTAATTATATCGGAATAAACCGCGCGGCACAGATGCGGAACAGGCAGAATGCGGCAATGGGAAATGTGAGCAGTACCCAGAACTCTAACATAACATTACACTATTCGGGGGAGAATGGAGATAAGGCGTTGACGGCAGTCGGGTTTCCGGATGGCACCAGCGCATCGGTTTATAAAGTAGATAATTATAATGATGCAGATCCCGAATATAGAGTAAGGCATTGGGGCAAATCGGGTGACTATATAGATACCAATGTGAGAGTCAATGATGTTGATCCGGAAAACGCCAGCTATCTGGAAATGCTCGCTTATGCTACATATAGTGATGTGAAGGGATATACATCTGATGCTTTTGGGGACTTCATATCGGCTGCGGGCGGTTTAAACGGTGACATTACCTATGATGAGGACAGTGTTATTGTGAAAAAGAATTTTATGAATATGGTAAGAGAATTTATGCAGATGCAGTATGACAGCAATAATTTGGCTGGATTTCTGTCTTTCAAAAAATTCTATGACTATATGACGGATGAGAATAAATAAGCTGTTGTGTTGAAAGATGTGTTATCTGCTTGCAAAGGGTTTTGAGCATAGAGGGGGTCATCGGGGTAACTGGTGAACTTCTTTTTTTGTGGGAAAAATGAAGATATTTTACAAGCCTTCTAAAAATTCCAATGCTACAATAAAGGACAGCAAGGAGGAAAGTCGCATGAAGAAAGAGACAAGGACGGTAGTTTATGACGAGGAACTTCGGGTTGAAGCCTACCGTTTTGAAGGAATTGTACAGCCATTTCCAAACCATTTCCACGAATATTATGTGATCGGATTTGTTGAGGATGGGGAACGCTGTCTTTCCTGTAAAAATCAGGAGTATCTTATTAAGAAAGGCGATATTGTCTTATTTAATCCCGGCGATAATCACGCCTGTGTCCAAAGCGATGATGGGACATTAGATTATAGAGGACTTAATATTTCAAAGGAAGTTATGCTGGATTTAGCTGAGGAAGTTACCGGAAAACGGGAATTGCCCGGATTTTCACAAAATGTAATTTATGATGAAGAAGTGACTTGCTGTCTGCGCCCGTTACACGAATTAGTAATGAAGGGTTCCGGCGAGTTTGAAAAGGAAGAAAGTCTGCTTCTGCTTATATCAACGCTTACCCAGCAATACAGCCAGCCCTTTGAGAGTTGTATCCCTGAATGCCGGGAAGAAATTGAAAAGGCTTGTGCTTTTATGGAAGAGCACTATGCAGAGCGTATTACTTTAGACCGGATTTGCCGTCACGCAGGTCTTAGTAAGTCAACCTTGCTTCGAGCCTTTACGAAATCAAAAGGTGTCACTCCATATAGCTATTTAGAAAATATCCGCATAGGGAAAGCGAAAAAGCTGCTGGAACAGGGCGTGCCGCCCATTGAGGCGGCATTACAAACCGGGTTTTCCGACCAAAGCCATTTTACCAACTATTTTAACCGCTTTATAGGTTTGGCTCCCGGCGTCTATCGGGAAATATTTTTAGACAGAGGTGAGGAGGGAAAGCCATATGGAGAATAAGAACGCTACGGGGCATTTGTCGGCTCTGCTTACGATTATCATTTGGGGAACCACCTTTATAGCAACGAAAGTTTTGTTAGCAGACTTCCAGCCTGTAGAAATCCTGTTTTTCCGCTTCATTATGGGGTTGGTTGCCTTATTGGCTGTATATCCGCACCGGTTAAAAGGAACGACCGGCAGACAGGAACTCACTTTTGCTGCGGCGGGGCTATGCGGTATCTGTTTATATTACTTATTAGAAAATATTGCGCTGACTTATACAATGGCTTCTAATGTAGGCGTTATTATTTCAGTTGCTCCGTTTTTTACGGCGATATTGTCTCATTTATTTATGAAGGAAGAAAAGCTCCGGGCTAATTTCTTTCTCGGTTTTGCGGTAGCCATGATTGGCATTTTCCTTATAAGTTTTAATGGTTCTAAATTAGAATTAAACCCTGTGGGAGATTTGTTAGCCATGCTTGCCGCACTGGTTTGGGCCTGCTATTCGGTACTTACAAAGAAGATCAGCGGTTACGGATACAATACGATCCTCACCACAAGGAGGGTATTCTTCTATGGTATTTTATTTATGATACCTGCATTGTTTCTGTTTGACTTTGAGTTGGGATTTGCCCGATTTGCTAACCCGGTCTATCTGTTTAATATTGTTTATTTGGGACTTGGTGCCTCTGCCCTTTGCTTTGTCACATGGAATTTTGCAGTAAAGGTGTTAGGGGCTGTTAAGACAAGCATTTATATTTACATGGTTCCGGTGATAACGATTGTAACATCTGTATTGATTTTGAAAGAGCCGATAACAATTCTTTCTGTTATCGGAACACTATTGGCAATGATAGGATTGTTTCTTTCAGAATACAGCGGAAAAGGACACTCAAATGAATAAGCACGCCATATCTTTGCTATCGAAAATGGAGGATTGAAAATGGATTTACAGAATGAAAAATGCGTTATGGTCATTGATGAAAATCTGCCACTCGGCATTATTGCAAATACCGCAGCTATTATGGGAATCACTTTGGGAAAAGAAATGCCGGAAGTTGTCGGTTCCGATGTGACAGACCAAAGCGGAAAGGAACATCTTGGCATTATTGAATTCCCGGTGCCGATCTTAAAAGGCTCATCGGATATTATTAAGGAAATCCGTGAAAAACTCTACCAGCCGGACTTTCAGGATTTAACCGTAGTAGATTTTTCAGATCTTGCACAGAGCTGCAAAACCTATGAAGAGTTTATTGGCAAAATGGCGGTCACATTAGAAAGTGATTTACAATATTTTGGTATTGCTATCTGTGGAGAGACAAAGAAGGTAAATAAACTCACAGGAAGTATGCCCTTATTAAGATGATGCAATGAGTAGAAAAATTATAATTTATCTTACCATTCATACCTAAATTGTAATCCGAAAATCCATACCTGATTATTCAGATGTGTGCAAAGTTAACAAAAATTATATATTGATAAATCCCTATGGATTTTCTCTTACAAAGAAGACTGACTGATGATCGGTCTTCTTTTATGTTATT